>CAYPSW010000001.1:0-57403 GCA_964413685.1 uncultured Chitinophagales bacterium
AAATATGAAGGAATTTACACTGACAAACAATTGTGTGAACTATGGAAAATTACAGAAGATGAATGGGAATATATTGATTCAAGAATCAACAATATCAAAGGAAAGTAGATCAACAGCTTTACAAAAAAAATAGACTGAGTGAGGAGGCGATCGCGTTTATAGAAAGTATGATAAAGCCGATGCTTTAAAAAAGCTAAGTAGCACCATGAGGAAAACAGAAGACCCAAAACACAACGCTGAGTTTATCCTATTTAAATACCGAAGATGAGCAAATTGCTGTGGATGTTCGTTTTGAAGACGAAATCTTGAAGGCTTCATTATTCAAACGCTATTGTCAGAGCATGACACGATAATTCTCATATCTTTGCAGGCTCAGATGGAATTAAAGCGATTGCTGGCATTTTATAGTAGCGATCCTCGCACAAAACAAGTAGCAGAATACCTAAGCGGCACTATTCATCCGGTGGTACATCTGAGGGGATTGGTGGGCTCATTAGCGGCCTTCGTTACCTGCGCTCAAACCCAGCAAAAAGCCAGAAATCATTTATTCATCCTGCCTGATCAGGATGAGGCCGCCTATTTTCAAAATGATTTGAAAAGCCTTTTGCCCAAAAAAGATATCTTGTTTTTCCCCGATTCATTTAAGCGCCCCGGCTCATTCCTAGAAGTCAATAAAAACAATATTCTCCTGCGGGCCGAATCTTTGGCACGGTTTACAGCCGGTGATACCCGCTCGGCATTAATGGTGACGTATCCGGAGGCCATATTTGAAAAAGTTGTTGAGAAAAAAACACTTCGCAAAAACACTATTAAAATTAGCATTGGCGAGAAACTCGATATGGATTTTATGATTGAATTCCTCGTTGAATATGGTTTCGATAGAACTGATTTCGTTTACGAACCCGGTAACTTTTCTATTCGGGGTGGCATCATTGATATTTTCTCTTATGGAAATAACCTGCCTTACCGGATTGAATTATTCGATGATGAAGTGGAGTCAATCAGGACCTTCAATCCAATGACTCAGCAATCTGAAAAGAAAATAGCTCATATCAGCATTGTGCCGAATATTCAGACTCATTTCGAATCAGCCAATAAAGTAAGTTTGTTATCCTACCTCCCGCCCAGTAGTCAGGTGTGGATTAAAGATGCCTCTCTGGTTAATGAAAGAATGCAGGGACTGGAAGAACAATTGACCGTGATGCAGATAAAAGGGGATTCGGCAGACGAAGACGAGCTGCATCCTTTTGTTGACAGGAAAAACTACCCGGCTATCCTCAATGCCGAGACTTGTTTTTCTGCACTCCTATCAAAAGGCATCATTGAGTTTGGTCAGCGATTTCTGCTGCCTCCCGGTCTGGAAATACAATATGACTGTCAGCCACAGCAGGTATTCAATAAAAACTATCGGCTGTTTGCGGATGCTTTAAGCCAAAATACCAGAGCAGGTATCTCGAATTATTTGTTTGCCGCCAACCCGAAACAATTAGAACGATACTATCATATTTTTGAAGACATTGGTGTTTCACCCCAATTTTATCCTATTTCATCGGTGATACACGAAGGCTTCAGCGATGGTGGTGTAAAGATTGCCTGCTTCACCGATCACCAGATTTTTAATCGCTTTCATAAATACAAGCTGCGCGAATCCTTTAGCAAGAATATGGTCTTGTCGATGAAAACCCTCCGCGAATTGCAACCTGGAGATTATGTGACCCATATCGATCATGGCATCGGGGTTTATTCGGGCCTCGAAAAATTGGATATCAATGGCGTGATTCAGGAAGCGGTGAGAATAAAATATAAGGACAACGATTTGCTTTATGTCGGGATAAATTCATTGCATAAAATTTCGAAATACACCGGCAAAGACGGCAAAGTGCCTTCGGTCAATAAATTAGGAACAGGGGCCTGGGAAGCGCTTAAGCGGAAGACAAGAAAAAAGGTAAAAGATATAGCCAAGGATCTTATAAAGTTATATGCTGAACGGAAAGCCATGAAAGGCTATGCTTTTCAGCCGGACAGCTATATGCAGGATGAACTGGAAGCTTCCTTTATTTATGAAGATACGCCCGATCAGTTGAAGGCCACGATCGATACTAAAAAAGATATGGAATCAGAAAGTCCGATGGATCGGCTGATCTGTGGTGATGTGGGTTTCGGGAAAACAGAAATTGCAGTCAGGGCAGCCTTCAAAGCCGTAGCCGATTCAAAGCAAGTCGCCATTCTGGTGCCTACGACCATTCTTGCAATGCAGCATTTCAAAACCTTCAGCGAAAGATTGCAAAACCTGCCTGCTACAGTAGATTATCTGAATCGATTTAAAAGTAGTGCACAAAAGAAAATGACCCTAAATAAACTAGCCGAAGGTCAGCTTGATATCATCATCGGAACCCACGCTTTACTAAGTAAAAAAATAAAATTCAAAGATCTGGGACTTTTGATTATCGATGAAGAGCAAAAATTTGGGGTAACATCCAAAGAGCGGCTCAAAACCTTGAAAGTAAATGTCGATACACTAACGCTTACAGCAACGCCTATTCCCAGGACATTGCAATTCAGCATGATGGGTGCCCGCGATTTATCTATTATCCAAACTGCACCGCCAAACAGACAGCCCATTCATACAGAACTACATGTATTAGATGACCAGATTATTCGCGATGCTATTAATTATGAATACAGCCGCGGTGGTCAGGTATTTTTTATCCATAACCGTGTGCGCGACATCAAGGAAATTGCAGATATGGTTGGCAGACTTTGCCCACAGGTCAGCATTGGAATTGCACATGGACAGATGGAAGGAAAGGAACTCGAAGCCCAGATGCTGGGCTTTATTGAGCAGAAATATGATGTACTGATTTCGACCAATATTATTGAGTCGGGGCTGGATATTCCGAATGCCAATACCATCATGATTCACAATGCGCATCAATTTGGTTTAAGTGATTTGCACCAGATGCGTGGCCGCGTAGGTCGGTCGAACAGAAAAGCATTTTGTTATTTATTTGCCCCGCCCGTACAGTCTTTAACACGGGAAGCAAAACTTCGCCTGACCACCATAGAGCAATATGCCGAATTAGGCAGCGGTTTTCAGATTGCCATGCGTGATCTTGACATCCGGGGTGCCGGAAATCTGTTAGGTGGTGAACAAAGTGGTTTCATTGCTGAAATAGGTTTTAACATGTACCAGAAAATCCTGGACGAAGCAATTCTTGAGTTAAAAGAAACCGAATTCAAATCATTGTTTGCTGCCGAATTGCAGGAAAAAACAGATTATGTCAGTGATTGCCAGGTTGACACAGATTTCGAAATATTGCTTCCCAATTATTATGTACAGAACATCAATGAAAGGCTAAGCCTCTACACCCGCCTGAACGAATTGAAAACCGAAGAAGAACTTCATGAATTTAAAACTATGCTTGAAGACCGCTTCGGATCGGTGCCCCGCGAAAGCCTTGCGCTGATGGATGCTATCCGCCTGCAATGGCTGGCTGTTAAAATTGGCTTCGAACGGATTGTATTAAAAAAGGAGAAAATGCAATGCTATTTTATAGGCAATCAGCTTTCATCTTTCTATGAATCCAAACAATTCCGTGTGCTGCTCGACTTTATTCAACAAAACGGCAACTTCTGCCGGCTGAAACAAACACCTAAATCTTTGTTCATTTCTCTGGATCAAATCAAAACGGTTGAACGGGCAAAAGAAAAACTGGAATACTTACTGACAGCAATTAATTCCCGCCTAAAATAAGGGGCAGACCATCTTCAGAATTGCCAATTACAATCACTTTAGTATTGGGTGATTTGGCTAACTCCAAGGTCGTTTCAATCCCTTTCCATTGAAGGTAATTTTTGCTCAACCCTTGAGCAACAAGTTCTTGAAATTTTCGGATACCATCGGCTTCAATTAATTTTCTTTCGGCTTCTTTGGTTTCCTTTTGAATGCGGAAATCATACTTCAATGCCTCTTGCTCCTGTTCCAGTTTGCTTTGAATAGCACTTTGAATAGTTTCTGGTAATTTGACCGAGCGAATCAAAACGGCCTTAAGCAAAATATATTTTTGGCGAAGCAGCGAATCCAATTCTATCTCCATTACACCCTGCACAGCTTCCCTTTTAGTAGAATACAACTCTTCGGGCGTATAGCGGCCAATAATTTTTCTCACAGAGGCACGTACCAGATCTTTCACAATAATTTCCCCGTAATTACGGCCAATTTCATTGTGGAGATAACCAATTTTATCAGGCATCGGCCGGTATCTTACCGAAACATCAACACTGATTGTCAATCCATTGGACGAAAGTACATCCATGGTTTCCTCCCGAATTTGTTCTCTGATATCGTAAACGAACAGTTTATTCCAGGGGGCTATAACATGCAGTCCTTGTCCATATATTGTTTCAATATCGAGGCCACCATTGAAACGCCTGAAAATAATGCCTTCCTCTCCTGAATTGATTGTGACAAATAAACTTTTTGAAAAAATTATGATGATGAAAAGCCCCCCAATGCCAAGGCTGATCAAACGGATAAGTTTTCGTTCTCTCATGGTTTACAAATTTTGGTGAATAAAGCTATTAGTCTTCCCGAAAATATTAAAATAAATGGAATTTTTATTTCTATTTTGTAATCAATTATCCAACAAGCTAAAAAGCTATCATCATAACGCAGATAGTATGCGCTCACGGGCATTAAGTTTGGGAGAAAGAAAAACTATCATCAATGAATCACGAATCGCATGTTTTAGACAACCCATTTCTTGCCGCTTACTCAACCTTAAATGAGGCCCAAAAAAAAGCAGTTGAAGAAATTGAAGGACCGGTGTTGGTCATCGCAGGTCCGGGCACCGGGAAAACCACTATCCTGGCCATCCGCATTTGCAATATTTTACAAAAAACGCAAGCCAATCCCGATAATATCCTCTGCCTGACTTTCACGGAAACCGGTGCGCATAATATGCGGCAGAAATTGAGGAGCTTTATGGATCATCAGGCACATAATGTAGGCATCTTTACTTTTCATGCTTTCTGCCATCAGGTCATCAAAGAGCATCCTGATGTTTTTGGTATGGGCGATCTCGATGTAGTTTCTGAACTGGAACGACAAGAGATCCTTGATAAAATCATCAGCACTTTTAAACCGGATAATCCCTTGTTTCAGAAAGGACGGGATTTCGCATCTACCCCGGCTGTGTTGAATAATTTATTCAATACCATGAAAAAGGAAGGCTGGACTTATGAATCGATCAGCAAATCGGTAGAGGAATATCTTGAAGCCATCAAAACAGATGATGAATTCATTTATAAAATCAACAGCGGAGAAAACAAAAAGGGAGAGCTCAAGCAAGCCAAATACGATGCTGAAGTAAAGAAAATGGAGCGACTGAAAGCAGGAGCGGCTGAATTTAGCGTTTACCAGGACTTGCTTACTAAAATGGGCCGTTTTGATTTTGAGGACATGCAGCAATGGGTACTCGAAGCTTTTAATAAAGAAGAATGGTTGCTTCAATCTTATCAGGAACGATTTCAGTATGTGCTGGTAGATGAGTACCAGGATACCAGTGGCATTCAAAACGAACTACTGTATAAACTACTTGATTACTGGCCTAATCCAAATATATTTGTTGTGGGCGATGAAGACCAGTCGATATACCGCTTTCAGGGTGCCAACATGGCCAATATAAAAGATTTTTATGATCATTATTCTGACAGTATTCAAATTGTATTATTAGAAGGAAATTATCGCTCAACACAAGCCATTCTCGATTGTTCTGCCGCTCTGATTAATCAAAACCAGGAACGTTTAGTTAATTATCTGCCCGATCTGGTAAAAGAGAAAAAACTCAAGGCTTCCCTTACAAACCGTATAGCATCAAAGGTCAAACCCCAAATACGCGTTTATCCTTCTGGCACACATGAAAATATTGCCATTGGATTTGAGATAAAAACGTTGATGGACCAAGGGCTTGATTTAGACAAAGTAGCTGTTATATACACAAAAAATGCTCACGGTGTAGAGCTTTCCGAATGGTTCGAACGGCTCGACATCCCCTATCGCCTGAGTAAACAAATCGATTTGATGAAAACTCCTTTCGTCAGCACCATACTCGATTTGCTGACCTATATAGATAAAGAATCTCAGCGGGCATTCAGTGGCAGAGATTTGCTAATCAAAATACTACATTTTGATTTTCTCGATATCCCACCACTATACCTCGCCCGGATAGCCGCAACTCATGCAAAGAATTATAAATTTAAATGGCGTAACCGGCTATTTGAATCCCCTAATAAAGGACAGGCGAGTTTATTCAACAATAATGCAGATATCGAGCGAAGACTTCGGGATTTCGGCCAGAAAATTGAAGGTTGGATCAGCTCGCTGAATACCCTCACGCTTAAAGAATTATTTGAAAATGTGATCTATCAGTCAGGCCTGGTTGATTATGTCATGCGCTCTCCTGAGAAAATTACTTTGATGGAGCAACTCAATGGTTTCTTTAGCTTTTTGCGGGAAGAAAATAAAAAGCAAGCTGACATGACCCTACATACGTTTGTGGAACTTGTATCAAAAATTAGAAATCAAAATATTGCTGTTCCATTATATCCCATTCAATTCAAGGAGCATGCAGTAACATTGACCACAACACATAGTGCCAAAGGCCTGGAATTTGAGTATGTCTATCTTTTACATGCAAATAAAAATAACTGGGAAGCTAACAAAGGCTCTAACAAAAACTTTTCATACCCCGATACCTTAACGGCCTCAATCTCCAAAGAGCATAAACTGGAGGATAAAAGACGCTTGTTTTATGTAGCCCTTACCAGAGCTAAAGAAAAGCTGTACATCTGTACTTCGGAGAACGATAGCAATAGAAAATTAAATGATATTTCTCAATTTGTTGACGAAATAGCATCCAGTGGCGTTGAAACAAAGAAGATGGAGGTGCCAGCTGCACAATTAGAATTTTATATGCTAAGTGGTTTCCGGGTGAAATCTACGAGACCAGATTCAGCACTGAAAGATAAACCAATTATTCAACTGCCCGAAAAGGAATATCTGAAACATTTGCTGTCTTCCTATACTATGTCGGTCACCCATTTGAATAATTTCCTCAGATGCCCGCTTTCGTTTTATTATAATTCCCTGCTTAGAATGCCGGCAGCAAAAAACGATGCAATGAGCTTTGGCTCGGCTATGCACCAAACCATGGAGTGGTTGTTTGTAGTGATGAAAAGAAATCCTGAAAAAGCATTTCCTTCATTGGAAGAAATGCTGAGTCATTTTGAATATGAAATGAGCAGGTTACGGGAAGATTTCAGGATTGATTTATTTCAGCGCAGACATGACTACGGAGTCAAAGTCCTTACACAACTTTATCATGACAGAATTGACCACTGGTTCAAAGACGTAGACCTTGAAAAAACGGTAAATACCGAATGGAATAATATTAGGATAAAAGGAGTTATTGATAAAATTGAATACCGGCCTGACCACATTTTATTAATTGATTATAAAACGGGCAAATGGAAAAAAGAAAAATTTTACCGACCGGGAGAATACCGGGCCAAAGATCCGGAAGACCGGGTTAAAAAGTATGGAGCCGACTATTGGCGGCAAGCTGCTTTCTATGCCTTGCTTATGCAACAATACCGGCCTGTCTATCACGCAAAAGATATAAGCTTCGAATTCTTAGAGCCCGATGATCAGGGTAATTTCAAATCAGAAGAACTGCATATCGGGCAAAACGATATTGACACAGTCAAGAAACAAATAAATATGGTTTATCAAAAAATACAAAACCTTGAGTTTGAAAAAGGATGCGGAGATGAACATTGCGACTGGTGTAATCTGGTAAAAAACAAGTACAGCACTTTTCCTGCTCAAAATTCCGGTGTCGAAGCAGTATAATGATTCTTGCTTGCCATCGTTTAAGATGTCAATGAAAGGATTGAATTATTTTCACATCAAAAAAAAGTGTTCATTTCAGGAACTTGCCCTTGACATTAAGGACAGGCAATCGTACCTTTGCACCAATTCATTAGATGTTTCATTCAATTCAAATTCCCTTATTAAATTATTTAGCGGTATCTGCCTCACTATTAAATGTTTGTGAGTAAGATTATGTAATGGAATTATTTTTTGGATTATACAATTGAAAATACTGCTTGACAACGGCAATTAATGAGAGTATCTTTGCAGTTCCAATTTTTTTCATTATTAAAACACAAAGCAATCATTCATGCGTCAACTAAAAATTTCAAAATCAATCACAAATCGTGAAAGTCAGTCCATTGAAAAATACTTACAAGAAATTGGTAAAGTTGATCTTCTAACTGCTGAGCAGGAAGTTGACCTAGCAAAAAAAATTAAACAAGGAGATCAGGAGGCACTTGAAACATTGGTAAGTGCAAATCTGAGATTTGTTGTTTCTGTTGCAAAACAATATCAAAACAACAGCCTATCGTTAAATGATTTGATTAATGAGGGCAATCTGGGTTTGGTAAAAGCAGCACAACGATTTGATGAAACACGTGGTTTCAAATTTATTTCATATGCTGTTTGGTGGATTCGTCAATCAATAATTCAGGCATTGGCCGAGCAATCAAGGTTGGTCAGGCTTCCGCTGAATAAAGTCGGGTCTTTATCTAAAATTAATAAAGCCTTTACCCATCTTGAACAACAATATGAAAGAGAACCATCTCCGGAAGAATTGTCGGAAATGCTCGAACTATCTTCTGAAGAGATCAAAACAACAATTAAAGTAAGCTCCCGGCATATTTCTGTTAATGCTCCTTTTGTTGATGGAGAAAATAATTCATTACTTGATGTTCTTGAGGATACGGTGCTTGACCGGACTGACCGGGAAATGAATTATCATTATTCTCTTCAAGTTGAAACGGAAAAAACACTTTCTACCCTGACTGAAAGAGAACGGGATGTGGTAAAACTATTTTTTGGAATTAGTGTTCAAAATCCATTAACACTGGAAGATATAGGAGATCAATTAGGGCTTACTCGCGAAAGAGTAAGACAAATTAAGGATAAGGCTCTAAATAAACTGCGTTCAACTTCACGCAGCAAATCATTGAAAACATATTTAGCACAATAAACATTTAATCTTCAATAAAAAGGCAACCGGACAAGAATCATTCGGTTGCCTTTTTTTGTAGCATATTCTCAGTAATTTAGCACACTGAATTATCTTAAATCCATTGTATCATGCTGTTCGAAATAGAAGGAAAAATAATTGAAATATTTGATGCTGTTCAAATAACTGATTCATTTAAAAAAAGAGAGTTTATTCTTGATCATACCGAAAATAATAATGGCCGTGATTTTACGGATTTGATTAAATTCCAAGTCACCCAAGACCGTTGTTCTACCCTTGATACCCTGAAGGTAGATGATCTGGTAAAGGTTACTTTTAATATTCGGGGTCGTAAATGGGATAAGGACGGACGATCGGGCTACTTTACCAGCCTGGAAGCATGGAAAATTGAAAAAACGAGTAGTGGAACTGACTTCGAAGGTACAGACCCGATACCCCCTGATGAAATACTGGACGATCTGCCGTTTTAAATTCTATTATGGTAGAAAAGCTGAATGCTAAAAGCCAGAAATCAAGCGAGAAGGCCATTATGTTGGGCTTGGTCACTGCTGAGCAGACCCTGGAAATGCTTACTGATTATTTAGATGAATTGAAATTTCTGGCTTCTACTGCAGGTGCCCGGGTAGTAAAACAGTTTTATCAAAAGTTGTCTGTTCAGAACTCAAAAAGCTATGTTGGCAGCGGTAAACTCAACGAAATAGCCGATTATGTAAAATCTCATGATATTGACATGGCATTAGTTGATGATGAGCTGAGTCCAATGCAACAAAACTACCTCGAAAAAGTATTGAGTTGCAAGGTAATCGACCGCAGTTTATTGATACTTGACATATTTGCTTTAAGAGCCAAAACTATCCAGGCAAAAACACAGGTCGAACTTGCCCAAATGCAGTATCTATTACCCCGGTTACGTGGTATGTGGAAGCACCTTGACCGAATAAAAGGAGGAATAGGAATGCGGGGAGCAGGTGAAAAAGAAATTGAAACTGATCGAAGGGTTGCAAAATATAAAATCAATAAACTCAAAAATAAACTCAAACAGATTGATATTCAAAACCGGACAAGAAGAAAAAACAGAGGCGAATTTATTCGGGTAGCCCTCGTAGGTTATACAAATGTTGGCAAGTCAACAATAATGAACCTACTAAGTAAATCAGACATTTTTGCTGAGAATAAATTATTTGCCACCGTTGATACTACTGTCCGAAAAGTAGTCATAGAAACTACTCCTTTTCTGCTCTCAGATACTGTGGGATTCATCCGAAAACTACCGCATCATTTAATTGAAAGTTTTAAATCAACATTAGATGAATCAAGAGAAAGCGATATCTTGATTCATGTCGTTGACTTATCACATCCACATTTTGAAGACCAATCGGCTGTCGTTCTGAAAACACTAAATGAAATTGGTGCCGGAAATAAACCAATGATCACACTGTACAATAAAGTTGACCTATATAGGAAAAATGCCTATGATGAATTTATGCCGGAAGCAGCAAAAGAAGAACTATTTGATAAATTACAAAATGCACTGAAAAGGCAACAAAAAGGTCCTGCATTATTTATCTCTGCAACAAAACGAATAAATATTGATGAATTAAAAATTATCCTGTTAAGGAAAGTAATAGAACATTACCAAATACGATATCCATATAAGCACAATTTCTATTAACAAATATTCTTTCATTTGCGTATTCGGAGATTTTAATGTAGCTTTGCAGCAGATTTTAGTGAGAGGGGACAATGTCCCCTCTTTTTAGTAAATGTTCATATTTATGTTTGAAGAAATTAAACAAAAAATCAGTGAATTATTCAATAAGAAATATCTGAATACAGCAGTCTTTCTTTTGGATGTTCAGGTTTTAACTAATAATAAAATCTTGGTTTTTGCTGATAGCGACACTGGATTAAGCATTGATACATGTGTCCAAATCAGCCGATATTTGGCTTCATACTTAGACGAAGATGAGGAGATTCAAGGAGATTATTCTCTCGAAGTTTCTTCACCCGGTATAGATCTTCCACTAAAAGTTCATCGACAGTATAAAAAAAATGTTGGTCGTCAGGTTCAGGTTATATTACAAAATGACAATAAAGAAACCGGTCTTATGATTTTGGTTGATGATGACAAAATCAGGCTAGAACATCAGGAATTTTTATCTAAAGGACGGAGAAAAAATAAGTCAGTTCCTAACTTCAAAAACATTGAGTTGAGCAATATTAAAGAAATAAAAGTTCAGGCAACTTTTTAAACTTTTTTACAAAATGAACAGTATTGAATTAGTAGAATCATTCTCTGAATTTAAAGAATTTAAAAGTATTGACCGCCCGACAATGATGCGGGTGCTGGAAGAAGTTTTTCGCACACTGCTTCGCAAAAAGTACGGAAGTGATGAAACTTTTGACATTATTGTCAATACAGATAAAGGCGATTTGCAAATTTTTCAAAAGCGAATCATCGTCTCTGATGAAGATGTTGATGATCCTATTACACAAATTGGTATAACAGAAGCCCTCAGTATTCAAGATGATTTTGAAATTGGTGAAGAAGTGTTTACCGAAATATCCATCGATTCTTTTGGCAGAAGATCTGTTTTAGCTGCCCGTCAAACTTTAATTTCAAGAATTCTTGATTTGGAAAAAGACGAAATCTACAAGAAATATAAAGACAGAGTAGGTGAAATTGTAACCGGAGAAGTTTATCAGATTTGGAAAAGAGAAATTCTATTGCTGGATGATGAAGGCAACGAACTAGTGATTCCGAAATCAGAAATGATACCTTCTGACTTCTTTAAAAAAGGGGAATCTGTACGATCTGTTATCAAAAAGGTTGAATTAAGAAACAACACACCGGTCATTATTTTATCAAGAACAGATAATGCTTTTTTAGCCAAACTGCTGGAATTGGAAGTACCTGAAATTTTTGATGGCTTAATCACGATTAAAAATATCGTAAGACAACCGGGAGAAAGAGCAAAAGTAGCTGTTGAATCTTATGACGACAGAGTGGATCCGGTTGGCGCTTGTGTCGGTATGAAAGGTTCCAGAATTCACGGTATTGTCAGAGAGTTAAAAAACGAAAATATTGACATTATCAATTATACCAATAATACACAATTATTTATTCAGCGGGCATTAAGTCCTGCCAAGATTACGAACATGGAACTTGATAGTGAAAAAAGCAAAGTTTCAGTTTTCTTAAAACCTGATCAGGTTTCACTGGCCATTGGGAAAGGTGGTTTGAATATCAAACTTGCCAGCCGCTTAACCGGATATGAAATTGATGTATTCCGCGATACAGATGATGAAGAATACGACATTGATCTTGATGAATTTTCGGATGAGATTGATAGCTGGATGATAAATGAGTTGAAGAAAATTGGCTGTGATACTGCGAAAAGCGTGTTAGCTTTAAATCCCGCTGAATTAGTCAGGAGAACCGATCTTGAAGATGAAACAATTACTGAAATTCTTCGCATACTTCGAGAAGAATTCGAAGAAGAATAAAATGAATTTATGCCCGAGGTAGTCAAAGTAAAACGTTTAGCCAAAGTAGCAGGCGAATTTAATGTGGGGATTTCAACCATTGTAGACTTTTTGTCTACTCAGGGTTTTGAAATCAGTGCTAATCCATCAGGCAAATTATCTGCCGAAATGTATGATTTACTTGTAGCTAAATTTCAAACAGAAAAAGACCTCAAGAATAAGGCAGAAAAAATCACACTTGGAAGCAGTGATAAAGAGGATATTGTAATTAACCGAGAGCATATTTTATCCCACAAGGAGCAAGAAGACGTTTCAATTGACTTATCTATCGGAGGTGCCGGTGAAGACACTAAACCGGTTATTGAGGAAAAAGCAGAAGAAGTTAAGATACCAGAAATCGAAAAAGCAAAAGAAAAGACACCTGAACCAAAGAAAGAAGAAGAGCCACAGAAAAAGCCACTACTTAAAGGGCCGAAAGTTGTTGGAACTATTAAAATAAAACCCAAGAAAAAAAGTAAACCTGAAGAAATACTTCCAAAACCTGAAGACTCCAAACAAGAGTTAATTGAAAAAGAAATAAAGACAACAGAGGAAGTAAAAAAAACAGTTGAGATAAAAGAAGAAAAAGAAAAGGTAGAAATTGAGAAGACCAAGTATGTAAAACTTAACGGGCCAAAGGTAACCGGGAAAATTGATCTCCCTAATAAACATTCAGCAAAAAGCAAAGGCAAGGAGAAGAAACCGGCAGCTACTTCAGGTGAAAAAGAAACCGAAAAGAAAAAGAGAAAGAGAATACCCATTAAGTCCAAATCGAATACTGGGAGAAATACCATAAAGAGTGCAAATAGAAGGACTAAAACAAATGATACTGAGGAAAACAAAATCTCTCAGCAGGTCATTGAAGAAAAGCTGAGAAAAACAATGGCCAAAATTACGGGTGGCCATAAACATGGAAGCAATCGAAAGATACACAGAAAATCTAAGCGTGATCAACATGCACAAAGCGAAATTGATGCTGCTGAAAACGTCATTACTAATCTTATAGAAGTAACCGAATTTATTTCTGTTGCTGAATTAGCCAACATACTTGATGTACCTCCCACCCAAATTATTGCTACCTGTCTTAGTTTGGATATCATGGTGTCAATTAATCAACGACTCAATGCCGAAATAATAGAAATGGTTGCGGCAGAATTCGATCATGAGGTAAAATTCATCACTATTGGTGAGCAAGAAGAATATGAGGAAGAAATTGATGATCCTGAAAATTTAATTCCCAGGGCTCCCATTGTTACAATCATGGGTCATGTCGATCACGGGAAAACATCCTTGCTGGATTATATTCGAAATACAAACGTGATTGCAGGAGAAAAGGGAGGCATAACCCAGCATATTGGGGCTTATGAAGTTTTTCTTGAAGACGATAAAAGAATCTGCTTTTTAGATACTCCCGGACATGAAGCATTTACTGCTATGAGAGCCAGAGGGGCAAAAATAACAGACATTTCAGTAATCGTTATTGCTGCCGATGACAATATAATGCCTCAAACAAAAGAAGCCATCAGTCACTCACAAGCAGCAGGAGTCCCCATGATTTTTGCCATCAACAAAGTTGATAAAGACAATGCAAATGCCGAAAAAATAAAAGAACAATTAGCCGCAATGAACTTGCTGGTTGAAGATTGGGGAGGAAAATATCAATCTCAGGATATCTCGGCCAAAAAAGGATTGAATATCGATAAACTATTGGAAAAGATTTTGCTAGAAGCAGAGTTATTAGAATTAAAGGCCAATCCTGATAAACATGCCTTAGGTACTGTAATAGAAGCTACTCTTGATAAAGGTCGCGGATATGTAACTACTGTATTGGTTCAGGAAGGTACATTGAAGGTAGGAGATATGATCTTAGCCGGAAGTTGTTTCGGACACATAAAAGCAATGACTAATGAACGCGGAGTTAAGATAAAATCGGTCGGTCCTTCAAGCCCCATACAAATCCTCGGTCTCAATGCAGCACCTCAGGCAGGTGAGAAATTCAAAGTATATGCTTCTGAATCTGAAGCAAAGTCTATCGCCTATAAGAGATCTCAAATTGAGCGCGAACAGGGATTAAGAGCTCAGAAGCATATTACCCTTGATGAAATTGGAAGAAGACTAGCACTTGGAAACTTCAAAGAACTGAACATCATTGTTAAGGGTGACGTTGATGGCTCGGTAGAAGCATTATCCGATTCTCTCCTGAAGCTTTCCACTGAAGAAATTCAGGTTAATATCGTTCATAAAGGGGTTGGTCAAATAACAGAATCAGATATTCTTTTAGCCTCTGCTTCAGATGCAATTATTGTTGGTTTCCAAGTTCGTCCTGCGTTGAAAGCTCGTAAACTTGCAGAAGCTGAAAATATTGAGCTCAGAAATTATTCAGTAATATACGATGCAATAGAAGAAATAAAATCTGCCCTCGAAGGTATGCTCGAGCCTAAAGTTGAAGAACATATATTGGGCATGATTGAAATAAGAGAGATTTTCAAAATTACCAAAGTAGGTAAAGTAGCCGGTTGCATGGTCATTGATGGAAAAGTAAACAGAGCATCGAAGATTCATGTTGTCCGGGAGGGGATCGTAATTTATACCGGAGAACTAAGCTCTCTCAAACGTTTTAAAGATGATGTCAAAGAAGTAAGATCAGGACAAGATTGCGGACTGACAGTAAAAGACTATCCCGATCTAAAAGCAAATGATACTCTTGAAGTATTTGAAGAAATTCGAACAAAACGTACTTTAGAATAATCTGCCGATCATCGAAACCTCTACACGCAAAATACTAGTCATTCAAACAGCATTTATTGGCGATGTAATTCTTGCGCTTCCTTTATTGCAACAACTTCGGGATGAAAACCCGCTTGCTGAACTTCATTTCCTTGTCAGAAAAGGCAATGATACTTTACTGTATAATCATCCGGCAATAGACCAGATCTGGACCTGGGATAAACAAAATCACAAGTATTACCACCTTTGGAAACTTATAAAATCATTAAGAGCCTGTCGATTTAATTCCCTTTACAATATTCACCGGTATGCATCCAGTGGCTTGTTAATGGCCCTGATAAAGGCTGACGAGAAATATTGCTTTCTCAACAATCCCTTTTCTTTTCTTGCAACAAGAAAAGTTAAACATCAAATCCCTCATATTCAAGAGGGACAAATTGTTCACGAGGTGCAACGTAACCTCAGTTTACTTAACAATGCCTTGGCAGCACCGGTCAGACCTAATCTATTTCCGGGAGACGATGATTTTAAATTCATAGAAAAGTATCAATCCAATACTCCCTATTTTGTCATTGCACCATCATCCATTTGGGAAACTAAACAATGGCCTGCTGAGAAATGGAAAGCACTGATGTTCCGCTTACCTCAACAGTTTACAGTTTACCTTATTGGATCGGAAAAGGAATTCTCCTATGCTCAATACCTGCTTGAATGGCATCCACTGGCCGAAAATCTTTGCGGAAAATTAAGCCTTCTTCAATCTGCAGCGCTCATGAAAAATGCTTTGCGGGTTTTCAGCAACGATAGTGCTGCCATGCATTTGGCATCGGGAGTCAATAGTCCGCTAACGGTTATTTACTGCTCCACCATACCTGAATTCGGGTTTGGCCCGCTATCCGATGATTATAAAATTATTCAAACTGACACTCCGCTTGCTTGCCGGCCTTGTGGTTTGCATGGCCACAAATCATGTCCCGAAAAACATTTCTCATGTGCTTTCCATATCAATCCGTTGCGTGTTTATAATGCACTTGATTTCATGAATGATACTGCCGGAAGATATTCGATTACAGATTACTACAATGAAGCCCTGTCATGCTTACAATCTGATGGCATTTTACTGATGGACACCGACACAATTCCAGGCCTTGCTTGTGCTGCAATGAGTAGCGATGCTGTACAGAAACTTGTACAAATCAAGAATCGAAAACCTGAAAAAGGATTTATTGTGCTCTGCAGTAATGTTAAAATGATACAGAAATTTACCCAGCAAATTCCTGAACTTGCTTTTAAAGTCTGGGATTTATCCAAAGGAAATGCGATAAGCATAATTTTTACTGCTTCAAGATACCTTACTAATAACATCACAGGCCCCGGAGGAAGCATTGCTATAAGAATCCCCACCTCAGAACTTATTCAGAATCTCATTGAAAATCTCGGATGTCCACTCATTTCAACTAGTGCAAATATTAGCAATAATGCGACCCCCCAAACAATGGCAGCTGTTGATGAGATAATCAAGCATCAGGTTGATTTTATTTTGGAAGATAAAACAAGTATGCATGCCAATCAGGCATCACCCATAATTTCAATGGAAAATCAGCAAATTAAAATTATCCGGGATGGCAATATGAGTGATCAGCTAAGACAATTTATCAATAATCAATTATTAGGCTGAGTATTCTTATATAATTGACGTAGTTGCTTGTATTTTAACCATTTTTCTCTGGCAGTAAGCCTCGCTATATGCCAACCCGCTTTCCCGTCAAGAAAACCTCTGCGAACAAAATAATCAATAAAAATGCGGAAAGGTGGATTTAAAAATTGTGTTAGTTGGCTTGCCTTTCGTCCTGCCTGAAACATTTTTTGTGCACCGAGTCTGGCATATTGCTCAACTTTTAAATTGTGTTGCTCAAGCGAATCTACCGCATAATGTAACAAATGCCCCTTCAATTGATGCGTTTGGCATGTATCCGGCATTGACAGTGTTTCGTGTACTAATTCCGGGTTCCACGATATTTCCATTCTGTTAAAAAGCCGGATATGCCGATCAGGATACCATGCGCCATATTTTACCCAATGTCCGCAAAAGCAGCTCAGGCGATTAACAGCATACGATACCTTCGGATCATCAGGATGTATGGTGTTTATCGTCCTGATTAATTCATCAGACAGCTCTTCATCAGAATCGACAGATAGAATCCAATCATATTTAGCTTTAGCATTACCATAATTTTTCCCCGATGAATAACCTGTCCATTTTTTAGAAAATACCCGGCAATCAAATTCCTTGGCAATCCCGACAGAATGATCCTCAGAGTAATGATCAACTACAATAATATCATCCGATACTTGTACCAAAGACTCCAAACATTGTCTTAAATGAACTTCGGAATTTTGACAGATGACCACGGCAGATAGACCAGAATCAATCATAAAAGTATATTATGTTCATTTACTTCTTTTTCTGACACCACGGCATAATTAAGCCCTAGTGGAATAAAAAACAGAAATAATGCCGTTCCAATCTGAGCTTCAATAGTTGCTTCCACCAAAAAACTTCCTGCCATTACCAGATAGAAGGAAAGAATAAGCCAGTTGCTATATCCCTTTTTATACAATAACGGGAAAAATATAAAAAATATCATGAGTGAAAACCCACAAAGACCTAAAGCAGCTAGCCAAAAAACATATTGGTTATGGACAATAAAATTGTCCGGAATCTCAGGATATTTTTCATGATAAACCTGAGTCAACTGATCCCTAACATCACCGACACCGACACCGAACCAGGGATTATGCACAAAAACTTTAAACCCTGCTTGAATAGATAGTAATCTTCTGCCATCTGATGTTCCTTTGGTAGATTCATCGTTCAAATAACGCTTCAAATCGAATTGTGTATAGATAATTTTGTTTCGAAAGGAATCAAGTGAATAATATGCAATTACAGGACCACTGATCAATAAGAATAATAAAGCAATAGCCCAGAACCGGTAAGCCTTTTTTAATAGCAGATTTAAAACCTTAACAAGAACAAGCACATAAAAAACCATCATGCCACTCCTTACAGACAGGACATGAAGAAAAACGATGAACCAAATGCTTATTATTAATAATAACACTCGTTCTATTTTAAAGAAAATATAATATCGTTTTGAGTACAAATGCAGGCCGATAATAATGGAAAAAACCAACATCAGGTTGAATCGAATATGATTATATGGTACGGGGATCGGCTTCCCGTGTGTCATCATTTCATTAATCGTGTTGTAATGGATAAGATAATTGGCAAAAACAAGGATGGAGGACAATGCCATAGTCCAAAAGAAGAAATAAAAAATTAGCCGATAAAAGGCCGTATTATATTTTCTCATGGTCACTACGGCCAATGGAATGGCAAGAAATGGAAGTTTTATACGAAGACTTATCAACCAGTCTTGAATATTATTGCTATGTAAGCCCCAGAAAAAGTAAACAAAAAAAACCATACTTAGAGACCATAGTTCTGGAGAATAGAAAAACAGTTTGATGTCTTTCAATGTATTGGTTTGAATCAGGGCTACAGTAATCCAGGCAATCATTCCAATACTAATCAATGCGCGTGAACCGAGCAGGCCACAGACTATACAAAAAGCCGAAATCAAAAAGATTGATTGTCGATTGATTAAATATCTTCTGAATAAATGGGAGATTGATTTCATCAAGAGCAAATCGCTGCAATTTAGATTAAAGTCTTACTTTTAAGACGTGAATAAAGATAACCAAACAAAAGAAACCAAGGATAAAATATTTAATGAGGAATTAATGCCCCTCATTAATGCCCTCTATACTTTTGCCTACCATTTGACTTATAATGAAGAGGATGCCAATGATTTGGTTCAGGAAACTTATTTGAAAGCCTATCGGTTTATTGGTTCGTATGTTTCCGGTACAAATGCCAAAGCGTGGTTGTTTAAGATTTTAAAGAATGCTTTTATTAATGAGTATAGAAAAAAATCGAAAAAACCTTCACGTGTTGATTATGAAGAAATCAGTGGATATCATGACTCGGAAGAACAAAGCAAGGTTGAATTTCTTGACTTAAGACAGGAAATTTATCAAAGTATGCTTGGCGATGAAGTTAGTTTTGCTTTAAATACTTTGCCGGTTGATTTTAGATTAGTGGTTTTGCTTTGCGACATTGAAGGTTTCACCTATGAAGAAATTGCTAAAATTACAGACATACCCATTGGTACTGTGAGATCAAGATTACACAGGGCCAGAAATATGTTAAAAGACTCCTTGAGTATTTATGCAAGTAAATTAGGCTACAAATGAAAACAATGAATGGGATAGAAAAAGATCACGTATGTCTTCAAAATGAAGAGGATTGTAAAGCTCTTGCTGATAAAATTGTCCGTTCACTGGATGGGAGTCTTTCTCATGAAGAAGAACTGGCAGTCATTGAACAAATTCAAAAATATCCTTGCTGTCTTGAAAAAATGAATATTGCCCGTGCCTATAAAACATTTATCTGTCATAAAGTGCAGAAATTGCGAGTACCCGATACTTTAATAAATTCAATTAAAAGCCGGATTGACCGTTCCGGTATATGACCATTAGCCCTGAACGATGTCAACAGTCATTCAACAATTGATTGATGGAATTACTCAAAACAACTACAAGCTCCTTTCAAGAAGTATTTCTCTGGTAGAAAACAATCATCCCGAAGCGCAATCTTTACTTCGGGCATTAAGACCTTCAAACAAAGTACCTGTTATTGGCATTACCGGCCCACCTGGTGCAGGGAAGAGCAGTTTGATGAATGAGATAATCAAGCAATTAGTTGAGCAGGGAGATAAAGTCGCTTTACTCGCCATCGATCCATCTTCTCCTTTTAATATGGGTGCCCTATTGGGCGATCGCATCAGATTAAAGGATCTTTTTGGAAATCCAAATATTTACATCCGCTCGCTTGCCAGCCGGGGTTCACTTGGCGGACTCTCTGCCCGCTGTATGGAAATTACTGATGTATTGCTTTCAGCTAATTTTGATTGGATTTTTATAGAAACAGTGGGAGTAGGACAAACGGAAATTGAAATTGCCGGTTTAGCTGATTGTACTGTATTGGTTTTAGTACCTGAAGCAGGAGACGAAATTCAGACCATGAAAGCAGGGATTCTGGAAATAGCTGATCTTATTGTCGTAAATAAATCAGATCGTCCTGGTGCCGACCGTTTTGCCCGAAGCATCGAAAGGATGCTGCATCAAAAACCTAGCGATTATCCGGAAATCAAAGTGCTTACGACTTCAGCAATAAACCATAAAGGCGTTGATGAATTGATTGATACTATAAAAAATCAACTCAACGTTCTCCATAATGACGAAAAAAAACTTGCCCTTTTATACCGGAAAACATTTGCCATGATTGCCGAAGAGAAAATGAAATCAATCAATGAGCAACAACTGAAGCATGATTTGAAGAAAAAATTTCAAAATGAAGCAGACTTCAATCTTTATCACTTCATTACAGCCTGGCTTAAGCAACACTGACTATTGGTCTAACAACTGTGTTTGAGCAGCCGCTCTGGCAGCAGGGAACCAACTAGTAACAAACGATATACTTAGCACCAAAAGAGCCACTCCCACAAAATCGCTAAGCACCATTTTTATGGGATAATAGCTGACCAGAAAATTACCCCCACCCTGTATCCGTATTAATCCGAATTCCTGCTGAAGGATGCTGAAAATGATGGCAATAGCAAAACCAATTCCTATACTGATGAGACCTTGCAAAATACCTTCAAATAAAAAAATATTGCGAATAAGTACGGGACTGGCACCCATTGTTTTCAGAATCCCGATATCCTTTTTTTTGTCAATAACCAACATACTTAAAGAACCAATCATGTTGAATGCAACAATAAATAATACAAGGCTAAGGATTAAATACACCACCAGCTTTTCAATTTTCATAATCTTAAACAAAGTTGCATTTTGCTCAAACTTGGTCAGCACTTTGAAGTCTTCACCTAGGCTTTTAGATAAACGATTTTGAAGTTTATTTCGGTCATATCCTTCCTTTACTGCAATTTCTATCGAACTAACCTCATGATTATAATTCAACAATTGACGCATAAATTGGAGCGGTACAAAAACATATTGCGCATCGAAGTCATCCTGAACCGTGAAAACACCCCAAACAATAATGCGTTTTCTTCTGAATTCATCTGTTGGTAGAAAATGCATGGTTTTTCCTCTGCGCGGCATATAAATCATGATGGGCTTAAGTGCCTCTTTGAAACTGCTTTGCAAGGCCTGATCAATTCCGGCACCTAAAATGGCATAGGATTGCCGATTGTCGTGTAATAGAAAAGAGTCATCAAAAGCCATGCAAGTGTCAATGCCGGTAATCCGGCCATATGCATCATCCACTCCGCGTACCGTGGCAATCGATTGCCTATCACCATTGCGCAGCAAGGCATTTTCTTCTAAAACCAGAGAGACATCCCTCACACCATCAACCCGTAAAACCTGCGCCACCAACAGGCTGTCAGCTTGAAAAATCTTTCCTTTACTTGCCTCTATCCTGATATCGGCATAAAACGAATCGTACAGGCTGACAACCAAGTCTTCAAATCCATTGAATACCGATAAAATAAGTATAAATGAAGCCACGCCAATAGTCATTCCTGTCATGCTGATGATGGAAATAATATTGATGGTATTCGTTGATTTGCGCGAAAACAAATAGCGCTTTGCAAATTTCAGAGAAACCCGCATAGTTAATTTTCAGCTTGATCTGGTCCTTCCGTTTTGTCTTTATTGGATTCACGGAGTATTTGCTCTATCCTGAAAACCTCATCCAGCGATCCGTCTTTGTAAAACTGCAATTCAGGAATTCGTCTTAACTGATGTCTTATTTTTTTACCCAGTTTATACCTGATTTCTGACGTGTGGGCCTTAAAATTTTGGAAAACTTCTTCAGCTTTGTCAGCATTATAAATGCTGATATACACCCGGGCAACCAGTAAATCAGGCGTAATCTTTACTTCAGAAACCGTTAACATAGCCTTACCAAAATGAAAGGATACTTCCCTTTCAATCAGCATCCCAAGTTCTTGTTGAATTAGTTTAGCTACTTTCTGTTGCCTTCTTGATTCCACTATTATCGCTTGTTTGTTCGTAAAAGTAATAAACAATAGTGGTAAATTAGCCGCCACAGCATGAAGAGTTTTCTACGCATCCTGCGCTATGTATCAGCCTACCGAAGCCAAGTGCTTCTGAATATCTTTTTTAATATCCTATCGGTCATCTTTTCCCTTTTTACTTTATTGATGGTCATTCCCTTTCTCGAAGTGCTGTTTAACCGGGTTGATCCTGTGCTGACAAAACCACTATTTAGTTTATCGACATCCAGCCTCAGAGAAACATTTAATTATTATGTCAGCCAGATAAAACTCGACCATGGTGATATTGCTGCATTGATTTTTATATGCACTCTTGTTTTGCTTACTTCCTTGCTGAAAAACCTTTTCACTTTTCTTGCTCTTTATGTGATGGAAACTGCAAGGGGAGGGGTTGCCCGCGATTTGAGAAATCAGCTTTACCGAAAGATTCTTGATCTGCCACTCTCGTATTTTTCGAAAGAAAAGAAAGGGGACATTATGGCCAGAATGTCAAATGATGTACAGCACATTGAGGGCTCTATGCTTCGAATTGTAGAGGTCGTTTTCAAAGAACCTTTCACGATTATTATTTATTTGGTCACCTTGTTTATCATGCATGTTCAGCTGACTGTTATGATTCTCTTTTTACTACCTGTAGCAGGTTTGATTATTGGTCGATTGGGTAGAAATCTGAAAAATGCTTCTCAAAAAAGTCAGTCAAAACTGGGACAACTGCTGGCCATCATCGAAGAGACACTTTCAGGGCAACGAATTATCAAAGCTTTTCACGCAGCCGATTTTTTCGAAACACGTTTCAAAAAAGAAAATCAATCTTATTTCGGACATGCCCGGAATATGCAACGCCAGACTAAACTCGCTTCGCCCCTGTCTGAATTTTTAGGTACTGTGGTCGTGGTGGTTGTTTTGTATTTCGGCAGCCGGCTGGTTTTACAGGCTGATTCATCGTTAGGGCCGGAAACTTTTATTGGCTTCATTGTTATTTTTTCTCAAATCATCAATCCGGCTAAAGCTATTTCCAATGCCTGGTTTTTTATCCAGCAAGGAGCTGCTTCTGTCGAACGTCTCGAGCATATTCTTACTGCTGATAATAAAATTGATGAAGCTGTAAATGCGATTTCCATGTCATCATTTGCAGAAAGTATCCGATATCAAAATGTGGGCTTTACCTATGATACCCAAGCTGTGTTGAACAATATCGATATCATCATTCCAAAAGGACAAATTTTTGCATTGGTCGGACAAAGTGGTGCAGGCAAATCAACCTTTGCTGATTTATTACCCAGATTTTATGATGTCAATGAAGGGCAAATCATGATTGATGGACAAGATATCAGAAATCTTAAACTGGCTGATTTGCGAAAATTGATAGGTGTGGTAACTCAGGAATCCATTCTTTTTAATGATACCGTTTTTAACAATATCGCTTTTGGCAACCCAAAGGCAGATGATGAAAAAGTTATACACGCAGCGCAGATTGCCGGAGCCCATGAATTTATCATGCAACTGGAACAAGGATACCAAAGCATCATTGGCGATCGGGGCAGCCGGCTAAGTGGCGGAGAAAGACAAAGACTCACTATTGCCAGGGCTGTTTTAAAAGACCCGCAGATTCTTATTCTCGATGAAGCTACTTCCTCACTGGATTCCGAAAGCGAACACGTAGTTCAGGAGGCATTGCAGCGTTTGATGCATAATAGAACCTCCATTGTTATCGCTCACCGGCTGACAACCATTCAACATGCTGACCAGATTTTAGTGATGAAAGCCGGACAGATTATTGAGCAGGGGACCCATGAAGAATTGATTAGACTGAACGGAGAGTACAGCCGTATGGTGGAATTACAGGCTTTCTAATTACTTATTCAACTTGAGCATGAGTGCGCTAACTTTTTCAGACAGTTTCTGCCACTCTTGCTTGCTTGCATCCTCCGCTTCCTTTTCGAGTAATTGCACTTTATTTTGCACCTTAGCCAGGGCACCCAGCACACTGTAACGGATTATCCAGGATGGATTGGTGGTATATAAGCCGTCCAGTCGGTCAACAGCTTCTCCGATGAGATCAGGATCCAACTGCCGGAACAGATAAGATCCGTAATAAGTTAGTAAACTAAAAGCCTGCCATCCCTGGTTTTTTTCTATAGCTGGAATAAAAAAATCTTTCTTTTCAGGACCAGCCATTGTACTATAAATAAAGGCCACAGTAGAGAGTACATCAGAGCCGGCACTGTTTTCGAAAGAACTTGCCATATTGTAAGCGTTAACTGAATCGATACTGTAAATAGCAAATAAGCAACTTGATTCAACAGAAAAGGAGCTGTCGTTCAAACCTTTGACGAACACAGGGAGTAATGATTCATCCTTCAGTTCTGCTAGAAGACTTATTGCGGCCTGCCTGACTCTGGCATCGGGGTCCGATTCAGCCAGTGCTATTACTTTTTTCATAACAGAATCAGGTGATTTTTTATTAATCATCAATGATTTAAGTCCCATTCCCCTTATGCCCCAATAGCTTGCATTCAATGCTTCTAAAAATATGGGGGAGGCTTTGCCACTTTCGTTTTGAATAAAAGCCAGAGCATCCATAGCTTCCTTTTTATCCATAAATAAAGGTGCATGTCTGAACTGGAACATCCATGCTGCTTCCGATTTATGATCCGTCTTCTCGCATAGCAGCATTTTCTCGGCATCCACATTAATCAAATCGGGTTGACCCTTACAACTGATTATTGTAATGCTATCCTTAATATCCAGAGGAATGCGGGTCTTTTGATCGCCACGGTACATATCCACAACGATTGGTAAGCGATGCATAAAACCATTATCCATGCTACTGTGCTGTTTTATGATGACGCGGGTAGAATCTGCTTGATCATCATAGCGATAGCTGATATCGATCACGGGATGCCCCGGAGTAAGAAACCATTGATTGAAAAACCAGATGAGGTCGCGGCCGCTGACGGCCTCCATAGCAAGTCTCAATTGAGTCCATTCAACCGCTTGAAATTTGTTCTGTTCCAGGTATAGATGCAGGCCACCAAAGAAAGCATCATCACCGAGGTATTTGCGAAGTATATGCAGAATACGCCCTCCTTTCTGATATGAATGTCCGTCAAAGAGTTCGTCAGGCCGACCATAGCGATAACGTATCAATGGTTTCTGTTTATGTTCTGCTTCACCCAAATAAGTCAGCAAGTCATTATTTAAATGTTTATCTGCTTCCATTTGCCCATCGGCATGCTCAATCCACAGGTATTCGCCATAAGTAGCAAATGACTCATTCAATGGAATATTTGCCCACGATTCACAAGTCACCATATCGCCAAACCACTGATGAAATAATTCATGTGAAATAAAATCTTCCTGATTGCCATCAAGCATTTCTCTCCGGGTTTGCTGTAGCCCGTCAAAATGAATAGTGGCGGAAGTATTTTCCATCGCTCCCGAAACAAAATGATGTACCACTGCCTGTGCATATTTAGGCCATGGGTATGGCTCATCAAGTATATCCGAAAAAAAATCAATCATCTGCGGAGTTCGTCCGAAAATATCACGTGCATACTGTTTATATTTTGGGTCGACATAATAAGCAACTTCTTTCCCCCGCCAGCTATCGCGTACCACAGCATAATCGCTCGCAGCTATCAGCACGAGGTATGCAGGCAGCTCCATAGCCATCATCCAATGATCTGTTTTGAATCCGTTTTCATGATTCTCTGTCCCCATTAAAGCACCATTCGACAGGCTGGTCAGATAGTCATCAATGGTTAGATAAATTTCCGAAGTAAAGCGTTCGTTCGGATGATCGATGGTCGGAAACCAGCAGGAGGCAAACTCTGTTTCGTTTTGTGTCCAAAACTGCCGGGGAGTATTTCTGTCTTTGCCCTCCGGATTGATAAAATAAATCCCCTTTTCATCATTACCGGTTATTCCGATGGAATCAAGCCTTTGCGGACGGGCGGTATAATCAATATAAATCGTATACCGGTCATTCCGATGGAAGGTCTGTCCCAAATCTATATCCAGCTGTTTCATATCATCATATTGATAGGTCAGATTAAGCGTATCATCGTCACTGATCATAGCAACCTGATGCAAATCAAAGCCTTTAGCATCTAGCTGCAAATAGGTAACTGGATAGAAATAGGGTTTTAACGTAAGGGTAGCTTGACCATTTAATTCCTTTTTATCCCAATCAGGCTGAAGCTTAAGTGATGAATGAATCAAATCATTCATCCGGTCGGCACTGGGATGATAATCTTCAACAGTACTCGTGTCGCTTTGATGATAGCCTATTTGTATATCGTCTGATGAATTTGAAGGGACAAGAGGAGCAGTAGTTTTGCAAGAAAAGGCCGTCCATGCCAAAAGCAAAGCAGCCAGATTAAGTTGATACTTGTTCATGTCAGGAAAGAAATTGAATAAAATTCCGACACTAGATTACAATAATTTAGCGCCATACCATAATTTTAAGGTCGATGTATCAGGCAAAAGTAAACGGGCAGGATGATTTTACCCTTGATTTCAAGGATGGGCAATTTGAATTAGACGGGCAAGTGCTTGAATGGGACATAGCCCGCACCGGCAGAAAAGGATATCATATTTTGTGGAATCATCAGTCATTCCGTGCTGAAATCATTCATACTGATGCAGTCAATAAGACCTTTACCCTGCGAATCAATAGCCATGATTTCACCGTGGTTTTGAAGGATCGCTACGATCTATTACTCGAAAAGCTGGGTATGCAAAAAAGTGGCCATCAGAAAGCCGGTCATATTAAAGCTCCCATGCCGGGTCTTGTTAAAGAAATTCTCACTAAGAAAGGACAGGAAATCAAAGCCGGTGACAGCCTTCTGATTCTGGAGGCTATGAAAATGGAAAATATCCTCAAAGCCGAAGGTGAAGGAATAGTCAGCCGGATTGCCGTTGTTGCCGGAGATGCCGTGGAGAAAAATCAATTACTCATTGAAATGGCCTAAAAATCACGGAAGTTCTTCCCGGGTTAGTTCAATTTCAATACCTTTCTTTTTCAGGATATCAAGCGTAAAAGCGGTGATATTTTCCTTTTCACCAAGCAGCTCAAGCGGATAAATGCCTGCTTGTCTGAACATGCCTATTGCCAGCATTCTTACCATAGCTGCACAGGTATATCCGGTGGTCCGGGTCATTGAACTTAATCCGGATTCAGGGTCGAAACGATCAAATATATCATACGTGTAACGAATTGTTTTCCCAGATTCAATTCCTTCTATAACAACTTGCATCACGGTGAATTCTTCTTCATTTTCTTCATACTGCCACATCGGGAAAAACAGCTGGGTGCTTACATCAAGCGGTCGAACCATACTGCCATTCA
Organism: uncultured Chitinophagales bacterium; assembly: GCA_964413685.1. GTDB lineage: Bacteria > Bacteroidota > Bacteroidia > Chitinophagales > S012-47 > JAJRWN01. The sequence continues at coordinate 27,891 of CAYPSW010000001.1, forward strand.
CATCGATGGTTTCTTCACTGAAAAATCCAGCCTTACGATAGCATTCCATCAGCTCCCGATGACCGGGATATCGTAGTGTTTTCTCTACCATATCGGGAATATGGGGCATGGTATAGAGTAAAGTCCTCAAACCATCTGTGAGGAAAGCCTCGAGGGTAATTCGCTTTTTCATGATGAACAATTCGCTGCCGGTCAAAGCGGCTTGCTCAATGATTTTTCCCCCTTCCACCAATCGGGCCGGACGTGTATATTCGGCAATGACATCGATGGGCGAAAAAGGGGCCTTATAATTAAATGGGGGCTTGGGATGTCGTGGTAAGCCGCCAACAAAACATGTAAATTTCAAGACCTTCATTTGGGCATTGTGATATCCCAGCAATAAATTATCCAGACCGGGGGCTACGCCTGCATCTGTAATCATCATACACCCCCGCTCCTCAGCCAATGCTTTCAGCCGGAATGCATCTTCTTCGAAAAACGAAATATCCACATAGTCTTTTCCTGCTCTCAATACTGTTTGGGCTGTTGCGAAACCCATATTACCCGGTACGGCCCCTATAATTATAGAGAAATCAAAAACCAGGTCCGTCAGGGTTTTAGCATTTTTCAGATCGGATCTTATAGTTTTTACACCATACTTCTGAGTTAGTTTTTTTAATGCCTTTTCATCGCAGTCGGCTACAGTCAGGTCAAAATCAGGAGCCAAATCGCAAACAATGGCCTGACCTACCCGTCCGGCACCAAGCAAAAGTATTTTGTTCATGATATTGATTTGATTTTCGGAGCTTATTCCAAATCTGTACTTAATTTAAACCGAGCGATCCTTCCGTTACCCTTGTCAGCCACGTACACAATCTTCCGGTTATAACAAACACCGGAAGGCTCTTTGAAATTAAAAGGTCCGCTGCCATATCCTCCAAACGAGGCAATAAGTTGTTTCGTGAAACGGCTGTTTGGGGGAGCATTTACGCCCTCATAACCTTTCCGGGTAAATTGATAAAGGGAGTCCAGCTGACGGTCAACAACAAAAATATAACCACTGAAATCAGGAGCAATATAGACATCTTCCGGGTCTTGAAATCGGTTTGGTTCATACAGAAATCTTGTTGCTTTTGAAGTATCCTGTTGCACCAGCTCGGCATTTTCAATGTATTCAGTACCCACATCGGGATCTACCAATTGCCGGATCCACAGCACTTTATATTGAGCTTCCGGTTTAGTTTGGCAAATCAGAAAATCTGCTGAATTGCTGATGCCATTCAGGCTTTGCGGAGGAGAGGCAAAAGTGGCAATGGCCGATATATTCAAGGTCGATTTCAGGCTTGAACTCACCGGATTCAGCCCGTTGGCATATCCTGTGTTGACTCCGTCTTCATTAAAAAACAAAATCGTATTGTCGGGCCGGGCAATAGAAGCCAAATCATTTCTTGGGCCTCTTCTTGAAACATAAAGTGTGTTGTCGGCCAATGTGGCCAGACCGCTGAATTCTACCTGTTCGTCATCGCTTTCTCTGAAGGAAGTATTGTTGCGCGATGCATCGGCAAAAGGTTGAATCAAGGTGTCTTCAAAAACGACTTGTCCTCCTGATGCAGTATTGGATAAGTGATAAACGGCTGCCAGGTTATAGGCTTGTCCGTTCACCATTTTATCAACCCGGCCGCTAACATAAGTATGTAATCTTCTGTCCTGAATTACATCGGTAGCTCCCTGAATCGGAATGGTATTAAACAATTGTCCGGATTGATCAAGAATATTCAGCCCGTTATCATCAATCACATACACCATTTCGTCATACCCCACATACACATCCACCGGATTGGAAAAGCCGCTCCAGAATGGAAGGATAGGCACATAGCCGATATTATCGGGATTCAGATTCGGATCGATGGAACCTTGTGTGAAAATGTCATCCACCGTGGCATCTTTTTTCGAACCGAAAAGGAAACTACAGCTTTCAGTTCCGAAGGCCAAAAGGCCGGTAAGCAGGAGGATAGTGATTTTGCGCATATTATAAAATTCCTAAACCGAGCGTTAGCCGGTGAGTGCTGCCCAGTTTGTTTTTCGAATTAAATCCATAATCAACTTTCAGTTGACCAAAACTACGTTTCAGGTTCAGGCCAAAGCCAAAAGCCGGTAATCCGCCTTCATCAATGCCAAAACGATAACCGGCCCGGGCGTAAAGCAAATTTTTCCAGGCGTATTCCGTTCCGAAATCAAGGGTTTCATTATTGTCCGTAGGATGATCGAGTTGCCCGATTAGGGTCAGGCGATGTGTTTCCTGATTCAGTGCATCCCAGGCAAATCCGAGCCGGAAAACAGCCGGAATGGCAATTTGTTCAAATGCACTAAGCGTCCGGGTTCCGTTCAAATCAACTATTTGCAATTCGCCCTGAGGCGTAGTATTAAATCCAAAATTACTGATGCTGACGGCAAAGCGGGTGTTTGCGAGACCAACATCATATTGAAAGCCGAAATCGAAAACCACCGCATTTGTATTCACCCCTGCCAGACTCTCATTTACATAACGGGCTGTCAGACCGAAATTAAAATTATCGGTTAGTGTACGTGCCAGGCTGAGACCTAAAGCCATGTCAGTGGCCCGAAAAGTTTGCCCGGTTCCGAAAGGCTGAAACTCAGTCGTTACGGGCATATCACCACTATCGAAATATACCAAACCGAGGCCGATATATGTTTCTTCCGACAAAGCATAGGCTACACTGGTATGTTCAAGGGTGGTATTGGCATAGTAGGAAACATGTCCGGCTGAAAACTGTAGATTATGGTCTTTCATTTTTGCCAAGCCTGCCGGATTCCAGTACATAGCCGTTGGATCGTTGACTTCGGTAATAAAGCTGCCTGCCAGACTCACCGAACGGGCATCAGGTTCAATTTTCAGAAACTGCAAGCCTGTTGTGCCTGTGCGCGAATCACCAAATGAAGGTAAAATCTGTCCTTTTATAAGACTGGCAGTTAAAATGAATATGGAGAAAATCCATGCACGCATATTAGCTGCAAAATAAAGCTTTTTTAGGCGATTGTACAGCCGAAATGGATAGCTCATAATAAATCACGGATTAGCTACTTTTGTCCGAAAGATTAATATCATGGAATTTATCGATGCTGCCATACAGGATTATGCCGAACAATTCAGCAGCCCCGAACCGGATTTGCTACTCAAACTGGCAGAAGAAACCCGGGCCAATATACCTGTTCCGCAAATGCTTTCAGGTCATTTGCAAGGACGTTTGCTGAGCCTCTTCAGTCGCATGCTCAGGCCAAAACAAATACTGGAAGTGGGCACCTATACAGGATATGCAAGCCTGTGCATGGCCGAGGGTTTACAAAAAGACGGCAAGCTGCATACCATTGACATCAATGCTGATTTGAAGCAGATGCTTGAAAGGTATATCCGTTTGGCAGGTATGGAAAACAATATTGTGCCCCATACCGGTGATGCCCTGCAAGTGATTCCAAAACTTGAGGGTCCTTTCGATCTGGTATTCCTCGATGCACATAAACCAGAATATTGTGACTATTTCGATCTGGTGATTGATAAGGTTCCTTCGGGCGGGCTCATCATTGCCGACAATGTGCTTTGGAGTGGTCATGTACTGGAACCCAATCCCGATGAAGACACAAAAGGCCTGATGAGATATGTTCAGAAAATCCGGGACGATGATCGGGTTTTCCAGGTGCTGCTACCGATCAGGGATGGCCTGATGCTCGCCAGGAAAAAATAATTTACCGTTTTAGGCATATAAAACCATCACCTCTTCCTGTGGCTTTCTGGCTTGATCTGGCACGCTGGCTCCGCTTGCCGGATAACCGATGGGAATAAGCAAATAAGGCCTTTCGTTATCGGGACGCTTCAGCAAATCTGAAAGAAAATTCATCGGGCTTGGCGTGTATGTCAGCGAGGCAAGACCGGCCTGATGGACAGCCGTGATAAACAATCCCGTGGCCAAACCAACCGATTCGTTGACATAATAATTATTGTGTTTACCCGTCTCATCCTTTTCATATACACGTTTAAATACGGCCACCAAACAAGGAGCTTCTTCTAAAAAAGCCTTTTGCCAGTCCGTTTCGAGATGTTCCAGATCTTCGAGCCATCGTTTGGACATCCGTTCCTCATAATTTCGTTTTTCTTCCTTTTCGGCTGCTTGCCTGATCTGTTTTTTGAGTCCGGCATGAGTAATTACACAAAAAGTCCAGGGTTGTTTATTGGCCCCTGATGGAGCCGTGGAAGCTGTCATGATGAGTTTGCTAATCAGGTCCAGCGGCAATGGCTCATCAGAAAATTCACGAACCGTTCTTCGCTGATTCATCAGTTGGTAAAATGCCTCAGCTTTCTCCAGCATTTCTTCTTTTGTAAATCGCTCCTGCTGGTATGGAATAAATGGGTGTTCCTGCTGCATGGGTTTTGATTTTATTGACAGTAAAGATAGGAATGAAGCATCACTCAAACTGTGCACAAGCCGTATTGACCAACTTCAGCTTGTCCTGAAAAAATTCATCCTGCTGGGGCAGCTTCAGTACTTGTAATTTATCGAGTGGAATATGTGCCAGAATAGGATAATCCTCATCGGGCAGCAGACCCAGATAAGGATTAATTTTCACACTTTTCGGGTCCACGGCATAGAGTCCGATACCGGTTCCACCCTGACTTCCATGGCCGCCTCCGCCTCCGTTATCACAGAGATAAAGACCATAAACCTGCATAGCACGGGCAATGACCATTTCGGCAGGATCAAGATTGAGGGTCAATAAATCGAGCGTGGGGTCGAGCCGCAAATGGGCTCCCTCCGGCAGGGCATCCTCGCGGTTCACTTCTCCATCGCTTTCGCTGGCAGGAGCCACTGGACCATTCGATTTTGTCAAAGAATAATTGAATACCAAAGCATGTTTGATCTCTCCGTTATTCAATTCATCGGGCCAAATAATGCCCCCGAGAAAAGCAAGGCCCGAGCCTCTTGTGGATAATCCATATTCATAAACTCCGGTTCCGTCCATCGAAATGGAATTGGCCCAACTGGCTTCCCAATCACCGTTTACCTTGCGTGCCTGCCAAAAATCGTACTCACAGCGATTATCCAAATCAAGGATAACCATATTATTATCCTGATCAGATTTTTCACCACATTTCCCTGCCTTCACGGGGCGGTTCTCCCCGTCTTTATCATAGCTTGGTTCGGCAAAATCAGGAATGGGTACCTGATCGAGGTAGTTGACCCCCAGTTGCCAGTAATCTCCGCAGGGAAGATATACCTGATGGCGTGGCGTGCTGTCGTTTGCCACAAAAACGCTTGCCGAAAACTGTTTCAGGGAGATGACAAACTTATCTTGCGGCTGTGCCGATTCTATCAAAGCTGATATATAGATCGCAGATTGAGGGTCGGTCACGGCATTCGAATCAATTTTCTGGTTGAAAGGACTTTGAGGGCTATACAGATGCAGGTCTGTGTAATGAATCAGCGAATCGGGTTTATTACCATTTCCAGTATAAGTAATCGTGTTTTTCTTGCAGCCGCCTGTGCTAAGGAATATCATCATCAGGGCAGGCAACACAAATTGAAATTTCGTTTTCATAAATATTTGTTTTATTCGAAAGGCTGTCGCTTTTTTATATTTCAAAGTGTATTTATTGCAATGTACGCATTTTCTGCATCCAGCTTGCCTACAAAACTGTATAGCCGCTTTTGTGGTCGTGTAAAATTATACCGGGTTGCCACCCACATGCAAGCTACTTTTACGTTTCTGAACCATGCCCATGAGAATTCCCATTCTTATAGTCCTCTTGTTTACAGTGAACGGACTGCTTTCGGCCCAGCCGCAAAGTAAATTCACTACCGAGGAATATATTGACCTTTATAAAGAAATTGCCGTGTTAGAAATGATGGAAAGTAGTATTCCGGCCAGTATTACTTTGGCGCAGGGTATACTCGAATCATCATCGGGCAACAGCCGCCTGGCAAGAGAAGGGAATAATCATTTTGGCATAAAATGCCATAAAGACTGGCAGGGCCCCACCATCCATATGGATGATGACACAAAGAATGAATGTTTCAGGAAGTATGAAAGTCCTGAAGCATCTTTCCGCGATCATACCCTTTTCCTCACAACCCGCGACCGCTATGCCTTTTTATTTACACTCGATCCCTATAATTATAAAGCCTGGGCCCGTGGATTGAAACAAGCCGGTTACGCCACCAATCCGAAATATGCTGACATCCTGATCGATTTGATTAAGCGCTATGAATTATATCGTTTCGATAATGGTATTCCGGTCGATACGCAAATCGTAGCCGCTAACGACAGCCTGCCGGTCTATCCTGCCCACCACAATGTGTTTATGGTGAACCGGATTAAAACGGTTTATCTTTTTCCGGATGAAAGTCTTGACGATATTGCCCGTCTTTTCGATCTGAAAACCCCAAGACTTGAACGTTATAATGAAGTCAACCGCACTCGTCAATTAGAGGCCGGTATGCATGTGTTCCTCCAACCCAAACGACACCGGGGAGCTGTAAAATATCACCGGGTGAACCAGGGAGAAACCATGTATATGATCTCCCAGATGCATGGCATCCGCATCAGTGACCTCTACAAGCGAAACCATATGGATGCACTTACGGAACCGGCTTTGGGAGAAAAGCTTTACCTGAGAGGACACAATCCCAACAAAGTGAAAATCAGGGTAAAAGAGGAAATCAAACCGGATATTCCCCCGAAACCTGAACCGAAAGAAAATATTCCTGACGAAGCGCCTGATACGGTAGCAACACCTGAAATTGTTCCTGTCATCATCAAAACCGATAGTGTAACAGAACCTATACCGGCAGATACAGTAGCAGCGGATTCCCTGTATATATTTCATCCGGCCGTGGATTCAGTATCAATCGATACAAGCTCAGAACCTCTGATCCGGACCGATAGCCTGCCGGCCATCATTGAACCGGCTGTCATCGAATATATTCATCACATTGTGGAGTCGAAAGAGACACTGTATAGTTTATCGAAAAAATACGGAACCACTGTTGAGCAATTAAAAATCTGGAACCGGCTTGAAGACAGTCACATCAATATTGGACAAGATCTCATCGTGGGTGTCAAAAATTAATTTTTACCTTTGCCTCTTTCATGAGCGAGCCAATTTCCATACTCGATAAACGATTCAAGCCCTATATTTCGAAAGAAGAAGTGCAGGAGATCGTCAGCCGGATGGCCGAAAAAATCAACCACGATTATGCGGGTAAAAACCCTCTTTTTCTAGCCATTCTCAATGGCTCTTTTATGTTCACAGCCGATCTTTTTAAAAAGCTAACAATACCCTGTACCGTATCATTTGTCAAGCTGGCATCATACCGGGGTACCCGCTCAACAGGAAACGTCCTCACCCTGATTGGTCTTGATGAAGACATCAGCGAACGGCATATTGTGATACTTGAAGATATCGTGGACACAGGCAAAACCTTGAGCGAACTGCTTCCTTCCCTCGAAAAAAGGAATCCTCGTTCACTTGAAGTTTGCACCTTATTGCTGAAACCGAAAGCCCTTAATCATCCGATTTCCCTGAAATATGTGGGCAAAGAAATACCCAATGCATTTATTGTGGGTTATGGACTCGATTATGACGGACAGGGTCGTAATCTGCCGGAAGTCTATCAAATTACGGACTAAAATTTACCCTGTTTTAGGACATAAATCACCAATCTTCAAGTAGGTAATTTTATACCTTTGCAATTGTAAAAACAGTAGCATGAAAAATCTTATTTTATTTGGCCCTCCGGGTAGCGGAAAAGGAACCCAGGCAAGCAAATTGGTAGAAAAATATGACCTGAAACATATATCAACCGGAGATATTTTCAGAGAAGAATTGAAAAATAATTCGGCCCTTGGACAAAAGGCACGCGAGTTCATGGACCAGGGTTTGCTTGTGCCGGATGAAGTAGTGATTGCCATGCTCGGTGGCAAAATGGATCAGTATCTGGCAGCTAATCCAAAAGGATTTATTTTTGATGGCTTTCCAAGAACGGTTGCTCAGGCCGAAGCCCTCGAACGGCTGATGATTGACAAATCAATGAGTATTGATAAAGTACTTTCTCTGGTGGTCAGCGAGGAAGAACTGACGAAAAGGATATTGTTGCGTGGTCAGTCTTCGGGACGAGCAGATGATGCCAATCGCGAAACGGTGAAAAGACGAGTGGATGAATACAAGGTAAAGACGGCACCGGTAGCTTATTATTACCAACAAAGAGGCATCCTTTCCGAAATCAAAGGTGAAGGCAGTATTGAAGATATCTTTGCGAACCTTTGTGCAGCCATAGAAGGCTAAAACCGAATCAAAACACCTGTTGGCGAAACCATAGAATGGAAGGACAAAACTTTATTGATTACGTGAAGATTCACTTCCGCTCGGGCAAGGGCGGAGCAGGATCTACCCATTTACATCGTGAGAAATTTGTCCCAAAAGGTGGTCCTGACGGTGGAGACGGAGGACGGGGTGCTCACATCATCCTGAAGGGTAATAAGCAAATCTGGACGCTATTACCCCTGAAATACCGTAAGCATATTAAAGCCGATGACGGTAAGCCCGGTAGTGGTAGCATGAGCTCAGGAGCTCAGGGAAAAGATATTAGGGTTGAAGTACCCCTTGGTACCATTGCCCGCATGGAAGCAACAGGAGAGATTTTGGCCGAAATTACTGAAGACGGGCAGGAGCAGATAATTATGTGTGGCGGGAAAGGCGGCCTGGGCAATACCCATTTTAAAAGCTCGATCAAGCAAACCCCGCGATATGCTCAACCGGGTCTTCCGGGCGTTGAAGGCTGGGTGATCCTTGAACTGAAACTTCTGGCCGATGTCGGGCTTGTTGGCTTTCCTAATGCCGGTAAATCAACCCTTTTGTCGGTGCTGAGTGCTGCCCGCCCAAAAATTGCCGAATATCCTTTCACTACCTTAAAACCAAATCTTGGCATTGTGAGCTACTATAATAATCGCTCCTTTGTGATGGCTGATATTCCCGGTATAATTGAAGGGGCTCATGAAGGTAAGGGCCTGGGCCATCGTTTTCTAAGACATATCGAACGCAATGCCGTGCTGCTGTTTATGGTGCCAGCAGATAATCAAAATGTGTATCACGAATACCAGATACTGCTCAATGAAATAAAACAATATAATCCTGAATTGCTCGATAAACCCCGTTTGCTGGCCATTTCAAAATCGGATCTGATTGATGACGAACTCCAAGGTTTGATAGACCGCGAAATTCCTGAAGAATTACCCCGAATCTATATTTCAGCCATCGCTGAAAAAGGATTGGATGAGCTGAAAGATAAAATCTGGGCGCTCTTTGAAGCGGAATGAAAAAAGGCAGGGAAGCCCAATACCCTGCCTAACATTTTAAATAGAAGTATTAATAAAGGAGAGCTCTTTGATTGCGTTTAATCATCGTCATTATTTACAAATTTCCATCCACCAATTATAGATGAAACCGTTCCTTTCCTTTCAATATAATCATGGTAAATGACCAGATAAATATGCACCATGGTAAACAGAATGAAGAACCACATAGTGATATGATGAATTTGCCGGGTCATCATATCACCACCCAATAAGGACGGGACCCAGGCAAATATTCCAGCCAACCAGGAATGACTCATGGCTGCATACATTCCAAAGCCGGTAAAGCACTGTAGAAGGAAGGCTAAAAAAGACAGAAAATAAGTGAAACTGGCCAGTGCATTATGCCCGATCGGTTTACTCAATTCATCATACTTCAGCAAGAGCACATCTGATTTGATAACCGCCCAAATTTGCTTCCATTGTGCCTTTCTGATAGGAATGTAATTAAACCAGCGGCTGTATTCATTTCCGACCAATCCCCAGTAAAGGCGGAAGATGAAATTGAAAAAGAATAAAAATGCCGTGGCAAAATGCAGAAAACGTACCCATCCAAACCAATAGGTGAGTGAGGCCTCGGGAGCTAAATGCAAACCCAGCGGATGCCCGATAAGCAACCCGGTTCCTATCAATACTGTAATGCAAAAGGCATTGATCCAGTGATAAAGCCTGACTGGGAATTCCCAGACATAAACGACATTTCTGGTTTTTTTGATGATTTCCATAATCAGAAAGTTTCTACCTGATGAACATAAGTACCTTTTTCGTCATAAAGGTGAACGGCACATGCTATGCATGGATCGAAGGAATGAATGGTCCGCAATACTTCAAGCGGCTGTTCCGGATCAGCAACCGGAGTTCCAATTAAGGATGCCTCATAAGCTGACCTTTGCCCCTGAGCATCACGCGGAGATGCGTTCCAGGTACTTGGTACCACCAATTGGTAATTATCAATTTTTTTATCTTTTATTCTGATCCAGTGAGCCAAAGCTCCTCTGGGTGCCTCGGTCATGCCCACGCCCTTCGCTTCATCCGGCCAGGTAGAAGGCTCCCATTTTTCGGTTGTTGCCGTACGGGTATCCCCATTTTTAATGTTAGCCATAAGCTGATTATAAAATTCCATGCTCCAGCCCGCCATTAATTGTGTTTCGAGTCCCCGGGCAGCAGTACGTCCAAGAGTTGAGAATAAAGCTTCTACAGGTACATCTAATTTGGTGAGAGCCCCAGTAACCGCTTCCACATATTCGTCTTTGCCTGAGGCAAATCCTACTAACATTCTTGCTAAAGGACCTACTTCCATGGCATTTCCTTTCCAGCGGGGTGTTTTCAACCAGCTGTATTTTCCTTCTACATTTAATTGATCATAAGGAGGATTCGGCCCTGTGAAATTAAATTTCGTTTCTCCGTCCCAGGGATGTTTTCCAGCCTCATTGCCATCCTCGTATTCATACCATGAGTGTGTGACAAATTCTTGTATTTCTTCCACGTCAGCCGGATTAATTTCTTGTACTTCAGCCAAATTCCGGTTCATTATTACTCCTCGGGGGAATTTGAAACTGGAAGGATCATTATACCCATTCATAGGCAAATCGCCATAAGCCATGTAATTAGGCAGACCACCACCAATGGCGCCCCAATCTTTGTAGAACGAGGCCACTGCTAAAAGGTCAGGGATATAAACCTGATTGATAAAGTCCTGTGCCTGACCAAGAAGCGTTCCGACATACGCCAAGCGTTCTGCATTAATGGCATTGTTTTCATCCAGATTAATGGCACATGGTACACCACCCACCAGATAATTCGGGTGTGGATTTTTACCACCAAATATGGTATGAATCTTCACAATTTCTTTTTGCCATTCCAGTGCTTCAAGATAATGAGCCACTGCCATCAGATTTGCTTCCGGAGGTAATTTATAGGCATTGTGTCCCCAATATCCATTAGCAAAAATGCCTAGCTGGCCACTTTCAACGAATTTTGTCAATCGTTTTTTCAAGTCTGAGAAATAACCGGGCGAACTATTTGGCCATTTGGAAATACTCTGAGCCAGCGCGGATGTTGCTGCCGGATCGGCACTCAGTGCTGAGACCACATCTACCCAATCCAGGGCATGCAAGTGATAGAAATGAACCACATGGTCCTGCATATACTGAGCTGCGAACATTAAGTTTCTAATCATTTCAGCATTCGGTGGTACCACGATATCCAGTGCATTTTCAACACAACGAACCGATGCCAGAGCATGGACGGTTGTACAAACCCCACAGACTCTTTCGGTAAATGCCCATGCATCGCGTGGGTCTCTCCCTTTTAAAATAATTTCAATGCCCCTGACCATCGTGCCGGAACTGTATGCATCTATGACTTTGCCGTCCTGTATATCCAGTTCAACACGCAGGTGACCTTCAATTCTGGTAACGGGATCTACTACTATTCTGTTAGCCATTTTTTTTCCGTTTTATTTATCGTTAATGATAATGTCTTCGTTTTTAATCCTTTTGCGTTTGGCAATATTGGTAGCTACGAAATGAGCTGCGATGCCCGCTCCGGTTGCAATACCCAAACCCACTCCAATTTTATCGGCACTGGACTCTATGCCAAAGCCGGGGAAACTGGGCAGATGCTGATAGAAAGGACCATTGTCCCAGAAACCTTCTTCGCTACACCCGATACACGGATGGCCTGATTGGATGGGATAACTGGTTCCGTTATTCCAGCGGATGACACCACAAGAATTATAAGTGACTGGTCCTTTACAGCCCACTTTATAGAGGCAATACCCCTTTTTGGCATTCTCATCATCGAAAGATTCGACAAATAAGCCGGCATCATAATTTGGTCTGCGATAGCAAGTATCATGCACTCTGCGTGAGTAGAATGCTTTCGGACGACCCAGCCGGTCAAGTTGCGGCATACGGCCAAAGGCAAGGATATGCACAATTACTCCGGCCATTACTTCACCAATTGGTGGACAGCCCTGCACATTGATAACCGTTTTTCCCTTCAGAATTTTATGCACCGGTTTGGCTCCTGTCGGGTTGGGTTTGGCAGCCTGCACACAACCTGCTGAGGCGCAATTACCCCAGGCAATGATGGCCTTGGCACCTTCTGCAGCTTCGGTCACGATATCAAGAGCACTCCGCCCTCCGATACAGCAATAAGCTTCGTCCTCAGTTGGAATAGATCCTTCGACCAGCATTACATACTCGCCATGATATTTCTCCATGGTTGCGTGCAAAGCTTCTTCCGCTTGGGTTCCGGCAGCTGCCATAAGGGTTTCGGTATAATCCAATGAAATCTGATCAAGGATTACATTTGCAACAATCGGATGTGACGAGCGGATAAAAGATTCGCTGCAACAGGTACACTCTTGAAAGTGGAACCAGACAACAGGTAAACGAGGCTTTGTTTCCAATGCTTCAACCACTTGTGCAACTCCGCTTGATTCAAGGCCGAGATAAGCAGCCATCATACTACAAAAACGCAGAAAGTCTCTGCGAGAATGGCCGGCTTCCCGAATTTCCTCATACAAGGTTTTTTGTTTCATTGCCATAATCAGTTTGTTTATATTTTAATCTTAGTTTAAAGCTAAATCTTCCTGTATGTTCTCAATATTCAATGTTCCTTTCAACAGCAAGCGCTCTCCGAGATAATAATCCTGTCCGGCTTCAAGCGTTAACAAAATGATATCGGGTTCACAATAAATGCGGACTCTTTTTTGACCATCCTGCTCTAGTATTTCTGCTATCCGGCCGATAAGTGAAACCTCATGTACGTTACTTTCCAATATGCCACAAATTAGAGAACATCAGAGCCAAAGCAACGCTTGTGCCATTTTGGAGATAAGCGGATATAACTTTTATAAATCATTGAAAACGATGACGGTAAAGAATCGGGAAACAAAAGAGGAGAAAATGAGAACCTTCTATATCTACGGATTACTGCCAGAAGCTTGCGGAATCCCGTTAGGAAGATGTGTTGGTCCGCTTATTCAAATCTTGTGGCAAAGCATGGCCGTTGAGGTGATGCTTTTTAAGTTTATCACGAAAAGTTGAAAGGCTCATTTGCAATGTGCGGGCAGCATCACTTTGATTCATTCCTGAATCGGCCAGCGTTTGATTCAGTAAATTTTTTTCAACGCAATCCACTACCTCAGCCAGGGACATCTCTCCCTTTTCGAAACAAATGGTGCAATCCTGCACAATCCGGTTCATACTATTAGCAACCCGAAATTCATCTGGCAAATCGTTTCTTTTTATTTCTCCATCAGCGAAGAGGCTGGCCCGTTGGACAACATTTCTCAGTTCGCGTATATTACCCGGCCAATGATAGGCAATGAGTGCCTGCAGGGCATCCTTTGAAATGCTGATTCCACGGCCTGAAGCAAAGCGTTTGATAAAATGTTTTACCAGCAGCGGAATATCGTCCCGCCTTTCACGCAGGGGCGGAATTTCAATGGTCACCACATTAATACGGTATAAAAGGTCAGCACGAAACAGGTTGCGTTTCACCATTTCTTTAAGGTCAACTTTTGCAGCCGATATGAGGCGTGTATTGATTGGGATAGCTTTCGTACCCCCTATACGCATCAGCTCTCTTGATTCGAGCACGCGTAATAATTTAGTTTGGATATTCAGCGGTACATCGTCAATATCATCAAGAAAGATGCTGCCGGTATCAGCCATTTCGAAAAGTCCTTTTTTGCTGTTAATTGCATTAGTGAAGGCACCCTTTTCATGACCAAAGAGCTCGCTAGCCATTAAATCGGCAGGTAGCGCTGCTAAACCAATTTTCACCATGGGATTTGCACTACGCGGGCTGCTTCGATGAATATACTCGGCAAATATTTCTTTACCTACTCCGGTTTCACCTATCAATAAAACAGAAGAATCAGATTCGACCACTTTCCTGAGTTTGTCGAGTATGCCCCGCATCTTTTCATTCTGTGTGATAATACTTACTGACATATTGATATTGTTAACATATTCTGGGTAATTGTTCTCCTGATATCATATCCAAAATTCGGGTGCTTCCTAAAGTGGTTTCTATGGACACCAAGCCCTGATTATTTTCACTTACTTCACCAATGATGGCCGATTCTTTACCCATCGGATTATTCTGCATCGCTTTCAATACTGCATCGGCCTCTTTGCCTGGCACAAAAACGAGTATCTTGCCTTCGTTGGCAATATACAGGGGGTCGAGGCCTAGCATTTCGCAGGCTCCTTTTACCTCTTCCCTGACAGGAATTTGGTTTTCAAAAAGTTTGATACCCACATGCGCAGATGCAGCAATTTCATTGGTAGCACTGGCAATACCTCCCCGGGTGGGATCGCGTAAAACATGCAGGTTCCGGCTCACAGCCAGCATATCTTCGAGCAGTCCGTTCAATGCTGCCGAATCGCTTTGCATATGGGTTTCAAATTCAAGCCCGGCCCGGGATGACATAATGGTTACTCCATGATCGGCCACGAAACCGTTAATCAGGATTAAATCACCTGGGCGGCAATTTTGCGGAGCAACAGAAAGACCTTCGTAAACCTGCCCGATGCCGGCTGTATTGATAAAGATTTTATCGCCCTTACCTTTATCAACTACTTTGGTATCACCGGTTACAATTTGAACCCCTGCTTTGTCGGCAGCTGATTTCATTGATTGCACAACACGCCAGAGATCTTCCATTGGAAAACCTTCCTCAATGATAAAGCCCACAGAGATATATAACGCTTTGGCTCCGCAGCAAACGAGGTCGTTTACAGTTCCGTTCACCGCCAGATCGCCAATATCTCCACCCGGAAAAAAGATGGGTTGAACCACATAAGAATCCGTGGTGAAGGCCAATTTTTGATTACCGATCTTAAAAACGGCTCCATCATGTGCCTGATTGAGTAAATCATTATCAAAGTGTTTGACAAACATATCCCCAATCAACCGGTTAGATAGAGAACCTCCTCCTCCATGAGCCAGTAATACCCGGTCATATTCTGAGATTGGAATAGGGCAGCTTAAAGAAAAATCCTGTGTCACTTCTTTTGCATTTATCAGATTATTTGTTTTTTATTTCGGTATCTGTAATAAGCCGAACAGGCCCCTTCACTGGAAACCATCGGTGCTCCCAATGGATGTTCGGGTGTACATTCTGTTGCAAAAGCCGGACAAGCAAAAGGTTTTTTCAGCCCCTGCAATACTTCTCCTGCTATGCAAACCTCCGGTTCATGCACATCAAAATGGCCAACATTAAAGCGGAGTTCTGCATCAAAATCGCAATAGGTATCACTCAAACGGAAACCACTCATGGGAATGCTTCCGATGCCCCGCCACGTACGATCACAGACGGTAAAGACTTCCTTAAGCAAGGCCTTGGCTTTAAGATTGCCTTCCCGCTTTACTACCCGGCTATATTGGTTCACTACATCCACATGTCCGGCTTCCAGCATTTCTACAGTACTCAAAATCCCATGCAAGATATCAACCGGCTCGAAACCGGTAATTGAGACAGGGGTCGCATACTTTTTAGCAATGGGAATATATTCTTCATACCCCATTACAGTGCATACATGACCGGCAGCCAGAAATCCCTGTATCCTGTTGGTCGGACTTGACAGAATTGCTTCCATAGCTGGGGGCACCAGCACATGAGATGTAAGTATAGAAAAGTTTTTCAGGCCTCTTCGGGCCGCCTGTTGAACAGCTAAAGCATTTGGCGGAGCTGTCGTTTCAAAGCCTACCGCAAGAAAAACCACCTGTCTGTCCGGATTTTGGAAAGCCAGTTCAACAGCATCAAGCGGAGAATAAACCATACGTACATCTCCGCCTGCCGCTTTCACACTTAGTAAATCCTGATTCGAACCCGGTACTCTGAGCATATCACCAAAGGAAGTAAAGATGACCTCGGGTAAAGCTGCAATGTGCATGGCTTTGTCAAGCACATTTAAAGGTGTCACACAAACCGGACAGCCCGGGCCATGCACCAATTCCAATGCCTCCGGAAGCAATTCCTCCAGATTGTATTTCATAATGGAATGGGTCTGTCCGCCACAAATCTCCATGATAGTCCAGGGACGACTCAATTTTTTTCTGATTTCTTTCGACAGGTTTTTGGCCAATTGACCATCCCTGTATTCATCTACATACTTCAATTCAATTCATTTTTATGAATTACTCAATATCACCCATAGCACGTAAAGACTCAATCGTAAGCAGAGCGTCTTCTTCGTCTAACTTACTCAAGGCAGTTCCGACATGGGCTAATACATAATCTCCGGTTTTGACATCATCAATCCATTCTACACAAATGTCCTTTTTGATGCCGGCAAAATCGACAATCGCCATAGCCAATCCCGATTCAGCTTTGACAATAGATAATACTTTCCCTGGTACAGCTAAACACATAAAGCAATACTTTACTTGATTCAAGAAATGAGACCTGAAAATATGGGCTTCAGATCAATTTAAGGAAAGCAAGTTAACTGTTTTTTTTAAAATGCGGATATTTAATGCCTCAAGTCAAATTATTTATATGCCGGAGAAAGGAAATCAGTCATTTGAAATCCATATCAGGGGTCTGGTGCAAGGCGTTGGTTTTCGTCCGTTTATTTACCGGCTGGCCAGGCAGATGCAACTGGATGGATGGGTTGAAAACAGCAATCGGGGTGTGCTGGTCGGTATCAAAAGCAGCCAACAGCAAGCACAGCATTTTGCCGGGATGATTGAATCTGAAGCTCCTAAGGCAGCATCCATTCATTCCATTGAACTAACAGACTCAGGCGAAGCCATGGAGCCTGGATTTATCATTCGGGAAAGCAGCAATGTTTCAGATGAAATTACCGGGATTAGTCCTGATATAGCGGTATGCGAAGATTGTCTGAAAGATCTGAAACAGCAAAAGCACCGACTCAATTATCCGCTCATCAACTGCACGCATTGCGGACCTCGTTTCAGCATTATTCACGATTTGCCCTACGACCGGCATCAAACCACGATGGCCGGGTTTGATATGTGTGATGATTGCCGGAAAGAATATGAAGATGTAGCTGACAGGCGCTTTCATGCACAACCTTTGGCCTGCAATCAATGCGGACCGCATTATACAATGAATACCGGGCAAAAATCTATAGAGGATTTTCAGGTTTTGCTGCGAGAAAGTGTTGTTCTGGTTGAACAAGGTGAACTATTAGCCGTGAAAGGGCAAGGCGGATATTTTCTGCTTTGTGATGCTGAAAACCAACAAGCTGTTGACCGGCTTCGTGCATTGAAAGGCCGGGAAGGAAAACCCTTTGCTGTGATGTTCCGGGATCTTGAATCAGCCAGAGAATGCTTGCATATTAATGCCGAAGAAGAGATACTACTCAAATCCTGGCGCAGGCCTATTGTATTGCTGAAAAAGAAAAAAGATTTGGCTCCGGGTGTTTCGAATAAGCTCGATACAATGGGTGCCATGTTGCCTTATATGCCTTTTCATTATCAGTTTTTTGAACAATCAAAATTAGCAGCTGTTGTGCTGACAAGTGCCAATTTTTCAGAAGAACCTATTCTGATTAATGATCAGAAAACATCAGAAAAACTATCTGGCAAAGTGGCATGCATTATTTCTTACAACCGAGCTATTCACAACCGCACCGATGATTCGGTGACAGCTGTTTTTGGCAAGCACCCTGTCATTTTGCGCAGATCAAGAGGTTGGGTTCCCAGCCCGGTAAGGCTTGGATTTGATGTCGAGGGTATCTTTGCTGCCGGTGCTGAGCTGGTTAATAGTTTTTGTCTTGGCCGTGGCAAACAGGCCATCCTGAGTCAGTATATCGGTGATCTGAAAAATATGGCCACTCTTGATTTTTATCAGGAAAGCATTTCGCGCTTCGAACGGATGTTCCGTATGAAGACTTCCTTATTTGTCAGCGATCTCCATCCGGATTATTTATCTACAAAATATGCAAAAGCGAGGGCAGATGATCTGGATATCCCTTTTCTTAGCGTGCAGCATCATCATGCTCATATTGCTTCCAATATGGCAGAACATGGATTGGATGAACCGGTGATCGGAATCAGTTTTGACGGTATTGGTTTGGGGGATGACGGTAGGCTTTGGGGTGGTGAAATTCTGTATTGCGACTTGCAGGAATATGAACGAATTTCTCATTTCGAGTATGTGCCGATGCCGGGAGGAGATAAAGCCAGCAAAGAGCCTTGGCGAATGGCGCTTTCTTATTTGTATCACACTTTTGGTGAGGAAGCACTCAGCCTTCGGATACCGGCATGGGAAAAAACTAAAAAATCAGACAGACGATTGCTGGTTCAGGCCATGCAAAAAGATATTAATTCTCCGCTTACATCTAGTGCCGGTCGACTGTTTGATGCTGTGGCAGCCATCACGGGTATTTGTACACATGCTAGTTTTCATGCTGAAGCACCCATGCGTCTGGAAGCAGCTATTGATCATCGGGAAAAAGTACGTTATGAAGTGGCTCCTGGTCCGGTGATTTCGTGGAAGCCGGTCATGCGTTCTATCATTCAGGACTTGGATAGCGGGACAGCGGCAAGAAATATATCTGCCCGTTTTCACAATACTGTTGTAGAGATCATTTTACAAAGTTCCCAAAAAATCAGTCGGGAACGAGGAGCGAAAAAAGTGCTACTGTCAGGCGGTACCTTTCAAAACCGGTACTTGTGTGAACAGCTATTATCTAAAGGGCGGCCATTGGGGCTGGATTTCATTTTGCAAAAGGATGTACCTATGAACGATCAGGGAATTGCTCTCGGGCAATTGGCTATTGCTGCAAAAAGACGAAGTTTAGGGTTGATTTAAAAAAAGAAGCATGCACGAAATGTCGATAGCCATGGGAATTATTGATATAGCGGAAAAACAGCTGACACAATCCGGTGGGCAGAAAGTAAGCGAAATTGAAATTGAAATAGGTGATTTGTCCGGTGTGGAATATCACACCCTGGTAAAAGCACTAGAAATAGCGGTGAAGCGAACCATCCTTGAAAAAGCAAAACTCCGTATGAAACGAATTACTGCCCAGGCCCTTTGCAGTGAATGTGGCAGGACTTTTAATCCAAAATCTTTGCTGGAAGGATGCCCTCACTGTAACAGCTATTTTTATCAGTTGGAAAGCGGAAAAGAACTGCGGGTAAAATCCTTGTTGGTAGATTAAATTGATAATACTTTGTGTGAATCCTTACAACGATTGATAGTAGTAAGCCGTTTCCTTGTACATTTTCCGTTTTACTGGTATTTCCCTACATTTAAGCTCTAAAACCACAAAATATGTGTGATACTTGCGGATGTGGAGAAGGTGGCCATGACACCAAAATAACAGTAGCCGGCAAAGAGCATAAGAATATGCACCGGCATGCAGATGGTAGCTGGCATATACATGAACACCATCACGTGCATGAACATGAACCGAATCATGAACACCATCATCAGGAAAGTCGTTTGATTGAAGTGGAAGAAGATATCCTGTCAAAAAACAATCGGATGGCTGAACGAAACCGGGGTTGGTTCGAAGCAAAAAAATTGTTGGCATTTAATCTGATGAGCTCACCAGGTTCGGGAAAAACAAGCTTGCTGGAACGCACCATAAAAGAAAAGGGTAAAGCGATTCCGTTTTTTGTCATCGAAGGCGACCAGCAAACCTTACATGATGCCGAGCGCATTGATCATGCCGGTGCACCGGCTATTCAAATCAATACCGGTAACGGTTGTCATCTGGATGCCGCAATGATCAGGTCGGCTCTGGATCAATTCACCCTGAAAGAACAGGCTATTTTGATGATTGAAAATGTGGGCAATCTGGTTTGTCCCTCATTATTCGATTTGGGCGAAAGCAAAAGAATTGTCATCATTTCAACTACAGAGGGAGATGATAAGCCGGCCAAATATCCGACTATGTTTCAATCAGCCGACCTGTGCATTATCAATAAAATTGACTTGCTTCCTTATGTAGATTTTGATATGGAGAAAGCAAAAGAATATGCCAAACGATTGCAACCCGATATAGAATTTCTTGAACTATCAGTTCGTACCGGAGAGGGCATTGACAAGTGGTATGATTGGTTAAACAGGGCCATGAAAACCCTGACTCCATAAACGACCAATATGCTTACATTCCTTTCTGGTCTTGGAGCCAGTTCACTTCATGTTATTTCAGGTCCCGACCATCTGGCAGCCGTTACCCCACTGGCCATTGATAAAAGAAAAAATGCCTGGCTGGTAGGTTTGGGATGGGGCATTGGCCATACTTTGGGAGCGCTTATAATTGGACTTTTATTTTTCTTTTTTCGGGATTTTATTCCACTTGAAACCCTGTCTGGTCATTCAGAACAATTAGTGGGTTTTTTGCTAATCGCCATTGGACTTTGGGCTTTATTCCGGGTTTTCGGAATGAAAAAACACAGTCATCATTACCGGAAAGGAAATTCAGTTCTCGTAGCATTACTTATCGGAACTGTGCATGGCATTTCTGGTATTTCCCATGTATTCAGTATTTTGCCTACCCTGGTCCTCCCTTCACGCCTCGATGCGATTCTTTTTTTGACAGCCTATGCTTTAGGAACCATTGTCATTATGGTGACTTTTGCTTTTTTGATAGGCTACCTGAGTTATAAAACAAGTGAAATTAAGCATGAAAGATTTTTTAAAATATTGAGTACCTCAGGGGCTGTTTTTGCAATTGGTGTAGGGGTCGTCTGGATTCTCTTATCCTTCTAATTGCTTCAGTAAAGTAATGATTTTTTGGTGTAATATCGGAATGCTCGTTTCTACAGTTGGTGATAGTTCCATGTGCATGGTTTGTAAATCGGCCACGGTAACGGTGAACAAGTATATTTTTGGCAAATCGGCCAGCAGTGATGCTGATTCCAACAAATCGCGCAGACCGATATCATGTGAACTGAGTGAGCGCGGAAAATCACTGGCAAAATGAGGTTCGAGCAGGGTAATAGTGCCTGCTTCTTTTTTATCCATCGTGGCATCTATCATGATGATGGTTTCATAATCGCTCAGATAATTCAGCATGTGAAATCCACCTGTGCCACCATCAACTACTTCAACATTTTTAGGTATTTGCTTCATATCAAGCTTCTGAACACAATGCACCCCAACGCCTTCATCACCCATCAGCACATTACCAATTCCAAGCACGAGTAATTTCTTTTTCTGTTCTTTCCCCATAGTGATGGCTAAGCTAATGAAAATTCATCTTCCTCCTGACCTTAAATCCTATCTTTGCGTCCCAGTGAAAATTCGGTTGAAACATGAATAAAAGTAAAGCAGATCCACAAAGCTGGCTGATGATGATTCTCTTGTCCTTTATTTGGGGGACTTCCTTCTTCCTGATTAAAAAAGGTCTGGAGGGGTTTACGGCCTATCAACTCGGCAGTTTGCGTATCGTAATTTCAATGATAGCACTCAGTCCTTTTTTGTTCCGGTATCTGAAACAAGTGAAAAGAGCAGACCTGAAATATGTATTTTTTGTTGCTCTGATAGGCAGCGGCTTTCCTCCTTTTTTGTTTGCTATAGCCGAAACCCATATTGATAGTGCTATGGCAGGCATCATCAACTCATCAACTCCTTTATTCACCTTTTTACTTGGCATACTTTTTTTCGGTACTTTATTCAGATTCTTGCGTTTTACGGGCGTGATTATCGGGATGATAGGTTCCATTGCTTTACTAGCCTATGGCTTTCACAATCCCGATCCGGATACTTATTTATATGGATTGCTCGTGGTTGTAGCTACAATTTGCTATGCCACGAGTATAAACCTCGTAAAGCATTATCTTCAAAACACTCCTTCAATGGCTATAACGGCTGTGACCTTCCTGATGGTAGGTATTCCGGCAAGTATTTATTTGTTTAGTACCGATTTTATTTTTCGTTTGCAAAGCAATCCGCAAAGTCTTCCTTCCCTGGGATATATTGCCATTCTGGCCGTTATTGGTACTGCATTTGCAAATGTGATTTTCTTCTATATGACACAACGAACCACCGCATTATTTGCCTCAACAGTCACTTATTTTATTCCTGTTATCGCTGTGCTGTGGGGCCTGGCCGATGGAGAGAAAATCGGCTGGATACATGTTCTCGGAATGTCGCTGATCCTTGTAGGCGTTTACCTTGCAAGCCGGCAGAAAGCGCATTCAGCGGGCAGCTATCATTGATATTTCAACATGAACATCCTTAGGCAGCCGGGCCACTTCCACCGTTTCCCGGGCTGGAGGATTTTTTCTAAAATAACTTCCGTAAACAGTATTAATTTTCCCAAAATCAGCCAATTCTTTCACAAAAATGCTTGACTTCAACACATGACTGAAATTCAGGCCTGCGGCTTTCAACACTTCCTGCAGATTGGCCATTACCTGATGTGTTTCTGCTTCTATGTTAGTGCTGATAATTTTTCCGTTATCCGGATTAATGGCTATCTGACCGGAAAGAAAAATTATTCCGCTGCTTTCCACTGCCTGACTGTATGGCCCGATGGGAGCCGGTGCTTTCTCAGTTAAAATGATTTGCTTGCCCATGCGATGATTTATTATTTTAGCTTGCAACGAATTTATCCTTTTTATTAATAATCCGCTGAAAGGCAGCTAAAATATTCTACCACAAAACAGAAAAGTAATATTAAACTGATGCAAGAATTGCTGATATATATACATCGCATAAATCCCAGAGTAGAATTTATCTTCCGGCATCTTTTCACAAGAAATGCCGGACAGCCAATCCGTCTTTGTGAACAGGCGGAAATATTGATAGCATATAAGGGTCCGAAGTTTTCCTACGGCCTCGAATCTTTTCCGGGTATCCTGCATTTTTCATCGGCCCCTCTTCTTTTCGAAGATGAAATCAAAGAGATTAATACGGGTTTTTTTATTCATAATCAAATGCCAGCATTATTTCCGCTTACCGGTGAAAGTGCCCTGCCCTACGATCCTTTTGCTGCGGCCTTTTATCTCATCAGTCGGTATGAGGAATACCTCCCCTTTAAGGAAGATGCCTGGCATCGTTTTGCACCCGAATCCAGTATAGCCCATAAGCATGACTTTATGGAAAAACCAGTGGTGGAAATCTGGATGCAGGAAGTAATGGATATTCTTCAAAAACACTTCCCTGTGTTGAAGCCGGAAGCGCCAGCCTATCGCTTTATCCCAACTGTGGATATTGACATGGCCTGGGCTTACCGGCACAAAGGGTTTTTACGAACGCTTGGAGCTTTTACACGCGACCTCTTGTTTGGCAACTATGCTGAATTGAAAGCAAGAGTAAGTACCTTGCGAAAGCAAGCGGATGATCCCTATTTTACCTTTGATTATCTGGATCAACTTGAACAACAATTTAAGATTCAGCATTTGTATTTTATCCTGCTGGGCCGGCATGGCAAATACGATAAAAATATCCGGGCATCGCATCCGGCCATGCGTCAACTGGTTCAGCGGCTGAAGGCAAGATCTCCGATAGGTATTCATCCCTCTTATGCTTCAAACTTCCATGCTGGGAAAGTCGTTCAGGAATTAAAATATTTGGGAAAACTAAGCGGGAAAGCGATCAGCCAAAGCCGGCAGCATTATCTGCTAATATCATTCCCCGAAACTTTGCGCAAGCTGCATGATATCGGTATCTGTGAGGATTATACCCTGGGATATACTTCTGCCCCGGGTTTCCGGGCAGGAACCTGCAAACCTTATCCGTTTTACGATCTTGTTCTTGAATCAGAAACCGCTTTGATCTGCTATCCACTGATCCTGATGGATGCCGGACTTCAATATTATTTGAAACTACCCCCGGATGAAGCGATAACAAAAGCAGCTGAATTGATCGAAACGGTAAAAAAATATCAGGGTACCATGGTGACGCTTTTCCATAATAATTCACTTAGTGAACAAAATGAATGGGCCGGCTGGCGAAAAGTGTACGAAACAGTGCTCGCCATGGCGTCTGCGTAAAAAAGTTATACTCCTTGTTTATTATTTTTGATAACCAATAAACGGTTGATGATGATACATAATCTCAGTGCTGACCATTCACTGGTCTCTCAGTATATTGCTGAATTGCGTGATATTGAAATACAAAAAGACCAGATGCGCTTCAGGCGAAATCTGGAACGTATTGCCGAAATAGCTGCTTACGAAATCAGTAAGGACCTTCATTATGTCAATAAACCGGTGCAAACGCCATTGGCCATTGCCCAGTGCCGGGTATTAAAAGAGCAACCGGTCATTGGATCTATATTGCGTGCCGGAATTGCCATGCATCAGGGTATACTCCATTATTTCGATCAGGCAGAAAACGCTTTTTTATCGGCTTATCGTAAGCACGACCAAAAAGGGGATTTCACAATTCAGCTTGGGTATGTAACCTGTCCGCATATAGAGGGCAAAACCCTGATTTTGACAGACCCCATGCTGGCAACAGGTTCATCCATTGTGATGACTATGAAAGAGCTATTTAAAATCGGAAAACCTGCAAAGATTCATATTGTTACTGCTATTGCCTGCGACCCTGGTATTGAGCTGGTGCAGCAACAATTACCCAAAGCCGAAATCTGGGCCGGTGCCATCGATCACGAGCTGAATGAGCATGCTTATATTCTTCCCGGGCTGGGCGATGCTGGCGATCTGGCCTATGGTCCTAAATTACAGCAATAGCTATTATTTTGTGTAGCTATTACACAAACAATTTGGAATTCATCCTAAAAACCTGTATTTTTATGTCCTCCATAATTAATAAACTATTTATGAAACGAATCTTTATCATTGCCTTGGTAGGCCTTTGTGTGCTTACCAATCCTTTGAAAGCACAGGATGTGCATTTTTCGCAATTCAACGCATCGCCCATGACCTTGAATCCTGCCATGACTGGAAATATTTGGTGTACCTACCGGGCTGCTATTAATTACCGAAATCAATGGAATACAATTCCAGCTCCTTATGTTACCTATTCGGGAGCCTTTGACGCTGCCTTATGGAAAAACCGCATGGGCGGGGATGCTGTAGGGGTAGGCCTTTTATTGATGAACGATGTTTCGGGAGATGGAAATCTGACGAATATGAATGCCAACCTCTCATTAGCTTATCATAAAACTTTGGGTGAAGGCACCTTGCTATCAGCGGGTTTTCAAGGCTCTTTTGTGCAGAAGAACGTTGATATGAGTAGTCTTATTTTTGGTACTCAGATTGATGGAAACGGTAATGTTACACCTGGAAGCGGTGAGCCATTCGGTGGTGGATTCTATTATTTCGATCTGGCTGCAGGCGTTCATTGGAGTACCGTTTTTAATGACAATTTTAGTGCGAATCTGGGCGGAGCTTATTACCATATCCTGCGTCCGGTTGAATCTTTCCTGAATGACAATTCAAACCGGCTGGATCCACGCTATGTGGCTCATGGCGGTGTGATGATTGCCCCAAATGAAACCATTAATTTCTCACCATCATTTTTATATATGCAACAAGCCGGTGCAAAGGAAATCACGGTTGGCTCATCCATGGGCTATCACCTTGATGCCGCCTCTCTTTATTTTGGGGCATGGTATCGTAACACAGATGCTATTATTGCACTCACGGGCATTGAGGTGTCTCAATTCCTGTTTGGATTTAGTTATGATGTAACCATTTCGGATGCATCCAAGGCCAATAATTATCAAGGTGCTTTCGAGCTTTCACTATCTTACACCGGATGTGTAACACCGAAACGCAGGGTATTAAATTGCCCGAGATTTTAAAAGAATTTTTGCTACGTCAGCAAGCCGGCTTAAGCCGGCTTTTTTTATTGCTTAAGAATAAGAAAATATCTTTTTAAGCAATTCACTACCTTTGAAATAACATCATGAATATCAAATCGAAACTCAAAATCGGTATTTATTTTATCGGTCTCTTAGCCTTTTCCCTTTTTAGCTGCCAGCGCCCCATCTTGCAAGATGAGATTATCACCCTTGACCCAAACAATGGAATTTCAAATCATAATTATCAGTATGACGAAGGACCAGTGATACAACATGAAGGATTTACCGGCAGCAAATGCGTTGAGGTAGTTGAAAACAAAGCCTTTGGTTTGGCAATTACGGTGGAAGATGCCCGGCCGGGAGAACATTTCATTGCTGAAGTCAGGCGACTGAACCAAAAAGAAGGGGCTGCTTATCTGGTTGCCGAATGTGACTGGGGCCCATATATTAAACAAAGTATCCCTGTGGAAGGCATGAGTGAAAAAGACTGGGATCTGATACGACTTACTGTAATGGTTCCGGAATATCTTGAAAAGACAAGTATTAAATTTTATGTCTGGAATCCTAATCAAATTCCGATGCTGTTTGACGATTTATCCGTGCATCGGTTATTGTCGGATTCACTGCATCAACGAAGTATTTTACTACCTGATTATGATACTATTTCAATATTTATTGATTCGACCGGAACGAACAAATTGGAAAAAGTGAGGCAAAAGGCTATACAAAAAGGAATATTGGAAACAGGTGATAATGACTGGGTAAACGGCCAACTGCAGGCGGAAGGGAAAAATATTGATGCCAAATTCAGGCTGAAGGGGGATTGGATTGACCATCTTGTGGGTAAAAAATGGTCATTCCGGATTAAAACTAATAAGACCAATTACTGGAATCGCATCCATACTTTTTCAGTTCAGCGGCCTGAATCACGCTCCTTTTTACGCGAATGGCTCTATCATCAATTGCTGCTAGGAGCCGGAAATCTGGCTCCCCGATATGGGTTCCTGTATTTAAACCTAAACGGAGAGTCAAAAGGGGTGTATGCATGGGAAGAGTTTTTTGAAAAACAATTATTGGAATATCACCACAGAAGAGAAGGGCCTATTCTCAAGTTTAACGAAGATGGTTTCTGGCAAACGATTCTCAGAGGAGGATTAAACAACCCATACGACACACTGGTTCCTTACTATGCCGCCTCGGTTATTGAACCTTTTAAACGTACAAAAACACTCAGCAACCCGATGCTTAGGGCCGGATTTCTGCATGCCCAGGGCTTGATGGCAGCATATAGAGAGGCAAGCTTACCGGTGTCAGAAATATTCAACCGAAAGCAAATGGCCGTGTTTTTTGCTGTGGTTGATCTTACTCAGGCCTATCATTCACTACGTTGGCATAACCTGCGATTCTATTTCAATCCTATTACAGCACGCCTTGAACCTATTGGATATGACGGATTCGGAGAGGAGGCCATGCCTTGGCCTAACCCATTTATCGGGTACCGGCAAAGTAAAACTCGTATTGAAACATCTTCGGGTGAAGAATTGCTGACGTCACAGTTTTTCAGCGATACTACTTTTTATCGTATGTATGTCGAAGACCTCTATCGTTTTACCAATCCGCATTGGCTCGATTCAGTACTTACAAATCTTGCTCCTTCCTTGCGGTTTTATCAAAACATTATTCAACAGGAATATCCAGATTATCAAACAGACCTGAAAGGACTTTTCGACAGAGCCGCTTTCCTGCGTAATCTTTTACTTCCTCAGGAGACTGGCTCCTTGATTGCCTACCGGCTTCATTCCGAAAGCCCTCATCAAACCATTGTGGTAAAGAATTTTCACAGTGTTCCGGTCAACATTTTTGCTATCGGATTAAGTAAAAATGAGCCCAGCCAATTCATTAAAAACAAACTCGTTTACCCAACAAATACAACAGGTAATTCGGCTTGGGACAGCCTTACATTCACCGGTGAAGGCAACATACTGTTTTATCGGGTTCCAGGTATTGATTCCATTTTCTCGACCGTCATTGCTGATTATCCGCCACCCCTTCCTGCTAAACCGGAGTTAAATGATTTTAAGGAACAAGCGGGGCTATATTCTATCATTCAAAATCAAGTATTGTTTAAAACAGGGCTACATCAAATCAGACAAAATATTCTGATTCCTGAAGGTTATACGGTGCTGATCAGAGCCGGGACAAAGCTCGATTTCAGCGAAAGTTCTGCTTTTATTAGTTATTCGCCTGTCATTATAAAAGGAACGGCTCGAAACCCGGTACTCATTTATTCTTCCGATAGCTCGGCAAGAGGCTTTTCAGTGATCAATGCATCCGGTACATCCGTTTTCTCCTACACGCATTTCACTCATTTGAATACCTTCACGGAATCCGGACGCATGTTGACCGGGGCTGTGAATATTTATGAATCACCCATCAGTATAGACCATTGTCAATTCAGCTATAATCAATGCGAGGATGCAATCAATATTGTGCGCGCTGATTTCAAGATATCTGAATCAAGTATTTCGCATACACTGGCCGATGGATTGGATCTGGATTTCAGCAATGGAAAAATATTGCACTGTCGTTTCAGAGATATTGGCAACGATGCCATGGATTTTTCAGGCAGCCGGGTGAGCGTGGACAGCTGCCTTGTTAATCATGCAGGGGATAAAGGTCTGAGTGCAGGAGAAGCATCTTTTGTGGTTGTAAAATCACTGCGAATCGATCATTCACTCCGAGGTATCGCAGCGAAAGACCTATCCTTGTTGAATATTGAATCGGTGGAACTGAATGATTGTCTGTTTGGCTTTGTGGCTTTTCAGAAAAAACCAGAATATGGACCAGCTGTTATTCGTTTGAAAAGTTTCAGAGCCCGACATATCGGTCAGCTTAAAAAAATTGAAAGCGGCTCACAACTCTTGTACCCGGCACCATGAAAAAAGCAATCAGGATTATAGTGCGGGGCAAAGTGCAGGGTGTCTGGTTTCGTGCCTCAGCCAAAAAGGAGGCCGACCTGCTTGGCCTGAAGGGTTTCGTGATGAACTACCCGGATGGCTCGGTTTATATGGAGGCAACAGGTGGGGAAAAACAGTTAAAAGCATTTATTGCCTGGTGCCGGCAGGGGCCACCCCAGGCAGCAGTATCATCCCTTCAGGTAGATGACGTTGAACCCGGGAATTTTCAGGAATTTAAAATCGTATCCTCTATATAGATACAAACCGAAAAACGCTTTGTTCAATTCAAACTTCATTGTCCCTATTATCAGCCTTATTTTTTGTTTTATGAACCGACTCATGAGTCCACCAATTGCTCCTGCAAGCGTAAAATATAATACGGAAAACAGCAGCCCTCTATAGTAATTTTCTATTGTAACAATATGATCAAATA
>CAYPSW010000001.1:57503-65689 GCA_964413685.1 uncultured Chitinophagales bacterium
AAATAGTAAAACTGTATCAGCTAAACGTCTTTTGTGACCTGTCAAATCAGCCCTTTCGTATGTTATATATATTGATACTGAAAGTGTTAGAAAAATAAAAACTTGTTATAGAGGCTGTTTTTGTGACATCCAATTGGCATTTAAAACTGTTTATGGCTTCTAAGATTATTTTGTAATTTTCATACCATGTGCGGACGATATACTTTAGCCATACCTTCGATAGTCGTTGAAAATCGTTTTCAGGTTATCCTGGATAAGGATTCTTATCGCGAGCGATTCAATGCGGCTCCCGGCCAGCCATTGCCTGTCATCACAAATTTGGAGCCGGGCAAACTCCAATATTTTCGTTGGGGACTGATTCCACATTGGGCTAAAGATCCAAAAACCGGGTATCGCTTGATCAATGCACGGGCCGAAAGCATTTTGCAAAAGCCTTCTTTTCGTTCACCCATGCAGCATTACCGTTGTCTGGTTCCGGCCGACAGTTATTACGAGTGGCAACAAAGCCCTGCCGGAAAAACCCCTTTTCGCATCCTGATGCAGGATGAAACAGCTTTTGCCATGGCTGGATTATGGAGTGTATGGAAAGATGCCGAAGGTCGGCCTGTACAAACATTCACCATCATTACCGTGGCAGCAAATGGGCTGGTGCACGAAATTCACGACCGGATGCCCGCAATTCTTCTAAAGGAAAAGGAACATATTTGGCTTGACCCAAATTTGTCTGCCAAAGAAGCAACAAATCTCTTGCAACCATACCCTGCCAATGAAATGAAAGCCTACCCGGTATCTGACCGGGTAAATAAAGCGATCAATGATGATCGGGAACTGTTGAACGCGATTCGCTGAACAGCTAATAAAAAAGCCCATACCTGCGTATGGGCTTTTTGAAAGGAAAAGGACTATTAATGTTGTATTTCAAATTTCACATGTGTTATGTAATACACCGGAACCGCATGACCTTGTTGTTTCCCGGGTTTCCATCGGGGCATATTTTCAACGGCTTTTACTACTTGACGGTCCAGATTATGAGAAACCCCTCGAATCACCTGTACATCGGTCACCTGCCCGGTTTCATCAACTACAAACTGGACATACACAGTTCCTTCAATTCCAATACTCCGGTCTGCTTCCGTATACTTTACGTGTTTCAATAAATAGGGAGGAATTTCTTCGTTCCCGCCCGGAAATTCAGGCATATCGGAAACCACACGATAGGGGACCGTGGGCATGACAAATTCAGTGCTGTCCACCGGAGGATAATTGTTCTGATTGAAATCAGTGAAGTCCAAGGTTGTATCTATCGGAGTTTTGATTTTAACATTATTATCCACCACCTTTATTTTGATTTCCTGAGACCTAATAATTTTCTTCTGAACCTGATCGACCTGTGCCTCCGGCACTTCAACTTTCATCTGGGTGCGGGGCACCGGATCCATCACAAAGATTTGTTCCTCAGTATTATCAACAAAAGCATCCACCTTTCTTTCAGGCGTTTTCCATTGGAAAGCCATGATGACTAAAGTAAGTGAAAGGATAAATCCAGTTTGAAGGAATAGTCCTCGTTTCTGGTGTACTTTTTCGAATGGGTGATAATTGCGTTTCATAATATAGCTCCTTTTTTGATCTGTTATTCAGATGTACCAATCAGGCTGATTCCACACTAAAATCAGCTAAAATCAAGCCATTACAGGATTTTTTACCTGGCATCTGGGTTTTTGACAATGAGATGACCGATTAGATGTATGCTTATTATGCTGGTCTTTTCATTAATTTGCAGACATGAAATACTGGGATATTTTTCTCCGTTCTTTTGCCGATTACGGGCGATATCTTGTCCACGAAATCAGCCATCCCTCCATCGAGAATTATTTCTATTGGCTCATCGGTATATCGCTTTTTTTCTTTCTGCTCGAATATGTAAAACCCTGGCACCGGAATCAGAAGCTCATCAGACGCGATTTTTGGCTAGATGCTTTTTACATGTTTTTCAATTTTTTTCTGTTTTCACTCATCGGCTTTGCTGCCATTTCTAATGTAGCGATTTCGGCTTTCGATGATTTGCTGGCCCTGGCAGGATTAGAAAATATCGTTGCCATTCAGCTCAATACCCTTCCGGTATGGCTACAATTAGTGATCCTCTTTATTTATGTCGATTTTCTCAGTTGGTGCATCCACTATTTGCTACATCACAATCAAAGGCTTTGGGAATTTCACAAAGTCCATCATTCGGTGAAAGAAATGGGTTTTGCTGCCCAAATGCGCTACCACTGGATAGAAAATATTATCTACAACGCCTTAAAATATATTCCGGTAGCTATAATCGGTTTTGGCATTCAGGATTATTTCCTGATACATATTATCAGTTTTGGCATCGGACATTTCAATCATTCAAATTTTGATTTTTCTTTAGGCCCACTTAAATATATTTTCAATAACCCCAAAATGCATATCTGGCATCATGCCAAAACATTACCCAATCCTTATGGAGTAAATTTTGGCATCAGCCTCAGTATCTGGGATTATGTATTCCGTACTAATTACATTCCCAGCGATGGACATGATATTGAGTTGGGTTTTCAAGGCGATGAAAATTTCCCTCCGGATTTTGTACATCAGAATCTCTCCGGATTTAAGCAGGCCTGAAGCTTGTATTTTTGATACTTTTGTGGAAAGCTTACAAAAAATTGGAATCAGCTAAGAAATGGAAATTTTGGATTTTGATGCTTTGGATAATACCAGGTAGCTTATCAGCCCAGACTAACAAAATGCTGCACAATAACAATAAAATAAAATCTGCCCTGTCGCTTGTAGTGGTCGTTTCAGACAACTGGAATGATTCAACCGGAGGCCTTTATACTTTCTCAAGACAAGCATCTACTCAGAAATGGCAGCCGGTTTCCGGTCCGGTTCAGGTTGTATTGGGAAGGCAGGGCATGTCGCCATCCGAAGAATCGGAGATTTTTTATTCTGCGACCGATATAAAAAAAGAAGGGGACTGGAAGACTCCGGCAGGAATTTTCACTTTCGGCTTCGCTTTCGGATATGCCGATCCAATGCAAGTGCTTTTTACTCACATGCCCTACCTGATGAGCAATGAGTTGATTGAATGCATTGATGATCCTGCCTCGAAATACTACAATAAAATAGTGAGCACCGATATTGTGACGGATAAAGACTGGAAGAGCTCAGAAAAAATGTTGCTGAAAGATGCTCGCTATGAATGGGGCATTGAAGTGGAAAACAATAAAAGTCCGATTATTCCCGGGGCAGGTTCTTGTATCTTTTTTCATGTTTGGGCCGATGACCAACGGGCAACAGCCGGTTGCACCGCCATGAAAAAAGAAGACCTGATTGCGCTAATGACTTTTTTACATCCCGATCAAATGCCGGTGCTGATACAAATGCCCAAGGATGCTTACAAAGCGCTTCGGAAAAGCGATAAATCCTTACCTAAATTACCCCGCTAGCTTTTGCCCAAATGCGCTTCGGATTTTTCAAGAGGAATCGCCAAGGCAGCAAAGCATCTTCACCCGCATAATCAATTCCGATCCGGGGACTTTGTTCAAAATCATTCCTGCTGACAACGATTTCATGGTCTTCAATCCAGATCAAATGGCCTGTAAGTTCAATGCCACTCATGGAAGTATGGATCCCCATAGCCTGCCCCAGTTTACCCGGGCCATCACAAAGATTTTTAAACGCTATGCTCCTTCCTCTTCGTTGCTGCATGACATCGATTCCGCTTATCGGATATAAAGCGCGGATCAAAATAGCATGAGGAATATTTTCAGGACCACTCACCACATTGAACATATGGTGCATCCCATAGCATAGGTAAACATACGCTCTGCCACCTTGCAGAAACATCGGCTCAGTGCGGGTACTTCTCAGATTTCCGTACCCATGTGAGCCACGATCCTCAGGGCCCCGGTAAGCTTCCGCTTCCATAATCATCCCCTTAGTAGTTTTCCCGGCAATGCAAGTACAAAGCACTTTCCCCAGCAAAGCTTTCGTAAGCTTCAGAATATCTGAATCGAGATAAAAAGCTTGTTCAAGTTTTTTAATCATTTTCTCTTACCTTTCCGATGCTTAAAACTACATGAAAGATGGGAAAGTCAAAGCCATTCGGTACGCTCTATTTATTACCAAGCCGCCTCGGTCCCGGGGGTGAAAAAGTAATTCCTGCCTACGTGTTGCCCATACTCAATGAGGTGGAGTATTTTATCGTGGAACATCCAAAAACAGCCCGGCAGTTTCTGAGAGCTATCGGTTTTAAAGGTGATTTCAACCGGCTGGAGATGCAGATTTACGATAAACGCAGCGAGGCCGAGATCATTTATGATATGCTGGCACCTGTAGAAGCGGGTAAAAATGCCATCCTGATTTCAGAAGCCGGATGCCCCGGTGTGGCCGATCCGGGCAGTAGCCTGGTCTCATTGGCTCACCATAAAAATATCCGCGTGCTTCCCCTGGTTGGTCCTTCTTCCTTTTTATTGGCGTTGATGGCGAGCGGACTAAGTGGACAAAAATTTGCTTTTCACGGATACTTGCCGGTGCGACCTAAATTGCGCCTGGCCGCCATTAAACAACTGGAGAAAAGAGCTATGGGCGGAGAAACCCAGATTTTTATGGAAACGCCTTATCGTAATGATGCTTTGCTGAAAGATTTGCTAAAGCACTGCAGCCCTGATATGCGCCTCTGTGTTGCAGTCGATATCACGCTGTCAAGCGAATGTATCAAAACGCAAGCTATCAGTTCATGGAAAAAACAAGTGCCCGATTTGAATAAAAGACCCTGCGTATTTATTTTAGGGATAAGTTGAGTACTTTTTATGATAATTGTTGATGATGTAATTTTTAGTGACGATATCCGCGACAAACTATTTGTCTGCGACCTTGCCCGCTGTAAAGGCACTTGCTGTGTTGAAGGTGAATCAGGAGCTCCGCTGGAAAAAGAAGAATGTGAAATACTGAAAAAAGAATCGGAACATTACGAAGCTTTTCTGAGTAGGGAAGGACTTATTGCTATAAATAAACAAGGACATTATGTGCATGGTAAAGCCGGTTTCAATACACCTTTGGTCAGAGGTCATTCCTGTGCCTATTCAATGCTTAATGAAAAAGGTATTGTCAAATGTGGCATCGAACAAGCCTGGGAAGCGGGAAAGACAAATTTTCAAAAACCTATATCATGCCATCTCTATCCTATCCGTTTGAAAGAACACCATACCTTCACCGCAGCCAATTATGAACATTGGGATATTTGCGACCCGGCATGCAAAAATGGCTCAGCCCTCCAGATTCCGGTCTACCGCTTTCTGAAGACAGCCCTGATCAGGAAATTTGGGCCTGATTTTTACCAACGACTTGAAGAAGCCATTGCTGCCAGCCAGGGCTGAACGTTATTTAGATTTCAACTTAATCACTTCCTGCTGCAATTCTACTACAAGATTCATCATTTTGGCTAATGACAAACCTGAATCAGGGAAAATAGTACTGATATATGCTTTGGCTTTCCATATTTCCAACAATTCATCCATAGGCAGTTTATAAGCCGGGTAAGCAGGATTATCCGATTGAAGGATGAGTTGATCGGGTGTTTCGGCTTGATTAAAAATTCGCTTGAAAACAATGCCGTCCCTACGCGATAAAACAATATAAGGTTGTCCGTCTTTCAGATGGTCCCAATTTTCGACATATTCTCCGATAATGATGGAGCCGGAACTAATTGGCAGCATACTGTCTCCGCTGATTTCAAAAGCGCGGTAGGTGCCCTCGGGCAGATTAGGCAGGCGGAACCGGGGCAGCTCTTCGAGGTATTCTGGATCGGCATAACCGGCCAGGTAGCCTGCGGCCGCTTTTTCCGGGACCAGCTCAATGTTTTCACGGTTGTGTTCATCAACCGTAATGGACAGAATACGCAGGTTCTTCCCGCTGCTGTCGCTTTCTGATAGCGCTTGTGGTTTATCCGTTAAAACTTTTTGCTCTGTCAGCCCGGCCAGGTCTTCCTGCAACAAGCGGTCGAGCGAGAGCTTGAAATGTGCCGATAAGGTTTGCAATACCTGAAAATTGGGCTTGGCCCTCCCTTCTTCATAAGCTCCGACCGATGAACGCGTGATGCCCAGCCAATCAGCAAAAGCCTGTTGTGTCATGTTTTTATGCTGCCGTAAATATTTAATGTTTTTGTTGATGAGTTCCATGCCCTTCGTTTGATTCAAATTTACTAATTAATTTGTCATTTATCCAAAATCAAAGCAAAATATATTTTTAATAAAGCAGTTTACTGCTAAATAATTTAGTAATTTTGAAAAACAGGGATGTCTGAAGAGACATCCCTTTTGTACCCAATAAATCAACTGCTATGCTCCTGCCATCGTCCGAACGGGCAATTCTTCATCTTGACCTCGATACTTTTTTTGTATCGGTGGAGCGGCTGCATGACAGCCGGCTGAAGGGAAAAGCCATTATGATTGGTGGTAAGGGCGATCGTGGGGTGGTGGCTTCCTGCAGTTATGAAGCCCGCAGCTTCGGAGTGCATTCGGGTATGCCCATGCGGCTGGCCCGCAGGCTATGCCCGCAGGGATTGCTTATTTCGGGCGATATGGAATCATACAGCAAGTATTCGCATCTGGTTACGGACATCATTGCCGATTCGGCTCCGCTTTTCGAGAAATCTTCGATTGATGAATTTTACCTTGACCTGAGTGGAATGGATCGTTTTTTCGGCACCTACCGCTGGGCCACGGAATTGCGGCAAAAGATCATCCGCGAATCAGGCCTGCCTATTTCTTTTGGTTTATCAAGCGCCAAAATGGTTTCGAAAGTAGCTACGGGAGAAGCCAAGCCCAACGGACAATTACAAATCCGTTTTGGCCACGAAACCGAATTTCTTGACCCCCTGCCCATCCGGAAAATCCCGATGATTGGTCAAAAGACCGGACAATTGCTTTGCAATATGGGCGTGGACCGGGTAAAAATTTTGCGGCAGATGCCTGTGGATCTGCTCGAGCGGCTGCTGGGGAAATCAGGTGTTTTGCTCTGGAAACGGGCTCAGGGTGTTGACCCCAGCCCCGTGCGTCCTTATGTGGAGGCGAAATCTATTTCCACAGAACGAACCTTTGAGCAGGATACCATTGATGTGCAGCAGCTGCAATCAGTGTTGACCGGTATGGCCGAAAAGACAGCTTTCCGTCTGCGCGAACAAAAAAAACTCACCGCTTGTGTTACGGTAAAAATCCGTTATTCCAATTTCGATACTTTTTCGCGGCAGATCAGCATCCCCTATACCGCCAACGATAAGGTACTGATTCGCGAAACCCTCGATCTGTTCAAACGCTTGTACGACCGCAGGCTGTTGGTGCGTTTGGTAGGCCTGCGATTCAGCCGGCTTGTGCACGGACATTATCAGATTAACCTGTTTGACGAGCGCTGTGAAGCAATCCGGCTCTACCAGGCCATGGACCAGATCAGACGGAAATATGGTAAATCAATTGTGATGCGGGCCGTGGCGCTTGGCAAAGGGCGACAGCGGGAATGGGTGAATCCGATGGCGAGGAGATGAATGGTTGTAGAAGGAAACCAAAACAGGGTTTAAAATTTTCAATAATGCTTGCGGATTGCTTATTTCAAATTATACGAAATGCCAAGCCCTAAGCCCATGTATTGTAATTTCTTTTGGTAAGTTCCGGTGAGGGTTTCATTGATGTACAAAAACACACACCAAGTGGACAGGGGCAATTAGGACACTTACAATCAGGACAAGAGCAAGGAGGATTCCAATCTAATCCGCTCCATCTAACTACAAACTTTATTTTTTCATAGGTTTTACTACTTAAGGAATTAGTAATTGGCTCATATTCTTTTTTATCTGTTTGCTTTGAGCATGAAATATATTGTATTCCAAGAATCAAGAGTAGGAAATATATTGCTATTGTTTTGTGACGGTATACCAATAGAATTTATATTACCTTTGATAGAAAGGCAGGCATATGAAAGTTGCTATTCTAACCGCAAACTTATTATGCATCTGTGTTTTGGCAAGCCCGCAGGATATAAGCACAATCAAGCAGGCAAATCCAATTGCAGTAAAAGGAAGCCTGAGTTTGGGAAGCGTACTGTTTAATTCCAGCCGCCCCAATCCGTACCGAAAACCGTTTTCATGGTATATCAATGGAAATCCGGTA
>CAYPSW010000001.1:65789-114525 GCA_964413685.1 uncultured Chitinophagales bacterium
AATCCGGTACCGCTAACCATAACAATCGGAGAACAGCAACGCAGTTTCAGGCAACCTTTTAACAGAATTGGTTTAAGCCCTTATTACAAATGGGTAAAAGTCCATCTGGGCTATAGAAATCTGAATTTTTCTTCTTTTGGTCTTGCCGCACATACCGTACTTGGAGCCGGTGTTGAGCTTACTCCCGGGAAGTTTTATTTCGGATATATGCATGGGCGTTTCAACAAAGCAGTTAAAAACGACACTACCTTCTCCCCCACAACATTTCAGACCCCTGCCTATGCACGATATGGCACAGCCGTAAAACTGGGATTTGGTTCTTCAAAGAATAATGCAGCAGTCACTTTTCTGAGAGCGGGTGATCACGTTACAAATCAGGGTCCTGATCCCGTTAAAAGCACTCAAAACGGGAAGCTTTATTTTTATTATCTCACAACCTACTCAAAGGACGGACAGGAAAGTGAGCCAGGTGAAGAACAGTCCTATAGAAAATAAATCTGGATCCGGAAGATGATCAGCCAGATTAGCTGATTATTTTTAAAAAACGGCTATTTCCACAAAACGTACCTTTGAGCAAGATACGATTGATGTGCAGCGACTGCAATCAGTGTTGACTGGTGCGGCTGAAAATAACCACTGCTTGTGTCATCCCTATTCAGAGGTCATAGTCAATATTCAAATCAGCAGTATAACCTTCATAGGAAGTTTTAAACTTAATCACTTCTTCACAATGTGGACACCTTAATCTAAATTTACACGCTGAATCGTTGAATTTATCATATAGAACCCGAAGGGTGTTCAGGCATTCAGGACATTCAATTTCACTAATAGCAGTTCCTTTTGGTATTTTAATGCTTTTGTCAACGACTTCCCAATTGCTTTCTAAAGAAAATAATGAAGTGAATTCCGAACTGTTGGAAGGATTTTTTAGAAGTTGAATTATTTTGTCATTTAAGTTCATAAGATGCTCACAATTTATTCCATTAATGTAATTACTTCTTTAACAGATTGTCTTTTTTGCTTGATTTCGAATTAATTATAAATCGAAAGCCAAACAAACATCTCTCACACAATATGGTTCATTTACAGCAGAACCATAATCATAGCCATAATTCAAATATTCGCTCATCTTTTTATTAACCGGATCCGGAAGATGATCAGCCAGATTACAGCTTAGCTGATTATTTTTAAAAACCCTCCAATCCCGATCGTAAGCAGCTGATGTAATCACTGATAGGGGGTATAAGCGCCCGGGAATGGGTGAATCCGTTTGTAAGGAGCTACGCCTTATAATAAAAAAACAGCTTACTACTTGTTCAATTTAAGGAGCTTACATTGTTGTATGCCACTGCGGGAAGTCAGTTTCAGTAGATAAATTCCTGCAGCGAGATTGCTTGTCTCCAGCATAATATCGGTATCATGACCAATAGCACGTGTAGCTATCAGGCTTCCTTGTGCGTTGAACAGTTCCAGCTGCCCGTCTTCAAGGAGGCTGGCAGTCAGATGAATGCTAATCTGATTATCGAAGGGATTCGGGAATGCTGTAATCGAAAGATTGTTGTTGATAGCAGTATTCAGGCCTGTGGTATTGCAAGGAGGGCCGATTTTGGCTATAAATACATCGACAGAGCCATTACTGATAACCGTATCGCTTCCGAAAACCATTAAGGGTGGTGCCATGCCTGACACAAAACTACCGGAAATGACAGGTTTTTCATTAAAAACAGCCACTGAATTGCTCTGACCCAGCGCATCATTAAAGTCGGATGTTTTTGCCCAGATGGCAGAACCGCTATTATCGTATTTTGCTAAAAAGAAATCACCCGCACTTTTAATAAGCGTGGTGCTTCCAAAGGAAATCGTATCGTTAAAAGTTCCTGTAATAAATGCATTGCCCTGATCATCAACCGATACGTCATTAGCATAATCATTGTCATAGGAACCTGCACTGATGCCCCATCGCACAAGGCCATTTGCATCGAGGTTTAACAATATAACATCTCTGTCGGCATTAAAATGATCGGGAGAAGCATTTGCGAGGCTTACGCTATCTACCCAAATTGTATCTGATTCAAAATGACCGACAGCATAGATATTGTCTCCGTTTACCGCAATTTTCACCATATAATCGTTATTGGTTCCGCCTCCGGTTTTGGCCCACTGCGGGTTACCGGTAGCATCATATTTAGCTACAAAGAAATCGCGGAGTCCGCTAGTATTGAAAAGACTATTGTCAAAAACAAAATCACTCTGAAACTTGCCTGTTATATAGACGTTTTCAGCAGCGTCAACGGCTACACCACTCCCAATATCTTCTGAATTATGTCCACAGGAGCCGGCCCAGAGGGCATTACCATTCGAATCGTATTTTACGGTAAAAACATCTTTCGCGTATGATGCATAAACGATTATGTTATTGCCAAATGAAACAGAGTCGTAAAAACTACCCACTACATAGCAGTTGCCACTGGTATCAACGGCAATATCGTTGGCATAAACAAAATTTGGTCCGCCAGCTCGTTTTGCCCAAAGCAGATTGCCAGAGGCATCGTATTTCACGATAAAAATATCGCTGTTGCCTTCACTTATAAGCGTGACATTATCAAATATGATGGTGTCTTCAAAATTTCCGGTTACGTAAATATTGCCATTTATATCAGATGCTACCCCGTTAGCGAAATTTTGACTTCCGTTGCCGCCCACACCTGCCATTCCTTTAATAACAGTACCGCTGGAATCGATGATGGCTGTGAATACATCACGACCTACTGTATCTGTCAATGTGCTGCTGCCTATGATGGCTGTTCCTGTAAATTCTCCGCAAACAGCCATCTGGCCATTCAGATCAACCGACATGGCGGTGGGGTTTTCAAGAGAAGTGCCTCCGGTCCGCGAGGCCCATTGCCAGCATTGTGCTTGTAAACGGGTGCTATTAATCAAAATGAATAGGATCAGACCGGCTGCCGCCATTAATAAATGAGTAGTTGTCTTGGTTTTCATGATTAAGTTTTTTCTTTATAAAACAAACTTATTTACCAAAGTTACAAAAATTATCATTGATTTGAAAGTGCTCAATAATGAAACATCAGCAAAGTTGGCAGGTGGAAATAGGAGCCAACTTACACGGAAAAAGAGTCTATTGAAGCATCAGTTCATTCTCATCTGTATGTGTAAATTCTTTGCCGTAGATTTCAAGCATAGTAGTTTCTGAATAGCTCATTTTTCTCTTTCCAATGGTGATGGTATGCCGAAACAAGCTTGTTCGTGCATTTTTCTGCATAAAGGGAGATTGAAGAATATTCCATGCTTTGTCGTTAAGCGAGGCCGATACTTCAATGATCATATTGTTGTTTTCATCCTTTCGCCCGCTATATGCTGCGCCTGCCAGCACACATACAGCCCGGGGGATTACCAATGATTGCATTATGATGTTTTCTTTTGCATCCCACATCCAATAGCCTGTCTGATCGTGAAAGATTTCTTGATCAGATTTACGCCTTACGATCTGACGATAATGCAGCACAGACAATAATTGCGATTCGGCATTGCTCACGGTGCCTGCTGCCGTGTAGGTAATGGTTTCAAAATAGGGGCTATTCTCAGAGCCATCGGGCTCCGGTGCTACATCTAGCCCTTTATCACCCTTCCAAACACCAATTAATGCTGCCATCGGACCGTAGTCAATAATTTCATTCGCCATGCTTATAGTTTTAAATGGTTGGATAAAGGTACTTTATCTCTACAAATACTAAAGACAATACGCTTGAAATTGGACATGGGTGAAGGGATGCAATAAAGATAAATGAATCAAAATCATGTATAAATAACAAAACATAAGTCCGATAATACATTTATTTATATGAAACCACAAAATCTTCCAAGCGAACTATTCCTCTATAAAAACTATTATTTTTAGAGTTCAATCCAAAATCAATATTTGTAGATTATGGTAAAACTGATTTGGTACAAAGTGCTTGATGATGAAAAACTATTGCACGAAAGCCGTGTTATGACGGTATCGGCCGGCACCCATGATATCTGCCTCACCCGTTTCGAGGGTAAGATATGTGCTCTCGATAATAAATGTCCTCATCAGGGCGGACCACTTGGAGAAGGAAGTATAGAAAACGGCCTGCTGCGCTGTCCCTGGCATGGCTGGGATTATCACCCTTGCACCGGCAAAGTCCCAGGTTATGACGATGCCGTGCCCTCTTACCCGGTAAAAGTAGAAGGTACTGCTGTTTATGTGGCCATGGAAGAACAAGCAAGCCATCAGGCTACCCTCAGCGATGTGATGGTGGAAACCATGATTAACTGGGGCGTAAATGTGGTGTTTGGCATGGTAGGCCACAGCAACCTTGGTTTGGCCGATGCTTTCCGCAGGCAGGAAGAAAAAGGGCAGCTTCGATATTTTGGTATCCGGCATGAAGGAGCCGCCTCCTTTGCTGCTTCAGCCTATGGAAAACTAACCGGTCATCCGGCAGTCTGTTTCGCCATTGCAGGGCCCGGTTCCACCAATATGTACACAGGTCTTTGGGATGCTAAAGTAGATCGGGCACCCATTCTGGCCATCACAGGTCAGGTAGCCACCCAAGTGCTGGGTACCGGTAATTTTCAGGAAGTAGATCTCGTGCAGGCATTCAGTTCGGTAGCGGCCTTTAACCAACGGGTACAAGGCGACAGTCGTCACAGCGAACTGATGTCATTGGCCATCAAACAAGCTATTCTGAACCGGGATGTCTCGCATCTTACCTTTCCTGATGAAGTGCAGATTAAAGCTGCCAATGACGAATTGGCTCAAACTCCCGAAAACCGCATGGCCGATTTGCGCATAACACCTCCGGCCGAAAGCCTGAATAAAGCTTTGAGTTTACTTAGTAAAAGCAAAAACCCTTTGATTATCGTGGGTCATGGAGCCCGTGGGAAAATGGAGGGCATTCTTCATCTCGCCAAAAAACTTCAATGCCCCATTGTTACTACTTTCAAAGCAAAAGGGCTTTTGCCTGATGCCAATCCGCATGCCGGTGGTGTGTTGGGACGTAGCGGTACCCCGGTAGCTTCCTGGCTCATGAACGAAAGTGATCTGTTGCTGGTTTTCGGAGCTTCTTTTTCGAACCATACAGGCATCACAGACAAGAAGCCGATTATCCAGATCGATTTCGATCCGCTGGCTCTGGCTAAGTTTCATCCTATTGATGTTCAGGTAATGGGAGAAATATCAGTAACAGCCCGCCTGATGGGGGATCAACTGAAGAATACCAAGGCGGAAAACCGCTTGCCACAAGTTGCTGACCGATGGGCTATCTGGCGAAAAGAAAAACAACGCAGGCTCGATGAACTCCGGGGCAAGGGCCTCGGGGCTGTACATGTATTTGATGCGCTGAACCGTATGGCTCCTGAAAATGCCGTGATGTGCGTTGATGTAGGAAATAATGCCTACTCATTCGGGCGCTATTATGAAAGCAAACAAAACGATTTTCTGATGTCAGGATATTTGGGCTCCATCGGCTTTGCCCTGCCTGCTTCTATGGGTGCCTGGGCCGCTGTCGGCCACGAAAGACCCGTGCTTGCTGTAGCCGGTGATGGTGGTTTCGGACAATATATGGCCGAACTGACAACCCTCGTGCAATATAATATGAATGTAAAAATCATTCTGCTGAATAATAACGAATTGGGCAAAATATCGAAAGAACAACGGGCCGGTGACTGGCCTGTCTGGAAAACCAAACTTAGTAATCTCAATTTTGCGGATTATGCACTGTCTTGCGGAGCCTGGGGACAACGCGCTGGTACGGTAGCGGAATTAGAAAAAAGCATGAAAGAACTCTTTGAACAAAAAGGACCGGCTCTGCTGGAAATTTGCAGTGATGTGAATCTGTTATAATCATAGATTTACTTCAATCTGCACCCGTGACTTATCGAGTATCACTTTGCATCGCTCAAAAGAAGGAGCCGAAAGATAGACACGGGGATTATTCGAAAAACCATACTCCTCGGTGGGCAGACCAAAAAAATTATAGTTCATGTCACCATCGTGGTTTATATCGTACAGCACAGCCACAGCATAAGAGCCATAGGGCAGATTTCGATAGCAATACATCACCTCATCATCTGATACCCGCATGATTTTGCCCGGTTTATAGATCTTCGTACGGTCTGATGGCCAGCCATCCGCCTGATTATAAAGACTGAATAGCATATCGCCTCCGGTATCCTCATAACCGTTTACCCAAATGCACAAGCTACCATTCTGTGCCCGGGATATCCGAGCAAAAATCAAGCTGATAAATAATAAGAATCCGTATTTCCAAATCTTTTTCATGCCCTTAAAACGTGTTTCCAAATGTAATTTATATCCCTGAAAAAAAAATACTGCTTTTTTAAAAAATCAGGCAATCATTTTTCGTTTTTAGCTTATTGATAAGTATTTTAGCATTCAGCTAACATGTACCTCAACTGTCACACTTATTTCAGTCTGCATTACGGAACACTTTCACCCGGACAACTGGTAGAAGCTGCTGCTGCCATGGGCATTGATTCCCTTGCCCTGACCGACATCAATAATACCTCGGCTGTCTTTGATTTTATCGCAGCCTGCCGCAAGCATCAGATACATCCGGTCGTGGGTCTGGAGTTTCGCAACGGCTCCGAAACCCTGTACATTGCGCTGGCTCGTAATAATGCAGGCTTTGAGCAAATCAATCGTTTTTTCTCAGGATACAAACATCGCAATGAAGCCTTCCCGAAT
Organism: uncultured Chitinophagales bacterium; assembly: GCA_964413685.1. Taxonomy (GTDB): domain Bacteria; phylum Bacteroidota; class Bacteroidia; order Chitinophagales; family S012-47; genus JAJRWN01. The sequence goes on from CAYPSW010000001.1 coordinate 72,538, forward strand.
CGAATGCCTCCGGGCAAAGACATCCATGTGATTTACCCGGCCGGCAGCCGCGACCCCGCCACGCTGCAAGACCATGAATGGCTGGGCATCCGACCTGCTCACCTGCCCCGCCTCTACCGGAATGAACAGAAACAATATCTGCATCGCTATGTTGTGTGGCAACCCGTCACTTTTTCCGGAAAGAAAGGCTATAATCTGCACCGGCTCTTACGGGCAATAGATGAAAACACATTACTCAGCAAGCTTAAAAAAGAACAACATGCCGATGCAGCCGAAGAGCTGATCTCCCCCGATGAACTGGCCGCTGCTTTCCGTTCTTTTCCGCGCATAGTAGCCGGCAGCCTGGCCCTGCTCGATGATTGCTCGATAGATTTCACCTTCAACGAAAGCAAAAACCGGAAATCATTTACCGGCAGCCGGGCTGACGACCGCCAGCTGCTGAAAAAGCTGGCAATGGACGGAGCCAACTACCGCTACGGGCATAATCAGCAGGAAGCCCTGAAGCGCATTCACCACGAACTCGATATTATCGATCGAATGCACTACTCGGCCTATTATCTCATCACCTGGGACCTGGTACGCTATGCTCAGTCGCGCGGTTTTTTCCACGTAGGGCGGGGCAGCGGAGCCAACAGTATTATCGCTTATTGTCTCGGTATCACCGATGTTGATCCCGTAGAGTTGGATCTGTATTTCGAACGCTTTCTGAACATCTATCGCGACAGCCCGCCTGATTTTGATATTGATTTTTCTTGGCGCGACCGCGATGAAGTGATTGATTATTTCTTTAAACGCTACGGGCAGGAACATACGGCCTTGCTGGCGGCTTACAATACCTTTCAAGGGAAAAGTATTATCCGCGAACTGGGGAAAGTATTCGGTCTGCCGAAATCCGAAATCGATGATATGGTTCGGCATCCGGAAAGCACCCGGAAGCGTGATCATATCGGTCGTCTGATTTTTAATTACGGGAAGATGATGGAAGATTTTCCCAATCATCTCTCGGTGCATGCCGGAGGTATTCTTGTTTCAGAAAAACCCATCTACTGCTATACCTCTACAGAGATCCCACCTAAAGGGTTTCCGATTACTCATTTCGATATGTATGTAGCCGAGGACATCGGTTTCTACAAATACGATATCCTCAGTCAGCGTGGGCTAGGACATATCCGCGATGCGGTGAAGCTCATCAGCCGCAATCAAAACAGTGATGTGGACATCCACCGCGTGGCCGATTTCAAAAAAGACCCAAAGCTGAATGAATTGCTCGCTAAGGGCGATACCATTGGTTGTTTCTATATCGAATCGCCCGCGATGCGGCAATTATTATCAAAACTTCATTGCCACGATTACCTGACTTTAGTGGCTGCCAGCAGCATTATCCGCCCCGGGGTAGCCCGATCAGGAATGATGCGTGAGTATATCCACCACTTTCATCATCCCGATGATTTTGAATATGCCCATCCGAAACTGAAGGACTTGCTGGAAGAAACCTACGGGGTAATGGTCTATCAGGAAGATGTAATTAAGGTGGCACATCATTTTGCCGGGCTTAGTCTGGCCGAAGCCGATGTATTGCGCAGAGGTATTTCTGGCAAGAAACGCTCGCGCGAGCAAATGGTACAAATTAAAAAACGCTTTTTTGACAACTGCCACGAACGCGGCTATGCCGAAACCCTGATCACAGAGGTCTGGCGACAAATCGAAAGCTTTGCAGCTTATTCTTTTTCCAAAGCACACTCGGCCAGCTATGCGGTAGAGAGTTATCAAAGTCTTTTCCTCAAAGCGTATTATCCGCTTGAGTTTATGGTAGCGGTTATCAATAATTTTGGCGGCTTCTACAATACCGAATTCTATGCCCGTGAGGCACAACGGTCCGGTGGAGTACTTCATCCGCCCTGTGTAAATCATAGCGAATATAAAAGCACGATTTATGGCCGCGATATCTATCTCGGTTTTGTGCACCTCGACAGCCTGGAACAACGCATTGCACAAGCTATTGAACCGGAAAGACAGGCAAGGGGTAACTTCATAAACCTGGAAGATTTCATTGAGCGGATACCCGCCAGTACCGAACAATTGAACCTCCTGATCCGGTCGGGGGCCTTCCGTTTCACAGAGAAAAGCAAAAAAACCCTTTTATGGGAAGCACAACTGCTGAAACGGACTCCTGTTGTTGTAAGCACGCCCAATTTGTTCCGCATAGCGACCCGCGAATATCAGCTGCCTGTTCTGGCTCAATCGCCACTCGAAGATGCTTTTGATGAAGTGGAACTTCTGGGCTTTCCGGTCGGATCACCCTATTCATTGCTCAGGAAGATACCGGAAAATACTATTCCGGCCGGGCAGATGATGAAACATCTGGGTCAGCGTATCCGCATGCTCGGCAGTCTGGCCGCCATCAAATATGTGCGGACCATTAAACACGATCTGATGCAATTTGCCAGTTTCCGCGACCCGCAACTCAGTCCTTTTGATACCGTGCATTTCCCCGATGTGGCCAAACGCTATCCTTTCAGCGGAGCCGGTTTTTATCTGCTCGAAGGAAAAGTGGTAGAAGAATTCGGAGTAGCCCAACTTGAAGTACAAAAAATGAAAAAAATGCCGCAAAAGGCTGATCCACGGGCAGGCTGAACAGCATAAGTTTGCTTTTCTTAATTAAGATATTAAAGATGTGAGCGAAAAGGGTATATCCTCTAATAGCTAAACCCTACTTTTGTCCATCAAAATAAAAAACCAGCACATGGCTAAGAAGATTAAATCTGTTATTTCATACACTTACGATTTTCAACAATTCGGGGTCCTTAGGTCTCAGGATTTCAAAAAATATCTCGACTCGAAAGAATTCTTTGATGAGCAGGGGAATGTGATTGAGCAAATAAAATATACCCCAGATGCTAAGGAAGAAGAGCGGACAATTAACCACTATGACGAGAAAAACCGCCTGACTAAACAGGTTCGAGAATTTATTCAGAACGGAACCACAGAAAGTGTTGAGGTAAACCATAATGATGCTCTGGGTATCACCGAAGAAATCAGGTTTTATAATGGAGAAGCCGGTGAAAAAGTGTTGGTGAAACGCAATGAGCAGGGCGATGTAATAGAGCAGGTTGAATATGATGAAGACGGAGAGCAACTCTCAAGAGAAACCTATTCCTATTTGGAGCAGGGGCTGGTAAGTGAAGAATGTCGTTACAACGAAAGCGATGTTCTGGTGAAAAAGGTGCTTAATACGTATAACAAGGAGAAGAAAATGGTGAAGCAAAGATTAACATTTCCGGAAGGCGATGATCAGCCATATACCTTAACAATTGAATATCCGGAACCCCTAAAGCAAAAAGGAATGGCCACTTACGACAATGGGGAAATTAAGTTTGAGACACTGGATGTTTTTGATACAAAAGGGCGCGAAGTGGAAGCTCATTTCCTCGATCCCGAAAGTTCGGATGAAAGCTGGCAACTCAAAAGGGCCTATAACGAACAGGGGAAACCCTTGTTTCGGGAGCAATACAACGGGGATGATGTGCTCATTTTCCGAAATGATTATGAATATGAAAACGGATTATTGATGGCCATTTTGTTTTATCGTTTTAACCCCTACAATGCAATGGCAACAAAACACCGGACACAATATGAATATGTCTTTTTTGATTCCGTAGCCTGATTACTCGAAAGGTCCGAGCGTGATGTTCTGAAACACCCGGTTGGCCAGATTTGAAAAAGCCACTTCTTCGCTGCCGCTGAGTAAGACCTGATAGAGCTGTTGGCCAATCAACAAAAAGAGGGCTCTGTAATACTGGCCATCCTCTCCGGCTATCTCGGCATAACGACCTGAATATTTCAGTGAGCCAAAAAGCTGATCTTTTAACAAGAAACCATGCACCTGATCAGTGGTACTGAAAACAAGTTGATTATACAATTTCCCGGCCACGGGTATGCCGGAAGCATCAGGATAATTATTGACAGAAATAAGATAATGAACACCGGATAGCCCATCAAGATATTGGTAGCGATACTGAATCATATTACCCTGCTCGGTTTTAATACTTTGATTATCTTCCTTCGGCCTGTCCGGTAGTTCAAATCTTGCCGCACCGAGATTTAGGGTAAACCAGGGTGCATTTTTTTGATTCATGATATGCAGGCTATTTAAAAATGCTTCGTTTTGTTTTGAGTAAGCGCTTTGTTTTGAGCCACCCAGCATAATTTGATATAGTCTGTTATCGGCCAGATAAAATCTAGCCCGCATGTAGTAATCTTCATCAATCGCTACTTCAATGTCCCGTCCCTCAAGATAGGATGTCCCGATATTCGTTTCCACCAGCAATATGCCACCGATAGATGATACCGCTTTGGTAACCAGTTCATCAAAAAATGATTCCACATCGATTGGCATATCCTGCGGATAATCGCTGTAAGACACCGTATTGAACCTATTCGTGGCCTTGTCTTCAAACTTAAATAAGTTGATATTTTGATAACTATTGGCCGTATGTTGCCTTCGGATTGCCATCACAGGTTTTTCGGGCAGAAAGGCAGTGAAGCCACCGCCAAAGGAAGTAATGGGATACCAGCCAGGAAGGTTTTTTCTAAAATAACTTTTATCAAATTCAGTATTCAGCGGGTAGTAAACAACCGAGTCAATCATAACATACAGACTGCTGTCTTTTTCAGCGTGTGCATACTCGCTATCTCCTGCCGGTTGTCTCAATCCGCTATTCACCGGTTCAAGGGTATATCCCATTTTCTGCAATCGGGCTATGAGGCCACTCTTTCCGGGCAACATCGCTGCATCAAGCAGAAAAAAAACAGCTTGTTTGTGCATCATGTCCTGCATATCAACCGCAAGCCCCGTCACTGGTTTCACATATCGTTCATCGAAATAAACTGCATGCTCATGCTGTTCAATGTCTGCTTTGAGGGCTGACAAATCGCCCCGCAGATAATGGTTCAAAATGCTTTGCTCAATGGCCGGATTGTTTTTCGCTTCAAATGCACTCATCATCAGGTCACCCTGCATAGCAGCCGGTAGGTGAGCTAAGGCTGATAGAAACCAGGATGCCGAAGCTAAACGGCTTACTTTTTTACCTTGCTCACGAGCCAATATTTTGATAAACTCAACCGGATTTTGACTGCCGGCAAAGGCCATTCTGTTGGTTTCCATCCATTGACGGATCCAAAGTGGTGATAAATGATTTACATCCCAGATATCCGTTTGTGCATCCGCGAGAAGACTTTCCTGCAATATCGAAAATTTATGGCTGTTAAGTACATTCTCCAGGGTTTGGTTATTCATCAGAAACGCCTGCTGACGTGTAGAATCTAACCAGGACAAATCTGAATAATACCCTATGGCGACTTCAGCACATTGATTCAATGCCTCATACAAGGTGTCGTTCCATTGCAAGGTTCTTGAATCAGGAATGGGAATTGTGGCCAGAATATAGGATGCCTGCTGCAATCCGTTACCTTCAATTTTCCATAATTGCGAACTACTTATCCGGCTTTGCCCATAGCTTGAACTGGAATAAAAAAAGGTGAAAATCAACACAAAGACATAAAAACCCGCACTCCTTTTACTAAGCATTTTATTCATAAAATGTCGTGTCTGTTAATAGAATGAATTCAGAACGAAATTACTTAATCATTATGATTTGAAAAACATCCTTATCCGATAGCCTCGATTAAATTATCTGTTTTTGGGAATGCCCATAAATCTCTACCTTCACAATTCAATCAAAAAACATCAGACCATGTATCAAAATCTTCAAAAACGACTGCAAGAAGAATTGAATGAAATCAATGAATCAGGATTGTATAAAAAGGAACGGATTATTGCTTCAGCGCAGGCGGCCGACATCAGGCTGGACGATGGCAGCGAAGTAATAAACTTTTGCGCCAATAATTACCTCGGACTTTCTGCTCATCCCCGCGTAATTGAAGCGGCTAAACAAGCTATGGACACCCACGGTTACGGCATGTCATCCGTTCGTTTCATCTGTGGCACACAGGATATTCACAAAGAACTGGAAAAGAAAATCAGTGCTTTTCTCGGTACCGATGACAGTATTCTGTACGCAGCGGCATTCGATGCCAATGGCGGGGTATTCGAGCCCTTGTTTGGTGCTGACGATGCCATTATTTCTGATGAATTGAATCATGCCTCTATCATTGATGGGGTACGCCTGTGCAAAGCAGCCCGCTATCGCTATAAAAACAGCAACATGAGCGAGCTGGAACAAATTTTAAAGGATACACAGCATCACCGCAACCGGATCATCGTGACCGATGGTGCTTTCTCCATGGATGGCACTATTGCCAAACTGGACAAAATAAAAGCGCTCTCCGACCGCTATGATGCCATTGTGATGAGCGATGAATGCCATGCTATGGGCTTTTTAGGCAAAAGGGGTAGAGGCACTCCAGAATACCGGGGGGTGCATGGTAAGATCGACATCGTCACCGGTACCCTCGGCAAAGCACTCGGTGGTGCTTCGGGCGGATTTACTTCAGGAAGAAAAGAAATCATAGATATGCTCCGGCAGCGTTCCAGGCCTTATCTGTTTTCCAATACGGTGGCTCCGGCTATTGTAGGGGCTTCTATTGAAGTGTTAAATATGCTGAGTGAAAGCACCAGTTTACGCGATACACTCATGGAAAACACCCTGTACTTCCGCAAAGAAATGACCAAGGCAGGATTTGATATCAAAGCAGGCGAGCATCCCATTGTCCCCATCATGCTCTACGATGCTGTGCTCGCACAAAAAATGGCCAATGCCCTGTTGAAAGAAGGTATTTATGTCATCGGCTTTTTCTATCCAGTGGTAGCCAAAGGACAGGCACGCATCCGGGTTCAGCTGTCGGCTGCTCACAAAAAACATCACCTCGATAAAGCCATTGCCGCCTTTACAAAAATTGGAAAATCATTGGGGGTCGTCTGATTCAAAAGCAGTGGGAAAACAGCGTTCGTTTTGATGGTTTTTTAAAAATTTTTTACTTTATCCTCCAATTATTCACAAAAAACAAATCAACATGAAGAAAATCAATCTCCTGATTCTGACACTAAGTATGGCATCCCTGTTTCTGACGACTAATGTTATGAATGCCCAAAACAACCATTGGGTGAAACTCGGCACAAGGGTTGTCAATATGCATAGCGACCATGACGAAATCCTAGTCACTTATCGCGAAGGATCTTTTAGCAAAATAAAAATAAAAGTCCGCAAAGCTCCGATTCATATGTTCAATATGCACATTGAATTTGGAAATGGCTCGCATGAAGATATAGCCATAAATAAAAGAATGAATCTGGGCGGAGACGATATTTTCGGGCTGACCGGCAAACACGATCGGATTATTCATAAAATCTCTTTCAATTACAAATCAGTACCAAGTGCCAGGAAAAGAGCCGTGATTACCGTTTGGGGGAAATAGTAAACCCTTGTAGCATATTATATTGAAAAAACGCCTTCGGCCTGCACGCGCTGAAGGCGTTTTTATTGCTTTGCATCTAAGTCCATTTCTTTAAAAATTATTGCTGCCAGTTATATTCAAAAATTATTGAGCCATAAGAACCTGTAAACCATGGCCATTTATACCCCTATAAGCCAAAATAATTTACAAAATATAAGCAGCCCTTTGGACCGTATTTTTGAAGATATGAAACTGAATGATACCGAATTAAACAATTGTGATGGATCACCAGCGACAAAATCGAAAAAGCTGGGCTAAAAATGATTTGGTTGAATTGGCTAATTATTTCCATGTTGGACCATTAGCGATACTGCGAAAACTACTTGATAATGGCTTAACAACGAAATCATTCTACATTGAAAAACACCAAGCATGGAATAAGCCAACCTTTGGTAGAGCAAAAGAGCCAAAAGGTATAATGCTTTTGCTTGTCCCTGCGGGAGTACTCTTGGTTTGCCCGCAAATTATAAAAGACCTCCCGCTGATGAGAGGTCTTTTTACTGTATCAAAGCACTAACAATTAATGAAAACTTTGTTCCGTGGGAATAATCTCCACCGAGCGTACCGGTAAAGGGAAATCCTGCACCAGTTTATCTTCTTCAAAAATGGTATCAGGCAAACCCTCTCGCACCACATTACTATAGCTCATGGGCGAGCTTGCATTATTCAGCAAGGCCACTTTCAGCCCCTCTGCTTCTTCAGGTGTGGTTATGATAGCTATATCCATATTGCCAAACTGCAAATATTTTTTAATGGCTTTATTCACATCATCTACTGTCAGCGCAGCCATTGCCTGATCCATCTCCGAAATGAAATCGCTGCGGCCATAGAAATGCGAATCCATCAGATATCCCAGTCTTTGGTCGGGTGTTTTAATATACAGTTTCATATAACTTCTCATAAAATCGCGGGTGAGTTCAAAATCTTCTTCACTGATACCATCGGCAATCAGCTTGTTCAGCTGATACATAGCCATCCGGATGGCATAATGGGCATGGCCAAGCGTCAGATCAGACAATTCTGGATATTGCGCCCTCAGTCCTGAGGCTATCTGCACCGGACGTATCCACATCGAAAAATAATTGGCATGTCTCGGATATCCACTCAATGGCAGCATATTCTGGCTACCCGATGGATACCATTCAATATAACTATAATCTCCGTAATTCATCGAGCGTGTTTCACGTAGTTTATGATAAAGCACCCCATACGATTTCCGGTGTTCGCCCAGATAACTGTTGGCAATCATCAGTGCCGCAAAATCATCATTGCTTCTTGTAATGTCGATCGGGAAACCCATATAAATAGCCGAGCCGAAAGCATCTGCTTTGCTTACTATACGCACATTTACTCCTTCAGGCATCGGAGGGTTATTAATTTCAGGCAAGTCGGGATGTGTATCAGGTAAACCAGCCATGTCATTCTTCAATGTTTTCAGAAAATCAGTGCTATAATTGCCGGCAATCCCTATCATCATATTATTGCGGGTAAAGAAGTTGTTGTAATAATCCTTTACATCCTCAAGGGTAATGGCATCCACCCCTGCTTCGGTCCCTTGCACCATATGCTGATACGTAGTTCCGGCAAAGAGGAAATCTTCCAAAAGCATTTTGCTGTAATCTTCATCCGAGCTATTGCGCACCGATCGTGTGATAGAGTTTGAGGCACTGATTTTAACCCGCTCAAAATCGCTTTCATCAAAAGCAGGGTGTAAGATCAAATCTCTCAATATGGGATAAAAGGTTTCGGAAAAATCTGATGGCCACATAAAAGTAAAGGTGCTGACTTCCTTATCCACCGAGACACTATAATTGGCCGCCATAGGATAAATGAAATTATCAATGTCTGATTTGCTCCTGTTTTCTGTCCCTCCCTGAGCTATCAGATTGGCCGTGATATTACACAAACCCGCTAGCCCTGCAGGGTCGCTGGAGGATCCGTTCAGGAACATCAGCTTTACAATAATTTTATTCGATTGATCTTGTTTCAGTTCAATGGCATCCTGCGCCTTTCCCGGCATAAAGACAAAAGTCAGCAAAGTGCCAAAAAGTATTGTTTGTAGTTTTTTCATTATTCAGTCCCTCCTTCTTGTGATGAAATAGTGGCAAGGGTTAATTTTTCCGGTACCAGATATTTATTGGCCGCCTTTTTCACATCGGCTGCCGTCAAGGCATCGAAGGTGGCAAAATATTGGTTCATCGATTCCGGATCACCCGTGAGCCAGATAAAATATGACATCATCTCCGCTACCGATTCCGGATTATCCATTTCCATGGCGAAGGAATATTTCACATTTGATTTGGTATCGGCCATCAAAGCAGAATCAATCGGTTCGGTCTTTAGTTTGTCGATAGCAGCTACAATTTCATCCCGTATATAGGGTAAATCGGTTTCATTAGGCGCCAAAGCTGTAATCTGGAAAAGGTATGGATCTACCGTGAACATGTAATAGCCAAATAACTGCATGGCCTTATGTTCGTTAATAACCAGTTTTTTGTAGAGGTCTGAACGCTCGGAAAAAAGCATGTAAGAAATCAGGTCGAGTGCCGCTACGGTACGATCGGTATCGTTAAAGCCAGGCACTTTATAATTCAATGACACCGTTGGAATAAATCCGGCATTGGTTATATGTGTGCTGCGGGTTTCTGTTTGTTCTGGTTCTGTAGGAATCTCCGGGTTATAATCGCCTTTTTCCCAATTGCCAAAATATTTTTTAGTCAGTGCTTCAATATTTTCAGGATCAACATCTCCGACAACAAGAATGCTAGCATACTCGGGCCGGTAGAAACGTTGATAAAACACCTGTGAATAGTCATATTGATTAGGCATATCTACCACATCTTCGAAAAAGCCCATCGTGGTATGGCGATAAGTAGAGACCTTGAAAGCGGTAGTGTCAACAACTTCTTCAAGTTGCGAAAACTGACTCGCAAAATCTTTGGTATATTCACCTTTTACCGCTCCGGCTTCCACTTTAAAGTCAGCTTCTTTGTATTTCAAATGCTGAAAACGATCCGCCTCAATTTCAAAAATCTCTTCCATTTTTTCCGCATTGCCTGTCATGTGATAGACCGTCCTGTCAAGCCAGGTATTGGCATTGGCGCCAGCACCGGTTGCTTTTAATATCTTACTATATTCTTCCGAAGAGTATTTCTCTGTTCCGCGAAACATCATGTGTTCAAAGAAATGAGCAAATCCGGTATGACCGGGCTCAACTTCATTGCGTGAGCCTACCCGCATAATGATATAAAATGAGGCCAGACCCGGGCTGTCATACGGCACCACTGCTACATTTAGGCCGTTATCGAGCTTGAACTGATGGATCTCATTGGGCAATACTTTCTTGCCATGGTCCGCTTCTTCTTCCTTTTGTGTGCAGGAGGCAAACAAAGAGAATAGACTCAGAGCTAACAATATTTTCTTCATAATGATTAAACATTAATCGGTTAAAAAATCAAAATTGATCAGACACGAAATTAAGATATCTTACTATTGGTTTTGTTAAGAAGCGTTAAAACCGGGCCTTTCATCTGAAGAATAAACCCGCCTGAGCCAGATTGGCATATAGAGCGCACCGAAAATAAGGTATGGATAATAAGTAAAGAATCGCCACATAAAGGCGATACTGCCACCAAGACCGCTGGGTAAATAATCACATAGCAATGCAACAAAGGCTATTTCTGCCAAACCGCTTGCCCCCGGAGTTAAAGGAAGCAGCATGACAATCCAGAGAGCCAGTACACGTGAGATAATAATGAGCTGACCCGTGGAGTCCACCGGTACGAATGCCATGATGAGCGTATTTACCACAAGATATTTTAAGGTCCAGTCGATGGCGGTAGAACCAAAAGCTCCAAACCAGAAACCAATACTTTTTGATTGTAATTCAGATGCTGCCACAATCAATTCGTCTCCTGTTTCTTCTGCCTTATCTCGCCATTTATGTAGAAAGCGGATGGAGAAGATGCCAATCAGCAGGTTTTTTATACTCCGGGCATTCACCAGGATAGCCCAGCCCAATAAAAAAGTTAGTAGCAATGACATACCGATACCAAGTCCAAATAGATATTGAATTCCGCCAATATGGCGAAGAATGGGCAAATCCTGAAATCCACTACATGCGCGGTTTACGTCAAACACCCGGTCAGAGCCCAAAATAAGAATCATGATGATGGCCGACAGGGCAAAAAATAAATTGTCGAGCAGGGTGATTAAAAATACCGAGGCCGTGCTCTTTCCCAGATTCACTCCTTCTTTATTCAGAAGATACATGGCAACGGCTGATCCTCCTATGGTGGAAGGGGTGGCAACGGCCGCAAATTCCCACATTAATATAACTTCAAAGCTTTGCCTGAAGGAGAATGTTTTCCCGGTAACCAGCCATATCCGATACATAAAGGCCAGATGTCTGACGAGCATAATACCAACAATCAGGAGGGCAAACCACAATAATCGCCCCGACCAGCTGATATTACTAAATGCTTTTGTATCAAAATTCCGGATGACGAGATATGTGCTGATGGCCAGACCGATGAAGACGGCCACATAAATATTTCGTTTTGTTATCCCACTCAGCGGGTTTTGTTTTCCTTTATTCACAGTGGGATATTAAACTGGTTTGTAAAACTTTTTATTCAGCCATCGGGGCAGCAAAACAACTCCTATCAGAAGATAAATGTAATAGCTGATAATCCGCCAAAGCAATACCATGCTTCCTTGCAATCCATTGGGGATAAAATCAGCCAGGAAGGTGGTAAAGCTCAACTCGGCAACACCGCTACCTCCGGGTGTCGGGCTCACGGTTATAATCACAAACATGATCATTTGCCGGGCCAGAACCAATACCTGATCCACGCTTCCAATCAAAATCATCAAGATAAAATTGGCGACCATAAATCGTCCCAGCCAACTGATAACTGTGATCAAAAAAACTTTCAGCCAATAAATAACAGAGCGGTTTTTAATTTCGGCAGAGGCTGTCACGATATCTGTTCCTGCTCTTACAGCCCCTTTTCTCCATCTTTTCAGAAAAGGCCATGAAAAAATACGATACAGCAATTTTTTCATGCCGGCAGGATTAATAAACAAACCATAGGCAAGTACCAGGGTGTATATAAATATCAGGGTATAGGCTAATACAAACCATAGTTGCAGTCCCTGCAATAAGTGAATACCTCCGAGACCAGAAACGGGGCTTGTTTCGGGCATCAAAACGGCTTGTTTGTAAAAGATAAAAAAGAGGATCGGGGCTATGATAAAAACCAGTTCATCGAGAAACACAGAAAACATAATAATGGCAGTACTTCGTCCGGTACTAATTCCTTCTTTTGCCAGCAATAAAATGGCTAGTGTAGTACCACCGACACTAGTAGGTGTGGCGGCTGATCCAAATTCCCAAAGCAGAATAACCTGTACACTTTGCCACCAGCTTAAATCTCCATCGGTAAGCATTCGGATGCGATAAACGTAGGCAAGGTCTCTGACAAGCATCGCCATGAAGGCGAGAAGCAAAAACATAAGAGAGCTATAAGACCAATTAACTTTTCTAAAATCATCCGCATTAAAATCGCGGATAAAAAGCCAGAATACCACCGCAAGCCCTATTAAGACCGGCCAGATTAAGCGTCTAGGTGACAGACTTTTTAGCCACTTATTCTGCTCCTGAGTTCCCATAGTTTTGGCCTTTCCTTATCCAAAAATTATTATATCCTAATCCCACCTTAATTTTAACTTCATTGCCCTGAACGACTTGCAATAAGGCCAGAAAAATAAAGATGGCGTGGATTTTTGTCTTCGTATCTGCAAATAAATCTTCGAACAAAAGCTTTTCCTTTCCAATTAATTTTTCTCTGATCTTTCCCTTTTCTTCGTCAATATTAAAAGCATATTGCTCAATATGGTGTGCCGGTATTTCAAGATTTGCTGCTTTTTCCATCACATGCCGAAAAGCTTTCAGTAAATGATATAGCGTGAGTTGGCTCAGATCACTTTCTGCTGCGTATTCTCCTGCAATTCGTTTTAATTCAATAGTCACATTTCCCCGGGCAACTTTTTTTTGCCTTTCATCTCCAAGTTTTTTCAGCTTGTTTGCGGCTTCTTTAAATCGCTTGTATTCAAGCAGCTTTTCAACCAGATTCTTTCTGGGGTCAATTTCCTGGCCGCTCTCATCCTTTTCTTTTCTTGGCAAAAGAAACTTGGCCTTAATCTGCATCAAAGTAGCCGCCATTAATATGAATTCACTGGCCACGTTGATGTTCATCTCTTTCATGTGGGAGATATAATCCAGAAATTTATTTGTTATCTCCGAAATCGGAATATCATAAATATCCAGTTCATCCCGTTGAATGAAAAACAAAAGCAAATCAAAAGGACCTTCGAACTGAGGTAATCGGATTTCGTAATTCAAATGTAGCTGATTATTGGTTTTACTCTAATATGGGTCCTGTCTGAATGTGATATGAAACAAAAGTAGATTAATTTTTACATTATAACCAGAGTCAGACGGGGTCAATAAACATTGGGAGCCTGTCAAATTGGTATATTTGCAGTGCAGCCTGATTGCCAGATTTATGCATGGAGAAAAAATTATAGCGGGACCCCTATTGAGCAAAATATCTTCACCACAAGATATCCGTGGATTTGACAAAGCACAACTAAGCCAACTGGCCACAGAACTCCGGCAATACATTATTGATATTGTGGCAGAATATGGTGGTCATTTTGGTGCAAGCCTTGGTGTTGTTGAGCTGACGGTTGCCATTCATTATGCATTTAACACTCCTTACGATTTACTGGTATGGGATGTAGGTCATCAGGCATATGGGCATAAAATATTAACCGGAAGAAGAGAGCGGTTTCTGACCAATAGAAAATACAAGGGTTTAAGTGGTTTTCCTAAACGTAGTGAAAGCGAATTTGACACATTTGGCGTGGGTCATGCTTCAACATCAATCTCTGCTGCAATTGGCATGATGACCGGTGCTCATTTGCAACATGAAGATGACCGGCAGGTTATTGCTGTAATCGGTGATGGGGCAATGACCGGTGGCCTAGCCTTTGAAGGTTTAAACAATGCCAGCAACCTGAATGCCGGCAATCTGCTGATAATACTAAATGACAATTGCGTGTCAATTGATCCGAATGTGGGTGCCCTGAGGCAATATTTGACAGATATTACCACATCAACAACCTACAATAAGTTAAAGACCGATGTCTGGAATATGCTTGGGAAACTAAGCCATTTTGGTAAAAATTCCAGAGAAATTGTGAGCCGGGTTGAGAATGCAATTAAAAGTATGCTGGTAGGAAGAAGCAATCTCTTCGAATCCTTTAATCTCAGATATTTTGGCCCTGTTGACGGACACGATCTGGATCACCTGGTGGACATTATGGAAGATTTAAAACAAATTCCCGGCCCCAAGCTATTGCACTGCATCACAAAAAAGGGGAAGGGGTTTAAGGCTTCTGAAGAAGGTGATCCAAGTATATGGCATGCCCCCGGAAAATTCGACAATCAGACCGGTGAAATCATTCTTTCAGCAATAACTGAAAAGCAGCCGCCAAAATATCAGGATGTATTTGGCCATACCATCATCGAATTGGCAAGAACAAACGACAAAATTGTTGGTGTCACGCCAGCCATGCCAACTGGATGCAGTTTAAAATTCATGATGGAAGAAATGCCTGATAGGGCTTTTGATGTTGGGATAGCCGAACAACATGCGGTCACTTTTTCTGCCGGTATGGCAACCCGGGGGTTGCGGCCATTTTGCAATATCTACAGCACCTTTATGCAAAGAGCATACGACCAGGTGATTCATGATGTCGCTATTCAAGAACTACCTGTCATTTTTTGCCTTGACCGGGGTGGTTTGGTTGGCGCTGACGGGCCTACCCATCATGGGGTATATGATTTGGCTTATTTACGTTGTGTGCCCAATATGATTGTGTCTGCTCCGATGAACGAAATTGAACTTCGTAATCTGATGTATACTGCTCAACTGGACAAAATAAAACAGCCCTTTTCCATTCGCTATCCGAGAGGTCGTGGTCAATATATCCATTGGCAACTGGCTTTTGAAGAAATTAAAGTGGGGTCAGGAAGAATGATTCAGGAGGGGGAAGATATTGCCGTACTCAGCATCGGACATCCGGGAAATTTTGTTGTTGAGGCTTGCCGGCTTTTAGAAAAAGAAAATATCAGGCCGGCCCATTTTGATATGCGATTTGTTAAACCGCTTGATGAAAATTTATTGCATCAGATTTTCGCCCGTTTCCACAAAATCATAACAGTGGAAGATGGTACTATAGTCGGGGGCTTTGGTAGTGCCATACTCGAATTTATGGCTGATCATAAATATACTGCCGAAATCTCTCGTCTTGGAATCCCCGATCGAGTGATAGAACACGGGACACAGGCAGAGCTTTGGAAAGCATGTGGCTATGATGCGGATGCTATTATCAAAGAAGTGAAACAATTACTAATAAAAACGGCCAACATCAAGCAGTCTTAATTAGCCATTTCAGACAAGAATTTAATCCTGATTAATTGTATTTCTTCTATGGAAATTCCCTCTTCTTCCAATTCATTATATGCATCCTGAAGCGAATCGGAATTGGCACTCATGAAATAATCATAAATAATGTCTTGGGCTTCCTCGTCCACAGCATCATTCAAATAATAATCGAGGTCAAGTTTTGTTCCTGACATCACGATAGACTCTATTTCGGTAATTAATTCATCCATATTGAGGTCTTTTGCACGGGCAATGTCTTCAAGGGTAATTTTACGATCAATATTTTGAATAATATACACTTTCAGTCCTGATTTTTGTACGACTGATTTTATAGTAACATCTTGCAACCTTTCAATTTCATTATCCTCAACATACTGGCTAATCATTTCAATAAATGGTCTTCCATACCGAAGTGCCTTTCCCTGGCTTACTCCGGTAATATTGGCCAATTCATCAAGATTGATTGGATATTGAGTGGCCATATCTTCAAGTGAAGGATCCTGAAATATAACATAGGGCGGCAGGTTTTTTTCTCGGGCTATTTTTTTGCAAAGGTCTTTTAATAGGCCAAACAATTCCGGATCGAGGGCCCCGCCCTTTCCGGACATGTCATCATCATATCCTGTTTCTAATTCTTCGTAATTATGGTTAAGCGGAATGCTTAATGACTGGGGATTGGCCATATATTCTCGGCCCTGTTCCGTGATTTTCAGCAGGCCATATTGTTCAATATCTTTACGAATCAAATTATTAAGCAGCGCATGACGAACAATGGAATTCCAAAAGGTGGCATCTTTTTCTGATCCCTTACCAAAAAGGGGCAATTTATCGTGGTCAAAGGTTTGAATCTCTTGTGTTGCGTTTCCTGTAAGCATACTGACAATGTATGGAATGCCATAATTTTCATTCACCATGTCAATCGTCTTTAGTGCAAGAATCACTTCATCCTTTGCTTCAATTTTTTCTTTGGGGAAACGACAATTGTCGCACTCGCCATTGCCACACTGACTCGTATCATAAGTTTCGCCAAAATAATGTAGCAGAAATTGCCTTCGACAGGCTGTTGACTCAGCATAAGCAGAGACCTCCATTAAATGCTGAGAACCAATTTCTCTTTCTGCAACCGGTTTATCACGTAAGAACTTTTCAAGTTTAAAAATGTCTTTGTAGCTATAATAACTCAGACAAATCCCTTCCAGCCCGTCTCTTCCGGCCCGACCGGTTTCCTGATAATAATTCTCCAGACTTTTAGGGACATTATAATGCACCACAAAACGCACATCCGGTTTGTCGATGCCCATCCCGAAAGCAATGGTTGCGACAATTACGTTGACCTCTTCCATCAAGAACATATCTTGCGCTTTGGTTCGGGTGCCTGAATCAAGTCCTGCATGATACGGTAATGCCAAAACACCGTTAACATTCAAAACTTCGGCTAATTCTTCGGTTGTTTTTCTGTTCAGACAATAAATAATACCTGATTTCCCTTGATGCGATTTAACAAACTTGACTAAGTCTTTTAATGTAGCAGATTTCTCTCTTTTAGGCCGAATTTCATAGTACAGGTTTTTCCGAAGGAATGACTCTAAAAAAACATTGGGGTTTTTCATTTTCAAATTCTTAATAATGTCGTCACTTACCTTCGGGGTTGCCGTAGCTGTCAGGGCAATAATTGGAATGTTGCCACCAATACCATCGATCATTTCTCTTATTCTGCGATATTCGGGCCTGAAATCATGCCCCCATTCAGAAATGCAATGTGCCTCATCAACAGCAACAAAAGAAATATTAAGATCCTTAAAAAAACTTATGTTTTCCTCCTTTGTCAGGGTCTCGGGGGCAACAAATAGTAATTTAGTGCGCCCTGACACAAGGTCTTTTTTTACCTTTATCGCTTGTGTTCGTGTAAGAGATGAGTTTAAAAAATGGGCAATATAATCCATATTGCTGTACGCCCTTACCATATCAACCTGATTTTTCATCAGTGCGATCAGTGGCGAAATAATAATGGCAGTTCCCGGAGAAATAATTGCAGGCAGTTGATAGCACAATGATTTGCCACCTCCTGTAGGCATAATAACAAAAGTATCGCGGCCGGAAATGATGCTATTGATTACCTTTTCCTGACTTCCCTTAAAACCATTAAAACCAAAAAATGTTTTAAGTGCTTTTTTAATGTCAATTGTTTCATTCATTAACGCTCAATTTAATCAATATCGCGGTTTGATTTTTCTTAAATTTAAAAAGTTTTTTCGATTTTAACTATTCAATAAAACGGGATGCTTGTTATAAACCCGAAAGCATTCCTTATTTTTAGATTACACAAAGTTATTAATACAGCACTATAATTAATTAGTTTTGGGGCAAAACCAATAGTTCAATGAAACATGCTTACGTGGCTATTCTGGCCGGTGGCATCGGTAGCAGATTTTGGCCGGCCAGTCGGGAGGAAACGCCAAAACAGTTTTTAGACATTCTGGGAACAGGTCAATCTTTACTCAAAAGCACCTTCGATCGGTTTAATAAAAT
The DNA here is from genome assembly GCA_964413685.1 of uncultured Chitinophagales bacterium. Taxonomy (GTDB): domain Bacteria; phylum Bacteroidota; class Bacteroidia; order Chitinophagales; family S012-47; genus JAJRWN01. The sequence goes on from CAYPSW010000001.1 coordinate 91,056, forward strand.
TGTTCCTTTCTCAAATATCTATATCCTAACCAATGAACGCTACAGGGAATTGGTTAAACAACAATTGCCAAAACTGAAAGATTATCAAATAATTTGTGAGCCCATGCGTAGAAACACGGCTCCATGTATTGCTTATTTTGCATTTAAAATGCAGTGTCTTGATCCGGAAGCTCAATTAATAATTGCCCCTTCCGATCATTTGGTGTTAAAGCCAAAGAGCTTTAGGAAAACAATTAAAACAGCTGTTCGCTATACGGCCGGAAATGATGATTTGGTTATGCTTGGTATTCGACCAAGCAGGCCGGATACAGGATACGGCTATATTCAATATCTGGATGATTCGGAGGAAGGTGGAACCTACCAAGTAAAAACATTTACAGAAAAGCCTGATTTACCGTTGGCTAAAACCTTTTTGAAAAGCGGAGATTTTCTATGGAATTCAGGTATCTTTATTTGGACTGTTAAGACCATTATAAGCGCTTTTGAAAAACATCTTCCTGAAATTTACGATGCCTTTTCTAAGGGACTGAATCTATATAATGGTGATAAAGAAAAGGGGTTTATAAAAAAGGCGTATAGCACTTGTCCAAATATTTCTATTGATTATGGGCTAATGGAAAAAGCCGATAATGTTCGCGTAATACCTGCCAGCTTTGGGTGGTCTGATCTTGGTACGTGGTCTTCTTTGTATGAACATTATGATAAGGATTATTACTCAAATGCTGTATCCGGAAAGCGGGTAATGATTTACAATGCAACAAATTGCATGATTATGGCCCAGGATCAAAAGTTGATGGTCTTGCAGGGCCTTGATAATTATATTGTGGTAGACACAAAAGATGTTCTATTGATTTGTGAAAAAACCGAAGAAAATCAGATCAAGGCCATCGCTGACGATATTAAAAGTAAAAAGCTAAAGAAATATTTGTAACTAATTCGGCTATCGCATACCTTATAAATGAAAGATTCTTCAATTAACATCAGCTCTAAATTGCCATCAACAGGCACATCCATTTTCACAATAATGTCGAAAATGGCAAACGAATGTAATGCCCTGAACTTATCACAGGGTTTTCCTGATTTTTCTTCAGATGCGGAGTTAATTCGTTTAGTGAATCACTATATGAAATCCGGGAAAAACCAATATGCTCCCATGCAAGGTATTGTAGAGCTGAGAGAGGCTATAGCCCGAAAAGTTGAGCTGCTTTATACTCTTACACTGGACGCAGAAAAGGAAATAAATATTTCGTCAGGCGGTACTGAGGCTATTTATTCCGCTATTACATCCATTATTCATGAAGGGGATGAAGTAATTGTCCTCGAGCCGGCTTATGACTGTTATGTCCCCTCCATAAAGCTGAACGGTGGTATCCCAATATATATTGAACTTGAAGCCGGTTCGCTTAGTGTCAACTGGGATGCAGTTAAAAACAGGATTTCGCAGCACACCCGCATGATTATCATTAACACACCTAACAATCCAAGCGGAAGCGTGTTCAGTGCATTTGATTTATTGCAGTTAGAAAAAATAACAGAAGGAACCGATATTACTATCTTGAGTGATGAGGTATATGAACATATTCTCTTTGACGGACTTGAGCACCAATCGATCCTGCGTTTCCCAAATCTCTTTAAAAGAAGTTTTGTTATCTTTTCATTTGGAAAAACATACCATAACACAGGATGGAAAATGGGCTATTGTCTGGCGCCCGAGCCTTTAATGAAGGAATTTAGGCGCGTTCATCAGTTCATTGTATTCTCATCCATGACCCCTGTTCAGTATGCTCTGGCAGATTATTTAAACAATAACAACAACTATCTTAAACTGGCAGATTTCTATCAAAAAAAGAGAGACTTTTTTCTTGATTCTATCTCTGATTCCAAATTCAAATTCAAGCCTTCTTCGGGTACTTATTTTCAATTGCTCGATTATTCGGAAATTTCAGATATGCCGGATATGGAAATGGCAGAAAGGTTAACACGTGAAAATGGTCTGGCAAGTATCCCTGTTTCTGCTTTCTACAACAACAAAACAGATAATAAAATGCTGCGGTTTTGTTTTGCAAAATCAGAAAAGACGCTTAAAAAGGCAGCTGATATATTAAAGAAAATCAGCTGAAATGGATTTGACCCTATGCCTTGTTCAGCCAAACCTTGTTTGGGAAAGTCCGGATGAAAATCTTGTACTTCTGGAAGAAATGCTTGCTGCTGAAAAAAATGCCTGTGATATTATTCTGCTTCCTGAAATGTTCAGTACGGGATTTAGTATGAATGCCGCTTTGCTGGCTGAAGAGGCAGGAGGAAGAACGATGCGATGGATGGAGAAATTAGCCAACACAACAAACGCATGGGTCTTAGGCTCTTATATAATTCGGGAAAACAATCAATTTTTCAATCGGATGGTATGTATGGCCCCTGGTGGAACCTATAAACAATATGACAAGAGACATTTGTTTTCGTTAGCTGCTGAAGAAAAAACTTATTCGCCAGGAAAGGAGCGGATATTTGTATCAGTAAAAGGCTGGAAAATTGTTCCTCTTATTTGCTATGATCTGCGCTTTCCTGTATGGTCAAGAAATACCGATGATTTTGATCTTTTAATTTATCTTGCCAATTGGCCAAAAAGAAGACGCTATGCCTGGAATACTTTGCTTAAAGCCCGGGCTATTGAAAATCAATCGTTTGTTGCAGGGGTAAACCGGGTAGGATATGACGGAAACAGGGTTGAACATTCAGGAGATAGTTGTGTGCTTAACCCGCTTGGAAAAACCCTTAGTAAACTATCAAATAAATCGGGTGTTCTTTATACTGAATTATCAAAAGTTGCTTTGAATAAAACAAGATCAAAATTTACGTTTTTAAATGACCGGGATGATTTTAAAATTAATGTCAAATTGAATTCATCAGAAAAATGAGCTCGTCATCAGAAAACATAAAACAGGCCTACTTAAGAGTAGAGAAGATGTTATCTCTGCGCCTGGGTCAAACCCCTGATTTGCAAGCCATAACTTTTCTGATTGGATTGCAAGAGCTCGGTCAACTAAAGCGGTTATTTAGCAAAGAAGAAAAACAAGACCTGATGCATCTTGGCGTTTGCCGATTATTAAGCCAGGAAGGATATTATACTTTCGCAGGACGAGACGAAGACGGATGGCCTCATTTTGAAAAAACCGGAAAAACACCAGACAGGAATTATAATCAGGAAACATTGTTAAAGAAGAATATTGTTATCTATTTCTCAGACCAAAACCCATTAACATGAGACGTAAAATTACTTTTATATTTTCTGCCATTCCCATGATGATGCTCCTTATGAGTCAAAGTTGTGAGCACAAAGATGCTTATGTGCTTATCAAAACAGAATATGGCAACATGAAAGTGAAGCTTTATAATAGTACGCCTAAGCACCGGGATAATTTTTTAAAACTTGCCGGAGAGGGTTTTTATGACAGCTTGCTTTTCCATCGTGTAATTCAGAACTTCATGATTCAGGGCGGAGATCCCGATTCAAAAAATGCAAAGCAAGGAGCCACTCTTGGAGAAGGCGATGTTGGTTATTATATCGATAATGAATTTGATAGTGCCATTGTACACAAAAAAGGCGTAATTGCCGCTGCGCGTGATAATAACCCGGAAAAGGCTTCGAGTGGTTGTCAGTTTTATATTGTTCAGGGTCAAAAATTTACAGAACAGCAACTTGATCAACTGGAGCAAGAATATCATGACAAATTACCTGATAAGCATCGCGAAATCTATAAGACTATTGGGGGAACACCGCATTTATATTTTCTGAAATTTACTGTGTTTGGCGAAGTGGTTGAGGGAATTGAAACAATTGATAAAATTGCCAAGACCCAAACAGATCAAAATGACCGACCAATAAATGATATCAGGATGAGCATTGAAATTGTAAACGAATAGGCAATGGAAAAAACACTCATTAGCTATAATGTTAATGGCATCAGGGCTGCCATGAAGAAAGGCTTGGCCGACTGGCTTAAAGCTGAGCAATTTGATTTTGTATGCATACAGGAAACCAAGGCACAGCCCGAGCAAATTGAATCCGTAGTTTTTGAATACCTCGGTTATCATTATAACTGGTATTCTGCCGAGAAGAGGGGATATAGTGGGGTTGGCATTTTATCAAAACAAAAGCCGGATTTTGTTCAATGTGGTATAGGGGTTGAAGAGTTTGACCGCGAAGGAAGAGTGCTTCGTACTGATTTCGGAGATCTAAGTATTTTAAGCACCTATTTCCCTTCCGGTTCAAGCGGAGAACTGAGGCAGGCCGTGAAAATGCGTTTTCTTGATGCCTACCTAGATTTTCTTACTGATTTAAAGAAAGAAAGGCCAAAACTAATTGTCTGTGGTGATTATAATATTTGCCATAAACCCATTGATATTCATGATCCGATAGGCAATAAAAACTCATCGGGATTCCTGCCTGAAGAAAGGGCCTGGATGGATCAATTTTTCGAATCGGGATTTATTGATAGTTTCCGTGTATTTAATAAAGAACCTCACCAATATTCCTGGTGGAGTTTCAGGGCCAATGCAAGGGCAAACAACAAAGGCTGGAGAATTGATTATAACTCAGTTAGCAATTTATTGAAAGATCAATTGCTTGATGCCGCCATATTCCCCGAAGCCAAACACTCTGATCATTGTCCGGTCTTCTTACGGTTTAATCAATAGTATTTGGAATATGCTTTCTGTGGATTAATTGATACTTAAACATCAAGCTAACAGTAAAAGAAACCTGCACCGACTGTCGTACGTTTTTAATAGGAATAAAACGACTGTTCGGTCGTTAGTTAATCTGTAATTTTGGACAACCCTTATGGCTTCAACTGCTAACAATTACGATCTGTTAATTAATAAACTCGACCGGTTTATTAGAAAATATTACATCAGCCGTTTATTGAGGGGGATACTTTATTTCATCGCCAGTATCTTAACAATTTATCTTCTATTCAGCGTTTTAGAATACTCCTTTTCATTTGACCGTCTAGTACGGAAAGTCTTATTTATTTCTTTCGTGCTGGCCTTGTTTTCCGGATTTTACATTTTATTACTTATTCCGGGTTTGAAGTATTTTAAGCTTGGTAAAGTCATTTCACACGCACAGGCGGCAAGAATTATTGGAGATCATTTTCCAGAAGTAAAAGATCGATTACTCAACATATTACAACTAAATAATCAAGCCCTTTCGTCAGAAAACAGATTCTTGATACAGGCTAGTATTCAGCAAAAAATAAAGCAAATAAGCTGGGTTCCTTTTCCTGCAGCGATTCAGTTAAGCAAAAATCGTAGATATTTAAAGTATGTGGTTCCGCCTGTTTTACTGTTGATTGTGGTGCTGCTTTCTTCTCCAAATGTATTGCGTGATAGCAATTACCGGCTCATTCATAACAATCTGGATATAAAAAAAGAAGCTCCCTTTCAATTTTACATTAATTCAGAACCGCTCGAGGTGGTCCAATATGAGGATTTTGATTTGAATGTGTCCATTAAGGGAGATTATGATCCGGATGAAGTTACTATACTAAGTGGTGAACATGATTACCGCATGAAGCAAAATACGAACGGTAATTATATCTATACTTTTAAAAAGCTAAGATCTGATCTTGTTTTTCAGCTGGATGCCAACGGTTATCGCTCCGAAACATACACCCTGAAAGTTTATCCGGTTCCTGTTATATCAGATTTCAGTGTTAAGATAATATATCCTGCTTATTTGCATCGAGATACAGATATTTTTAGAAATAGCGGAAATCTAGTTGTTCCAGAGGGTAGCATAGGAGAGTGGAGTTTGAAAACACAAAATGCTACGGGTCTTACTATTCGATTTGGAAACGAAAATATTATATGCGAAGCTAGTGTAGAATCGATATTTCAAGCAAGAAAACGATTAAAGCATTCCGGAAACTATACCCTTCTGGTTTTGGGTGACAGGGTGGATCAAGCCGACTCAATCCAATATTCTCTGACCGTTATTCCTGATCGGTATCCTGAAATTTCTGTCGACCAATTTGTAGATAGTGTAGCCAAAGAGTATGTCTTTTTTAATGGGAGGGCTTCTGACGATTATGGGCTGTCAAAACTTTCTTTTTTTTATAAAATAGAGGATCCCGAAACACCCGGTTTGTATCTCGAAGAGCCAATTAATAAACACATTAATGATAAGGCCGTGCAATTTAATTATAGCATTTTGACAGACAGTCTGGGGCTTAAGCCCGGAGATCGGCTTTACTATTACTTTGCCGTCTGGGATAATGATGGGGTGAACGGTACAAAAATGGCCAAGACTTCAACAATGCAATTCAAAATACCTACTAAAGAAGAGCAACAAAAAGAGCTTGAAACCTCAAACAATTCGCTGAAAGACCATATGTCCGGATTGCTTGAAAATAGTAAAGAACTGAAAAAGGAAATTGAATTGATGCGTGAAAAAGTATTGAAAAAAAAGAAGTTAAACTGGGAAGACAAACAAACAATCAATAATTTACTTCAAAAACAGGCCGAATTACAACAAGAGCTCGAAAACTTACAGCAAGAACTTGAAGATAATATCCAACAACGAAACAGAACAAACAAATTGCCAGATGATTATCTTGAAAAGCAACAGCAATTAGAAAAACTTCTAGACCAATTGCTTGATGAAAATTTGAAAAAAAAGTTAGCAGAATTAGAAAAGATGCTGGATGAGCTAGACCCCGAAAAGACCTTGCAGGAAATGGATAAATTCCAATTGGATAATGAACTGTTGGAAAAAGATCTTGATAGAGCTTTAGAAATGTTCAAACAAATGGAATTTGAACAATCGCTTGACAAGCTTCAAAAGAACTTAGGAGAATTAGCGGAGAAACAAGAGGGCCTTGCTGAAAAAACAGATGAAAATAAAACACCAAAAGATGAATTGTTAAAAGAGCAGGACGATCTAAAAAATGATTTTGATAATGCACTAAAAGACCTCGAAAAACTGCAGGATAAAAATGATGAACTGCAAAATAAAAAAGATATGCCCGATCTGTCTGATGAATCGGAGCAGACGAAAGAGAATATGAAAAAGAGCTCACAATCTCTGCAAAACAATAAGCCGGGCAAATCCTCAAAGGCTCAAAAATCGGCCGCTCAACAAATGAAAGATATGCAAAATCAGCTTTCCAGCATGATGTCGGGGGGAGAGATGGAACAAACTAATATCGACATGAAAAGTACCCGGCAATTGCTTGAAAATCTTATCCGGCTTTCTTTCGATCAGGAAGCTTTATCAAAAAGGATTCAGCGCGCAAATATAAACACACCTGCTTATACTCAACTTTTGGAAGAACAACAGCGGATAAAACGTGATACCAAGATGGTGTCTGATAGTTTGGTTGCTTTAAGTAAACGAGTTTTTCAAATCAGCACTTTTGTCAACAAAGAATTGGTTGGATTAGAAAAACAGTTAAATAATAGCCTCTCTCAATTGGCTGATCGAAAAACTGCTGAAGCAAGCAGTAGTGGACAATACGTGATGACCCACTATAACAACCTTGCATTAATGCTCGATGAAGTTCTTCAGGCACTACAACAACAAATGTCGTCCATGATTCCGGGCTCTCAAGTGTGTCAGAATCCTTCTTCAGGACCAAGCCAAAAAGGATTAGGAAAAATGCAAGACCAGCTGAACAAAGAACTTGAGCAAATGAAAAAGCAACTTGAATCAGGAAGCAAATCAGGCCAATCACAGAATTTGAGCGAGCAATTAGCAAAAATGGCTGCACAACAAGCGGCAATCAGACAAGCGATTGAGGGAATGCAAAAAGAAAACGGGGATGGTGACAATGCTAATCAAGGGAATTTAGATGATCTAAAACATCAAATGGATCAATCAGAAGAAGATCTGGTAAATAAACGAATAACTGAAGAACTTTTGAATCGTCAAAAAGAGATTTTAGTCCGCTTGCTTGAAGCAGAAAATGCAGCGCGTCAACGAAAAGAATCAAAAGAGAGGGAAAGCCAAACCGCAGAAGAAACAAGCCGGAAAATTCCTCCTTCCTTACAAGATTATATCGATAAAAAAGAAGCATTTATAGAATTATACAAAACCTCTTCTCCTAACCTGAAACCTTTTTACAAAAATGTAGTAGAAAATTACTTCAGAAGTATCCAATAAAAACTATTGGCTTATTCCCGATTAAAGTGTTGAAAATATATGTTAAACGAACTTGAAAAATACCAGCTCCAGCTGGAATCTTTACCAGAAAATATTGTACAAGTAGAGCCTTTGGTTGAACAGGTTAGAAATGATTTTTCGCTTACTGACGAGGTGTTTGGAAATATACTGGTTTCTCTTACTGAGGCAGTGAATAATGCAATAATTCATGGAAATCATTCAAATCCCGGAAAAGTAATTGAAATAAAGGTGGCAAAAGAAAACAGAACCCTTAATTTCCTTGTCATTGATTCAGGCGATGGTTTTGATTATAGCAGCTTGCCTGATCCTACAGCACCTGAAAATCTTGAACGCCCAACCGGAAGGGGTGTTTTTCTAATGGAGCAGCTTTCTGATTTAGTTGTTTTTTCTAATGGCGGAAGCTCTGTCGAGCTTTCTTTTAAATTCTAAATAAACCCTATTCACGTTGAATAATATTTATTTCGCAACTGAAGACACAAAATATAGGGTGCGAAACAAAAAATTACTAAGAAATTGGTTGAACAAGGCTGTCTTCGTAGAACGAACTATTAATATTTTATTTGTTAATTTTATCATATGTAGCGATGAAAAAATATTATACATCAACAATAAATATCTTAATCATAATTACCATACGGATATAATCACATTTCAGTATAGCGAGCCCAATTTTCCAATAGAGGCAGATATCTATATTGGTATCGATACCGTAAAATTGAATGCTCAACAATACGGTGTCTATCTTGAACAGGAATTGCATCGTGTAATGGTTCACGGAATCCTTCACACCTTAGGCTATAATGACAAAACCGACAGGGAAAAAGCTATTATGCATTCCAAGGAGGATGCCTATCTTGAAATACTTTCAAAGATGGCTCCACGTGGAACAATAAAATAATTGACTGTGCTCCACGTGGAATAGGGGCATATGGTCAATTTATTTCTAATTTTGCTACATGTTTACGGATTATGACATAATCGTTGTTGGTGGAGGACATGCAGGATGTGAAGCGGCTGCCGCTGCAGCTAAACTAGGCTCGTCTGTGCTGTTAATAACCATGAACATGCAAACCATCGGACAAATGTCATGCAACCCAGCTATGGGCGGAATTGCCAAGGGGCAAATTATTCGGGAAATTGATGCCATGGGCGGTCTATCAGCAGAGATCGCTGATGAAACTGCTATTCAGTTCAGGATGCTAAACAAGTCGAAAGGGCCGGCCATGTGGAGCCCCCGAACCCAAAATGACCGAACTCTTTTTGCCCAGGCTTGGCGTCTTAAACTGGAACAAATCATAAATCTTGACTTTTGGCAGGACACTGTCAGTAGTTTACTACTTGAAAGGCAACAGATTCGGGGCGTGTGTACTCAATCGGGACATGAAATAAAAGCAAAAGTAGTGATTCTCACAAATGGTACCTTTTTAAATGGATTAATCCATATTGGGGAAAAACATTTCGGGGGAGGAAGAATAGGCGAAAAACCGGTTTATGGATTAACCGAGCAATTAATTAAAATGGGCTTTGAACAGGGCAGAATGAAAACCGGAACCCCTCCCAGAATAGACGGACGATCGCTTGACTACTCTAAGATGGAAGAACAGCATGGAGATGTTGATCCTAAGACATTTTCTTTTATGCCCAAAAGAAAACTTAAAAAACAACGCTCCTGTTTTATCTCCTATACAAACCTTGCAGTACATGACATACTAAGAACAGGGTTTAATCGATCGCCCTTGTTTTCTGGTCGGGTAAAAGGTGTGGGTCCACGCTATTGCCCTTCCATTGAAGATAAAATTGAAAGATTCGCAACAAAAGAAAGGCATCAACTATTTATTGAACCAGAGGGGTGGAACACCGTTGAGGTTTACTTAAATGGTTTTTCAACTTCGCTTCCCGAAGAAATTCAGCAAAAAGCCATGAGAAAGATACCTGGTTTCGAAAATGTAAAAATGTTCAGACCGGGATATGCCATAGAATATGATTATTTCCCTCCTTTTCAATTGAAACATACACTGCAAACCGCTCCATATCGTAACTTATTTTTTGCAGGACAAATTAATGGAACAACCGGATATGAAGAGGCTGCTTGCCAGGGCCTTATGGCAGGAATCAATGCCCACCAGTACATTACTAAAAAGGAAATGCTGGTTTTGAGCAGAAATCAGGCATATATCGGGGTATTAATCGATGACCTGATAAACAAAGGAGTTAGAGAACCATATCGAATGTTCACCTCAAGAGCAGAATTTCGTATTTTACTTAGGCAAGATAACGCTGATTTAAGGCTCTCTCCCATTTCTTTCCCGCTAGGATTGATCGGTAATGGCCGTTACCATAAAATGACAGAAAAACAAGATGCTGTAAATAAATTGAAGGTATTATTCAAGAAAACAGGAGTCTCGCCAGATCATATAAACCCATATCTTGCCTCAATGGGATTGTCTACAATACAAGAAAAGACAAAAGTGTTCCGTTTACTGCAACGACCACAGCTAAACATCGACATATTAATAAAACAACTTCCACAGTTCAGATCTGACATGTCTAATTATAGTAAAGAAATACTTGAACAAGCCCAAATTCAAACAAAATATGAACGATATATTGAAAAAGAAAAAGAATTAGTTGATAAAATGGATCGGCTGGGAGGCTTAGTCTTGCCAAAAAATATTAATTATGGTCAATTGAGCGGATTGTCTTCTGAAGCCAAAGAAAAATTGACAAAATATAAACCCGCTACAATCGGACACGCGTCAAGAATAGGTGGGATCTCGCCATCTGACATATCGGTATTAATGGTCCATTTGCATCGATGAAACATTAGATCAGAAATATGATGAATTCAATCATTACTTGCTGTTTCCTTTTATTGTTCACCTCTTGTGCAAACATTGTCAACTTAACAGGTGGTCCGAAAGATATCTCAAAACCTATTCTTATAAGCACAGAGCCGAATAACTTATCAACTGGATTCAAAGGTTCAAAAATTCTATTTTTCTTTGACGAAAATATTCAACTGAACAATCCAAATAAAGAAATCCTGATGGCTCCAAGGCCAAAAGGATCAATAAAATATTCTTCAAACAAAGGCGTGTTCCAGATCTACATTGAAGAAGTATTGGAAAGCAATACAACTTATCAGATAAATCTTGGAAATGCCATTGGCGACTTCAATGAAAATAATTTAGCCGAATCAATATCTCTGACTTTTTCAACCGGAGATATAATTGATTCTTTTTCTATATGTGGACATATATTATTGCCTGCTATTAAGCCAAATTATAGCTCTTTTAAGGTCGGTCTTTACGATATACAAAAAGCAGATAGTGCAAATGCAACTCAAAAGCCAATCTATTTATCAGACGTAGATGCAACAGGCGTATTTTGCTTTAACTATCTTCCCAAAAAAGCATTTAATCTACTGATGTTCAATAATGTAGCTATTGATAATATAGATTATACTGCTTTTTTAGATTCCATACAGTCAAACAGTATAAATACTTTTACAGACACCATACAGGCGTTTCTCAAGGAGAGTTCCAACATTCAGACGAATCAAATCAATAAGGGTAGATTAACCGTCAAAAATGTATCTCAGGATTATACCAATCAGACGTATTTGCAGGGCAACGATACATTGCTTTGCACTTATTCTATTTCGACAAATACATTATTTGTTTGGATCTCGCCAAACAATCCAAATAAAGTTATATACCATTATAATGAACAAATTCTTCTCGATTCAATAACACCCCAAGATAAGCTAGTGTTGCCTGAATTGTCAATGTTGGGTGATACCTTTCTTGTATCAGATTCCAATACTGCTTTAATTAGCCTTAACCAACCCGTTTTACATTATGGTAATCAACTCTTTACAATAGAGTCCGCTGATTCAAATGTATATATTCAGCATATCAAAATAGATAGTAATTTAACAACTGTACAACTAACTCTTTCAAAAAAGCCTCTTGCCCCAATTTTGCTCACTATTGACAGCGGTGGATTATATGGTCTGTATGGAGTGAACAAGAAGATGTTCATTCCACTTAAGGTGGATGCCCAAAACATTTCCCAATCTTTAACAATACATCTTTCTCCATTTAACGAAAAGCACTACACTTACCTTGAACTATTTGAAAGCGAAGGTCAGGAAACAATAAACAAGGTAAAAATTGCAGGGCCAACAATTAAAATAAACGATTTAAAACCGGGAAAATATGGTTTTAGGTTATATAGAGATATAAATAATAACGGCTATTGGGATACCGGAAACCCCGATAAAATGCTTCAGCCGGAACCACTCCGCTACTATCAGGAATTAATTGAAATAAAGCCCAACTGGGACGCAGAAATAAAGTATTAAATATTAGCCAATGCCAATCCTATCGAGACAAAATAATTGTTCTCTTGTAAGAGCCAAAAACACCATTCACACTTACTAAATATATCCCGGGACTTAGCGAACTCATGGAAATGGCCGATGTACCTGACTCAAGTAAATGGCTTTTTAATATTCTTCCGGTCTCTACTTCAATGATTTGTAGCTCACTACCAATAAATTCGTTATTGATGGTTACAAATAATTTATCAGTGACCGGTACTGGATAAATGTCTATTCCTATGTCTTTTCTTGTCTGATTAATGCCGGTCACATCAATATAAATAGTATTTGATGTGGCAATACAGCCATTAATGTCAGTAGTTTCTACATAATAATAGCCTGTTTGTAATGGGTGATAGGGATTCATTGTTGCACCTATGATTGGCTGGCCATTAAAATACCACTGATATGAACTGGCAGAACTAGAATAAAGGTCACTTCCATTATGTGTAATGGTAGGTATGATTGGATTGGTTAAAGTAAACTGTACAACATTAGTGGTGTCAGAGCAGCCGGAACTTGTTGTTACAATTGCAAAATAAGTACCTGGTTGATTTACGATTAGGCTATCTGTATGCGCACCATTGTTCCAATCAATATTTCCAGGTGGGCTGATTATATGCAAAATAACATCGGTTCCTGCACAAAGGTTTTGTTGGCCACTTAAGTCGAGAATAGGATTAAAATTACAATTTCCGGTTCCCACGGCTCTCATTCTTAATTCATTCAGGGCATGCTCTCGATATTGATTCCACTCACCATTCAAAACCTCGTAAGTTCTATTAGATATCGGGAGCGAGGTGGTTAATCCAAGGGCTATATTAGCTCCCGCCATTATCCAGCTCATATAAAATCCACCAGAATTAATAGTAACCGGAGTTGGCAGGGCTACTGTGTTGTAATTGCCGGCAGTCACCAGATTACCGGCCACTAAACTGTCGAACAAAATGGTCCCTGGGCCTCCGGCTGACCCGTCATCGTCAAAAATTTGAGCTCGGAAACCATCGCCATTTGCCGTTATGATTTCGTATTCCAGCTTTTCTATGTCAAATGGATAGTAGGGCGGTTCAATGTAAATACCGGCACCCCCACCGCCTCCGTTCCACGACAAAGAACCATCTTGAATGCCCTTTGAGTAATCTAGTGTGACGCTGGTTGAAGCCTGGGTTACCACATCAATTTCTACATTTCTTACATCATTTCCAGGATTTTGATCTGTGTATAACAGAAAGCCGGCAATCATGGTGTGGGTTCCTAAAGAAGTGGGAACAAAGGGCGTTTGCATTTGAATTAATGCTGAATCGCCCACAGCTAAATATTGAACAGAATCAGACGCAGAATAAACAATGCTACCCGCTTCATTCTTTATATAAATATTTGCCAAAAAGGGTGTTCCGATGTTTGTGTTTCCTGAATTTTTAATGTTTAAACTGGGATAAATCGTATCGCCTGGCTGAATAAAAATGGCCGCATTATGCTTATTTAATGCCCAGTATGTATTGGCATCTATTACTTGATAAGTAACATTTTGGGGATAATAATATTTCAAGGCAAATTGATTCGGGGGAGTCTGATCCAGATAATTTTGAAAGCCCATATTTCCAATAATGTTTTCTTCTCCAATAACCAAATCATTAAATGTGGTGGGTAGCGGAAAAGTATTTACACGTTTATACTGAAATTTTATTGAGCTATCAGAATTTGTAAGAATTAACTGAAAACTATTTGTATCGGTATAGCCGGGTGCAGCACTTGTCCAATACGGAACATTTACATAGGAAATAACAAAACTGTCAATATAGTTTGACCAATAATAACAGTTCCCGGGATTGTTGTTTCCATCAAAAGACAAATCTGCCATAAATGGGGCGAGATAATTGTCGCCCGCTGAGCCACCCTGAGTGGGAATAAGGGGGAATCCATGAGCAATGTTCTGAGTATTATTGAAAGAAACCCAACCATTTGAGCCTATTCTAACCTTATTGAACTTTCCCCAGTAGTACACAAAATCAAAACCAATATTGATCCACCCTACGGAATTATCGTCAGATAATCCACTAATTCTTGATCCATATTGTGTAAGATCAATCCATTCATAGTTTGGTCCATTAATATCTTGGCTGTTTTTCCAGGTATAGCCAAATAGGTCGGGTCCTCCGGAGGTCTGTGAAATTGATAATAAGGAAAAGGTCATGGCAATGACCATACAAGCAATATTTCTCATGGGTTAGGGTTTAGGTCAATAAATATAGGCTGATTTAAATTATTGACAAAACCACAAGCTACAATCCTGGTTTTAAATGTATTTAAATCCGGTATAAGGCTGAAGGACTTCGGGAATTAAAATTCCGGATTCAGTTTGATTGTTTTCTAAAAGGGCGGCAAGAATTCTGGGCAAGGCCAGAGCCGAGCCATTCAAAGTGTGGGCAAGCTTTACTTTTTTGTCCGAATCCCTATATCTGAGTTTTAAACGGTTTGCCTGATATGATTCAAAATTTGAGACCGAGCTAACCTCAAGCCATTTCTGCTGCACAGCTGAATAAACTTCAAAATCGAATGTAAGGGCTGACGTAAAGCTGATATCGCCCCCGCACAATTTTAAAATTCTATAGGGTAGATGTAAAGCCGTTACTAGTGATTCAACATGCTTGACCATCATTTCCAGAATATGATAGGATTGATCGGGAGATGCGATTTGTACTATTTCTACTTTATCAAACTGGTGGAGGCGGTTTAAGCCCCGAACATTTTTTCCATATGAACCGGCTTCTCTTCTAAAACAAGGCGTATATGCCGTGAGTTTAAGCGGAAGTTCCTGCTTGTCCAACACAACATCACGATAGATATTGGTTAATGGAACCTCTGCCGTGGGAATAAGGTAAAGTTTATCCTCGCCAACAAAATACATTTGACCTTCTTTGTCTGGAATCTGTCCTGTGCCAAAACCGGAAGCTTCATTAACCATTAAGGGCGGCATATATTCAATGTATCCTGCATCGCATGCCCGGTCAAGAAAAAACGAAATTAATGCCCGTTGGAGCTTTGCTCCTTTATTAACATAAAAGGGGAATCCGGAACCCGTTATTTTGTTGCCGAGATCAAAGTCAATTAAATTATACTTTTTTGCCAGTTCCCAGTGTGGTATGGCCGATTCGGGTAGATCAGGCTTATTGTCAACCACTTTAACTAAGAGATTATCTTGCGCTCCTTGTCCAGCAGGAACCGAATTGTGGGGTATATTTGGAAGTAAAATCAACTGGACAAAGAGATCTTCTTCAGTGGTTTTATATAATTTTTCAATCTTCTTTATGCTTGCCTTCAATTCGCCCAAGATTGCTTTTTTCTTGTTGGCTTCTTCAATTCGATTTTTTCCAAATAGCAGACCCACTAATTTGCTTTCTTTATTTAGCTTAGATTGAATAGCATCTCTCTCAGTCTGTAATGCCCTGCGTTTTTCGTCCAAGGCCAAAACTTTATTCACTATGTCAACTGCATCAAAGTTTTTAATCAACAAGTTTTTAATAACCCTGTTTGAATGTTGGCGTATGTAGGAAAGTTCGAGCATCAGAAATTTTTTGCAAAGATACAATTTGACGCATATTTACACTTTTTTAGGACTTTGTGGTCTGCTTTTAAAAAGATAATTTTACTATCGGTTTGTTATATTCAATACATTGCTTAATTTTGTGTCCTGCTTTAGCATAAAGGCGTCCAACCCTGCTTAATCAAAGCAACATTTTTCCAATATAGATTACACTAACAAAATCAAAGAAATAATTTAATGTACGACATTTTACAACTCAATGAAATGCTCCTGCCTGAGCTGCATGATATTGCAGAGGGTTTAGCGCTTAGTTCCTACAAAAAACTTGATAAACAAGAATTAATCTACAAGATTCTGGACCATCAGGCTGTGAATTCTGAAGATAAACCCGCCAAGGTTAAGCAGCGGGTAAGCAAACCCCGTGTTTCAAAAAAAGAAACAAAACCGGTGGCAGATATTAAACACAGCAAAGAAAAACCCCAGAGGGAATCGGTAGAAAAACCGCAAGTTCCTGCTGCAGATAAGCTTGAACCTAAAGCGGAAAGGCTTGCCCCGCAAGCCAGAGCCCCGAAAGAAAAAGCAGAGAAGCCTATTGGTAAATTTAACATTGACCTTGATGGTGCGATTGATGGAGAAGGTGTTTTGGAAATGATGCCAGATGGTTATGGGTTTTTGCGTTCATCAGACTACAACTATCTTACCTCTCCTGACGATATTTATGTTTCCCCGTCACAGATTAAACTGTTTGGATTAAAAACAGGAGATACAATCACGGGGGCTATTAGGCCACCGAAAGATGGTGAAAAATATTTCGCATTGCTTAAGGTGGCTTCGATTAATGGAAAAAGCCCACAGGATGTTAGAGATCGGGTTCCTTTTGACTATTTGACGCCTCTTTTTCCAGAAGAAAAATTTAATCTTGAATTTAAAGGGCAAGATTATTCAACACAAATAATTGATCTTTTTACTCCAATTGGAAAGGGACAACGGGGTATGATTGTAGCTCAACCAAAAACAGGTAAAACCCTTCTGCTTAAAGCTGTGGCTAATGCCATTGCCGCTAATCATCCGGAAGCTTACCTTATTATTTTGTTGATTGACGAAAGACCTGAAGAGGTAACCGATATGGCCAGAAGTGTGAAAGCAGAGGTGGTTTCTTCTACCTTCGATCAGCCTGCAGAAAGGCACGTAAAGGTGTCAAACATTGTACTACAAAAAGCCAAACGCCTTGTTGAATGTGGGCACGATGTGGTTATTCTGCTTGACTCTATTACCAGGCTTGCCAGGGCATATAACACCACTGCTCCTGCCTCTGGTAAGGTTTTGTCAGGTGGAGTTGAGGCCAATGCCCTGCACAAACCAAAACAGTTTTTCGGTGCTGCCAGGAATATTGAAAATGGTGGTTCACTTACTATTATAGCCACCGCCCTCATTGATACCGGTTCAAAAATGGACGAAGTTATTTTCGAAGAATTTAAAGGAACCGGTAATATGGAGCTTCAGCTTGACAGACGCCTGGCTAATAAAAGGATTTATCCGGCTATTGATGTGGTGGCCTCAAGTACAAGACGCGAAGATTTGTTGCTCGATAAGGAAACCCTGCAAAGAATGTGGATACTTAGGAATCATTTAGCCGACATGACAACAGAAGAGGCAATGTCATTCCTTCTAAATCACATGAAAAACACACGGGATAATAAAGAATTTTTAATTAGTATGAATAGTTAGATAAATTAATTTGGAAAGACAATAGGGTAATTTTCTTTGCTCTTTTTAAGGAATATTATACCTTTGCTCGCCCAAATTAAATAGACAAAAAATGAAACGGACATACCAACCACATAACAGGAAAAGAAAAAACAAACACGGATTTCGTTCTCGCATGGAAGATGCAAATGGAAGGAGTGTTCTGGCACGTAGAAGAACAAAGGGGCGCAAAAAACTTACGGTATCTGACGAAAGAAAAGCTAAATAGTCCGAAAACGACCGGTTTTAAAAAAGCAATTGGCACAAAAAGACCTTTTTCTCTTCCTGCTGATAGCCACCTGAAGGGAAAATTGTTGTTTCAAGAAATATTTCAATCGGGGTTGAGTCTAAGACTTGCCCCGTTCGTAATTAGATTCAGCCTGATTAACAGCCCACAGGCTTCATCTCAAAAAGTTGGTTTTGCCGTATCAAAAAGGAGAATCAAAAAGGCTTCTGACCGAAACAAAATAAAACGCCTGATGCGTGAAGCCGCCCGCCTTAATCAGCATGAACTAGTTCACCCCTATCAAGCGGATAAAACGTTAGCTTTTCTTATTTTGTTCACGGGGAAGGAATGTCCGAAATTTGAAGAGGTGAATAGAAAAATAAAGCTACTTTTAAGTCGTTTAAATGTCGCATATGAAGTGGTTAAGTAACTTAATCAAGGGGCTGATGATGATATTGATTCGTTTTTATCAATGGACAATATCTCCTCTTTTCCCGGCAACTTGTAGATATACACCAACATGCTCTGAATATGGCATACAAGCCATTAAAAAGCATGGGGCTATCAGAGGTGGGTATTTGACGCTTAAACGATTCTTGAGTTGTCACCCCTGGGGAGGGCATGGTTATGATCCCGTCCCATAATCAATATTAGAAAAGAAAAAATTAATATTTATGTTCCATTTTAAACACGCTGTGCTTGTCCGTATTAAAAGCCTGGTGCCAATACTCTTGATTTTAGTGATTGCCATAATCCCAATCGCTGCTGGTGACACATTGTTTGAATCTTCAAAAAGTCTGGAAATTTACTCAGATGTTTTTAAAGAACTTAATATGTATTATGTTGATGACATAGAGCCGAGTAAATTAATGCGCACAGGAATGGATGCTATGCTTAAGTCGCTTGACCCATATACAAATTTTATCTCTGAGGCGGAGCTGGAGGGTTACCGCTTTCAAACCACCGGAATGTATGGGGGAATTGGTGCAGTTATTCGAAAAAAAGATGATCTCGTAGCAATCATCGAGCCCTATAAAAATTCACCCGCATATAAAGCAGGCTTGCGTGCAGGTGACCTCATTCTACAGGTAGATAATCAGCCAATGAAGGGGAAAAGCGTAAGACAAATGAGCACTTTACTAAAAGGTCAGCCCGGAACATCAATTAATCTTACAATTAAACACCCTATAACTGATATTATTGAAGATATTCTTGTTACACGAGAAGAAATTAAATTGGACAATGTTCCCTATCGGGGCATCATCGATACCAATATTGGCTATATCCGTCTTGACCAGTTTACACAAAATGCCGGAGCAAATATTGAAAATGCTCTAAAGGCACTCGAATCAATTAGAACACTAAAGGGTGTTATCCTGGATCTTCGGGGAAACCCGGGTGGGCTGTTAAGTGAGGCGGTAAATGTCTGCAATGTTTTCATTGACCGGGGAAAACCGGTGGTTAGCACTAAAGGAAAGGTTAAGGAATGGGATCGTGAATTTAAAACAATGAGAAAACCGGTTGACTTGCAAATACCTCTGGTGATTCTTACCAATCATGGGTCTGCATCTGCTTCTGAAATTGTGTCTGGAACAATTCAGGATTATGATCGGGGCGTTATATTGGGAGAGCTTACTTATGGCAAGGGGCTTGTTCAGCAAACCAGAGATTTGAGTTACAACACTAAGCTAAAACTCACCATTGCTAAATATTATACACCAAGTGGAAGATGTATTCAGGCTCTAGATTATACTCACAGAAACAAGGACGGAAGTGTTTCAAAAATCCCAGACTCTTTAAAGACTGCTTTTAAAACAAGCAATGGAAGGGTGGTTTATGACGGTGGTGGTGTGGAACCAGACCTCCATGTTGGTTCTGTTGAATTGTCAAAAATTGCAATCAGCTTACTTCAAAAAGATTTAATTTTTGATTTTGCAACCCAATATTATCAAAAACACAACTCTATTTCCGGGCCAGATGTTTTTCAATTGACTGATGATGATTTTGAGGCGTTTATGGCATTTATAAGCGATAAGGAATACGGATATAAAACAGAAAGTGAAAAACTGCTGGATAAGTTGGGGGAAGCTTTAAAAGATGAAAATTATTTTGATGCAACAGAGACAAGTTTTTCTGCATTACAGACCCGGATTGCTCATGATAAATTAAAGGATTTGAATAAATTTAAGAAGCAAATTATTGAACAAATTAAACTCGAAATCATTACACGCTATTATTTTAGAGATGGCCGACTCAATGCTTCAATTCAAAATGATCCTTTCATTAAGGCCGCAAAACAATTGTTCAATAATCCTGAAGAATACCAAAAACTATTGAGTCCAAAATAATTTCATGGAATACCTGCTGCTTTTTATCGCTGGAATTGGGGGCGGAATGCTTGCGGGCTTGCTCGGAATTGGAGGTGGTGTGGTTTATATTGCCGTATTCACCGTCTATCTTACCAATAAATTTGGAAATACTGTTCCTGGAGATTTAATGGTTAGGCTGCTTATCGCCAATTCTGTATTTGCCCTGATTTTTGCTGGAATATCCGGTAGTATAAAGAATGTTTTAAAGAAAACGTTTTTGATCAGGCCTGTAGTTTTTATTGCCATTCCTGCATCTGTATGCTCAGTTCTTACAAGCTACCTGGTCTCTCTTTCTGCCGCTTACAACAAAAGTGTTTTTGCTGTTCTTTTTACCCTCTTTATGATTCCCATAATTGTCAGTATGTTATTGCCAAGAAAGGAAAATGAACATGTATTGCTTCCCGATTATCGCGCAAGTCATTTGTTTTCTTTAGGGGTGGTATCAGGAATTGTTACTGCATTATCCGGACTGGGTGGCGGGTTTATTATGGTGCCCGTTTTAAACGTACTTTTAAAATTCCCAATTCGTAGGGCCATGGCAACTTCTCTCGGGGTTATTGGTGTGGTTTCTTTTTCGCTTACAATATATAATATGTTTCTTAGTCCTGCCTTACGTATTGGGTTGACAAATAACGTTGGGCCTATCATACTTCCAATGGTGTTGCCAATGGTTGCCGGTGTTTTGGTTGGTACGCCCCTGGGTGTTATTTTTGCACACAAACTACATCCGAGAATATTACAGTTGATCTTTCTGGTTTTTTGCTTAGTTGTAATCATTAAAATGTTAAATGCCTTAATATGAAAAGAAATCGCTTGCTCTGTTTTTCCGCTTTGGTCTTGTTTGTTTTAATTGGAATTAATGGCTTTTCCCAAACAGACAAAAAATTAAATGCTGCTTTTGCAGAAGATATTGGATTTTTATCGAGCGATATGCTTGAAGGGCGCCTTGCGGGTTCATATTTTGAGGGCATGGCTGCCGCTTATATATCAAATCGATATATAGAAGCAGGGCTCCTTCCAATGGGAGATAACAATACGTATTTGCAAGCATTTGATTTTTCAGTGGGAAAACGATTGCTCAATAGCACTTCTTTTGATATTGGGGCCAGGTCTCTTGCTCTAATGGATGATTATTATCCTTTGCCTTCATCAGCCGAAGCAGATATTAATAACATACCCTTGGTTTTTGCTGGCTTTGGTATTCAAGCCCCCGATTTGAATTACAACGATTATGCTGATATTATGCCTGTTGATGGTAGGGCGGTTGTTATTAAGATGTCTTACAAGGGTGGATATAGCCCTGACTCTGAATTTGAAATGTTTTCGGGCCTGAACAGTAAGATTGATCTGGCTATCGAAAAAGGAGCAAAGGCTGTTTTGATTGCAAATTTCGATAAAAATACAGAAGACCCCGGTCACGACTACTCAAGGAATGTAACCGAAAAGGGGGTTCCTGTTATTTTTATTACTCAAGAAGTCTATGATGACTTGCTTGGATTGCCAAAGCCGGAAATTTCGCTACATATTGCTTTTCAAAAAATCAACCGAACCGGTCATAATGTTTTGGGTTATATTGATAATAAAGCCGCCAATACAATAATAATTGGTGGTCATTTTGATCATTTGGGTTGGGGCGATTACGGGTCACTTTATACGGGTTCTAAAATGATTCATAATGGTGCTGATGATAATGCGAGCGGATCCTCGATGGTTATACAGCTAGCAAAATATTTAGCTGGCGGAAAATACACAAATCACAACTATTTGATAATCGCCTTTACTGGTGAAGAACTTGGTTTATATGGGTCTAAGTACTTTACGGATCACCCAACTATCGATTTGTCATCTGTGAGCTGTATGCTTAATTTTGATATGGTTGGGCGCTTTAATGACGAAAAGGGAACGCTGGAAATAGGCGGAACCGGTACTTCTCCAATTTGGAATAAAATGCTAGACAACAATATACCCAAAAACTTTAAAATAAAGAGATCCGAGTCTGGCATGGGGCCGTCTGATCATATGTCCTTTTATCTTAAAGATTTACCGGTACTTTTTTTCTTTACCGGTACTCATGAAGATTATCACAAACCTTCTGATGACATAGACAAAATAAACTATGCCGGAATGGATATGGTTTACCGTTATGTGACTAAAACTGTTTTTAGGATGCTTGATACTCAAGGAAAAATTGAGTTTACAAAAACCAAAGACAAAGACAATAATAATTCTCCAAAATTTTCCGTCACCCTTGGTGTTGTTCCTGATTATATGTTCGATGGCAAGGGAATGCGAATAGATGGTGTCAGGGACGGAAAACCTGCCGATATTGCCGGTATCCTTGCCGGTGATGTCGTAATCAAAATGGGTCCGGTTAATGTTGAAGATATGATGTCATATATGGAAGCACTCAGCAAATTCCACAAGGGAGATACGATAATGGTTACGGTGTTAAGAGGCGAAGAAACTCTTGATATAGAAGTGACCTTTTAGGTATCACTAGCTGATGGCTCTTATCTTAAACATAGAAACAGCTACATCGGTCTGCTCTGTGGCGCTTGCACATAATGGAAAAGTTCTTCACGCTCTTTCTTGTGAAGAAAATGCAAGTCATTCTTCTATGCTTACAATGATAATCGAAAAGTTATTTTTTAAAGCTATTATTTCTATTTCAGACATAGATGCGGTTGCTGTTAGTATTGGCCCGGGTTCTTATACCGGTTTAAGAATTGGACTAAGTACTGCCAAAGGTATTTGCTTTGCTTTGGACAAACCGCTCATTAGCCTGAGTACATTAAAAATATTAGCGAATACAATTAAAAACTCCTACCTGGACCAACCCGAATCAACAATTTATTTGCCCCTGATTGATGCTCGCAGAATGGAAGTTTACACTGCAGCATACAATATGGAATTAGAAGAAATCTGGTCTCCAAAGGCATTAATATTAGAACCTGGTTGTTTTAATGATTTATTAAGGTTTAAAAATATAATCTATGGTGGAGATGGTGTAAAAAAAACA
>CAYPSW010000001.1:114625-263872 GCA_964413685.1 uncultured Chitinophagales bacterium
GGTGGAGATGGTGTAAAAAAAACAATAAAATTAAAATTAGCTAAAAACTTTATTAAATCAAATATACTCTTTCCGAATGCAAAAAACATGGCTAAACTTGCTGATGCTAACTTTAAAAATAATCAGTTTGATCATGTTTTTACCTGCGAGCCCTATTATTTAAAGTCTGTATTTATTAATCTGCCACATAAATAAAAGAGTTTTTCAAAAAACCGCTTTTTATATTTCACAGTAATTTAATAACTTTGCCTTCAATAAGTCAATATACGTACAATTTTTTTTAATCAATCAAATTTATTAAACATGGCAAGCAGTAATTCAATAATGGTCCTGTCAAAAAGTGGATCATTAAAAGACGACATTACCATTAATTATGGTACTTTAAAAAAAGCCGCTCTTGTTTTGCGGTCAATTAATCACAAACTACGTCAATCTATGATGATTTTGCTAGAGGGACATGGTCGTTTAACAG
The DNA here is from genome assembly GCA_964413685.1 of uncultured Chitinophagales bacterium. Classification (GTDB taxonomy): domain Bacteria; phylum Bacteroidota; class Bacteroidia; order Chitinophagales; family S012-47; genus JAJRWN01. The sequence continues at coordinate 115,098 of CAYPSW010000001.1, forward strand.
TAACAGAAATTTATGTAAAACTACGCCTAGAGCAATCGGTAGCTTCTCAGCATCTTGCAATTTTGCGCAGAGCAAATATTGTAACAACAGAGCGTCAAGGTAAATTTATTTACTATTCTTTAAATAAGGAACGCATTAGTGAAGTAGCTGACTTGGTAGAAGATCTTGCTGTTTAAGTAAACACACATTCTATTGAAAGCCTTTGTTTAATGAAACAAAGGCTTTTGTTTTTTAATCACCTGCTGTTAAAAAATACGCAAAAACAGAACATATATAATTTTGTCATTTCAACGAAATAATCTAATGATTATACCTTGATATATAATATAATAGATCGAGTTATAAACATGAAAAATACTGAGATTATTTACTAAAATTTTTGATGAATAATTCATTTCATCGTAAGCTTTCCTATACTTGAATAGTCTAATTAACATTGCGCCAAGACACACCGAATATACGTTTGATATAACACATGCCATTAAGGCTTTTATAAAAAATTTTTTCCACAGAGAAAATGAACTTTAGTGGCTCATTTTTATTCAGTATCAATATTTTATAATTCACACAATAATTTTCCTCTGATTTACTAGCAAATTCAATATTGTTTTTTTATTTACAATAGCTACATTGCTTCCAATATTATGGAAGTGTTTATTTTATTCTTCAAAACGTTTGTAGCAATTGAACTACTGTTTTTTTTGCTCTATCTTTTTATAAACATTTACGGAATAATTTTAGGAAATAGTAATAAATTTACTTATACTAATACTTATTTTCAATTACCTGAATTAATGTATGATGCCTTACTGAATGTTAACAGATACACCGAATGGATGCCTGGTTTAATATCCATTCATAATAATGATGAATTATCTTGGTTTGAAAAATTTGAAAAGCAATATTCTTTTAAAAATAGATTGATAGGAAAAATAGATAAAAGCGAAATTTCTATTCAGCGTATTTCAGAAAAGATGAATTTAGTTATTGAAAGAAAATTTATTTTTAGCAAAGAATCTAATTTAACATTACTAACTATTGAAGATCAATTTTATTATAATAAACCCTACTCCAGAACGCTTGTTCATTTATTTTATAAACATAAAGCAAATATGAAAAATTATATGCAATGTTTAGAATCCTTTCTCGAGAAAAATTAATTACGTAGTTTATTAACAAAGCTATTATTTATTATTTTCTTTTTATTATAAAAACCATAATCATTGTAATGATGTGAATTGTTAAAAAAAAGGTGAGCGGTTTTTTGCAAAAGCAATTATTAAGAAAACACTAACAATTTATTACCACAAATCAACATTGCTAACCATTGCAGACCAGATAATTATATCTTTATAAACAGCCGGTTAACAACACAAAAAGGTAAAAGATTTTTAGTCTAACATGTTAATAAAAACAAGATAATTGTTAATACAGAAGCATCATATTGAAGCCGCTGGAGCTAGTTAACTTTGCGGGAAATAATATCCACACAAAAGAGCCAAATGCTAACATCCGATATCACCCAATTGCCGAAAAGATGTTAATACTTTTTATACCATGAAGAACAAACAATTGAAGAAAAATACAGATCAAGAAGCCTTACTTCTTATAGAGGCCCATATCCACTATGTAATTCAATACTTTATCTGGAATCATATATTTTACAGATAAATTATTTTCAATTAGCTTTCGGATTTGCGATGATGAAATATCGAGTAGGGGAAAATCAAATTGATTTACTCGCCCGCCAGCCGGAACATGCTTTACAACAGAACCCCTTCTTTGGTAAACGTATATTTCGTAATCGCGCAAAATAATATCAGCATTTTTCCATTTGGGCAAAGAAATGAAGTTGTCAGAGCCCATAATTAGACAAAAGGAATTAGCGGGATATTTTTCCTTTATATGCATCAATGTATTAATGGTGTAAGAGGGTTGTGGCAGGGAAAATTCAATATTGTTCGCACGCAGAGCATAATTATCTTCTATTGCAAGATTAACCAGATTTAAGCGATCGTAATCCCGAAGCAAGGTTGCTTTTTCTTTAAACGGATTTTGTGGGCTGACGACAAACCACACTTCCTTGAGATCAGTATTGGTAGCAAAATAGTTTGCTATAATCAAATGGCCTACATGAACCGGGTTAAACGAACCAAAAAACAATCCAATTTTCATTTTGCAAAGATAAGGAGGAAAACTTTTTAACGTATTTTGACACATCTATACAAACCAGAAAACCCAAAAAGGCGTTTTACTTCTCGGACTGATTACTCAGTCTTTCATAGCAAAGTTGGTTTTAGGATTGAAAACGGGGTTCGGAAGTACTTATACTCGTGAGCGAAAATCTCAATAATTAATTTCGGACCCCTGTTTTTATAAATCAATAAAACATCCGTTTTCATAAACCAATACCTCGTCCGCAAAGATCTGTCCTCCATTTTTCATATCTGTAATCAAATCCCAATGAATACTTGATTTGTTCTTACCGCCAGTTTGAGAATAAGACTGACCCAAAGCCATATGAACACTGCCACCAATTTTTTCATCGAACAATATATTTCCACTTGTTTTTTGAATATTCATGTTTGTGCCAATTGCAGCCTCTCCAAATTGTCTGGACCCATCCAACGAAAAAATTTTATCAAGAAAACCCATTCCTTTTTCTGCGGTCCATTCAACCACCATTCCATTCTTTACCTTAAGCGTAACACCCTCAACGTTATTCCCCATATAACTTGATGGATAGCTAAAGTAAATAAAACCCTCTACCGAATCCTCCACCGGAGAGGTAAAAACCTCTCCTGATGGCATATTATTTCTACCATCAGAGTTAATCCATTTTCTTCCTTTTGTTGAGAAAGAAATATCTGTTTGTGGACCAACATACCGGAATTTGCTGGCAAGGCTTAAGCGATCTACCATAGCCTGTTGGGTTTTTCTAACCTGTAACCAGGCTTTCATTGGGTCTGCCTCGTAAAGATGGCAAGCCTTGTAAACAAATGATTTATACTCACTAAGGGACATACCCGCCTTCATTGCAGCAGCCTCGGTTGGATACTGGCAAAGGCTTCGTTTTAATCTTCCGCTACCCAGACGATCAAAATAAGTGTCCATTATGGATTGATTTGCTCTTTGACGAAGCGCCTTCGTATCAGAAGGAATGTTTTGTAATTCTGCCAGGTTCTCAGGGGCAAGTATATGGATATATGCATCAAAGGTCTTAATCCCCAACTCAAAAAAGGGATCCACCCGGTTGATTTGTCGAACATTACCCTGTGTCATCAATATTCTTTCGGTTTGTAAATAGTCTGTAATTATTACTGGATGACCACCGGCCCGAATGGCAGAATCATATAATGTAAGCATCAGAGGTTTTGCCAATGGTTCTGATTTGATCAGGAGTGTTTCTTCCGGCTGCAGGTCTATACAATACTTAATCAACAACTCTGCGTATCGGTATTCTATGTTTTTCATGTTATCGCTTTTAAGTTATTAAACATGGGGGTTGTTGTTTCTCTTTTTGCAACAGGATTAAAATGTATTGCATTGACCTCAGATATACTTCCTAGCCCAGACTACAAATTGATATACATTACCACAAACACAAAAAAACACATTCCTGATAAAATACTGAAAAACATCTCATCATATTTGAAGATAGCGGGTTTGAGCCGTACCTTAGCCATCATCTAATCATAAAAGGGTATCCATTATGCCAAGGATTTTGGTTCCAGTTGATTTTTCTGAAACGGCCCAAAACGCGCTTGTTTATGCTTTTCGGGTGGCCGAAGCAATTGATGCAGACATTCTAATGTATCATGTCTATAATCCCGCCTCACTTGAAACCCAAAGCACTCCGATATGGATGCCGGAATCGATGCAAACCGGCCGTAAGACACTAGAACAACGTCTGGAAAATGAAAGATTGTTGGCAGTAGAGAAAACAGGACTTAAAGACTTGAGCTGTAAAGAAATAGTAAGGGCAGGGTTTATGGTTGAGGCCACGATTGAGTTGGCCAGAGAAAACACGCCTGATATGATTATTATGGGAACAAAGGGGGCAAAAAATTTCAAAGCCATTTTTAGTGGAAGCAACACATCAAAGATTATTGCAGAATTAAATGTTCCTGTGTTTGCCATACCGGATGGAACGGAATATAGAGAGATTGAAAAAATTGCCTATGCCACAGATTTGAAGCCCGGAGACAATAAGGCACTAGACAAACTCCTGAATTTTGCAGGTTGGTTTAATGCCGAAATTCACACATTTCATGTTTGTAACAAAGATGAAGCCCGATGTAAAGAACGTTTAAATAAACTCGAGAAAAGATTTAGCGATTTAGCGGCCGATCACTTCATATTCTTCCAAACCATTAAGGGAAGAAATGTCATAGAAAGCATGAATCGATATATTAACGATAATGGAATGGATCTGCTTGCAATGCTTACTCAAAAGCGAACATTTTTGGAAAGAATATTTGGGAGAAGCAGTCATACCAGGAAAATGGCTTTCAATTGCAAGGTGCCACTACTGGCTTATCACACCTAAGGCTTGCTGACACCAATGCCCCGCATAATTAAATCGTAGAGCATATCACATTTATCTCCAATATCGGCATCACGCGAAAAACGATACCACCCATAGGTCCAATTAAGTGCCGAAAAAATGGTACGTACTGTAAAACGTATATCAACAGGTTTAATAATCCCCGTTTCTACACCCTGCTCTATTATGTGGTTGAAAAATTGCTCATAAAATGAACGAAGCCTTTTAAATCTTGAAAAATCAGGTTCACTCAGAAAGCGCCACTCGTGCAGAAAAACGGAGCTGGCATCCGCATTGGTTCGCAGCACTTTTATGTGTGCTTTTATAGCAGCATAAAGATGTTTATCTGGCGGCAGGTTTTGGTCGGCTACGGCTTGCTGTGACTTGATAAAAGTATCGGCCAAATCAAAACAAATGACACGAAGCAAATCTTCTTTCGAACGAATATGACTGTATAGGCTGGCCGCCTCTATCCCCGCCTCTTTGGCTAAATCTCGCATTGAAGTACCCGCATAACCTTTTTGCCTGAACAAGTTCATTGCGGCATGTAATATTTTTTCTTTTCGGTTTAAGGTGTCGGTGTCCCCCATTTTCCTAACGTTCGTTAGCAAAGGTAGCGATTTTTAGAGCATCTGTCAAAAAAACACTTTTGCTTGTTTTAGTATTGATATGATTTTGCTCGCTGAGGATCAGCCTTACTCATATAGTGGTTTTCGATGTAGGGCTCTAATTCAGGATTCACAATACAGGTTTTTCCTTCTGGAATAGAGAGTATGATTTTTACCTGTTGATTTCTCCAAACATCTTCATTGAGCACAAACTCCGGATCTAACAGTATCTTATCTTCACGTAAACTAACAGAGTAATCAATATCTGCAGCCCGATCTCTTGCCTCAGTTCGAGAACCACCCCTTGCCGATTTTTCCACTTGAACCCGTACCCGGTCAGAGCTATTACTTCCAATTGAAATTGAAATAGTTTTGAGAATTAAATGATTGTCCTTAACAAAAGCAACATCATAATCGCCATTCACAAACCAAAAACTATTGTAGATTGATTCGGTGGCGGGATGCGATAATGACAGGAATATTGAGTCAGTTGTGACCGAATCACTTTCAATTATTGAATCTGCCTCACCGCGATATTTAAAATCACTCGCCAGACGGGTTCCGTGATAAAATAAAATAACAATAGAGATTATCCAAAGTATCATTAGCCCACCACGGAAACCCCGAATGGATTGATTCAGGCCGAGCAACCAGGTTATTCCTTTGACGAGTAATAATAATACCGGAATTCCAACAGCAAGCAACAAAGCAAGCGTTGACCAAAACAGGTGAGTTCCTTTTTCAAATAAAAATCCAGACATTGTGGAATAGGTGAGTCCGTCAAATTGACCAAAACCTGCAAGGCTTGCTACAAAAGCAAACAGAATAATCATGGTTGTAATGATAAGTAATGCGCCTATGATGGCTTTGGCGCTATGTCCTATTCCCCTTAAAAAATTTCGAAACGAATCTCCCAGATCATGAGCCATACCCCGCACTCTGCGGGCATGTTTTGATGCTTTGAAGTTTTTAGCATCGTTTTTAAAACAATCGAATCGATTCTTCATATCCTTCATTTCATCTCTGAGTGATTCTTCAATGTTTGAGATATTTACCGGCCTTCCCTTCATTTGCAATTTATCGGCCGTGCTCTGTGCCACAGGAATAATAACCCAAAGAATCACATAAAGCAGCACCCCACTGCCAAATATCAGAATTGATACGGCAAAAGCAAGTCGCAACCATAGCGGGTCGATGCCAAAATAATGACCAATTCCGGCACAAACACCCCCCAGCACTTTGTCGTCCGGATCTCTGAACAACCTAGCATGAGCATCTTGCTCATCATAGCCAGTGTTATTTTTATCCTCAGAATCAAGAGGTTCTTCTAGTGGATTGAATGCCTCGGGGTTACCCATTTCTTTCATGATTTCTTCCACGTGTCGCTGACTGACAATACCATCAACTCCGGTTTTTTCAAAAAGCAGTTCACTGATCCTGGATTCAATATCGTCCATAATGTCTTCTGCTTCACCGGCTCGTTTAAAATATTGACGAATTCGGTCGAGATACTGGTTTAAGCTACGATAGGCATCATCATCAATATGAAAGATACGCCCGCCAATATTGACTTTAATTGATTGCTTCATTTGCTTTTGTTTTTTTGAGTAATTTGATTCACGGCTTTCGAAAGATTATTCCAGGTTTTTTGCATTTCAAGCAGGAAGTCCAGCCCACCGGCAGTCAGCCGGTAATACTTTCTCGGTGGCCCGCTCTCCGACTCCTCCCAGCGATAGGCCAGAAATCCTCCATTTTTTAATCGGTTCAGCAAAGGATATATCGTGCCTTCAACAACAATCAGTTCGGCTTTCTTCAAAGAAACCAGAATATCTGACGGATATACTTCACCCTGTGTATTGATGATTGATAAGATACAATATTCCAACACGCCCTTACGCATTTGTGCCTTTGAATTTTCAATGTTCATGTGTCAAAGATAAAAACTGTTTTACTAATATGCAATACAAAGTACCATTTATTTAATGGTATTTAACAATGCAAGGGTTAAATCCGAAAAAAATAATTAACTTTACTTTGCATCAAACCAGTTTTCACATAAATCAAAAGCGTATGAGTATGTTAAAAGAATTTAAAGCATTTGCCATGAAAGGCAACGTTGTGGACCTGGCCGTTGCCGTTATAATAGGCGCAGCATTTGGAAAAATAATTGCATCCTTTGTGGCCGATGTTTTGATGCCCCCAATTGGACTTTTGTTGGGAGGTGTCGAATTTACGAATCTACATCTGATTTTAAAGGAGGCAACAGACGAATCAGCGGCCGTTACTTTAAATTACGGTGTTTTTATTCAAACAATGGTTGACTTCGTGATTGTTGCCGGTGCTGTTTTTATGGTTATTAAAGCCATGAATTCGAACAGAAAAAAACAAGAAAATAAACCCGCACCGCCTCCGGAGCCAGGCAATGAAGAAAAATTGCTGACTGAAATCAGAGATCTTTTGAAAAAATAGTTATAAAAAGGCGGCATTGGCCGCCTTTCTTTTTTTGTCCAAAGAAAAAACATTATTTGCGTCTCCTGAGATTGTTTCTAGGCATTTATGGACAAATTCCCGATTAACACACTTTAACTTGAAAGCACTCATTACAACCGCTAAATTTGGCAGTTAAATTCAAAAATTATGGAATCGTCTAAAACAATTGACATTAATGCATTAAACGAAAAAATTATATCAGAGGGAAGTTTTCTTGATCTGCTAAATCTGGAATTGGGAAAAGCAATAGTAGGGCAAAAGCACATGACCGACCGCCTGTTAATGGCACTCTTGGCACAGGGTCATATTTTACTCGAAGGAGTGCCTGGTTTGGCAAAGACATTAGCGATTAAATCGCTTTCTTCAGCCATCTCTGCAAATTTCAACCGAATTCAGTTTACCCCTGATTTATTGCCGGCAGATGTGACCGGAACCATGATTTACAATCCGGCCGATATGCAATTTACTGCTCGTAAAGGCCCGATATTCTCTAATTTTATTTTGGCAGACGAAATCAACCGGGCACCCGCTAAAGTGCAGAGCGCACTGCTTGAAGCGATGCAGGAAAGACAAGTCACTATTGGTGATAAAAGCTACCGCCTAAAGGATCCCTTTCTGGTAATGGCTACGCAAAACCCTATTGAGCAAGAAGGAACATACCCATTGCCTGAAGCACAAGTAGACCGTTTTATGTTAAAAACTATTGTAGCCTATCCTGATTTAGAAGAGGAACGCAGTATCATGAGGATGAATGTTGAGGGTAATTTTCCAGTAATAAAGTCTGTTGTGAAACCGGCTCAAATACTCAGAGCCCGCGAAACGGTGCGGCAGGTTTACATGGATGAACATATTGAGAAATACATTCTCGATATTGTTTTTGCTACCCGTAATCCGGAACAAGTTGGTTTAAGCGATTTAAAAAACCTAATCCATTTTGGTGTCTCTCCAAGAGCCTCTATTTATACCGCCCTTGCAGCTAAAGCCAATGCGTTTATGCAAAAACGAGGCTATGTTATTCCGGAAGATATCCGGGCTGTATGTCATGATGTTTTACGTCATCGTATTGGACTGACTTATGAGGCAGAAGCTGAAAACATTGTACAGGATGATATCATCAATCAGATATTGGATCATATTGAAGTGCCCTGATAAGAAATCACAATGAATACACAGGAGCTGATTAATAAAGTTAGGAAGATTGAAATCAAGACGCGGGGTTTGTCAAGGCATCTCTTTGCTGGTGAATATCAGAGTTGCTTTAAGGGCAGGGGGATGTCATTCAGCGAAGTGAGAGGATATCAATACGGAGACGATGCGAGGAGTATCGATTGGAATGTCAGTGCACGCTTGAATCATCCTTATATCAAAATATTTGAAGAGGAAAGGGAGCTGACCCTGTTGCTCATGGCAGATATTAGTCGTTCGGCTTATTTCGGCACTCAAAATATGCAAAAAGAGATGATGATGGCCGAGATTTCTGCCGTCCTTTCTTTTTCAGCCTTGCTGAATAATGATAAGGTGGGCATTATTTTCTTTTCAGACCGGATTGAAAAATTCATTCCTCCTCAAAAAGGCCGCGGACATATTCTTAGAATTATCAGAGAACTGATTAATCTTGAACCCAGGGGAAAAGGAACTGATATTGGCGGGGCACTTGAATTTATGCTTAATGTTCAGAAGAAAAGAGCCATTGTTTTTATGCTGTCTGATTTTTTCGATCAGGGCTACGAGAAGCCATTAAAACATGCCTCAAGACGACATGATTTGGTAGGTCTTCGCTTATTTGATGAAAGAGAACGTACGCTGCCGGCAGGTGGCTTACTTCCTTTCCGTGATTTGGAAAGTGGTCAATTGGCCTGGATTAATAGCTCAGGCAAGAAAACAATTGAAAATTATGCAAAGATCTATGCAGAATATGAAGATCGGTTTAAGCAAGCCTTTCTGACAAGCGGTGCCGATCAACTTAGTCTTTCAACCCAAGAATCATATGTAAAAGTGCTAATGAAATTCTTCGAGCAGAGAAGCAGAAGGAGGGCGATATGAGGCAAGCGAAAGTATTAATTTATATAGGTGTATTGTCCTTGCTGATTATTCAGCGTGCAGGAGCACAAAATATCAGTGTACAAACTAACATTGATACAACCCAAATAAAAATTGGAGAGCAATTAGTTCTCGATGTTAATTTGCGTCTGCCAAACAATTACTGGGTTCTTATCGAAAACGATTCTACAACATGGAATCCATTCGAGTGGATTGCTACACAAAGCGATACAAGCCGAATACATGATAGCCTGAATATACATCACAGGTTCACACTGACTACTTTCGATACCGGACAACTTATATTGCCAGGGCTGAGATTTGCTGTTCAATCAGCGAATGGTCAACTTGATTCTTTGTTTACACAAAATTATCAGATAAGGGTTGACTACGTTGAAGTAGATACGACCAAAGCCATACGCGATATTAATGAACCGATGCAAGTGGGGCTTACCCGTTGGGAACTGATTACCCGGGTGGCTATTCCCCTGATGTTTATCTTGCTGGTTGTATTGATATGGTATCTCTGGAAAAATCAAAAAAAGACCAATAAACTCTTGCCAGACATTATTCCACCAAACATTGATCCATGGGATTGGGCCCTTGATCAATTGCAAAAATTGGACAAGGAAAAACTTTGGCAAAACAATCAGGTTAAGGCGTTTCATTTTCGGCTTACAACTATTTTGAGAGTGTATCTTGAGCGGATTTCAGGAGAACCTGTTCTGGAATCAACCACCAGCGAAACGCTGAACTTAATGAAGAGTTATTATTCCAAAGAGATACTTGAAGAACTCAAACAAATTCTGGAAACAGCAGATCTAGCCAAATTTGCCAAAATTACTCCCTTGCCAGATCAGAACGCCAGAAGCATGACAAATGCAATTTTGATTATTGAACAAAGTAAACCACACATAGAGGAAACATGAAAAGTCTTTGGGAAAATATTGCTTTTGCACATCCATCTACTTTTTGGCTGATGATACTACTCCCTTTGTTGATTGGCTGGTTTATCTGGCGTCAGGCCGATCAATATCCCGAAATCCATGTTTCTAATTGGAAAGGCATTGTTTCGGGCAAAAAATTTTGGCGATCTCGCTTGCGGCCTATATTGTTTGTTTTTAGAATATTGTCAATCATGCTATTGATTACCGCCATGGCACAGCCCGAAATGGACGAAAGTCAATCGAAGCAAGAGACCCTTGGAATTGACATTGTAATAACGCTTGATGTATCGCCCAGCATGCTGGCCAAAGATTTTAGCCCAAACCGAATCGAAGCGGCAAAAAATATTGCAGGTGATTTCATTGCCCAAAGACCCAACGATCGAATTGGTTTAGTGGTCTTTTCGGGTGAAGCATTTACCCAATGCCCGATAACAACCGACCATCTGGTTTTAGCCGATTTTCTGTCAAAAATCAAAGCCGGGAATATGCAATCAGGCACAGCAATTGGATCCGGTCTCGGTACAGCCGTCAATCGGCTAAAAGAAAGCGAAGCCATTAGCAAAGTCATTATACTATTGACAGATGGAGTAAATAATACCGGCTCAACAGATCCCCGAACAGCTGCAGACCTCGCTGCTACTTTTGGAATTCGTGTGCATACCATTGGCGTTGGTACGCGCGGATTAGCCTTGTCACCGGTGGCCGTTTATCCCAATGGACAATATGCCTATAAACGTGTACCGGTAGAAATTGATGAAGACTTATTGAAAGATATTGCTGCTAAAACCGGAGGAGAATATTTTAGAGCGGTTAATAATGAATCGCTAAAAAACATTTACAGTACTATTGACCATATGGAAAAATCGAGAATAGAATTAAGTGTGCTTCCTAAGAAAAAATTGTTTTTTCTTCCCCTGGTGCTGTTAGGAGCTGGGTTGCTTTTATTTGAAATCTTTTTACGAGAAACCCTATTCAGAACAGCCATGTGATGGAACAAATACAATGGGAACATATCGAATATTTACGCCTTTTGGCGCTTTTACCCTTGCTTGGTATTTTTTACTTTGTTAATCGGTTTTGGCGAAGAAAAGTCTTCAGGCGTTGGGGCGAATGGAATTTGCTGAATTTGTTGATTCCAGATTACGCCACGCAAAAGCGAGGATTTAAATTTATACTTCTGATGCTTGCCTTTTCTTTCTTGGTGCTAAGCGTAGTCAACCCGAGAGTTGGAACTAAGCAGAAAAAAGCCAAAATTAAAGGCGTTGATTTATTCGTGGCTATTGATGTTTCGAAAAGCATGCTGTCCGAAGATCTCAAGCCCAATCGTTTGGAGAGGTCCCGTTTATTTACGTCCCGCTTGCTTGACAAGATGGCGAACAATCGTGTTGGGCTGATCATTTTTGCAGGGCATGCATATTTACAAATGCCGCTAAGCTCGGATCATTCAGCTGCCAAAATGTTCTTAAAATCAATAGGACCCGACATGGTACCGACTCAGGGTACTGCTATTGCTGAAGCCATAAACTTAGCCATTAAGTCTTTTGATCAAGATAAAGTAAAAGATAAAGCCATTTTGATTATCTCAGACGGGGAAGATCACGAATCAGGAGTCCTTGAGGCAGCACAAAAAGCAGCTGATAATGGTATTTTAATTGAAACCATTGGGGTAGGTACCGATAGAGGAGCACCTATACCTATTTACAATAATGGTTATTTGCAAGGATATAAAAAAGATGCTGATGGAAATGTGGTGATGAGCAAATTGAATCAGGCGGCTCTAAGCCAGATTGCATTAAGTGGTGACGGACAATATCAAAACCTGAATGGTTCGAATGAACAAATAAGAACCATTAAAAAAGACCTTTCATCACTTGAGCAAAAAGAGCTTGACCTTGTTCAATATGATTCTTATATTTCTTATTACCGCGTACCGTTAGCTATCGCTATTTTATTATTGATGGCGGAAATATTAATTTCAAATAAGAAAACACGTGCTTTTGTAAATTGGAAGATTTTTAACACATGAGATTATTCAGTATCCTATTATTATGTTTTATTTCGTGGGGCTCATGGGCTCAACCCGAACAAAAATTAGTGCGTCAAGGCAATAATTTATATGCCCGGCAACATTACGAGCAGGCTCAGGAAAAATATGATCAGGCACTTAGCGAAAACAGTAATTATCTGCAAGGAATTTTTAACCGGGGAGATGTCCTTTATAAACAAGGTAATTTCAAGGGGGCTGCGGAGGCCTTTCAATTGGCCGCCAAGCTTAGCGCCAATAACAATGATCAGGTACAGGCATTGCATAATCTTGGCAATAGTTATATACAGCAAAAAAAATATCAGGACGCAATTAATGCCTATAAAAAGGCCTTACTTCTTGATCCTTCTAACAAAAACACTCGCTACAATTTATCTTACGCAATGAAGATGATGAAAGAGCAGAAAAAGAATCAAAACAAAGACAAAAATAAAGATCAGCAACAAAACGAACAGCAGAAACAAAAGCAACAACAAAATAAAGATCAGCAACAAAACGAACAGCAGAAACAAGATCAACAACAAAAAGATCAGAATCAACAGCAAAATCAACAACTCAACAAGCAACAAGCCGAACAGCTACTAAAAGCCTTACAGGCGGAAGAAGACAAAACACTGAAGGATAAAAAGAAAAGAGAAGCAAAACCGATTTCAAATACACATAATGTCAAAGATTGGTGATAATGAAGCGCTTGATACCGGTCATATTGCTATTTATTGGTTTTGGGATAAAAGCCCAGTCAGTAGATTTTTATGCATCGCTTAACCATAATCCTGTCGGCCTTAAAGAAACATTCGAGTTGCAATTTCATTTTGTAAACGCTAAACCCGGAAATAATTGGAAAATTCCGGATCTAAGCCAATTCGAACTTTTATCTGGCCCAAATCAATCTACTTCTGTGCAGATTGTAAATGGCAATATGACCCAGGAGGTGATTCTAAGTTATGTGCTGCGAGCCAATTCGATAGGTAATTTTACAATTAAATCAGCAAGTGCTCAACTAAACAATAAAACGTACAAATCAGACCCTATTGAAGTAAAAGTTGTAAAAGGAAAAACAAAAAGTCAACGGCAAAATGATCCATGGGATCCCTTTGGCTCAACTTTTCCAACACCTTCTTTTCCTACTCAACCCACCCGCCCAAAACAACAACATGGAGATGCAGGGATTCGCTTGAGAGCGATAGCAGATAGAAATACAGTTTATCAGGGCGAACAAATTACGCTGACGTATCAGTTGCTGGTACCATCTAATTTAGGTGTTAATGATTATTCGCTTCCAAGCGGAAGCTATGATGGATTCTGGAAACAGGACATTAAAATTGGAAAACAACCCGTAAAACAAGAAAAGATAAATGGTATCATATATCGAACCGTTATAATTCAAAAAGTAGCTATTTTCCCTCAACGTAGCGGCAACATATCTGTTGAACCATGCGATATTCAAGTGCTTGTTTCACGTGGGTTTTTTAATCAAACACAAAATAAAATAAACAGCAATGCTCTTACTATCCATGTAAAAGCCTTACCCGCTAATGCACCAGATTCATTTTACGGGGCAGTTGGGCAATTTAAAGAGTTTACATCTATCAGCGACACAGTCCTTTCAGCTGATGACGCCATAACCTATAAAATTAAAATTAAAGGTACAGGCAATCTTACTTTAATTTCAGCACCAGAACTCAATCTGCCTACAGATTTTGAAGTTTACGATCCCAAAAGCAGCACAGTAAGCAGTAGTAGTTTGCCCATTAGAGGCAGCAGAAATTTTGAATATCTCATCATTCCACGCAGAGGAGGTGAATTTAGCATTGAATCAGTACCATTTTCATATTTCGATCCGGCTAAAGAAAAATATATTACCCTGCAAACATCAAAATATCATTTACATATTAGTAATGGTAGTGCAGAAAAGGACAATAATAATATTTCGGGCATAAGCCGAGAAGAGGTTGAAATGCTTGGCAACGACATTCGATACATTAAAACCGGCTATAATCTGCTCAGCTCACAAGAGAACATTTTATTTGGTGGCAATACTGTATGGCTACTAATTATAACCCCTTTTCTATTATTTACTGCTCTATTATATTTTAAGAAGCAACGAGATAAACGTATGTTTGATGTAAGCGGAAGACGCATGAGGTCGGCTGCCCGTGTGGCCCAAAAACGCTTATCGAAAGCGGCCAAGTTGGTAAATGTAGCTGACAGCAGGACTTTTTACAATGAGCTTAACCAATCAATATGGGGCTTTCTGGCCGATCGGCTCAACCTTCCTGTATCTTCTTTGTCAAGAGATAATATTAAAAGTCTTCTAATTGAACAGAATTTGGATGAGGCACTTATTGATAAGCTCATCCAATTGCTCAATACCTGTGAACTGGCGTTGTTTTCCCCATCAGCCGGAGGAGACCATCAACGAAAAACCTATGTTGAAGCCAGGAAAATGATTGAAAAGCTTAGTAAAATGCTACCGGTATGAAGAAAGGAGCATTATTCATTTCGATGATAGCCTTTACAGTGTTTCTTATGGCCTCTGATGCCAAATCAATACTCGATTCTGCCACTGAAAACTATAAAATAAAGAATTATGCTGCGGCAGCGGCTGGATATGACTCATTGCTGCATTTGGGCTTTACAAACAGCGCCCTCTATTTCAATCTGGGGAATTGCAATTTTAAAGAAGGCCAATATGTTCAGGCTATCTTAAATTTTGAACGGGCAAATAAATTAAATCCAGAGGATGAAGATATTCAATACAACCTTAAAATGGCTCGTGTTTATGTGGTGGATAAATCAGAAGATGACGTCCAAAGTTTGCTTCATCGATGGTTCACTCGCTTACTGAATCAACAAAGTCGTACAGGCTGGATTCGATGGGCAATAATACTATTGTGGATTACCCTGCTCCCGGCCATTTCCTTTATGTTTTTTCAAAACAGTACAATAAAAAAAAGCCTTTTTATCCTTGGGGCATGTATGCTATTGGGTTCCGGATTATTCTTTTGGATGGCCCGGGCCCGAAATAATTTCGATAAACAACATGTTGAAGCCGTTGTTATGAGTAGCAATATTTATGTAAACAGCGAGCCAAATGACAGTGGTTTGAAATTATTCATGCTACACGGAGGCGCCAAAGTGCAAGTAGTCGATTCTAATGACGGATGGACAAAAATTCGCTTTAGTGCTGAAAAAATTGGCTGGCTGCCCTCTGATGCCATTGAGCAAATCTAACCATTTTCCGCTCTGAGCTGACCAAACGCTTTGCTTCCCCTTTCTTCCGATTGCGTATTTTTGAACAATGGCCGGAACCAAAACTGTATTCATCTGTCGAAATTGTGGCAATAACGCTCCTAAATGGATGGGTAAATGTTCTGCGTGTGGAGAATGGGACACCTATGTGGAAGAGATCATTGAGAAAGCGGGCAGAAGGCCATACGAATGGAAAGAGAACGGAAAAAAGAAAAAAACCATCAATGAACCCAAACGGCTTGATGAAATAAACCAGGAAGATTTACAAAGACTCCAAACGCCAGATCCTGAACTAAACCGCGTATTGGGCGGAGGCATTGTGCCGGGGTCTCTCGTACTTATCGGTGGCGAACCGGGCATTGGGAAATCTACACTCATGCTGCAAGTAGCTTTGCAAATGACGGGGCATAAAACGCTTTATGTGAGTGGTGAAGAAAGTGAGCAACAAATTCGCATGCGGGCTGAACGATTATCAGGCATAAATCCTGATTTTTTCGTCCTTACCGAAACGGCAACAAGTCGGATTTTTAGCCATGCCGCAAAGCTGAATCCTGACATGTTGGTCATAGATTCTATTCAAACCATGCACTCTTCACTGATTGATTCCACCCCGGGCTCTGTTTCGCAAATAAGAGAATGTACCGGAGAATTACAGCGATATGCTAAAGAAAGTGGCACACCCGTATTCCTGATAGGACATATTACAAAGGAAGGAATCATTGCCGGACCGAAATTGCTGGAACACATGGTAGATACAGTTTTGCAATTTGAAGGCGACCGAAATCATCAATATCGAATTATGAGAACCATGAAGAATCGTTTTGGTTCTACCGCTGAATTGGGAATATATGAAATGCTCGGCAATGGATTACGGGTAATTTCAAACCCTTCTGAATTGCTGATACAGGAGCGCGAAGAACCCGTTGCGGGTATTTCTATTGCCGCCACTATGGAAGGTCTTAGGCCGATGCTCATTGAAGTACAGGCTCTTGTTACTCAGGCAGTATATGGTACAGCTCAACGCAGCAGTACGGGGTTTGATGCCCGAAGATTGCACATGTTGCTGGCGGTTCTTGAGAAACAAAGCGGTTTCAAATTTGGTACTCGTGACGTATTTCTGAACATTGCAGGCGGGTTGAAAGTGAATGATCCCGCTATTGATCTGGCCATCATTATGGCGCTCTTGTCTTCATTCGAAGATCTGGCCATTCCTGTGCTGACGGCCTATGCCGGTGAAGTGGGTCTCTCGGGAGAAATCAGACAAGTGAACCGGATAGACCAACGGGTTGCAGAAGCCGATAAACTAGGGTTTGAAAAATTTTTTGTTCCACGCAGTCAGCAACGTAGTCTGAAGAATACCAAATTCAATATTGAGATTGTTGGAGTAGCCCGGGTTGATGAAATCTATAAAAAAATCTTTTAATTTTCTTTTTTAATTCTCAACTGTTTTATAATTTGTATCCTGATTGAAAACCAGAGATACATGTATGCTCGAAAACACCATTCTATTGCGTCAACATGGCTAAATGATATCCTTAACCTGTTCTATCCCAATCTTTGTGTGGCCTGTGGGAGATTATTACAAGGAGGCGAAGAATCAATTTGTCTTTTTTGCCGTCATGATTTACCCGAAACTGATTTTCATAAAAAAAGAGGAAACCCTATTCACCAAAAATTTTATGGCAGACTATTATTGGACAATGCGGCATCTCTATATCATTTTCATAAAGGGGCGCGGGTTCAACACCTGATGCATGCCTTTAAATATGAAGGCAAAAAGCAAATCGGTATTGAACTAGGGAAATTATACGGACACTATTTGAAGGAAGCACCCGGATTTTCAAGTGTACAAATTGTTATTCCTGTTCCCTTGCATAGGGCCAAGTTACACCAGAGAGGCTTTAATCAAAGCGAAATATTTTCAAGAGGACTTGCCGAAACTATGCATATTCAGTCGATACCTGAAGGCCTTGAGCGCATTGTCTTTACTGAAACACAAACACATAAAAACAGGATGGAACGCTGGGAAAATGTAAAGTCGGTTTTTAAATGCAAACATGCCGAGAAGATAAACGGGAATCACATCTTACTGGTTGACGATGTGGTAACCACAGGAGCTACCCTTGAGGCATGCGGGCAGGAACTTTTCAATTCTTGCCGGGATATCCGGCTGAGTGTAGCTACTATTGCTTGCGCTGATTAGACCAAGCGGAACGGAACAATTCTATTATCTTCGCAATGAGAAAAATATTCTTTCGTTGACTATTTCTCACATCCCATGAAAACAACTACTCAATTTATTTTTGTCTTAGCAATAGCATATACTTTGCTGCTTTGGTCCGGGGGCTGTCGTAAAAACCCGGTCATCAACGATCCTACAGCTTCCCTGACTTTTTCTACAGATACCTTGACTTTTGATACTGTTTTTACCAGCATTGGCTCAGCGACCCGATTATTCAAGGTTTTTAATCCCTACAAACAAGCTATTATCATTTCCAATATGGATTTGGCCGGAGGCAATTCATCAGCGTTCAGAATGAATGTGGATGGGATTGCCGGCATTCATTTTAATAACATACAAATAGCCCCAGAGGACAGCCTTTATGTCTTTGTCGAAGTAACTGTTGATCCCAATAGTCTGAATACACCCTTCGTCATCAGCGATTCTATTTTATTTATGACCAACGGGAATCAACAAAAAGTTAAACTACTGGCCTATGGTCAAAATGCCCATTTCTACAATGGTGTTGAAATTTGCAACGAAACATGGACGAACGACAAGCCTTATGTTATGCTTGGAACCGTAATGGTTGACACCGGCTGTTCACTCAATATTGAACAGGGTGTGAAAGTATATATGCACGGGGGGGCACATTTTCTGGTAGCGGGAACTCTGAACATTAACGGCACTCCTGATTCGGTCGTTTCTTTTGAAGGCGACCGGCTCGAACATTTCTTTGACGACTTGGCCGGTCAATGGGGCAGTATAATTATTTTGAGGGGCAGTACCGGAAGTGTTTTGCAAAATCTGCGTATTTCGGAAGCCACTTCTGGCATTGTAGCTGGTTCTTCATTTAGTAATGATCTGGCTGATTTCACGTTGGCCAACAAACCAGACATTACGCTCAGCAAAGTGCTGATAAAGAATTGCCGCGATTATGGTGTTTTTAGTTTTCTGGCCGATGTGGATATGGAAAATTGTCTGATATATGGTTGTGGTGAAAATGATTTGGCCTTGCTTTATGGAGGCATTCATAATATCAGGCAAAGTACGCTGGCCAATTTTGGGGTGCTGGGATTAGAACATAAAGTTCCTGTATTGTTATTAAGCAACTATGCTGTTCAGAATCAAATTCCCTGGCTGGCAGATGTAAACGCAAACTTCACAAACGATATTTTTTACGGTTCTCTGCAATTAGGTACTGAACCGGAAGATGGCGAAATCTCAATAGACACAATTACTTTTTCAGGCAACACAGTTCAATACTTATTTGATCATTGCCTGGTAAAAACCAACCTGAACACAAGCACTGCTGCATGGCAGTCAATACTGAAGAATCAGGACCCCTTATTTGTCGATGCCACCGACAAAGAAGACTTTTCACCTTCAGACGGTTCACCTCTAATCAATGCCGGCACAGCAATTGGCATCAGCGATGACTTTTTTGGACAGGCCCGAATTGCCCTTCCCGATATAGGAGCCATTGAAAAAACACCATGATTTAAGCGGGTATTAGACCTCTTGGGCTTTATTATTGAATAAGAATTCGGAAAGTCGTGTTATCTTAGAGAATTGACAGTAAATCTGATTTGTTTCTATAATGACATGGCTTAAAAACATATGGTTTAGTTTTCCCTTCCGGCTGGTTCAGCTCCACTTTAAGAAGCAGCTTTTTCTGCTCTTTTTCTGGCTATTGTTAATCGGGCTCATTACCCATAGAATAGGTGGACCATTCGGCATTAACTATCTTTTTCTGGACCCTGAGTATATGGGTCATGTTGGTGTGCTCAGTTTTTTAATGATGGGTATTGCTTTCGGTGTTTTTGTTATTGTTTTTCAAATCACCAGCTATATTCTCAATGCATATCGTTTCCCCTTTTTGGCTACCCTTAATTCTCCTTTTCTAAGCTATTCGATAAATAATTCCATCATACCGATTTTTTTTGGTTTGATATATCTTATCATGATTGGCCGATTTCAGTCACAAAGTGAGCTAGCAGAGGGCGGAAATACATTATTCAACCTATTGGCCTTCATTGGTGGAAGCGTCCTCATTTTTATCATTACCGGAACCTATTTTTTCAGTACCAACAAGAATATCCTGCATATTATCGGCCGGTCTTTTAAAAAAGGCAAATCAGTATCTGTTGGCATAGAAAGAGGGGAAGAATTGAAATGGGAAAATGTACAAAAAAGAATGCGGGTCTGGCGGGTAAGTAATTTTATTTCGAGAACGCTTCACCTCCGCCTGGTTCGTAGTGTTGATCATTACGATGAGCGCGATTTGTTAGCGGTGTTTAGACAACACCACACGAATGCCATAATTGTTGAATTGCTGGCATTGGCCTTTTTGGTTTTCCTGGGGGTTTTTATCGACAATCCTATTTTTATGATACCTGCCGGTGCCAGTTTACTGATTCTTTTGGCAACACTGATGATGTTGATTGGTGCATTTTCTTACTGGACGGCCGGATGGCGAAGCACAGTCTTTATCTTGTTATTAATTATTGTAAGCCTGCTTATCAGGTATAATGTTGTTACCTATCAAAACCCGGCTTATGGTTTAAATTATTCCGGCCAAAAACCGGAATATAATGCAAATGCTTTGCGCAAGCTAAATTCTGCACAAACCATGAAGGAAGATCAGCAGGCTACTCTTGAAATACTCAATAACTGGAGAGCTAAATTTTCGGGCGAAAAACCAAAAATGCTATTTGTGAATGCCAGCGGTGGTGGGCTTCGGGCTGCATTATGGAGCATGCAGGTGCTTCGCATGTCCGACAGTATTTCGAGACAAAGAATTATGAAAGAAACCATGCTGATGACTGGTGCCAGCGGGGGGATGCTGGGGGAAGCATATTTCAGAGAATTGATTCGTGAAAAGCAGACAGGAGAAAATATAGATCCATATAGTGAAAAACACCTAAACGACCTTGCAGGAGACCTTTTGAATCCGGTAACCTTTGCCATTGCTGTGAACGATTTATTTTATCCCTGGCGAAAATTCAAGTACGGTCAATATACTTATCGAAAAGACAGGGCCTATATGTTTGAAAAGCAGTTTAATCAGAACACAAGTCATCGGCTTGATAAAGCATTGGTTGCATATCGGGAACCCGAGCAAAACGCCTCAATACCAATGCTTATAATTACACCAACCATCATTCAGGATGAGAGGAAACTGTATATTTCTCCACAAAAACTTTCTTACTTATCCTGCCCTGCAGGTAATATTATAGATACATCCGTAAGCATGATTGATGGGGTTGATTTCGGAACTTTGCTTGAAAAACAAGACGCATATAATCTGCGCTTTTCGACCGCTTTGCGCATGAATGCCACTTATCCCTATATCATGCCGACTGTTATATTGCCAACCCGTCCTCCTCTGGAAATTATGGATGCGGGCATTCGGGATAATTTTGGTATTGAAACCTCCGTACGTTTTATTTTTAATTTCAAAGACTGGATTAAAGAAAACACAAGCGGAGTAGTTATTATTAGCATTAACTCAGTGAACAAGGAAATGCTGAGCGATGGTTCAGAGGGTAGCAGGAATATCTTTACTCAATTATTCAACCCCATTGGAAATCTGTACAATAATTGGCCGGAAATACAGCATTATAATCAGCTATATTTAGCTCAATATGCCCGTGAATGGCTGGATGGAAAGTTAGAATTTATTGAGTTTAACTATATACCCGAAAAAACCGATCAGGCTGCAAGTTTAAGTTGGCATTTAACTACAAGAGAAAAACAAGATATTCTTGATGCTTTCAAACTGCCCTCAAATAAGCATAGTATGGATAAATTGTTAAAAGCCTTATAAAAACCGGCCAAGATTAATTTTTTCAAGTAAAGCGACCGTTTCTACATGGTAAGTATGCGGAAACATATCTACCGGCTGCAAAGTTTTCAATTGGTAATATTCTTCCATCATGTGAATGTCGCGAGCCTGAGTAACCGGATTACAGCTGATATATACAATGCGAGCAGCACCCGATTCATTGAGTCGTTGTACAACTTTCGGGTGCATGCCTGCCCGGGGAGGATCCGTTATAACAACATCCGGCCGGCCATGGGTTGCCATCCAATTTTCATCAAAAGCGTCTTTCATGTCTCCACAATAAAAGGATGTATTCTCAATATTATTCAGTGCTGCGTTTTTTACTGCATCTTCAACGGCTTCAGCAACACTTTCAATACCCAAGACTTTGCTACAGCGACCAGACAAATAAATACCGATACTCCCTGTGCCTGAATATAAATCATACAGGATTTGCTGTTTGTTAAGATTAGCAAATTGACCGGCAATATCATACAATATCTCAGCCTGAGCCGGATTGGTCTGAAAAAAGGATTTGGCACCAATCAAAAAGCGAAAATCGCCCAGCATTTCTTCTATATGGTCTTGTCCGTAAAAAACGTGTACCGGCAAATCATATATAGCATCATTATGTTTAGGGTTAATAAGCCATTGCAACGATAGAATATCGGGAAATTGGTAAACAAGAAAGTTGAGCAGAGCATTTCTTGCAGCTTCGTCTTCATAGGCGAAACTCAAAATCACCATCCAACCGCCTTTACGATTATTTCGCAGAATGAGATTTCTAAGCCATCCTTCTTTACTACGGAGACCGTAAAAGGAAAAATTATGACTGATAGAAAAATCATAAATAGCATTTCTGATACGATTAGCAGTGTCTTCCTGCAAATGGCAATGTTTAATTTGAAGTACTTTATCAAAAGCCCGGGGAACATGAAAACCCAAGCCTCTCAACTCTGTTGCCGGATTTCCGTTTTCCATATCTGCCTTGTTCAGCCAGCGTCTGTTTGAGAAAGTATATTCCATTTTATTACGATATTTTCGGCTTTGGTCCGAACCAATGATAGGCCGGAAATCGGAAATGTTTGTTTTGCCTACCCGTTCGAAAGACTCTTTAACAATAGCTTCTTTATATGCCAGTTGTTTTTCATAGTCCACGTGTTGCCACCGACATCCACCACAATTTTCAAAGTGTTCACAAAAAGCCACACCCCTGTCAGGTGATAACCGAAGCCATTCAGAAGGGTATGCCTGCACGTAGTCTTTATGTTTTTTTCGCACAATGGCATGCAGCTCATCACCGGGCAATGCGTTCTCAACAAATACAACTTTTCCGTTTTGTCGCGCAAAGCCAAATCCTCCGGCTACTATTTTTTCTATCTTCAGATTTTTTACAATTCTTTGTTTTCGAATCAAGGGCTCACGCTTTAAAATGTGCAAAGTTAATGAAATCGAAGCCGCTGCTTTTACCGGAATCATGGTATTTTAGAGTAATGAATGTTCGAATAAATAATTCCCGGTGAGATCTACTACAAAGAATATATATCTCTATGGGCTACTTGGGCTTGTGGCTGTGGGTGCCTTTACCGCTTTTAGTCTTTTACTCTGGCAAAACAAGGCAGAAACAAATTCAGGCATATCACTTGCCGGCATATTTGAAACGTTGTTTTTTATCGCTACGGCCTTTTTGGTTTACAGGAAATACCACCGTATTGAATTTTACAATATTGAAGCCTTCTTGAGTTCTCTGGTTTTGTCGGGCTTGTTAGTGCTTCTGATAAGTTTATTGCCTGAATTAATTAGCCGTCTTGGATATTCCCTGTCCAAACACAATCCGGCAATCTTTATTTATGACCGGTTTAGCAAACTCCTGATCTTTGTTTTTTATCTGTTTTGTGCCATGATGTTTTATCGACTGGCGTCTACAAGAAACCAGAAGCAACAAGGATATTATTTACTGGGAACCGTAATAGTTATATCTGCCGGTATGTTTCTGCAAATTTTTCCCGGTCTGCAGCATAATAATAGCCTGAAGGCTTTTTATATTTTGTCTGGCAGTCTGGTTTTTTTGCTGATTATCAGGCTTGATTGGATTGCCCTCCTGTCTGTAAAGGCAAAGGTGCTGGCTACTTTTACATTGGCTATCTTTTGTCTGGTTTTATTTGGTCTCACTCGTGGATTATTGGGACAAGCAGAATTAAGTCATACCAATTGGACTTTAGAGGCTGATTTACCATTATTGGTTTTAGTATTTTTTGCAGATGCCTATGCCCTAGCGAGTTTCTTGTCTCTGCTGTTTAATTTACCCATTGCCTCTTTTATCGAAAAGAAAAATGCTGAAATTGAAAGTTTCATGCGCCTCAATCGCTCCATTGTTTCTAATGCCGAAACGCCACATATTTTAAAAACGCTCTTTAAAACATTGATGCAAAATACAAATGCCGATTCCGGCTGGGTGATGTTATGTGCTGAAGGGCAGGATGATATTATAATCGAAGCGGAGCAAATTAATGAAAAAGACATTGCGCGATTACAAAGCAGCCTAACCGATAAACAGCGATTACAATTGACCCCCGACAATCGCTATTTATATATCAAGGATATCAGGAAAGACCCAAATCTTCGTAATCATGATGTAGATGCACGATCGCTCATTGAATTTCCAATTCGGGTGAAAGATGAAATCAGAGGGCGAATGTTTTTGCTAAAACGTATTGTAGCCGGATTTGATGAATATAGGATTAACCTGGCTGAATCTTTTATTGCACAGGCCATTGTATCATTGCAAAACAATGATTTATTGCATGATGCATTGAAAGCGGAGCGTTTAAAAGAAGATCTGGAGATTGGTAAAAATGTTCAGAAAAGGCTGTTGCCCGAATCCTTTCCTTACAACAATAGAATTGATATGGCAGCCGATAGCGAAGCGGCCCGACAAGTTGGCGGTGACTATTATGATTTCTACCGGATTGATGAAAACAAAATGGGTTTGCTCATGGGTGATGTATCAGGCAAGGGCACAGCCGCTGCATTCCATGTGGCCAAAATGAAAGGTATTTTCCAATCGCTGATGCTTGAGTCTTATTCTCCTGCCCGCTTTATAGAAAAGGCTAATACAGCTGTCAGCCTAAGTTTCGATAAGGGAATGTTCATCACGCTCACTTATCTTGAAGTCGACTTATCAAAACACATGATTAATTATAGTCGGGGAGGACATTGCCCTCTTCTGGTTTACAAAGCAATAAACAGGAGTGCTGAATATCTTGAAGACGAAGGCCTTGGTCTTGGCATTTTGCGTAATGGAAGCTTTGCAAAAACCATTTGCGAAAAATCTTTATCTTATCGAAAAGGAGATGCCTTTTGTTTGTATACAGACGGGCTTGTAGAAGCCAGACATGCCATAAACGGAGAAGAATTTGGCTACGAACGGCTGCAACAATATTTGCAGGATTATGGTAAATTAGAAGCTAAAGAAATTGTAAAACGTTTGATGAATCGTGTTAGTGAATTTTCTGGTTCAGACAATCAATTAGACGATATTTCCATCCTTGTCTTTAAACCGGCTTGATTGTGGAAAAATGAGAATAACCCCTAAAAAATATTCACGTAACAGAGTCCGTCCGCATGGAGATCATATCTAAAATTAGCAAGCAAACGATTAAAATTGCCGTTATTGGCGAGCTTGATGCAAATTCTGCTATCAGCCTCGACCGGGTCATTCGCAAGGCCATTCAAGACGAATTTTATAAAATCATTATCGATTGCGAAGAGTTAAATTATATTTCATCAGCCGGCCTGGGTGTTTTTATTTCATACATTGAAGAAATGAAACAGCATAAAGGTCAATTCGTTTTTATTAAAATGAACGATCGGGTTTACAATGTCTTTAAAATTCTTGGACTCGAGCAACTAATCACCATCTTACCGGATTTTGAAGAAGCAAAAAAGGTCTTGCATGAAAACTAAGTTTACGACTATTTGCTCACGCGAAAAACTATCTGAAATTCGTTCCTTTCTGCATGTTGTTCTGGGCGATATAAAAATTAGCCAAAATACTCGTGATGAAATAATTCTGGCGGTTGATGAAGCTTGTGCCAATGCAATTATTCATGGCAATGGATGTAATGAAAAGAAAACCCTGCAACTTGAAATTGCTGTTAGTGAAGAAAAACTAAGTGTCGAAATATATGATGTCGGCAATACCGCATTTCCGGCAGATGAATTTAAAAGTCGTGACATTACCGATTTGATACAAGCCCGTCAAAAAGGAGGGCTTGGGCTGAAACTGATGTATTCCATCATGGATGAAGTTAATTATTATCAATCTAATGGCGTGAATGTTTGCAGCCTATCCAAAATATTATAGCGCAGCATTATCACTATACTCTAGTCTTCCATTAAATCCTGTACCCACAGGAATTTTTTTTAATTTTGTTAATTATTTTTCGAAGATATTCCAATTTCTATTTTACGTTAAAGAGTAGTTAATATGAAAAAATTTTACAGCATTTTATTTGTTGTGCTGGCCACAATTGCTGCGCTTCAGGCTCAGCATACAGATGACCCGATATTATTCACCTTTGGGAACGAATCCGTAAAAGTATCAGAATTTCAATACGTTTATAATAAAAGCAATCAAAATGAGGAAAACAAAAGTTTGCAAGACCTGAAAAGCTACCTCGAATTGTATATCAATTTTAAATTAAAAGTTAAAGAAGCCCGGGAATTACAAATTGATACCCTGGCAAAAGTTCAAAGCGAACTGAGTGTTTATCAATCGCAATTATTACAATCTTATATTGACAAGGAAATTCTGGATAAGCTGACGCAATCCACCTATGACCGGCTCACAAAAGATATTAGAGTGAGCCATATAATGGTCTTGGTAAAACCGGGTTCACCACCGGCCGATACCTTGGTGGCTTATAATAAGATCATGAATTTGAGAAATAGAATTATCAAAGGAGAAGCTTTTGACAAAGTTGCACGCGAAGCATCAGATGATAAGTCAGCGAAAGAAAACGGTGGAAATATTGGTTTTATAACCGCCTTACAAATTCCCTTTTTAGCCTTTGAAGATGCGGCATATAATACTGCGGTTGGAACGGTGTCTATGCCGATTAGGACAAAATTGGGTTACCACCTGGTTATGCCCACTAAAGCAGAACCGGCACATGGACAAATTGTAGTGGCACATATCCTCATTCAAACAGCTCCAAATGCTACGAGCGAACAAATAGCTACAGCTCGGGATAAAGCACAATCGGTGTATAATCAGTTAATAGATGGTGCTGACTTTGATGAAATGGCTGCCCAATATTCTGACGACAAACAAACAGCCGAAGCTGGCGGAAAACTTCCCGTATTTGGTGTGGGCCGAATGGTTGCAGCATTTGAACAAGCTGCTTTTTCATTAAAAAATGATGGCGACATATCAGAGCCTGTCCAAACTCAATTTGGCTTTCATATTATAAAAAGGGTGCAAAAAATTGATGTTCAACCCTACGAAATGATGAAAGATGAACTGGAAAAACGCGTGAAAAAGGACAACAGATATAAAAATGCACAAAAACATTTATTGGCTAAGTATAAGAAAGAATATGGCTATATGGAATTCCCCAATCGCCTTGCTGCTTGTGCCGTCTATCTCGATAGCAGTATTTACAAAGGCGTTTGGCATAAACCAATTGATATTGATAATAATCAGACGATTCTCATGATTGGAAGCCGATCTTACAAAGAAAATGATTTGATGAGCTTCATTCAAATCAACCAATCTAAAGTGAGAAGCGGCAGTTTTGAGAGCATGATTCAAAAGCACTTTGAACAATTCGGTTTACAAAAACTGGAAGAAGTTGCATTCTCCGATCGCTATCCCGAATTTTCATATTTGGCTAAAGAGTATGTTGATGGAACATTGCTTTTTAAACTAACAGAAGACAAAGTCTGGTCAAAAGCTATGCAGGATAGTGCCGGTTTAAACGAATACTATGAAAACCACAAAACCGAGCATATGTGGGGCAATCGGGTACAGGCAGCTATTTACACTGTGTCAGATATTAAATCAGCTAAAAAGGTGAAACGCTGGTCTAAAAAAATGACAAAAGAAACGATTATGCTAAAGCTAAATGTTGATCGTCCTGTGGTTAATATAACCGAAAATCTATATGAAAAAGGACAGGATTCGAGGATTGATCCTTATTTTGATTTACAAGGCTGGAGTGATATGGTGGTTTCGGACAGTGGTACAGTGAGTATGGTCTGGGTAAAAAACCATTTTGATCCCATGCCTAAATCTCTGGATGAAGCAAAAGGTTATTTTATTTCTGACTATCAGGATTATCTGGAAAAAGAATGGATAAAAGCGCTTCGTGATAAGTATCTGGTTATTGTCAATGATTCTGTTTTGCAATCTCTTGCACGTTGAAGACCTATAAAATCACAATGCTTTTTTGCTTACTGTTAGCCGGAATCATACCGGTGTCATGCCGGTATTTTCAGGCTCGTGAAGAGATCAATAAAGACAATGCATTGGCCCGTGTTTATAATGAATATTTATATCCCGATGAATTGCAAGGCCTGGGTCTTTCGAATCTTTCGAATGATGACAGCATGAAATTGGCCAATGAATTAATAAACCAATGGGTCAATCAAAAATTATTGCTGCATTATGCAAAGGATAATTTGGGCAGACAAGTTGAGAATCTCGAAAAGCAAATTGAAGACTACAGGCAATCGCTTATTATTTATTCCTATCAGAGTCACTACCTTGATGATAATCTGGACACAACTGTATCAACCGGGCTGGCTGCTCAATGGTATCATGAGCATATCGACAATTTTGTACTCGACCACAATATTTATCGAATCAGATACTTAACCTTGCAAAAAGGTAGCCCATCAAATGATTCGCTCAAAATATGGTTAAAGTCATCGAATCCTGATTATGCCGATCGTCTTCAACTATTTACTTTGCGCCATGCTATTAATTCAAATATTAATGATAGTCTGTGGTTTGATGATGCTGCCATACGAGCAGAATTTCCAGATAGATTGAGAGAGCAGATTGAAAACCGAACCTCCCTTTTTATCGAATTTGAAGATTCAACATTACAATACAATACCTATATTTTGGAAACCAAAATAAAGGGTGAAATAGCTCCGTTAAGTTATGTTCGTGATAAAGTGATAAAAAGCATACTGAACACAAGGAAGCTTGACATGCTGGATAAGTTGACTGACCGGATTATGCGTGACGCAGCTTTAAATGATAATTATAAAATTTATACCAAAGAAAAATGAAACGCTTTGCATTTCTATATTTCCTGACTTTCCTGCCATACATCTTAACAGCTCAGCCGAAGGTAATTGATAAAGTTGTTGCGGTGATTGGCAACAAAGCAATTTTGCGTTCTGATGTTGAAACTCAAAATTTGAGATTGGCCCAAGATGGCGAATTGCCGGATGATGTCCGCTGCTATATACTCAATGAGTTGTTGACACAAAAACTAATGTTGAATCAAGCAGAGTCTGACAGTATTGAAGTGACTGATGATGAAGTTGAAGGTGAATTAGATCGCAGGATCAGATATTTTGTGTCCATGCTTGGGTCTGAGCAAAAACTGGAAGAATACTACAAAAAGAGTATTCCTGAAATGAAAGAAGATTTCAGACCTGATATTAAAGAGCAATTACTGGCACAGCACATGCAAAGCGAGATAACGGATAATATTTCGATTAGCCCTGCCGAAGTAAAAAAGTATTTTAAACAAATACCAGAAGACAGCCTTCCTTATTTTAATGCAGAAGTTCAACTTGGCCAAATTATTATTTACCCGAAAGTAGGAAAGGCAGAAAAACAAATGGCACTAGATAAGATTACAGAATTGCGCGAGCGGATTATCAACGGAGAAGATTTTGGGCTTCTGGCGTATCTCTATTCGGAAGATCCCGGATCTGCCAAACAAAAGGGAGAATTACCGGAATTTGGCCGCGAAGATGCTTATGACCCGGTCTTTAAAGCCGCTGCACTAAAATTGCAAAAAAATGAAATTTCAGAGGTGATTGAATCTGCCTTTGGTTATCACATTATCCAATTAATGGAACGAAATGGAAATCGGATTAAAGTGCGTCATTTACTGATCATTCCAAAACTTTCGGACAATGACTTGAAAGCTGCTGCCTCTCTGGCTGACAGCGTTCAGCATCTCCTAACCGATAAAATTATTTCCTTTGAGCTAGCCGTAAAGAGATATAGTAAGGACGAAAATACCAAAAGCAATCTGGGTATGATTATCAATGATCAGACAGGTGATAGTTGGTTTGATCTTGATCAACTCGGAGCCTTTGATAGAGAATTACCTTTTATCATCGACACACTTAATAAGAACGAATTTTCACCGGCCAAACCCTATGTTGACGCAAGCGGAAAAAATGCGTATCGTATTGTTTTTCTAAAAGGGGAAAAACCACCACATAAAGCCGATCTAAAACTGGATTATTCACGTATTCAGGCAAACGCGCTCCAGTTTAAGATCCGTAATGCCATGAATGTCTGGATAGACAGCCGCATTAAGAAAACCTATGTAAAAATTGACCCGGAATTTGATGATTGTGAGCTACTAAAACGCTGGAATCAATTGCCATAAATAAACATATCTGAATGAAAAATTTTGAAAACGATGTGCAAGCGATAGATCATTTAGTCGAAAAGTATCAGGCAATGAAAAGTCAGATTGCCAAGATTATTGTAGGACAGGATGAGGTAATAGAATCGGTTATGATCAGCATTTTTTGCAATGGGCACAGCCTTTTGATTGGCGTACCGGGCTTGGCAAAAACACTCTTGGTACATACAATTTCAGAAGCATTGCACCTTAGTTTCAAGCGCATCCAGTTCACCCCAGACCTGATGCCTTCTGATATTACAGGAACCGAGATTTTAAATGAAAACAGACAGTTTGTTTTTAACAAAGGTCCCCTTTTTGCAAATATTATACTGGCTGATGAAATAAATAGAACGCCCCCAAAAACGCAGGCGGCCCTGCTCGAAGCAATGCAGGAAAAATCGGTGACAATAGCCGGTGAAAACTATTTGCTTCCATTACCTTTTTATGTATTGGCTACACAGAATCCCATTGAACAGGAGGGGACCTATCCTTTGCCAGAGGCACAATTAGATCGTTTTATGTTTTCAATAAATGTAGACTATCCTAGTAAGGAAGAAGAAATAGCCGTAGTAAAAGCAACAACATCCAACCGCAAAGTACAACTCGATAAGATATTGGATGCAGAGGAAATTCTGTCTTTTCAACATTTGATTCGAAAAATTCCTGTTACTGATAATGTACTTGAATATGCCGTTAATCTTGCCTCTAAAACCCGTCCCGGAACAACAATGGCTGATGACCTTGCCAATGAGTATCTCGTTTGGGGGGCAGGCCCGAGAGCCTCACAATTTTTAGTGATGGGTGCAAAATGCCACGCAGCATTGCATGGGAAATACTCTCCGGATATTGAAGATGTACAAAAAATAGCATTACCCATTCTTCGGCATCGGATTGTTAGAAATTACAAAGCAGAAGCTGAAATGCTCAGCGTAGATGATTTAATTTTGAAACTACTTTAACCTGCGTGCCAAATTCAGAATTACTAACTTTACTGCTTAGATACGCTGCATGAGCGAAGCCATTAAACACGAGTGCGGTATTGCACTAATTCGACTTTTGAAACCACTTGATTATTATCGTAAAAAATACGGTACTAATCTCTATGGCCTGAATAAGCTTTACCTTTTGATGGAAAAGCAGCATAACCGAGGGCAGGATGGAGCAGGGGTGGCTAGCATTAAACTTTCTATGCCTCCCGGACATAAATATATAAGCCGCGAGCGAAGCAATTCAAATCAACCCATTAAAGATATTTTTGAAGGAATTTTCAGTTCCATTGAAAACGTGAGGAAACAAAACCCTGCTCTGCTCAATAATGATCAATGGCTGAAGGAAAATATCCGTTTCATGGGCGAGGTATTAATGGGACATCTTAGGTATGGCACACATGGAGTCAATACAATTGAGACCTGCCACCCTTTCCTTCGTCAGAATAATTGGATGTCTCGAAGTTTAGTGCTGGCCGGTAATTTTAATCTCACAAATGTTGATGAATTGTTCAATCAACTAGTAGAGCTCGGTCAACACCCCAAAGAGGCGTCTGATACGGTAACGGTTTTAGAAAAAATCGGACATTTTCTGGACGATGAAAATCAAAAAATTTTTGATGAGTTTAATAATCAGAAACACAGTAATCGCGAATTGTCCCAAATCATTGCTAAGCGAATCGATATCCAACGGATATTGACTCGTTCTGTCAAAGATTTTGATGGAGGATATACAATGGTCGGGATGTTAGGCCATGGTGATGCATTTGTTCTGCGCGATCCGAATGGAATCCGTCCTGCCTGGTTTTATCAGGACGATGAGGTCGTAGTTTCTGCCTCTGAGCGACCAGCTATTCAAACCGTATTCAACATACCTTCAAATAAAATTAGGGAAATACTGCCAGGTCATGCTTTAGTTGTTAAAAAGAACGGGAAAGTGAGCATGGATTCATGCGCGCCTGAACGCCCGAGAACATCTTGCAGTTTCGAACGAATTTATTTTAGTCGCGGAACAGATGAAGATGTTTATCGCGAACGTAAAAACCTAGGCAAACTACTGCGTCCGGATATTTTAAAAGCTATCAATTACGATATTGACAATACCGTATTTTCCTACATTCCAAATACCGCAGAAGTTGCTTTTTTGGGGCTGATAAAAGAGCTGGATTGCTGGCTGAGCAATCGAAAAAAAACTGACCTTGCTGAACTGGGAGATATAAACAATACCCCTGGCATAAATAAAATACTTAACCAACGAATCAGGATAGAAAAGGTAGCCGTTAAAGATGTTAAACTGCGAACCTTTATTACGCGCGATGACTCCCGTAATGAATTGGTTTCCCATGTGTATGATATCACCTACGGCTCTGTGAAATATCAACAGGATAATCTCGTAATTCTTGACGATTCAATTGTCCGTGGCACAACTCTTCAAAAAAGTATTCTTAGTATTCTTGACCGGCTTGGGCCTAAACAAATTATTGTAGTTTCATCCGCTCCACAAATTCGGTATCCTGATTGTTATGGCATTGACATGTCGAAGCTCGGTGATTTTATTGCTTTTAGGGCAGCTATTGAATTGACTAAAAAACAAGGGAACCAAAACTTGTTAAATGAGATTTATCAAAACTGTAAAGCAAGCGAACATTTGCCGGTAGACGAAATAAAAAATGAGGTGAAACAATTATATGAACAATTTACTGACGAAGAAATAGCCATGATCATTTCTGAAATTGTAAGACCACCACATATTTTTTCAAATGTCAGGCTGATTTATCAATCAATTGAAAACTTGCATAAAGCCATACCGGACCATACCGGGGACTGGTATTTTTCAGGCAACTATCCGACACCGGGAGGTAATCGGGTCGTTAATCGGGCGTTTATAAATTATATGGAAGGGAAAAACGAAAGAGCGTATTAACTATTAATCATTGAAATCATTCATTTCGGGCAACAATTTTTTAATTTTGCCCAATCATTTAAAACAAACTTCTTTGAATGAATCATACCATTGAAGATCGATCAAAAGTCGTGATCAAATTTGCCGGAGATTCCGGAGACGGCATGCAACTTACAGGCAATCAGTTCACCAATAATTCAGCCTTGGCCGGAAACGACATTGTTACTTTTCCTGACTATCCGGCCGAAATTCGTGCACCATTGGGAACTGTGGCCGGAGTATCTGGTTTCCAAATTCAATTCAGCAGCCTCGACATCTTTACACCCGGTGATGAATTTGATGTGTTGGTGGCTATGAATTCGGCTGCCCTTAAGTCCAATATCAACTTTGTGAAAAAGGGCGGTACTATTGTTGTCAATACTGCCGGATTCGATAAAAAGAACCTTCGTTTAGCTAAATACGAAGAAAACCCACTCGAAAACGGTAGTCTTGAGAATTTTCGGATCATTGAAATTGATATTACCCAACGAACAAGAGATGCCTTAGAAAACTCAGATCTGGGTTCCAAAGAAAGAGACCGGTCAAAAAATATGTTCGTGCTAGGATTTTTGTATTGGATATACGACCGTGATATGAAAAGCACCCTGGATTTTTTCAAAGCAAAGTTTAAAAATAAGCCAGAGGTGCTTAACGCAAACACAAAAGTGCTTAAGGCAGGATATCATTACGGAGAGATTACAGAAGCCTTTTCAACCCAGTTTAAGGTTGATGCTGCCGAATTACCTGCCGGAACCTATCGTGGTATCATGGGTAACATTGCAACGAGCTATGGATTGGTTGCCGCATCTGTAAAATCGGGATTACCCCTATTTTTAGGCTCTTATCCCATCACTCCTGCCTCTGATATTTTGCACGAACTATCAAAACAGAAAGCATTTGGTGTAAAAACTTTTCAGGCGGAAGACGAAATTGCAGCCGTTAGTTCTGCTATTGGTGCAGCCTTTGCCGGAAATCTGGCGGTTACATCAACTTCTGGCCCCGGCCTGGCACTTAAAGGCGAAGCCATTGGTTTGGCTGTGATGCTTGAATTGCCTCTGGTGATCTGCAATGTACAGCGGGCAGGGCCCTCAACAGGCATGCCCACAAAAACAGAACAATCAGATTTGATGCAAGCCATGTATGGCCGAAATGGAGAAAGCCCGCTTGTTGTGATTGCCGCAGAATCACCTAGCGATTGTTTTATTACTGCTTTTGAAGCGGCCCGAATTGCCCTTGAGCATATGACACCTGTCATCTTCCTCAGCGATGGCTATCTCGGTAATGGTGCTGAACCCTGGAAATTTCCAAGCGAAGCAGAATTACCGGAGATACATATAAAATTTGAAGCAGCCAGAAACAGTATCGATGATCCGCCATATTATCCATATCAACGCAATGAGAATCTGGTGAGACCCTGGGCCATACCGGGTACAAAAGGACTGGAACACAGAATTGGCGGACTGGCCAAACAGGATATTACCGGTGATGTGTCCTACGATGCCGAGAATCATCAGAAAATGACCAATCTGAGACAAGAAAAAATTGACCGAATCGCATTCGATATTCCTGAACAAAAAATTGAAGAAGGAAAAGATAAGGGAAAATTATTGGTCATTGGATGGGGATCAACATTTGGCGCAATTAAGTCAGTAGTAAGAGATATGAATCGCGAGGGAATTGACAATATTTCACACATTCATTTGAAATATATTAACCCATTCCCAAGAAATCTGGGTGATATCATAGGCCGTTTTGATCAGGTAATTGTACCGGAAATGAATAATGGTCAATTGATAAAAATACTTCGTGATAAGTTTTCACTCAATGCAATCCCTTTCAATAAAATTAAGGGGACACCCTTTATGAGAAGAGAATTGCGTGAAAAGTTTCAGGATTTGTTAAATAAAAAATAGAGCACAATTAATGCTTACCCAAGGATAATGGCAGAAATAGAAAGATTAAAAGCAAAGGATTTTCAATCAGGTCAGGATGTAAAATGGTGTCCCGGTTGTGGCGATTATTCCATATTGAAACAGACTCAAACCGTGATGGCCGGCCTGGGTATCCCGCACGAAAATATTGTGGTTATATCGGGCATCGGTTGCAGCTCGCGCTTTCCATACTATATGAATACCTATGGTATGCATAGTATTCACGGGCGTGCCCCTGCTTTTGCTTCAGGACTGAAAGCCGCCAATCCTGAACTAAACGTATGGATTGTTACCGGTGATGGGGATGCCATGTCAATCGGAGGCAATCATTTTATCCATATCCTCCGAAGAAATTTTGATGTGAATATCTTATTATTCAACAATGAGATTTATGGGTTAACCAAAGGTCAATATAGCCCTACCTCTGAAGCTCATAAAGTCACGAAATCTTCGCCATTCGGATCACTTGATCATCCCTTTAATCCGGTTGCTCTGGCCATGGGCTCCGAGGCAACTTTTGTAGCCCGGTCCATGGATCGCGATCCGCACCATCTGCAGGAAATGCTTATTCGGGCCAATGCACACCACGGCAGTTCTTTTATAGAAATTTATCAGAATTGTAAAATATTCAATGAAGGCACCTTCTTTCCATATACTGAAAAAGAAAGCCGAGCAACCCATGCGCTGTACATGGAAAACGGACAGCCTCTTGTCTTTGGGGCAGAAAAGGAATATGGTATCAGGCTCGATGGATTTAAACCAAAAATAGTTAAAATAGGTAATGAGTTTTCCTTAAATGATTTATGGATTCATGATGAAACGGACCCCATAAAAGGCATGATATTATCTCGATTCTTCGATAATCCTCAGGCAGAAGATGCATTGCCAAGGCCCTTCGGTATTTTTTATATAGATGACAAACGTCCGGCCTACGAATCCATGATGGCAGAGCAAATTGAAGAAATTACTGAAAAACGGGGGAAAGGTAATTTGGATAAATTGCTCAGGGGAAGAGCCACCTGGACCATTGATTAATGGCTGACTGCTCTCTTTAAAACTATCCCGATTCTTCCAACATCAAGCGGAAAAACCAATACCGATTCAGATTTGGATAAAATTTATTCGTAAGCATCAAGCTCCTTTGTATAGTGATGGATGTTATGGTAGCTCTCTTTGTGTTCATTGTAAATGTCCATTAGGACTATGCATTTGTGCTGGTATAAATATCAATGAAACCTTTGTTTCTGTTCCTGCTTTTTATTGTATTGCCATTTTGTAATGGTCTTTATTCGCAAAACAGAGATTACATTAATCAGATATTTATTTTTCAGCGACACCCGGATTTCGTCAGATAATTTTCAGCAAGTGGCATACCGATTTACTAAAATTGTCCCTTTGGAAGCGGAGCATACAATACAGATTGCACATCCACTTACCTTATGATATTGGGCCAAGCTCTTTTGTAATGAAAGGAGGTGCTTATTTACCGGAATACACGTTTGACAATTATTTGGTTTGTCTTGACGAAATAAGCGGAACATCCAACTAAACTGATCCTTGCAATGTTTAAATCAATCCGCTTTCTTCCAACATAATCCGGGTCCAGTCAATCATCCAAATCCAGACAACTGCCAGATATATCAGGCCCGAAACAAGGAACACATAGCGATTGAAGGTTTTGTCGGTCTTAAATTTTCTATCAAGATGCAATCTTTCTGAAGCGAGCGATACAAAAACTAATGCCAGTATATACACAAAGATGAACATTACGGGCACCAGAAGTATATAGAGAATATCTTTAAGGGTCAAAGGTGAAATGGATTTATCCTGAAAGTTAAAATGAATTAAGCAGAAATCCACTTAATTTGCACTCAAACTTTTTTAATTGTGTGGTGGATCCTTTTATTCTTTGTTTGCCTTGCGGTGTTGGTTTGGTCTTCAGAACGGTTTATTCACCTGGCTGAACAAATCGGAAGATCACTTGGAATTTCCAGTTTCATCATCGGTATCACCATTGTAGCCGCGGGCACTTCACTACCCGAATTAGTAACCTCCGTTATAGCCATTTTAAAAGATTCGGGCGAGATTGTTATTGGTAATGTAGTTGGTTCAAACATCACCAATATCTTTTTAGTCATCGGGGTAGCCGCTATTCTGATGCCCGGTATTCAAATTGACAAGCGAATTATCAAACGCGATTTTCCGATTTTGCTTGCTACAGCATGTATCCTGTTCATATTACTTTTGATTGGTAATAATTTCAGCCGGATAGATTCCTTTATTTTCATTGGCCTGATAATTTTATTCTTTTATTACACTGTTAAGAGCGGCAGTGTTGAGCTTCTGGGCGAAGTAACAGGAGCAGAGAAATCTGTTAAGAAAGTGAGCTTTTGGACTTGGGTGATGTTGGCCTTTAGTGGCAGTTTAATTTATTTTTCAGCCCAGTACATGGTTGTTTCTATCATCAGGATTTCAGAAATACTCAACATTGGGCAAGACATTATTGCCTTGAGTGTAGTGGCATTAGGCACTTCTCTGCCCGAATTGGCCGTGAGTATTGCAGCCGCCAGAAGGAAACAGGGTAACATGATTATTGGCAATGTCATTGGATCCAATATTTTCAATACTTTACTGGTTATGGGCATACCCGGTTTGATTCATCCTTTTGATATTCCTTTTGAAATGTTTTATTTCAGTCTTCCGGTGATGCTTGTTGCCACCTTGTTTTTCTACCTGTTTTCTTCCAATCAAAAGCTTTCAAAATTCAATGGTATTTTCCTTGTGACCTGTTATGTGTTGTATCTCGGAGTTCTATTTTTTAACTAAATATTATCTTAGTAAAAATTCATTTCTTGTATTGACCCAAGTGGCTAAATCAGATGATCTGATTGTACAGGGAGGGTATGATGGATTTATGGCGGAGGAAAGAGAAAGATTATCCTTTGGTGGTCTGCTTATTCCGGCCAATGATTTGAAAGAAATGATGCATATTTTGACAATAGAACTAAGCTAAATACTTGTTGAGCAACAGAATTGCCTGAAGCCTCGGAATTTCGTATTAAATTTGACACATCATCAGAATACAATGACCATGAAACGCAAAATCGTATTATTCCCCTTTGTATTGATTATGTTAGTAGTAAGTCTTTATCAATTCAGCTCATGTGTGCCTGCCCGAAAACTGGAGGACAGCCAAAGAAAGAACATGCGATTGCAGGATTCGGTAAATTCTTATCGAAACAATTTCAGGGAACTTTCTGCCAAAGTTGAAACCATGAATGAACGGATTGATAATCTGGAGAAAGATAATCGTTCGCTGAAGAAGGATACTACTGAATATGGAATCCGTTATCGAAACATTGATAAGATGAACCAGCGGCTCAATGAATTGTATGAAAAGGTGATTGAGCAAAACAAAGCTTTGCTTGAGAACAGCTCTGCGGAGAAACAAAAACTAATGGCCGAATTGAATGAAAAGGAAAAAGAGCTGAACAATAAAGAACTCGAATTGACAGGAAAGGAAAAGGAATTAAAAGCCAAGGAAGACCGCATTAATGCCCTGAACGAAAATATTAAGCAGCGGGAAGCCAGGGTGAAAGAATTGGAGCAAGCCATGAACGCAAAAGACTCTGTTGTAAAGGCCTTGCGTGAAAAAGTGAATGAAGCCCTACTTGGTTTCTCTGATAATGATCTAAGCGTTGAAATCCGTAACGGTAAGGTCTATGTTAGTCTGGCCGAAAAATTACTATTCAAATCAGGAAGTAGTCTAGTAGATCCGCAAGGGAAAGAAGCGTTGGGAAAACTGGCCGGGGTGCTGAATAAAAATACGGATATTGATATAATCATTGAGGGACATACCGACAATATACCGCTCAGACCATCAGACCGGATGAAGGACAACTGGGATTTGAGTGTTCTCAGGGCAACTTCTATTGTAAGAATTTTAACCGGTAATGGGGTTGAGCCGGGCAGAATAAGCGCTTCTGGCAGAAGCGAATTTCATCCCCTTGAAAGCAATGAAACCAGCGAAGGAAGAGCTAAGAACAGACGAACAGAAATTATTCTTTCCCCGAAGCTCGATGAATTATTCAATTTATTAAAAGAATCAGGAAAATAAACCCATTAACCGAAGCGCATGGCAGCTATGAGCAGTAAGGATCAGCTTAGTTTTTTCGAACATTTAGAGGAACTACGCTGGCATATCATTCGATCCCTTGTTGCCATTTTGGTATTTGCAATTGCGGCCTTTTTGGGTAAGGATTTTATTTTTGATCGGGTAATATTTGGTCCAACCAGCTTGTCATTTCCCTCTTATAAAATACTGTGCTGGATGGGTAACACGCTCCATCTTGGTAAAAACATGTGTGTCCAATCCATCAATTTCAAGATTATCAATTTGGATATGGCCGGTCAGTTCACAACACATATCAAGGTTTCATTTATTTCAGGACTTATCGTAGCATCTCCCTATGTTTTTTGGGAACTATGGCGTTTTTTAAAACCAGCCCTTTATACCAATGAGAAAAATGCAGCCAGAGGTTTGGTTTCCGTTTGTGCCGGCTTGTTTCTGTTCGGAATTTTGTTCGGATATTTTCTGATTGTCCCCTTTTCCGTCAATTTTCTGGGCAATTATCATGTAAGCCAAAGTGTTAAGAATACGATTAACCTGGGCAGCTATATTTCTGTGATATCGATGATTTGCCTTTCATCCGGAATTATTTTCGAACTCCCGATATTGGCTTTTTTTCTATCGAAAATTGGATTAATTACACCTGAATTTATGAAAAGATACCGGAAACATGCGGTCGTTGTTATTTTAATTCTAGCAGCCGTAATTACTCCCCCGGATGTTACTTCACAGGTTTTAATTGCGGTCCCCATTCTATTGCTTTATGAAGTAAGCATAAAAGTGTCGCGGAGGGTAGTTAGAAAAGCGGAAGCCAACAATGAGTAGATACTCTAAAAACTATAAATTATGAATATTGCCATTGGCTCTGACCATGCAGGATTTGATTTAAAACAAAAAATAATTACTTTTTTGCAAACTGACGGTCAACAGGTGCAGGACTATGGTTGCTATTCGGCCGAGTCAGTAGATTATCCGGATTTTGCCCATCCGGTGGCTATTGCCGTTGAACAAAAGAAATATAAATTTGGTATTCTGATTTGTGGCTCAGGCAATGGAGTTTGTATGAGTGCGAACAAACATGCAGGCATAAGAGCTGCCTTAGCCTGGGAGCCTGAATTGGCGGCACTTGGGCGCAAGCATAATGATGCCAATATTCTTTGTCTGCCCGCCAGATTTATTGATGAATCGCTAGCTATAGAATCTGTTAAACAGTTTCTGATTACCCGTTTTGAGGGTGGCCGGCATCAACGCAGAGTTGAAAAAATCTGAGCATAATGGCTTGCAAGACGAGCATTAGGATTTATGTATGCATTCCTCTTTTTAATTCCAATTTTTTCTTTAGCATAAACCGGAAAAATTAGCTTAGCCGATAAATCAATTTGGTCAATTAATGTATAATTTCTGTACTTGATAAATTTGTTTTTCCTATTTGCTTAATTACTTAGCGATACCGCTTACAATTTATAACTTTGACTCTTCAAGCACAGCTATGGATGCGAAGAAAATATTTCAGGAAAAATCAAAAATCAAAGCTGCAGACAGAACGCATAGGGATAAGCTGCGTTTCAATATTTCTAAATACCTCGGTACGGTTGTCAAAGGGAAAAAACAATACAGCCATTTGGACATGGCCCGCAGCAAAGCACATGCTGTAAAATGGAAAGCTATTGAATCGCTCGACAATTACCTTATGGAATTTGAGCGGAATTTTGTGCGTAACGGAGGGCAGGTGTTGTGGGCGAAAGATGCTGAAGAAGCCCGGCAGTTGATAACCGGCATCATTAAAAAACATAATGGTAGAACAGTTGTCAAATCCAAGAGCATGGCAACAGAGGAAATCGAACTCAATTCGGCACTCGAAGCCAAAGGCATAGAAGTTTCTGAAACGGATCTGGGCGAATTTATTGTGCAAATGGCAGATGAGAAGCCGTATCATATAGTAACACCGGCCATGCACAAATCAAAAGAAGATGTGGCTGAGCTTTTTCATGAGAAACTAGGCACCCCCATCGAATATACTCCGGAACAACTTACTATGGCTGCGCGGAAAGCACTTCGCGAAAAATATGTGAAGGCTGATATTGGGATTACCGGAGCCAACTTTATTGTTGCAGATGTTGGTGGCATAGCCATTACCGAAAACGAAGGAAATGCAAGATTAACCACTACTTTCCCAAAGGTCCACATTGCCCTGGCAGGTATTGAAAGAGTTCTGCCGTCAATGCAAGACCTTGCCTTGTTTTGGCCTTTGCTGGCAACCTATGGAACAGGACAAAAGCTTACCGTTTACAATACGGTTTTTACCGGACCTGCCAAAGAAAGCGAAGCAGGGGGACCGGAGCATATGTACGTGATTTTGATGGATAATGGCCGTTCAGATATATTGGCTGATGTACAACTGAGAAGCGCTATGCATTGCATTCGTTGCGGTGCCTGCCTCAATGTCTGTCCGGTTTATAAAACCATTGGAGGGCATACCTATGGAGAAACTTACAGTGGCCCGATTGGCTCGGTCATTTCTCCACATTTTGCAGGAAGTGAAAAAGCAGGTCACCTGAGTTTTGCCTCGAGCCTTTGTGGTGCCTGTACCGAAACCTGTCCGGTAAAAATCGACTTACACGAATTGCTTTTGTATAACCGGGAACTTTTCAATAAAAACGGATATGCAGGAAACA
The DNA here is from genome assembly GCA_964413685.1 of uncultured Chitinophagales bacterium. Taxonomy (GTDB): domain Bacteria; phylum Bacteroidota; class Bacteroidia; order Chitinophagales; family S012-47; genus JAJRWN01. Next base: position 157,404 of record CAYPSW010000001.1, read on the forward strand.
TGGAGAGAACAGCCTGGAAATGGTGGCGCAAAGCGATGCTGAACAGAACCCTGATGAATATAGCTTCTGGAAGAATGAAGAACTTTATGTTTAAGAAATTGTTTATGAAATCCTGGGGAAAGGATCGGGAAGAAGTGCTTTTCCCCCGATATTCGTTTAATCAACAGTGGAAAAAGAAACATGGCTGAACATCTTAGGCATCAGGATATTCCTTTGCATTTTGATAGAAATCATTTTTCAGCCGATGATCTGGAAAAGCTCTATAGGGCTATATTAAAACCTCGTTTGATTGAAGAAAAAATGCTGATTTTGCTTCGACAGGGGCGCATCAGCAAATGGTTTGCCGGCATTGGTCAGGAAGCTATTGCTGTGGGAGCTTCAAAAGCAATGATGGACGAGGAAATGATTCTTCCTATGCATCGAAATCTGGGCGTTTTCACTTCACGTGATGTTCCCCTTGAAAGATTGTTTTTGCAATTTCAAGGGAAAGCGGGTGGATTTACTTCGGGCCGTGACCGTTCTTTTCATTTCGGTACGCTCGATTATCATATTCATGGAATGATTTCTCATCTCGGCCCACAATTGAGTGTGGCCGATGGGTATGCACTCGGTCATCTATTGAGAAAAGAATCCATGGCAACCTTGGTATTTACAGGCGAAGGGGGTAGCAGCGAAGGGGAATTTCACGAGGCTTTGAATGTAGCTGCTGTTTGGAATTTGCCGGTATTATTTCTGATCGAGAATAATGGCTATGGTCTGTCAACTCCGGTGATCGAGCAATATAAAATTCAACATCTTTCGGATAAAGGCATCGGATATGGGATTCCATCGAAAACGATAGAAGGCAACAATATTCTTGAGGTTTATTCAGAAGTGAAAAAAATAACTGAGGAAATCAGGAAGAATCCTCACCCCTTTTTACTGGAATGCATGACCTTCAGAATGCGTGGCCACGAAGAGGCATCAGGTACAAAGTATGTTCCCAGAGAGCTGATGGATGCCTGGGCAAAAAAAGACCCTGTATTAAACTTTGAGCAATATTTGATTGATGAGAAGATATTGACTAAAAAAGCTAAAGAAGATATCCGGGCAGAAATTAAGGAGGAAATTAATGAAGCCTGGAAAAAGGCTGATCATGCACCTGAGCTGGATGCGGTAAAAGAAAAAGAAATTCAATCGGTTTATGCCCCATCTTCAAAACAGGAAGCGAAACCTACTTCAGACAGCCATGAAATACGTTTTGTTGATGCCATTGCCGATGGCTTACATGAGGCCATGAAGAAATATCCTCAACTTATTTTAATGGGGCAGGATATTGCTGAGTATGGTGGTGTTTTCAAAATAACACAGGGTTTGATGGAAAGTTTTGGTGCTGAAAGGGTTAGAAATACGCCTCTTTGCGAATCCGCTATCCTCGGTACCGGACTTGGACTTGCAGCTTCAGGATTTAAATCGATGATCGAGATGCAATTTGCTGATTTTGTCAGTTGCGGTTTTAATCAAATAGTAAACAATGTGGCTAAAATCTATTATCGATGGGGCGTTCATGCCGATATGGTCGTTCGAATGCCTTGTGGTGGGGGGGTGGCAGCCGGACCTTTTCACTCACAATCGAACGAAGCCTGGTTTACCCATGTTCCCGGACTGAAAGTGCTTTATCCATCAACGCCTGCCGATGCAAAGGGTCTTTTATTGGCAGCTTTTGAAGATCCGAATCCGATATTATTTTTTGAACATAAAGCATTGTATCGCAGCATTAAAGGCGAAGTTCCTGAAGCGTATTATCTGGAAGAAATCGGGAAAGCGCGATTGCATAAAACAGGTGAAGATGTTAGCATCATCACTTATGGAGCAGGTGTACACTGGGCACTGGAAGTGCTGAAACAATACCCCGTTATTTCTGCAGATCTCCTGGATTTGAGAACCTTGATACCTTTTGATAAAGAAGCTATTCTGGCAACGGTGAAGAAAACTGGCAAGCTTATTATTTTGCATGAAGATACACTCAGTGGCGGTATTGGCGGAGAATTGTCAGCCTGGATAGCGGAACATGCTTTTGAATATCTTGATGCACCGATCATTCGTTGCGCCTCTCTTGATACTCCTGTACCTTTTGCTCCCACTCTGGAAGCACAGTTTATGGCAAAAAGCCGTTTCGAAAAACAACTCATTGATTTGGTTCAATACTAAATCCTACATCTCAATCAAGCCGGCATTTTCTTTATATAAAACATTGATGAGTGTCTGCCCTACAGCTTTCAGGCTTGGCTTTGAGATGGCATTCATATTATCTCCATGAGTATGCCATGTGGGGGCAAAAGTCTTTTGCTCTTTGTTCAAATGAATAATATCGATGATTGGGATATCCAGTATTTGATTCACAAAAAGATGATCATCTGTTATGCTTTGGCCCTGTTCCTTAGGAAAGTACATTCCATAACCGGCATCATGAGCTTCTTTCCAAACCATGTTTACCACCCTTGGAGCATAATTCATTGAACCGCCTTCTTTATAAAAAGTAGCATTTTCAGCACCGACCATATCGAGCAAAATGCCATATTGATAAGTAAATTCGGGACGATGTCTGTGCGAAGCCCAATATTGAGAACCCAGACACCAGGTTAGGTAAGAATTCCGATCCAAAGTATAGCCCATATTATCCGGTGTCCCCTGGTCTTCAACATCGAACAAAACAATATCAACCCCTAATTTTTGCAGAGGATTAGCTGCCAATAGCCGGGCAATTTCAATTAATATTCCTACGCCACTGCCCCCGTCATTAGCCCCATCTATTGCCTGGTCTCTGTTCTTTGTATCGTGGTCGGCCACCATGCGCGAATCCCAGTGAGCACATAATAAAATTCGCCTTTTGGCTTCCGGATTATAAATACCTATAACATTAATGGAAGGAACAATGTTACCGTTAAATAATTTTACCTGTGCTTGCTGGCTGATGACATTTTGCTTTTCAAAATAGCTTCCCAGTTTTTGATCCATCCAATTGGCACAGTTTTGCTGTGCCTGAGTTCCCGGAACCCTCGGGCCAAAAGCAACTTGTCTTTCAATGAAAAGATATGCCGAATCGGCAGAAAAATCAGGAATGTCAATTTGGGTGTCAGGCACCGGATCTACTCCATTATTTTTTACCGGTTTTTTCTCTTTAGTATGACAGGAAGCAATTAATAAAACCATGCCTAATAAAACCAGCGTTATGCGTATCTTTTTTTTCATAAAGTTATTATGTGAATGACCAATTTGTCGTTCCGTCTTTATCGTCTTTGAGGATGATACCCATTTCAGTCAATTGCTTTCTAATGCGGTCTGATGTTTCAAAGTCTTTCTTTTGCCTGGCTGAGTTTCTGATTGAAATCAATAGTCTGATGATTCCATCGATTGATTCGATATTGTCTTTTTCTTCTGTTTTCAGTCCAAGCACGTCATTAATAAATATTGGAAAAGTGTTGTTAAGCATTTTCCAGCTTGCTTCGCTTAGTGAGGATATATTGAGCTGTCCTCCCTTCAGACCATTTATTTTATTCGATAAATCGAACAAAGCTGCCAATGTTTGTGCAGAATTAAAGTCGTCATTCATAAAATCAGTCAATGACGCGCAGATGTCTTGAATTTCTTTTGATAGCTGAACGTCTTCTTTTTTACAACCTTCATACCTCAATTCCTCTAAAGCCCGAAGCGAAGCCATCAATCTTTTATATCCTTTTTCGGCAGCTTGTAGCGCTTGGTTCGAAAAATCAAGCGTGCTGCGATAATGACTTTGAAGAATAAAAAACCGGACTGTCATCGGAGAATAAGCTTTTTCGAGTAAGCGATTATTACCGCTGAATAATTCGTGCAGATAAATGCTATTGCCTAATGATTTGCCCATCTTTTGTCCATTCAGGGTTACCATGTTATTGTGTAACCAATAGCGAACAAAAGGTTTATCGTGTATTCCTTCAGCCTGAGCAATTTCGCACTCATGATGAGGAAATATATTTTCGTTGCCACCGCCATGGATATCAAAAGTTTCACCAAGATATTTCTGACTCATCACCGAGCACTCGAGATGCCAACCGGGATAGCCTGAACTCCATGGGCTCTTCCATTGCATAAGATGTCCGTTATCAGCTTTTTTCCAAAGAGCGAAATCCAAAGGGCTTATTTTATCCATTTGTTTTTCGAGTTCCCTATTGGCAGCTCCTTCAAGCATTTCTTCTACATTTCTTCCCGATAGTTTTCCGTAATGATGGTCATTATCATATTTTCTGACATCAAAATAAACCGAACCATTGGCTTCGTAGGCATAGCCTTTATCAATCAGTTGCTGAATGACCTCAATTTGTTCAGGGATATGACCTGAAGGCCTGGGGGCAATCGAGGGTCTGAGAATATTCAGGGCATCCATGTCGCGGTAATAAGTGAACATGTAATGCTCTACTACTTCCATGGGCTCAATGGCTTCTAACCTTGATTGCTTGGTGATTTTATCTTCACCCTGATCGGCATCATCAGTTAGATGCCCAACATCTGTAATGTTTTGAACATAGCGTACTTTATAGCCGAGGTAAAGTAAGTAGCGATAAATCAGATCAAAGCTAACATATGATTTTGCATGACCCAGATGCGGATCACCATAAACTGTCGGGCCACAAACATACATTCCAACATGAGGAGGATTAATTGGCTCGAAAGCTTCCTTTTTCCTGCTGAGTGTATTGTAAACCTTTAACTGACTCATGGTGCAAAGATATATGATTTGATTCTTCGATTATTTTTTTAATGAAAAACTTGCCATGACCGGATAATGATCTGACCGGGTTTGGTGAACCACCCTAAAACCATTCACTGAAAATGACTTGCCAAACAATAGATAATCGATGCGCAATAAGGGTAATCTGCCTGCATATGTTTTACCAAAACCAAAACCTTTTTTCAGAAAAGCATCTTGCATATGCCGGCTCAGAGTATGATAAGTGAATGAAACGGGTGTATCGTTGAAGTCGCCACAAAGAATGAGTTTATGCTTCACTTTTTGTAAGGCATCGGATAGTAATTCAACCTGAACAGCCCTGGCCTTATATGCACGTTTAAGCTTACCTGCAATATGTCTTGATTGCTCTAAATCGGGTTTTTGCTTTCCCATATGTTCGAGATAGCGGTAATCATAGTCTCTGAATTGAATGGATTGTAAATGCACATTAACCAAGGATACCGTATCACCATCAATTAAAAGATTGCTTAAAACGGCCCCATTGTTTTTTGAATTTGGGAAATTGATATTCTCAAAAGATAAAATCGGATATCTACTGAAAGTGGCTAAACCCCACTGATGACTTTCTTTAATTACTGTTGTTCGATGAAAATACAGGTAAGGCAATCCGAGCACTTCTTTTATCCGGCTGATATTGTCGTAAGCTCCGCCTGATTCGGTATAGAATTCCTGAAAGCAAATGATGTCGGGTTTTTGCCCCCGTATGATTTCAAGAATATTATCTCTCGATTCCTGATTATGATTCCAGTTATATAAATCGAAATTCTGCACATTATAACTCATCAGGCGAATGCCCCGGTCTACATGATTATTACCGATATGCAGGGCAAATAAGGAGCTGTAAATATTCATTCCAAACAGCAATAGAATCAGGTTTAGCCATGCCCAGTGTTTTCTTATACCCAGCCAAAAAGCCATAAAAGCAATAGATAAAAATACAGGCACAGGAGCTATTAATCCCATAAATGCGAACCAATAAATATTAATTGGATTTACGAGGGCTGAGAGATAAACCAGCAAAAGACCAACAAGGGCCAGTATATTGAAAGCCAGAAGAATTTTTTGAATAAAATTCAGCCGGAAAGTCATGAGTCCCTATTGCTAATACGAAACAAAAATTCTTTTTCACTGCTGTTCAAACTATCGTAACCTGACAAAGCGATTTTATCCAAAATGACATCTACTTTCTTTTGTGTGGCTGTATCCAGCTTTTTAGAAATATTTTTTTGATTTTTTGTTTTCCCAGATGATGAAGTGTTTCTGGTGAATTTTGGCTTTTGTAGTCCCGGTTTAAAGGCATCAACCAAGGCATCGATTATTCGGTTAAATCCTTTTGACCAGTCCTTACCCGCCTGCAATTCTTTGATAAATACAAAGCCAAATAATGCACCACCAAGATGGGCAATATGACCACCCGAATTAAGTCCCTGAATGCTGATCAAATCAATTAAAAGGGCCACCACGGCAAGCCACTTCAATTTTACCGGGCCGATTAAAAGAAGAAAAATGGTATAATCAGGCAGAAGCGTAGCTGTGGCAACAATGATAGCCATAACACCGGCAGAAGCACCTAGTGCTTCTGCAACTGGAAGATCGGATTGCAATCCCGGAAAAACATTATAACTGGCAATATAAAGAACAGCCCCTGCCCAGGCACCCATCACGAAAACAGGCAGAATTTTACGATTACCCAAATATTCAGTCAGAATTCGACCCATCCAATAAAGCCAAAGCATATTGAACAAAATATGAAAAAAACCAATATGACTAAACATGTGTGTAACGAATGTCCAGGGGCGGTATAAGAGTAGATTCAGGTCTGCCGGCAGGGTAAAAATTTTTAGCCAGACATCAACTGCCGTATCGTCAATGGCAAATAAACGGGCAATAACAATCCCAATATTGATGATAAGAAAGACTGCAATGTTTACAAAAATAAGCCGGTTGACTGTGTTACCCCTTCTGAATGCAAATTGAAGTTCGGACCATATGTTGTTCCGCATAGCCATTAATAAAATCTTTTTCTGGATTTCTGCCAGATCTTGATGATGATAAATCCAAATAGCATACCGCCAACATGGGCAAAGTGAGCAATATTATCGCCTTGAATTCTTCCGAATCCCAGAAACAATTCGGCTGCACCATACAGGATGACGAAATACTTTGCTTTAATCGGTACCGGAAAGAAAATAAGCATGAGTTTGGTATTCGGGAAAAACATGCCAAATGCCAGCAACAAACCGAATACAGCACCTGAAGCCCCAATAGTAGGTGTACTGTAAATCATTGCGAGGCTATTCAGAGCTTCTTGTGAACTGACTGCCGGTTGAAGCAAATTGACGGTGATGCCCCCGGTGAGCTGATAGACCTGAAATGCATTAGTTGCCAACAACAAAAATGCTGCACCTAGTCCGGTAGCAAAATAATACAGCAAAAAACGTTTAGGCCCCCACAAATTTTCGAGTGCACTGCCAAACATCCACAAGGCAAACATGTTGAAGAAAATATGTCCGATGCCGCCATGCATGAACATATGACTTACTAATTGGTAGGGATGAAAATTAGGTGAATCGAAATAATAAAGACCAAGGTCATAATTGAGATTAATGCCCTGATTTTGCACCATCAAAGTGGCCAGGAACATAATTACATTAATTATAAGCAGGTTTTTAACCGCAACCGGCATACTGCTAAATTTTTTTTGCTGATACATAGTTCTTCTTTATCCCATTCGGTTTAGGTCATTTTGCCCAAACCACCTTCTAATTCATCAAAAGTATAGCGAACCAGAGTTAACTTTCCGTCCGGTGATTTGTAAAACGATTTGCAGGCAAAAAGTTCATCAATCAGACTTTTCATTTCCGCAATATCCAATTTTTTACCTCGCTTTATAGATGTGTTGACAGCGAGAGAGCGAGCTAAATTATCTCGTAATTCCAAATGAAGTTTTTCCTTATTTTCTTTAAATTGTTCCAGCAATCCTTCAATCACTTCGTGCTCATTGATTTGGTCAAGTTCTGCTGGTAGCCCATGAATGACAAATGTATTTTGTCCGAATTCCTGAATATCAAATCCCAATTGATTAATCAGTTCAAGCAGTGATTTTAATACAGTACCGTCATTTTTACTCAATTCCAGTTTTATGGGGAAGAGTGTTTTTTGAGTGGTATGTTTAGATTGTTCAAAATTGTTCAGGTAGCGCTCAAACAGAATTCTTTCATGGGCTGCCTGTTGGTCAATAATTAAAAAGCCGGATTTTATTTCTACCAGGATATAACTATTGTGCATTTGTACAGGTGTCACTTCAGCGTCAACCTCATTATCATGTCTTTTTTCACTATTGATTTTTGCCTTCCAATTACTGGGTATCGTCAGAATTTGCTCATTGGGATTATTGCGTGAATCGGCATACAATTTTTTCCAATCGTCACCGCCCGATACAGGGTGTGTGTGTGCTTTGTTATGCCAGATGTTTTTAGGATTTTCGGTATCCTCAAAAGATTTTTCAGTATTGAAATCAAAAGTCGGTGCCACAGAATATTGTCCAATAGATTTTTTTATTGCTGAACGCATAAAGGCATATAAAAGCTTTTCTTCTTCAAATTTGATTTCCTGTTTCGTGGGATGCACATTTACGTCAATTCGGGCGGGGTCAATATCCAGAAACAAAACATATAGCGGGTGGGCGCCCTGGGCAATCAATTCTTCATAGGCCGATACAACGGCATGATGCAAATAAGGACTCCGGATATATCGTTGATTAGCAAAGAAAAACTGTTCCCCTCTGGTTTTTCTGGCAAATTGTGGTTTACCGATATATCCATATACATGGGCAAATTCAATCTGCTCGTCAACAGGCATCAATTTTTCATTTAAGGTTTTCCCGAGTAAACCAATGACTCTTTGTCTTAACTTACCTTTTCCAAGATGATAAATTTCAAGATCGTTGTTTTTCAGATTGAATGATAAATTAGGATTAGCTAAGGCCACCCGTTCGAATTCATTGAAGATATGCCGGTTTTCAGCTGTATTAGATTTTAAAAAATTTCTTCTTGCCGGAGTATTAAAAAATAAATTTTTTACAGAAATTATTGTACCCGGTGGGCAAGAACAAGGTTCTTGATTTATCACCTCAGAACCTTCTATCAATAGCCGGGTTCCAATTTCATCATCATGCAGTCTGGTTTTTATTTCAACCCTTGCAACGGCTCCGACAGAGGCCATAGCTTCGCCCCGGAAGCCCATGGTTCGAATACTGAAAAGGTCCTCGTATTTTCTGATTTTAGAAGTGGCATGCCGTTCAAAACTCATTCTTGCATCGGTCGGGCTCATGCCGCAACCGTCATCAATAACCTGTATGAGTGTTTTGCCTGCATCACGTATATTTAATTCAATATGGCTTGCTCCGGCATCTACACTATTTTCCAATAGTTCTTTAACTACAGATGCTGGTCTGAGGATAACTTCTCCTGCCGCAATTTGATTAGCGATAACATCCGGTAATAATTGAATTAGGTCGGGCATGAATGGATATAAAACGAGCAGGTTGATTACAAAACTTTCACAAAGATATACAAGGCAATAAGTAAAAGAATATTAAGAATGAATAAAAACCGAACCTTCGACATCACTTTTTGATGCTGTAGCCTTGAATATTGTTGTCGGTTCATTCTTACATGGCCAAATTTATCTCTGATTCTGAACTCCTGTTCCAGTTGTTCTTTCTCCCGGTCAGTTTTTGCCATCTTAACCCTGCGCTCAAGATCTTCCTTGTCAGCATCATAATACCGGGGTGTGTATTGAAATCGTCTATGCTCCGGAAGTCTGCTCAAAAATCGGAATGTTTTTTTTTGCGCCATGCTATTGATAAATTGACAATCTTGAAATAAGATGTATCAGACAACAAATTTATGGAAATCGTTGTTCCTCTTATAATTCAGGATAGGCATAAAGTTATCTTCAGATAAAATGCTGCCTATGGGTTCAACTTTGATGTGTAAACTTACTGCTTGTTGGTTTTAGGAATAGCTCTAATTTCATTTCCATTACAGCTCATTTTATGAAAAATAATACCCGATTCATTTTTCTTCTTTTTGGTCCACTTTGTTTGATGGCCTTGTTGTGGATTAACTTGTATGCCTCACTAAATAAGCCCTGGAAGCAAACTGAATTTAAGATCGCATTGAGTGGTGAAATTGACTCTGCATTGGCCAGTATGACTTTGGATGAGAAGATAGGCCAACTGTTTATGATTCCGGTTTATTCATCAAAGGGCCAGGTTGAACAAGATAAGATTGCCGCCATGATAAAGGAATATAAACTTGGTGGATTGATATTTATGCAAGGCAATCCTTCAGCACAAAAAAGAATGACTGCCTATTTCCAAAAGATTTCAAAAACGTATTTATTAATTGCACAAGATGCTGAATGGGGACCAGCCATGCGGCTTGATGGCACAGTTTCTTTTCCGCATCAACTTACGCTTGGAGCCATTCAAGACCCACAACTTATTTATGATTTTGGAAAAGAAGTGGCTCGTGAATGCCGGGTTCTTGGGGTAAACATGAATTTTGCACCGGTCATTGATATCAATAATAATCCCAAGAACCCTATTATTAACGACAGAAGTTTCGGAGAGAATCGCTATAGTGTAGCACTAAGGGGATTGATGTACATGAAGGGCTTACAGGATCATGGGCTTATTGCTTGTGGAAAACACTTCCCGGGTCATGGCGATACAGATAAAGATTCGCATAAAACACTTCCTTATGTAACCGGAGACCGGGCCCGAATCGATTCTATAGAACTGTTTCCATACAAAGTCTTAATCCCACAAGGCTTGATGAGTATAATGAGCGCACATTTATTTGTTCCCGCTCTGGATAATACGCCAAATATGGCAGCATCTCTTTCTCCAATAATAGTTGGAAAGCTTCTTCGAAAGGAGCTTCATTTTGATGGATTAATAGTTACGGATGCCCTAAGCATGAAAGGTGTTAGCGATTATCATCAACCCGGTGAACTTGAATTAAAAGCCTTACTTGCCGGCAATGATATATTGTTGTTTCCTGAGGATATACCCAAAGCTATTAGTCAAATTAAATCTGCCCTGACTAGCGGCTTATTAAGTCAGGAACAACTCGATCAGCACGTACTCAGAATACTCAAAGCCAAAGAGTTTGCAAAACAAAATGCACTAGTTGATACAGCGCATGCAGACCTTGACAAATTATTGAATAATCAGTATGTAAAAACCCTTAATCGCAAACTTTTTGGTCAGGCTTTAACTTTAGTCAGGGATCACCCAAGATGGATTCCTTTGAAAAATCTTGAGAAGATTAAGATTGCTGCTTTAAGCATCGGAGCTGATGGAGACAATATTTTCTTAGAGCGAATCAGCAAATACACTTCCTGTGATATTTATCATCTTAAAAAAAATGCTGACCGAGCTCAATTCGATCACCTGCTCAGACAGCTCTCTCATTATGATCGGGTAATTGTGGGATTGCACGATATGAGCCGATATTATTCGAGACAGTATGGATTGAATCAAACTGAACTTGCCTTCCTTCAGAAACTGGACGCCCAAAACCGCTTGATTTTAACCGTTTTTGGTAATCCGTATAGTTTGAAATATTTTCCTGCCTTCAAGCATATTTTGCTTGCTTATGAGGATAATGACTATTCGCGCGATGTAGCAGCACAGGCTCTTTTTGGGGGCTTGGCAATACAAGGAAACCTCCCCGTTTCTGCTTCTGAAGAGTATCCTTTTGGCAGTGGTTTGTTGCGCGATAGCACCATCCGCCTGGCGTATGATTATCCCGCATCTGCTGGCATTCCTTCAAACGTAAGTAAACAAATCGATCAGATAGCCCAGGAGGCTATAAGCACAAGGGCTACTCCTGGCTGTCAAATTTTCGTTGCCAGGAATGGTCGCATCATTTACGATAAAGCATTTGGATATTTTACCTATGATAAACGAATCAAAGTGCAAACGGATGATTTGTATGATCTTGCCTCTTTGACAAAAGTGGCCGCCACGACTCTGTCACTTATGTATTTCTTCGAAAATCACCTGTTTAATCCCAATCTCGCTATCGGCCATTATTTGAAAAGTCTTGGTAATTCTGAAATATCAACTGCATTAATTCGTGATATTATGACGCATACTGCCGGATTGAAGGCCTGGATTCCATTTTATCTGAAAACAATTGGTGATAAATTTGATGAATATTACTGTCATTTTTACGAGGACCCCTTTACCATCCAGGTGGCCGATCAGCTTTACATTCGCAAGGATTTTCCCGATACGATGTATCAAATTATCAGAGACAAACCCCTAAAACGAAAGGGGCATTACAAGTACAGTGATTTGGGATTTTATTTGTTGAAGCAAATCGTTGAAGAGCTTTCAAAAATGCCTATTGAAGATTTTGTTCAACAGCAATATTATCAAGCACTGGGGTTGCATTATATGACATACAAACCCTTGGAGAAATTCGGACTTAATCAAATTGTACCTACCGAATATGATTCTGTTTTTAGAAAACAATTGATTCATGGATATGTTCACGACCCGGGAGCAGCTATGATTGGAGGAGTAAGCGGGCATGCCGGCTTGTTTTCGAATGCTGAGAATTTAGGAGTATTGATGCAGATGTTGCTAAACGGAGGTACTTATGGAGGCAAGTCTTTTTTACAAAAAGAAACCATTCAATATTTTACAAAAAGACAAAACAATAAATCAAGAAGAGGACTTGGATTTGATAAACCCGAACCCAATCATAATTACATCGGGCCAACGAGTGAATTAGTTTCGCTAAAAACCTTTGGGCATACGGGATTTACTGGCACTTGTGCATGGGTTGATCCGAAGTATGGATTGGTATATGTTTTTCTTTCTAACCGGATAAACCCAACAGCCAAAAACAAAAAACTTATTACAGAAAATATTCGAACGCGAATTCAGGATGTCTTGTATGAGGGTATGAAAACAGGAACTTTTAACGAAAAATATACATTGGGCATGGCAGATAGTTTAGCCTTGAAATTAGAACCATGAGAATAGGGATTGTTTGTTATCCAACCTATGGAGGAAGCGGAGTAGTAGCCACCGAATTGGGAATGGCTCTTGCCAATGATGGTCATTTAGTGCACTTCATCGCATTTCGAAAACCAGCAAGACTTAATCTTAGGCAGAAAAACGTGTTTTTTCATGAGGTACGATATGCCGAATATCCTTTGTTTGAATATGCCCCATACGAATCGGCCTTAACAAGTCAGATAGTGAGTGTTGCCCTTTCTGAAAAGCTTGATCTTTTGCATGTTCACTATGCCATACCACACGCTGCAACAGCCTATATGGCCAAACAAATTCTTGCACAGAAAGGGTATAATTTACCTATTATTACTACCCTCCATGGAACCGACATATCCCTTGTAGGGCGAGATAGATCTTATGAACCGGTGGTCACTTTTTCTATCAATCAATCAGATCGGGTGACGGCTGTTTCTGAAAGCCTAAGACAGGAAACCATAAAGCATTTTGATATCAACCGTAAAATTGAAGTTATCCCAAACTTTGTCAATCTAAAGGGGAAAAGGACTAATTCCGATCCTGTTAAAAGAATAGACTTTGCCTCGGATGACGAAAAAATTTTGATTCATGTTTCGAATTTTAGAAAGCTGAAACGAGTACAGGATGTTATCAAAGTATTTGAATTGGTTTCGCGGCAATTGTCTGCCAGATTATTGTTGGCGGGAGATGGTCCGGAACGAACAGCCATGGAATCGCTTACTGAAGAGCTACACATTAGCCATAAGGTTAAGTTTTTGGGTAATCAGGAAAACATTGAAAAATTACTCTCTGTTTCTGATCTTTTTCTAATTCCTTCAGAGCATGAGAGTTTTGGACTATCGGCTTTAGAAGCAATGCTTTGTCGGGTGCCTGTTATATCAAGCGATATCGGTGGTTTGCCGGAAATTAATCTGAATGGAGAAACCGGTTTTGTATGTCCTGTTAGAGATGTAGAAGCGATGGCCGGTAAAGCAATTAAAATACTGCAAGACAAAAATCTTCATGAGCGTATGCGTGAAAATGCTTTCCAACATGCCAAAAACTTCGACCTTGAAAAAATAGTACCCCTTTATGAGAAGCTATATAATGAAATAATTAGTAAGGCAAAATTGATTAAGTAGGTTTTTGGCCAAGCTGACGAATGGATTTTTGAAAAATGAATAGGTCGCGCCAGACAGAATAATCTTTCGCATACATTTGGTTAAGCATTTGCTTACTCATATCATCCGGATGCAGAGACACAAAAGGATCAACCGGATGTAAAACGCCTTTTTTGATGACGGGTAAAGTTTGATTATTTCCAGCAACGTCTGAATAAGAAACCCAGCTGATTCGTCCAATCAAAACAAGAAAGTAATTTTTAAACATAGGTCCGTACGCTTTAACCCAAAATACACCAACAATCAGTAAAGGAAGCATCAGAATGCACAGACTGAGATCCATCATACGTTTGTTTCTTCTGTTGTTAGGTCTTTCAATGGCCAGGTTTAAATCAAGTGCATATAAATCACCGGCATTATTTTTTGAATTACTTCCGATGATACTTTCGCTGTTCGGCACAATAGTTTTAAATGCCAGATTGGCTTTTAGTGATTGCATCAGCGGAATAAGCATTCCAGCCTTAATATCTTTCAGACAAAAGATAAGCTCATCGGCCTCGAACATAACAGCCATTTTTTCAATCTCATCATATTTGGCCAGGTAATGAGGTTCCTTTTCAGGTCCGATAAATCCCAGCAAATTGTGGTTAATTCCGGCTCTTGACAAAAGATTAACTACGCGTTCACATTCAGGATGTGTTCCTGCAATTAGTAAGTTATTTCTATTCTCAGGATCGGCACTCAACCTGCCATTTTTTATCAAATGCCAAAGTGCCCGGCTAATGATCATTTCGAGCCCGGCCCAGGCTGCCCCGAGCAGGATAATGGCTCTGGAAAAACGATAAGATTCGTTCAGAAAACCATAGAAAGCGGAGATAATCAGGGTGCCCACCAATAAGCCTCTTATTGATTTTGAAACGCTGTAATTCTTATCATATCCTCCACTGAAATAAACAGACAGCAGCCAAACAAATATATAGAGTGGGACAACATAAAACATGAACTCGTTTGGATAGTAAGCAGGCACTTCCTTAATATGGGTTTCCCAATAATTTTTTATATAATACAGGCCGCCATATAGAACTAATGCATCTGCTAAAGGGAGCCAGATTTGCCGGCCAATGCTGAATAATAAGGATAAAATGGCTCTGAACCAGATGGCAGATTTTACAAACAACCTAAACCAACCTGCCCGGCTTTTTCCAAAATGCTTTTCAGTAAAAATGACCATGGCATTATAGAACATTTTTACATAGTTAAGACTGCCCCTTTTTGTACTTTCTCCTTTGTAATGAAGAATCTGGGTCTCCGGGAAATAGTAGTTTTTAAATCCACGCTCAATTATTCGATAAGAAATGTCAATATCTTCTCCATACATAAAAAACTGTTCATCAAGCAAGCCCGTTTTTTCCAAAACCTGCCGTCTGATTAACATAAATGCCCCGGCCAGTACTTCAACTTCCTGCACCTTTTCTTCTGATAAATGACCCAGATAATATCGGGCAAATAATTTTGAATGCGGGAAAAGTTTTGTAAATCCAAATGCCTTGAAAAATGAAATCCATGGCTTTGGGAATGCTCGTTTTGATTCCGGCAAGTATTTACCCCGGCCATCAATCATTTTTACCCCTAAGCCCCCGGCATCCGGGTGAGCATCCATAAAGGCAATAATTTTTTTGAAGCAATCTTCGGCAATCAGCGTATCAGGATTAAGTAACAAGATATATTCACCTTTTGCCTGTTTAATAGCTAGATTATTAGCCTTTGCAAAGCCAGTATTTTGTTTATTTTCGATTAGAGAGTAGGCTGGAAATTTTTCCTTAACCATACTGACTGAACCATCAGAAGAAGCATTATCCACTATAATGACTTCCAGCGTAAGATCGCCTGTTGCTTGTTGGATAGCATACAATGCCTGCTCAAGAAAATACTTGACATTGTAGTTAACAATAATAACAGTTAAGCGGATCATTTTTGATTACTAAGGTAATTATCGTAAGGTAAACGTGCGGCCAGAGATCTGGCCAAGGTTAAATCATCAACATATTCCAGTTCTCCACCAAAAGCTACACCCCTTGCCAGCGTAGTCAGCTTTATGGGTAATTTTTTAAGCAGTTTTGAAATATAAAATATGGTTGTATCCCCCTCCATGGTAGGATTTAACGCCATAATAATTTCCTTAACACCGATATCACGAGCCCTGCTGATGAGTGAGTCTATATTCAGTTTCTCCGGGCCAATGCCATCAACAGGAGAAATTACACCACCAAGAATATGATAAGTTCCCCGATATTGCCCCGTATTTTCAATAGCAATTAGCTCACGCAAATTTTCAACAACGCAGACCTGTTCTTGATTACGATAATTATCAGAACAAATATTACACAAATCGCCTGTTGCAATATTGTTGCATTTTTTACAAAATCTGATATCAGTAGCGAGTTTTCCTATGGATTCTGTGAATTGTTCAATGACATTAGCTTCTTTATTTAACAAGTGCAAAACCAATCGCAAAGCAGTCTTTTCACCTATACCCGGCAAAGCCTTAAATGCCTCCACGGCATGTTCTATAATATCGGAAGAAAATTTCATCGCCTAAAAGTAAGGAGTTTACCTGATTGCATTAATACCTTGTTATATTAAGGCAGATTTACTAAATTTACTTGTAATTGACCTATTTTATACCTAATACCGTAACTTAGCACATTAAAGATTTCTTCAAGCATTCTCATAGTAAAAGCAATTATGAAAAAGTTTTACCTTTCTCTTAGCTTGTTGTCAGTTCTTCTTTCTGGCTTCAACAAACAAGTCATAGCCTCTCATTGCATGGGTGGTGAGATCACATATATTTGTCTTGATACTGATGGAAACCGGGATAGTTTTCAGGTAACAATTAAATTCTATCGGGATTGTAATGGGGTCAATGCACCTTCTTCAGCCACGTTGCATTATAGCTCGGCTAATTGTGGTATTTCGGGTAGCCTTACGCTGACCATGGTTCCCTTGCTAAGCGCATTGGATATCACACCACTTTGTGACGGAGGTCAAAGTGCCTGTACCAATTCATCTGCTCAATATGGTGTTCAACAGTATGTTTATCAGGGAATACTGGTTTTGAATGCCCAATGTAACGATTGGGCGCTTTCCTGGACTACCTGTTGTCGGAATTCAGCAATAACAACACTGAGCAGTCCGGGATCAGAAAGTATTTATTTAACGGCTTTGCTAAATAATACGGTAGCTCCTTGCAACAGTTCGCCTCAGTTTTTAAATACACCGGTTCCTTTCGGTTGCGTTAACCAATTCACAAGCTATAATCATGGTGTTTTCGATCCAGATGGCGATTCCTTGGTTTTTTCCCTTGTAGCACCACTTTCTGCGGCTTCAACACCAGTGGGTTGGGCTTCTGGTTTTTCTCCTACACAACCTCTGTCGACTGTCAATGGAGTAACGATTGACAGCCATACCGGAACCCTCACATTTATTCCAGATATTACTCAGGTAGGAGTATTATCTGTCAAGGTTGAAGAATACAGAATGGGGGTGAAAATAGGAGAGGTTGTCCGTGACATTCAGTTTATTATTGTTAACTGTGCCAACAATAATCCATCTGCATCGGGTATTGATAGTACAACATCCTACGATACTGCTGTTTGTCCGGGACAGGCTTTTTGCTTTGATATTTATACATATGATCCTGATCCTTTTCAGTCGGTTAGTCTCGGATGGAATAACGGAATACCGGGTGGAACCTTTACTTCTACCGGAGGACAATATCCTACTGCTACCTTCTGCTGGACACCTACCTCAGCAGATGTTGGGACTCATTTTTTTACTGTGATGGTAAAAGATGATGCCTGCCCTTACGTAGCGAACAATACCTTTGCATACCGTGTCGAAGTGAGGAACCCCAATATTGATTTGGGTCCGGACATTTCCTTGTGCGATGGAGATTCAGCTTTGATGTCTCCGCTTATTACGGTAGATTTTACTTCTTATCAATGGACCCCCTCAAATGGGGTCAGCAATGACACTATTAACAATCCGGTACTCAAACCCAATGTCACAACGACTTATGTGCTTTTCGGCACGAATGGATATTGTAATGCGTACGATAGTATAACGGTAAACGTTGGTGCTTCACCCAATTTAACCCTTGGGCCTGATCAGGATATCTGCATTGGCCAATCTGCCCAACTTTCGGCCAGCGGGAATTCAAGTTCATATGCATGGACTCCTTCAGGTTCTTTGAATAATCCTAATATTGGAAATCCTACGGCAACGCCAACAAGTACTACTACATATACCGTTAATGGAATGAGTGCACAGGGATGCAGCAATACAGGCACTGTTACCATTACCGTTAATCCATTACCCACTGTGAACGCTGGTATAGATGCGGTTCTTTGCTTTGGCGATCAGATGGATTTGACTGCTCAAGGAACAGGCAATAGTTATAGTTGGGAGCCTGCATCCGCCATTACGTCAGATCCAAATCAAGCTACTATAACTATTAATCCACTTAGCAATACTGTCTATACTGTAACGACAACTGATATTAATGGCTGCGAAAATACTGATGCGGTTTCTATAACTATCATTCCTACTCCTTCGGTTTCTGCTGATTATGATACAACCATTTTTAAAGGTGATATTGCTAATTTGTTTGGATCCGGTTCTTCTTCTGTGATCGATTGGATGTGGAATCCGGGAGGCATTAGCGGACAAAATATTGATGTTACGCCTGATGAGACTGTCATGTACTACCTGACCGTGACAGATTCAAGCGGATGCCAGGCTATGGATTCAGTTCTTGTTACCGTATTGTTCGATGGAGAAGTATTTATTCCCAATGTATTTACTCCCAACAATGATTCGCATAATGATGAATTATCCGTATTCTATAATGGTCCGATAATGCTCAACTATTTCAGAATATATAATCGTTGGGGACAATTAGTTTTCGAAGGCTCTGAAGTCGGCCAGGGTTTTGGATGGGATGGTACTTTTAAAAACCAGGATCAACCTGCAGGTGTTTATACCTGGGTGATAAGTGTCACTTCTCAGGTTGACGGAACAGTAACCAATGATTCCGGTAATGTGACTTTAATTCGTTAAGAATTATCTATGCTACTTAAAAAAGGCCTGCGAAAAGCAAGCCTTTTTTAATTTAAAGAAAGTAGCGAAGCCTATAAGGTGTCGATTAGCACATCAAGGCTATCAGAAAGAGGCTCCGCTTCCAGAATGGCCGGTTTTTCTCCAATCGTTAATAACTGACAATCGTCTACAATTAAGTCCATAATAAGTTCTCTGCAGTAACCTTTAACGCTTATCTCTTGCCCTTCAACCAGGTCTTTTACTTTATCCTGCTCTGTCGTCTGAAAATTACATTTTACGTTATAAATAATGCCACCCTCAAGCCCAACATAGTATTCTCCGGTTATTTCCTGGCCAAGCTCAATAATAGAACCTGTAATCTCAATCACTTGATTACCATACTGCTCATATGCGGCATCTGTGTTCTCATCAAAAGCTGAAAACAGCTCTGTTGATGTTATTTCAAATGCGGCATCCGTATCGCTGACATTGATGTTTTCTTTGATAAAATATCGATTGAATAGCAAAAAAAGAATCAGAACGGATAAGGCAATATTTATTATGGTAAAGCCCCAAACCTTAGTAATGCTTTCGGGATGTTTGTTGTATCTGGTATCAAATTTTTCTTTTTTCATTACAAAGAACCCAATGGCTTCGATAATGGCAAAAACCAGTACCGGCAAGTAATAAACTATTGGCACGAAAAATATCCGGTTAAGAAATGCAGGCCCAAAATGTAAGTCAGTGGAAGCATCTTTTAATATTTCTACTGTTCCGGTTAAGAAAGCGACCAATAGTGCAGCAATGGCGGGGAAGAGAATGTAAATTGAGCCCCTGACATACTGGCGAAGATAAAAGCGGTGGATACCGAATACGCCCAAGATTAGGGAGAGTATTCCGGCTACATTTTTGTTTTTCATTGCAAGTTGATTTTTGGTTTATTTCATACAAATCTAACTTTTTCGCAGAAATGAAAAGGCAAACGTAAAAGCTGATTGTAAATTTGAGCATAGCTTTATTAAATTTGTGGTTGTTCATATTGTTTCGATGATGAAAAAAATGAAAAAAATATTTGCTGTGATTTTGGTTCTGCTTAGCATGGAGGCCAATGCTCAAACCTGGGAAATGGGTGCTTTTGCCGGACTATCTAATTATTTTGGCGATTTGGCTCCTGTTGCTTTTGTCCCCAGAGAAACACATTCAGCTGCCGGAGGTTTTATCAGATATTATCCTTCAAAATTTTTATCATTTAGACTGGGGCTTACCTACGGGGTGATTTCAGGTTCTGATAAGAATGCGTTGAATCCGCAATTACAAGCCCGGAATCTGAGTTTCAAAAGCAGCATGTTGGATCTTGCTTTGGTGGCAGAATATAATATCCTGGGTTACGATAATTATTTACAACCATTTACCCCATATATTTTTGCAGGTGTGGGCGGGTTTCATTTCAACCCCAGAGCCTCTTATAAAGGCGAATGGGTTTACTTGCAAGCCTTAGGAACGGAAGGACAGGGAACAACAGCTTATCCTCAAAGGAAAAAATATCCACTGTATCAATTTAGCATCCCAATGGGACTTGGTGTTCGTTTTGCCTTGGCCAATTTAGTAAATATGGGTGCAGAAATCGGACTCAGGAAAACATTCACAGATTATCTGGATGATGTTAGCACAAGCTATGTTGATCAGATGACTTTGATTGGTGAGAATGGAAGTTTAGCAAATGCCCTGTCTAATCGTTCCGGTGAATTGACAGGAATTCCGGTTATTCATGCTGACGGAGAGCAGCGGGGCGACCCATCTGATATGGATTGGTTTGGTTTTGCCGGAGTTACCTTTTCCTTTACCCTAACAGGTATGAAAGGTGGTAAACACAGTGGATTTGGCTGTCCTGCTACTTATTAAGAGGAAATTTTCTGACGCACAAATGGCTACTTTCGCAGCATGACGCCTGCCCTAATTTTATCTGTTATTCTGGGATACTTTGCCTTATTGGTCTTAGTAGGATGGTGGACAGGTCGCAAAGCGGATAATCGCAGTTTTTTTATCGGTAATAGACAATCGCCCTGGTTTTTGGTGGCTTTTGGAATGATCGGGGCTTCCCTTTCGGGTGTTACTTTTATATCTGTTCCAGGTTGGGTTGGCACTAATGCTTTTTCCTATTTACAGATGGTGATGGGCTATATGCTCGGATACCTTGTCATTGCCTTAGTGCTGATGCCGCTTTATTACAGGCTTCAGCTAACCTCTATCTATAGCTATCTGAGTGATCGATTTGGGATTTATTCTTATAAAACAGGAGCCATTTTTTTTCAAATTTCCAGAGTCATTGGAGCCAGTTTTCGCCTCTTTCTTGTAGCTGGTGTATTGCAATTATTTGTTTTTGATGCCTGGCATATTCCTTTTGCTATCACAGTTATTATCACCATTGCTTTGATCTGGGTTTATACTTTCAGAGGAGGCATCAGAACCATAGTATGGACAGATACCCTGCAGACTTTTTTCATGCTTCTCGCCATGCTTCTGACCATAGTGCTTATCACTAAGAATATGAATCTTAGTGTTGGAGAATTAGTGAGTTCTATTAAAAGCAGTCACTATAGTCAGATCTTCTTTTGGGATTGGCATGATGGACGTTTTTTTGTGAAACAGTTACTTAGTGGGGTATTTATTGCTATTGTGATGACGGGCTTGGATCAGGACATGATGCAAAAAAACCTAAGTATTCGCAAACTTAGGGATGCACAAAAAAACATGTATTGGCAAATGGGAATGCATATGGTGGTAAATATTCTTTTTCTGGCTCTGGGTGCATTACTTTTCTTGTTTGCAACGCATCAATATTCATTATTGGCAGGCAGCGGCCTTTCACCTGATGGAAGTGCCATGTTCCCAAATCAAACCTTACATGCACTTGCCTCCCATGTCGGACTGGATAGCGGTGGATCAGATGTTCAATTTCAAACCGATTTTTTGTTTCCAATGTTGGCACTCAGATATTTAAGCCCAGTAGTCGGGATCTTTTTTATGATCGGACTGATTGCGGCAGCTTATTCAAGTGCTGACTCTGCACTGACAGCCTTGACAACTTCATTTTGCGTGGATTTTTTGGGTATTTCTGAAGAAGTGGCGGATACCAAAACCCGATTCAAAGTGCACCTTGGATTCTCAGTACTTTTACTGCTAATGGTACTTTCATTCCGACTGATTGGCAATCGCTCAGTGATTGATCAATTATTCAGGGTTGCAGGGTATACCTACGGCCCCCTGTTGGGTTTGTATTCATTTGGATTAATGACAAGAAGAAAAGTCCGTGATAAAGCGGTTCCGGCCATCGCTTTGATGGCACCTGTTTTAACCTATTTGTTTTTCCGCTATTCGGCTGAAATTTTCCAATTTATATGTAGGATTCTGCAAGTAAATTATGAAAGCACCTTGAAAGGATATAGCATCAGTTATGAATTGCTTATCTTAAACGGAATGATTACATTCATCGGTTTGTTGATGTTTTCGAAACGGAATAAAATTAAAAAATGAGTCAATCAAAATTTAATAAAAAGTCACTTTTTGAATCCAAAACATGGGTTGAAATAAAAGCTGATTCTTCCTGGAGAATGTTCAAAATTTTGTCTGAATTTGTAGAAGGATTTGAACGCTTAGATAAAATCGGACCTTGTGTATCAATCTTTGGATCGGCCCGTACTCAACCAGATCATCCTTATTACAAAAAGGCAACAGATTTGGCTTCTAGGTTGGTAAAAGATGGTTATGGTATCATTACAGGAGGTGGTCCGGGAATTATGGAGGCGGCCAATTTGGGCGCAAGGGCAGCCGATGGGAAATCAGTTGGTTTAAATATTGATTTACCGCACGAACAAAGTCCTAATCCTTACATTGATTCGGATAAAAATTTCAATTTCAACTATTTTTTTGTCCGGAAGGTAATGTTTGTAAAATATGCTCAGGCATTTGTGGTTTTACCCGGTGGTTTCGGAACTTTGGACGAGCTTTTTGAATCAGTAACTTTAGTTCAAACGCAGAAAATTGACCGGATTCCTATTATTTTAATGGGTACAGAGTATTGGGGTGGATTGATTGATTGGATTAAAAAAACACTGCTCGTTTCAAATAATATTCATTCGGAAGATCTTGAATTAATTAAAATTATTGATGACCCGGAGGCTATTGTACAATGCATTAATGAATTCTATGCAACCTCTACGCTTAGGCCTAATTTTTAAAACCGGCTTCCTTGTTCTATTACTATGTATGGTCTTTGGGCAACAACTGAATGCTCAGCGTATCCAATATTTTCCTTCCTATCCATTTCCTATGGATATTCAGCCTGTGCTGACAGGTAATTTTGGCGAAATCAGATATAACCATTTTCATTCGGGTATCGATATCTCAACTTTTAGCAAAACCGGCATTCCGGTTCACTCGGTAGATTCTGGATATGTGTCGCGTATTCGCGTTTCTCCTTTCGGCTATGGTTTGGCCGTTTATGTTAATCATCCGAATGATTACACCACAGTTTATGGGCATTTATCGGCTTTCAGCAGTGATTTGCAAACCTTTGTTAGCGGAATGCAACAACATCTGCAATCCTATGAAGTAGATATATATCCTGAGCCGGGAAAATTTCAGGTTAACAAAGGAGAAACGATTGCTTTTTCAGGAAATACTGGATCTTCAAGCGGCCCACATCTGCATTTTGAAGTAAGGGAAACCGATTCTGAATTTCCGCTTAATCCCCTGCTTTTTCATTTACCGGTTAGGGATGTCGTAGCACCCAAAGCCAGTAGAATCTACTTTTATAACACAGATATGCCTTGGCGTGATGCAATTGAAAGTGATGCCTTGCTATATAATTCTAAGCAGGAAGAATACCAGGTAAAATCAGTAATCAATCTACCTGAAGGTGAAATTGGTATAGGCCTCGAAGCATTTGACCAAATGATTGATGGAGCTAATCACAATGGGATTTATGAAATCAGGCTTGACACCAATGGACAGCAAGCATATGATTTTCGAATGGATCGTTTTTCTTTTGATGATAGCCATTTTATAAATGCTCATATTGATTATAAACAACGCCTGCTGCATGGAAAGAAAATTATGTTATGCTATAGACAGCCCGGTGATTTTGCTCCCTATTATCCGAACGGGAATATAAACGGTAAAATCAAAATTAGAGCTGGAAAGAGTATGAATGTGCGCATTGTTCTGAAGGATGTGTCGGGTAATCAAAGTTTTATTATTGTTGCAATTCATGGGCAGGAGAAAGAGGAAAAGGAATTGTCGTCAGGCTTACAGGAATACGATAAAACTTTGAAATTTAATGATGACTACATCCGGGTTGTTGTACCACCTCTGGCATTGTATTATAATGCTCCTGTTGTTATCAAGAAGGCCCCTTGTCCAGCAGAAGCTGTTTCATTAGCCTATCGTATTGGTAACGTGTATATTCCCATCCAGCATTATTTCGATATAATTTTAAAAAATCCTGAAGTGCAGGATTCTTTAAAATCCAAAATATTATTAATCAGATTGGATCATAAAAACAGAAGGATAGCTTCCAGAGGAAAATGGGTAGGGGGAGATTTTTATGGATCATCCAGAGCCTTTGGCACTTTCTATTTGGCATCAGACCAAAGGGCTCCTGTCATCACTCCGCTTAGTAAGAGCCTTAGTGCAGAAAGCACTTTTCGATATAAACTTAGCGATAATCTGGCAGGCGTTCAATATTATGAGGTTCGATTAGATGGCCAATGGATATTGGCTGAATATTCAGGAAAATCACACACCTTAAGTTGCAAGCCCGGGAAGTTACCCGATGATATGGAACATATCCTTGAGATAATTGTTAAGGATTATGTAGGAAATGAAAGGATTTTAAAACAAACCATTAAAAACAAACCATAATGATATCATTGCAAGCCGGAGAAACAGCCCCGGAGTTTTCGGGGGTGGACCAAAATGGAAATACTATTTCACTGTCTCAATTTAAAGGGGAAAAAGTAATTCTTTATTTCTATCCTAAAGATGATACGCCCGGATGTACTAAAGAAGCCTGCAATTTGCGCGACAATTATGAGCTTTTGCTTAAACAGGGTTTTGTAGTTTTAGGCGTAAGCGCTGATACTAAAAAAGCCCATCAAAAATTTATAAATAAGTATGAATTACCCTTCCCTTTGATTGCTGATACAGACAAGAGCATCATTGAGGCCTATGGAGTTTGGGGAGAAAAAAATATGTATGGACGGAAGTACATGTCGATTTTCAGAACCACTTTTATTATTGATGAATCCGGGAACATTGTTAAAATTTTCAAAAAGGTGGATACATCAAACCATACTACTCAAATATTACATGCACTTGGGCTTGAATAAATAAGTTTTGTAGTAAATCCATAAACCCTGATACCATGAAATCGTCACGATCCTTAATTATCAGTTTAACATTACTGGCAATCTTTTTTATGGCTATTCAGCCTGAATTATTCACATATCATACAGGAGCTCCTTCCGGTCTGGTGGATGGTGGCTATACCGGAGGAACTTTTGAAGGTGGCAGACTTTGCACCGCTTGTCATGCTGGAACAGCACAATATCGCGATTTGTTAATCAGCACGAATGTGCCTTCTGATGGTTATGTGCCGGGAGTAAGCTACTCAGTTAATATTCATATTTATGAACCCGGTATCACAAGATTTGGATTTGAGGCCTCTCCACAAAACAATACTGGTGCTGATGCAGGGCTAATGAGCTCGATTGATTTTTCTACACAAATGAGCACTAATCCCAATTATATCACACATACATCAGCTGGAATTGATTATGTCGATTCTGCCTCATGGACATTTGATTGGATGGCTCCCGCAGTAGCTGGAACAGGCCCTGTTAATTTCTTTGTAGCCGTTAATGCCACAAACCATGATAACACGAACAGTGGCGACCAAATATATTTTGATACAGTAACGATTCAGGAAAATGTATTAACAGGGATTACCGAAACAAATTCAATAACCAATCAATTGACAGTATATCCAACAATCACAAATGATTGGGTATTCATTGGCTATACCGGACCGAGCAAATCAGCATATGCCCGATTATATGATATGAACGGCCATTTAGTTCTTGATGAGCAATTGATTGAAAGCGGAACCAATAGTCTGAATCTTTCGGATCTATCTCCGGGGCTTTTTTTACTCAATCTGATTATTGGAGCGGAGCATAGTACTTTCAGATTGCTTAAACAATAGCTCCGGGTTTGTATTCAGTCGTGTCATGCCGGATTGATTGATTATTTTAGCCGGATAAATATGGCTAAACCGAAGAACAAATTCTATGTGGTTTGGATCGGTCGCGAAACCGGCATTTTCAATTCATGGGCTGAATGTCAGCTTCAGGTAAAAGGTTTCCCTGGAGCAAAATTTAAAGGATACGAACATAATAATGATGCAAAGTCTGCGTGGGAATCCGGCTATTTGCCTGATAACACCCCCCCCAAACCAAAACTTCATCCACCGAACGAATTAAGCGGTCTCGCTGTAGATGCTGCCTGCGATGGCAGTCCCGGGAACATGGAATATCGGGGAGTATTTCTGCCTGAAGCAGTACAAATATTTCATGTCGGACCGGTGAAAATGGGAAATAATAATCTGGGGGAATTTTTAGCCATTGTTCATGCGCTAGCCTGGCAAAAAGATAATAAACTCGTTCTTGATATTTATTCAGATTCCCGCACAGCCATTTCCTGGGTTAAAAACAAAAACATCAGGTCGAAGCTATCACGGAATGCTAAAACAAATACCGTCTGGCAAATGGCCGACCGAGCCTTGAAATGGCTGAAAGAGAATAATTATCAGTGTAACATCATCAAGTGGCCAACCCGGGAATGGGGAGAAATTCCGGCTGATTTTGGAAGAAAATAATTATTTTTCCATGCGCTTATCGAGATTTTTCGATTGCAATAAAACCTACAGATATGAATTTTAGAAAGCTCGTTGAAAAGGCCAAAACTTCAAAAGCCCGATTATTTGTATTAACGATGCTTACCAGAAGGATTATTCCTTTCAACCGTCCTCACAAAATCTCTATTTTAAGTTTGACTGACAATAAAATTGAAACTTTTCTTCCGTACAGAAAAAGAAATTTCAATCACCTGAAAGGTCTGCATGCTTGTGCATTAGCAACTCTTGCAGAGTTCTCAGGAGGTTTTTTATTGCTGACAAGATTGGGTAATTTGAAGTATCGGATTATCATGAAAAAGCTGGACATGGAATATTATTATCAAGGTAAAACAGCAGCAGTCGGCCGATTTAGCTTTGAAGATAACTGGCTTCATGAAAAGGTGATAAAACCACTTGAGACCGAAGAGAAAATATTAGTGAATTGTGAGGTAATAATAAATGACGTTGACGGAAATCATCTTTGTACCGGCAACACATTATGGCAAATTAAAAAATGGGAAAAAGTAAAAACCAGTCTTTAAATTCTTACGCTAAACGGTATAGTAACTCAAGCTCATTTTCAATAAACCGAGCCAGCATTTTTATATAGTCTTCAGAGAAATTAAATTCGATTCCGGCCATTTTATAAATCTGTTTGATGGGTTTGGTATACCCCAATTTCAATGCATTTTTATATCGCTCAACAGTCAGTTGCGGATTTTCTTTGTAAGACTTCCAAATGGCAATAGCGCCCAATTGCGATATACCATACTCGATGTAATAAAAAGGCACTTCAAAAAGATGTAATTGCTTTTGCCAGTTGTTTTCTTTTTCATTTTCTAAGCCGGACCAGTCAACAAGTGCATCTCCAAACTCATCGGAAAGTTTAAGCCAATATTGACTACGCGCTTCTTGATTATGTTTTGGATGAGTATAAATCCAGTGCTGGAATCTATCAATTCTTGCTATCCAAGGGAAAATATTAACCACTCCTTCGAGCTGTTCAATTTTTGAGCGAATGAGTTCTTTTTCATCATCATAAAATGTATCCCAAAATTCCATCGTTAATAATTCCATCGACATAGAAGCAAGTTCTGCAACTTCTGATGGGATGATTCGATTAGGGACAAAAGGGATAGACCGCATCAAAAACGAGTGAACAGCATGTCCGCCTTCATGCAATAAGGTTCTCACATCGTGTGAAGAGCCACTTGCGTTCATAAAAATAAAGGGTACCCCGATTTCAGGAAGGGTTGAATTATATCCACCGGGGGCTTTTCCAATTCTTGAATCCAGATCCAGATGACCCATTTCTCTTAAAATATACAAGCAGTCGGAAAAAAATGGATCAAGTTTATTGAAGCAGGATATCGTTTTTTGGATAAGTGTTGCTGTGTCCTGAAAGGGTTTCAATGCTTTTCTTTCCAAGGGGTCAACAGCGACATCCCATGGGCGGTAGTTGTTTATGCCCATTATTTCTTTTCTGCGCTTGCTTATTTTATCTGCAAGTGGCCGGAATGTTTCACGAATGGAATTATGGAAAGCAAAACAATCTTCGGCAGTATAATCAAAGCGACCAAGATCCTGAAATTTATAATCTCTGTAATTTCCCTTATTGGCATTTAATGCAAGTTTATTCCTGTCTTTTACTAAGTCATCGAATAGTTTATTAAGTGTATCCCGATCTTGTAAGCGTCTGTCACTGATAAGATGAAAAATTTGCTCGCGCTCTTTCCGGTCGGTACTTTTTAAGTAATTTGAAGCATGTTGAAGGGTAAGTTCTTTGCCTGCATAATGAACGGTCATTTTTCCGGTAATACGCGCAAATTCATTGGCTTTAATTTTGAGTGCAGCCATGAGAGGAATATTTTCTTCTCTGAATAATTCAAGTCTGTTTTTCACATTGCGCAGGTACACAAAATACTCGTCATCAGGTAGATCTTTGCTGAATGGGCATAATGCAAGTTTCTTGTCAAGCTTAATAAAGAAGGGTGTAGCCTTGGGCTCAATTTCCTGGACGAAATAGTTATATGCATCATAAAATTCTTTATTCCCGGTGTCTGTCGTCATGTGGATGTAGCGCCACCTGATTTCTTCTGCCAGAACCGCTTCCAGCTCGCTTCGGTCTTTTAGCCACTTACGCAAATCCTCCAAGTCATTTAATTCTCTGATTTGCAGATTTTCAAGATATGGTCTCAAGCCTAACCACGAGCCGAGTTCAAATTTCTCCTCAACAAAATAGCGAGTCTTTTTCTTTGGAATAATAATTTTACTCTGTTGCATAGGCGCGCATCAGCTAACTTTTGTATGCTGATTTTATTAGGTAAGAATTAGGCTTCGGTCTGATCTTCTTTTTTGGGTTCAATTTCTTTTTCTGCCGAAATCAAACCCTGTGCATCCAGAATAGCATACCACTTCATTACCTTTCGCATGTCACTTTGATATACTTGATCGTGGTCGTAATCAGGAATAATTTCGGAAAAGTAATTTTCAATGTCTGCTTTCGATGCCTTGATAGGCGGAGGGGTAAGGGTTCCGGCTTTTTCTTTCATTCGTCTAAATACTTCTTTTAGTTCAAGGCCATCTCCCGTGGTATAGATGGTGATATTCTCAAGTGGTGTGAAAATATACTTACGATTTGATACAAATTGCTTTTTATCTTCACCAAAGGCCGATACAATTAACCCATCTTCTCTTTGGGCGATAATATTGAACAAACCACCCAAACCAGATATAGCCACAATATTTTTTAATTCCATAGAATCATGATTTTAAATCAAAAATAGCGATTCTTGTATTTAAATGAAATTATTTGAAGTAGGTCAGGTAGTGAACCAATTTATTAATTAATGCTTTTATTCTTTCAATGAAGTTTCAGATTGTTTCAGATTTTAAACCATCGGGCGACCAGCCATCAGCCATAAGAGAACTGGCAGAAGGCATCAGCCGTGGCGATCAGCATCAGACTCTTTTGGGGGTAACGGGTTCCGGAAAGACCTTTACTATTGCCAATGTGATTCAGGAGGTGCAGAAACCCACCCTAATCCTCAGCCATAACAAAACACTGGTAGCACAGCTGTATGGCGAACTCAAGCAGTTTTTTCCTGATAATGCAATAGAATATTTTGTTTCCTACTATGATTATTATCAGCCGGAAGCCTATGTACCGACAACAGATACTTTTATTGAAAAGGACTTATCGATTAATGAAGAGGTGGAAAAACTCAGACTTAGGACCACTTCTTCCCTTCTCTCTGGCAGAAGAGATATCATAGTGGTAGCCTCAGTTTCCTGCATTTTCGGATTGGGAAATCCAGCTGATTTTAAAGACAATATTATTCGGCTTGAAAATCAACAAGTCATTATACGCGATCAGCTGCTTTTTCGCTTCGTCAATGCCTTGTATGCAAGAACCGAAACAGATTTTAAACGGGGCACATTTCGGGTAAAGGGTGATACGGTTGATATTTTTCCTGCTTATGCTGACACGGCTTATCGCATTACTTTTTTTGGAAATGAGATAGAAAAACTGGAGATTATTGATCCTGTGTCCAATCGTAGTATTGATAAAGTATCGAACATTGCCATATTCCCGGCAAATATTTATTTATCGCCACGCGATCAGCTTCAGGAAATTCTGTATGAGATTCAGGATGAATTGGCCAGGCAAGTAAGTTATTTCGAATCTATTGGTAAGTTTTATGAAGCCAAACGATTGAAAGAAAGAGTAAATTTTGATGTAGAAATGATTCGTGAACTTGGATATTGCTCCGGCATCGAAAATTATTCACGTTTCCTTGACAGGCGCGATCCGGGCGACCGACCATTCTGTTTGCTCGATTATTTCCCTGATGATTATTTAATGGTAATTGACGAGAGCCATGTAAGCATTCCCCAGATTGGTGGTATGTATGGTGGCGATCGATCGAGGAAAATGAATCTGGTGGATTATGGATTCCGTTTACCTTCGGCACTTGATAACCGACCGTTAGATTTTCAGGAATTTGAAAAACTCCTTAATCAAGTCATCTATGTCAGTGCAACCCCTGCCAACTACGAGTTGGAACATTCAGAAGGCGTGATTGTTGAGCAAGTCGTCAGACCAACCGGTTTGCTTGATCCCGTAATTGAGGTAAGGCCTACTGCAAATCAGGTGGATGATCTGCTCGAAGAAATTGATGAAAGGGTGAAAGAAGATGCACGGGTATTGGTAACAACCTTAACAAAACGGATGGCTGAAGAGCTAAGCAAATATTTTATTCGTCTGGGAATCCGGTGTCGTTACATCCATTCGGAAGTTGAAACACTGGAACGGGTTGAAATTCTTCAAGATCTTCGATTGGGACATTTTGATGTGCTGGTTGGGGTTAATCTTTTGCGTGAAGGATTGGATTTACCTGAGGTCAGCCTGGTTGCCATTATGGATGCTGATAAGGAAGGCTTTTTGAGAAGCGAAAGATCACTCACTCAGATTTCAGGAAGGGCCGCAAGGAATGTAAAAGGTAAAGTGATTATGTATGCAGATTCTGTCACCGATTCAATGCGAAGAACGATTGAGGAAACGGACAGAAGGCGTGAAAAACAGATTAAGTATAATCAGGACAACCATATTTTGCCAATAAGTATCATAAGAACTCAAGAGCAGATTAGAGGGCAGGCTGCTCTGTTGGATATCAGAAAGCAATCGCCTGATTATTATGTTGAACCTGAACAAAGCGGATTGGTTGCCGATCCGGTGTTGCAGTATATGAATAAGGAACAACTTGAAAAGGCCATTCATGATACAAAAAAGAAAATGTTGAGGGCATCAAAACAGGAAGATTTTCTGGACGCAGCTCGTTTGCGTGACGAAATGTATAATCTAAAAGAATTGTTGAAAGATAAATCCTGATTAATCCATCTTTGGCAATGTCTCTGCACGTTTCTTTTTAGGAACCCGTTTCTTGATTTCTTTTATTACGTTCTCATAAAAAAATGAAACAGGATTTATCAAGGTTGGTGCCGGCACTACCGGATTAATCAAGGTATGAAATCCTGCATTTGGATTTATTTGATTTGTCAACTCCTCCTTTAATTTAAGCGTTAAAAAAGCTTGTTTAAAGGCCTCTTTACTTGGCCATGGATAAATCTCAACAAGCTGGATTTGCTGGGTATCTCTTTCCATTAAAATAACTACAGAAGCCTTGAAGTTTTCAAGGGTATCCGGAACTACATAGGCTTTGGATTTATAACCAACAAAACTAAATTGAATTGTGTCTCTTTCACTGGCAACGATGGTAAAAAAGCCATCTGCCGAGCTGATGGTGCCCCAGTATTTTGCCGGAACACTTATATTAACAATCGACATAGGCTTATAGCTTTTTCCATCAGCCACAATGCCCGATACCTGTATTAAGCGGCCACGGTCTTGCTGTGCATGAATTGCTGATGCTGACAAAAAAATCGAAATTAGAATAAGAAAAATATGTTTAATCAAATTTCGAATGGACGGTCTATTTTAAGTGTGTGGTTAATCAACGAAAGAACACTTCTCTTGGTACATTGAAGAATAATTTCAAGGATTTTTAACAGTTCTGTTCTATGAGCAACAAAATTACGGTAGATTTGTTTTACAAAACAAGTAGAAATGAAAAAGAGGATCAGGAATTTTCGAATCAATTATCAAAATGGCTCATTGAGTAAACAAAGCGTTTCGGCCGATCCGATCAAACAATTTGAAAAATGGTTTGAAGAATATATGGAAGTATCTTTGGTGGAATTTAACGCCATGATTCTTTCTACTGTTGGAAAGGATGGAAAAGTGTCTTCTCGCGTTGTATTATTAAAAGATTTTGACAAAAATGGGCTGGTGTTTTTCAGTAATTATGAGAGTCGAAAGGGCCGTCAGATTGCTGAAAACCCACATGGAGCCATCTGTTTTTTCTGGCCGGAACTGGAACGGCAGATTCGAATAGAAGGGAGTATTGACAGACTCAGTGATGCTGAAAGTGATGCCTATTTTGCCACGCGTCCAAAAAAATCACAATTAGGCGCATGGGCATCCGCTCAGAGTCAAATCTTGCCCAATCGTTTTACCTTGATGCGATCGTTTGTAATGTTTTCTTACAAATACTTTAATAAAACTGTTCCTCGTCCTAAACACTGGGGTGGGTTCCGGTTAAAACCTGATTTATTTGAATTCTGGCAAGGCCGTCCAAGCCGTCTGCACGACAGGATTCAATTTAAACTCGATGATAGCGGTGCATGGCAAATAGATCGCTTGTCACCTTGATTCAGGAAAGATATTTTGCTACTATAGGCATTCGCCTGCCCATTCCAAATGCTTTTTTAGATACGCGCAATACCGGTGCGGTTTGATATCTTTTGTATTCAGCTTGATTTACCATCTTTAAAATGCGATTAACCAATTCGCTTTCAAACCCCATAGCCTTGATTTGCTCAGGCCCTTTTTTCTGTTCGATATATGCGAATAAAATCGGATCAAGTTGTTCGTAAGGAGCTAAGGAATCCTGATCCAACTGGTTGGGTCGTAATTCTGCCGAAGGAGGTTTGAGGATAATAGATTCAGGGATTATTTCTGACTCCCTGTTAATATATCGGGCCAGTTCATACACTTCGGTTTTATAAATATCTCCAATCACCGACAATCCACCACTCATATCTCCATATAAGGTTCCATAGCCAACTGCTGCTTCGCTTTTGTTTGATGTATTCAGCAAGATATAGCCTAGTTTATTCGAAAGCGCCATCAGATAAAGGCTACGCAAACGTGCCTGCATGTTTTCCTCAGTTACATCGAATGGTTTGCCTTTGAAAAAGGGATTCAATATGTTTAAGCTTGCCTCATAAACATCCGTTATAGGTATCAATTCATGTGCTACCTTCAGATTTGTAAGCAATATTTCAGAATCACTAACCGAATGATCTGATGAAAATGGTGAAGGCATCATAATAGCATGCACATGATCTGAGCCTAATGCTTTTACCGCCAAAGCAAGGCAAAGGGCGGAATCGATACCTCCTGACAATCCGAGGATAGCATCAGTAAACCCTAGTTTTCTAAAATAATCCTGCAGGCCTAATATCAAAGCATCATGTATCAATCTTGGCTTTTCTTTATTTTGCTGATCGTTACTAGGAGCTTTTGACTGTTTTAAAATATCGGTATCATAGACCCTGATTTCTTCCACGAAGTAAGGGAATTCGTCAAGCAGTTTGCCATTAGCATTCATTACGAGTGAGCCACCGTCAAAAATTAACTCTGTCTGAGCTCCCACATGATTCACATAAAAAATGGGCAAATGATAGGCTGCAGCATTGGCTTTTAACACTTTGCTTCGGTCAAGAGCTTGCGTATAGTGAAAAGGTGATGCTGAAATATTGATAATTAAATCAGGAGATTGTTCGGTCAATTTGTCCATCGGACAAGTAGTATAAAGCGGATTTTTATTACCAAGATTCCAAAGATCTTCGCAAATTGTCAGTGCTAGTTTAGTGTCTTTAAATTCTATTAACTCAGTATTTGACCCCGGTTCGAAATAGCGATACTCGTCAAAGACATCATAATTAGGCAACAATGTTTTGTGTATTTCGGCTTTTATTTTTCCAGCTTCCAGAAAAAAGGCTGCATTAAAGAGGTCTTTCCCCTCTATCACCGGATTTCGGGCAGGGGCACCAACAATTGCGGCAATGTCGATGGAAGCAGTATCCTGTGCCAATTTTTGGACAAATGCTTCGCATTGGTGGATGAAATCTTCAAACTCCAGAAAATCGCGGGGCGGATAGCCACAAACTGCTAATTCAGCAAAGAGTACTAAATCGGCTCCCCGATGTTTTGCTTCTTGCATAGCTTGCCTCATCCGGAAATAATTTGCATCGAAATTTCCGATATGATAGTTTAATTGTGCAAGTGCAATTTTCATGATATAAAAAAACCTCCCCGGAGGGAGGTAAAAGTATAATATTACCGCTGCTTATTAAAATAAAATCCCAAGGCGCAAGCCAATATTGTTGATAGCCGTTTTCTCCTTATCCCCATCGTTTATTACATTAGTAAATCCGTTTTTAAAGAATGGAGCTACCAATAATGAAGTATTTCCACTGAGTGAATATTCGACTCCACCTGAAATATATAAACCCAGATTTAGGGGGATAAAATTAGCCAGTTTGAGGTTGATCCCTGATAAATTAGTTGGATCGGGAGTATAGGTTTGGTCAACTCGCTTGGCAATGCCGATTCCCAAATCAAGCCCAAATTGGCCATAATAGGTGAGGTAACCAATTTCGTTAGTACGTAAACGGAAGGTGAGAGGTATTTCAATATATTGGAGCTTTATGTTTTGATCAATAGTTAGAAGTAAAGCCCCCGTTGAGTCCTGTGTTTTCGTTGTTAAATTTCCACCGGTATGTGAAATAACTAATCCGGTGCCGAATGCATATCGTTCATTGTTATCGAGGATAAAATCAAGGAGCAAACCATAATCAAAACCTAATTTTCCGCCTGTATTAGTTACTTGCATATTGTCTGCCCCAAAATCCAGGTTGCTACTTTTCATCCAGGCATATTGAGGGCTAAAGGTAAGCCCAAAGCGGACATGCTGACTAAATGCAGCTTGTGTCATGCTGAAAGTTAACAAGGCAATAAAGATTGTTTTTTTCATCGTTTGAAGGTTTATATTTTTACACGATAATTATATCAAAATAGTATGGGTATAAAAGTACGGTATATAATTTTTAGTGTTGCTCTAATACTGTTGATTTCATCCTGCAGAAATAGTGGTAATGGAGTTTCTGTCCCTGATATCAGTAAAATTAACATTAGCCTGAAAATGCATCGATTTGAACAGGATTTATTTGCTGATACCCTGATTACGTCAGATCAATATGAAGAACTACAGCAGCGCTATCCTGATTTTCTCCGTTGTTATTACGAAAATATTATGCAGTTGGGGGAATGGGATTCGGGAGCTGATGCCTCTTTAGCAAAGCTTCAGGGTCTAATACGTTATGGTGGCATTCGGGCTGCCAGCGATTCTGTACAGGTAGCTTATCCTGATCTTGATTATTTTACAAGCGATCTGGAAAAACTGCTCAAATATTATCGTTACTATCGGCCAGATGACTCAATCCCGGCCTTTACCACATTTGTCTCAGAATATGCCTATGGGATTGTAGACTGTGGCCCAACTATCGGCATCGGCCTAGATCTTTATCTCGGTAAATCATTTTCTTTTTATCCTTCCATTGGTATTCCCAATTATCTGAATGCCCGCATGGAACGGGACAATATTTTGCCGGGTATCGCTGCTACATTGGCTGAAAGATTAATTGGAACTGTTGCAAACACTAATTCGCTGCTGTCAAATATGATTCTGAATGGCAAGAAATTGTATTTCGAAGATTTATTGTTGCCTGAAACCACAGATTACCTGAAAATAGGATTTACTAAAAACCAAGAAGATTGGTGTAAAGAAAATGAAGGCGAAATCTGGGCCTTTCTCAATGGCGAGGGAATGTTGTTTGAGACGAGCCGTATGAAGTTTATCAAGTTTATCAGCGAAGCTCCCAGTACACCCGGCTTACCCCCTGAGGCACCAGGAAATATCGGCTCGTGGGGAGGGTGGCAAATTGTTAGAAAGTATATGAAAAAGACCCATTCCACCTTGGAGGAGCTATTAAAGCAAGCGGATGATCAAGTCATTTTACATGAATCGAACTATAAGCCAAGGAGAAAATAAATGAAGAGCTTATAACCCTTGTTTCAAAAACTTCCCTACTAGAATTTCGGTATCTTGAAAGGCTTTATCCAATCCGTCATTTACTAATATCTTGTCGAAATGCTGCTGATAGCTTAATTCTTCATGTGCTTTGTCAAGACGAGCTTTCAGGCTTAGGGTATCTTCGCTTCCACGGGCAAGGAGGCGTTCTTTCAAAGCTTCTATTGAGGGTGCTTTTATAAATAAGGAGAAGGCCTGATTTCCAAAATACTTTTTCAGTGTTAAGGCTCCTTTCACATCCACATCAAAAATCACGATTTTATCATCAGACCAGAGTCGATCTATTTCCGATTTCAGTGTACCGTAAAAAATAGATGGATAAACCTCTTCCCATTCGAGAAATTCGCCTGAAGTAATTTTTTGTCTGAACATCTCAAGAGTAATAAAATAATAATCTTTTCCATCAATTTCTTTGAGGCGTTTTGAACGAGTAGTAGCCGATACAGAAAACGAAAGGACAGAAAATTGTTGCAGAAGATGATGAACAATAGTAGTCTTTCCCGAGCCGGAAGGAGCGGTAACTATGAGTGCTTTATTCCCTATCCTGTTCATTCCCATTTGAAAAATTTCACAGAGATTAATATACCAAGAACAAGATAGACAATTAGAACCAGCATATCAAGATTTGATGAAGGATGATAGTTCTTTATTTGGCTCACTTTAGTAAAATATGTAGGATTCCAAAGTCGTTGCATTAGATCGACAGCATAAGTTGTCGGGATAAGCTTAGCAGTTATATCCAATGCTTTTGGCAAATGAAAAGGAAATGCCCCTGAGAGGAAAAACATCGGATAATAAACCAGTTGACCCACTACATTCACGGTTCTCAAGCCTCGGATAACACTGGATAGCAAAAGCCC
The DNA here is from genome assembly GCA_964413685.1 of uncultured Chitinophagales bacterium. Lineage (GTDB taxonomy): Bacteria > Bacteroidota > Bacteroidia > Chitinophagales > S012-47 > JAJRWN01. Next base: position 195,036 of record CAYPSW010000001.1, read on the forward strand.
CAGAGAGGCTAAGGAAGTAAAACAAAGCAACAAACCGGCCGAAAACACGAAAATATTGCCGGTGAATTTGGCATTGTAAACAAAGAGACCCACGAGAATTACTACCAGAAAACCGAGTAAAAGCAAAAATAAATTAGCTATCCCAAGGCTGGTCAGCACAATAAATGGTTTGATGGGCGCTACTTTCAAACGCTTCAGAAATTTTACGTTTCGATATTTTACAATGTAGATAGGGATATTGAAAAGGGATACTCCGGTAGCAGTTACAATTAGAAAGGAGGGGATATAATAATTCACAATTCCCTGATCAACGGCTTCTTTTGGAGTAAATACATGCATGGCCAGAAACAAGAACATTAACGGAAAAAAAATATTGAAGAATACGGCTACAGGTTCTCGGAGAAAGACTCTGAATTCAGCATAGGCTAAGCGGGTAAATTGTCTGAACATTATTCTCTGATTTTTCTTCCGGTGAGTTGAATAAAAACATCTTCAAGCGTAGGTTGTTTGAGATTAAAACCCGACAAAGCCTCTTCTTCATTTGCAAGCAATTGAATGATATTTGCTACTTCGCGCATGCTGGATGCTTTCAATGTGACTTCTGTGCCAATTTGTTTAAATTCAGAGATTCCGTTCGCATTATTGAGTTTCTCTAATACTTCGGGGTTTGAATTCCTAAAACTTATTCGGATACCTGATCCAAATTCTTTGATGAGCTTATTCGGAGTATCCATGGCTATGATTTTACCATGATCGATTACAGCAATCCGATTGCAAAGGAATTCGGCTTCATCCATAAAATGCGTAACAAGTACCACTGTTTTGCCCATATCCCGAACTCGTCTGATACGTTCCCAGGCTGAACGTCTTGCCTGCGGGTCGAGGCCGGTGGTTAGTTCATCGAAGAAAACTACTTGTGGGTCGTTTACCAAAGCCATGGCAATTGACAAGCGCTGTTTTTGACCACCCGATAGTTTATCAAACATGCTGTTCCTTTTATCGGTTAGGCCGAATTCATCTATCAGCATTTCAATATCTATCCGATGCTTATAAAAAGCACCAAAAAGTTTCAATGCCTCCCATACTCTAATTCTGTCCGGAAGCATACTTTCCTGCAATTGTATCCCTGTTATTTCTTTAATTTTTGAAGCATCGCGTTGTGGGTCAAGTCCCATTATTTTAATTTGACCGGTATCGGGTTTTCTAATCCCTTCAATACATTCTACGGCTGTTGTTTTACCGGCTCCGTTTGGCCCTAAGATTCCAAATATTTCACCTTTTTTAACCTGAAAGCTGATGCCATCAACGGCCCTTAATGAGCCATAGGTTTTTTGAAGATTGTTAACTTCAATTATCATGAATGAGGGTTAAAGAATATTGAGTAAGAGCTCCTTGATTTGTTCAAGATGGTCTTTCATCTGAACAACCGTTTGCTGAATATTGGCATCGTTGGCTTTCGAACCGAGGGTATTAATTTCTCGACCCATTTCTTGAGAAATAAAAGCAAGTTTTTTGCCTAGCATATTTTGGCTGGTCTCTAATTGCTTTAAAAATGCATCACAATGGGTTTTTAGCCTGATCTTTTCTTCGTTGATATCCAGTTTATCGAGGTAAAATATTATTTCTTGTTCAAAACGGTTTTCATCCAGATTATTTTTGTTAGATAAATTGCTCAACATATCCTCAAGCCTGCTACGGATTTTCACTATTCGTTTTGGATCTTGTTCTTCAATAATCTTCAGGGATTCAAGAATTTGCAAAACATGATTTTTGCAATCTGCTTCCATTTTGTTCCCTTCCAGTTTACGGAATTGCATTACCTGTTTCATAGCATCCTGCAATACCCCTTGAACTTTGTCCCATTCTTCATCTGTCAAGGCTTCGTTATCTCCTTTTATAATGTTTGGAATACGAAAAACCATACTCATCAAATCAGCCTGACCAGCCCCCAGGGATTGTTGTAATTTTTCCAAATCCTTATAATATGCTGTGAACATTTCAGTATTAATCTGTTGCGGTTTGGCAGCTCCTGTATATTCAATGTTGATTGACAAATCGACTTTGCCTCGTTTCAGGATTATCTGTATCAGTTTCCGGATTTCTATTTCTTTCGCCCGGTATGCGAGCGGTATTTTTGGATTTATATCCAGAAATTTACTATTAAGTGCACGCAATTCAACTGTTATGTTTTTGTTCGCATAAGAAGTCTGTGCCTTACCATAACCGGTCATTGAATACAACATAGAATGTAAATTTTGAGCTAAGTTAATACTTATACCAAATTTTGCTTCATTCGGGCCGGTTGGCTTGCCAGATATACGCCAGCAAAAATCAGGACAGCCGCCAGGGCTTTTGAAACAGTAAGGTGATCGTTACCAACTGCACTTGAAACCAGCGTTGCAATCAGAGGTTGCGAATATATGTACACGCTGACAACAGATGGATTTACTTTTTGTAGGGCCCAAATATTTAACAGATATGCCAAAATAGTTGGTCCAATCAAAACAAACACAACACTCCACCAAACCGTTGGTGTGAAAGTATACCAATTAATATCTAAAATTTGTTTCCAACCATTGGGTATAACCAAAACAAGTCCAAAAACAAATATCCAGCTGATGACAGTGAGCGGGTGATATTTTTTTAACAATGGTTTTACCAGGATAAGATACAGACCATAAGATAAGGCATTGATAAAGATAAATAAGTCGCCAAGCCAGGTTGAGGAGCCTGGTGTAAAATTGTTACCAAAAAGAATAATAAATCCAGCGCCTAAACTACCGAGTATAATTCCACTAATCTTCCTGAGTGTAATGCTCTCTTTGAGTATAAAATGGGAAAGAAATAAAACCAAAACAGGTGTTGTAATCATAATTAGTGATGCGTTAATTTCGGTTGTAATACTGAGACCTTTTAGAAACATGGTTTGATTGATGGCAATTCCGAAAAGAGCGCACAAAGCAAGCCTTGGAAAATCTTTTGTGGCAATTTTTTCCCGAATAAAAAGGCGGTTAAGTAATTGATAAATGAGCACACCGGAAGTAACCCGTAACACTACGTAAGCGAATGGCTCTATATATTGCGGAAGAGAGATTTTAGCAATTGTATAATTAAGCCCGAAAATAATATTAGCTAGCAAAAGGGCAACATGGGCTTTCAGTTTGGCAGGCATTCGCTAAAAATATGGAAATTGCTTTTCATCGGGAGATTAAAAGTCAAGACCGAGAGAAATATAAAGCATAGGTTTTTGCCGGACTCCACTATCTATCCCCCAGGCCACATCGCCCCGAATAAAATAACCGAAAAGGATGCTGCGTGCACCAAATCCGTAGCCACCAACGATTGGGTTTTTAAAATATTTAACCAAGATTTTTATAGGACCGTTTTCGATAATTTCAGTATTAAAGGGATTGTCCTCAGCAAATGGAGACCGACCTTCCCATGCAGTGCCAATATCACCAAATCCAACGAATTGGAAATTTTGAAAAAATTCATTTTTAATTGGCCGGTTTAGCAGGAAAGTAAAAATCGGTATCCGGAGTTCACTGTTAATGACAGCAAAGCTGTTGCCGTTGCGAATATTTTGTTCAAATCCTCTCAGATTGGTGGCCAAGGTCTGGAAAGCGTAGTTATTGTTCTGGTTTACTTCAATTTCATGATTGAAACGAGGTAAAAGCCAGTTATCTTCTCCACCCAGATAATAAATCATTTTTTTACTTCCAAAGCTTGTAGCGGCAGCTATCCGGTTGGCCCAAACAATATTTCGATGAACCGGTTGGTAATATCTGAAATCGAAACCGGCAATAGCCATGGTTCCGAGTGACAGATCGAGTTTAGCTTTTGGCCGAATATCTGCCTCAAACTGTTTCTGAACTTCAAAATACACATTGTAACGCATACCATTAAGGATATTCAGATCAACAGGATAAGAATTATCAAATACATATTCAAAACGGGCAGAAAGCCAGTTTTCATTATAGTCTGGTGTATTAAGTGAAAAAGTATCGGTGGATAAAAAAACAAGTTTATAGTCACGCAGGCCAAATTTCCCTCTGATACTTCTCAAAATATCGAACGGATATTTCAAACTTGCTTCATAATAAGTAAGCTTTTGATGAGCTAAAACGGGATTGTACCAATTGGGTGCAAAATCGTAGGCATTCAGTCCGGTTTTTCGATATAAGAGAAATTTTTTGTCCAGCCGTTTTTTCATTGCTTCGTAGCTAACAAAATATTCACTTCCTTTTAAAGAAGTAGGAATTCGAAATCCACCGGTGATTCGGTAATCCTCCATTAAATCACTGATACTCATAGTAAGTAAACCACTAATATTTTGATTCTGATAGACTGGGCCATTACCAACGAAATTGTCATATTGGTTTATCATAACGGTGTTGTCGATCTGGCTAAGAACATAATCTGTAGAAAATTTTACATGGTAAGGCAAAACAGCCGAGGGAACAAATCCGGTTGATTCTTTCACAGGTTTCAATAAACTCCCGATTTCTCCTTCATCCATAAATTCGTTTTGAAAAGTAAATCCTGGATCAATATGCTTTTCTTCTTGCTTTATTTTTTCGCTTTGGGGTTTCATTATTGATTGTTGAATAATCCCATTTTCCCTGAAATAAGTTTGGGATAATGGCGAATAAACTTGCTGTTCATCAATGGCGGGTAATTTTGCCAAATACAAATTTTGGCGACCATCATTCAAAAAGAAAGAAAGTACTTTTCCTGCTGCTATTTCAATATCATCAGACAGAATATTGATGGGATAGTTCGATATCGGGAAGCTTAATGAGCTGTCTTTATAAACTTGTTTATAGCCGATGGAATCTATCAGTGGATTTGAATATACTGGTTCGGTGGGAAGTTTCTTCAAATGCTTCGTAACGGTAGAATCGTGATAATAAATTGTTTGTAAAGTATAATCAAAAAGGGTATCAACAGTACCGGCATATCGATTTTGAATTCCATTAATATCGCTTAGAAAACTGAAATGAGTAGAATCAAATTGCTGTACGGCAAACTCGTTAATCGAGGGAGTATTAGTCAGGTTAATAAGTAAATTTGCTGAGCGTGGATGTTCGGGTAATAGATAAACATCAAAGTTCCCATCAGGTAAAATACTATCCATTTTAACTTTTTTCAATGTATCGTTCAGCCGGTTCGAAGCAAAAGCGATACCCTTTACGTTGCCTAAATCAAGGTAATGGGGGTTGAGGTCATCAAAATAATCCTTCGTAATCTGATGGGCTGTTTTAGAGCGGATATTATAAGTGTAAATATCAGATTGCCCCCGGTTTATGGCGGATAATAGCAACACACTTGGGTTGTTGGAAAATTCGATAGATTGAATTTTCTGAAATTTAGTTACGTCTTTAATTTCTTTTGAACCGGTATTTACATCATAAATCATCATGTGGATAATGTCGCGTTTTTCGTACATGACGACCAATTTTCTGCCGGAAGGATCCCATGCCAATAATGGATAATCATGGTCTGTTACTACTGTTTTTGTTTTAAAACCTCCTTTCAAAATAAGATTATCCTGACCAGTAGCAATATCCCTGATTTTAACTTTATAAGCTCCTAACTGATGTTCAACAAAAGCTATCTTCAGGGCATCATGGCTGAGTTTTAATTGAGTATAAACTCTGGCTTTTTTAGGTTTCCAGTCTAGTAAGTCAGTTTCATCGGGCCGCTCACCTAATCCACTTTCTTGTAAGTATCTGGTTTGAAAATAGCTATACCAGGCATCTGTTGCTTGTGAATAATTCATGCCGAGGACAAACAGTAACCCATTTTCAAGACTTCGGTTTATTCGCGTTAAGTAAAGTAGATTTGGAATAGCTTCCATGCCATAATTTTCAGCGATGAAATACCAGAAAGCATGTCCGGCAAATGCAGGGTCTACGGCTACAAGTTTTTTAAATTTTTTATAACGCCCTGATAAGATTCCTTCACGGAGTCGATTGTCTAAGGATGTGTTCCAAGGTTCGCTGATGTACTCTGTAAGGCCTTGTTGAAACCATTCCGGAAGACTCAGTAAAACAGCATTTTGCAAAATTTCCTGCAAATTATTACCAAACAACATATTATTCAAAATCACGTCAGCTATTCCTATATTTATCTGATGGGCCAAATCTTGATGATTACCATTAAAATAGACGAATATTTTATTACCGATGATTTTTGTGTATCCCCCTATATTCTTAAGGTCTAATCCAACCCCAATATTGCTTTGATTCAGATCAGAGATGTCATTATATACCAACAGTTCTAATCGGTTATTAAGCCTGTAATCAAGTATTTTTTCGATATATTTTAGGATTGATTCAGCATATTGAGCACTAAATTTTCCGATATCCTGACCTCCCAAATAATAATAAGTAACGAAATTTTCTGATTGATAGTAGGACCAGGTGAACTCTTTATATTGTACTCTGTTTTGCCCGAATTCAATATTTGTACCTTGTCCAAATCCCCTATTTGGGAATGAACAGGCAATAAGAGAAACAATAAAAATGCTAATCAGCTTTTTCAAGCTCTTTTATTTAATTTATGAAATAGGTGCTTTGAATAAATAATTACTTTTAACTCAAAGTTCATCTAAATTATCGAATTCGGAGCTAAAACGCAAAAGAATGGCAGCTATTGCAACTTTCACTTTCAACCCTTTTGAGGAAAACACTTATGTTATTTACAATGAAACAGGCAATTGCATTATTGTTGATCCGGGTTGCTCAAACCCAGAGGAAGAGATTGGACTAACGCAATTCATAACTGAACATAAGCTCAAGCCCAAATTGTTGGTCAATACGCACGGTCATGCCGATCATATGCTCGGGAACTATTTTGTTCATCAGCGTTATGGACTGTTCCCATGGATTCATCGGGCAGATGAATTTTTACTAAAAGGAGCCCCTGAACAAGGAAAAATGTTTGGTATTTCACTTAAGCCAAGTCCATCTCCTTCAAAATATTTAGAGCATGGTGATATACTGGAAACAGGGGAAGAGCGATTCAATATTATTCACACACCAGGACATTCACCCGGTGGTATTTCAATTGTATCTGAAAAAGACAAATGGATTATCGTTGGAGATACCTTGTTTATGATGAGTATTGGCAGAACTGATTTGCCGGGCGGGGATTATAATCAATTGATTGAAATGATAAAAACGCGCATTTTCTCTTTAGAAGACGATGTTACGATTTACAGTGGTCATGGACCATCATCTACTATTGGTTTCGAAAAATTAAATAATCCGTTTTTAATCTGACGATTTTTCAATCAAAGCAATGGCATAAGCGCTGACACCTTCTTCCCTACCTATAAAGCCAAGTTTTTCAGTTGTGGTTGCTTTCACCGAAATATTATCGGCTGATATCCCGCTGCTTTCAGCAATATTCTTTGCCATGGCCGGAATATAATTTTTCAATGTAGGTTTTTGCAGGCAAACTGTGCTGTCTATATTCACAATTTCAAAGCCCTTTTCTGAAACTTTATATACCACTTGTTTCAATAGCATGAGACTATCAGCATCTTTGAACGTGGGATCATTATCCGGGAAATGTGTACCCAGATCGCCCAAATTAGCAGCTCCCAGCAGGGCATCGCATATGGCATGTACTAATACATCGGCATCTGAATGTCCGGCAGCTCCTTTGTAGTAATCAAGGGTCTGCCCTCCAATAATCAAAGGTCTGCCTTCCACCAAAGGATGAACGTCATACCCCATACCAATACGTAGTTTGGTCATTACTCCGGTGTATTTCCGGTTAAAGCATCAAAATCGAACAGCAAGGAGAATCTCAGGGTATTATCCAGTGGGTTTCGCTGATTTGAAGTTGGGATAAGGTATGAAAAATTGAGTCCGAAGACATTGTATTTTAAACCTAGGCCAACCGTTGCGAATTTCCGATTTCCTTTTGTAGCATGCTCATAAAAATAACCTGCACGAATGGCAAATTGTTTATCATACCAATATTCAAGACCAACGTTGTAAACAATTTCGTGCATTTCTTCCTTAAACCCTCCGGGGGCATCGGTGAACGAGCCAAAAATGGCAGCAGGGACGGATTTGTCTTTGTAAGCTCCGGTAGAATCTGGAGTTGGCACCAGCAATTTATTAATATCCAGCCCAATAGCAATTTGATTATACTCATCAATTTGGTAATTCAATGCAGCCCCCAAAGCCATATTGGCCGGCAGAAAATCTTTGTTGGCGGCATCAGCCGTATAGGTAATTTTATTACCTAGGTTTGAGAAATTTACGCCTACTCCTAGACTTGCTTTTTTGCCTGAAATTTTTAAATCGGGATTATTGTAGTAAAACGATATATCGGCTGCAACTGCTGTTCCCGGTTTTATATCCACACCATTCACCTGTTGTCCGGTAGCCAGATTGCTGTAAATGAAACGAAGCATAATACCACTAGAAAAATAATCTGATAATTTTCGGGAGTAGCCACCATCAAGGGCAAATTCATTGGGTCTGAAATCTTGTATAAACTGACCCTGCGAATTGGTAAATTGAATATTACCTAATGAAAAATATCTAAGAGATCCACCTACTGTTTGCAAGTCATCAATCTTCTTAAATCCGCTCAAATCTGCCAGGTAAATATCTTGAACTAATTGTTTTAGCCAAGGTGTATAAGTAACAGCAAATCCCATATTTTTGTCAGCAAATGCCATCTTAGCTGGATTAAAATACCAGGAACTGGCATCGGGGCTTAGGCCGATACTCATTTCACCCATCGCACCTGAACGGGCATCCGGGGCTATTCTTAAAAAGGGTACAGCGGTCGTTACTGTATTTAAAATGTTATTTCCACCGGTTTGTGCCTTTGCCGGAATGAGGCAAGAAATTAGGATACCGGATAATACTGCAGACTTCAAAAATTGCTTCATTGAAAACAAATGTTTAAACTGTTTTTGTTCGATACGGTTGAACGAAATAATTATTAAAAAGTTGGTTTCTTAGGAAGAATAATAAATCAAGAAGCCTTCAAGCACTCATGCGCAGGGCTTCACGTGTTATCTTCCAGTTTGCTTTATTAAGTAGAAGTGCAGTATAGGCAAGCAATTTTCTTTCTAAGTGTAAAATTAGGATTAATCTGTAAAATGTCAACAATTTATCTTAAAACCACTAGTTTTTCAAATACATGAGCCCTTTTGCCACCCGGTATTCCAACCGATAGCTTATAAACGTAAGCTCCTTTTCCAATCTGATTTCCATAATCATCCAGACCATCCCAACTGATTTCGTCTTCATGATAACCTTCTGTAATGATTTGCTGTCTGATTGTTTTAATCCGCTTACCAGCTACCGTATAAATGTCAATTTGAACATCAAGGACTTGGCCGGGTTTATTGTGATCGAACCAAAAGGTAGTGCTGGTTGTAAATGGGTTGGGATAATTCAACACATGGCTGAGTGCCATTTCGGCATTGTCGGCCACGAAAAATTCTATATTTCCTTCACCTGAATTATTATAAACATCCCACGCCACAACCTTTAATGTGTGCTTTCCAACACGTAGGTTATTAAGGGGATATTTCAACGATCCACGTGTATAATCGTCCAACCCAGCTTCATAGAATTCATTTAATACAATCTTATTTTGATTCTCTTCATCAAGAATACCGGATATGTCGTGTCCAATATTACCGGTAGTATTAATCCCATTTTCATCTTTTAGTTTTACTAATAATACGGGATTCGGGTCAGTAGTTCCACCAAAAATAAAAGCATCATCATTCATAAACAAGTTTACATCCGGTCCATTATTGTCATCGGGAGCCGTTGGACTGGTTCCCCCTATTGTAATCCAATCGTACCCTTTTGCATCCCGGGATCCATCAGCGGCATAATAGCTGATTTTCCCCGTGCCGTAATTGTATGAAATATCTTTAGGCACAACGAAAGTATAAGTAAACAGACCATTGCTTACGCTTGCTTTTCCTTTATAAACAATATTATTTCTCTGACTGAAGGTATAAGGATTACTATCAGGATCATTTTGTAAGGTATGCACCTGATGTTCTTTATCATAGATTGTGATATAGGCTGTTCCATTAAAGTTTGACATTAGATTGGTGCCACTTTCATCCCTGATTTCACCAGTAATGGTAACTTTTTGCAAAGCCCGGATGGTATCATTTATGCCTTCAAATGGTTTGGTATCAATAGTGCTTGTAGTTACTGAGTAGGTGGGATAGGCAAGCTGTAATGCTGGATCTCCCAACAGCGTGAATTTTCTATTATTCGCATTGCCTGTAATATCATTTTTTGTTGCGCTCAGCACTTGTCCTAAGGTTGGCCATGTTCCATTTTGTTCTTCAAATACATTGCTGAAAAAACCAGAGTCAAGTATGTAGTTTGAGTATGAATATACCAGTCTGACGGTGGTCACTAAGCCAACCACACCACCTGTAGCATTTATCAAGACTTTTTCTCCTGTTGTATTTTTATTAGGGTTGTCATACCGGCTAAATGAACAGGTAGCAGTAACGAATATGGGTAAACGATCGAAATTAACCCAAGATTCAACATCGCTGTTGGTTAAGATTCTTTCAAGAGCCCAGCCATCTTCTCCACCATGTCCCGTGTAATTCATTATCAAAGTGCCCGAGTACATGGTAGAATTAATAGCAGCATTCACATCCGGATATCTTCCCCCTCCGGGGGTAGATACTTGTTGGTAAGCATCGAGGTAAATCTTCTCAATATTCAAGTAGGGGTAATCTGTTTCTAGTTGATTGGCAATTTTATTTGCATCATTGACATGAAGAGTGCCATCTTCATCATCGGCTACAAAAGTGACTTTGTTTCTCCAATTTCCTTGCGCAACTTGTGAAACATAATTTTTTATCTTGGCCACTACTGCATCAGCCTCTGCTTTATTATCCACTGGAAGCCTGCCAATGGCAAGGTCTAATTTTTGGACTCCGTTTACAATATTCATACCCTCATTATCATCAAGCATTCCAAAATAATCATCAGAAGTAAATGTTGTGGAACGGTCAAGTGATTGATAACTCTGATAGGTGGGAATAAAATTTGTGTTTGAAGATGCATCAAACTCTATGTTTTTATAATCATAACTGCCGTCACCAAACAATAGAAGGTATTGGGGTATATCAGTGCTGTTTCCGGCTGCCCGGTCATACAGCATTTTCATGAGGTTTCTGATAGCGCTTACATCCTGATTGCCTGAAGAAAATTCATTATAAACTTGAGGTAGCATTACTACTTCCGTTTTTAAATTATTGTATGATTCATGAAATTGAGCCAACTCAACTGCCTGGTTATAAAAATCAGGATGTGTAACGATAAGCATATCAGGCTGACCAATGGATCCATGGATATTCTGATTAGCTACCTTACCTATTGCTACTGGTAAGAAATAAGAGTTTCCATTGAATGTGATGAAACTACGGAGAGAATCAGTAGGAAGAGTAAATTGATGAAGTGAGCCATTCACTGTTAGCGATTGCCGTTTTGGATGCAACGGGTCAGTAGTTTCCCAGACGGAAATATTTGATCCAGTAGCTGTTACTTGAAAATTGGTCACGCGTCCAGGTTTTGCCGACCAATGATCTCTAAAAGTGATTTGGTCACCCGAAAGTTTAAGCCATCTTCTGCCAATCAAATCGATATAATTCAGCCATCCTTGTGCTTGTATTCCACCTGATCCCGGATTAAATTGCAAACCTACTTGAATTTGTGTGCCATTGGTGGTGAAACTTCCCCAATGACTTTGAGCTCTGGCGTAGGTGTCATAGTAATTAGGACCAACACTTGAAAATTGATTGCTGAATAAAGTTTGCCCGTTTACCTTAGTTGTAAAGTTGCTATAACCACTCAGATTCCTTGCAGCATAGTTCATTTTGATATAAACCAACGAATCGGTAACGATATCGGGTATCTGAAAGATTTCAGTCTGCGAGGGGTAGAAATTATCATATAATTGGCCATACCATTCGCGGCCTGATTCAGCCAGATTGTGCTTGTCCTGTTCCAGCCAAATATGATAATCAGATTGATTGCTGATATAATTGGCTACGCCAGAAGAGTTTTGCGATTGAATACGCAAACCTGGGCTATTGCTGACAGTTATGAAATAATGGCTGACGGTATCATATAAATTCTTATCATGTTTATACAATAAGATAGTATCACCATTGACTATCGCATCCTTTTGAATAGATCGATCTGTGCCTGTTCCGTAAAATAGGATATAGTCACTTTGGTCGAATGATCCGTCTGCTTCACCCTGAACCAAGATTGCGTTTTCGATTAAGTCATCAGGTTTGGGATCACCAAGGAATTCGGCTAGCATATAGCCCCCATTGCCGTATATCATAATATTCTTTGGATCGATGCCTTTTAGGTTCATGTTCAGTTTATTCTGAAGGAAGTCGTAATCCAATTTGTAAATCCCTTCTTTATCAGTTGAAAATTCAAACCAATCACCAGATGAGAGTACTGAGTTGGATGCATACTGACTTGAACGATGAGATCTTTGCTTGGCTACACTTTGCTGATAGGTCCAGTTTAAGGTAAAATGGGTTATTCGCTCAAATTGACCGCGGGTAATATTTTTTCTTATGGGGATGAATTCAATATCGCCCAAATAATGTCCTGCTGCACTGCCAATGCCTGACTCAATTTCAATTTGACCACTTATTGAATCTAAACCATCAATGTTTTCACCCGGATTAAAATCTTCCCATTGGACATTTGTAATACTGACAAGTATTTTCCCCGATCCCGGCATGCTGGTTGAAAAATGGAAAAGTGGTAGATAATTATGTTCAGGAGTATGAATAGCTCCGGAAAAGCTAAGGTAAGCCTTGCTTACACCCTCAGCGATAGTTTCGTGCTGTACAGGCATCCACGAAAGAGAAATATCTTTAGAAGATTGACTAATCAGTATTCCTGGTGACAGGATAAGAAATAGAAGAATAAGGCGTTTCATACAAATTAGATCTCATTAAAGGAAGCGTAGAATTTAACCTTATCTTTATGCTTTTAGTTTTGTTTTCTGCAAATTTTCTAACGTGATAAAGATACGCATAGTATAAAAGTAGTTGCAAATACGCTGCGTTTTTATCCAAAAACCATTACTCTGTTGTGTTGCCTTTTTTCAAAAACAGGTTAATTTTTGCTTTTTCCCTTCTCCTTATTTTTCAAAATATTTTTACAGGGCAGGATGTTGTGTTCACACAATTTTATGCATCTCCGCAATATGTAAATCCCGCTTGGGCAGGTCGCACGGAAAGCCCCACAATTTATTTGAATTTTCGGAATCAATGGCCGGCTATTTCTCAAGCCTATATTTCTTATGCAGCATCCTACGATCAATATTTCAAAGGTATTCATGGGGGAGTAGGCCTGATAATACTAAGCGACAGGGCAGGAAACGGAATTTATCAATCAAATGCTTTATATGGCAGTTATGCTTATAATGCTGAATTATCAGATCGTTTTGCCATAAAAGCAGGTCTTCAGATTGGTCTGGTTCAGAAATCGTTAGATTTTTCAAAAATTTTTTTCTTGGATCAAATTGACCCTGTGACCGGATACTATGATGCAGGTAATCAACCTAATCCAACGGCTGAGTCAACAAATATTCTTCCCTCTGCCCTTTATGTGGATTTCTCAGCCGGGCTGCTTGCCTATTCCAACTTAATCTATGGCGGTATTTCGGTGAAGCATTTGACTCGTCCGGAGGAAAATTTTAGCGGTAGTCAATTGACCCGCCTGCCCATACGCTACATCGCTCAGTTTGGGGCTAAGCTACCCCTTACTGGTAGTAATGGAAATGTAACTTTATCGCCCAATATTCTGTATACACAGCAGTTTTTATTTAAACAAATAAATGGTGGTTTCAGCTTTAAGTTCAATAAACTTTTCGCAGGAGCTTGGTTCCGCCACAATTTTAGTAATCCAGATGCATTAATATTTCTTACTGGTATTGAATACGGAATATTTAGAACTGCGTATACTTATGATTTAACACTATCAAATCTTCAGGGATTTTCCGGAGGAGCACATGAAATTTCAATCATTTTAAATATTGATAAACTTTCGGGTACAGGCAAATCTAATGCCGCTGATTACTTGCAATGCCCTGAAATGTTTTAAGACACACTGAGAAATAAAATTTTTATATTTGCGTTTCAACTCAAAATCAGTTTATATGAAAAGTCAGTTTAGGTTTACAGTCCTCGCTATGATTACAGGAGTCTTAATGTTGGGATCCTGTAAAAATGAGCGTTCTAGCGTAACCAACTGGAAATACAATGATTCCAAATGGGGCGGATTCGAAGTACAGGATTATAATGGGCAGGCAACTGGCCCAAACTTAGTACTTATTCAAGGTGGAACTTTTGTAATGGGAAACACCGAACAGGATGTTACTTTCGAATACAATACTATTCCAAAGCGAGTTACTGTTTCATCATTTTATTTAGACGAAACGGAGATTTCGAATGTGAATTACAGAGAGTATCTGTATTGGACTAAAAGAGTTTTTGGCTCCGACTATCCTGAAATATATCAAGGAGCCCTGCCTGATACCTTAGTATGGCGTGAGGAATTAGCTTATAACGAGCCATGGGTTGATTATTATTTACGCCATCCTGCATATAACGACTACCCAGTTGTTGGCGTATCATGGTTGCAAGCAAACGATTTTTGTAAATGGCGTTCCGACCGAGTGAATGAAATGTACCTTGTAGAAAATAAGGTCCTCGAGTTGAACCCCAGCCAGTATAATGAAGATAACTTTAATACTGAAGCTTATTTGCTTGGTAAATATGAAGGAAACGCCAGAAAACGGGGATCGTTAAAAGATTATAATCCTGATGGATCCGGAACCCGTCATGTACAAATGGAAGATGGAATTATGCAACCTGATTACAGACTTCCTAGTGAAGCAGAGTGGGAATATGCAGCTTTAGGTTTGGTTGGAAATCATGTGGATGATCAGGAAATGATTACTGATAGCAGGATTTATCCCTGGGACGGCAATACAATGCGGAACCCTGAACACGGTGGGTGGCAAGGTAAATTTATGGCCAACTTCAAACGGGGGCGTGGTGATTATGCCGGTATTGCAGGTAGCTTGAATGACAATGCAATTGTTACAGCTCCAGTTTACCAATACATGCCAAACGACTACGGATTATTCAATATGGCTGGAAATGTAAACGAGTGGGTCTATGATGTATATCGTAAGTACACCTATCTTGATATGGAAGACATGAATCCTGTTCGTGGTAATATCTTTATGCAACGTATTGTTGATGAAGAAGGAAAAACAGTTGAATTAGACAGCATGGGCCGCGTTCAATACGAACAAGAACCAGATGATGATGTTGTGCACAGAAGGAATTACCAAAGAGGTAACGAAGTTAATTATCTGGATGGCGACACAACTTCTCAAGTTGCATATGGGTATGGCATTAGCACACTTGTTAGCGATAATACCCGGGTTTATAAAGGTGGATCATGGGCTGACGAAGCTTTTTGGCTTGCTCCTGGTTCTCGCAGATATATGGAAGAAGATCAGGCATCTTCTACCATCGGATTCAGATGTGCTATGATTCGTGTTGGCGGTGATGTCAGCAATGATATGAGCGGAGGAAATACCTTTAAACAAGGGGAAAAAGTGAGAAAGAAAAACGCAAAAAAACGTAAAATAAAATAATACTGCTACTGCATAGTATAAAAGCTCTTTGTTCTACAACAAAGAGCTTTTTATTTTTATCTCATGACGACTATAGAATCTCTTTATTCCATATTCTTGAAGAGCAGTGGTGTAAGTATTGATACCAGAACACTCAAAAGGGGAAATATTTTCTTTGCTCTTTCGGGAGATAAGAATAATGGCAATGAATATATTGATGAAGCCTTTGATAAAGGAGCTATTGCTGCGGTTGCCAACGATACATATATCGGTAGCGATACAAAATGTATAATAGTATCTGATGTACTGAAATGTTTACAAAATCTAGCTACTCATCATCGGAAAATTTGGGGAAAAACAGTTTTTGCTATTACCGGAAGCAACGGAAAAACAACGAGTAAAGAATTATGCGCATCGGTTCTGCAGGAAAGTTTTCGGATTGCACTTACGGCAGGTAACTTTAATAATCATATAGGGGTTCCCTTAACCTTGCTCAGCATTCAGAGGGAAGATGACATGGCAATTATAGAGATGGGAGCTAATCATCCGGGTGAAATTGCCAGATTATGTGAAATTGCACAACCAACGCTTGGTGTTATTACCAATATAGGCCAAGCCCATTTGGAAGGATTCGGATCGTTGGAAGGCGTATTAAAAGCTAAAACTGAACTTTTTCGGTATTTATCAAGGAATAAAGGGCTGGTATTTGTTCATTCCAGATACGATTGCTTATTACATGCTGCCGGCAAAGATTTGCCAGTAATAAAATATGGAGAGCAAGATGGAGATTTTTTAAAGGCCAGTTTAAAAAGTGTTTTTCCTTCACTTTGTATCAAAATTTTAAATCCGGCTCCTAATTACGAAGTGATGATGAATCTTTATGGTGGCTATAATTTCGAAAACGCAATACTAGCAGCCTGTGTAGGGCATTATTTTGGGGTAAATTCAACATGGATTAAAAAGAGACTTGAAGCGTATGTTCCGGATAATAACAGGTCACAACTGATTGAACAAAATGATCAGCAAATTATTCTTGATGCTTATAACGCTAATCCGGCAAGCATGCGGTCGGCAATACAACAATTTTCAGATTATCCGGCTAAACGTAAAGTTGCCATATTGGGCGATATGTTTGAATTGGGCGAGCTTGAGCAAGCAGCTCATCAGGAAATAGCCGCATTGGCGGAATCGAAAGCATTTGATTTACTGATCCTTGTCGGAAAAGTATTTAGAACGGTAGAAATCCGGTCAGAGACAAAGGTATTCTCTAAAACAGCAACTTGTTCGCTTTGGCTAAGCAATCATCCATTTACCGATCAAAATGCAATATTAATAAAAGGTTCAAGGGGAATGAAATTAGAAAGTATTGTACCTGAAATCAGCTTAGTTTCTCAATAGCCCGTAACCACCTTTCAGGTATTTCTTCCTGATTAGCCATTTGATAATCGGAATAAGTGCAAGGTATCAGCTGATGATGTTCCAGTCCTTCGTTATCTCCAATAGGTATACTGATCCACCACCGACCACTTTTTCTACTTTTCCAGAAAGCTATTGGTTCATCATGGCTTTCCATGGTCACGGTATATTTCACGAAATCATCTTCATTCACTATGGGGTATTCATGTTTCCGGCTATAGAAGCCCTCCATGAAGTACCAAATCATTTGAGCTGTTAGCTTGCCTGAAGTGTCCCTCATATCCTCTTTGGGGTTAAGTTCATAAAACCCGATGGAGCTCACTTTATCACTAATTCCTGCATAGCGGGCAATACGACACATTTCTTCTCCGAAAAAGCCATTTGGAGTTTGTCCGCAATAGCCGGGTGCATCTGAAAAGCGTGCAGACGAAATGTCAATACTTACTAAATCAGCATCACGGATAATGGGCTCAACCTCTTCAAAATTTTTACGAATTTTTCCGAGTCTGTAAAATTCAAAATACAGTTTTTCTAAAGTGGCAATGTCACTGGGTGATACAAAATGTGATTGATATCCGATGTGTGAATAATTGAAGAGAAAGTTTGGTGTCTCAGTAAAAATATTGTAGAGAAATGAATTGGCATCAACCTCCTCGTCTTGTTTATAGACATCAATCTTTTCATCCAAAACGGCCATGTTAATAATCTGATTGTTATTGGCATATCCCAAATATTGACCAAGGGTTAAATCGTGACTTCCTCCGATTATTATTGGAATAATTTTGAGATTTAATAGCTCACTCACAATTTCACCTAAAGCCGAATAGGTATCATTTTTAGTATGACCGGGTATAATATTGCCTAAATCTGCAATCCTTACATTAAAGCTACCAGCATCCAGCTGGTAAAATGCCTGCCTTACTATATCGGGAGCATTTGCACTTCCCTGATTTGATTTATTTCCTCTGTCTTCAGGAACTCCTATTATTGCTAAATCAATTCCTTCCAGATCCGGAAATTCTTCTTCGTAGGCCAGTACGAAGCGTAATAATTGATGGTCACTCAGTGGCTCATCTTTTAATAATTCATCGAGATTAACTGCGCTAAGATAGGATTCGAACATGTTTGAAATTTTGCTCCTAAATGTACAAGTTTTAAGATTGAGAGCATCGAAATGTTGTCCCCAATTATTCTAAGAGTTTCCTTTGAATTCTGCATGTTTTACTACCTTTGCTGGTATTCAGGTATGAAAGGTATCGAAGTGGATGAATGATTTACTGAACAGGGTATTTTTTGATAATCAGGTTTCAGATTATCTCTGGTTTCTTGGAGCTGTCGCAGTCATCCTGCTTATTAGCAAACCACTGTCTAAAGTTCTTGGCTATTTAATTTATCGAATTTTTAGAAAACTTACTGCGGAGAGCTTTGCAAAGCAATTTCTGGATTTGTTGCAAAAGCCCTTTTCACGATTTCTTGTATTATTTGCTGTTTTTCTTTCATTCAATTTCTTAACCTTCCCATCAGTACTGGATTTTTCTATTTACGGACTGCGCTTTCTTCTGGTATTGCAAAAACTGTATCAGTTGTTAATGGCTGTGTCAATCTTGATTATTCTCATCCGTTTGGTTGATTATATTGTGCTGGTATGGAAAAAGAAAGCAGAAGAAACAGCCAGTCAGGCAGATGATCAAATCGTTCTTTTTGTTCGCGATATTTTAAAGGTGATCATTATTGGTGGCGGTATAGTCTTTATTCTTGGAGCAGTATTCAACCTGAACATCAGTTCGTTGTTAGCCGGAGCCGGTATTGCGGGTCTTGCTATTGCATTTGCTGCCAAGGAAAGCATTGAAAATCTAATTGGTTCATTTACTATATTTTTCGATAAGCCATTTACAGTAGGCGATTTTATTCAGGTAGGACAAATAACCGGAACGGTTGAAAAAGTAGGTTTCAGGAGTACCCGAATCCGAACCGTCAACCAATCTTTCGTTACGCTCCCCAATCGAAATATCATTGATGCTTATTCTGAAAACCTTACATTGCGTAATTGGAGAAGGGTCAGAAATGTAGTTGGATTAACTTATTCAACAAGCAGAGCACAAATTGAAGGCGTTGTGAAAGATATTCAGGATTATATTGATGCCCACGAACTGACCAACCAAAATGGGATTGTAGCGTTTCATGAATTTGGTGACAGCTCACTGAATGTTCTCGTAGTCTATTTTGTTCAAAACCTCGATTATAACGTGTATATCAAAGTAAGGGAAGAGATAAATTTCAAAATTATGGAAATTGTAGCGCAGCATAACAGTGATTTCGCTTTCCCAACCCGGTCTGTTTATATGGAAAAAGGAAATACCTAGTTTGAATAAGCAATATCTATGAGAAAATTAGTAGCCGCAATGGCCGTTATGGGATGTTTCGTTTTATTCCCGGTTCAAAACATCTATGCGCAAACAAGCCAAACAGGGCAAATTGAAATGGCTGACACAGCCACACATGAACGCATTGTTAATATTTCTGATCAAAAAAGTGATGTCGGTATCCCGGCAGGGGAAATCATCGAAGCGGAAAATCATAGTGGAGATCCCGCTCCCTGGTCGGTGATTCCATTTGTTTTACTATTGGCTATGATAGCAACCGGTCCCTTGTTTTATGCTCATTTTTGGCATAAAAACTATCCTAAAGTGGCTGCCCTACTCGGATTTCTGGTGGTTGTTTACTACCTGTTTATACTTAACGATGTGCATCATCCATTACATTCCTTGCAGGAGTATGTATCTTTTATTGCCCTTCTGACTGCTTTATTTGTTGCTTCCGGAGGCATCATGATTAAAGTTGATAAGGCAGGAACCCCAATGGTAAATATTATGCTGCTACTTTTCGGAGCCGCCATTGCTAATGTGATTGGCACAACTGGTGCTTCAATGCTGCTAATTCGTCCATTTTTGAAATTGAATAAAGAGCGAATTAAACCCTTTCATATTGTTTTCTTTATTTTCATTATCAGCAATGTTGGCGGTTCACTCACACCTATTGGCGACCCGCCTCTATTTTTGGGCTACCTGCAAGGAGTTCCTTTCTTCTGGACGATTCAGCATCTTTTTGCGAAGTGGATTTTTGGCGTTGGCCTGCTCGTACTGATCTATTACTTTCTCGATAAACGAAGTTTGGCAAAAGATGAGCCTGATGAGAATCAACGGGAATATAGTGGGAAAATCCAGATACAGGGAGTTAAGAATATGCTATTCCTGTTAGTGACTATTATTGCTGTTTTTCTTGACCCCGGTATTTTTAGCTGGGTTCCGGGATTTAATTGGGAAGGGATCGATTTCAGTTATGTTCGTGAAGCAATCATGTTTGTTGCAGCCTTTTTTGCTTTCCGGGTTTCGAGCAAGGAAGCCCTCAATTACAACGATTTTAATTTCGAGCCAATCAAAGAAGTCGCCTATTTATTTCTTGGTATTTTTGCTACTATGATGCCTGCTTTACAATTGATTGGAGAATTTGCCAATTCAGGTGCCGGGCAGCAAATGGTCAATGTACATTCTTTGTTTTTTTCCACAGGCGTGCTCTCAAGCGTGCTCGATAATGCACCTACATATCTTAATTTTTTGGCTGCTGGCATGGGCAAAGAGCATTTGGATTACGCTACACAAGCGCATGTTTTTGCCACTAACTTTAGTACAGAGTTGGCTGCAATTTCAATAGGTGCAGTTTTCTTTGGTGCTATGACATATATTGGCAATGCGCCAAACTTTATGGTGAAATCGATAGCTGAACAAGCCGATATCAAGATGCCCTCATTTGTTGGCTATATCATCAGGTACTCGATACCTTTTTTGCTTCCTGTGCTTGTCCTTACTTGGTTGGTATTTTGGGTATTGTTTTAATCCAAAGTCCTTTTAAATCAATTCTACACTGCGGCTAATGAAGTGGCTTAATGCCTCGCCCTTAAGCATGTTTTGCGATAGCATTGCCAGATCAATTAATTGCCGGATAGTTTTTTGTTTTTTCTCCTTACTCTTCATCTTTAGCAAGCGTGCTAGTGCCGGATGATTGCTATTAACAATGAGGCTATAGAATCCGGGCATATTATCCATCCCCATTCCTGCGCTTCGATTCATATCCGCCATCCTACGCATAAATTCAGGCTGAACTATAATCAAAGGTTGCTCTTCTGGCGACATTGCTTTTAGTTCAACTACCATTCCTTCGCGCTGAAGATTATTTTCTATTAACGTTTTCAAAGTCTTTTCTTCTTTTTCGTTTAAGGTAGAAACAGGCTCTTCATTTTCATTTACAATCAACTTTTCAGGTACCTCAGCATCAACCCGCTTAAAAGAAGATTTTTCTAGTTTTTGCTCTATGAAGCTTATAAAATGAGGATCAATCAGGGTATCGAACACTAAAACATCATACCCCCGGGCTGTAGCTTTTTCGATGTAAGTATGTTGATCTTCTTTATCAGTAGTGTAGAGATAAACCAGCTGATCGTCCTTATTGGTTTGATTGCCTTTAATCCGCTCTTGGTATTCATCAAGAGAAAATAGTTTTCCTTCGGTGTTTTGCAGAAGACAGAACTTTTGAGCACGATCATAAAATTTTTCATCGCTAAGCATACCGTATTTAACGAACAAACCGGTATGTTCCCATTTATCTTCAAACACCTTTCGATCTTCTTTGTACAGATCACCGAGTTTTTCGGCCACCTTTTTTGTGATGTAACTATTAATTTTTTTGACATTCTGATCGCTTTGCAGATAGCTTCTCGAAACATTTAGTGGTATGTCGGGCGAATCGATAACACCATGTAAAAGCGTGAGCCATTCAGGTACAATTTCCTTTACCTCATCGGTCACAAAAACCTGATTGCTGTATAGGTGAATTTTGTTTTTCTGAACCTCATAAGTCTTACTGATTTTCGGGAAGTACAGGATACCCGTTAGGTTAAAAGGATAATCAACATTGAGGTGAATCCAAAATAATGGTGCCTCGGCCATGGGATATAATTCACGATAGAAATCAGTATAATCCTTGTCTTTCAAATCGACCGGCTTTTTTGTCCAGGCTGGCCTGATATTGTTTATAATACGTGGCTTTTTCTCCTTAATTTCCTTATCATCTGCATCTTTACTTGTCACTTCTTCTTCTCCGAATTGAATGGGAACAGGAAGGAATTTGCAATATTTTTCGAGTAATTCTTTAATTTTCAATTCACCTGAAAATTCTTTATTATCTTCATCAAGATGTAAAATAATTTCAGTTCCGCGCTCCTTTTTCTTAGCGGCTTGGAGGGTATAATCAGTTGTGCCATTGCAAGTCCAGCGTACAGGCTCAGCATCCTTAATCCAGGAATAGGTAATGATTTCAACTTCTTTGGCAACCATAAAAGCGGAATAGAAGCCCAACCCAAAATGTCCGATTATTTGAGAAGCATCTTTGTTCTTTTCCAAAAATTCCTGTGCTGAGCTAAAGGCAATTTCATTGATGTATTTTTTCAGCTCTTCAGCGGTCATACCTATGCCTTTGTCTATCACGCTGAGGGTATTTTTTTTATCATCAACGAGAATTTGAATTGTCAGGTCGCCCAAATCTCCTTTTACCTCACCACGTGAAGAAAGAGTTTGAAGTTTATGTGTGGCATCCACCGCGTTTGAAATCAATTCACGTAAAAAAATCTCGTGGTCTGAATAGAGGAATTTCTTGATGATAGGAAAAATATTTTCGGTTTGAACCGAAATACTACCGCTTTCTTTTTTCATGTTGTTGTAAGTTTTGTGATGATTCCGATTTTGTCAAACCTTATGCCACGAGCCACCAGGTGACAAATTGTCGCTTATTCCTTATTTATGCTATCCCAAATCGGGTCGAGGAACTTAAATATTTTCTGCCTTGTCGTCAGCAAGTTGAGGATAGCAGGTATCTTATGACGCACTCCCTTTTTCAAACGCCAGGCACTGGCAAAGTTTTTTACGAGGAGAGAATATTTGTGGGCTATGATACCTGAGCAGAAAATAGCAACAATAAAGGGCCAAACCAACCAAGTTGGACCGGGGATCAGAAGATGAAAAACCAACGCCCATAAAAGATAATTAACCGGAAAAATCACTATGGCTAAACCAAATCGCAAGGTTGGGATAAACTGGGGATCTTTTACGGTCAGTCGATTAACCCAAACAACAATGAGTTTAAAGGCCAATAAATTAAATAAAGCCCCTATGATAAAAAATGGAAAAAGTACTATAAGCAGCAGAAATTCTACTACCCATCTTTTCATAAATATAAATTGTGATTGAATGTTTAGATTGGTAATCTTTTGTGTTTTAAGACCATTCAAATATTCTTGAACTACCAATTTCAGCATCTTAAATGATTCCGGTTGTTCCCGGGATAATTCTATGATTTCTTCACTCATCTTCTTCCTGTAAGGAAACTTTTTATTTAGTTCACACAGGTTAATTCCATTTCTTTGGCAAAGCTCAGGTACCACAATATTGATAATCCCCCTAATAGTATCGTATTCCTCGACCGTGGTAATATTGACAATCTCATTATCAATTGCATTCCAAAGTGTATCGCGAACGGAATTCATAACTAAAACAGGGTCTTTCAAATAGTCTTCATAATAGTTTGAAATATTGATCGGTTTTCCGAATCGAATCAATACGCCTTGCCGAAAAGCATAATGTCCCTGATAATCTATTCCTGTTGGGATAAGTTGAACCCCTTTTCTTGGTTTTTGATACAATCTGGCTTGAGTCCGGAATGCAATTCTGAGAATACCCTTTTTCAAGGACCTTAGATAATAATGAAAGCTATGATTTCCTTCAGGAAAGATGATTAATGGGTTGTTTGCAAGGAGGAAAGAAACGGCTTCATTGAAAATGGCTTCATTACGCCCCATTTGATCCATTCCATCATGTGGCCTGAAAACGGGCAACATTTTAATCTTATTTAATGTCTTTCGAACGATGCTGATTTTAAAAACGTCAGCTCTGGCCAAAGAAAGTGGTTGCTTTTTGGTGAAACATATAATTAATAACGCATCAAGCAAAGCATTCTGGTGATTTGGGGAAAAAATGAATGGAGCATCTTTCGGCAGGTTTTCCAAACCCACCACTTCAACTTTACCGAAATAAATGCGAAGGCAAAAACGAACATATCCTTTAAGTACCGCATATGCAAAAGACCACTTTTTATTGATTTTCATCATGCTTTCTCTCCATTGGGTAATTTCCTACTCCAAATATAAGCAATGGCAAGTCCGGCAAGTAAATCCCAGATGCCCCACCAACCAGCCACTACTGCCATGCCACCAAGCCCGTCAAAAAATTTAAAGATTAAAACCAGACCCAGACCCGTGTTTTGTATGCCTGTTTCTATGCTAATAGCTCTTCTGTCGCATTTGGGTAATTTCCAGAGACTGCTCCAGACATAACCACTTACTAATGCAACACTATTGTGGATCAGGACAAGGATAATAACCCATTTCATGAATTGCAGAAAATATTCCCAGTTCGAGACAAAGGCAATGACGAGGAAGCCAACGAAAATCAGAATGGAGATCAGGTGGATCGGTTTGGTGATTTTTCCGGTTAATTTTGGAAATTTATAGGCAAACAACATGCCCGTAAGCAGGGGAATACCCAAAAGAACTAATACGGTTTCCATCATCTGCCAGGGGCTGATACTGATTGCTTTCAAAAGTGGAGCTGTACTTGGATTAAGACTTGCCCAAAACGAAAAATTTAGCGGTGTAAACACGATGGCTGCGAGGGTGGCATAAGCTGTTAAACTAACCGACAGTGCTGCGTTTCCTTTAGCCAGCATCGAAATGAAATTTGACATATTGCCTCCAGGGCAGGCAGCCACTAGAAACATTCCAAGCGCCACACTTGGCATGGGTTTAAGAATAAGTACAATGAGAAAGGTAAGAGCCGGGAGGAGCAAAAACTGAGATGTGAAACCTACAAAGGAAGATTTTGGATTCTGAAAGATGCGCTTGAAATCAAATGGTTTTAGCGTGAGAGCAACGCCAAACATCACAAATCCAAGCAACACATTTAACAACTGCAAATGTTCGGGTGCAAAATGCAGCCTCACAGAATCGACATCTACCGGCATAGCCTGCTAAAATAAGATTTTTGATTTCACTTGTTGATATTTTACTGTTTTGCCCATTTTACTTGATAAAGATTATTCCTTTGCAGAGGCATGAATTTGTTTCAATTTTTCTTTTGCTAAATCTAATTTTTCCGACTCATCAGCCCAAAGACTTTCTGCCAGCTCTAACTCCGATTTTTTATTTGAATAGGTATTGTAAAATGATTCTTCCATGGGTTCTATACTGGCTGCCATGGCAACTTCCATTGTCATGATTTCACTACTTAATTGTTTGATTTTTTGCTCTGTTCGGTTAACGCTTTTGGCCAATACTCTTTCGTATTTACGCAGTTCCTTTTTCTGAATGTAACGTTGTTTTTGGTCAGAGTCTTTTGCCTTTATTTTAGAACTTTGCTTATTTTTCTCAGCAATTGTTGCTTGTCCGAAATGAGGATTTTTCAGGAAGAAATACTGAATGTCTCCCAAATAAGTTAAGATCGATTTATTATCAAATTCGTAGATTTTTTTTGCAAGACCATCCAGAAAAGCACGATCGTGGGAGATGACTATAACCGACCCTTTAAAATGTTTTAAAGCCGATTTCAGGATATCACGTGAGCGCATATCAAGGTGATTGGTCGGCTCATCAAGAATAAGCAAATTATAAGGTTGCAGCATAAGACGGGCCAGTGCCAGCCTGGTTTTTTCACCGCCTGATAAGACTTTTACTTTTTTATCTACATCGTTTTTCGAGAATCTGAATGTACCGAGAAGAGAACGGATTGCTCCGGAAGTCAAGCCACTTCCGAGTTCTTCCAGCGTTTGCAGGACGCTGAGTTTAGCATTCAGACTTTCTGCTGAATCCTGAGCAAAGAAGCCGATATTGACGTTATGTCCGGGTTTTACCTCCCCTTCAAATGATTCATGCTCAGATAGTATTCTTGCAAAAGTCGATTTACCTTCTCCATTTTTCCCCACAAAAGCCACTACCTCTCCGCGATCTAATTCAAAATCTACCTGATTAAGGACGTGTTTTGATCCATAATATTTGCTTACCTTGCTTGCCTTAATAACTATTTTTCCTGGTCTTGGAGGGGGCGGAAAATTTATTTTCAAAGCTTTGTCTTCGGCCTCAGGCAATTCAATTTTCTCCAACCTTTCAAGTTTGTGAATCAAGGTTTGTGCAAAGGCTGCCTTGTTTTTTTTGGCTCTGAATTTATTAATAAGCACCTGTGTTTCCTGAATAAACTTATCCTGCTGTTTCTTGGCCAGCACAGTTTTTTCATAATCTCCTTTTTTAAATTCCTGATATTCTGTAAAACCACCTTTGAATTGGGTAAGCCTGCCATGTATGGTTTCAAATGTGAGATTGGTTACAGCATCGAGGAATGCCCGATCGTGGCTTACAAGAATCAAACTTCCGGAGTAATTTTGAAGAAATTGTTCAAGCCATTTAATGGAATATATATCAAGGTGGTTGGTTGGTTCATCCAGCAATATCAGGTCTGGATGCTGCAACAGAATTTTGGCCAACTCTACCCGCATTTTCCATCCTCCGCTTAAATCTGCATATGGATGTTCAAATTCTTCCTGTTTGAAACCAAGTCCTTTTAAAACTTTTTCAGTCTGAATTTCTGATTGTGCACCACCTAAAAAATGAAAGCGGTCTTCAAGATGACTTAATCTACTTAGGTATTTTTCAAATTCCGGATCGGTATGAGGAGTTTTTTCAATCAACTTATGTAATTCTCCGATTTCTTTTTCGATATTATGTTGTTGCTCGAAAGCAAGATTAGCTTCCTGTAAAACGCTCAGTTTGCTTTGCCGTTTTAGCATTTGTGGTAGGTAACCAATGGTGTAATCGCCAGGGTAACGGATGCTTCCACTATCCGGTTTTATTTCGTGTGTAATTATCTTCAGCAGGGTAGTTTTTCCACTGCCATTTATTCCGGTAAGACCAATTCGATTCTTGGATACAATGCGAAAACTGACATTGTTCAGAATATTTTTTTCTCCGAACGAGAGGTTTAAATTATTAGCAATTAGCATAGCCTGCAAAATTAGCTAAGAATTATTGCTTCTCAATATGAATCGAAAAGGAGGCTACTAAGCTTCTCAATCTACTAGAAATATTTTATGATTTCTGATGTGTAATTTATTTTGTTTTTCCAATTCTTTCACAACTCTGATAACAGTTTCAATCCTTAAACCTGTCATATTTGATAACTCTTTTCTGGTAAATGGGAAATAAGCAAGGTCGTTTACTGATGTCGTATTTTGGCAATGAAACTTAATGACATGTAGAATTCTTTCATCTGCCTGATTGGTGCTAAGATTACTAATCAACGTGGTTTTATATGACAGACGCTTAGCCAATATATTCGTTAGCTGAAGATGAATGTCAAAATGTTTTTTCAGGAGATGAAAAAAATCGTTTTTTGGGATTTTCCATATAATGGCAGCCTGAATTGCAATGGCAGATGAAGGATATGGAAAATTTCCCAATAATGCCGGCTCACCGAAACTTTCTCCCGGGCGAAATATGCGTTGAATAAATTCTTGATGATCGTTTCCAAACACGCTCATTTTAATTAATCCTATATCAACTTGATAAAAGTACTTAGCATACTGGTCTTGCCTAAACAATTCGTCCCCCTTTTTATAGGAAGTTCTTTCGGCATTATATTGAATTAGAAGGGCTTCGGAGAGGTGCATGGCTTATTTCAAACTTAGTAAGGACAAATCTATATGATGTATGTCATAAAAAAAAGGACTTGTCAGTATTCTATTTGTAAATCAAATAACTTTTTCAATTAAAATCAAATAAATCATACTCATGCATTTAAACAAAATCACTTTAATCGTTGCCTTAATCATCAGTGTGTCTTTTGTTGCTTGTGGTGGTGGATCAGATAGTAGCGATAGCACGAACAATGATGATTCGCAATCCATGTATCAGCAGGAAGATCGGGTTGATCCCATGAAAGAAAAGGGTGTAGGACCCATTACATCGGTTGAATTAGGCCCCATAGACGAAGCTATGGCAGCCGAAGGCGAAGCCATTTACAATTCAAAATGCACATCTTGTCACAAGCCAAATGAAAAGTATGTCGGACCGGCTCACAAAGGAATTACGAAAAGAAGAACCCCCGAATGGATCATGAATATGATCTTGAATCCGGAAAACATGTTAGCTAATGATCCCATTGCAAAACAATTGCAGGGTGATTATTTATCTCCAATGGCTAATCAAAATCTTACAGAAGATGAAGCACGGAAAGTGCTTGAATATCTGAGAACACTTTGAGTACGGAAATCCTAAACCAATTTATTAAATAAAACCTTTGACATGAAACTCAAAAACTTTTCAATGATTAACCTAGCCATGATATCCGTTATTTTGTTGGTATCATGCAATGGCAACAAGCAGAGTGGTGGAGCCTTAGGAAATAGTGATGCTGCAAACCAGGTTTATGTTGCACCGGGAACTTATGATGAATACTACTCCTTTTTATCCGGTGGATTCAGCGGGCAATTATCTGTTTACGGACTGCCATCGGGCAGGTTGTTTAAGGTGATTGATGTCTTTTCACAAGATCCTCAAACCGGATATGGCTATTCTGAAGAAACGATCCCGATGCTGGAAACAACACACGGTTTTTTACCTTGGGGCGATGCCCACCATCCTGAATTATCTCAAACAGATGGTGTTCCTGATGGTCGTTGGATTTTTATCAACGATAACAATACACCACGGGTGGCAAGAATTGATCTAACAACTTTCGAAACGGCCGAAATTCTGGAGTTACCGAACAGTGCCGGAAATCATAGCTCTCCCTTCACAACCCAGAATACAGATTATATCGTAGCAGGAACTCGTTTTTCTGTTCCGATTCCACAGGTTGATATGCCGATTGAAAATTATAAAGGCAATTTTAAAGGAGCTCTTTCTTTTATTAAAGTTGATCCTGAAACCGGCCACATGAATATTGCTTTTCAGATATTGATGCCGGGATGGGATTTTGATTTGGCACACTCTGGTAAAGGGCCTTCTGATGGCTGGACTTTCTTTTCGTCTTATAATACCGAAGAAGCCAATTCATTACTCGAAATTAATGCCTCACAAAGAGATAAAGATTTTATAGCCGCCATTAACTGGAAGAAAGCTGAAGAATATATTGCTCAGGGAAAGGCTCATGAAATGGCAGGAAAGCATTTTGATTGTTCTTATGATGAGAACACTCATACAGCAACTAATGAGTTGCGCGAAACCGTGCAGGTTCTCATTCCGGACGAATGTCCCGGCTTGGTTTATTTGCTTCCAACACCCAAATCACCTCACGGTGTTGATGTTGACCCATCAGGTGAGTACATTATTGGAAGCGGGAAATTATCTGCTGATATCACCGCTCATTCATTTAGTAAAATGATGTCTGCAATTGAAAATGAATCTTTTGACGGGGACGCTTATGGCATTCCGATTTTGAAATATGATGAAGTGCTGGCCGGTGTTGTAAAAAGTGGAGGCTTAGGGCCATTGCATACTGAGTTTGATGACAAAGGAAACGGTTATACCTCTTTCTTCATCTCTTCAGAAGTAGTGAAATGGAAAGTCGGCACCTGGGAGGTCCTTGATCGGGCACCTAGCTATTATTCCATTGGTCACTTAAGTATTCCTGGTGGTGATTCGAGAAAACCATGGGGCAAATACTTGCTCATGCTGAATAAAATCACTAAAGACCGTTTTCTTCCTACCGGGCCTGAATTGTGCCAATCATGCCAGTTATATGATATTAGCGGAGATAAAATGAAGCTTCTTCTTGATTTTCCGACCATTGGTGAACCTCATTATGGTCAAAGCATGCCTGCCGACATCGTAATGAAGAATTCTAAAAAAATATATAAACTGGATGACAATCAAAATGAATATGCAGCGAAAGGAGAAGGCGAAGCTCGGGTTGTTAGAAACGGGAAAAGGGTAGATGTCTATATGACAACTATAAGAAGCCACTTTGCACCTGATAATATTGAGGGCATTATGATGGGAGACAAAGTATATTTTCATATTACAAATATTGAACAGGATTGGGATATACCTCATGGCTTTGCGATGATAGGAAATAATACTTCCGAGCTGCTGATTATGCCCGGGCAAACAAAAACAATTACCTGGGAGCCTGAATTACCGGGTGTCTTTCCATTTTATTGCAGTGATTTCTGTTCAGCATTGCATCAAGAAATGCAAGGATATGTCAGAGTTTCGGCTGCCGGAGCAAATACACCTGTAAGATGGTGGACAGGCTCTGCACCAGAAGAAGAATAATCTTGTCAGGATTATTTACATAGTGGTTATGAATTCAAAAAGGCAGCCAATCAAGGTAGGCTGCCTTTTTAAAATCTTTATGAAATGAAAAAATTCAATCGTTCTTTTTGGTTGATGCTTTGTGCTAGTTTGCTTTTAGTGCTTGTTTTCTTCTTTCCGATCTGGAAAATCGTTCTTAACGCACCTCAATATCCAAATGGAATCGGTTTTTATATCTGGATTGACCACATGAGCGGTATTACACCAAATGCCCTTGAGAATATCAATTTACTTAATCATTATGTCGGTATGGAAAAAATCATACCTGAATCATTTGCTGAATTAAACTATTTCCCATTCGTGATTGCAGGATTAATTTTTCTGGGACTGATTGTAAGCTGGATTAATAAGCCCAAAGCCATACTTGTCTGGATCATTATTATTGTAGTATTAGGTGGTTTGGGTATTTATGATTTCTATCAGTGGGAATATGTTTATGGACATAATTTGAATCCAATGGCTCCTATTTCTATCCCGGGGATGAGCTATCAGCCTCCACTTATAGGCACAAAAAAGCTGCTGAATTTTACAGCCATATCACTGCCTTCAATTGGATCATTCATTTTTGCTATTTCAACCATACTTTCTGTATTGGCCTGGTATTTTTCAAAGAAAGCACACAAAATTGTAAAATGAAGAGCTTTATAGTCATTTTTTTGGCATTGACAACTTTAGCTTCCTGCAAGGTTAAACCGGTTGAAATTGATTTTGGACATGAAAACTGTGCGTGGTGTCAAATGACTATAGTTGATAGTCGCTTTGCCTGTGAGTTAGTTTCTGACAAAGGAAAGGCTTATAAATTCGATGCTATTGAATGTCTGGCTCAGTTTTATCTTAAAAATACAGAAACAAACTGGCAGTATATTGTCTTTATGCCTTTTGACCAACCCGGGAGTTTTCATAATGAATCAGAAGTCGTTTTTGTTCAAAGCAACTCAATCAAAAGCCCAATGGGAGGTGGACTAGCTGCTTATTTAGATGTTGAACAAACGGACAATAAAGAACAAACCTTTTATGACTGGCCCGATTTACTGAAAGTTGTTATGAATTTTATAAACAAGCCCGAATGAATAGGGTTAGATTTTATTTATTGATTATCATCTTGCTGTTCAGCAATGAAATGGCCTATCCATGCATGTGGTCAGTCGGAGATACAAAACAATGTCACAGTGTGAAGGGAGCGCTGGAACTAGCTAATAATGGAGATACAATAGAAGTTTATCCCGGGCGATATGCTGAAGGGAATATTATGGTTACTAAGTCGGTCTATTTAAAAGGAATCGGCTTTCCACTTATTGACGGAGAAAATGAAAATGAGATTTTTACAATCAATGCCGATAGTGTTGAAATTTCAGGGTTCCATATAAAAAATGTTGGGACTAATTATGTAGAGGACAAAGCCGGAATCAGGATAAGTGAAGTTTCATATTGTTTGGTGCATCATAACTTTCTTGAAAATACGTTTTTCGGTATTTACCTCGAGCATACTTCACACACCAGAGTTTACGACAATCTGGTTATTGGCGAAGCGATTGATGAAACATCTAGTGGAAATGCTATCCATGCCTGGTACTGTAACGATATTTTCCTTTATCATAATTATGTTTCTGGTCATCGTGATGGATTATATTTTGAATTTCTTTCTAATAGTATCATTGCCCGGAATGTGAGTTATCGGAATATTCGCTATGGCATGCATTTCATGTTTTCTGATGATGATAGCTACATTAAAAACACTTTTTTTGAAAATGGGGTCGGGGTAGCGGTAATGTATTCGAAGGGAATCAAAATGTATAAAAATAAATTTCGCAACAATTGGGGCGGTGCCTCATATGGCCTCTTGCTTAAAGAAATGACTGATTGCCAGATTGCATTCAATAAATTTATATCGAACACGATTGCATTGTATGCTGAAAGTGCTACCAGAACAGACATGTATCGCAACGATTTTATTCAAAATGGGTGGGCTATGAAAATGTTGGGAAGTTCAACCGAAAATACAATCCAAAAAAATAATTTCCTCTCTAATACTTTTGATTTGTCAACCAATACAACACATAATTTCAATCTTTATAGTGCTAACTATTGGGATAACTATGCAGGATACGACCTGGATAAAGATGGGGTAGGCGATATTCCCTACCATCCTGTAAAGTTATTCTCCTATTTCGTTGAACGAATACCTTCAAGCATCATTTTAATGAGAAGTCTATTATCTGAATTGCTCAACTATTCGGAGAAGATAATTCCGGTTCTGACGCCTGAAAATCTTGTTGACAAGGAACCCTTAATGAACAGAATATGATAGAGGTTAATAGTCTTTATAAAAAATTCAATAAACTACCTGTCTTAAATGGAGTGGATTTCAAGATTCAGTCTGGATCAAGTACAGCTATATTAGGTCCCAACGGCTCAGGAAAAACGACTTTGATGAAATGTTTGCTGGGTATGGTAATACCTAATGCTGGAAGCATTTTTTTCGGAGGCAGAAACATCATTGGTAAATATGCTTACCGTCATCAGATTGATTATTTGCCTCAGATTGCCCGCTTTCCGGATAACCTAAAGGTATCGGAACTTTTAAGAATGATTAAGGACCTCAGGGAAGTTGATTGTGATGCATCTGAATTAGTAGCGCTTTTTGATCTTAAGACTTCTCTAAGAAAGAAATTGAGACATCTCTCGGGAGGAACCAGACAGAAAGTAAATATTGTATTGAGCATGATGTTCAACAGCCCTTTGCTCATTATGGATGAGCCAACCACAGGTCTTGATCCCTTGTCATTAATCCGTTTCAAAGAATTAGTTAAAGACAGAAGCAACAACGGAACTACTATTCTGATAACTACACACATCATGAGTATTGTTGAGGAGCTAGCCCAAAACATTATTTTTCTTCTTGATGGACGAGTGTGGTTTGACGGGAAAGTTACAGAATTGCTGGAAACCTATCGTAGCAGATCAATTGACGAAGCCATTGCACAAATCATGAGTAAAAATCAAGAAGGAAATAAACTTAAAGCCATTAAAAACTGGAAATGAAAAAGATATTAAAATATAGTCTGGCAGATATGCTTCGCGGGAGATGGGCTTTTATCTTTTTTGCCTTCTATTTCATTGTTAGCCTTTCGCTGATTCATTTTACAGGAAATCCTGCAAAAGTTATTTTAAGCTTGATGAATGTAGTTCTTTTTCTGAATCCACTTATTGCCACGGTATTTGGTGTCATGTATTATTATAACAATCGTGATTTCACCGAATTATTGCTTGCATTACCTCAAAGACGCATTGGCATTTTTTTAGGTCAATATTTTGGTCTTGCCATATCTCTTTCTGTCAGTTATGGCATTGGCATAGCGTTACCTTTTTTACTATTTGGTTTGTTCAATCCTGCCTTGCTATTCGATTTCTTACCACTTCTATTTACAGGAATTACCCTTTTATTTGTTTTCAGTGCCATTGCCGGATGGGTAGTGATGAAACACAACGACAAGCTTAAAGGCTTTGGCTTAGCCATTGTAATTTGGCTTCTATTAGCCTTGGTGTATGATGGATTTATTCTTTTCCTGCTTGTCCGGTTTAATGATTACCCAACGGATAAACTTGCGCTTTGGCTTACA
The DNA here is from genome assembly GCA_964413685.1 of uncultured Chitinophagales bacterium. Taxonomy (GTDB): domain Bacteria; phylum Bacteroidota; class Bacteroidia; order Chitinophagales; family S012-47; genus JAJRWN01. The sequence goes on from CAYPSW010000001.1 coordinate 229,248, forward strand.
CTTGGCAATCCAATAGATTTGTCAAGGGTATCGTTGATGCTGCAACTTGATTACGCTGCCTTGATGGGTTATTCAGGTGCTGTTTTTAAACATTTCCTTGGCACCGGGACAGGAATAGTAATTAGTACAATTGCGCTTCTATTATGGGTGATTGTGCCGCTCTTGTTTTATTTAAGAAAAGCTGTTTCAAGAGATTTTTAAGAAAATTATTATGCCCCTTTTGAAAGTTCAGGATATTGAAAAACACAAAACGCTTGCTTTTGCAAAGGTCCGGCCCGAGCCCACTAAAGTTTTGCTGGCATATCCCGATTATTTTGAGGTAATGGATGTGAAAAATCCCTACATGTCAAAGTATATAGGGCAAACAAATAAAAACCTGGCATTCTCTCAATGGAAAAGCTTACTGGGGCATTATAAAGCTTTACAGGAAGAGGGGATTTTGGAAGAAATAAAAATATTGCCGGGTCAGCCCGGCTTACCCGATATGGTTTTCTGTGCCAACCAATCATTTCCCTGGCTTAGTAACGGAAAGAAGCAAGTTCTGCTTAGCAATATGGCATATACTGCCAGGCAAAAAGAGATTGTTTTTTTCGAGCAATTTTTTATTGATAAGGGCTATACGATAAGCAGAATAAATGCAAAACACACTATTGAAGGAATGGGCGATTTAATTCCGGTTCCGGGATCCGACATAATATTTGCCGGCTTTGGCAAAAGGACGAGTATCGAAGCCATTGATACAGTTTCTTCGATGTTCAAAGTGCCAATCATTCCACTTTATCTGCAATCCGACTTCTTTTATCATCTCGATACTTGTTTTCTTCCTCTTGATAAGGACACCGTATTTTTTGGTGCCAATGCGTTTGATTTAGAAGGGATTAAAGCTTTAAACAGCTTTTTTAAAAACCTGATTGAAATACCAGAAAATGAAGCGATTTCTACATTTGGATTAAATGCACATATTATCCATGCTCCCAGGAATAAAACAATAGCTATTATTGATCAAGAGGCAAAAATGATGATCAAGTTATTATCTGATCAGGGCGTACGAGTTCTCAAAACAGATACCTCAGAATTCAGAAAATCAGGAGGAAGTGTTTTTTGTATGAAAATGATGTATTATTAAGCTATGTTCTTTCTATTATGTTACTAGCTTTCTCCAATATTCTGAAAGCATTTATCCCCATGCGGTTTCTATTATCAAGTAGCGGATTAACTTCAGTTATTTCGAAACAACAGGTTTTGGAAGATGCAACTAAATTTGTAATGATATTGGTTGATTCTTGTTCTGTCAACCCATCCGGCACAGGTGTTCCAGTTCCTTGCGAAATAGTGGGGTCCTGACTATCTACATCAAAAGAAATATAAAGCAGATCACAGTCTTTTAAATATTCTAATGTTTGAGCTGCAACGGCAGCCGCACCATGTTCGTGAACTCCTTCAATGGTAATTACTTTAATTGCATTTTGCCTGATTAAATCACCTTCTTCTTTTTCATAGTCTCTCAGACCAATAAATACCAGATTTTCAGAAAGGATTTTGGGTGAAATATCACCTAATTTTTTGTATGCTTTCCAAAATTTCAATGTTTCAGCGGCCGGATTTCGAAGAGCGGAATTATAATGATCTAAGCCTAAAATGGCAGCTACAGGCATACCGTGTACATTCCCTGAAGGTGAAGTGTAGGGCGTATGCAAGTCCGCATGAGCATCAATCCATACAATGCCTAGTCTTTTTTCGGGGTATGCCTTTTTAATACCGGCCACGGTTCCAACTGCACTACTGTGGTCACCGCTAAGAATTAAAGGAAAATGATTGTTGGAAAATGTCTGAGAAACATGCTCTGAAATTCGTTGGCATACTTTGACTACTCCATCAATCCTATGTGCCCATGTAAATTCATCAACTTCAAATAATAGATCGTTTTCAGTTTCAATTATTGAGGAATCCAATTGTTTAAAATAGAAACTATTTGCCTCGATTGAGGCGATTCTAATGGCTTCAATTCCAAGACTCGAACCTCTTGTTCCGGCTCCAATTTCAGATGCTACTTCAATTAACTTGATTTTTCTTTTTGTCATCATTCAATGGCAAATCTAAGGAAATTAGACTTTTGCCATTCATTTTGATTAAGCAAACAATAGCTCCTGGCTAAGGGATGTTATTATTGAACATGGTTTTTGATATTATTCCGCCTGTCTTAAAATTTTTTCTTAAAATTGTGCTCCATTAACCTGGCTAAAGTAATTGCGTATGAACAAATTACAACTTTATTGTTCCCACCATCAAACAGGAATAGTTTAATGATTCGATTATGATTAGAGGAATATTTGTATTTTGTTTGTCTTTAGTAATGACGATACAGCTCTTTGCAACATCAGGCGGAACTGCCAAAAGTATCGAAATAGCTCGTTTCGAACATTATGCTGCCTCTTTATATGCTAACATTGAACTGGAGACAGTAGGTCTTACTTATGAAGCATTTCGTTATGCTTTAATGGGCTATCTTAATTTAGAAAGCCAGGGCAAACTTGATGGTAGAAAAATCCTTACTATTATTGATTTTTCACAATCATCGAAGCAAGAAAGATTTATTACCATTAATCTTGAACAACAAAAAGTGGTGTATCATACGCTTGTTGCTCATGGAGCTAATTCGGGGATGGAGTATGCACGTTACTTTTCGAACAAAGTAAACTCGCATGAATCGAGCATAGGGTTTTACATAACCAGAAATTCCTATGTTGGCCAAAATGGTTATTCTTTGGCTTTAGACGGTGTAGATGTTGGTTATAATACAAATGCGCTGAAACGTTCTCTCGTTATTCATCAGGCTGACTATGTAAGACATGATTTAGCTGCCACAGGTATGATTGGCAGAAGTTGGGGCTGTCCTGCTATTCCTTCTGACATCTACAAGCAAGTCATCAACTACCTAAAAGGTGGAACCTGTGTTTTTGCTTATTATAACAATAATAACTATTTGAAAAATTCAAGGTTTCTCAATCCTGATATAGCTGCTCGTTCTCTTGTAAATTCTGGAATTTACCATTCTCAGGTTCTTAATCCCTAATCTGATTTACTATCATTTTTTGATTTGCATTAGATTTTGTGGAATCTAATGGCTCAGGACATCTCTTCTGTGTATGTCTAAACTTGATTAACACAAAATCTTTATCATGAAATTTCTTAAAAAACTAATTTTTCCAAGCTTAATTATTGCTTTTGTTGCCCTTAGCAGTAACATGTACATAGTAAAATCCGGGGCACTTTTCCTGAAAGCGTCCCTTTCCGGGACCGTAAGTGATGCACAACTCAGACTACCTGTTGGACAGGCCAAAATTGAAATTCTGGAAACTGGACAAATTTTTTATACCGATTCTATTGGTCATTTTTCAGTCGGAAATCTGGAGGAAGGGCGATATAGCATTGGCATCAGCAAGGAGGGCTTTCTTACAAAAAAAATAGAAAGTGTGATCATCAAATACGGAATAATGAACACCTTGAATGTTTTGCTCGTTAAAGACCCGAACTATGTTCAGGTAGTCGTTCCGATTGATGTCGAAAATGATGAAATAGAATATGATATGATTGAGGAATCGGAAGCATATTCTAGAGCATCAAAAATGGTCGCATCACCGGGAATGTATAGCAGTGGTTATGCCGATAATGGGTCTATGTATGATAGCTATTCCGAAACTGATTTCAACACAGAGGAATATGACCGTATTTATGAAAACACTTACAAAAGTCCGCTTGCTGAGCCACTCTCAACTTTTAGCATTGATGTTGATAATGCTTCATACAGCAATATGCGCAGATTTCTGACAATGGGACAGATGCCGCCTAAGGATGCTGTCAGAATTGAGGAGTTAGTTAATTATTTTGATTACGATTATGCCCAACCGCTAGATGATGTTCCTTTCAGCATGTATACCGAGTTGTCTGACTGTCCCTGGAATGACAAGGCTCAATTATTACATATTGGTTTGCAGGGAAAAGATATAGATTTCGAGCAACTTGATCCAAGTAATATCGTCTTCCTGATAGATGTGTCGGGATCGATGGCGTCTGCTACTAAACTACCATTAGTTAAAAAATCTTTAAGCATGTTGATTGACCGGCTTGGTGAAAACGATCGTGTTGCCATGGCTGTTTATGCCGGAGCTGCCGGTCTTGTTTTGCCTTCTACAAGCGGGAAAAATAAATCAGCCATTAAGGCGGCATTAAACAAGTTAAATGCAGGTGGATCTACCGCTGGAGGTGCTGGTATCAAGCTAGCTTACAAAGTAGCCAAAGAAAATCTGATTAACAAAGGTAATAACAGGGTTGTATTAGTAACAGATGGCGATTTCAATGTAGGTGCCTCATCAGATGCAGAAATGGTTAGATTGATAGAAGAAGAACGGGAAAATGGAATATTCCTGACAGTATGCGGATTTGGAATGGGTAATTACAAAGACTCGAAGATGGAGAAACTAGCTGATAAAGGTAATGGCAATTACTTCTATATAGATAGTGAATCTGAAGCAAAAAAAGTTTTTGTAACCGATATGAGGGCCACCCTATTTACCATCGCAAAGGATGTGAAATTACAAGTTGAGTTCAATCCGGCTTATGTTGCGGAATATCGCTTGGTAGGTTATGAAAATAGGGTATTAAATAACGAAGATTTTGATAATGATACAAAAGATGCCGGTGAATTGGGTGCAGGGCATACTGTGACTGCAGTTTACGAAATTATTCCAACTGCCTATGCTATCAACCAAGGTCAAAGTGACGTAAAATTGGAAGGGCAGAATAATACTTTCGGTCATTTGAAGTATCAAAGCAATAAACTATCAGCCGAGGCTTTTGATTCCGGTGAATTGATGACACTAAAAATGCGATACAAAAAACCTGATGAAGATGAAAGCAGGTTGTTAAATCTACCGGTCAAGAATAACTACAAAAAATTGCAAAGCAGTTCTGATGATTTTCGTTGGTCGGCTGCCGTTGTAGAGTTTGGCTTATTGCTACGCAATTCAGAGTTCAAGGCCGATGCCACGTATGCTCAGGTACTTGAAATTGCCCAAAATGCAAAGGGATCTGATTTAAACGGTTATAGGGCTGAGTTTATTCAGATGGTACAATCCTGCCTGAATATCGTTGCCAGCAAATAAAATTTTATTTGAATGACGGTTTGGTTTTCACAGCAAATCCCGCAGCTTTATGTAGGTGCGGGATTTCTTTTTTTCAGGATATATTTGCAGCTTCAAAACACCTTTCATGATTTTTGCGTAAGACTATCCCATGTTGTTGAATAAATTTAAAAGATTTTTGCCACTGATTTTGTTATTGCTTTTTATTGCTTCTTCGAGTGCTTGCAGTAAGAAAACCGGCTGCCCTGCTACCTACGATAAAAAAGCAGAGAAAACAAGAAAGAAACATAAACGCCATAAACCCAAATCAGGCCTTTTCCCATCTAACATGAAAGGCTATTAAGCAATCCTTCCCCAAAGTCTGCTTTCTTTAAATTTTAGTTGCATAAAATTTCTGAGTCCAAGATGAGCTGGTTTTGAAAGAAGCGGATCATCTTTCAATAAATCTGCTGCAGTCTGACGTGCCACTGTAAGCATATTGGTATCGGTTTTCAGATTAGCAATAGAAAATCTGATATGACCACTTTGCAATGTTCCTTCAATTTCACCGGGACCACGCAGGTTCAGGTCAGTTTCAGCTATTAAGAATCCATCATTGGTTTCTGACATAACCCGCATTCGTTGAGTTGCTTCATAGCTTAATTTAGAACCTGTCATTAAAATGCAAGATGAGGCAGCATTTCCTCGGCCAACCCGGCCTCGCAGTTGATGAAGTTGAGAAAGCCCAAATCTTTCCGCACTTTCAATAACCATCACGGAGGCATTAGGCACATCTACTCCCACTTCAATTACCGTTGTTGAAACAAGAATTTGTGTTTTTCCTTTTGCAAAACGATCCATTGCAGCTTCTTTATCTGCAGCTTTCATTTTACCATGTAAAATGTCGACTGAATACGCAGGGGAGGGGAACATATTCCGGATTGTCTCATAGCCTTTCTCGAGCACTTTGAAATCCAATTTAACCGATTCATAAATCAATGGATAAATGATAAAAACCTGTTGCCCTTCTTTAAGTGCTTCGTGAAGAGCATGTAACATTTTTTCTCTTTCATGCTCAAAGTAATGTAAGGTTTTTACGGGTTTTCTGCCGGGCGGTAATTCGTTAATAATAGAAACATCAAGATCGCCATAAACGGTCATGGCTAATGTGCGTGGAATGGGTGTGGCAGTCATAACTAAAATATGAGGAGCATTTCCATGGGCTATCAAACGGGCTCTTTGAGCAACACCAAAACGATGTTGTTCGTCAATAATTATTATTCCCAATTTTTGAAAAGAGACTCCTTCTTCAATCAGAGCATGTGTCCCTACAAGGATATCAATTTCACCTTTTCCCAGTTGAAGCAAAAGCTCTTTCCTGCGATTACCTTTTATGCTTCCTGTCAGAATATCGACTTTAATTGTTGTATTCGAAAGCAATTTCTTCAACGTTAATAAATGTTGCTGTGCAAGTATTTCAGTGGGCACCATAAAAGCAGCTTGATAATGATTCTCGACAGCCATTAGCATGCTCATCAAAGAGACGATTGTTTTGCCACTTCCTACATCTCCTTGCAATAAACGATTCATCTGAATACCTGACAGAATATCCTTTCTGATTTCTTTTAAAACTCGTTTCTGAGCACCTGTCAATTCAAACGGCAAATGCTCTTTATAGAAATGAGTGAAAAGTTCATCTATATTAGGCATTGGCAAGCCACGAATTGATTGCTGACGATCCATTTTTGCGCTTAGAATTTTTATCTGAAGGATAAATAATTCTTCAAATTTTAATCTCCTTTGAGCTTGTTCAATTTGATTTTGATTTTTTGGTAAATGAATATAATGAAGTGCATCAAAACGACTAATTAACTTAAATTGTAATCTTATTGAATCAGGAATATTTTCAATTACATCTGAAACTTTCAGTTTTGAGAAGAGGTTTATTATGAGTTTATTAAAACCTTTGCTGTTCAGGCCAACCCTTCTAAGGTGATCAGTACTGGGATAGACCGCTTCAAACTTTCCCACATTGTTTATGGCCTCCTCATTTTCAATTTCAAAATCAGGATGGGGAATATTTACTGTGCCCTGATAGATATTTGGTTTACCAAAAACCACATAATTTACATTGGCTTTCAAACTTTTTTTTATCCATCGGATGCCTTTAAACCACACCAATTGTATCTGACCTGTATCGTCTTCAAAAGTGGCGACTAATCTTTTTTTATATTTTTCACCAATTTCTTCAATGTGGGTAAACCGACCTCTCAATTGGATATATGCTGATTCAGAAGTGATTTGATCAATGGTATAGAATTGGGTTTTATCAACGTATCTGAAAGGATAATGATATAGCAGATCGGCAAACGTGAATATATCTAATTCTTTCTTTAGGATTTGCGCTCTTGCCTGTCCAACACCTTTTAAATATTCTATTGAGGCATCTAATGATTGCTGATTTATACTCATGATTAAGCAACTAAATTACCAAAAGCTCCTTCTCTCAAAAATTTAGTTTTTCCATCGAAGGGTTTCGATCAGGTGCATGATGTCTCTATTAATGAATTGAATTACGGGAGCTAGTGAGTCAGCATTGGGCTCTTCATGAAAATATAGAGCGGCTCGCAAAAAATTATTAGTTGTATCAGTTAGGAAGAGCTGTATGGAAGAAGCCGCATTTCCACCCACATCGTAAATAAGTCCGTAAACATTGTGGGTTGTCTCTATTACTTTTGGCTCAATAAAATCTGCTTTTTCAGCATGTTTGAAGGTTAATGTATAGGCATCATCAGACAATGACCGTAAAGTATATCCATCTCCAATTACTTTATAGCTGAAGTAAAGTGTAGCGTTGAATTGAGGAAATTTTATATTAAACCAACAGGGATTTTCAGTTTGTTTACCAAAAAAGAATGAATCCTGCTCGATATGTGCATAACTTGGATAATCAAAAGTAAATGGACAATTTAGCGGACGATAGGATTGGTAAACTTTTTCCGGAAAATTAATATTAGGATAATCTCTGGGTTTTGGAGTGTAGGTATCATTGCAAGAATATAGCGGGACAAGCAAAAAGGTAATTAATATTTTAATCCAATTAGTCATGTAGTATGGACAATTTTATAGCAGTAATTCTACGAGTATCTGTTGCCTGGACTATAAACCGGTATTTTTTATAAACCAAAGACTCACCCTTTTGCGGAAATTTACCATTCATTTCTAGTACTAATCCGGCAATTGAATCAGATTCTCCACGCAATTCATTAAAATAATCGGATGGTAGCTCAAGAACCTTGCACATATCATTGATCAATGTTTTGCCTTCAAAAACAAAAGTATTATCATCAATTTTTTGAAATTCAATATCATTTCTGTCGTCAAATTCGTCTGTTATTTCACCAATGACTTCTTCTAATATATCTTCTAGGGAGATAATTCCTGAAGTGCCTCCATATTCATCTACCACTACAGCAAGGTGAATTTTTTTGGATTGAAATTCATGTAGCAAGTCATCAATTTTTTTGTTCTCAGGAACAAAGATTGGCGGCCTGATGAGTTTTTGCCATTTAAAATTTTCATCCTCATCAAGGTATGGTAGCATATCCTTGGCATATAATAACCCTTCTATGTGATCCAGATTTTCGATAAAAACAGGGAATCGTGAATAGCCTGATTCAGTAACAATTTTCATCACGTCACGAAATACATCACTTTTATCAAGGGCAACAATATCTACTCTCGAAAGCATAATTTGCCTTACGGTTGTATTTCCAAATTTGATTATATCCTTTAGCATTTTGAGCTCTTCCTCCGAAGATGATTCGCCTGCTGCAATATCAATTGCCTGATCAATTTCCTGTTGTGTTATCTGATCAACATGATTTGCGACAAGTCGCTTATCTACCAGATAGGTCATTTTGATAAGGATATAGCTAAGGGGGCTGAACAGCTTTTGAAGCAACCAAAGAATCCGTGACATTCGGCCGGCCATTTTGATATTATGCAAATTGGCATAAACCTTCGGCATTACCTCTCCAAATAATACAATAATAAAAGTAACGAAAACTACATTGACCAGAAAAAAGACAATATCGCTGCTGAAGACAAAACTGTTGTCGATGATAAAATAAGTGAGAATTACAATAGTAATATTAATGAAGCTGTTAGAAATCAATATGGTTGCTAGGAGAAGTTTTGGCTTTTCAAGCAGGGTTAAGACTAAGTTGTCTTTCGGGGTTTTCCTTTGTTCCAGATTTTTTTTTGTACCAGATTGCAGAGAGAAGAAGGCAACTTCAGACCCACTGATCATAGCTGAGGCGAAAAGGAGAAAAACTACGACTGCAATGGCAACCCCAATACTCCAATCCATGGGCTGCACTGCAATTTGATTCAGACGGGTTACTAAATATACAGGCAATTCTCCTTCTGAGATACTTTCCAAAGCGATTCAGATTTTTTTTATTGTTTTGATTTAAAATGGCAAATCGTCTTCAGGTTGATCCGAAATATTTGATTCAGGTTCAGACGGTTTGGCAACCTGAACTTGTTCCTGTTGGCTATCTTTTCGATCCAACATTTTAAAATTGTCAACCAGTACCTCTGTGATATATCTTTTATTACCTTCTTTATCTTCCCAGGAACGAGAACGAAGTCGACCTTCAACATATATTAAGCTTCCTTTTCGTAAATAGTCTTCTGCAATTTCTGCTTGTCGTCTCCAGAGCACCAGATTATGCCACTCGGTATGTGCTTTTCTTTCACCCGATTTATCCTTGAATGATTCATCAGTAGCAATACTAAAGTTTGCCACTTTGACTCCGCTATCAATTTGGCGGACTTCAGGATCTTTGCCCAGACGACCGATTAGAATGACTTTGTTAACCATGGTAAGAAAATTTTGAAGAATTTAAATGAATAAATCTAATGTTTTTTTGTTTAAAAATGAATGAATAATTCTGGGAAAAGCAAAATTAGCCATTGCTTCTCTATTTACCTTCTTCCATTCAATATTACTCACTTTTGGTACTGCAACGATAAAAAAAACAGCATTAATTCTTTGATGCGTAAGTTGCTGCTTGAAAATCTGACTTTGATCTTTTAATGCATATTCCTGGCTGTTCAAAATTTGAATAGATAGCGATTTTTTTCTCAGTTCCTTGAATTGCATCAGGCTATTTGTCTCAATCATAGGGAATTCCCATAAATTTTTCCAGATATCTCGCTTTGAACGTTTGGTAATATAGGTATAAACCTGGTTGATTAAAATGAAATAATGAAAAAATCGATCTTTCTTTTTAATTTTCTGTCTTGGCGGAGGCAATTCCTCGATCATGTTTTGAGTAAAGGCAGCACAGGTATTTGTCAAGGGGCAAAGAGAACATTTGGGCGAGGACGCTAAGCAAATATCTGCACCAAAATCCATGATTGCCTGATTGAAAGCACCCGGTCGTGAAGGATCAATTATGTTATTGGCCAAGCTCGTAAAAGTTCGTTTATCCTGGATGTTATCCGCCCGTTTCGCAATAGCGAAATATCGGGATAATATGCGGTGAACATTGCCATCCAGAACTGCTGTTGGTTTTCCAAAAGCAAATGATGCTATGGCCGCTGCCGTGTAGGGACCAATGCCAGGCAATTTTATCAATTCGTCATACGAATCAGGCAATTGGCCTTCATATCTTTGAACCAATATTTTAGCTGCATGATGTAAATTCCTTGCTCTCGAATAATATCCAAGCCCCTCCCATTGTTTCATCACTTCATCATCTGAAGCATCTGCTAACGAAAATATGTCAGGAAATCGGGATAGGAATTTTTGATAGTAAGGTAAGCCCTGAGCAACACGGGTTTGCTGAAGTATGGTTTCAGACAACCATATTTTGTATGGATTTTTTTCTCCTTTCCAAGGCATAGGTCGAAGATGACTTGTGTGCCATTTGAGCAATGCTGTTGTAAAAACAAGGGGATCTGATTGCATTTAGTTGATGGTTATTGCTTCACTATTTTCTCTGTGGCTATGATTGCATCTTTTGTGCTGATTTGCAGAATATAGATTCCGGTGGACAGAGGAGTTGAAGAAAATGAAAATTGATTTCGGCCTTGTTTTGCATAAGTAACCAACAATTGTTTTACTAAGCTGCCTTTCAAATCATAGACTGAAAAAGTAACTACATCAGGCGATGTGAGAACAAATGAAAACGCAATCATATCTCGAAATGGATTTGGAAAAGCCACTACGCCCGGTTCAGGATCTTCTATGTGATGATGCAACGAATCAGGGCTTGTAATTTCAGCAATCCAGGTACTATTAATATGACGTGGAAATTGGGTGCGGCTTCTACCATAAGAACCACTCATCCAAATGGTTCCGGGCTTATTGTATTTTCTTTGTGAGCCTGAATAGTCGCCCCAGCGTTCATAAGCTCCTGATATTAAATTAACATAATCGCTGCCTTCATGAATCATCAGAATATTTGAATAGGTATTATCATTCCCATAAAATATGGCTCCGCAACTTGGATTAAGCTTTGGTGAAGTGAGATTAAAAGTTAACATTGCTTCCTGGTCCAGTGAATCCTTTCCGGTATAACTGATATTAGGATAGCCAAGATCTGCAGCAGTGTCGCCAATAATTTGAGAAATAAATTCAGGATTATCATCAAAAGGGTTTTTAATAAAGCCGTGATAAATTCCGGCATATCCAGTACTGGGATTTAAGGTACAAGCAACATATTGTGCTTGTCCGTTTTCATAAAAACCGGCCAATATTCTTGAATCATTTGTATCAAATTCATTTCCTTTGGGTTGTCTTGCCTGCGGAGGTAAGCTATAGGGTACATCAGATTTTCCATTTATTATATCGAGATTAGCCTGACCGGCCTCTCCGATGGCTCTAAATAAAAAAATACTATCATTGAATAAAGTATCGAGATTTCGGTTTGAAATCAAGATCATGCTGTCGTTTTCAAGTGAAGTCCCGCTACCTTTACTTATTGGCGTTATATTAAAAAACGACCTTCCTCCTAATGTAAGCCCTGAATAATATTGACTAATAATAGGATTACCGACATAAGCATCATTTTTGTCAATTTGCCAAAAAGTGGATTCAACAAATCCGCTGTTATTGGTTGATCCGTTAGTAAAAGTATTTACTCCGATAAATAAATCACGGCCTGATATGCCAATGCTTGGATAATCTGACCAGGTTCCATTGTTTAATGGATTTCCAGATAAATAATATAAATTCCATAATCCCGCAGGATTATTGCTTTGGCTGAAAGCAAGCACAATACGACTTGTTGAATCAAGAAAACCATTAAGAAAAACAACGATAAATCGATCAGCTTGTGGGTCATAAATTGTACGGGGGTCGTATTTAGCGCCTGCCAAATGCAGGGTATCAGCGAAGGCTGAAAAAGAGCTGACTTGTAATAGAGAATCTGCCTCTGTGTCGTAAATCCAGATGGTTGAATTAATAAGCGATATCAGTTTGCCTTCATTAGAAATAGACACATGATTATCATTCGGAACATTTCCGTTATAGCTGTTTCCTTTGAAGTTCTGCCCAAGTAGTGGGTCAGCAGCGTTCTCTCCCGGATGATGAACTCCTTGAATGTCAAATGTTTTAAAAGTTGATTTTCTTTCGGTTTTTCGCCTAAGTAAACCACTTCTCCATGAGTTGCCCATGGGTGATGGCATTTCAAGATTTTGCAATAATGGATTCCAATCTGTTCTGATATTATCAAAAGATAGAGACGCTTGCTTCTCTATAATCATTGATTTAGTTGCAAATTCAAATTTCTGTGCATTCAATGATTGAGATACAAGTAGTATAATACTTGAACAAATGAAGCATAAGAGGTAGCGAAAAAGTATCATAATCCGGAATCAATAAAGGTATAATTTTTTAAGAATATTGAAGAGGAAAAATAAGGCGTAAATAGGATGGATTTGATCTATTTAGTAGCTATTAACTTATTAATCAACTAAAAAGGGTAATAAACTTTGCAAAAAGCTTTCAGCTTTAAGAATAATTCATCAAATTTGCCGAGTAATATTTCAGATACACTTTGAAATATTTTGAAAGCTATTATTAACCATGTTAAATAAATTAAATACTCATGAGAAAAGCAGATTTGATTATTGAAATTGCAGAGAAGACAGGTGTACCTAAAGTTGATGTTTTAGTAACCCTTGAGGCATTTTTTAAAGAAGTGAAGGAATCTTTAGCAGGTGGAGAAAATGTCTACGTCAGAGGTTTTGGAAGTTTTGTTGTGAAAAAAAGAGCTATGAAAATCGGCCGGAACATTAAAAAAAATATTTCCATTGAAATACCCGCACACAGTATCCCGGCATTCAAACCGGCAAAAGTTTTTGTGGATAGTGTTAAAAAGAATAATTCCGCTAAATAAATAAGTGAAGAGAAATTTCATCTTGGTTGGCCTCCTTGGGCTGCTTGTAGTCATATTATTATTTAGTTTTCGATTCGTCCCTGAACATCAAAGTGCTATAGAGAAGTTTAGTGTTGAAAGTTTGGAAAAACTTAGTATGGAATTACAAAGTGACGTTAACTCACTTGAAAAACTAAATGATGCAGAGAGTTTAACATCACATTCTTTTGTGGCTGTACTTTCAAAAAATCCGGAAAACGTACAGGCATCAGTTGGATATGCAAGTTGTATTGTTAAGGTAAACTGATCACCAATGGAAGGGAATCAAACACTTTTTGAAAATGTAGCACAAGATTCTGCAAATATCGATGTACTTTTGCAACTCGGTAAATTTGCAATACAATCAGGACAGTTTGAAAAAGCTGTTGACAGAATTTAACCTGTATTACAAATAGCTTCGGTAGCCTTGGCTGATATGGGAAAAGCACTTAAAGCTTTGGATAGGACGGAAGAAGCTATTGGAGAAAAGATATTTTAAATTATTTAAACTAATAAAAGAAAGAACATAATGCCTTGCGGTAAAAAAAGAAAAAGACACAAGATTGCTGTTCACAAGCGGAGAAAACGCTTGCGGAAGAACAGACACAAGAAGAAGAGCAAATAGTAACTTCTTTCGTCCATTCTGTATATTACATTTCTGCTGCTCTATTATTTTTTTTAGGAATGGTGCTTTAGTTTATTTTAATGAATTGAAATAAATTATTAATGCACTCGTAAGAGCAATTCTATTGTGGAAAGAGAACTAATAATCCGATCTAGTACTAGTGGAGTCGAAATTGCGCTGCTTGAGGATAGCAAACTAGTAGAGCTACATCAGGAATCTGAGGATAGTAATTTTCAGGTTGGCGACATTTATTTGGGCCGTGTAAAACGCATTAATCCGGGTTTAAATGCTGCATTTGTTGATGTAGGCTATAAACGCGATGCCTTTTTACATTATACCGATCTAAGTGCAAATATCAAATCAATTATAAAGTTTACCGAGTATGGCCTGCGTGGCAATACACAATACGCTTTACTTGATAAATTCCCCTTTGAGCCGAAGATTGTAAAAACAGGGCGCATCAACAACGCAATCAATAAGAAAAACCCTGTACTTGTTCAAATTCTGAAGGAGCCTATTTCAACTAAAGGTCCCCGGCTTACTTGCGAAATTACCCTGGCGGGTCGTTATATCGTATTGGTTCCTTTTGGGCAAGGAGTTGGTATTTCTCGAAAAATTGCTTCAAGCGAAGAACGCAAACGTTTAGTCAGGTTGATTGAAAGTATCAAACCTAACAATTTTGGTGTAGTCATTCGTACAATCGCCAAGGGCAAAAAAGTTGCTGAACTTCATGAAGATTTAAATAATCTTGTCCAAAAATGGAAAAAGATTACTGATATTCTGAAAGGACAAAGTCCGCCTAAAAAAATAATTGGCGAGCTGGATAAAACCAGTACCATTCTGCGTGATCTCTTAAATGAGTCTTTCAGTAAGATAGTAATTAATGATCAGTCTCTTCAAAACGACATTAAAACTTTTGTAGCTAAAATATTTCCGGGGAAAGAAAATATTGTAACCACCTATAAAGGGAGAAATCCGATTTTCGATTCCTTTGGCATTACCAAACAAGTAAAATCGCTTTTCGGTAAAACCGTAACTACTGAAAGTGGCGCATATTTAGTTATTGAGCATACCGAAGCTATGCACGTCATTGATGTGAACAGCGGCCAAAGAACCGATAATAATTCTGATCAGGAAACCAATGCATTTAATGTCAATATTGAGTCGGCTGAAGAAATTGCCCGGCAATTACGTTTGAGGGATTTAGGCGGTATAATTATCATTGACTTCATTGACATGAAGAATCCGGCCAACAAGAAAAAATTAGTGGATATTATGAAGAAGGCTATGGCTTTAGACCGGGCTAAACATACAATTCTTAATTTGAGCAAATTCGGGTTGATGCAAATCACCCGCCAAAGGGTAAGACCTGAATTAAATATTGTGACCTCAGAAGTTTGCCCGACTTGTGCCGGATCTGGCAAAATTGGCCCTGCATTATTAATCCTGGATGAAATAGAAAGAAAACTTGAATATTTGTTTAAAAACCAAAATTACGCATCGCTTAAACTCTATGTACACTCATTTGTTTATGCCTATTTGAAAAATGGAATAATGACAAGGCAATTACAATGGTGGTGGAAATATAAGAAATGGGTAAAACTTTATAAAAGTGACGATTTCAATTTGATTGAGTACCACTTCTTTGATGAAAATGAAGAAGAAATTAGTGTCAATTAGAAATCCGTATCAGGGAAGCTTGAATGATACGTAATGAATAGTTCTTCCTTTTTTCAGATGCATTTTTTCATAGTACGTTTGAATAGCCAGAACAGGCAGTATTTCGTTTTGCCCATATACATCATCAATTTTATCAAGCATTTCTGCCCCCATTTCTTCACAAGTCTTTAGTGTAAATAGATACAGTGAATCAGAATCTGTTTTGAAATGAATAATTCCTTCGGGTTGTAATACTTTCTTGTACAGGGATAAAAATTTCATACTGCTCAATCGTTTCCTTGACTTAGAGCGGCTCGGATATGGGTCAGGAAAGGTGATCCAGATTTCTGAAACTTCATTTTTACCAAATATTTGATCCAGAAAATCAATTTGAGAACGTATAAAACGTACATTATCTAATGACTCTTTTAGGGCTGTTTTGGCTCCTTGCCAGATTCGAGCTCCCTTCAAGTCAACACCAATAAAGTTATAATCAGGGAAAAGTCGACCCAATTCGATAGCGTAATCACCTTTTCCGCAGGCAAGTTCTAGTACTAATGGATTTTGATTACCAAAACATTCTGATGACCACTTATCCCGAAAACTTACCGGTTCAGAATTAGCATTTTCAAGCACTACCTTATTCCTGTTTCTGTTTTGATAAACATTTGGAAATGTATCAAGCTCGGCAAATTTCAGTAATTTTCCTTTACCCATAATTGGTCGCAAAAATAGTAAAGCTATTTGTTGATCAATTACTCCGAATTAAATATTTGCTTAATCCTGCTTATCAAGGCGAAGCATCACTGATTCAACACTTTTTGGCGAGCCAACAACTGTTACAATATCTCCTTTTCTAAGCCGGGTAAATCCATGAGATATCAGCGTGCTTCCTTTTCTTTTTACAGACAAGACCAGGATGTCGGACGGAAACCGAATGTTTCGTAATGCCATTCCATGCATGCTTTTATTTCTCAATTCAATGTCAACAGTATCCTGTGTTGGATCCATACCCATCAAAAGTGATGTCGCATTTGGAGAACGCACAAAGTGATCGAGCAGACTGACCATGCTGGTTGCCGGATCAATAATTTTAACATCGAGTCGGTGAAATTTGTCGAAATTTTCCCTGTTATTAAGACTCACTACCAGATTCTTTGTACCATAGTATTCGTAGGCTATCTCACAGATTTTAAAGTTATCATCATCAGAAAGTAATGTGATAATAGAGCCGGCATTTTCTGCCTTAAGCGGAACGAATGCCTTTCTTGAAATTTCATTTATTGCTATAACGTTAATCTTGTCTGGATTCGCATAATCTTTGTTGAGTGTGACAATTAATACTGTCCAGCCATGATTTATTAATTGTTTGGCAAGCGCTATGGATTGATTATCGAGACCGAAAATAATGGCATTTCTCTTCGTTGTTTTGTCATTATTTATCGCTTTCTGATGCCCCTCTCTGGTTTTAATAAGAGACCATTTGAATATCGGGGGACCTACAAATTGATTGATTACAATGACTGCAATAACAAGGGTCATAAAAGCTTCGCCCCATTCAGGAATTTCTGCTGCAACCACAGTAGCCAGCCCCAATCCAACTCCAGCCTGTGTAACATAAGGCATCCAGCCCATCAATCTGAATTTTCTGTCATCTCCAGCCAGGCTTGCACCGCTAAATGACCCGATAATCATAGTTACCAGACGTAATCCGAAAAGTATTAAAGCGATTTTCCAAACTTCGAGTAAGATATCAAGCGAAAGACTGAGTCCGGTCAGAGTAAAGAATGCGGTATAAACCCAGGGGCCTGTTTCTTTAAGGATGCTTGAAAATTCAAATCGAGAACTTGAATAGTTAGAAACGATATAACTACCAATAATACAAATGAGCAGTGGCTCTAATAAAATCTCAGTATTAAATACTTGAGATGACCATAGCCTGAGCAAGTGTGAAATAATATAAACTAAATAGGCTGAAATCAGAATCAGAATTGTTTTATAAAGATGTTCAATATTTGATGTTAGGATGAAGGCAAGTAATTTCCCAAGCAAATAGCCAAACAAAAAGGATATGCCAAGTTCAGCCAGAAGGATCATTATAAAAAATAAATTAATGTGTTCATTGTTTACTAAGGCAAGGGCGATGGCAAGATTTATTGTAAAGAGAATAATGACCAAAACATCTTTAATTACAGTGACACCAATGGCTGTTTGAGTGAATGGGCCCTTAGCACGCAATTCATTAATAACTGCAATAGCTGAGGAGGGGGAACTGGCGATGAAGATGCTTGCCATTAAAATAGCTATCGCCCAATGGACATTATTGTCAAGATGATTTATCTCGGGGATATATGGGGAAAGCTGGTAAATAAAAAAACTACTAAGAAGAAAGATGAAAAATAATTGTCCTGCAGTATTCCATACAATACTCTTTACCCTGCTTCTTAGATCTTTAATATACAGTTCACTACCGGCCGCCAGAGCAATGAAAGCAAGAGAAATTTCATTAATGAAATTTAAGTGAACATGAACACCGTGAGGTAAAAGATTCAGAACTGAAGAACCTGAGATAAGGCCTACTATTAGTAAACCAGAAATGAAAGGAAGTTTAATTATTTGAAAAAGAGTAGCTACCCTGAATGAAGCAATACATATTAATGCAAAGCCGGCAAAATAAACCAAGGTTTGCCAAGTCATAGGTTGGGCAAATATTCTTTGAGCTGAAATTAATAATAGCCTGGGCATGGATTTGGGTTTCAGTTAAAGATATGAAAAATGAAACAGTATTGATGACGCTTTTAGAAATAAAAACTATGCATGTTTGATCGGAGAACCGGAATAAATTAACAAATCACCTGATTCATATTGTGTGCTGTTATCAGCCAGAATGATTTTACAATTTCCGCTTGACGAAAGCAAAAACATTGGGATTAGATCAGGGGTCGATCCTGATAATATTGCTTTGTATTCATCAATATCTGTAAGCAACTGTGTATTGATTTTCGGATACCTTCTGATGTTTTCCATCAATTTGTGAAAATCCGTTTTGCCATTAAATAGTGTACTTTCCGGGCTAAGCAGTTCATTTATATTCATTTCATGCTGAGTAACTAGACGGTAATTATTATTTTCCGATAATTCTTTTTTCATTCTTTGACAAGCTAAAATATTCAGTTCGTTATTTGAAGTCATCGCCATGAAACTACCGATTTCATAAATTTCAAGTTCTTCAGCCATAGCATCAGATAATATATTTCCCTGAAGAACAGTAAGCCCCATTTTTTTTGCTTTTTGAATATGAAGATGGGCATTATCTACCAGGATTACTTCCACATCTATTATATTCAGGAAAGCGGCTATGACTCTGGATGCTTCATCAGCTCCCAGAATCAATATTCCTTCTGGATGATCTTGAATAATTCCAAGCCATTTTCCTACCGGACGGGCACTTAAGCCCTGAATTAATACAGTGCCTAAAATGATCAGAAAAGTCATTGGAATCAGTAAGGCAATTCCTTGTTGAGCCTGAACGGAGAGATTAGGCATTCCGGATAAGCTGATTGATATAATTGAAGCCACTGCTGCCGCTACTATTCCCCTGGGGCCAATCCACGAAACAAACAATTTTTCGCGTATTGATAACCCGGATTTATGGGCACTTAAGAACACATTAAGCGGCCGGATTAAAAAAATAACTATCAGAAATACAAAAAAGCTGTTTTGACCGAGTAGCGTAAGCTGATCAATTTCAATATCTGCAGCCAGCATGATAAACAGCATAGAAATCAGCAAAAGGCTCAGACTCTCTTTGAAATTAAGGATATTCTTTAGTTCGTCAATATCCAGATTGGCCAAAATGATGCCCATCAGTGTCGTTGCAAGCAACCCGGATTCCGGGAAAAATGATTCGGTTAATACAAATGCAAGCAATACAAAAGCAAGGGCAAGTACATTGTTCAGATAAGCAGGAACCCATTTCTTTTTATAAACAATGTAAAAGAGCCACGCTATCCCTCCTCCTGACAGTATTCCGCCCATTAACACCTTTCCGAAAGTAAGGAGCGCAGTAAATCCGAACCCTAACCCTGCCCCAGACTTAAAAAATTCAAACATCAATACAGCAATCAGCGCACCGATCGGATCAATTAAAATACTTTCCCACTTTAGCACTGTGGCAACTTTTTTATTGGCATGCAAGCTTCTTAGAATTGGACCAATTACAGTAGGACCGGTAACAATAATTAATGATCCGAAAATCAGGGCAATCCTAAAATCCATACCCAGCAGATACCAGGCTGCCAGCGCAGTACCTATCATCGTTATCAGCGGGCCAATTAGGATGAGGTTTCTTACCATACCAGCTACATGTCTGACTTCTTTTAGTTTAAGCGTTAACCCTCCTTCAAAGAGTATGATACCTACTGAAAGCGAAACAATATAATGCAGGGTCTGATTTGGCAAAAGTTCGGCAGGATCTATGAGTTTATGACCCAGAAAAAGATCAAGACTCATAATCGGTCCTACGATCAACCCGAATAATATTAAAGGGAGGATGGCAGGAATTTTAATTCTCCATGCCAGCCATTGGGCAAAAATTCCCAAAATCAATATGGCCGCCAGACTAATCATCTTAATTTATATTTTCTTAAATATAGCAAATGTTAGGATTGGGTGAATATCTTTAAAAAAAATCCTGTTTTATAATGTCGGACTCAAAGCATTGGCTTTTTGCATAAATGCCTCAGCTTTTTCATTGTTGCCGAGAAAGCGGTAAGTGACCGCTATATTTCTCAGTAATCTGGCATCCTGCATATTCAGTTGATAAGCTTTCAACAATATGTCCAGCGATTCTTCATATTTCTTTTCTAATCCGTATACCATCCCCAGGTCTTTCATAGCTTCAATATTTTCAGGATTAATCCGGTTAGCTGCTTTCAGATAATGTTCAGCCTCCCCGAACTGTTTCAGGTGTCCATAACAGGACCCCACCAGGTAAGTGGCTTGTCCATTCTCAGGATACTTTTCAATATACTTTAACAGTGGATCAAGTGCTTGCTGGTACTTTTTATTTTTTAGATAAGCCAGGCCAAGATTCATGTAAGCCATATTATAATCCGGAAAGCGCTGAATGAGTGTTTTGAAAGTGATAATTGCTGAGTCATTCTTGTTGGCCATTTTATAGGAATTTCCCAGGTTATTGAGTGCATCTTCATAATCCGGGAAAATCTGAATCGCAGATTTCAGCTGGATGATCGCTTGATTTGCCAATGCTTTTCGCTCTTTTGGCATTTGAGTATTTGTTGCTTTTTCATACAAAGCGGTTCCATAATTATAATGAGCCCTTGCACTGTTGTGAAGATGTGAAATATCTGCTTCAAACAGGCTGAAGTTATCCTTCCAATCAGCATTGCGTTGAATCGTTTTGAAACTATAGCCGGTCATGAGGATTAAAATTACCAGGGTGGCAAGCGGATAAACTTTAAATTGATTCCTGAAACTAAGTTTAACGGATTGTTTACTCATCCAGCGGGGAACAAAAACGGTTAAACTCAAAAATAATCCTAAAACAGGCGTAAAAAGAAACCTTTCTGCAAAGGTGGCTCCTATATAAACCAGCAAATTGGACGTTGCAAACAGGGTGATGAAATAAAAGGCTATACCAAAGGAATACGGTTTTTTCTGCTTTAACCCACGGATGAAAAAGACCAGAAAAGCCGCTGATAAAATTAAGATCCCAATAACAAGCGGATTGGAAAAGCTGGTAGCAGGGATTTGATTGAAAGAATAATCGTGTAACAGAGGATGAGGAAATACTATTTTAAGCAGATAAAGCCCCTGGATAAAAATACCTGTAGCAAGTCTGCCGGTCAGACTGGGTGCTGCCAGTACTGAATTATTCAACACGGAGATAATACCCGGATCCATCGGATTAGGCATACTGTTTAATACATGAGTACGCCAGGCCAATTCAACGATTGCTACCAGGGCAAAAAAGCCAAAAACACTAAGTATTCTTCTCATGCTGACTGCTCTTGAAAAATACAACATCAATGGGAAAACAAGGATTAGTGTAACAGCACTTTCTTTGGATAACATGGCAAGCAGAAAGAAAAACAGGGAGCCAATAAAAAGTGTAGTCTTTCCCTGATCAATATACCGGTAAAGAAAAAATCCGGAAATTGTAAAATTGAGAAATGCCAGTATTTCGTCCCGTCCTTTAAGATTTGCTACTGCCTCGGTATGTACCGGATGCGCTAAAAACAATAGGGTTAATACCAAAGGGATAAAAGGAGATTGTTCCTTAAAAAATGCACGCATGAGCAGAAAAAGAAAAACACCGCACAGGGAATACAATAGCACATTAATAAAGTGACTGAATGCCGGATTGTTGCCCGCTACCTGGTGCTCAAAGGCAAAGGTCATCAACACCAATGGGCGATATAATCCATCATTAAAACCATTTACCCCATTCAGAAAATTAGTGGTAAAAATTTTTGGGATACCCTGTAATCCAGCTTGTACATGTGTATTTTGAAGAATAGCAATACCATCATCAAGCACATAGCCATTATTCAGTGTATTGCCATACAAAATAAAAGCAAAAAATACCGGTATGAAAAGCAACCATTTTTTCGGTTTTGCTTTACTTTTTAGTTCGGTAATCTTTACTTTTTGATGTTTAGGTTTTTTACTTTTTGACATAATGTACAAGAAAGCATGCTTCAGTCATTCAATTTCATAGCTAAAGTAATTATCTCCCTCATAAAATAGGTGAAAATAATTTTGATGAAAATGAATATGCACAAATAAAAAAAGCTGCAGTATCCATTTTTCAGAATATTGCAGCTTGATATTTTTTTCAGGAATGTGTCTAATTCAAATATTTCAGCACATCCTCATAATCCGGTTCATCAACAATTTCCGGCACTTGCTGTGTATAGCTAATTTTCCCATCTTCATCTATTATTACAATAGCTCTGGAAAGTAAGTGTTGTAAAGGACCACCAGCAATTTCAACTTCATAATCCTTTCCGAAATCACCGGTGGCAAAATCAGATAAGGTCTCTACATCATCAATTCCTTCAGCTCCGCAAAACCGGGCTTGGGCAAATGGCAAATCTTTCGAAATGCATAATACCTTTGTGTTTTCTAATGAGGCTGCCACTTTATTGAAATACCGAACGGATGCAGCGCATGTTCCGGTATCAAGACTCGGAAAAATATTCAACACTAGTTTCGTGCCTTTGAAATCTTCAAGACTCGCTTTTGATAAGTCTGCTTTAGTTAATGTGAAATGTTTGGCTTTCTTACCAATTTCAGGCAAAGTGCCAATGGTATCAATCGGGTTCCCTTTTAATGTAATTTTAGTCATGTTTTGTTTGTTTATTGCTTCAAGCATTTTTGAGTGGAAATAGTTCGAAAAAGAGATTAAAATGTGCTGTACAGAGACCGTTTTTACTGGTAAAGAAAACTGAACAATAAAGGCACTTAAATCAAAGTCTTTTTATAGGTTCTGAAGCGTTTCACAACTTTACCACCCATTCGCTCCATTTCTGCCCTGATTTTGATATTATCTTCCAGTTCCAGGTGACTGTCAATTACTTTGAAACCACCTTCCATGGCTGATTTCAGCAGATTTCTTCCCAGCAAGACATCAATTCCCCGTCCTCTCAGTTCTTCTTTTATGCCTCCGATCATCAGGTCAATCTGTCTGGTTTTTCGCATTTCGCTTTTTATTTTGAAAATACCGAAAGGCAGAATGCGCCCTTTAGCTTTTCTGATACCTGTAGTTAAGTTGGGGATGGCCACAATTACCCCGACAATTTCATTATCCAAAGCAACTAGTTTCAAAAACCGGGGATCCAAAACGGGCATATATTGTTTTGCAAGATATTTCATTTCAGCATGGCTCATAAAGGCAAATCCGTACAAATGTTTGAAGGTATCGTTTATGAGTTCAAAAACCGGGATGATATATTTTTTGATTTCCTTTTTATTAACAGGTTCAATAACCTGATATTTTCCTGATCGCATGAGTCGCTCATATACTTTTTCATATAATTCGGGCATTTTATCCGGCACATTGAATTTATATTCTACCCAAGCAACGTCTGCTTTGTATCCCTCGTTTTCTACAAGTTGCAGCATATAAGGTTCATTGTTGGGTGCTTCAATAACCGGCAACTCCCCGAAACCTTCGAATTGGAATCCTTGGGGATCTTTATCAGAAAATCCATAAGGGCCAACCAGATTTTCCATACCATTTTCTTTAGCCCAACTTGCAACATGATTCAGCAATGCATGGGCTACTTCCTGATCATTAGTACATTCCATCTTAAAAAAGCGGGCGTTTTTCTCATTATTCGCTTCATTATATTTGTAATGAATAATGCCCATAATCCTTCCAACAAGTTCATGATCCTGATAGGCTAAAGCCAGAATCGTATTATTTTCCCTTAACAAACGATTTTTTTGGGGATTATGAAATGCCCATTCATCCATATAAATCGGGGGCATCCAATTGTCATGATTTTTGTGAATCTTTTTTGGTAGATAAATAAATGCTTTGAGCTGGCGTTTATTCTCCACTGGTATAATCGTGACAGACATGAATCAAAGGTTTAAGCGAACCAATTACAATAAAATTCAAATAATTGCCCGAATTTAGTAAGTTAATCGAAAAACTCGTGGTCATTGAATAGCTGGAACTATAAATAGGCTAATTTTATTTTTTATTATGCATCTGCCTGCCCGGACAAATGATTGAAATGATGATTAAAAAACTTTCTTTGGCTTTACTATTTACCCTTGCCTTGGCAGCGGGATATGCAGCTCATATTATTGGAGGAGAAATCACCTATACATGCCAGGGAAATAACCAATATCAAATTCAACTAAAGATTTATCGCGATTGTTTTAGCGGAGGAGCTGCTTTTGATAATCCGGGCACTTTATACATATTTCTTGCAAACGGACAATTATATAAATCACTGGATGCTACCCCTATCATTACAAATATTCCGGCTAACGTGAGTAATCCCTGTATGGTATCGCCTCCCACAGTTTGTGTCGAAGAAGGGGTATATACTTTTTTAACTACTTTGCCTCCAACGACCGGAGGCTATAATTTGGTTTATCAGCGTTGTTGTAGGAATAATACGATCGTAAATTTAGATCTCCCGGGTTTTCAAGGTGCTTCCTACATCGCCCATATACCTGAATTTACCATAGCTGCATGCAACAATAGTCCGTATTTCAATAATTTTCCGCCTATTGTTATATGTGCCAACGATCCCCTTCATTTTGATCATAGTGCTACAGATCCGGATGGAGATAGTTTGGTGTATAGTCTATGTGCACCCTTTTTAGGAGCATCACAAGCAATGCCATTACCGTCTCCTGCCAATCCTCCACCTTATAGTACCGTGATTTATAGCTCAGGATATACCGCAAAAAACCCATTGTCGGCTAATCCTAAAATAGCGATCGATCCCCAAACAGGGATGCTCACAGGTAAGCCAAACGTTTTAGGTCAGTTTGTGGTTGGCGTTTGTGTAAAAGAATATAGGAATGGTGTTTTATTGGATGTTCATAGAAGAGAATTTCAGTTTAATATCACGAATTGCAGTCCTATTGTTGTTGCTGCCATACCCACACTCAATGCCAATCCTGACACCATGTCATACTGTGAGGGTTTTACAGTAGATTTTGGTAACAATAGCATTGGGGCAAATACTTTTCATTGGGACTTTGGTGTTTCGGGCATGCAAAGTGACACGTCTAATGTCATGTATCCTAGCTTTACTTACAACGATACCGGTACATACACGATTTTTCTTGTCGCCAACCCGGGTACACTGTGCTCAGATACCGATACTGTTATTTTAAGGCTTTATCCATTTTTTACTGCAGATTTCACACATGTCTCTGCCTGTCCGTACGAACCTGTTATATTTTCAGATAAAAGTTTAAGTCAGTATGGCTCTGTGATTGATTGGCTCTGGCAGTTTGGCAACGGAATGACTGATACATTGCCCAATCCTTACCTTATTTATGGAATTAGCGGGTCATATCAGGTAGATCTTCAGATAATCAATTCATTGGGTTGTGTAGCCCAAACAACCCAAACTATTGAGGTTTATCCAAAACCCATTGCTAACTTCAATTCTGGAACCCCTTGTATTGGTTCTCCCATTAGCTTTACTGATTTTAGTACGGTATCTTCCGGAAGCATCACAAACTGGCTCTGGGATTTTGGTGACGGGTCTGCTTCTGAAACAACTAAAAATCCGTACCACACTTATACCATTCCGGATATTTACACTACCACCCTTATCGTAATGACCAATCATGGATGTGTGGATACTATAATAAAAACGATTAATATTTTGGATCCTCCGGCAGCTTCAATTTCTGCTGATACAAGTATTTGTCTAGGTGACTTTGCCAATCTCGAAGCTAGTGGCGGACTCTATTATAACTGGAATCCTTCAGATGGAATACTCAGGCCAAATACTCCAAACCCAAGGGCTGCTCCGCTCACAACAACTACCTATACGGTAAATGTTTCAGACGATTGTTTCTTTGATACCGCTGAGGTGACGATTCAAGTGTTGCCATTACCGGTAATTAACGCAGGCAAAGACACGGCAATTTATCATGGTACTTCTGCTTTTCTTCATGCAAGCGGAACAGGAATAAGTTATGAATGGAATCCGAAACCCACACTTTCAGATCCCTTTAATCTGAACACCGATGCAATGCCTCAGACAAAAACAACGTATACAATCTCAGCAACAGGTTCAAATGGTTGCGTGGCAAGCGATGAAGTTAAGGTGATTTTGTTGCCAGTCTGCGACAGGCTCTATATTCCTAATGCTTTTTCCCCAAACAATGATGGAAATAACGATGTTTTTCAAATCATTGACTACGGACAGAACATGTTACTTCATCTGAAAATATTCAACCGTTGGGGAAAGAAAATTTTTGAAACTGATAATCTGGCGGATGGATGGGATGGGAACTATCTGGGTATACCTCAGGAAGTAGGCGTTTATGTTTACCAGATTAACTTACGTTGCGGCCATGAGTATATCAGTAAACAAGGAAATTTGACCCTTTTCAGATAATATCGTGCTCCCTAATTAGTAGTCAATTCAGGCTGTTTTCTAAAAAATTATTTCTCATCTTATACTTTTCAAATAAATATTGTTAACTTAATAGGCTGATTTGAGGACAATGTGGCCCGAATCAGCATCCGGCACTCTTGGAATTTAGTCTCTATTTTTGGCAAATTATTGAAAATGATTTGTCTTATCTACGTGTCTATATATGACACGTAAAAAAATTGCTAGCTATGAAAACTTACCATGTTATCGGTGTCATGTCAGGAAGTTCTCTCGATGGTATTGATCTGGCCTACTGTCAGTTAGAGGGGGAACAAAAGAAATGGAATTATAAACTCTTAATTAAGGAGTATATTCCTTATCCGACTAAATGGAAATTGCGTTTAGCAAATTTAACTTTACAGAATGCAATTACCTATATCAAAACCCATACTTTTTTTGGCCATTATTTGGGTTCCGTTATCAATGAATTTATACGAAGGAATTCAATTGACAATGAACTTGATTTTATCGCATCTCACGGGCAAACAATTTTTCATCAGCCGGACAATCTCCTAACTAGTCAGATTGGCGATGCTTCGGCCATTGCATTTGAAACGGGATTTCCGGTCATAGCAAATTTTAGAAATAATGATGTTGCAGCTGGTGGGCAAGGGGCTCCTATTGTACCTATTTGCGACCTGATTTTGTTTCCAGAATATTCTCACTTAATTAATTTGGGAGGAATTTCAAACATATCATTTCAAACCTCTGAGAAGGGTGTAATCGGGTATGATATCTGTGCTGTTAATATGCTGCTTAATTCATTAGCCGGTGAGTTGGATATGCCATATGATAAAAACGGTAAAACAGCTGAGTCGGGAGTAATTCATCAGAATTTACTTGATGAATTAAACAGTTCCTGGTACTTTGATAAACGATATCCAAAATCACTTAGCGGAGGTTGGGTTGCAAAAGTTATTATGCCAATTTTTAGTCGATATGATTGCTCAATTGCTGATAAATTAAAAACTGCATGTGAACATATTGCCGAGCAAATTGCCAGAGAAATAAAAGTAATTTATGAACAAGAAAATTTGGCAATTGAGCCGGAACATAAAGTTTGTCTTACAGGTGGTGGTGCTTTCAATAAGTATCTGGTCAGCAGGATTCGAGCACTTTCTCCTATTCCGGTTGAGCTGCCGGACGAGGACATTATTCAATATAAAGAAGCCATTCTTATGGCGCTGATGGGTGTGCTCAGGATTGAAAATGAAACAAATGTTCTGGCATCAGTTACAGGTGCGTCTTTCGATACAGTTGGAGGATGCATTTACCAGGGGCACAAACATTTGCTCTAAGTTCAAAAACCGTATCTTCGGGCCTCTGATATGTCCGATTTATTGCAAAAGAATTCAAGGGTATTGCTTACTGGCGCTACCGGCTTTTTAGGCAGCTATATATTGGATTTACTTTGTAAAAACAACTATCAGGTCACTGCACTTAAAAGAGGCACAAGCGATACTTCATTATTTGATCATCAAAAAATTAACTGGGTTGAAGCAGATTTATTGGACCAGTCGATTTTGGAAGAAACACTCGAAAAAATAGATGTTGTAATCCATGCGGCAGGTTTTGTTTCATTTCACGCCAGAGACACAAAACAACTTTTCAGGGTTAATGTTGAAGGTACGGCATTGCTCGTTAATTTGTGTCTTCAGAAGAAAATAAGAAAGTTTGTGCATGTCAGTTCGGTGGCTGCACTTGGTAATCACCCGGATGAACTTAGCGTAAATGAAATGCATTTCGGACCAGAAGAGAAGTTCTCGACACGATATGGTTTGAGCAAATATTTGGGTGAAATGGAAGTTTGGCGGGCTATGGCAGAAGGCCTGAATGCAGTGATTCTTAATCCATCTATTATTCTTGGTGCCGGTGATTGGAATAGAAGTTCTGCCCGATTGTTCAAAATAGTGAAGGAAGGACTCAAATTTTATCCGGATGGGTATACCGGGTTTGTTGATGTACGCGATGTCGCTATCATTGCTGTCCGCTTAATGGAATCCGACATCACTGAAGAACGCTTTATTGTTTCAGCCGAAAATATGGCTTATCGGGATTTACTTATGAAAATGGCATCGGCTCTTGGCGCTAAACTGCCATCAACCCGGGCAGGAAAGAGACTGGCTACTTTAGCCATGATGGCCGATCAGATTCGCTCATTTATTACCGGAAAAGAAGCAGCCCTGACACGCGAAACTGTTCGGAATTCTTATGCTCATACTCAATTTGATCATTCGAAAATCAAAGAAGCATTGGACTATCAATTTATTCCAATTCAATCTACAATCGAAGCTTGTGCTAATTTGCTCAAGAGTGGCCAGGCAATGAGTCTGCTTACATGGTAAATTGCTCTTTATTCGTGTTGAACAATTAATTTTTTTGTCATGATGCCGCTTCCTGCCTGCACTATCACCAAATATACTCCGGATGCCCGTTCCGACATATCAATAGGGATCACTCCGTGTGAAAACTGCCTTAGCTTTTTATGCTCAATGATACGGCCCATTAAATCCGTAAGATAAAGATTGATATCATCAGGCTGATTCAAATTAATATCACATTGAAATATTCCGCTGCTTGGATTTGGATAAAGCTCCATAAAACTTTCCCATTGATTTAATTCAACACCAAGTGGAAAGCCTACTGTGAACTGTTGCGAAATCTTTGAGCCGAAATCAGCCTTAAAATTTTTAATCATGGCTCCACTCGTCTTACGCAATTTTGCATAACCCGACCCATCGTTATTAGCGAAGAAATAAAGTCCGTCTTCTCCCGAATCAAAAATAGTCAGGGTATAGCAACCGTCAGCCAATTGGAAAGTGTCTTTGTAAATGGTATTATTAGAACAATTCGATCTTGAATAGATAATATTGCCGTTAATGTCTTTCAATTGATATGATGTTTCGAAACCTGAAGCATTCGTCCTTAGCCAAAAAACCATTTCATTTTCGTACAAAGGTGTCCGTTGAAAATTGGTGTGCATTGTATTGTTATCTGCATAGTCATCTGTCTGCCCGTTTGGATTAGAAATACTGGCCTCAAAAATGTCGGGTCCGGTCCAACTCCCCCAAGATGCTGCCGGTAAATCAATGGTACTTTCTTCAAGAAAATCCAGGTTTCCGGTCCAATGATAATTTGCCTGATCGCCTCCCTGAGGGCCGTAAGCAATATCAAGACTTGTTAAGGGGTTGCTTCCGGTATTTTTAATTTTGATTACCGCATTATTACAAATTGGGTTATATCGTTTCCAGAAGTCTGCATCGTTAGGAGCAATGATATCTGATATTGCTGCATCGTTCTGAAAATTGGGGGCTCCATAAGTTACCAATTGTGCATCAATGCGATAATAAGGTTGCGAACCTTGTCCGTTCCAGACATATCCCGGTTGCATATCAAAATCAACGCTTACAGAATCGCCCGGGGTAATTTTATTTGAAATTTCATAGAAATAGGGGCGTACTTCTGCACCAGGGCACCAGTTAGCCCGGTCATATATCCAGGTGCCCCCTTGCGGGAATACCGGATTCAAATCGCAGTCATCCCGCCACATGTTTTGAAGAGCGAAAAACTGATTATTAACCTTTACCGTATTTACCCTTGGACAAAATTCAGAGCAATTCAAATTACCCCCAAAACCATGTCCTGTAATATTGATTCTTAGTCTTGCCTGCGATACATCGGCAGGGATATCGAAGGTTTTTGGATATAAAAATTCATTTTCAATGGCTGCATTATATGCGTGACCACCAGACCATACATTCCGGATATCTTTTACATTTCTTGGAGGCGTTCCTTTAATCATGAGAAACTTCATGTCCATTAATTCTTGCCAGTTACCGGCTGATAACTCAACCGAGTCGGCCAATAATGTTCTAAAATCACTCACATCGTATACCCAGGTAAATCCATCTCCCAGGCTCAAATTGATACCATAAGGCGTGATGAACCGACCGAGTTCATACCGTGGAATAATCTCAAATGGAGGGTCATAATAAAAATGATCAATATGGTATATCGTGCTGTCAAGTCCACCAATAGAGGAGTCAATAATTTGACCTGCATTATCATAGCTATAACGATACCATGATGGCCAGGCCCATAGAGTGTCAGTTGCCAGTGTCGGTTGGCTTGTGTCATCAAAAAGCACCACCATCCATTGATTTTGCTGAATCGAATCAATCATAAGAGTCGAATCGATGCTTGATGTATAAGTATTTTTTTCAAAAATAGTATTGGGCCTACTGTAGCCCGATCCCGATGCATCACTGATAAATTGATCGCATGACTGAATATGTACCCACTCAGGGGCGCCATATAAATTCGCGAGGAAAGCATTATCCGAAAAATCAGCAGCACAATTGCTGATACCGTCATTGAATGGATAATAAGCTCTTAATGAAGCCCACTCAGGGTGATTGTTATCAAGCTTTTTATTCATCCAGGTTTGAATTTCATTTTGTGACAGCACTTTATCCCAGATTCTGAATTCATCAATCATTCCATCGTAAAACATGTTGAGATTTGCTCCCGATCCAATGGTAAATTTTTTAATCCCGGCCATGCTCAAAGATTTGCCGGTACCGGAATGCCACAATTGACCATTCAGGTATATTTTCATCAATCCACTTGCTACATCTTTTGTAAAAGCCCAGTGATTCCATTGACCCATGAAATCAGCAGGATTTGCTGCCTGGTCAATTCTGTCATAGGTACTGCCTGAATTACCGGCATCCCAATATACCCGGCTGTTACCCCAAGGCAGATGAGCATTCACTACCCGATTTCCGGCAGAGTCCAAACCTTCGAAAATAGCATCACTTTGAGGTTGGAGATTAGGATCGCCATATTGCCAGAATTCTATTGTAATCGCGCTGTCGATCGTTGAAAACACACTGTCGGGTACATCCACATGATCCTCATCGTGGAATGAAAGCGCATACTCACGCCCACTAAATTCAAGATTGGCAGCATAATTTACGCTGGTATCTGTGACCAGTGTAGCCGTGCCTCCTGCAGGATTATCAAAACACCACTGAACCAGTATATTTGAATTGCCATCCCAATTGAACGGTGTTGTAAAATCGAAAGTGCGCCAACCTACTTGAGCAAAGCTTGTGTTTTGATTATATACTTC
Source organism: uncultured Chitinophagales bacterium (assembly GCA_964413685.1). Taxonomy (GTDB): domain Bacteria; phylum Bacteroidota; class Bacteroidia; order Chitinophagales; family S012-47; genus JAJRWN01. The sequence continues at coordinate 261,386 of CAYPSW010000001.1, forward strand.
GGTCAGATTAGTGGGACTTGGCATGCCTGCATATACCGAATCGAGCGTAGAATTGGTCATATGGATGCTAAGATGATTCAAATTGGAACCTGTAGTTGCTATTTGTAACTGTAGATTTGTGATATTGCCTGCTGTTAATCCGGCTGCCTGTAAGTCAGAAGCTTTGTAAAGAAAGTATGTTTTGGCTTGTTGCTTATTTCCGGCAAAAGGTGCCATCATGCTAGAAGATCCTGAACCGGATTGTACAGCTATCTGGCTTAAGGTATCAGTATAAATAATATGATACTCGAAATATGGTTTGAATTGCCATGCAGGCTGGAATGCAAGATTTATGGAATCGGGGCTCATGCCACCTAAAATAAAATTTGGATGACTTTTTAATAGTGAATCGTATAGACCGGTATGATGGTACAAAAAGGTATAGGTTAAATAATCCCATTCGCCACAGGCAGGGTTTTGAGCCGGATTGCATTTCAAAGTATAATACATCAATACTTTTTCGAACTGAATGGAGTCAGGCGGGAAAAGGAATGTGTCATGTTGTGGCGAGCCGAAGGTAAAAGTTTGAACCTCGATGGTATCACCGGCAATAGCTGCATTTTGCAAACTAAATAAAAAGACTAAAATAATGGCTGAGGAGTAGTACTTCAGATATGTAAAAGGATGAGTTAACATGTTCCGGATTTTTTTAATTGAGTTAAAAAGGAGCATTAAATGTATTAAAACTCTGGCATTAAATGATTACCAGAATACGGCAATCTTCCCGGTTGAATTTCTACTTTCGAGTAGTTCATGGGCTTTAGCAAGTTCATTTGACGGGAAAAGTCCTCCTGCATGTGGATTTATTTTCTTCAGTTTGTATAGTTCAATAAGGCCATTGAGACAATATTGAATTTTTTCCGGTGCATGATCTGATACCCGCAACATATTGACCCCAGCAATAGACTTCGATGATCCCACCAGCATAATCGGAATCATCAATCCCATATCCCACAGAAATTTCATAGTAGCTATCCATTTTGAGGATGAACCTATGCGTTGAGATGCTCCGAAAAGGAGTAAGGTACCACCAGCACCAATCAGCCGCATATCTTTTTTAAATGTTTTTCCACCAATTGGATTAAAAATGGCCTGCAATTTTTCTTTTTTAAGAATCACTTTGATTTCCTTTTCGTAGTCATGCTGCCGGTAATTAATTGGATAATCCACATTATTATTTTTCAGATAATCCAGTTTTTCATCAGAGCCTGCATTTCCGAAAACAATACATCCTTTGTTTTTTGCTAACTGAGTCAAAGCTGTTCCGACACCACCTGCAGCCGCATGTATCAACACTTTGTCTCCGGCTTGCAAATTCATGTGCATATACATTGAATAATAGGCTGTCAGATATTGTGTACCCAGAGCCGTTGCTTCGCAAGCCGGCATTTCATCAGGAATGGGAACCAGTGCCCGGTGATCTGTGACAACATATTCGGCATAGCCTCCAAAGCGGCATAAGGCTGCTACCCGTTTCCCCAGTAATTTTTCATCTGCATTTTTCCCCAGCGATTGTATGACACCTACCACATCATATCCCAGAATAGCGGGCAAAGAAGGACAATCCTCATATAACCCGCGCCTTGCCATGATGTCGGCAAAATTCAACCCAAATGCTTCCACTTTTATCAGTACCTGTTGGTCGGTGGGAACAGGCCGGGCAGTTTCACACAATTCAAAAGCATTTTGTGCATCACCATGCTTGGTTAAAAACCACGCTTTCATTGTATCCTTTTCCATTAATAAAACCCTATTTGAATGCCAATGCTCAAAGGTGGAAGCTTGGGTAATCCTGAGCTTAAACTGATGAGCGGATTGAGCCGGTATTGTGCATATAATATCCAACGATTATATCCTAGCCGGGCAAGCAAATGGAAATAATTTTTCTGATTGTACAACAACTTTTTTTCGTTCACTGTGACCACTACACCATTGCTGTTTGTGTTAACCGTTTCGTGTTGCATCCGTACAAAAAAATTGGCTCCGGCACCGAGGTCAAGAAAAGCACCTATGATATCTCCCCTTTTGCCAAAATTAAATCGTTGATATATCTCGGCTTGTAATGAGCTGGCTAAAAGACTTTCTTTTTCATTTAATATGGTATCCGGAAGCACTTTATTTGTGGTTTGTTGCAAGCGAAATGACTGATTGTGATAAGCGACACCAAATCCACTAGAAAACACTTCGGACCATTTTCGTTTATAAAGAATGCCTGTAACAAGATCTGAACTGGAGAAAGGCATGATTAGGCCGCCAGCTTGTCCGGTCATCGGCAGGATTCCAATTCCAAAGTAATAGTGCATATAATTAGCTTGGTTGGGTCCGAAATTTTCTGTTTCACTGGTGTCAGTATTCACCTCCATTTTAATCGTTTGAGCCGGTATTAGGCTGCAAGTCAGGATAAAAAAGGCAGGAATTAATAGTTTTCTCATTCTTCTAATTTTAATT
>CAYPSW010000001.1:263972-428972 GCA_964413685.1 uncultured Chitinophagales bacterium
AGTCAGGATAAAAAAGGCAGGAATTAATAGTTTTCTCATTCTTCTAATTTTAATTGATCAGTATATCCTTCAAAATGTATGCGGAGCCAGACAGGGTCTGGATAATCAGCTAAATTATCTTTGGCCAGCTTGAATTGTTCTTTTTGCTTTATTTCGGCAACTCCGTAATGATAGATGAAATTATCAGCCCCTATAATTTCAAAATAAAGGTTTTTCGATTCACCCCATTCCGGATGAGCTGAAATTACTGAGCTGTCCGGCACAATAGCGATACTGTCTTCTTGCACATCGAAAGAAAAAGTTGGGGCTACCGGAATAAGGGGATCGAGTGCGTGAGTTGCCTGAGGAATGCCATAGCCATGAGCATAATCGAAATAAGGGTAGAGATGAGCTGATCTTTCAATCAACTCAAAAATATCCATGGTTTTCATATTAGGATAAGCCTGCATCAGGCAAGCTGCAAAGCCTGCTACCAGCGGAGTAGCAAATGAAGTCCCGTCAACAGTTGAAAAAGCATCAGAACCTGAAGCCGCCACTACTTCACCGTAAGCGCTGACATTGGGTTTCATCCGTAGGTCGGCTGTTGGTCCAGGGCTGGAAAAACTAATTTGGTAATCGGTATATGGATTGGTCCCTCCTATGGTAAGTGCACTGTCGGCATCGCTTGGAGCAACGATTGTACCCCAGTTATTCTGGTTTTCATTGCCGGCAGCCGTAACAACTAAAATACCTTTTCGGGCCGCTATATTGGCTGCTTTTGTGATCGGGGCCGTATGGCCGTCCATGTTATATTGAAAGTATCTTTCTTCGGCATATCCCAGCGAGCTACTGATGATATCAGCACCCAGTTTGTCGGCCCACTCGGCTGCAAAAACCCAGTTTTGTTCTTCTGACCCCCATTCTGACAAAAATCTTTCTGTTCTAGCCAGAATAAAATCTGCATCGGGTGCCAAGCCGATGTCCAGGCTATCTATGCGCCCGGCAATGCAGGAGAGCACCATTTTACCATGGCCATTGCTATGATAAACATTCTCTTTCCCTGTGATAAAATCATGTGTTTCTCGTATTTGACCCTTTTCAATCAGGTGTGCAAAAGCAGGATGCGTATTTACTTTTGGGAAGCCAACATCAAAAATGGCAATCAGAATACCTTTTCCGCTTAAACCGTTTTTCTTAAAATAACTATTACCCATTCTTTCGGTCTGCCAATAAGCCAACGATTGCTCAGCTTTTGATAAATCTTCAAACCCGGCCACAAGGGCATGACTTCTACTGGGTACAATATCTTTAACAAAAGGTAATCTTCGGATTTCTTCAAGGTTCTGTTTAGTGGCCCGGATACATGATGCATTCAACCAACGGCTGCTGCCAAGCAATGTATCCGACATGGAAGAAACACGTGAGGTATATAATGGGTTAACCGGCAAATCACTGAAGTCAAATAGAGGAATACCATTTTGAATTCTTCTTTCAATAGCTCCTGAAGAGAAATATTCGTACGGATTGAGCGTCATACCGGCTTTATCGCTATAGTAAATCCAATATTTATTTGACTGGCTAAAACCTCGATGAATACCAAGGCCACACAAGATAATAATGATAATTTTTTTCATAGGTTCATGATCAAAGCAAAGATAAAGATTCCTCAAAGATCATTCTTATTCTATTCAGAGAAGTGTATAAAATAATTTTAAAATAATTAGAAAGAGTATTGAAAAAACAGTATGTTTGTACTAATACCTATGATTATTACAGGTTTAATCTTTTTAGATACATGATATATGAATCGTAAAGACTTAGTCAAATTTCTGGCTGAGGAAGCACATCTTTCCAATCTTGAAGCAGACAGGATTTTGGGACTGATGCTTAAAAAATGCGAACTGTGTTTATCCAGAGGCGATCGGCTGATTATTAAAGGATTTGGCTCTTTTACTTTAAGGAATCAAAAGGCACGAAAAGCCAGAAACATCAGGACCGGTGCCAGCGTTAGTGTTCCCGCCAGAAGAGTGATAAAATTCAAAGCCGGTATTGAATTCAGGAAGATGCTCGAACAAAGCGAGCAAGCGATCATCAGCTAGCTACTTTTTGCCTGATCGAGTATGTTTTTGTTTGTCTGTTTCTTGCCATAACCAGACAATCAGACAGGGTTTTATTTTTTATTTCTAAGCCTGATATTAATCCACATATTTTACAATAGGCATCTACGACAGAGATTTTTTTATAAAATGTATCGTGTGAGGCAATTAGATAACTTTCTACCCAAATCCTGTTGAAACGTTTGTAGAACTGCTGCTGAAAATCGGTCTCATCAAGCGCAGAAACCTGTAATTCCTGCCATTGCTCATAAAAGCTGCTTTCTGATAGATACGCAATAATAGCCGGTGGCAAACTCATGATAAAATGATTGTAGTCATTTAGCGATTCAATCTGATAGAGTTCCTTTATTTGTCCGGTAAATGTCCTTAAATTGCTGAAAGCATCCGGATGATAAACCGGCCAATTTTCATTTTTCTGTTTCAACCATTCGCTTATTTGATAAGCGCTTCCTTTTGGTACACGTACAGATTTCCGTGCTTTAGGATAGACACATAGAGTTTGTATAGTTCCATAGCTAAGCTGATGAGTAAGATTGCTCAGAAAATAAAAACTTTCCTGTGATTTTCTTTTGCTCATGCCACCTGCCATAAGATAGGCCTTTGCTCTCACGGCAAAAGCAAATCCATGCGTTTCGAAGGCAAAAGGAAATTGGGCATATCGCAGCCCTTCAGCTATATACCTGCCCGATAGTTCGAAACGTGCTGCTGCTTCAAAAATGCGTTGATCTTCATTGCCGTTTTGTGGAAACTCATAGTATAAAGAGGCTGCCTCCTTATCCCTGTTGTTGTCAAACCACTGTTCGATTTCTTGAAGGTAATTTTTAGAAACGCTGCAATCAGCATCCAAACTGACAATGACACCTTCCGGATTGTTCGCTTTATCGAAACGGGCCAGGGCTTCATCCATTCCAATTTTTCGGGCCAGTCCCACTCCGGCTATATCTGAAGAAATACTGATTAGATTCAGGAAATAAAACTTGATTTGGTCATTATTTCGTTTTGATGCCCAATCTTCTGCTTCCCAATATGCGTTTTGGTTATTGCTTATAACCTCATCTGTATCAAATTCTGCGCTATTGATCACCACAATGACTTCAACTATTTTCTCCGGTCGGTGGCAATCATACAACGATTGAAGTGTTTGCAATAGTCCGCATTCATTATAACAGGGAATTACTACAATGCAACCCAGATGTTGAGAAACCTGGTTTTTCAATTGCAAAGGATACAACTTGTGCTCCTTCAAATATGTAGTTATTTCAGCCCCCAAATTGACTTAGTTTATTCATTAATATTCCGAGTTCAGAGAATTCTTTTACTCCGGTTCTGATTTCTTTTCCCCCTTGTATGTTGACTCCTTTTATCGGATAATCTTCGTAGATCGATAAATCGATTGTCCGACCAATATCAAGCAAGACTTGATAGCGCTCACAATAATTAGATAGTTTTTGAGATGCTTCTTTTGTATTTAGTATATCCGGATCTTCAATACCCAGAATCAAGTAACTTACCGGATCCGGAATCGTCATGATGCCTCTGTTTGGATTGAATTTTTTGTTTCTGAAAATGGATACTCCGGGTGGATACATACTAAGTTCAAGATTGGAATCGATTTGAATACCATTAAGCCCTAATTCATCACAGAGGTAAAAAATTTCTTCCTCCTTTCGTTTACCCATTTCTCCGATTATCTCGTAACCGGCAATCCATTGAATGATACCTTCGGCCTGCTCTTTTCCAATCGAATCAGGATCTGACGGATTTAAGTTGAGTCCCAACCAGCGGGCATTTTTAGATGCAAAATACCGGGCATCGGTCAGATTGCTGATATGGCCTGCTTTCATCAACATGATAGCACAAAGTTAAGGCGGGTCAAGTCCTGCTTTCATTAAAGTGTACACATAAGCATCGGCTGAAACCCTATTTTTGACCTAATCAATATGCACATGGATAGTGATAAACAAGGTGGTTTTTTCGATCGGGTTTACCAGGTAGTAAGATTGGTGCCTTATGGACGGGTGACTACTTATGGTGCTATTGCCCGCTATTTAGGATCTGGCGGCTCAGCACGGATGGTTGGCTGGGCAATGAATGCAAGTTGTAAAACCAATTTGTCAGTTCCTGCCCATCGGGTGGTAAACCGCAATGGTTTACTCACCGGAAAAAATCATTTTCAGACACCTACAATGATGGAAGAATTATTGGTAAATGAGGGTATTGAAGTGCAAAATGATTGCGTAAAGTCCTTTCAGAAATTCTTTTGGGATCCGATGACAGAACTTGAATAAATTACCAGCCTCCGCTGGCACCACCGCCTCCGAAGCTTCCGCCACCGAAACCACCGAAGCCTCCGCCAAAACTACCTCCACCACCTCCCGAGCCGCCACTTCCAAGAGAACCGAGGATTAACCAGGGGAGCATCCTCCCTAAGGTCCGGTTTTTACCTTTTCCACCAAAATTATCAGAACCGCCTTTTCTGCGGAAAATCCCTGATAGGAAAATAATAAGAACAATGAAAATCATAAATCCTGAACCACCACCTGAATTGTTGTCTTTTTTCTTCTCATCTGCTTTAAACTCTCCTGCTGCCATTTGCTGCATAGCCAAAATACCATCTGCCAGCCCTTTGTAATAATTATTATTTCGGAATGCAGGTGTCAAATAGTTTTCTATAACCAGTCTTGCCTGCCCGTCTGTAATGACTGCTTCCAGACCATAGCCTATCTGTATTGAAATTTTATGCTCCTCTCTGGCCACCAGAATTAACAGCCCATTGTCTTTTCCTTTTTGCCCGATGCCGTTTTGCTCGGCTACATTCCAGGCGTAATCTGACACATCATAGCCATTGAGACTTGCGATAGTCAGTATAGCAAACTGATTTGAAGTGGTATCTTCATAGGCTTTCAAGTCGGCAGACAAGGTGTTTTCTTCTCCATCACTGAGCATATCGCCCAAATCCGTTACATAGCCCTTAAGTGTTGGAAAATCTTCGGCCAGCCCCGGAGTTGAAACAAGCAACAGGCAAGTCAGCAATCCGGATATCAGCAAGAATCGAAGGTTTTTATCCAATAGAAATATCATCAGGCAACTCATTTACATCATCATCTTGATAAGGGAAAAATGCTTTTAGTTTTTCACCTGCGAGGCGGATACCATCTTCAAGTCCTTCAACAAATTTTCCTTTGCGAAAGGATGGCTGCATCACATCACGAACTTCATCCCAAAATCCTTCAGGTACTTGTTGATGAATTCCTTCATCGCCAAGAATGGCAAAAGTCTGATCGTGTGTTGCTAGATAAAACAAAACACCGTTACGCAAAGCCGTTTTATGCATCGCAAGCTTGCGAAACACTTGCCAGGCCCTTTCCACCGGATCATAATCGCAAGTCTCTTCAACGTGAATCCTGATTTCTCCAGAGCTGCTTTTCTCGGCCTCGCGAATGGCATGTATTAAACGTGCGCTTTCTTCTTCGCTGAAGAATTTCTTCCGCGACATGGTTTATTTATTTAGAAGAGAATCTACGTTTACTTTTCCACCTTCAGCTTCCTTGTCAGCCTGGAAATTGGCCTTTTTGTCGAAACCGAATATACCGGCAATTATATTACTAGGAAAACGCCTCACCGAAAGGTTATAATCACGAACTATTTCGGTAAATTTCTTCCGTTCAACAGCAATTCGATTCTCAGAACCGGTTAGCTCGGCTTGTAATTCAAGGTAATTCTGGTTGGCTTTCAGGTCGGGATAACGTTCAACGGTTACCAATAATCGAGATAAAGAACCACTCAATTGGTTCTGGGCCGCCTGAAACTGAGCCATATTATCTTCAGTCAGATTAGTCGGGTCAATAGTCACTTTTGTGGCATTGGCTCTTGCTTCAATCACCTTTGTTAGCGTTTCCTGCTCAAAATCAGCATAGTTTTTTACAACGGCAACCAAATTACCAATCAAGTCATATTTTCTTTGATAAACATTTTCTACCTGACTCCATGCCTGAACCACATTTTCATCTGCGGTCACCATCCGGTTGTATGAGTTCTTTACCCAAAAAGCCAGAATCAGTACAATGCCAAGAGGGATAATCCATTTCATTTTCTTGTTCATACAGCTATTTTTTTTTAATAATCACAAATATAGGCTTTTGATGTATTAGTGCTATTTTTGGAAACGAGCGATTTACCTTTTTCTAAGCTTAAAAATAAATTACTCATGGCAGATATTGTAGAGGAATTTAACACCTACCGGCAACGGATGAACGAAGCCATTCTTGCTGAAGATAATATCGTAATGAAACGCATTTTCAATTTAGATACCAATGCCTTTATGGAGGGTGCCATTCCCTCCCGTACCAAAGAAATGCTGGGCTTGGTAGCCAGTATGGTCCTTCGTTGCGATGATTGTGTTAAGTATCATTTAGGCAAATGTCATGAACAAGGCCTGAGCACTGCTGAAGTGATGGAAGTATTTTCCATGGCCAACCTGATTGGCGGCACCATTGTAATTCCTCATACAAGAAGGGCTTTGGAATATTGGAACGAACTGAACCGTCAGCATGAAGGATAAACGCATTTTTCTGATCGATGCTATGGCCCTCGTTTACCGAGCTTATTTTGCTTTCATCCGAAATCCGCTGATTAATTCAAAAGGGATGAATACTTCGGCTATTTCAGGCTTTACAAGTACCATGTTCGACTTGATTGAAAAGGCCAATCCTTCGCACATGGCCGTGGTTTTCGATACCCATGCACCCACTTTTCGAACCGAAACATTTGCCGCTTATAAAGCCAATCGCGAGTCCACACCTGATGATATTGTTGAGTCGGTTCCCTATATCAAGCAAATAGTTGAAGCTTTTAATATTCCGGTGATCGAATTAGATGGTTTTGAGGCGGATGACCTTATTGGTACCTTGGCTAAAAAAGCCGAAAAATGCGGCTATCAGGTTTTTATGGTGACTCCTGATAAAGATTTTGGCCAACTGGTTTCTGAAAATATTTTCATGTACAAACCAGCCAGCCGGGTTGGTGGATACCAGATTATGGGTGTTCCCGAAATTCTGGAACGCTGGGACATACGAGCTGTTAGTCAGGTGATTGATATCCTTGGATTGATGGGTGATGCAGTAGATAATATTCCCGGTGTTCCGGGAGTAGGCGAAAAAACCGCCATCAAACTGTTGAAGGAATTTCAAAGTATTGAAAATCTGCTGGAACATACAGATCAGCTGAAAGGGGCACTTCGCGAAAAAGTAGAAGCCAATAAAGACAAAGCAATTTTATCAAAACAATTGGCTACCATCGTCATAGATGCACCTATTGAATTTGATGAAAAAGCACTGGAAATATCGGATCCGGACAAACTTAAACTAGGCGAATTGTTTTCATTTTTTGAATTCCGAACGCTTGGCAGACGTATTCTTGGCAACGATTTTATGCTCAACCTTACAGAAGTTCCCAGCGGGAGTCAGATGAATCTTTTCGATGCACCAAGGCCTGTATCGGGCGAATTAAAACAAGCGGTATCATCTATTCCCGATCCTTTCAAAGAACTGGATATCACAACATCAGCCCATCAATATCACCTGGCCGACACCTACGAAAAAAGACAAGACCTCATTAAGCGCATGCAATCGGAAAGATCCTTTTGCTTCGATACTGAAACCACGGGGCTCAATCCCCTCGTGGCCGAATTGGTCGGCATGTCATTCTCCAGCAAGGATTTCGAGGCATGGTATGTGCCCTGCCCGCACAATTTCGTGGCCTGCAAAGCTTTGGTACATGAATTTGAAAATTTGTTTAGCAATCGCGAAATCCAAAAAATTGGTCAGAATCTGAAGTATGATATCCTGGTACTCGAAAAATATGACCTGGATGTGCAGGGTCCCTTTTTCGATACCCTGATCGCTCATTTTCTGATTGAACCTGACATGCGGCATAACATGGATTTGCTGGCCGAAACTTATCTCGGCTACCGGCCGGTTCCCATCGAGCGGCTTATTGGTAAAAAAGGCAGCTTACAGGGAAATATGCGCGATGTGCCCATTAGCGAAATCAAAGACTATGCTGCCGAGGATGCTGATGTTACTATGCGCCTGAAAAATCATTTTGAACCTTTGATTAAAGAGAAGAAGCTGGAAAAACTGTTCTATGAGATTGAGCTTCCGGTGATGAAAGTGCTTGCCGATATGGAGAAAGCTGGCGTGGCCCTCGATACCGGGTTCCTACATGCTTACTCAGACAGCCTCATGGAAGATATGGTTCGCCTGAAAGAGGAGGTGTTTAGTGAGGCAGGAGTTGTTTTTAATCTCGATTCCCCGATGCAATTGGCTGATGTTTTATTCAACAAACTTAAAATTCCTTATACCGGAAGAAAGACAAAAACAGGGAAATATTCAACTAATGAAGAAGTGCTGAGCCGTTTGGCTTTCGACCATGAAATAGCACGAAAGATTTTAGATTATCGGGAGCTTACCAAACTGAAATCAACCTATGTGGATGCCTTACCCGACCTGATGAATCAGCGTACCGGTCGATTGCATACTACCTATAGTCAGGCCATTGCGGTCACAGGCCGTTTGAGTTCTTCCAAGCCCAATTTGCAAAATATTCCCATCCGCACCGAAAAAGGAAGAGCCATTCGCAAAGCATTTATACCCGGAGGCACTGACCGCATCATTGTCTCGGCTGATTACAGCCAGATTGAATTACGCATCATTGCTTCTTTGAGCGAAGATGAATCTATGATGGAGGCCTTTAAATCAGGGCTCGATGTGCACAGCGCCACAGCATCGAAAGTGTTCAATATACCCACCGATCAGGTTAGTGAAGAAATGAGAAGACAGGCCAAAATGGTGAATTTTGGTATCATCTACGGTATCTCGGCTTTTGGGCTGGCACAACGGTTGGGAATTTCGAGGACAGAAGCAGCAGGCATTATAGAATCATATTTTAAAAAATATCCCGGAATCAAAAGATATATGAATCATTCCATCGAATTTGCCCGGACCAACGGTTTTGTTACAACCATGTTCGGACGAAGACGCAATCTGCCCGACATCAAATCGGGCAATGCTACCGTGCGGGGTTTTGCCGAACGCAATGCCATCAACACACCCATTCAGGGCAGTGCTGCCGACATCATCAAAATAGCGATGATTAAACTGCACGATCTTATGAAAAAGAATCATTTCAAATCGCTGATGACCCTACAAGTGCACGATGAATTGGTATTTGATACTTATAAAGATGAAATCAAGGACCTGATCCCGCTCATTAAAACCTGTATGGAAAATGCCGTTGAATTAAATGTCCCGTTGGTGGTTGATATCGGGCAGGGCAACAATTGGCTGGAAGCGCATTAATTGTTTTAAAATAAAAATTGGACACATGAAAAAAATTATTCCATTTATACTGGCATTGTCTTTCTCTGTTAATTTATTTGCACAAAAAATTGAAGTAAAGCAGGTGCAGGAAAAAATGAGCCAGGGCCGGCAATACGGATTGCAGGTATTTGTTCCCCGGGTTGATGATAAAGACCTGAGTAAAGCCTGGAAAAAATGGACCAGGGATCGTGATGTAAAAACATCTTCAAAAAAGTCAGTATATTTTACTGATGACATCCTCCTTACCGGGATCAGTGAGAATACGGTTGATTTATACACCACGTTCGACAAGAAAAAATTGGGCGTTGTGATGACCGTATATTTTGATTTGGGAGGCGCTTTTCTGAATCATGGTATGCATCCTGATCAATATGATCAGGCCGCCTCGCTGATCCGGGATTTTGCTGTGGAACAAAGCCGTGCCGCTTTTGAAGTAGTGCTGAATAAAATAGAAAAAGAGTATGAAGACCTGAATAAAAAATTGCAGGATTTGGAAAAGGATCAGAAAGATCTTGAAAAAGATATAAAAGGTTGGCAGGACGATATTGAAAAGGCTCAGAAAGATTTACAAAACAATGCCGGTGATCAAAAAAAGGTGGCCAAAGATCTGGAAGATAAAAAGAAAGAACTTGATGCTTCAAAAAAGCAGCTTAACGATATTCAATAGCCCCTTTGGCAAAACCCCTCTTGAGAGCCTGCATACTCTGGTATGGAGTTAGGGGTGTGTTAATTCCGTTTAGGTCAGATTGAATTTTTTTCGATAAAAAACTTAGGCCAGCTTCCTCACCGCAGATAATTTGGTCAGCTTCATATCCCGCATATTCATCCCACTGATGAGATTGACACCCGGATTTTTCCCGGTTTCAAAACTGCCCAACTCATCCTCAAAGTGCAGTGCTTCGGCTCCGTTTAGTGTAGCCCATCGAAGCAATGTCTCAAATGAAATATCCGAATGATGCTGAATAGTCTTCATCTCATCCAGCACAGAAAGCTTGTGATTCGATGCCAGACTATCGGTACCAATCACGCAGGTTTCACCCCTGAACAACTCAAAATCGGGTAGCCTGTCTTCAATATATAAATTGGCATTAGGACAAAAACACCAGAAGATTTTCTTTCCTGAAGTTTTTGAAGTGGACAGATCTTCGCTACAGGTATTCGTATTATGTACAAAAAGTAAATGATTGTCTTCGGGCAGCCACTGCAAAACAGAAGCGAGTGAATTTTTCCCCGTAGCCGTAAACCAATTAAAATCAGCTCCAAGACTTGCATACAAGTCAACCCAAACGCCTTTTTTCTCCAGGAAAAGCAGGTTTTCGTCCTTTTGCTCCTGCATATGAATACTCAGCACCTGACCATGCGTGGCTGAGAAGCGGTCGCACCATGAAATCAAATGAGGTGTGCAGGAATAGGGTGCATGAGGCGTAATGCTAGCCCTCGATCCCGAAACAGTTGGAATTTCATCATATATTTCCTGTCCTTTGCTCAGGCACTGTTCGGTACCGGCAGGGCCCATATCAAACACTTCCACGAAGGTGTGAAAACGCATTTTTCCTTTTGCCTTTTCAAAAAACGAACGATTGTCATTCGATATATCGCCCACCGCAACAATACCATTCTGCAGCATTTCATCAGCGGCCGAATGGATGGCTTTTTCCTGCTCTTCATGACTGAAATTATCGCGGATAGCGACTACCTTTTTCACAAATGTAAGTAAGCCGGTCTTTTCGGCTATCTGTCCTTTCATAAAGGACAATTCGAGATGACAATGGCTATTGATGAAACCCGGAACGAGGGTACCATGATAGATTTCCAACTCATTGGGAGGATAAGCTTCACGCATCCCGTATTCGATGATCCCGCCCGCCTCGTTCAGTACTAAAACTCCGTTTCTGAGAGGCGGAGCCGAAACGGGAAATAGCCAATCGGCTGTAATATATCGTGCCATAATGATTAATTTATCACTGCCAAATTATAAAACCCTTTGCAAGCACGGTAGTGTTCTAAACACTTATCTTTGCAACGATGCCAAAAGAACTCATCGATATCAGAGCATTAAGCACGGAGGATTTGCATTCGAAGGTTGAAACGCTGGGCGAAGCCGCCTATCGGGCAAAGCAAGTTGATGAGTGGATTTGGACCAGACGGGTACTTCGTTTTGAAGATATGACCAGCCTGCCGGCTGCCTTCCGGGCAAAGCTTGCGAAAGAATTTCAGTTTCGCCCCATCAGCATCGATCTCGAACAAAAAAGTATTGATGGCACACTGAAAGTTCGTTTTCGTTTGCATGATGATTATAAAGTAGAAGGGGTGCTTATTCCTGCCAAAGGCCGGGTGACTGTCTGCATTTCATCGCAGGTAGGCTGCAGTTTGAATTGTGGCTTTTGTGCTACCGGGCAGATGGGTTTATTAAGGCAATTAACAGCTGCTGAGATTTTCGATCAGGTGTGGTTGCTACAGGAAAAAGCACTGGAAAATTTCGATACACCGCTTACTAATATTGTCTTTATGGGCATGGGCGAGCCTTTGCTCAATTTCAGCCATGTGATGAGGGCCATAGATAAAATCCATCTGGAGAAAGGACTGAATATTGGCTTGAAGCGGATTACGGTTTCTACCTCCGGCTTGGTAAAAGCCATTCGTAAACTGGCCGCACTGAAAGTTAAGTTTAAACTGGCTTTATCGCTCCATGCCACAACTGATGAAATCAGGAACCGCCTGATGCCCGTCAATGAATCGAACCCTATTAGCGAAGTCATGAAAGCTTTGGAAGAATTTTATATCGAAACAGGGAGCCGGGTCACCTTCGAATATATTTTGTTCAGTGGAGTGAACGATAGCGACCTCGATGCCAGAAGATTGGCTGCTTATGCAGTGAAGTTACCTGCGCGGGTCAATCTGATTAGTTATAATCCGGTGGAAGGCCTGCCATTTCGAAAACCTGATGATGGGAAAACCAACCGCTTTATGCATGTACTGGTAGAAAAGGGGGCCACGGTTACGCTGCGACAAAGCCGAGGGGGCGATATTGATGCTGCCTGCGGACAATTGGCCAATAAATAGCCGGAGTTAAATAGCTTCCGCCACCACTTCTTTGATACCCGGAATCATGCGTTTCAGCATCGCTTCGATACCACTCTTCAGGGTAAGGGTAGAAGAAGGACAACCACTGCAAGCACCTTGCAATTGTACCGTTACCACACCATCTTCAACCGATTTAAACTGAATCGCTCCACCATCCATCTGCACGGCCGGTTTAATATATTTGTCCAGTACATCAATGATCTGTTGTTCATCCGTTCCTTCAAAAACCGGTTGATCAGCTTTTAATTTTGCGAGCAATTGATCGCTCACAATTTTTTTCTCGTGGGCAATATAAGCTTGCAGAAAAGAACGCATAGATGGAATTACATCGTACCAACCGGTAGCTTCTGCTTTGGCAACAGTTACAAAATTATTGGAGATAAAAACGCCCCGCACAAATGGAAAACCAAACAGTTCACTTGCCAGAGGCGATTCTTTTGCTTCGTTTTCATCCGAAAAATCTACTGAAAAATTGGGCAACAGCATTTTATTCGAAACAAACTTCATGGTTGCCGGATTCGGGGTTGATTCGGTATAAATTAAAATAGAATTAGGATTGATCTCACTCATCTGATTAGGCTTTGGGTTCTTCAACACACGAAATGTTGCTTTGGTTTGGATTAGTTGTTTTTTTCTTTCAGGAGTTGCCAGACGAGCTCCGATTCAAAGCCCTTTCTTATGACGTATGCTGCACACAGCTGATTGACCTCGAAGTCGCTGCGGCCTTTTATGGTATTTCTTTTTTGTTCAATGAGAGCTGATAAAGTGCTGAGGTATTCGGTATCATCAATTTCCTTCATACCCATTTTGATACAATATTCCGATACATTAAGTCTGGATAGCTTTTGTCTGATTTTGATACGACCCCATTTTTTAAAACGAAATTTTCCCCGGGCATAGGAACAGGCAAATCGTTCTTCATTCAGAAAATTATCCTGTATAAGTAGTGAGATGATTTGTTCAAGGCGATCGCCATAAATTTCATACTGCAGGAGTTTGCTGCGCACCTGCGAATGAGCCCGTTCCTGATAGGCACAATATCGTTGTAATTTTGCCAGGGCTTCTTCATCAGTCAGCCGCTTTTTACCCTTATTCAATTTTCTATCTTTAATCCGCTAATTTAGCCAAGCCTGTGGAGAATAAACAAGCAATCATCCTGCTCTTTGTTGCAAACACTATTTCCGGTGTGGCGCAAGGCATCAGCATGATTGCAATCCCCTGGTATTTCACCAGCATCATGAGCATGGGTTCAACCTTCGGTCTTTTGTTTACCATATTGACCTTCATCTCTGTTTTCTGGTCGCTCTATGCCGGTGTGCTCATCGACCGCTTCGACCGGAAACGCATTTTTCAGATTATCTCGCTGATTGGTGGTTTCATGCTGACAGGAATCGCTTTGCGAGGTTTTCAATCAGGTGCCTTGACTCCCTTGCTGGCCGGGGCAGCCTTCGCCACTACTTTTTTGATCTATAATATTCATTTTCCGAACCTATATGCCTTTGCTCAGCAAATCACAGTCCCCAAAGATTACGGCCGGATTACCAGTTTTATTGAAGTACAAAATCAGGCAGCATCTGCTTTATCAGGAGCGGTAGCTGCATTATTGCTCGGGGGAGTAAGTGCAGGTTCTTATGTCGTATTTGGATTGAAATTTCATATTGGATTCAATATCACGGCCTGGCCATTACAAAAAATTTTCCTGCTCGATGGGATCACCTATTTTTTGGGCCTGGCCCTGGTGAGCATGATTCGGTATTATTCTGTATCTGAGCGGCTCGTGGAAAGTGGTCGGGTATGGCAACGATTGAAAACCGGTTTATCGTTTCTGAAAAAACATCCGATGTTGTTTATGTTCGGTAGCTTGTCCTTTTCCATTTTTGTCACCTTGATTATAGCGTCTTTTTTCCTGATTCCGGTTTATATCAGTCAGCATCTGGAAGCAGGAGTGGGCGCCTATGCAGGATTCGAAATTTTCTTTGCCATAGGAAGTATTATGGCAGGTTTGTTTATCCGTACCATTTTTAAGAGAACGAAACCCGCCATGGCGGTCATTTTGATGACCTTCATTGCTTCGGCCATCTTCATAATCTCAATTTTTAATTACAATTTGTTGTTCTTCTTTCTGCTTTTTATGATGCTGGGATTGACCAATGCCGGTTCGCGGGTAATGCGTGCAACGTATATTTTTAATCATATCCCCAATCAATATATTGGACGCACAAACAGTGTCTTTGCCCAATTTCATATTCTTTTCCGGCTTAGTTTTATCAGCTTGTTTTCAATCCCGTTTTTTATGAATGACGGCCAGGTAATCTATGCTTTCCTGATTCTGGGATTGTTTAACCTGACTGCTGCCCTACTGCTTTCGCTCTTTTTTAAACGGATTGTTTCGGAGAATCCACCCGAAGCTGAAAAGACATGAACAGAAAGCTAAATAAAAGCAGTATGCCCACTGCCTGATGCCAAACTCCTACCGTTACAGGGATATGCCCGATAGCACCCAGCACGGTGTAAATGCCCAGTACAATTTGAGCTGTTAGAATGCTCGGTATAATCCAAAGCATGATGCTGGCAGAAGGTGATAAATGTTGACGTAAGGCTATGAACAAGAAAACCATGATGAGCAAAAAGATAGAATAGGCAATCATGCGATGGAAGAAATGGATGAAAGCAATGGGAAATAGATTGGTTTCAAAATTCCGGAACGATGTCAACGTCCAGTTGGAAGAGTGATGCATAACTTCGGGCATAAAGCGTCCGCCCATATCGGGCCAGGTAGGATAGTATAAGGCACCATGCATGCCGGATAATACGGCTCCGAATGTAACCTGCAAAACAAGAAAACCAATAATCCAGCATGAAAAGTGAGATAATTTCTTGTTTGAGGCTGAGCTATGGCTGCCCTGCAACCATTCAAGGGCAAGGCGGAATGTATATGCCATGGTGAGTAATGCCAGGAGTAAATGAGCGGCAAGAAGATAGGGGCTTACGCTGGGGCGATCTTCCAATCCACTTTTAACCATCAGCCAGCCAAAGATCCCTACCATTGCACCAAGCAGAAAAACCAGGGAGACTTTTATTAAATATTTGCGGTTAAATTTTCTTTTATAAAGAAACCATAGAAAGGGAATGAGAAAAACAAATCCCATACTGCGGGCCCATAATCGGTGAAACCATTCCCAGAAAAAGATTTTTTTGAACTGCGGCAGAGTCATATTCCGGTTGATTTTCTGATACTGCGGTGAGGCTTTATAATTATCAAATGCTTTTTCCCAGGCATTGTGTCCGAGGGGAGGAAGGGTTCCGGTTACAATTTCCCATTTTGTGATACTCAGCCCTGATCCGGATAAGCGGGTGATACCGCCAAGGATCACCTGAATATAAATCATAAAAACACCGGTCAGCAACCAAAATGCTACGGATTTGTTTTGATTCATTTTATCAGGTTTTGGTGGCAAAGTTAACGCATCAGGCATAAAAAAAACCCGGTTGAGATCACCGGGTTTAGTATTATATCGAATGTAAATTTACAAGACAGAAATCAGCCACATGATGAAATAGTAAGTGGCCAGACACCAGGCAAGGAAGCCAAAGAAATATAATACGTAACCAATAAGATAAAGCGCTGAAGAAGCAAATATTATATAGAATATCGCACCAATTATTTCAAGCAAAATAGCTACCCCATACCAAAGCAATGCTTTTTTCAAGTTGTCGTCAATTGAAGCAGAGCTGACATGGGACAATCCTTCAATTTTGTTATCTATTTTTTGGAGGCTTCTTGTAGCAATACCGGCAAAAAGATTAATTCCTTTTTTGATCGATTTAGCTGGCATGACATGGGTTGCCTGATGATTGTCTTGTTTAGCCTGTGTACCATGTCCGCCATCAACCTCGGCATTCATGACCGGCATATTAATCAATAAACCAAACAGGGCAGCAAGAATAATTTTTGTAAGAAATTTCATAGCATATTGTTTTTAGATTAAAAAATAATACTGCAAGTTATCATTTTATTTTAATAAACAAATATAAAAACAATCCTCTTGGAAAAATAATTACCAGCTATGTATTGAAGTGGAAATAAAAAAGTGGTGCGGGGCAGGGTCGAACTGCCGACACCAGGATTTTCAGTCCTGTGCTCTACCAACTGAGCTACCGCACCAACTTTAACAGACTACTAGGAGTCTGCCGTATGAGCTTGCAAAAATAACTGTTTTAACGTGTTTGCAAAAGATTGACTTAAAAGAATTTGACCTGAATGGCCTACATCGGGTAATTATTATAAAACAAACGATTTAAATCCTGATACCAGACGCTGGCGGAATTCCTTTTTAACAGGAATTCATCGATGATGGCTTTATCGCCAATTACTTCTAGTTTGAAATGCATGCCGGGTTCGTAGCAGTTTACCGGCATCGAAACTCTAACCCATTCTCCATATATTTCAACAGATTCTTTTGGATTAATATATTGATCAGCAATAGGTGCTCCTGCTGCATTCCAGAGTTGCCCGTGCACAATTGGAAATGCCGGTCTTTTGGGATGCGGATGGATCCAGAAAGAAGCCTCTATATCTGATGGATAGCTGGCTACATGTAGTATTGTATCAAGCAAAATCAATTTGCCTTTATCCTGATATAAGGCTCCTTGTCCTGCAAAAGTAAAATCCTGATAGCCTGTATGATCAAAGTGTTTATAGACAAGTATTTTGGGCGAGTCGTTCAATAAGATATGATTGATGGAAACAAGCGAATCAATTCGACTTTTAGAAGATTGTTTTATCTCATCGATTCGATCATATAAAGAGTCTATAGGCAAAACGTACAGATTCAGATCACCGGAATTACCTATCCAGACGGAACGATTAATGATTGATTGCTCGCTTGGCTTGAGTACCGTTGAACAGGATAAAACGAGGATGGGTTTAGTGTTGGGTAGATCATCAAGTAAAGTTTTTCTTATCATGGGGCCTGATAAAAGTTGAGCCTCCCTAAAACTTTGGCTGATAGAAGTCCGGGCCAGATGGGTAGTAATAATAGGTAAACCAAGAGCAAGCGATGCCCTGCAACTTTCATAAATAGCATGATTTGAATTGCTGATGTACAATTTCTCACTGCCGATATTGTAATAGGGTAAAGGCAGGATAGACTGGAATTCATCAGCCCTCAGCTTATTTTCGTTTAATATATTGCTGAAATCGTCCGCTAAAAAATTGGTTTTCGTTTGCGGCATTTTATTATTCACATTCCGCAGGTTAATGAATGCTTCAATGCCCCAAATAGACAAAAACAGGGTAAAAAGTCCGATGGCGAAAGATTTCAGATTGGCATTCACTAAGATCAGGTAGAATTTTCTGAACAGCACAACCGCATAAACAGCCATTACATAATATACAGGCCACGCAAAGCGACCACTTGCCCTGAATTGATTGACAAAGGGAAACTGATCGAGTAATGCAGGAAACCACTTGAATGGTAAAGCCATAGCGAAAAGTAGCAGGACAAGGGCAGCGATAATGGATGCTGCCATCACGGGATTTTCAGTTTTCAGTTGATGCTGTTTTTTCTTAACGATATTGAATAACAGCATGATTAACCCAATCATGCCCATGATGGCAACCACGATACCCAGATAGGTTCGATTCTCAATAGAAGGTGCTGTTATCCAGAACGCTTTTATCGCAGCACTTCCCGGTTTAAAGAGCAATGTAGCGGGGTTATGTCTGAAATCAATAAACCCGTAGGGACTGATAGAGCGATCGGCAACGGGGTCGGTGATCAACATCAGAATTTTTAAAAGTAACAGAGATAGTACTGAAGCCATCAAAAGTGCCAGGATTGAGTTTTTGTTTACTTTGGGTTTCAAAAGCCACACAGCAAGTGAATATATCAGCGTGAAGCTTGCTCCTATAGCTAGGAAATATAGGTGAATCATGCCTGAAAAGGAGAGGGCAAAAAGTAGCATGCCAGCATATAAAATTGGCCGTTTATCATTAGTGGCTTTAATGGCGAGCCACCAAATCATTGGAATGATGAAAGCATGAGCCAGGCTATAGTGGGCAAAAAAACGTGGAAATTGTGGATTTAGGAATGTGATAATCAAAGAAGTGATGAGCGCCCAGGAAGATGGGATTTCGAAATGTCGCAAAATTGTAAACAGAAAGATTGCACAAAGCGGCAAGGATAAAAACATCAGCAGATTGATGATACCGGGTGTATAAAGAGCCGGATTGCCAGTTATGGGCGAACAGGCAGCAAACAGCATTGAAAATATAGGTTGATTATCGGTGAAAAAAATATGTTCCCCATAAGGATAATTCATCCCGGTAGTCCACCACCCTGAATCATGCGCCAGATACCAGGCCATGGTGTAGTAGTTTTTTACGGCATCGCCACCGCTAGCAAATAAGTATTGATTGGCATGAAAAATCCAGGGGCTGAAGAACAGCAAAAGAATCAGGCAGGCAGCAAACGCAGCCATCCAGGGTTTAAAAGAAAGCCATCTCATGAAGCAGGCTAATTTAAGTCAATTCAAATTAAGCGGGTAGCGACAATTCCAAAGATTCACCTTCTTGCAAAGTGAGTTTATTTTTACGAATCCATGGATTGAGCAATTTGAGCATTTTAAGGTTTGTTTGTTGCTCTTTTGCAAAAACGGCTAGATCCTCAATCGAATGATCTAGTGTAAATTTCTTAAAAGCTATTGGATTGTAAAGGTCTGTTTCATCGAAACAAAACCCATATTTTGACGGGTTCGAGAGTATAAGTTTGAATGCAAGAATTCTGAAAACATAGCGCGAAGTTTCAGTATTAAGATAAAGATCATAGTAGCTTTCAACCTGCTGATTTTCCAAAGATTGATTTAATCTTCCCTGTCCCATATTATAAGAGGCAGCAGCCAGGGTCCAGCTGTGAAATTTTTTATAGGCATCTTTCAAATAAACGCATGCAGCGCGGGTTGATGCTTCAACATCATAGCGCTGGTCAATTTCTGAAGAAATCCGCAGATTGTATTCTCGACCTGTTTTTGGCATAAATTGCCAGAATCCGGTGGCTCCTGCCGAGTTAACTACATTTTGAAGTCCGCTTTCTGCAATAGCCAGATATTTGAAATCATCTGGAATTCCCTGCTTCTTCAATATGGATTCGATTAATGGCAGCCATCGGTTAGCCAGTTTGATGATACGAATAGTTGAAGAATGCCAATAGGTATTTACTAATAATTCACGGTCGAGATGCTCGGCTACATCCCATTGTTCAAGCGCTACCATTTCACCAGCAAAATCCAGCTGCTCAGGCAGGCTTATTGCGCAATTCCCTTTTGGGCCGCTAATATCAGTGGATTGTGCTTCAATTGTTTTTTCTGCTCTGGTATTTCCTGCTGTATTTATGATAACGAAGATGCCCGAAATAATAAGTATAGTGATAAACCATGGCCACAATTTATTCATAATCTGTGTTTGCTAATTTAATAGTGTGATGAACATTGAGCACTTTTTCAGCAAGAAAAATGGTATCTCCGGGTAAGCTATTCCTCGCTTTTGAATAGTGCTTTATGATTAATCAGTCAAGAGCTGAATCAATAAAATTTATAACGCAAATCTTCTACATCAGCTGCTTCAGAAATAGCCTTGAATACACCCTGAGAATATGTATTCCGAAATTGGGATTGTATTTGTTGTTGTAATGTTTTTGTGTCTTCGGGTTCTTCCTGTTTGTTTACGGATTGTGTTTCGAGCATGAATACACCACCATTACCTTTATATGGACCGGCAATTTCATTGAGCGGATTATTGTATGCGATGGCTGCAATGGCGGGTTCATAGCCTAATCCTTCTATGTATTGACCATTGAAAGAAACTCTTGTTGCTGTTTTTACTTCAACTCCGAGTTTCTGAGCTATCATTTCCAGAGAAGTAGCTCCAACGATTGCATTAGCCATCTGTTCAGAAAGCTTATCAACCATTAACTCTTGCGCAACAATTTCCGTAATTTGATCCCTAAGCTCATCAACATCAGGCAGGCCTTTTTCCCTTGTTTTTGTGAGCAGGGCAACGATGTATTTGTCAGATTTTAATTCGTTTTCGGTAAAGAGGCGCATATCGTTTAGCTCTGCATTATAAGCCCATCTTACAACCGTTCTGGCCGGTACATTGATACCGGGTACATTGATATCATTTGTTTTCAGGTTATCGCCATATCTTTTCGTTAATCCTTCTTCAGTAATTCCTTGTTCAAATAATTCAGGGGTTTTATGAGCTGTATAGAATTGGGATGCCTGATTGTAAACACTATCGCGGGTAGCTGCTCCCGGAATTATCTTTTCTGACAAGATTCCAACTTTCACAGCCGGGTGATGTTCACTTTCTTCCATAATTTCAATCAGATGAACACCGGCTTGTGATTCAACCCGAAAGATATCTCCGGCTTTATGTTCAAGAAAACAGGCATTTTTAAATGAATCGAAAAGATTATCGTTGGGTTTTATCCATCCAATTTCCCCTTTTGCAGGTCTTGTGTTTAAGTCATCCGAAAACTTGACAACGAGGGAATCGAAGCTAAGTCCTTGTTGATATAAGCCGATAATAGAATCCATCTTCATTCTTGCCGAATCCATGGTTCCATTAGCTTTTACACTTGATAGAATATGGCGGACTTTCATAGAGTCAGCCATAATTTGATGGTCAATAACTTTTGCGACCCTCATATAACCATTCTCATTCCAGGGGCCTAAAAAAGTACCCGTATCTGCTCTGAAAACAGAGTCAGACTTGATGGTGCTCAGTTGATTGGCAAAAAGAAAGTTTCCGTTATACGCTTCACTTGAGTATCGTGCTAAAAATAATGAATCATTTGAGGTGTTCTCAAATTGAATATACTTATCATCGATCCAGTTTTTTGCTGTCAGTGTGTCTTTGTAAGTAGGAAGAATATCCCAAACTACAAATTCAATATTTCGTACAGCATCCGATTCCAATGCTGACGCATGTTCTTCCAGATAGTGTTGAAGCTGCTCGTCACTCGGATTAAAATCAGTCTTATTTAGTTCTGAAAGATTCAGTGCGACATATTTAAAGTCCACCGAAGAATTTCTTCTCACAAAGTCATCTTTAGCCTGCCAGGAAGCGATATAGGAGTTTTTCTGAAGTAGTTCCAGATATTTTTGACGTCTGATATTTTTCTTTATGTCTTTTTCGAGGAAAAGATAAAATTGCTTGAGTGGGTAAGCCTGGTCACCGGGACCTATCTGTGGCAATTGCGCGATAAAATTAGCCATTGCTGATGGGTCAAAGGGGGCAGCCTGATTATTTGTAAGGTATTGTCTGTAGAAAGATTGAATTTCCTGAGTAGGGCTGGAGCCTGTAATATATTGTTGCAATTCCTGCGGACTTACATAGAGACCAAGGTCATTATACTCATTTCCCATCACTACATCTTCAACCAAATTGTCCCATGTTTGCTGTCTGATCTGGAAAATATCCTGATCTGTTAATTGGTAGCCATTCAACCAAACACCCGAGTAATACTTGGTTTTCTCCTCCATTTGATCATACATGCGATTGAATTCAGTATATTCAATCTTTTGGCCTTCAATTTTACCCACTATGTTTTGGTCCTTGTGCCTGTTGAAGATTCCTGTTCTTGAATTAAGGGAATCCATGGCGAGAAAGCTCACAATAGCAATACCTATAGCAGCCACGATAAGGCCACCTCGTTTTCTCAAACTCATTATAACTGCCATAAGAAATTCAGCTTTTTAAAAATGAAATGCAAATTTCGAGGATTTGGGGCTAATATCAAAATTTACTTGATTGATTCTAAGCCGAAAATGAATCATTTTAAAGGATTTCCAATTTTACAGTATCAATATGACTTTCATTTGCTTTGAGTATAGTAAAATTAAAGCCTTCGATAGGTATCATCTCCTTTTCAAGGGGAATGCTTTCGCATGAGTTTAAAATCAACCCGCTAAGTGTTTTATATTCGCCTTCAGGAAGATTTAGGTGATGCTCTTCATTAATGTAATCAATCTCGGTACGAGCCGAAAAGATGTATTCTCTATCCGTTAATTTCTGTTCTATTAATTCATTTTTGTCGTATTCATCATCTATTTCCCCAAAAATTTCCTCCAGAACATCTTCCAGCGTTATAAGGCCTGAGGTTCCTCCGAATTCATCTACAACCCAGGCAATGGATTTTCTTCTTCTGATGAAGAGGCTTAACAGGTCAGCAGCGGTCATGGTTTCCGGCACTAAGGGCAGGCTAAACAATATGGATTTTATTCGTCTTGGTTTTTGCCAAAGCGAAAGGTGATGCACATAACCCAGAATATTATCGATTGTATCGTCATAAACCAACAATCGTGATACCTCAGATTCAATAAATGTTTTTCGCAATATGTCTATGGAAGCATGGACATCAATAGCCATTATTTCAGTTCTTGGCACCATGCATTCCCGAACCCGCACTTGTGGCAGATACAAAGCATTTTCAAATATTTCAGCATTAAAATCTTGTTCTTCGCTTGAAGCATCTTCTGATTCTTTTACAAAATGTTCAAGATCATATTTTGTAATCATAGGAGCTTCTTCAAGAATCCTTGTTTGTAAAAAGATTTCCAGAAATTGTTTTGATATCCAGGTAATTCCTATAACCAGAGGGTAAAGGACAAAGAATAGTCCTTGCATAGGAATGGCAAAAAATCGAAGTAGTTTGATCGGGCTGATACGAAACAAAACCTTGGGGATAAACTCTCCTACAATAAGTACAATAAGCGTAGAGATGATTGTTTGAAAAAGCAAAATGAGAAAATCTGTTTTATATCCGGCAGGTAATAAATCACTAATAATTGGTTCAAGATTTCGGGCCATAAGGAGACCAAAAAGTACCAGAGCTATATTGTTTCCAATCAATAGCATACCGATAAATAAATTAGGCTTTTTGTTAAAATTGGAAACCAGTCTGTTTGAAAGGCTATTATTTTCCTTAATTGCCAGTTTAAGTCGATTGGCTGAAACAAAGGCAATCTCCATCCCTGAAAAAAAACCGGTAAATAGCAAACAAATCAGTATGAAACTAATGGTCGTCATTTACTTTTAATATATGAACTTTTGCTAGCATCATTTTTAAGCATAAACCGGCTTTTCCTCTTTATAAACCACATAAAAAGACATAGAGCAGTAAGTAAAAATAAAAAGTAGCCATTTTCAGTATGCTCTTTGCTCATGGTGAGTTTATAAATTCCGAAAATGAATGAAAGACCTGCTATCAGTAACCAGGTCAATTCAAAGATTTTCATTAGTTGTATTTTTTTTGACATGGACTGTACCGGTTATGTTCAAAATTTTGTAATTACTTAAATCCTGTTTGGCATTTAATCCTGTTCCGGTTAATCGTTCATCAGGAGTTACAATTTTAACAAATTTATCAGAGCTTATAGTTTCTTCATCCTCATCCCAGATCAGCTCATCGGTAAATAATTGATAGCCATTGGCATTTTTTACCCGTACTGAATCGCTGAAAATAGTTTGATTTTTCGTTTCGTATTTAATGGCTTTCCGGGCTGAAAGACTTGTTCCGGTGCTCGAACTGTCTCCGTAAAATTCAATATGAATTCCTTCAGGAAATTCGAGGTAGGCATCTTTCACCTGATGTCTGATAATAAGTGGTGCCGTCAGGGTCATGATACGTACTCCCTCTGCCGAATAATCCATTACAATATTAGATGCCCTTTCGAGGGTTGGTTCGTACATTCTTGCTGTTTGTTTGACTTGTTGAATGTCATTATTACAGGAAAACAGTAAGAAACTTAGGATAAGTATGAAAGATGATTTTGGCATTTGCTAATTATAAAGATAAAAAATCCCCTGCAGATAGAGGAGATTTCCAACTCTATTTGCCGGTTTCATTTGTCTGAAGCCCTGATTGTTGTTGATTCCTGAATCCAGCATTTTACAGTAAATGGATCGCCAAGACTATAACCGCGACCAAATATTTCTTCAAATTTTGGCATATACTTACTGTACTTTGCAATTTGTTTATTTGCTTCTGCGGCTACAGATGGATCAACCGATTTGGCTTTATACCATTTATCAATAGCCGGCCAGATGATTATTTGACTCTCCCAACCTGTTCCGGAGCCGCACAGTTTTCCTGAACTTGCATATAAATTCCCAATCAGGATATATGGATCTCCCCAGTTTGGTTTGTATTTTAAAGCTTTATAACAATATTGTCTTGCTTTTGAATATTTTTTCAGTTTTGTAAAAATGGAAGCAATCTTGTACGATAAATCGGCTTTCTGTTCAGGATCATCGATTTTTAAAATAGCATCTTCCATATACTGAATGCCTTTATCAGCATTTCCATTATTAATGTAACAATCTGCCAATTTTAAAGCCAGATTTCCACTTGGTTCCAATTCATAGAGCTTGCTAAACATTTCGATAATTGTGTCGGTACATGAGTTGCAATTCCCCAATGCACTAAATGCCTTTTTCCAGATTGCCTGATTTGCCGGATCCTTAGCATACGCATTTGTATAAAAAGGAACTAATGTCGTGCAGTTGAGGACATTCATATCCGTTAAATAGGATACCACCCGATCCATTTCATTTTGATAATAAGTCGCATATTTCCCTTTTGAATTATTCTCTACGATTTCGGCTACAACAGCATATTTGTCGAGTAATTCCGATACGGTAATTTCTCCTTTTGCAAGTTGACGGTAATTTAATTTAATAAATGGCTCAAGTAGAAAATATTCAGTTTCCAGACCACTTTCGGCAACGGCTGTGTCCAGCGTTTCTCGTATCATATCCACATTTCCCGGGGTGTATTTCATCATATCATAGGCTTTTCTGCCCAGATTGTATCCACGCTTTCCAAAGCAAACAATGCGATGGTCATAAATGGAAAACATTGTGTCGATATACAATGCTTTCATCGTTTCGTTTTGCATTGTATCAATGATAGATTTGTAAATTACTATCCCATTACTATAAACAGCATCATGAAAACCAGGCGCATTTCGATATACATAGCGCCAGTATGGAAGTGCTTCAACATAATTTTTGTGTGAATAAAACTCCATATAAAGAGAAACATCGTCCAGTGTTTTGTTAGTGTCAAGTCCTAAAGAATCACAATTGCCTGAAAATTCATTCAAAGAAGGTTCAATAAATAAATCATTTTCAATTATTTTATTTGAAACTTGTCCGCTTGCAGCACAAGCCTGTAATTCAGTTATGCACATCCCCCAAAATAGAAGCAGCAAGGGTATTTTATTTAAAAATTTATTCATCATCAAAATCATAATCACGCAGGTTTAGTTATACTTCGTTTTAAAAATCCAAAAATTATCATTCAGGTTTAATCCAAGCGTAAACTTGAAAAAGTTTTCTTTTACTAAGTTATTTTTAATAGATCCTGTACTTCCAAAATCAAAAGCAAAATTTAAACTTGAAGCTAAAGGACTTCTTGGTAATTTTTGTTTCACAGGTATTCCAAAGCCAAATGTTATGCCAAATTCAGAAAGTGGGTTTTGGTTTATCAGCAGGTTCGGTTTACCGTAGTAGAAACCTCCACGATAAGTGAGCTTGCTCAATATGCGGGTTTCTGTCTCATTGAGAGACGGCAGATATTGTCCTCCGAATTTTATTTTCCAACTATTTGCTAATGGATCATTCACCAATAATCCATTGTATTCTGACCAATTCGCCATATTTACGTCTAATCCTACTAACCATTTGCTGCCTTTTTGCAAAACTAATCCGGCTCCAAATGTCCCCGGCAATTGTAAAGCAGTTTGCACATTATATTGGCTTGTCAAAGAGTCTATATGAGATATATGAGACTCATCCAGCACAATCACACGGTCGCGAATAGTGTCGGTTAAGGTTTTTACATTTATGGCCGAGTGACCATAAGCTCCAAAGCGCAAAGTAATTCCCGGTTTGATATCATGTTCATATTGAAGTCCGGCATCCCAGGTGAGTCCACCTGCATGATTCATAATAATTTCACGGGTACCGAATGAATTTATTTGGTCGGGGAAATAATTAGTCCGCATATTATTAAGGTTACCAAATAAATAGGCAGCGTTAGCACCAAGCGATAAACCTTTGTGCTTATAGCCTATTCCAACATTAAATTTATATAAGCGGCCATTTCCATTGAAAATTTCATTTTCACGGCCAATAAGTGTGTCTTTTGTCTGACTGGTCAACAGGTTATAATCAACCAGTGAAAATGGAATTAGTCCGAAACTGATACCACCAAATTTTGGAATTGGGAATCCAAATGTTAAATATGATAATGAGGCATCTCCGGAAGGATTGGTTCCTGAGACATTTTGGGCATACCTGAAATCGGCATAAATTCCGGTTTGCAATGAGGACGCTTTGAAAACATAAAAAAGGGTGTCTTTTAGCACTGAATCTGTTACGGTTCGTGTGACTTCCCGATTTTTCGCTTCGTCAAAATAAGTTGTGTCTCTTCTTACTTTGTCATAGTATTTTGCGAATACTTCTTTATAAAAATAACCGTATGATGCCGGGTTCGTAATGTTGATGTCCTGAACGCTAGCATAAGCTGCACTAATACCGCCAAGTGCACGAGTTGATGCAAATTGACTTGCCTGCAGGTTTCCCAGGCCATAGCGAGTGTAAGGTGAGTTGATCTGGCTAAATAAATACGGGGCATTTGACAAGAAGACAAATAGCAATAATACCTTATGCTTTAACGTCATTATGTTCAAGGATTTTAATAAGGCCGATGGCCACTAATTTAGGGTATGCAAATATCTTACTTTTCAACGTAGTTTCAAATAATTTGGAATCTCCGCCTGTAATAATGACTTGAAGGTCAGGAAAACTACTGCTATAAAAGTCTATAAACCCCTCAATCTCAAGTAATGTTCCATGCATAATTCCACTTTGGATAGATGTTTTGGAATTTTTTCCTGATAATGGAATTTCTACCGGACGCATGAGTAAGGGCAGCTTATCCGTATAGTTGTGCAGTGCTTTGAATTTCATGTCAATACCGGGTAAAATACTTCCGCCTTCGTATATAGCGTCTTCAGTCAATAAATCAATCGTAATACAAGTCCCGGCATCAATAATCAACACATTCTTTGCAGGGAAAAGACTGTGAGCTCCAACGGCAGCGGCTAAACGGTCGAGACCAAGTGTTTCTGGCGATTCGTAATGCAAGCTGATTGGAAGAGGTGTGGTATGTTTAAGCTCAATGTATGTATTTAATTCCTTTAAGGCATTAACCAGCTCTGTTTTTTGTTTGCGTACAGATGCAAGTATGGCAGCCTCCGGCTTATATCGATGAATAATATTTTGAAGTTCTTGAAGGCTAATTGAAGGAGATTTGACTGAAGCAATAAAATCGTGACCATTGTGAATTTCAATTTTCACCATAGTATTACCTGCATCGATGGCCAATTGAATTTTCCCCATGGAGTTTCGGCAATGGTTGGTTTAGTTGAACATATTTAATGCATTATTTATTGATCAGTATATCCGGCTTCACTTTTCCAATCTGTATAATAAATAATCAGATTTGCTTCCGACTTCCATTCAGTAAAATATATTTGCCAGTCGGCTTCACTTTTCCAATCGCTCCAATACCATATTCCACTTTCAGGTTCGGCTTCACTTTTCCAGTCACTGATATATACTATCATGTCAGCTTCCGATTTCCATTCGGTGACAAAAACAATCTTATCAGCTTCCGATTTCCATTCGGTTTGATAAACTACCTGTGCATCTACTTGCTGAAGGCAAATCACCAATAATGAAGCAATGATTATTTTTTTCATTTTTCGTTTAATTTTTCATCAAATTGAATCAGAAATTATTCATTCGAAACCATGTCTTGGTAATTGATAACTCTTTTCATGTTTAATCCATTGTCCAGGAACCAAAAATTAATGGGTTGATCGTTTAAAACATGATGAGATATATCTAATGAAAGCATCGTTACATTTGCCACGATATTAGCATCTGTCTCGGCACCTTCTCTTGAGGCTAATTTCAACTGATAAGTATTCGATTCTTTGTCAATTACAAAGACAAATCCGGCATCTTCCAGGATATTGTTTGAACTAATCATAAAATTGCTGATATCAATGGCTTCCGATTTCTTCACAGCATCGGTATATACCATTGCATTTTCTCCAAACTTGTAGATGCCAATAGGCATTACTTTTTCTGTCTTAAAATGATTATCGCACAAGTTAATGTTTAGGGTATCGAGATTCAATACAGTGAATGCTGTTTGAAATCCAAGGGTATATAAAAGAGCTTGTGTGGAAGGATTATCAAGATAGTCTTCTTTGACAACAAAATTCATGTGTGTGATTTTATTATCATCCTGTTGCAATTGAACTGAGCGTTTATCTCCATTTTCTGAGAAGAAATTTTCTTCGCTTAAGAAGTCTGTAACTTTTTGAGCACTTTCTTCACTTATACCGTCCTTGTAATAGACAGTTCCTCCGGTAGCTTCTATTTTACTTCCATAATCAGAACAGGAGGCCAGAAACAGGCTTGCAAATAACAAAGTTAGCATTGAGTTTTTCATTGGTATTAATTTAAAGTTGGTTTAGAATAAGATTTGTAATGGTTTAAACGGTTTATTATGTAAAATACTGTGTTCAAAGATATCAATTAGATTTGTTTCATCTACATGCCCATACCAGAATGCTTCCGGATAGATGACCATGGAATGCCCAAAACTGCATGCATCAAGACATCCGGATCGGTTAATTCTGATTTTATCTGAAAGATTATGATCGCGCACAAGTTTTTTTAATTGCCTGATAATATCCAATCCGCTTTGCTGCCCACAAAATTGCCTGCCGTCATTTCTTTCATGGGTGCAAACAAATACGTGTTTTACGAAGCGCGACATTTATCAGTGATTTTTGAATAGTGAATGGGCAATTCTTATTATTGTACGTGTAAATCTAAAAAATCTTAGAAAATGAATTATACAAGCCCCATGCTTCCTGCAGATAGTTTGAAAGATAAAGTCATTATTATTACCGGAGGAGGTAGTGGTCTCGGTCTATCTATGGCAACATATTTTTCCAGTCTCGGTGCAAAGCTGGTCATTGCAAGCAGAAAAATAGAAAGGCTTGAGAAAGCGGCTTCGGCCATCCATGCAAATACCGGAAACGAAGTATTACCCGTGGCTTGCGATGTAAGAAATTATGATGAAATTGAAAATATGCTCGGACAAGCAATAAAGCATTTCGGTCAGGTCAATGGCCTGGTAAATAATGCAGCCGGCAATTTCATCAGCCCTACCGAACGACTTTCGCACAAAGCATTCGATGTTGTGGTAGATATTGTTCTGAAAGGAACGTACAATTGCTCATTGGCTTTGGGAAAATACTGGATTGAAAACAAAATCAAAGCTTGTGTTTTAAGCATCACGACAACTTATGCCTGGACTGGTTCGGCTTATGTGGTGCCAAGTGCTTGCGGGAAAGCCGGGGTATTAGCACTTACGAGATCGCTCGCAGTAGAATGGGCCAAATATGGCATTCGCTTCAATGCCATTGCACCGGGTCCTTTTCCTACTAAAGGGGCATGGTCCCGCTTATTTCCCAAGGAGCTGGAACATTTGTTTGACCCCAAAGCAGAAATTCCTTTAAATCGTTTTGGCGAGCATCAGGAATTGGCCAATCTGGCAGCTTACCTAATGTCGCATTTCTCGGAATATATTAATGGTGAGGTCATTACAATTGATGGAGGCGAATGGCTGCAGGGAGCCGGTGAATTTAATTCGTTGAATAAAATGCCGGCTCAAATGTGGGATCAGCTACAGGCGAGTATGAAATCACGAAAGAAATAAAACATCAGGCTGTAAGCGTGAACCAAAATGTTGAACCCCCTCCTGATTCAGACTCTACCCATATCCGGCCTCCGTGTTGCTCAACTATTTTGGTGCAAATAGCCAAACCTATACCTGTCCCTTGATATTCAGATTGATTGTGTAATCGTTTGAAGATTTCGAATATTTTGGTGTGATATAAAGGATCAATTCCAATTCCGTTATCCTTGACTCCAATCTGCCATTTTGATCCTTTTTTTTCCGACATTATTGAAATGAGTGGTAATGTATTATTTGTCTGAAACTTGATGGCATTTGAAATTAAATTCTGAAGCAATTGAAGCATTTGAGTTGGATTTGCTTTCACAATAGGTAGCTTGTCATAAGCAATGCTCGCACCACTTTGCTCAATGAGAGATCTGATGTTTTGAGTTACGTCAAAAACGATGTCTTCCAAATCGGTTTCAATACGTATAAATTCACTTCTTTGCAGTCGTGAAACGATTAACAAATCTCTGATCAGGTTTTGCATCCGGTTCACTCCATCAGTCACATGTTTGATGTAAGTCCCTGCTTTTTCATCTAGTTGAGAGATGTATTTTTTTTCAATCAGTTGTACAAAACTACCCACCATCCTCAAGGGCTCTTGCAGATCGTGAGAGGCAATATGTGCAAAATCTTTCAACTCTTTATTGCGCAGTTCAAGTTCTTGTTGGTTTTGATTAAGACTTATGGTGATCATTTTCAATTCTGTGACGTCAGATAAGTTGGCCATTATTAAAGAATGACCTCGAAATTCCAACTTGTTCAGATTAAGATAAGCCCACTTTTTATTCTTTAAATTATCCAGAAAGTCCACTTCTTCAAATTGTGAAAGCTTATTACTTACAGCAAATTTTTTTATTTCCGTTGTTATAATTTCGGATAGCGAAATACTATTTTGTTTTCCACTATTTGAACCAAACCAATTTGCTGCTTTTTCATTCCATTTTTTCAATTCTAATGTTTCCTGATCTAGCAATAAAAAGACATCTGAAGCATTACGAAAGATGAGTTCAAGCAATTCTTCATCGGCCCCCAGTTTTTGTAGTAAATCTTGCCGGGCACTCGTGATTAAGTATCCAACAGAAATCATGATGATGATAAAAAGCGTGAGCATAATAAGATTTGAGGACTCATCACCATTTATTGAAAGCAGGATATTGAATCCTGTTACTACTATCAATCCGAACAGAACTATATAATTTGGTTTATCGAATAATAAGGTAACGGCAAAAACAAGCAGCATAAAGACTAAAATCTCGTTTTGCGGAAAATGGGTTAGATAGCCTACCCAAAAGCCCCAACCCGTTGCCAGAAGGATCAATATTAAATTGATTAACTGTAAATGTTTTTTGAAAAATTCAAGATGCCCGGATAAAACAAAATTGACCAAAAACATAATAGATATTATACCAGACTCAATTGGGACACCTATTTTGTTAGCAGGGGTTTGAATGAAATACAGGCTAATACTAAGAATCAGGAAAGAAATCCCTGCCATGAGTGATATTATTCGTCCATAACCCTGAATACCGGTCATGGGAAGGAATGGCTGATTCAATGATTCCCGGTCGTGATGTATTTTTAATCCCATTCTGAACTAAAAAATTTAGTTAAGATTTGTCTTTATGAACCGTGATGTCTTGAATGATACCAAGCACTAAATGTGTATGACCCTTAATTGTTTTAGGCTTCATTTTAAGATTCACCCAGTGAGAGGGTCCTGCAACAATTGGCAAATCCATGCTCAGTTCGAATCCTTCCTGAATACTTTGTGCTAAATGATCTTTCAGCTGAATGGCTGATTCTTTAGAAAATCGTGATAAGAACTGATCGAGGGTTGGAATAATTTTACCTTTTTCAAATCCGAAAAGGGCATACACTTCATCTGACCAATACATAATATCCTTCCCCTGTTCATATTCCCAGGTTCCCAAATGCGCCAATTCCTGACCTTCTTCTAATCTACGTTTCATCACCGATAAGTCATAAGCAATTGACTTGATTTTTCGACTTTGCTGATGCCGCTCAAGAGCATAGGTGATTGAGCGTGTCAGGATATCTGTGTTTAAATCGTTTTTAAACAAAAAGTCTTGAGCACCCATCTTAGATGCCCATTTACCAACATCATTATCATCAAGTCCTGTCAATACGATAATGAGTAAATCAGAGAATTTGTCAAGCAGGGTCATGCAAGTAA
Source organism: uncultured Chitinophagales bacterium (assembly GCA_964413685.1). Lineage (GTDB taxonomy): Bacteria > Bacteroidota > Bacteroidia > Chitinophagales > S012-47 > JAJRWN01. The sequence goes on from CAYPSW010000001.1 coordinate 296,626, forward strand.
CCAAACCCTGACTGTCGGGTAGAAACAAATCCAGTAAGACTATTTCGTAGGTGTTTTGCTCTAAGGTATTTATAGCTTTCCCAAGGGTGTCAACATGGGTAATTTCACAAGCAAACTCATTGGTTTCCGTTAAGTATTCCTGAATGAGCAGGGCATCTCCGGGATTATCTTCTACCAGCAGAATATTAATCATAACTTTCGTATTTATTCTTTAATTGTTAGGTAGCTTGGCGACATCAAACCAAAATTTTTGAATAACTCCTACAATATCAGTGAATTGATTAAAATCAAGCGGCTTACTGATATAGCAGTTTGCATGGAGTTCGTAGCTGGTTTTAATATCTGATTCGGCTGTTGAAGTAGTCAGAACAATCACCGGAATTGATTTCAACTTTGCGTCCCCTTTAAGCTCTTGTAAAACGTCAAATCCGTTTTTCCCGGGTAAATTCAGATCGAGTAAAATCAGGTCGGGTCTTTCCGCTGTTTCATAAGGCGGCCTGTTCGACACATAATTTAATGCATCTTCACCACTAGTACTTACTCTAAGAGTACAATTAATACCTGCACTATCCAGCGCCTCTTCAACCAAAATAATATCTCCTGCATTATCTTCAACGAGAAGAATTATTGCAGACCGTTCTTGAAACATAATCGTTATTTTAACTATATTTTGGCCGGGGTATTGTCACCAGTAAATAAGTTTTCTTTAACGATTATTATTTAATATGGTTTCCATCTATCTGACGGATGGTAAATCTACATGCCATATTCTTTTGCGAGGTAAACCCTGATTGGGCAATCGCAATAGTATTCTGTTCCAAAGAATAATGAGAATTTGCAAAATACCGGATTTTTTTCCTTGCATTTAACATAAGCATTAAGGGCAATGTCCTCTGCATTGCAAATATCTTTGAAACCGGATGTGAAGCATTTGAAATCTTTTGAACATTTAGTAGTTTTCCTTAATTCTGTAAGATTTAAATCTGAGGTGGGAATCATGGCTGTTTCTTGTTTATATTTATTTTATCTTTTGTTGATAAAAATATCGTCTGAAACACATCAATGGAAATGATATTTATCACCCCCGCGAATTATCTTACATTTGTTTAACAAATCATTAGGAACAGCGCAGTGCTTCATGATAAGGAATATTGAAAAAATGATAACACATCAGGTGACCGCAGGAAACAAACAATTCGCGGTTTTATTAGATCCTGACAAATGCGATATTGCTACATTGCCTCACACCATAGACGTTTGCCTTGTGGCAGGTGTTGATTTTTTCTTGCTGGGAGCTAGCTTACTCCGTAGCAGACAGATGCCGAATATCATCCAAATCATTAAATCATTGACAAGAAAACCGGTGATTCTTTTCCCGGGCGATACCAGTCAGGTAGAGGCATCAGCCGATGCCATTTTGTTATTGAGTCTGATCTCTGGAAGAAACCCCGAGCTGCTTATTGGAAATCATGTTCGGGCAGCCATGAACTTACAACAATCAGGTCTTGAGATTTTACCCACGGGATATATGATTATTGACGGAGGGAAGGGCACTTCGGTAAGCTATATGAGTCAATCGATGCCTATTCCGCATGATAAACCCGATATCGCATCAGCAACGGCACTTGCCGGGCAAATGCTCGGATTAAAAATGATATATCTTGATACCGGCAGTGGGGCTTTACATACCGTTTCCTCCGAAATGCTGGGTGCAGTGAAAGAAGTGGTAAACCTGCCTTTATTTGTTGGTGGCGGAATTAAGAAACCGGAACAGGCTGCCGGACTTTCCCGGGCAGGTGCCGATATCATTGTTGTAGGAACCGCTATTGAACAAGATGTCAGTCTGGCCTCTGAATTAGTACATGCTGTTCACGAATCTTCATCCGGAATATACGTTAAATAGTAATTCGTGGAAGGAAGAGTCATCAAAACAACAGGAAGTTGGCAATGGGTTCAGATTGACAATGGAATGATGATTCAATGCCAAACGAGGGGCAAATTGCGCATGGAAGGGTTCACAACAACAAATCCGGTGGCTGTTGGCGACCGGGTCCGGATTGAACTTGATGAAAAGAATATGACGGGAAGCATTAAAGGTATCCTTACCCGACATAATTATATTGTCAGAAAATCGCCAAAGCAAGGTAAAAAACGACATGTACTTGCTGCAAATATCGACCTGGCCGTATTAATCTGCACCTTAAAACAGCCCGATATAAAGTATGGCTTTATCGACCGATTTCTTAGTTCTTGCCAATTGTATCATATTCCGGTACTGATTGTGTTAAACAAGGAGGATTTGATTAACGAAAACCTCGAAGAAGAATGGCAGTTTTTCCATGCTACTTATCAATCCATCGGCTATCCGGTGATACGTATTTCAGCCCTAAAAAAAACCGGTCTGGAGAATCTAAAGACGCACTTAGAAAATAAAACTTGTCTGCTAAGTGGCAATAGTGGTGTCGGTAAATCATTGCTTATCAACCGGCTGATTCCGAACCTTGATATCAAAACGAAACCCCTGTCGAAATATTCAGGAAAAGGAACGCATACTACTACCTTCAGTCAGATGTATGCCATACCTGATGGAGGATTTTTAATAGATACACCAGGTATAAAGGAGTGGCAACTCACTGATGTGAAACCCAATGAACTGGCACATTATTTTCCGGAATTTGCAGCCTTGATAAATAAATGTAAATTTCAGGATTGCCTGCATAGGGAGGAAGCAGAATGTGCTGTAAGGGCCGCGGTTGATAATGGTGAAATATCACCTTTCCGATACGAGCAGTATCTGAATATTTATCAGGAATTGAAATCTATTAATTATTGGGAATTAGATGATTAGAATATGCGGGTAGTCATTCAAAGAGTATTGAAAGCAAACGTAAAAATCCATCAACAGGAAAAAGCGAAGATTGGGAAAGGGTTTCTTTTATTCGCTGGTTTTGAAGAGCCTGATACTGCTGAAGACGTGGATTGGATGATTAATAAGGTGGTTCAACTGCGGATTTTCGATGATGAAAATGGAGTAATGAATAGAAGTCTTCTGGATGAAGATGCCGAAATGTTACTCATCAGCCAATTCACGCTACATGCTTCTACCAAAAAAGGTAACCGGCCATCCTATCAAAAAGCTGCTCCGGCTATGCAGGCTGAAAAGCTATATGAATATATGATCGCGCAATTGGAATTAAGCTTAGGGAAAGCAATTGGTACCGGTATTTTTGGGGCTAATATGCAGGTGTCTCTCATAAATAATGGCCCGGTAACCATCATCATTGATTCGAAAAACAAAGAATAATGAGGCAGTTGAAACGCAATTTAGAGTTTTGGTTCATTGCTTCTTCATCAGCTAGTTTACTATTGCTTTATGGACAATTTCCATTTGCAACACCCCTGCTTGTTGCATCACTTGGCATGCTTGGACTCTATTACTTGCTTTCCGGTACTTTAGTCCTGTTCGATAAGCGGGTCAACCGCTCTCTTCGGCTGGCCTATGGTGTTGGTTTATGGGCTTTAGGTATGGGTATGCTTGGTCTGATTTATACCTTCCATTTTTGGAAAAACAGTCAATCCCTGCTCATGATGGCTGCCGGTTTTTCTATGGCAGTACTTGTGTTTTTATTGCTTAACTACACTTTTCTACCTACGGATAATAAACCGGGTGCGGGTCGTCAGTTTACTCCACTTTTATCGCGCCTTCTGATTTATCTTCCCCTTTTTCTGATGCTCGTTTTTTTACCCACCCGTACCCTGTATCATTATTTCGGTCCTTTTAGAAATAATACTGAATATATCGACCGCCTGATGGATGCCCTCAATCATCCTGAGGATACCATCAAAGCATATCAACTTGAATTAATTGAAAAGCAAATAAATGAAGAGCATGACCATCCGGGAAACTCAGGAAAACATTGATCAGTGGATAAACTCCACCGGAGTGCGATATTTTGATATTATGACCAATATGGCCTTGCTGACAGAAGAAGTGGGTGAGGTGGCTCGTGTTATTGCCCGAAAATATGGTGAGCAATCGAGCAAAGAGGGCGAAGAAAAATTGAACCTGGCCGATGAACTGGCCGATGTTCTATTTGTATTATTTTGTATCGCCAATCAAACAGGGATAAATCTGACAGATGCTATTCAAAAAAACCTGAAGAAAAAAACCAACCGCGATGCGAACCGACACAGAAATAATCCCAAACTCAAATAATTATTTTGCCGTTACAAATTGCTTCCCTGTCCAACGGGGAATAAGCGGAGCCACATTAAGGCTTGAACAATAGCGGATATCCTCAAGATTACCCAGGCTCGATAAACGTTTGAAATGATTACTGCCTTTCAATGCATCAAATAGATTGTGAGAATATTTTTCGTACAGCGAAACAGCTAGCAGGGAGGCATCATCTTTTGCAATATAATGATGGCTCAGTTTTTTTATTATAGCTCCTGCAAAAAGACTGTCTTCAAAACTAATTTGATTACGCCAGCCGGCACATAATAAAATGCTGTCCATCGGATTCAGGTACATATACTCGCTCAAGGCATCAAGATTAACAAAGGCTCCACAGAGAAGTTCATCCGCAGCTTTTGAAGCTTCAAGTGCCTTTGTACCATTTGTAGTGGTCAGAATTAATGTTTTGTCCTTAAACTTTTTATCCTGATAGGTCAGTGGCGAATTACCGTATTGAAATCCTTCAGCGATCTTGCCTTGTCTTTCGGCAGCCACAATGTGGCCAACACCTATATATGAAGCCGCTTCACCGGTATCAGCAACTGTAATGACTGAGTTCATTCCATGATACAATGCGGAACAAATAGTTGAGGTAGCGCGCAGCACATCAATTACCACCACCCGCTTATTGACCGATGATAATTCGGCAAACAAGGCCGGACTCAGGCAAGTATATAGTCCGGGGACGGCCATATCAAGTGGTATAAAATGGAGTTTTTACAAGCAATGCTTTAATGGGTTTCTTCCTGCATTCAATAAAAATTTCAGTTCCTGCTTTGCTATGTGCTAAATCAACATAGCCCATGCCGATGGCTTTATTCAGTGAAGGAGAATGTGTACCGGAAGTAACTTTTCCGATTAGCTTTCCCGCTTCATCCAGAATAGGGAAATCGTGCCGGGCAATCCCCCGGTCTATCATTTCAAACCCCACTAGTTTTTTCTTCAGACCTTTTTCTTTTTGACGGATGAAGTACTCTTTATTGATAAAATTATTTCCAGCTGCTTTCAGTTTTGTGATCCAACCTAAACCGGCTTCCAGTGGAGAAGTATGATCGGTAATGTCATTGCCATACAAACAAAATCCCATTTCAAGTCTAAGGGTATCTCTGGCACCCAAACCGGCTGCTTGAATCCCATATTCTTTACCGGCATAGAAAACGGCATCCCAAACCTGTGCAGCATATTTATTAGGGAAATATAGTTCAAATCCACCTGCTCCGGTATAACCGGTAGCAGAAATCAGCATATCGTCAACACCGGCCAGTAAACCATATTTGAAAGTATAATAGTCGATTTCATGCAACGGAATCTCTGTGAGTTTTTGTAAAACCTGAATGGCTTTAGGACCCTGAATGGCCAGTTGGGATGTTTGGTCGCTTTGGTTTTCTAATTGTGCATTTACATGATTATGGCCAACGATCCAATTCCAATCTTTCTCGATATTAGACGCATTTACAACCAGTAAATAATGGTTTTCAGCGATGAAGTAAACCAGCAAATCGTCAACAATTCCTCCCTGTTCATTCGGCAAGCAGGAATATTGGGCATCACCATGTTGCATTGTATCAATATCGTTGGAAGTAACATATTGAACGAGGTCGTGGGCTTGCGGCCCTGTCACCATGAATTCGCCCATATGAGATACATCAAAAACACCCACATTATTGCGCACATGTAGATGTTCTTCTTTGATGCTCGTATAAATCACCGGCATATTATACCCTGCAAAAGGAACTATCTTGGCTCCCATGGCTTCATGCATAGGAAGGAAAGCTGTATTTTTCATTTCCATTCTTTTATTTTAAGTGGGCAAATTTAAGAAATATGCCAGTTCCTACAGATGATTAATCAGCAGGGTTCGTTTTTTTTTGAAGTATATTTGACAACTATTAAATCAATTTTATGAAGTTAAAACAAGCGGTTTCTGTACAAGAAATATGCGAACTTATTGGAGTACTGCATAGCGGAACAGGCCAAGAAATGCTTTCAGGAATTAATGAAATTCACAAAGTAGAAGCAGGTGACTTAAGCTTCGTTGATTTAGAAAAATACTATAACAAGGCATTGCAATCCCCGGCATCGGTTATTCTGATTAATAAGAAATTAAAGGTCCCTGAAGGGAAAGTGCTTATTTATACTGAGCATCCTTTTGATGATTACAACAAAATTGTAAAGCACTTTTATAAAAAGCAACCCACTGATCAGGCTATAAATTGTAATATACCAGAAAGCACCTTTATTTATCCTGGGGTTTTTATCGGCCATGGTGTGCACATCGGCCGGGAGTGTATCCTCTATCCGAATGTAAGCATCATGGATCATGTTGAAATTGGGGACCGGGTCATCATTCAGTCTAATACGGTGATCGGTTCTGATGCCTTCTATTATAAAAGGGATACTGAAAAAAATCCGCATTATACCCGCATGGAATCTTGTGGACGGGTTATCATAGCTGATGATGTAGAGATTGGTGCAGGATGTACGATTGACAGAGGGGTTTCAGGAAATACGATCATCGGGGCAGGAACAAAAATTGATAATTTGGTTCATGTCGGGCATGGAAGCACCATCGGAAAAGATTGTTTGATAGCTGCCCAAACCGGTATCGCAGGTAAGGTTAATATTGGAAACAAGGTCAACATCTCGGGGCAGGTTGGCATTTCAAAAGATATTGAAATTGGGGACGGAGTTGTTATCTATGCTCAATCAGGTGTCGCTAAGTCTTTGGAAGCCGGCAAAACATATTTTGGATCACCCGTTAGCGAAGCCCGTGCGAAAATGAAACAAATAGCCATGCTGAAACATTTGCCGGAATGGTGGGACAGGGAGATAAAAAAAAGAAATTGATGTGCAAAACGTAGCATGAGTTTGATTTCATCAGTATTTACCGGAGGTATGAATATATTTTATTGATGAACAGAAACACAAATCATCCACCCTATATAAACATAGGTGTAGAGGCGGTATTTAATGAACTATAGTTAAAATGCGGATTAGAAAAATAATAATCCAGAAAAAAATTGTTGATAATTACCTGATATTTTTATATTTGCTTCTTGAGTTTTTGAAAAAACCTGAGAAATTTTTTCAAAAGTCGAGAACATGTTTTATATTTAGCTTCAGAAAAATTGCTTTTGAAAAGTATTTTTTAATACATTTACAGTTCTCAACTTTTTAAAGGGTCTTTTTTGGCTTGATGTTGTTGGCATAAATACCCTTTTATTTATTAGTGGCATTCAATTTTATTATTTAACAGTTTTTTAACAGGCTTGTTTGCTTGTTGCAAAACCCAAATAAACCATTTTAAATTTATTTATTATGAGAGCATTAATCTACAGAGTATCGGGGATGTTGTCTGTGCTTTTGATTTTGTTTTGCAGTTTGGCTGTGAACGCCCAAACTCAGGAACAGATTGACGAAGTAAACGCTTATGAGCAAAAGATTGAGCTTAGCCAGAATGATCCTGGTTTCGACATGCAAGCTGCTCAACAGGGACTGAACCAATTGAAAGAAGCTTATGGAATGATTCCCGCTTCATCACAGGAAAATCCGGTGAATACGGTAAAACCCATCCCCGGAACCAGTGTTACAGATGTAATTCCCCTTGCTGCTAATAACAGCAATGATCCGCAAACCGATCCGCTTGGACTGAGTAACATACCATCCCGGGTTGAAGAAATTAAAGATCAAATTAGAGTGCTGACCGAATTAATTGATACAGATCCGCATGCTCTTGGTTTGATTAAGGATTTGCAGACAGAATTGGATTATATCCAAGGAAAGGATAAGAACTAAGCGATTTGGTTTGATTTTGAAAATTTAAAATCTTTAATAAAATGAAAAGATTGACCTTTACACTAATAAGTACGATTTTGCTGCTGTTCGGCACAACGCGGATGCAGGCTCAAATCAGTACTTTTCCGTACGTTCAGAACTTTGATACGTGGTCGAATTGTACCTCTTATTGCTACTATTACTACCCTTGCTATGCACCGGGTAGCTCGAATTGGACAATAGAGAATCTTGGCTATGGCAATGAGCACTGGATTATTTATTCCGGCAATTTCGGGTTTTATAGCTACTATTCTCACTTAACGGCAGACCATACTAGCGGAAGTGGAAAATATGTCGCAATGACTGCCTATTACGGTTGCTATAATCAAACAGGTAATATGCTAACGCCTGAATTTAATTTCACGGCTAATACTGCTCCTGTACTAGAATTTTGGTCTCATATGTATTGTATCTATTCCGGGTATATGGGATACATTCACCTTGATGTCAGTTTTAATAATGGATCTAGCTGGACTAATGATATCATTCCGGCTATTCATGATAATGATGACCAATGGAACCTGAACTCAGTAGATTTAAGCCCTACCGGATTGAACTACGGTGGTATGTCCTCTGTAAAATTCAGATTCAGAGGTGTCAGCGGAACTTATTATAATCGTTCTGATTTTGCTATAGATGATTTCCGTGTATATCAATTATGGGACTATGATGCAGCAGCCAGTACCAGCGCAAGTGAATATACCGTGATTCCGGTTTCACAAGCTGAAGGTGCTTTGGTTGGATATGCTACCAATATTGGTTTGCAACCACTAACTGCTGTAACCATTCAGGCCGACCTCACGGGTGTTGCTAATGGGTTTGTTTATAGCCAAACCAGTGCCCCGGTACCCTTGGCCGTAGGTGCTTCAACCTCTTTTGCCCTTCCGGGGCTTGGAGCTACGTTGTTCGGATTGCTTAATCCTGCCGACACGTATACGTTAACCATAAGCGTATCAACCAACCCATCAGATCAATCCACCAGTGATAATACTTCTATTACCACCTGGGTGATTGACGATACTTTATATGCCCGCGATGACGACTATCCTACCTTTGCCTACGGTATTTATGGCAGTAATAGTGCAGGTGGTGAAATTGGAAATCAGTTTACTGTGCACAATCTCGCTGCTGTAACTAAAGGAAACCTCACCTTGGGTAATCCCAATTCAGGAGGTGGTGCCTCTCCCATTCCAGGCAACCCATATGCTATGGGCTTGTGGAGTTTTGATAATGGTACCGGCTTCCCTGATACTATGATTGCTGAAACACCTATAGCTATTACGCCTAGTGCTACACCTGGTCAGGAACACTCTTTAGAGTTCGCACAACCCATCATTGTTACACCCGGAGAGTATGTGATGACTATTGAAGAACAAGTCGGAAGCAGTAATCCGGCTATTTCGAAAACAGCTACTATATATACACCGGATAAAGTCTGGATACGCTGGGATACCAATCCATATGGAAATGGAGACGGATGGTCTCATGTCACCCCATTGCCTTCTCAATTTCACGGAACACCAGTTGTACGTATGGTATTCAACGATGGTTGTTTAGTACCGATACCTGGCTTGGATGATACCTTATGCTATGGCGATACAGCCATATTAGGTGGAAGTCCTGCCGTTGTTTTGGGAACACCTCCTTATACTTATTCATGGGCTCCGGCCGCTTCTTTAAATGACCCGACTCTGGCAAATCCCATGGCTTACCCAACAGTAACAACTCAATATACTTTAACGGTTACTGATGCCTTCGGATGTTCTGAATCTGATTCGGTGTTAGTGAATGTTAACCCACTGCCAATTGTAAATCAAACCGGCCTGGGAACCGACTATTGTATTGACGATAGTCCGGTAGCAATAAAAGGTACGCCTGCTGGTGGTGTCTGGACCGGTCCGGGTTCTTCAGATATGAGTGGGCCTTATACCGCTACTTATTCAAGTCCGGTTGTGCCGATAGCTGACGGTTCAGGTTCTTATAACCAGGAAAAACTGAATGTTTCAGGTCTTCCGGGATCAGCCTTAGGTGGTGATATTTTATTGCAATCTGTATGCTTCCAGTTGAATCATACCTGGATTGGAGACGTAGTCATTCGATTGGTGGCTCCTGACGGTACGGTCATTGAATTGATGGATCGTCCTGGCAACCCCGCTTCATACTATGGTTGTTCTGGAGACAATGTAGATGCTTGTGTTGTACCGGGTATTGGAAACGAAATGGAGAATGTTTGCGGTAATGCACCTGCCATCAGCGGTACATTTACTGCTGCTAATGGTGATGATCTGGGTGTACTGAACAATGGTGTATTAAATCCAAATGGTCAGTGGAAAATGGAAGCTGCTGACTTTGTTGGTGGTGATGGTGGAGCTATTGCAAGCTGGACACTTACTTTTGTTACCGGTGATGGTGAATTTGATCCGGCTACTGCAGGTGCAGGCGTACATACCATCAGCTATTGCTTTACTGATGCAAACGGATGCGTTAATTGTGCAGATGAGTTGGTAGAAGTTCATGAATTACCTGATGCTTCTATCACACCGGTTGGTCCGCTTTGTTTAGACGAACCGGCATTCAACCTGGTTCCGGCTACCCCACTGGGTACTTTCTCAGGTCCCGGCATTACAGATCCGATTGCGGGTGTGTTTAATGCGGGTATAGCTGGTGTTGGAACCCATACCATTCATTATATGGTAACCGACCTTTACGGTTGTTACAATGAAGATTCTATTGATATAGTAGTGAACGATGTGCCTACTGCCGATGCAGGTTTAGATTTTGTGATGTGCGAAGGTAGTAGTGTAACCATCGGAGGTTCCCCAACAGGAACACCCGGTGTATCTACACCACTTATTATTTCTTATACATGGGTTCCTGCTGCAGGATTAAGCTCACCGGTCGCACCAAATCCGCTTGCTTCTCCTTCAGTTACTACAACCTATACTGTAACTGTAACTGACATCAACGGATGTACAGGAACAGATATGGTGACTATAACAGTTAATGCCAATCCGGTTGTTGATGCAGGTCCTGATGCAGGTATTTGCAGTGGCAGCGGAGTGGTTGTAGGTGGTGCACCCACTGCAACAAGCGGAACACCTCCTTATACATACAATTGGGCACCTGCCGGTGGTCTTAGTAGTACAACTACTGCGAACCCGACAGCCAACCCGGCCGGAACAACTACTTATACAGTAACTGTTACCGATGCCAATGGTTGTACAGGTACCGATATGGTCATGGTGACGGTATCAGCTAACCCGATTGCAAATGCCGGTGCAGATTACACGATGTGCTCTGGTGACATGGTTACAATAGGTGGTGCACCCACCGGTTCATCCGGAACACCTCCTTATACTTATTCATGGGCACCAGCAGCCGGTTTAAGTAGCGCAACTGCTGCTAATCCGGATGCTTCGCCTACAGCTACAACAACCTATACCTTAACTGTATCGGATGCTGGTGGCTGTACTGCTACAGACATGGTAACGGTAACCGTTAACCCGGTTCCAGTCGCTACAGCAGGTTCTGATGTTGCACTTTGTGCCGGAAGTTCAGTAGTAATTGGCGGTGGACCAACCGGTTCGGCAGGAACACCTCCTTATACTTATAGTTGGGCTCCGGCAACCGGATTGGTATCACCAACCGATGCAAACCCAACGGCTACTCCTGCTGCAACAACTAATTACACAGTAACTGTAACGGATGTAAATGGATGTACATCAACCGATGAAGTTGTTGTAACAGTTAATCCTAATCCGATTGCTGATGCGGGTTCTGATAAACAAGTATGTAATGGCTCTATTGTAGCTATTGGAGGCGCACCATCAGCAAATGCTGGTACTGCACCGTATACTTATAGTTGGGCACCTGCAGCTGGTTTAAGTTCAGCTTCAATTGCTAATCCTGACGCAACACCGGCAGCAACGACTACTTATACGTTGACTGTTAGCGATGCAAACGGATGTTCTTCGAGTGACGCTGTGATAGTTACAGTTATTCCCGGACCTACAGTAAGTGCCGGAAATGATATTTCTATCTGTATTGGCGAATCGACTGAAATTGGTGGAAGCCCAAGTGCAGGTGGCGGTGCCCCGGCTTATGCTTATAACTGGAATCCAATGACTGATTTGGATAACGCTGTTGCACCTAATCCAACGGCAACGCCTACAACAACTACAACCTATACATTAATTGTAACGGATGCTAATGGTTGTACTGCACAGGATGAAATGACAGTAACTGTTAACCCATTACCGGTTGTTAGTTTCAGTGGTCTCAATCCTGAGTATTGTGTCGATGATGCGATGACTTTGATGGTTGGGGTACCAACGGGTGGAGTTTATTCTGGTCCTGGTATTACGGGAACAGCATTTAACCCTGCCTTAGCAGGTCCGGGTAATCATACGATTACTTATACCTATACAGATGCTAACGGATGTACAAATTCAACCACAATGTCAACGATTGTTTGGGCATTACCGGTTGTTTCAGCCGGAGCTGATGTTACGGTTTATCTTGGCCATACAACTCAATTTAACGGTACAAGTAATCCGGCAGCAACAATTTGGGATTGGCAACCAAATGATGGCAGTTTAGACGACAATGGTATTTCAAATCCGGTAGCTACGCCTCTGGCAACAACTACCTATACTTTGACAGTAACAGATATTCATGGTTGTGTGAACAGCGATGATATGCTGACTACCATCGATCCGAACACACCATTAGATGCACCAAATACTTATACTCCAAATGGTGACGGTACTAACGACACCTGGATTATTCCAATCATCGATTTCTTCCCGAAGAATTCAATGAAGGTATATAACCGTTGGGGACAATTGGTATATGAGGCAACTGATTACTCTAATGGAAGTGCCTGGGATGGCGGAACATTGCCTGCAGGAACTTACTTCTATATAATCAAACTCGATATACAAACAGGTTTGGTACACCGTGGACCAATAACCATCATTCGCTAATCCAAAAAAATGATTACGACTATGAAGAAAATATCAATAATTGCAATCGTTCTGCTGACCACCATCACTGCATGGGGTCAGCAAGAACCACTGCTCACGAATTACCAGTTAAACTATTTTACCTGGAATCCGGCAGCAGCAGGTAGTGCAGGACAATGGGCATTACGGACAGAAATCCGTGGAGAATGGCTTGGTTTTCCGGGTGCTGCTCAAACACAAAATGTTACATTGCATGGTGCCATTGGCCGCGTTGGTCTTGGTGTCACTTTAATCAATGATTTAATTGGACCTGAGCAAAGAACCGGCTTCAACACAGGATATGCTTATTTGCTTCCTATGGGTGACAATACTTTGTCAATTGGACTTGGTTTGAATGCTGTTAAATACAGCTTGAAACAGGGAGAAGTGTTTACTAACACTCCTGCTGATCCGGCTGTTTTAGCTATGACTGGTGCCTGGAATATTGATCTCGCCTTTGGAGCATATTTCTATGGCGAGAAATTCTATGCAGGAATTTCTGCACCAAGATTGGTTCAACTTACAAAAATTGGAATAACCGATGCCATTCATTATGGTTTGATGGCAGGTTATAGAATGCATTCAAGCGATAATTTTACGTTTGAACCATCTGTAATGGTGAAAGGTGCATCCGGTGGTCCCGTTCAATATGAAATTGACGCAAAAGCACATTTGCTTAACGAGCAATTATACTTTGGAGTTGGATACCGTGGTGGAAAAGGAAATTTCATCAGTGCGCTTGTAGGTGCTAAAGTGCTCAATAAATATCATTTAGCATACAGCTATGACTTTACAACCAGTGAATTCCAATCTTACAATTCGGGCTCTCACGAGTTGATGTTGGGAATGGACTTTAATTGGAAGCCAAAAGTTGAGCAAGCAGCAGAATAGTAATTGCAAGGATTTTGCAATGAAATTCACAGGCCTTTAAACGAAAGTTTAAAGGCCTGTTGTTTTGTCAAATAACTCAATTTGCTTCGCTGTTGACAGCAATTTGAAAGTTTTCCGATGGTAGGCGCAGGCCCCATCATTGGCTATTACCACCCGATGAAATGGAGTTGGATATCCTTTATTTTTCTCCCATCCGTAGGCTGGAAATTCTTTGGAAAGTTTAATCATGTATGCGTCTCTTTCAGTTTTTGCAATGATTGAAGCTGCAGCAATAGATTGATATATGCCATCGCCTTTTATGATACAGTGAAAAGGAATATCGTGATAGGGTTTGAATCGATTGCCATCAATGAGAAGACATTGGGGAGTCGTCTTTAATAAACCTATGGCCATGTGCATAGCCTTGATGCTGGCATTAAGAATGTTTATTTTATCAATTTCATGATTATCGACAAAAGCTACTGACCAGGAACGTGCATTCTGCTTGATTTTAATAGCAAGATATTCACGTTGCTTTTTGTTCAGTTTTTTTGAATCATCCAATCCAGGTATAGGTTTTGAAATATTGAGGATTACAGCTGCGGCAACCACTGGTCCCGCTAATGAGCCACGGCCTGCTTCATCGCAACCGGCCTCTGTCGTTCCTTTTTGGTAGAAGGGTCTTAACATTCTTTAAGCTGCTGTTTGTCAATTAAATTTACAAAAATTCATAAGCCTTGATATATTTGTATGCAAAAATAAATTTTGAAATCAGTATTAAATATTTCGGATTTAGTAAAACGTTACGGAAAGCTCACTGCGGTCAATCGTTTATCACTTGAAGTACCAGGCGGGTCTGTGTATGGCATCTTGGGACCTAATGGAAGCGGAAAAACCACTACCTTGAGTATTATTCTTGGTATTTTGAATTGTGATGGAGGGACTTTTCATTGGTTTAATGAGAAGACAGGATCATCTGACAGAAATCGAATTGGTAGTTTGTTAGAGAAGCCAAATTTTTATCCTTATCTCACAGCATTTCAGAATTTGAAAATCACAGCAGATATCAAAGAGGTCTCCTATTCGAGAATTGATGTAGTATTAGATGTGGTGAAATTATTAGATAGAAAAGACACTAAGTATTCAAGCTATTCTACTGGTATGAAGCAACGTTTGGGCATTGCCAATGCGCTATTGGCTGATCCGGATGTGTTGGTTTTGGATGAGCCAACCAATGGCCTTGATCCTCAGGGAATATCTGATGTTAGAAATTTGATAAAGACTTTAGGAGCAGCAGGGAAAACGATTATTCTTGCCAGCCATTTACTCGATGAGGTTGAGAAAGTATGCACCCATGTAGCAGTCATAAAAAAGGGAAATTTGCTTACCAGCGGACCGGTCAATGAAGCATTGAACAGCGAAGACCAAATTGAGTTGGCATCTGAAGACCTTGCTTTACTCTCCTCATTTTTAAGCAAGCATTGTAAGATTGAAAGGATTGAAACAAAGCATGGCAGATTAATTATTCCAATGAGTAATTTAAACCCTGCTGTTCTTAATAAAAAATTAGCAGAGGCAGGTATATCATTAAACCATTTGAGTATTCGGCAAAAATCATTGGAAAGCCAATTCCTCGAATTAACATCCGATAGCCATGATTAAATTGATAAAGATTGAGTGGAAGAAGATTTGGCCATATACTACTTTTCGCTGGTTGATGGGGTTCTATTTCGTTTGTTTGTTTCTTTTCTTTATCAGTGCACAAAACTTTAAGATAGGAAGTTTCCGGCCTTTCAGCGATGACTTGCTTCGTTTCCCCGATGTATGGCACAACATAACTTACCTCGCAGCTATTCTGTTCAATCTGATCCTCGGAGTGCTCATCATCGTCTTAATTACTAATGAGTATCAATACAAAACTATCCGGCAAAATATTATTGACGGACTAGATCGTAAAAAGGTAATTCTGGCTAAAACATACTTAATGATTTTGATTGCAATTGCCTGTACTATGGTCGTGGCTGTTTTTAGCATTGCCTTAGGATTATGGAATACACCTCGTCAGAATCTGGATATGTTTTTTGACAAAATCTTGTTTATTCCTGCCTATGTCATTCAAACTGTAGCCTTACTTTCTCTGGCATCCTTGTTTTCACATTTATTTCGAAAAGCCGGAATCAGCATCCTTATCTTCTTATTATATCTGGGCGTTATTGAGCCAATTGTTCGCAGCCAGATTCCTTTCAAGTTCGTAAATTATCTGCCTGCTAAATCAATATATGGAGTCATACCCTTTCCTTACATGGATTTGATTTCTTCTGATTCCGGCTTGCTTAATCATCCTTCCTGGGATTATTCTATTATCAGCCTTGCCTATACTGCTATTTTCATTGGTTTATCCTATTGGCTTTTAAGCAAGCGTGATCTTTGATTATAATATGTTAAATTTCTTTAAACGGAGGAAACTTTCTTTGTTGCGATAGTTCCCATCCAGCGATTTCTTTTACCTTTGCGTTCCCTGAACCGAATACTTCATGGAAACTGAAAAAGAAATACAATCCAAAGCTGAAGAATTGTTTTTACAATTTGGTGTACGAAGTGTGAGTATGGATGACCTTGCCCGGGAATTAGGAAAATCGAAAAAGACGCTATACAAATACTTTTCATGCAAGAAAGATTTGGTCAAAAAGATATTACTTGGTTATGTTGAGCGTGAAAAAAATGCACTAGCACTTATCAGTAAGCAGTCTGATAACGCCATTGATGAATGGTACCGTGTATTTATGCATCATTTGGATTTCACCAAAAGCTTAAAAATTTCGGTTCAATTTGATTTAAAGAAATACCATCCTAAAATCTGGGATATCATTAAAAGGTTCAAAAATCAGTTTATCTATCAATTAGTCAAAGAAAATGTGATTCGTGGTAAGCATGAAGGGCTATACCGGGATGATGTTAATGAGGAGGCAATCGCATTGTTTTATGTTTCTAGGATAGAAGAAACGGTAGATAATGATATGGTAAAAGCTATGAAATTATCACCCGGAGATTTATTCCTTTCATTTGTTGATTATCACATTTATGGGATTGCAACTCCTGAAGGAATTGCCCTTTATAATGAATTAAAAATAAAATATGATGGATTATAAACAAATTATGGGTGTATTGCTCGTGGCTTTCATTGGGAATATTTACTCATTACAAGCTCAAACCCAAGGTGTTGATTTTTCGCTTACGGAAGCTGTTCAATATGGAGTGGACAACAATGTTCAGCTTAAAAACGCAACATTGGATATTGAACAATCAAAAAAATCAGTAACGGAATTAATGGCTAACGGACTGCCCCAGCTTAATGCATCAGTCGGATATACCGATTATCTTTCTCTGCCCACATCCTTAATCCCCGCAGAATTTTTTGGCGGGCAACCAGGTGATTTTATGGAAGTGAGTTTTGGTACAAAACAAAATCTGAGTGCTTCTGTCAATGCGAGTCAAATGATTTTTGACGGATCTTATTTAATCGGACTAAAAGCCTCGAGGATGTATGTCGATATGACGCGTAAGCAAAGTTTGCAAAGTGAACGCGACCTCAAACTGAATATTACCAAATCTTATTATCTCGCACTGATAAGCCATAAAGCGTTTTTAATTACTTTAAACAATCAGGCAAATATGGATAAAATGCTGAACGAAACGCAGGCCATGTATGATAACGGCTTGATTGAATCGATTGAAGTAGATCGCCTGAAATTGTCAAAATCAAATATTGATGCTCAGCTTAAGAGCTTGAAAAGACAAGATGATTTTGCCAAACTATTACTCAAATTTCAAATGGGGATGGATATTGCAGATTCTATCAATCTTACAGATAGTTTGGAAGGATTATTTGACCCTTCTTCTGATTTACTCAATCAATCATTTAATCAAACTAATCGGCTAGAATATACTATCCTTGATATGCAGGAGCAGTTGACAGAAATGAATGTTAAGAGATTTCGGGCTATGTATCTACCGACATTGAGTGTGAATGCTGTGTATCAGCAAAATGCGCAACGTGATCAATTTGATTTTTACAAAAGCAATTTGCCCTGGTTTCAAACGGCTCTGGTTGGTGTGAATCTCAATATTCCGATTTTCGACAGTTTTAGAAAACGATCAACGGTGCAAAAGGAACAGATTAACCTGATGAAGTTGCACAACAGTAAAGCGCAACTTTCCCAAAGTCTGTCTATTGAAGTCAATCAGGCCAGAATGGACTATTTGAATGCATTGGAGCAGATAGCAAGCCAAGAGCAAAACTTACAATTGGCTAGACATATTCTTCAGATTTCAACAATAAAATATCAAGAAGGTGTCGGTTCAAGCCTCGAAGTAAACAATGCGCAAAACACACTCTTACAAACTCAAAATCAATATATCAATGCGATTTACAACTTGCTGATCGCAAAAATCGAATTAGAAAAAGCATTAGGAATTAACTAAAAAATAACTTTATAATGAAGCAAAAAATGCCGTTTATATTAACGCTGATGATCGTATTTGCTATCAGTTCTTGTTCAACAAAAGGGGAAGAGGAGAACCCTCAAACCTCGTCAGAAGTAAATAATCTGATTCAAGTAAAAAGAGATGCAGTCAGAGATTTGGAAAAAGAAATTAGTAATCTGGAAGTCTTGCAAGAGCAATTAGACTCAAGCAAATCACTAGGGAAAGTGGTTACAATTGATACACTCAGAAAATCCAGGTTTGTGCATCAGTTTACGGTGCAGGGTGTAGCCACTTCGCTCACTAATGTATTGGTTGCAAGCGAAGTTTCCGCAGCAATAGAACGGATATATGTTCATGCCGGACAAAAGGTTAGCAAAGGCCAGATTTTAATACAGCTCAATGCAAGCATTATCAACCGTAATATTGATGAAGTGAAAACAAGCATTAGGCTGGCTCAAACAGCTTTTGATAAGCAGGAACGTTTATGGAATCAGGGCATTGGTTCTGAAATGCAATATTTGCAGGTAAAGAGTCAATTGGAAACATTTAACAATCGGCTTGCAACGCTTTACGCTCAAAGTGCCCTTTATAGGGTAAAGGCACCAGTATCCGGCACGGTTGACGAAATTAAGCCTAATGAGGGAGAAATGGCTTTGGCCGGTTCACCTTTGCTTCGGGTACTTAATCTCGATCAAATGGAGATTGATGCTGAAATTCCCGAATCGTATATTGGTAGTGTAAAACAAAGCGATACTTGCAGGATAACTTTTGCCTCTCTGCCCGAATTCAACAGCATTGGGAAAGTTGTGGCTGTAGGTCAGGTTATTAATGCAAACAACCGGACTTTTAAAATCACCGTTTTAATTGCTAATAAGGATCATCAGATCAAGCCAAACCTCCTGGCTTCAATACATATTTATGACTATGTAAATGATGATGCGATAGTTGTACCAAGCAAGCTCATTCTACATGATAGAAAAGACAATCCTTACCTTTTCACTATAGGCCAGGGGAAAGAAGGCCCGGTTGCCGAGAAAAAAATTATACAGGTAGGAATGGATTATAATGGTGAAGTGGAAATTCTTGGCGGTATCAGTAAGGGGGAAGTTTTCATCCGTGATGGTTATCAGGAAATATCTGATGGAACCTCTGTTGACATTAAATAAATATACTCAAAATATACAGGCATGCCTGATCAAATAAAGCAACAAAAACTTGATAGGGATTTTAAACTTTCAACCTTATCAATCAACAATAGAACGACCGTATTTCTATTGACTTTCATGCTAATCTTATTTGGATTTTCATCTTATTTCTCCTTACCCAAGGAGCAATTTCCGGAAATTGTTTTTCCACAGATTCTCATCGGAACTACCTATCCGGGCAACTCACCGGCCGATATGGAAAATCTTGTATCCAGACCCATTGAGAATGAGCTGAATTCTATTTCGGGGGTTAAGAAGATTACATCCAGTAATTTACAGGATTTCTCTATGGTGGTTGCCGAATTCAATCCTGATATTCTTATCGAGGATGCATTGAATAAAGTGAAAGATGCCGTTGATAAATCGAAAAAAGACCTTCCAAATGATTTACCTGAAGATCCGGATGTTTCCGAAATCAACCTTTCAGATCTGCCAATCATGTTTATCAATATTTCGGGTGATTATAGTCCTGAAGAATTGAGAGGATATGCAGAGTATCTTCAGGATGAAATTGAAAAATTACCCGAGATTTCTAAAGTTGAGATCAGAGGCCTGTCCGATAAAGAAGTTGAAATTAGTGTTGACCTCTTTAAGATGGAAGCCCTGGAAATTAACTTCTCTGATATTGAAAATAAAATAAGGAGTGAGAACCTTACTGCTTCAGGGGGAAATTTACTGACCGATGAATATCGAAGATCTATCCGGGTTGTTGGAGAGTTTCAATCTATCAAAGACATTGGTAATGTAGTGGTTAAAAGCGAAAAACAAATGGTTGTTTTTTTGAAAGATATCGCTCAGATCAATTTGAAAGATGAAGAAAGAAAAAGCTATTCGCGCCTTGATGGACAATCAGTAGCAACCCTTGACGTAATTAAAAGAAATGGTGAAAATCTGTTGGATGCATCAGATAAAATTAAAGTACTTATTACCAAAGCGAAACAGGGTGCTTTGCCTGCTGATATTACCGTTACAACCACAAATGATCAAAGCCGTTTTACCCGGAAAATGGTATCCAATATGGAGAACAGTATCATCTCAGGCGTAATCCTGGTGGTGTTAGTATTATTGTTTTTCCTGGGAATACGGAATGCTTTATTTGTCGGCATTGCCATTCCGATGTCGATGCTTATTGGCTTTATTGTCCTCGCTTCCATCGGCTCTACTATCAATATGATGGTTTTGTTTTCCTTAATTCTCGCCTTGGGTATGCTGGTAGATAATGGAATTGTGGTTGTAGAGAACATTTACCGATTTGTACAGGAAGGCCTTTACTCGAAAGAAGCAGCCAAGCAAGGAGTGGGTGAAGTAGCCTGGCCTATTATTGCATCGACAGCTACCACTATTGTGGCCTTTCTGCCTTTGATTTTCTGGAACTCCATAATGGGCGAATTCATGAAGTATCTGCCCATTACCCTCATCATTGTACTAAGTTCTTCCTTATTTGTCGCTTTGGTTATCAATCCGGTGATTGCTTCTCGTTTTGTGAAAATTGAAGAAATAAGAACGAAGTTGAAAACCAAAAGACTTTTTCGTTCAATCGGAATTATTGCCGTAATCGGGCTGCTTGCTCATTTCGGAAATGTGATTTGGATAAGAAATCTATCTATTATTATTTCATTGCTTTTGCTGATTGATGCTTATCTGATTAGACGAACTGCCCGATGGTTTCAGGATCGTTTTCTGCCTTGGTTAGAACACAGCTACCATCGTACGATTGAATTTGCCATTGCGGGCAAACGCCCTTATTGGTTTCTGGGAGGCACCTTTATGCTTTTGATTATTGCAGTAATGATTACAGCAGTCAGGGCTCCTAAGGTTGACTTGTTTCCAAGTAATGATCCTCAATACATAAATGTATATGTTGAACTGCCTATAGGAACCGATATTGAGAAAACCAATGATTATACTGAAGGAATAGAAGAAAAAATTAATGCTGTGCTAAAACCCTATCAATTTTTAATTGAATCAGTTACAGCACAGGTTGGTGAAGGAACAAACGATCCGGCAAGAGGTCAGGGAGGTGGAAGTACACCCAACCGGGCACGTATAACGGTTACTTTTCTGGATTTTGAATTCCGGCAAGGGATAAGTACCAAGCATGTTATGGAGGAAGTGCGCACAGCAATTTCAGATCTACCGGGTTCGGTGATAACGGTAGAAAAAAATGCAAATGGGCCTGATTTTGGAAAACCAATCAATATCGAAATATCTGGTGATAATCTGGATACTTTGTCAAATCAAGCTGGACGGGTGAAACAAAGAATTAATCAATCCGGTATCCCTGGGATTGAAGAACTTTTGACTGATGTTGAACAAAATAAGCCGGAAATTCTCATCAATGTTGACCGGAGGGCAGCCGGTAGATTTGGCGTTTCTACATCAAGAGTTGCCAATGAAATCAGAACCGCTTTATTTGGGAAGGAAATTTCAAAATATAAAGTTGGCGAAGATAAATACCCAATCATGCTCAGGCTGGACAACCGCTATAGATATAACCGGGGGATTCTGCTCGATCAGAAAATTACTTTCCGTGATCAGGCATCTGGTAAAATCAGTCAAGTACCAATTTCTAGCGTTGCTTATGACAGCAGTACTTTTACCTATAATTCTATACAGCGAAAAGGGTTAAAAAGGGTAATTACTATTTACTCAAATATTAAAGAAGGGTATAATGCTTCCGAGATTATTGATCAATTGAAAATATTATTTGCCGATTACAAACTTCCCGTAGGTTATGAATTAAAATTTACCGGGCAGCAGGAGGAACAAGATGCGTCAACCGCTTTTCTTGGTAAAGCGCTGATGATTGCCGTTTTTCTGATTTTCCTAATCATTGTTACTCAGTTTAATTCAATGGCAGCTCCTTTCATGATTATGCTTACTGTTTTATTCAGCCTGATTGGGGTATTGCTTGGATTGGCCATTTTTAATATGGACTTTATCATCATCATGACGGGTATTGGCATCATCTCTCTGGCCGGTGTTGTGGTAAATAATGCAATTGTGTTGATTGATTATATTAATCTTCTTCGGGAACGCAAACGGCAAGAACTTAATGTAAAAGTATTGGATGACGAAGATGTTAAAAGAGCTATTGTTCAGGGAGGTTCAACCAGATTAAGGCCGGTTTTACTAACTGCTATTACCACAGTTTTGGGTCTGGTACCTTTGGCCGTTGGTCTGAATTTCGATTACAGCTCATTAATAACAAATTTGAATCCGCACATTTATTGGGGTGGAGACAGTGCCGGTTTTTGGGCTCCGATGGCATGGACTGTTATCTTTGGATTATCCTTTGCCACCTTCCTTACCCTCGTTATTGTACCGGTGATGTATCTGATTATTGAACGGATTAAAAGAAAGGTTTACCATATCAATACTAAAAAGATAAAGGGTAGCGTTTCTTAAGCATTCGGTCAAAATTGTACTGGCATACAGTCAATTCTTTTCATAAGCGAAAAACATCCGCCTTTGTGCGGATGTTTTCGTTTTAATTAGCTTAGGTTCAAATGATTCCAGCCCTGAGCAACGAGATTATGAACCTGCCCTGAATTTGAAATCAGTTTGTATCCTTCTTTTTGTGGAGTCATTTCACCAATCAAACTAAAGAGAGGATTGGCACTCAATTTTATAGCATCTTCAGCATTTACCGTGAATAGAATTTCATAGTCTTCACCACCGCTTAAGGCCGCAGTTAAAGGAGGTATTTGGAATTTTATGGCCCGTTCAAATGTATCCTTAGCAATAGGAATACCCGATTCCTGCAATCGGCAGCCAAGACCGGAAGCTGTACATATCTGTAGCATATCAGATGATAATCCGTCTGATACATCAATCATAGCATTCGGCTTTATTTTAAGCTCCTCAAATATATCGATCAGTTCTTTACGGGCTTCCGGTTTTAGTTGTCTTCTCAATATGTATGTTTCTTCCTCCAGGTCAGGTTGAATTTCCGGATTTTCCAAAAAGATTTGTTTTTCCCGTTCCAGTAATTGTAATCCCAGATAAGCTGCTCCCAAATCACCGGTCACCATCACCTGATCACCTACTTTGGCACCGCTACGATAAACGATTTGTTTAAGCGGAGATTCTCCGATACACGTTACACTTATCAGCAATCCTTTTTCACTGGCCGATGTATCTCCTCCTACCAAATCGACATCATAGAAATCGCAGCCATGCCAGATACCTTCATATAATTCATCTATTGCTTCGGCAGAAAAACGATTCGATACAGCAATCGAAACGGTAATCTGTGATGGACGGGCATTCATAGCATAAATGTCTGATATGCTGGCAACAATGGCTTTATATCCCAAATGACGCAAGGGGTGATAAGCCAAATCAAAATCAATTCCCTCTATCAAAAGATCAGTACTTATTAAAATAGCATTTGCCTTCCCGCTAGCTATCACCGCACAATCATCACCAATACCTTTTACTGAACTTTTGTTGCGTAATTCAAAGTTCTTGGTAATACGGTGGATTAAACCAAATTCACCTAAATCGCTGATTTCTGTTCTGGGGATATCTTTCCCTTTTTGTTCGGCCATGTTGTGTTAATTTAATTAGGTTTCGGGCTAATAATTTTACTTTTGACAAAAATACGAATTAGCGCATGAAGCCATTTTTATCTGTTCTTTTGATCTGCATAATTTACTCTTGTGCATCCATCCGAAACCCAAGGTCTGCTTATTCTTATCGGCCTGTTCCGGCAGGGCCTGATTATAGCCTTCAAAAATACTGGGCGGCTCTTCCGGATATGGACGATCCTTCTGATCTTTTACCTGATTCAAGTCTGCAATATGCAGGCGACAAGGCCGCTGCTGATGTTTTCTTTATCCATCCTACAACTTACTATAAAGGGCCAACCTGGAATGCTGATCTTAATGATGAAGCACTGAATCTACAAACTGATTTATATCCAATAAAATATCAGGCAAGTGTTTTTAATGGTAGTTGCCGGGTCTTTGCACCACGATACCGCCAGGCGGTAATTAAAGCGTTTTATCAAAATGATGACAATTCGAAGCAAGCACTCGCTTTAGCCTATACCGATGTGAAGGCTGCTTTTCAATATTATCTTGATCATTATAATAATGGCCGTCCAATTTTAATTGCCGGTCATAGTCAGGGTGGATTGATGGCTATGTGGCTTTTAAAAGATTACTTTCAAGATGAAAAAATGTTGAATCAATTGGTGGCTGCTTATCCTATCGGTTGGCCTGTTCCGCCCGATTCCATACCTAAAATTCCACCTTGTCGCCAAGTCGGTCAAACCGCTTGTTATGCTTCCTGGAATACCGTGGGTTGGGCTTATAAATTACACGATGATACCTATGACTTTTATGCCGGTGCACTTTGTGTCAATCCTTTAAGCTGGACAATTGATGAAGCTTATTCGGCTGCTGATTTTAATTTAGGAGCTTTGCCAAGATCCTTTGATCATCTGGTTCCTGAAGCCTGCGATGCTCAGGTGCATGGACCTATGCTCTGGGTGCATCGGGACAAGCTTCCCCTGGCAATCAAGCTGAAAGGAAAGCGCTTGCACATTCTTGATTATAACTTGTTTTGGAAAAATATTAGAATAAATGTTGAGCAGCAAATAAGCAATTATATGGAAGTTCATTAACGCAACTTTTGTATTTTTATACAATCACAAAAATCAAGATTAAATCCAAAAACACATGAAAAGACTCAATCCATTTTTGATTTTAGCTCTTGTAATGATTGCTTCTATCTACTCCTGTAAAACCGGTTCATCAGGCGAAGCCGTTGATTTAAAATTTAACCTTGAAGAAGGACATAGCTATACAACGAATATTGCGGTAAAATCAGTGACCAATGCAATGGGCATGGATATCAATATGACCATGAGCATGGATGTTGATATGCTAATTGAAGATGTTGCCGAAGATCATTCTTTTACGATGTCCAATACTTTTACCCGTGTTCAATTTGCCCAGGATATGCCGGGAATGGGTAAGGTTAGCTACGATTCAGATAGTCCTGATTCATCGGCTGGCCCGATGGCTAATGTTTATCAGGAAGCTTTTACTCCCCTGATTGGTAAAAAGCTTGGCTCAACCATGGATGAAAGAGGTAATGTAAAAAGTATTACCGGTTTGGAAGATTTGGCGGCAGGTGATGAAAGCGCACAACTTGAAAGTTTGCAAAATAACCTGAGCGGAAATATGAATTATTTTTTCAGCCCATTTCCTGATAAACCAGTGAAAGTGGGGGATTCCTGGGATAGATCAATGACCATCACCACGCAATTCCCAATGGAAATTAATGCTATCTATACATTGGAAGATATAAGCGATGGTACTGCCACCTTGGGGGTTAAGGGTGATTTTAGTTTTGATCCGGAATCGGATATGGCCAAACAAGGCGGAGTTAGCGGATTAAGTGGTACCCAATCCGGTACCCTCGAAATTGATCTTGCAAGCGGATGGACTTTAAAAGGTGAATTGGAGCAGAATATGACAATCAATATCAGCCAGGCTGGACAATCCATAGATATGGATATGACCAACACGGTTAGTTTCTCTTCAAATTAATATTAACAGTATTTTTTAAGCACCTGCACTTTGGCAGGTGCTTTTTTATTTATCCGGTTTGAAAGCATCCAGAAAAACATTTTTCCTCCTTGGTCTGATTACCTTATTCGGTTTTGGCGCCATCGGCCTGCTTATCGTTCATTATTTTCAGACAGCAAGCCTGCACTATTTACTTACTTTCGGATCGGCCTGGCCTTATCAGCTTTATCGTGGATTTTTGTTTGGTTGTATTGCAGCCCTGAATATGCTTTGGCTGGTGGAAACACCCATGCTGGCAGAAGCCAAAAATTTCTTTAGCAAACTCCTTCAGGAGTCTGATTTAAAATGGATTGATCTGATCTTTCTGTCGGCAGCTGCCGGCATAGGAGAGGAGTTATTCTTCCGGGCCGGCCTGCAGCCTTTTTTGGGCATCTGGATAACCTCTGTACTTTTCATTATTCTTCATGGTTATCTGAATCCACGCAATTGGCAAATCAGCATGTATGGATTGCTCATGGTCATTGTCAGTGCAGGCCTTGGCTATCTCTTCGAATATATCGGAATATATGCTGCCATGGCAGCTCATTTCAGCATCGATCTAATCCTGTTTATCAAATTCAGATTCTATTCGTCAACCGGAGCTGCCGAGCCGGAATAATTTACCATCCTGATTATTTTGCTAAAACACATTTCAGTCTGAAATGCGATGTCTGACCTTTCAGGTTGAAAGTCTCTGTGCTGATAATGTAAATGCCCGTATTGGCCATATTGCCAGTCATATCGCTTCCATCCCAGGTGAAAGAACCACTTTGTCCGACCAGTTCATTATTGGCAAGTGTTTTAACCATGCGGCCTTGCGGATCGAATACATGAATGGTCAGCATATTACCTGCTTCATCAAATTGATAGTGAATCGTGAGATAATCATGGTAACCATCCTGATCGGGTGAAAAAATTTCAGGTTCGAGCGAAAAAGAAGTTGATGTGATAAAAACATCGCCATATTGAGAATTAAGATAAGCTGGCGTACCATATCCAACACTTGAAGCGGCACTGTGCCAGTTTCCGGCATCCTGTGTTTTTTCCGCAGGATGAATTCGTTCGAGCGATACACCATTTTCGTCATCAATCAATGGAAAATGCCAAGAACTGTAATAATGCAGCTCGTCAAGCACATGGAGGCTGTCGCTTTGAATGCGTACAATCCCTTCGGCATCGGCCCAGTTCGGCAAGCTTGTAAGCTCAATGACGTGTTCGGGAGCCGTTGTGTAATAATCAAATAGTGTGATGGACTTATCAGATGTAATAGCAAAATAATCGCCCGGCAACATCAGGTAGGGTTTTCCGCTGAGCTGTGCCTGGCCAAGCACATTCCCCATCACCGGATCAATTTCAGCATATTCCAGATTTCGAATGTCCAAAACTTTATCCGAAAGGTTATACAATTCGAGATAATCAACACCCCCACTTTGGGGATTAAACAAGATTTCATTCAGCACAAGATCTCCTGCTTTGATCGGAAAAGTTGTAGCAAAAATGACTGTATCGGGTGGCATAAGCCAATTCCCTGCACAGTCTGACAGTTTTTGCATTGTCAGGGTATAAAGCACTCCAGTATCTGCCTTGGTTGGAAGAGTCAGTTGAATGATATCACGATGGTTTCCGAATAATTTCACCCCGGTCGGATATCCTATACCCTGATCAATCAGGTAATTTGAGCTGTCGAGGGAAGTGGCCGTATCCAGGTCTTCAGAGAAATAAACCATGACCTGTTTTCCTGAAACTGTGGCGTATAAAACACCGGGCCCGCTAGTGTCGGGAAATATACCAAGCACACTGTTCGGCTTCCCCGGTGTTCCTCCCTTTGGGTTCACCGAGGCGACCCAGTTACTTGCTCCCTGACAGCTTGCCAGGGGATCAATTTGTTCCAGGCTCCAGCCTCCGGCTTTTTTCACCTCATCGCGATACCAGCTATCGGAATATGTGACCCGGCTGATGAGTTGTCCGGTCGGGTCATGTAAGGATAAGTCATCCCCGCTATTGTTCAGTGTTGGAAACCCGGAAAGTGCAATGACCCTTCCGTAAGTCGCAAATAAACCGGTATTCGATGGATCGCAAAAAATGGCCAGGCTATCGGCCTTTAAAATGACAGCCGGCAGGGTAATCGTGCTGGATGCATCAGAGAAAGTCCAGTTAGCTAAGTTTAGATTGAAACCGGTATTGTTCAAAATCTCAACAAACTCCTGATCAGGCAGCCCGACCGTTGGGCTTGGATCTGCCATGATTTCATTGATCCCGATATCTCCATAGCCTGCAGTATAATACATAAATGGAAAGGCATTGTCATTTTGAATATTTCCATTCAGGTCAGCGATATTGCTGACACGTAAAGTATCAATCGTGCCGCTTTGAAAGAGGCTGGGGAAAACCAGATGTACCAAAGCCTGATCGCTGAGGTCAAGCTGTGCGCTGAGTGGACTGCCATACAGGTCAGCCACATAATTTGATATGTTCTCAGCCGCTGTTTGCTCAAGCGATTCGGAAAAATGCACTGATAGTTCAGTGGCTGAAATAGCTTCAATACTTGATATCTCTGGTTTCAGCGTATCTATGCTGATCGGGTTTACCCAAAAATCGTCAAAGTAAAATTTGGCGGCATTCGTGCTCGTATGTTTGCAATAGACACCAAGGTATTGGCCCTGCAGATAGCTGTCATCAAAACCGCTTCCTTCTGTTGCAAAACCAGTTCCTCCACTCAGGTCGCTGTAAAGGATCCAATTTCCTGCATCATCGCGTACAACTTTAATCCGTGCTTCCGGATTTACAGCAGCATGACCCGCTATGCCTTGAGCTACCAGGCTGCTACTCGTTCCATTTTGTTTATAGAGATCAATGCCGTCTGTGCTTCCGTTCACTCCCAGTTGAATAAAATACCCCTGAAGGCTTCCTTCCAGATCAGCCTGATTGCTTTGAAGATAGACCCTAAGCAGATTGTTGACAGATGGTGAAAAATTCAACTTCACATAAAATATCCAAACTGTGCTGTCGGCAATTGAAACAGCGGTTGAAAGATGTCCCACATCGCTGGGTACGGGATCGCTGAGTTGCAATTGCATACTGGTATTGACGATGAACTTACCGGTTTCACCTTGCCAGGCAGGATTTGAACTGAAATCTCCGTCAGCGAAATCATCGGTAAACTGGGCCGATGCCACGTTGAAGAACAGCAATAATGAGATCGAGCTGAGCCATAGTTTCATACATTCCAAATGTAATGAAAACAGGATTGATACAATAATGTAAATTATTAATAAGTATTTACAATTCCAATTTCATTGTCAGGTTTGTTATAAAAAAATGAAATAATATCAGTTTTATTTACCTCTGATAGTCAAAACATGCTGCATAAACGTCCTTGAAACAACTTGTAAGCTAAAAGCCAAAATTTAGCCCGTCTTAACTCAACTTTGGCTTCACATCTCCTTTGAATTCCTTATATTCACCTTTTCAATTCAAGAAAAATGATGAATCGCCTTATTCTTATCCTCATGCTATGTGGACCATTTGCATCTGTTCACGGTCAGCAAAACGATTCTATCATTATTCGTCAACTGTTCGACCAGGTACTCACCCAAGGCCAATGCTATCAGTGGCTCGATTACCTTGCTAACCGGATTGGCGGGCGTCTCAGCGGTTCTCCTCAGGCAGCCGAAGCGGTTGAATATAGCCGGCAGCTTATGCTTGCACAGGGTTTTGATACGGTATGGCTGCAACCCGTTATGGTTCCTCATTGGGTTCGTGGTCGAGCTGAACAAGGTCGGATCGTCAACTCATCCGCTATTGGGTCACAAGATTTGAACGTCTGTGCCCTCGGTAATTCAGTGCCTACACCTGTTAATGGAATTACAGCCCCTGTAGTGGAAGTGGATAGCTGGGAAGAACTCGACAAACTGGGCAAGGCCGGTATTGAAGGTAGGATTGTCTTCTTCAATACACCCATGAACCCAACCTATATTACCACCTTCCGTGCTTATGGCGAAGCCGTACAATATCGTTGGGCAGGTGCAGGTCGTGCCGCGGCTTATGGAGCTGTTGCCACCATCGTTCGCAGCATGACGCTCGCACATGACGACAATCCACATACTGGTAGCATGGGCTATCCTGATGATAAAAGCATTACGCATATCCCCTCCATGGCCCTAAGTACCAACGATGCTGATTTCTTGAGCGAATTACTGAAAACTGACCCCGATTTTAACTTGCATCTTTGGACCGAATGTCATTTCCTGCCCGATGTATTGAGTTATAATGTTGTGGGAGAGATCAAAGGCAGCGAACATCCTGAAGAAATTATTACCGTTGGAGGTCACATAGACAGCTGGGATACCGGTCATGGTGCACACGATGACGGAGCAGGTTGTGTACAAAGCATTCAAATTCTCACCTTATTCAAACAGTTGGGCATTCATCCGAAACGGAGCATTAGAGCGGTGATGTTTATCAATGAAGAAAACGGAGGCATGGGAGGTCATAAATATGCCGATGTTGCTATGGCCAACCCAAATGAAAAACATATTGCCGCAATTGAATCGGATGCTGGAGGTTTTGCCCCAAGGGCATTTGGTGTAAAAACAGATGATGATGTCAAGTTTCAAAAAATTGTTGCCTGGGAATCTTTACTGAAGCCCTATGAAATTGAAAGCATTGTTCCTGGATATGGTGGGTCAGATATCCACCCCCTGGAAGAAGCCGGAGCCGTACTCGTTGGACTTCGGCCTGAGTCGCAGCGTTATTTCGATTATCATCACACCTCCATCGATACTTTTGATAAGGTGAACCGGAGAGAACTCGAATTGGGAGCAGGAGCCATGGCAGCTTTAGTTTATTTGCTGAGTGAATATGGCTTGTAGATTTTCAGCCAATCAAAGTTTTTATCCATTCCCTAAATTCTGATAAAATCATTGCTGTGGCACCCCATACCATTTTATCGTGTAGATCGAAATAAGGAGCCATAATCGTAGCACCCATAGAAATCTTGACAGGTCCTTCCTTAATTAGGGCATCATCCAGCATATCAGATAATGAAATCTCCAGAATATCAACCACTTCATGCGGGTCGGGTATAAATGCAGGTCGCTCTTGAACACAGGCTACAAAGGGTTGAACTATGAAATTGCTGGGTGGGATATATAGGGTACTGAGTGCCCGCAATAGTTTAACTTTTGTGACATCAATCCCGATTTCCTCTTTTGCTTCGCGTAAGGCTGTTTGTTGTAAGTTGTCATCAATAGATTCTCGGCTTCCGCCAGGAAGACTAATTTGCCCGGAGTGAACACCATCATAAATGTTGCGCTGAATCAGGGTAAAATAACTTTCGTTCTGATATGGATAAAGCGGCAATAAAACAGCACTTATTTTGGGTGGCTTATCGTGCTGCAGGGCCTGTGCTTGTTTCATCCTGAGTTTTGGTGCCATAAGCCATTGGGCAGATTCTCCCGGCACAGGATTTTTATCCTGCAGGATATGTTTTATCAAAGTATCGAATGGGATAAACTGTTTCAACTGTTCGGGATTCTTGATTCTTAAAAACTGCGTAATTTGGCAGTTCAATTCATCCAAAAATAGGGAATTATGAAGGTAATGATTTATAGCATTCTGGCAGGGGTACTCCTTTTTTCTTTGCCGGCCTGCCAGCAAAGTAATAAAGAAACTGAACAAAGCAATGATACAAATGAAAACACATTGCTAATGCAAGAGAAATTGAATCAATACAAAACCGTGAAATTAAGCCATGATTTAACCTCGTTTTCTAATAAGCAAAGGGAGATGTTAAGTTTGTTAATTGATGCGGCATCTGTGATGAATGAAATTTACTGGCAACAAAGTTATGGCGATAAAACGGAACTGTTGAAGCAAATTGAAGATGAGGCCACTTTACAATATGCAGATATTAATTATGGCCCCTGGGATCGGTTGAATAATAACAGCCCCTTCATTGATCAAATTGGTACTAAACCCGCTGGTGCAAATTTCTATCCTACCGACATGACAGTGGATGAATATGAAGCCGCCAATTTACCTGAAAAAGCCAGTCTCTATACCTTGCTCAGGCGTGATGAAGCAGGAAATCTTCAAACAATTTGGTATCACAATGTGTATCATGAAGCACTGAACCGGGCCGCAAAATATCTGCTTGATGCGGCTGAGCTGGCGGATAATGCAGCCTTTAAAAAATATCTTACCATGAGAGCCGAAGCTTTGTTGAGTGATAATTACTTTGCCAGTGATATGGCGTGGCTTGATATGAAAGATAACCAGTTTGACCTTGTCATCGGACCCATTGAAACCTATGAAGATGCTCTGTTCGGACAAAAAGCATCTTACGAGGCTTATGTGTTGCTGAAGGATATGGACTGGAGCACCAAGCTCCAAAAATATGTCGCATTCCTGCCCGATCTGCAACGTAATTTACCGGTTAATGAAGCCTATAAACAGGAGAGCCCGGGCTCGGATGCTGAACTGAATGCCTATGATGTGTTATACTATGCCGGAGATTGTAATGCCGGCAGTAAAACCATTGCGATTAATTTGCCTAATGATGAACGGGTTCAACTTGAAAAGGGAACACGAAGGCTTCAATTAAAAAATGCAATGCGGGCTAAGTTTAACCAAATCCTACTTCCAATTGCCGATGTGCTGATTGATTCAAGTCAGCGAGGCCATATTCAATTCGATGCCTTTTTTGCCAATACGATGTTTCATGAAGTAGCCCACGGATTGGGTATTAAAAACACCATCAACGGAAAAGGTACCGTACGGGAAGCATTAAAGGAAGAAGCAGGCGCTTTGGAAGAAGGCAAAGCCGATATACTTGGACTTTATATGGTCACAGAATTGCTGAATCAGGGCGAACTGCAAGGCGATATCATGGATTATTATGTAACCTTCATGGCAAGTATCTTCCGTTCAGTACGCTTCGGGGCTTCAAGTGCCCATGGACGTGCCAATATGCTGCGCTTTAATTATTTTCTTGATCAGGGAGCTTTTTCCAGAAATGCTGACGGGACTTACTTTGTGAATGCTGAGAAATTTGCCGGAGCTGTAAGTACTCTTTCCAACTTGATATTGACTTTACAGGGAGACGGAGATTATGATGCTGTGAAAAAACTAATGACAGAAAAAGCTGTTGTTGGAGAGCAATTGAAAGCAGATTTAAATCGGCTGACTGAAAATGAAATACCCGTTGATATTGTTTTCTGGCAAGGCAAAGAAGTGCTGGGGCTCGAATAGCTCATTCTTCTTCCCGGACAATAAATTGTTTGATTTTCGGTGCTTTTCCCTCTATTTTTAGTTTCAGCGTATAAATACCCGGTTTCATAAACTCATTGCTGTAATTATAATCCATGGTATAGATTCCCCTTTTAAAAAATTTATCCCGGAAATATATCTGATATTCTTCTCCTTGCCGATCGTATAGAATCATCGAAGCCTTTGCATCTTTCATAAGCCGGAACTCAAAAGAACCTTTGTTTTTGTAATGAATTGTGACATCCTCTTTATGCTTTTTTCCTACCAGAGGTCGCAGATAATCTTTAAGTAATTTTACCTGGCCGGGATCACCGGATATGCCATTAAGAGGATAGGCATCTGTCAATACCCAAACACCATCTTGTCCGGTTGCATTTTGAATTTTGTAACGATAAATAATTTCGGTGAGCTTGCGCAAATCCTCCCCGGCCATGGGACCGAAGCTGAAACCATCTTCCTCACCCGGTGACCAATGTGACATTTGTGTGCACATGGCATAAAGATTTTCCACTTTTTCGGCAGCTGGTTCGATGGCCAATATCAGTGGTTGGGTAATAATCAGATCTTGCGCTCCCGGGTCATCTGAATTTAATATTTGCCCCTTATCCATGCTAAGTTGTAAAGATTTTCCACTTATATTTTTCACCGTCATGCTAACACAGGGCCCATAGTGAGAAGAAAAGTCATCATTCATTTCATCTTGCGCGCGACTGTGCATATCAATCGTTATCAGTTTGTCTTTTATTGCCTGTTGAAAAGTACTTGAGGTCCTGCTGCCGGATTGAAAGGAAAGGATTAAAGCAATGTTTAAAAAGATTGTTCCTGAAAGAAATATCTTCCTCATCTGAAACGGGTTTAAGTCAAGGATTTACGTGTTAGTATAATGAATTTGTGATAGAACGTGTAACAATTCTCTTTCATTGTACGAAAGATAAATCGAATGAATTAGACATTAACAACTAAAATACCCATTGAAATGTTGATCAGAACTATTAGTGCAACCGATCTATACGAGTTGCTTCTTTCGGGTAAAGTATCCGAAATGATTGATGTGAGAGAACCCAGTGAATTTGAATTGGGCCATATTTCCGGCAGTAAATCCATACCGCTTTACCAAATTCCAAGCAAACATGCTGAGATTGATACCTGTTCAGATGTTATTCTGATTTGTCAGAATGGTATCCGAAGTGTAATTGCTCAAAAATATTTAGAAATAAAATATCCTAAATGCTACTTTTATAATCTATCTGGAGGGCTGCATTTTTGGTCATTAACGGTTGACAATACGCTACCCCTATATTGAGGCTTCTTTCATAGGGCAACAAGGTCTTTGATCAAAAGCGCTTGTTTGTATTTTCCGATTACATTTTCGCTGCTATACATCAGAGGTTTAGCTGTAACGCTGATATAATTTCCTTTTTTCGAAACTTTTGTTTGGAAATCACTTTTTTCAAAAAGACTTGATACCTCCTTCAGTTGTTCAATAGGAACAATAAACTTGAACATATAAACAGAAGGCCAATCTAATTGATCCAGTCTTTTCTTTAAACTGGTAAAATCTATTTGGTCTGCCATGCTCAGTAAAATTACAAAACAAGGATGAATGGATGTACTACATGTTTCGTCTGTACTGACCACCAATTTCAAACAAGGCCTGTGTGATTTGTCCGAGTGAGCAAAATTTTGCAGCATCCATCAGATAATCAAACAAGTTTTCGTTTCGGATCGCTGCTTGTTTAATCTTCTCTAAATGAATAGGGGCTACTGATTTATGGCATTTGTGCAGATGTACCAGTGTGCTGATTTGTGCTTGCTTTTCTTCTTCGGTTGCCCGAATCACTTCTGAGGGAATAATTGTGGGCGAACCTTCACTATTGAGAAAAGTATTCACCCCCATAATGGGCAATCCGCCACTCAGTTTCAATGACTCGTAATACATGCTTTCTTCCTGAATCTTTCCTCTTTGGTACATAGTTTCCATGGCACCTAAGACCCCACCTCGTTCGGTAATGCGGTCAAATTCCATCAATACGGCTTCTTCTACAAGCTCGGTCAGTTCATCAATAATAAAGGCACCCTGTAAAGAATTTTGATTCTTATTCAAGCCCAGTTCGTGATTGATGATGAGCTGAATGGCCATTGCCCTACGAACAGATTCTTCCGTGGGTGTTGTAATGGCCTCGTCATAGGCGTTGGTATGAAGCGAGTTGCAATTGTCATAAATGGCATACAAAGCCTGTAACGTAGTGCGGATATCATTAAAATCAATTTCCTGAGCATGCAGCGAACGTCCTGAAGTCTGTATATGGTATTTCAGCTTTTGAGAACGTTCGTTGGCTCCGTATTTCAACTTCATGGCTTTTGACCAGATTCTGCGGGCAACCCGTCCGATAACAGCATATTCCGGGTCAAGTCCATTAGAAAAGAAAAAAGAAAGGTTGGCTGCAAAGTCATTAATTTTCATACCCCGGCTGAGGTAGTATTCAACATAAGTAAATCCATTGGACAGGGTGAACGCCAGTTGGCTGATAGGATTTGCACCGGCCTCAGCGATGTGATATCCGGATATGGACACCGAATAAAAATTCCTGACTTTATTCCGGATAAACCATTCCTGCACATCACCCATCAATTGAAGTGAAAATTCGGTAGAGAATATACAAGTATTCTGTGCCTGATCTTCCTTCAGAATATCGGCCTGCACAGTGCCCCGGACTTTTGTTAAAGTATCGGCTTTAATTTTTTCATACACTTCTTTAGGCAGTACCTGATCTCCCGTCACACCTAAAAGCATTAATCCAAGTCCATTATTTCCTTCGGGCAAGGCTTTGTTATACTGAGGTATTATTTCCTTTGATTTACTGAAAATTTTATCAATCTTCTTTTTTACACTTTCTTCGAGACCATTTCCTTTGATGTACAATTCACATTGTTGATCGATGGCTGCATTCATAAAAAAGGCTGTCATGATCGATGCCGGTCCGTTAATAGTCATCGAAACGGATGTGGCCGGATCGCATAGATTGAATCCAGAGTATAATTTTTTTACATCATCAAGGCAACAAACCGATACCCCTGCATTTCCTATTTTACCATAAATATCTGGACGTAAATCCGGGTCTCTGCCATAGAGTGTGACTGAGTCGAAAGCGGTTGAAAGCCTTCTGGCAGGCATATCCAAACTCACATAATGAAAGCGTTTATTGGTTCTCTCAGGAGCTCCCTCACCGGCAAACATACGGGTGGGGTCTTCATTTTCTCGTCTGAAAGGATAGACTCCGGCTGTGAAAGGAAATGTACCCGGCAAATTTTCCTGTAAAAGCCATTGAAGTAAATCACCCCAACTCCGGTATTTGGGCAGTGCAATCCGTGAAATAGTAGAATGAGACAGACTTTCAAAAGTGGTTTTTACCCTGATTTCGCGATTCCTGACCTTATAACAATACTCACCCTGATGATATTGATTTTCTATGTCTTTCCAATGCTCAAGTAATTGTAAATTATGCGGATCAAGGTCAAGGGCTAACCTGTCGAATTCTTTTTGAAGACCTTCACGCAAAACAGAAGAATGTTCACTTTTTCTATCAAGGCCATCAATACTTGTTTTAAGGGCATACATCCTGTCTGCTATTCCAGCCTGAACTTGTACCCATTCATCATAAGTACGGTTTTTTTCTGATATTTCTGAAAGGTATCTGATCCTTTTGGGCGGAATAATGTAGATTTTTTCCGATTGATCGGCAGATTTTAAAAAAGTGGATTCAAAATGCCCGCCTGCCTTTTGATTGAGGGCTTCTATTAAGGCGTTGTAAAGTGCGTTGATTCCCGGATCGTTGAATTGAGCAGCAATGCTTCCATACACCGGCAATTCTTCGTCTGCTATTTCAAAGAGCTGATGATTCCGCTTATACTGTTTCCGGACATCACGCAAGCCATCTTGTCCGCCTCGTTTGTCGAATTTATTGAGTACCACGATGTCAGCGAAATCGAGCATGTCAATTTTTTCGAGCTGTGAAGCAGCCCCATAATCCGGAGTCATAACATACATGCTAAGGTCAGAATGATCAATAATTTCGGTGTCAGACTGTCCGATGCCGGAGGTTTCGAGAATGATTAAATCAAACTCAGCAGCTTTCATGATGTTTACGGTGTCGCGCACATATTTTGACAAAGCAAGATTAGATTGACGGGTAGCAAGGGAGCGCATGAAAACCTTGGGCGTGTTTATAGAATTCATGCGAATTCGGTCGCCCAGCAATGCACCGCCTGATTTTCGTTTGGAAGGATCGACCGAGATAATTCCAAAATATTTATCAGGCATATCCATCAGCATCCGTCTGACGAGTTCGTCAATCAAGGATGATTTTCCGGCACCACCTGTACCGGTAATACCTAGCACTGGGGTCATGCTATTAGCGGCCATTATTTCCACTTGTTGTATACTATCTTTTGTTTCCTCCGGATAATTCTCGACTGATGATATCAAATGAGCAATCGCGTTTGTGTTTTTATCTTTTAATTCAGTAAAAGAATAATTCCAGTTTTTTCCAATTGGATAGTCAGATTTTTCGAGTAGATCGTTGATCATGCCCTGCAAACCCATTTCGCGGCCATCATCCGGAGAATATAATCGGGTGATACCATAAGCTTCCAGTTCCTCAATTTCATTCGGGAGTATGGTTCCTCCACCACCACCGAAAATTTTGATATGACCGGCTCCTCTTTCATCAAACAGGTCCTTCATGTATTTGAAGTACTCTATATGCCCCCCCTGATAGCTGGTGATAGCAACAGATTGTGCATCTTCCTGAATAGCGGTATCAACGATTTCTTGTACCGAGCGATTGTGGCCGAGATGAATAACTTCTGCTCCACTGGCCTGAATAATCCTTCTCATGATATTGATGGCAGCATCATGGCCATCAAACAAAGAGGCAGCGGTGACAATCCTGATGTTATTTTTAGCTTTATAAGGAACAACAGTCTGACTCATTGAAACTAGTGCTTTTCAGGGTTTATTATAAATCCAATTTATTCAAGTGCTGAATATTAGCGAAGGGTAAAATTACAAAAAGAGCAGCGTTCCACTTTCAACAGTGTTTATAGCAAGTATCAGCTTAGAAATCTGCGTATTTAATTTATCTTTGAAGATCACACAATAAGCAAATGGCTGATATAGAAAAACTTAATACTTTGATCCCCCAAATTAAGCGGGACATACTCCGAATGGTTCATGGTGTAAGTTCCGGGCACCCCGGTGGCAGTCTGGGTTGTACAGAATTTATGACGGCTCTGTATTTTGACGTAATGGATATAAAATCCGAATTCGATATGAATGGAGCTGATGAAGATGTATTCTTTTTATCAAACGGACATATATCCCCACTCTGGTACAGCGTTTTAGCAAGAAAAGGTTTTTTTAAACTCAGTGAATTAGCCAGCTTCAGGTTATTGAATTCAAGACTACAAGGTCATCCGACAACTGCAGAAGGTTTGCCGGGTATCAGAATAGCTTCAGGATCACTTGGACAGGGGTTGTCGGTAGCATTAGGAGCTGCCTTGGCTAAACGTATGAACGGAGATAATCACCTCGTTTTTTCTCTGCATGGTGATGGCGAATGTGAAGAAGGGCAAATATGGGAAGCGGCTATGGCAGCAGCACATTATAAAGCTGATAACCTGATTTCGACTTTTGATAGAAATGGCTTGCAGATTGATGGCCCGACTGAAATGGTGATGGGTCTTGGAGATTTAGCCGGAAAATTGCGGGCATTTGGATGGGAAGTGATTGAAACGCAGAAAGGCAATGATGTTGGAGAAATGAAAACGCTTCTCCTCGAAGCTAAATTGAAATGCTTCCACGGAAAACCTGTCGCAATAGTAATGCATACCCTTATGGGAGCCGGAGTTGATTTTATGGAAGGGAAGCACCATTGGCATGGAGTAGCCCCGAATGACGAGGAACTGGCAGCAGCTTTGCAACAACTGCCTGAAACGCTTGGAGATTATCCCAATTAATATTACAATTGATGATTGGAAGACCTGTCAGATGCATGCTACGATTTGGCTGTTTTGTAAAGCGGTCCGCTTTGCTATGGCTTTTTTTACTGTCAGGTCTTTTCTCTCAATCTATTATTTCGCAAAACCGGCTGACACGGGTCCTTTTTGTAATGGATGCTTCTGGAAGCATGGTCGGGAAATGGAATGATAAAACAAAATTTGATATCGCCAGAGATTTGCTTTTCCATACCCTCGACAGCATTGAGCAAAGTGGCGAAAATATAGAATTCGGGCTAAGACTTTTTGGGCATCAATCACCCAGGCAGGCTAAGGATTGTAATGATTCGAAATTAGAAGTGCCCTTTGCAAGAAATAATTCACAAGCATTTAAAAAGATACTTGAGAAGATAAAAAATCAAGGACAAACGCCTATCGCTTATAGCTTATTTGAAGCAGTAAACGATTTTCCGGACGATGCCACGACAAAGAATGTAATGATCCTGATTACGGATGGACTGGAAACCTGTGACGGTGATCCATGTTCTGTTTCTGCCATTCTTCAAGGCAAGCATATTGCTCTTCGTCCATTTATCATTGGCCTTGGTATTGGAAAAGAAGGGGAGGAATATTTTAAATGTTTGGGTACTTATTATGATGCGGCAGATGAATCCTCTTTTCAGAACACATTGAATGTCGTTATCTCTCAGGCACTGAACAACACAACAACTCAGGTTAATTTGCTTGATTCTTATGGTAATCCAACCGAAACGAATGTAGAGATTACTTTTTACAATCAATTTTCAAAGCGGGTAGAATACAGCTTTGTGCATTCTCTTGATTACTATGGATTTCCAGATACCCTTGATATCAATCCGGTTGGCATTTATAACATGACTGTACACACCACTCCAGTGGTTATCAAACGGAATATTGAATTGATTCCTGGTAAACATAATGTTATTGCCGTAGCAACACCGCAGGGTCAGTTAGTATTGAAAATAAAAGGTAGTATGGGCTTCGCAAATATCCCCTGCATCATTCGTAAAGCAGGAGATGATGATATTTTGGCTATTCAGAATTTCAATTCTATTAAAAAACTTTTAGTTGGCCGTTATGATCTTGAAGTATTGACCTTGCCAAGGTTATATTTTGACAATGTGAAAATTGAACAAAGCAAGAATACGGAAATCAGCATACCTTCTGAAGGCACTTTAAATTTAACGGTTATAAGGCCGGGGATTCTGAGTATTTATGTTCAACGAAATAATACACTGGAAAGAGTTTATGAAATAGATCACATAAAAAGCCCCGAATCAATCAGAATACAGCCCGGAAGCTATTTAGTGATTTACCGGCCGTATCAATTTAAAAGATCCGGACTGACTCAAACACAAAAAGTAAATATTTATACAAAAACCACCACAACCCTT
Organism: uncultured Chitinophagales bacterium; assembly: GCA_964413685.1. Taxonomy (GTDB): domain Bacteria; phylum Bacteroidota; class Bacteroidia; order Chitinophagales; family S012-47; genus JAJRWN01. The sequence continues at coordinate 337,540 of CAYPSW010000001.1, forward strand.
CGATTCTGATGAAGCAATATTTCACATATCGATGGAAGAGTTATTGGCGAATCTTGTTTGTCTTTATGTTATTGGCGAATCTGTCATCAATAAAGCTGGTAGCGCAGGGACATAAGCAGATGACAAGAATATTGTTTATGCTGGATGGTTCTCAAAGTATGGCAAACAACTGGGTGAATGGGAGTAAAATGAGTGCCGCAAAAAGGATTTTAACCAATTTGGTTGATTCACTTGCCGGCATTGATAATTTGCAAATGGCCCTGCGTGTTTATGGACATCAATCCTATTATTCAATTCACGATTGCCGGGATTCAAAACTTGAAGTAGGTTTTAGATCGAAAAATGAAATTTTTATAAAAAGCAAGCTTAGAACAATTCAACCCAAGGGCATAACTCCAATTGCTTATTCTCTCGAAAGATCGGAGCATGATTTTCCTTCTGATGACAATAGCCGTAATATTATTATTCTCATTACTGATGGTGAAGAGTCATGTGATGGCGATCCATGTGCTGTGGCCAATGCGCTACAAAAAAAGCGGGCCATCGTACGTCCATTCGTCATCGGACTTAATGTGCAAAGCAATCTGAATACCCGCCTCGATTGCATCGGTACTTATTATGATGCTTCATCTCCCGATAATTTTGAGTCCATATTACACGCCATTATCAAAAATGTGTTGAATCAAACTACAACACAAGTGAACTTACTCGATATTGATGGCCAGGCTACGGAAACCGATATCAATATGACCTTTTATATTCCTCTCTCCAATTCTGTGGGTTACAATTACTATCATACTATCACGGACAGAGGTTATTCCGATTCACTTGAAATTGATCCTTTGCAGCGCTATAATTTGATTATTCAATCTTTACCACCTGTTGAGCTAAATAATATTGACTTAATCCCGAATGTCCACAATGTTATCGAAGTGCCTACACCGCAAGGTGAACTAAATATTTTGATGCAAAGCGACTTGTTAAGTTCCTATCAATCTCAGATAAAATGCCTAATTAGAAAACACGAAGCACCTGGAACAGTGAATGTTCAGCTAATTAATACTACTGAAAAGTATATTGTTGGAAATTATGACATCGACATCCTGACCTTGCCCCGGATTCACATCGAAGATGTTGAGCTTAAACAAAGCCACACGACATCCATTACCTTACCTAACCCCGGCCTGGTTACTTTTTACAGCAGTATTGAAATCTACGGAGGTGTATTCAGCTTTAAGGATAATCAACTGAATAAGATATATCAGTTAAATAATCGGATTTTGAAAGAGACTCTTGCCTTGCAACCAGGTACGTATTACGTCATTTATCGGAGTCGTTTAGCTAAAGATATGCAGAGCACTATTTCGAAAAAATTTACAATCAATTCCGGAGAATCAAAAACTATAAAACTGTAAACTATGCTATTTAAGTCCTTTGGTGCTATTGGGTTTAATGAAAAGAAAGACACCCGGTCGGGGTTCGGTGATGCTGCATTTGAGTTGGGAAAGACTCATCCCGAGGTAGTCATTCTTACTGCCGATTTGGCCGGCTCTTTGAAACTCGGTCCTTTTATGAAATCTTATCCTGAACGATTTATTGAAGCAGGTATAGCGGAGTCTAACATGATTAGCATGGCTGCCGGTTTGACCATTGGTGGAAAGATTCCAATGGCTACTACTTTTGCCAATTTTGCCACCGGACGTGTTTACGATCAAATCAGGCAATCAGTCGCCTACAGCAATAAACCGGTCAAAATTTGTGCTTCTCATGCAGGTCTAACCCTTGGTGAAGATGGGGCCACACATCAGATTCTGGAAGATATTGCGCTTATGCGCGCACTGCCGAATATGACGGTCATTTGTCCTTGTGACTATCAGCAAACCAAAGCAGCTACTTTGGCTCTACCTTCCATTGAGGGTCCGGTTTATCTTCGTTTTGGCAGGCCAAAAGTGCCTGTGTTTATCCCCGTTGATACTCCTTTCATGCCAGGTAAAGCACAGGGTTTGGTAAAAGGCAATGCAGTCAGCATATTTGCTACTGGTCATCTCGTATGGAAAGCCGTGGAAGCAGGCAAAGCACTAGAAAAAGAAGGTATCCATGCTGAATTAATCAATGTTCATACAATTAAACCATTGGACGTACAGGCAGTCATAGACTCCGTTGCCCGGACGGGATGTGCCGTAACAGCCGAGGAACACGAAATAAATGGCGGACTTGGCGATGCCATTGCAGCCGTTTTAGGAAGGCATCAACCCGTACCCATTGAAATGGTGGCTGTGCAAGATACTTTTGGAGAAAGTGGAAAACCTGAAGAACTGATGACTAAATATGGTATTGACACTCAAGACATCATCAAGGCAGTTAAGAAAGTCATCGGCAGAAAATGATTATAAGAGATAATTTATGAATAGTGAGCCTCTTCCTTTAAACCCAGATAGCCGGATCCTACATCTCTTTAGCGATCCGCAAAGGAAAAATGAAGCATTCAGACTTTTACTCGATACCTACCAGGAACGACTATATTGGCATGTAAGGCGCATGGTTATTGAGCATGAAGATGCTAATGATGTAATCCAAAATGTGTTTTTGAAGGTTTGGAAAGGACTTGCTTCTTTCAGGGCTGAATCAAAGTTATATACCTGGCTCTATCGCATTGCCAGCAATGAAGCCGTCAATTTTCTGAAACAAAAAAGAAAACGCTTGTCGATTCCGGTTGAGGAAGAGTCAGCCGGATTATCAGATCGTCTCAGGGCAGATGAATATTTTGACAGTGATGCACTTAATATTAAATTGCAAGAAGCCATAGCAACATTGCCGGAAAAACAACGCCTGGTTTTTCAGTTGCGCTATTTTGATGAAATGAAATATGAAGATATGGCCGAAGTGACCAGAACCTCTGTTGGTGCATTGAAAGCTTCTTATCATCATGCAGCTAAAAAGATTGAAAAATATATAACAGGTGCTTAAACCAAGGAGCTACAGGGCTGTCAAACAAAACTGAATGAAACCAAATAACTTGCATAGCGAACATCATCAGCAATGGCTGAAAGAACTGAGTGCCTTGGCACCCATTCTTGCAGGTATGAAAAAAGTAAATCCTTTCCGGGTTCCTGACGATTATTTCAGCAAAAATGAAAGCAGGTTGAGTCGTTTATTATTGAATCTTGAAAAACAAAAAAACGAAAAATCCGATGCTGGTTTCAAGGTGCCCGAAAACTATTTCGAAGAGCTTTCTGAATCTATTATGAAAAAGCTTGAACATGCAGACAAGCAAGATCCCGATCCGCGCGAAGAAATTAAAGCAGAGGCTCCTGTTCTGGCCGGCATAGATAAAAAAAATCTGTTTCTGATACCGGATAATTATTTCAATCAATTAACGATTGAATTAGAATCAGGCATTCAGAAAATTTTCCCCCTTCGATCTTTATTCAAAAACAGCTATTTCAGGATAAGCATAGCTGTTGCTGCTGTTTTAACAGGAGCTATTCTCACTATCAATTTAATTGATAAAGGAAAGGGGCAACCCCAATATGAACTTACTCATGAAGCAGTAGCTGAGTATGTGAGTGAAAATATTAATGATTATTCTGAAAGCAATCTCATCGATTTTCTGGATGAAGATGAATTGGACGCATTATACAATAAGGAGAATAATCTGACATTGACTGACGAAGATATAGATCAATATTTGCTTGAAGATATCGACATTCAAAATTTGGAGGACTGGTTATGAAAAAACATTTACTGATAATAGGTATTATCTGTCTGGCCATTATGCCTATGAATTTGCAGGCCCAGCCTGAAATGAATAGGGGTGAGAAAATGGAAGCCATAAAAGTGGCTTACCTCACGAGAAAGCTCAGCCTAACGCCTGAAGAAGCACAGGTTTTCTGGCCGGTGTACAATGAATTTCAAAGCGATATAGAGTCCTTGAGAAAATCAAGACATGATTATGCCATTGAAAACTGGCGGAGAATTGATCAGATGAGTGAAGCAGAAATGGATGAATTCACAACAAAAATATTTGACTTCGAAGCACAGGAAAATAATCTGAAAAGAAATTATTATACTGAATTTCGAAAAGTTTTACCCGCTATTAAAGTAGTACGATATTTCAAAGCGGAGGAAGATTTTAAATTATGGATTATCCAACAAGCCCGGGCTAGAAAGCAACAACAAGGTGGGGGGAATAATAGGATGCCTCATTAAGTTTGCCCTAAATCCAGGCAAAAATATCTTCAAAGCGGTTTCCTTCCTGGACCCATTCGGTTTGAAATCCCAATTTATCAGCCATTTCAATGTGTTCTTCGCTGTCGTCAATAAACAAGGTTGTTTTCGGATTTAGTTGCTCAGAACGAATAATATGCCTGAATAAAGCCGGATCAGGTTTTTGCATTCCCAGCTCATAAGATAAATAGCAGGAATCAAACAATTTGTTCAATGGCTCACTTTGGTAAGCTTGCTCCAAATATTGGTTAATCCTGAAAACATGTCTCGGATTGGTATTACTTACTAAAGCAAGCCGATAATGTTGTTTTAAATGCCCGATAATATCAATTCTTTCAGGAGGTATGCCCAGCAGCATGGCATCCCAGGCTTCATTAAACCATTTCCGATCAAATGGCTCTTCAATGCGGGCTTCAAGATGAGTTGCAAAATCATCCCATGACATTCGGCCTGTTTCCAGGTCATCCCAGCTGCCAGATTCCAGCAAATCGAGATATATCTGGTCAATATCGCCCACACCAAGCATCCGGAAAGTTTCCCGTGTCTTCGCAGGTTCAATCTCGATAATAACTCCGCCCAGATCGCTCAGAATATGTGTAATGACTCCGGTCATAATAAATGAAAGGCAAAGTTCAGAAAATTTGAAATACCTAAAAAAAAATAATTAAAATCGTAATTTTGCTGCATAATCAGGGCCCATAGCTCAGTTGGTTAGAGCACCGGACTCATAATCCGATGGTCGTAGGTTCGAGCCCTACTGGGCCCACGAAAAAGACATAGCTCGTTGCCCAAAAGCAGCGGGTTTTTCTTTTTAAAGAAAAACAATTATTTATTTATCAAAACGGCAGAGCCAAGCCCAAAGCCCCGAATTATGATAATCCGAACCGCCTTTTATTTGCTCCTAATCCAAGTTTCCTCATCTTTGCATCCGAAATTATTCCACTTTTTTGGTAAATGATGAACTGGTTCGAAAGTCTTAATCCCATTGTGCAGGCACTATTAGCCACCCTGTTTACCTGGGGCATCACTGCCCTCGGTGCTTCTGTAGTCTTCTTTCTAAAGACTGTAAATAAGAAAGTAATGGATGGACTTCTTGGATTTGCAGCAGGCGTTATGATAGCAGCCAGTTTCTGGTCTTTGTTGGCGCCTGCCATTGAGATGGCCGAGCAAAGCGGGAAAGTCGGCTGGGTTCCGGCAGTGGTTGGCTTCCTGGTCGGTGGTTTGGTTTTAGCCATTTTCGATCGCATAATTCCACACCTCCACCTTGGTTTTCCTATTGAGAAAGCCGAAGGAATTCACACGCGTTGGCGAAGATCGGTATTGCTGGTATCTGCCATTACGCTGCATAATTTGCCAGAAGGACTGGCTGTTGGAGTCGCTTTTGGGGCTGCTGCTTCGGGGCTGCCTGGTGCCGGATTGGGAGCTGCCATTGCATTGGCTATTGGTATTGGTATTCAGAATTTTCCGGAGGGACTCGCGGTTTCTGCTCCTTTACGAAGAGAAGGTATGTCGAGAATGAAAAGTTTTTGGTATGGCCAATTATCCGGTTTTGTTGAACCGATTGGAGGAGTTATTGGTGCCGCTGCCGTTTTATTGGTGCAACCCTTGCTTCCTTATGCTCTTGCCTTTGCCGCTGGTGCTATGATTTTTGTTGTAGTTGAAGAGCTGATTCCTGAATCTCAAATCGGAGGTAATACCGATATCGCAACCGGAGGCGCTTTAATTGGTTTTGCCGTGATGATGGTGCTTGATGTGGCCTTAGGATAAACAGAATTGTAAGAAATAAAAACATACATCATGACTGAAACAGTTGAAACAAAGTGGATCGGAGGCATGGCCTTCGAAACTGCTGTAAATGGACACCATTTTATTATGGATGCAGCCGAAGAATTTGGTGGAAACAATGCCGGACCGAGGCCAAAACCATTACTCTTGTCGGCAATAGCCGGTTGTACCGGAATGGATATAGCTTCTCTGTTAAGTAAAATGAGGGCAGATGTAAAAAATTTCAAACTGATTGTCAGTGCTGAGCAAAATGACGAGCATCCCAAGTATTATCAAAAAATACATCTAACGTATCAGTTTTTTGATGATAAACCGCAAAAGGATAAAATCGAAAAGGCAGTTCAACTTTCGCAAGACCGCTATTGTGGCGTGTCTTTCATGCTGGGTAAAACGGCTGAATTAACCTGGTCTATCGAATATTTTCCATCTAAGGCTTAAAGGCCAAAAACCAGACTTCCGAAAAAATACATCGTCAGCGAGATTAGCCCGACTCCAATCAAATTGAGCCATAGGCCGGTTCGCACCATTTCTTTCATTGTCACATGCTTTGTCCCGAAAATGATGGCATTTGGTGGTGTAGCTACGGGCAGCATAAAAGCACATGATGCCGAAAGGGTTGCCGGAATCATCAGATAAAGTGCCTGGATGCCCGTACCAATTGCAATAGCTGCTAATACCGGTAAAATAATTTGCGTTGTGGCTGTATTGGAAGTCACCTCTGTCAGAAATGTCATCATCAGGCTTATAAAGGCAATAAAAAAAAGGAGTGGTAAAACATGCAGACCCTGAACCTGATTGCCTACCCAAACCGATAAGCCGGTATCGCTGAAGCCTTTGGCAAGAGCAAAACCACCCCCAAAAAGCAGGATAATATTGAATGGTATGCGGCTGCCCTGTCGCCAGCTCAAAATATGTGTTTGCTTCTCGCTTTTGCTGGGTATTATGAATAATATCAGAGCTACAGCAATGGCAATTGTTCCATCTTTGAAAAAACCGGGATTTGCGAAAAGACTGCTCCAACCGGGTATTCTGAAATTGCCAATCAATATATCAGCCCTGAAAAAGAAAAGTATGGCCAATAACACAAAAGCTATGAGTACAACTTTTTCTTCGTAGCTAGCTTTTATCGTTTTCAATGCCGATAAATTACTGGAATTCAACCTTGCACTTGGTAGTCTTCTGAAATAGCGAAAATGCAATAATTGATAAACGATGAATAAAAAAATCAGACTGACCGGAAAAGCAAAAATAAACCACTGTGAAAAACTGATGGGGGCAGCATCAGGAAAGGCAATTTCATATTGTTTGGCAAAGATCAGGTTTGGAGGCGTTCCAATCAGAGTAGCCATACCACCTAAAGATGCTGAATAGGCAATACCTAAGAGCAAGGCAATAGCAAATTTTCTTTTTCCCACATCATTCTTCCCAAGGTCAAGGCTAGCGATGATGGCTGTGGCCGGAGCAATCATCATAATGGTGGTAGCGGTATTCGAAATCCACATCGATAACAGAAAAGTAGTGAGCATTATACCTAAAATAATCCGGGCAGGACTTTGTCCTGTTAAATTCATGATGCGGGAAGCAATTCGTTTATGTAGTTGCCATTGTTCAATAGCAAATGCCAGCAGAAATCCTCCTATGAAAAGGAAGATAATGTCGTTCATATAGCTGGGTGCAATGTCTTTTGTGCCCATGATACCAAAGGTGGGATAGAGGACAATCGGCAGCAAAGCAGTAACTGCCAAAGGCAAAGCTTCAAAAATCCACCAAACAGCCATCCAAACCGCTATCCCGGCCATGAAGGCGGTTTTTTGATTGGGTACTTGTTGCCATATCAGTATCACGATGAGCAAGGCCAGTACCGGTCCACTTGCCATTTTCAACCATTGAGAACGCATCATTGAGTGCTTTGGCTGCCCGATTTTAAGCAAGGATGTGCAATAATCAAAATTTTAGACAAAAAAGTTTGGAACTGTTTCAGGATAAATAGCCTTTTGACTTCAAAATGATTAAGAGTATGAAAGCACTATTAAAAGAAAAGCTAAGCCTTGCCATGAATTATGAGGAGTATCGTGAATTTTTTGATTGTCTGGTACAAACAAGACAGACCTCTGGTTCCAATCAATCTGAAGACATGATCAATTACACCAAACTCAATTTGCAAAGAGTAAAAAGGGTAGAGAAATCAGGCCATTTGATTTCCGAATTAAAAGTTGTACTGGACAAATTGAAAAAGCCAATGATTTGGCTGATTATTACCGAGGCCTGGTGTGGTGATGCTGCACAAAACTTGCCTTATTTGCATTTGATTGCAGCCCAATCTGACCTGATTGATTGCCGGCTTATTTTGCGCGATGAAAACCTTGATATAATGGATCAGTTTCTAACAAACGGTGGCCGTTCTATTCCTAAACTGATTGCTTTCAATCCTGATAATTTTGATATTCTTTTTCTTTGGGGGCCCCGCCCAAAACTTGCTCAAGATGCTGTGTCGGCATGGAAAGCAGCCGGAATTGACCATGATGAATTTATTTTGAAACTACACACCTGGTATGCGCAAAATAAAGGTGATGAATTACAAAAGGAATTGTTAGAATTATTGAAAAACCTATGATTTGAAGGCCCGGATTATAGTGACAATTATAAGCCGCACAAGCATCAGCCATGGAAAGCCATGCAATAACAAATCGAACCAATTAATGGCTTTCATGCCGACTGATCCACCCAATACCCAGCGAATATCAGCCACAATATGTGGTTCCGGACTGAAAGGCGCCAGTCCAAGAGTAAGACATAACAAAATGACGAAAAACCAGTTATTCAATGTCGTGCTTTTATGATGCCTAAAAATACAAAATGCAATCAGTCAAATTTAAAATAATTAACTTTACACGTATGCTTAGACAAGTAAGAAAGCTCATTTTCTTTGTTATTATCTTACTAATTAGTACCGTATCTTATTCTCAGACTGTTTTTATCGGAGGCCTTCATTATGCGCTTTCTTATAGTGGAAATGGCATGGAGGAAATGGCAGAAATTTTAACCAGAAATATTCGTGTCCTTTCAGATGGCAGCAATTTGCGGATTGATCTGATAGGAGGCATGGCCGCTATCAATTATGGCTATTTCATTGTTGATGGCAAGAACAATGACCTGTATGTTGTAAATGATGCTCAAAAGAAAACTTGGAAACTTTTAAAAAATAAACCAATCAAAACCTATGATATCCCCATAATAACCGACACCAAAGTGGATGAAAAAATCAATGGATTGATTTGCCGGAAATACCGAACGGATGCCACCATTGATGAAGTCAATACGACTACTTACCTTTGGATTAATCGCAGTTTGATTTTACCAACACTTACCCCTGAATTAAATTTGCTAATTGGAAATCTTATCTCTTTGGAAGGTGTGCATGGCACTATAGTCAAGCAGATAATTTTGTCAGATGGAGCAAGCACAAGTATAACACTCGATAAAGTGGATAAAAGCACTCCGGATCAAAATTTGTTTCAATTACCTGCAAATTATTCACTTAGTGAGCGTGATTTTGATTCATTCACAAACGGGTTTTAAACCATTTTTTTATCAATTTCTCAGCCGGTTTATTAATAGGTGTATAGCCCGTTTGGTCATTTATTCGATGGGGCATATAAGCAGGCCATTTCCACCAATACATACCGGCACACCAGGGAGCATCTCCAAAACTTGAAATAATGGCCTGATAGCTTCTAGCCTGTGCATTGAAATCAGCGTTTGCCGATTGTTGATGATTCCAGGGTTCTTTCCAAACAGCCGGAATGCTTCGAAAACCTATTTCTGTAATCAATACGGGGAGGCTGTACTTATCACTAATATGCGCCAGAGTTCGGGCAATTTTCCTGGCTCCGTTTTTCAAATCATCATCACTAGGATCATTAGATGATGATAACGGATAATAACAACTGATACCAGCCATATCCAATTTATCCCAGAATCTGATGTTTTCAAATTCTTCACCCCAATTAGCACTGTAAACGAGGGGGCCGCTATAAATAGCTCTGATTTTTTGAATTAATTCCCTCCATTTATCAGGATGACTTAATGTTGTGGCTGATAATTCGGTACCGATGCAAAATACATCAGCATGTCTGATTTCAGCAATCAGCGCATAATGTTTAATCCATCTGTAGTAATAGTCAAACCAAAGATTCCATTCCTCTTCCGATTCCATTTTTATATCACCTGGCCAGGACGACCAGAGCCAGATTTGTGGTTTGAGCATTATTTGGAGTCCTGCCCGATGCCCTTGAACTAACGTGTGAATGATACTTTCATCATTTTCAGTACCGGGTCCATCAGCAAAGGGCAAGGCCATTGCTTCACTGGCCGATCGCACACCTGTATAAGGAATGACAGCTGCTGCGTTGGCCCCGATTAAAGCTAACTGCTGAAGACTTTTTGTGGCTGATTCTGACAAGTAACCATTATAAACCTGATAGCCTTCGTGGGCAAAATTAAATCCTTTTTGGATGGAATGAACCCGATAAGCCGGTTTGCCATATTGTAGGGTCTGATTACCTAATAATTGAAAATATTGACTCCAGACTAGTTCATAATTTCGGGCAGAAAAATTTGCTCTCTTCCCCTTGATAAATAATGACAGGTAAGCTGCTTTGCCAAGTTTGTCCATAAGTAAATTAGTCATGGCACCTGCCAGACACGAAACAATTAGGGGAGATTCAGTTTTCCTATGTTCGGTATCCAATAGTTCTTCAAGAATTAGATAATTATGATTTTCATTCAATCTGCCTGCCCAATATAAGTATCCTTTTTTTTGCCAATGCTTTGTAAACCACATAGCCAGACCCTGATTTAACAGTTCAGATTTCGCTTTACCTAGTAATTCTTCAATAATTGGCTGATAAGGAATAGGTGATTCATAGTCCTTGTATTCTTCGCTCAATACCAGGTATATTTCCTGCCCACCCCCGATGTGAACCGGTTTTGTATTTCCTGTCATCAGACCTTTTGTTTCGGCATTAGGATACAGGTGAATGATATAGTTTTTCTGAACGGTTTTTCCTATAAAATCTTCAATACTTTTCAGCCGGTTTTCAAGTAATTCGGCTAGTTGCTGCACATCTTTTCTATGCTTTGATTGAATCTGATGTCCTTTAAATGTAAAGTGTGCTGTCTGCTGCAAATCGATTCCTTTTTGATTAAAAATCCAAAGCCTCGATGTGTCAATAGTCCAGTTTTCATTTTCTTTACTAGTGAAAAATCCCATGATTTTTCTCGTTCCGTTTTCAATAATTTCGAAATCTGCTGAGGAAAGTGTTGAATAGAGTTTTTGTGATCCAAATTGTTTATTGAAATATTCGGGTAATTTCTGCTCATCTGTTCCACAAAACAAAATCAACGGATAATGTGTATTGAGTGGGCTTGGGTATAGAGAGATTTTTAAAAAAGTTTCGTTTTGATACATCTGGTCATTCAATTGAAAGCCACTTTCTCTAAAATCAATAGGCAGTTTATCAAGCATTTTCCGGATAAACCGATTATTATTTCTTGAACCCACCAGAAATAAAGCGTGCTGCGCAGCCTCTTCATCACTTAAGGCCTTGTCAGAAACTATCTTTAAAGCAATACCCTTTGCTCCGGAAGTTAATTTCGAAGCAATTTGCTGTAAGTATTTTGCATTTGGGTCATCGGCCGGATACACAAACAGCAGAATTCCGTCATTATACATATTATTGATCAGTTGATAGTGGGAGGGTAAAATAGATGATTGACTTGAAACCGCTTGTTGGTTTGCTGATATAAGCAAGGGAAAGAGTAAAAATGAGCCTGATCGTAATACTGAGCTGAAAAAACCTCTTAGCATGTATTGATGTGTGATTTACGAGAGTGAATAATGGGCTGAATGGTAAAGATATTAATTTGATTTAAACAGCTTTTTGTTTTATCAACCTCATACTTGACCAATGCTGATACAAGTTTTAACTTGCAGCCTCAATGGCAACCTATCTGAATATAAATGAGTTCCTGTCAGCATCAAAGGATTTGCCTGTGCTTGATGTTCGATCTCCTGCTGAGTTTCGGCAGGGACATATCCCGGGGGCAATATCATTTCCTTTGTTTTCTGATGAAGAAAGAAAGGAAGTAGGTATTTTGTATAATCAAAGGGGAAGGAGAAAAGCAGTATTAAAAGGTCTTGAGATCATAGGTCCCAGACTTCACAATTATGCAGATAAAGCCTGGGATTTATCGCGTAAAGGGAAATTACTGATGCATTGCTGGCGTGGTGGCATGAGAAGCAGTAGTATGGCATGGCTTCTTGAAACGGCAGGTATGGATGTGAACTTATTAGAAAGCGGTTATAAAAGTTATCGGATGGCTTTCCATAATCTGATAAGCCTGCCCTGGCATTTTATGGTTCTCGGTGGTAAAACAGGAAGTGGTAAAACCTATATTTTAAATGAATTAAATAATCTAAACGAACAGGTAATCGATTTGGAGGGTTTAGCTAATCACAAAGGCTCTGCCTTCGGATGGCTTGGCGAAGAAGAACAGCCGACTACTGAGCAGTTTCAAAATGAATTGTTTGAAATATTGAGAAAAATGACCGTAGAGAATCGGGTTTGGCTCGAAGACGAAAGTATGAATATTGGTAAGGTAATATTGCCTGAAGATTTTTGGGCAAAACTCAGGACTGGAAGCTTGCTTGTAATTGAAATACCCGAAGAAGACCGCCTTGATCATTTAGTGAATTCCTATTCTGCATACCATAAAGAAGATTTACTGGCATCCTTTAATAAAATCAAAAAAAAACTTGGAGGGAATAATATTAAAAGAGTTGCTGAATTACTGCAAAGCGGAGATTTCCGTCAGGCAGCAACTATTGCATTGCAACATTATGACAAAGCCTACGCATTTGGCCTCGCCAATAAGGAAGCCCTACAAATAATTAAAATCAAATTCCGGCATTTACAACCCCATTCAAATGCCATGCAATTAATTGAACTTTCAAAAAATCTGAAATGAGCGATGATAAACTAATCAGACTAACCCAATATAGTCATGGGGCAGGATGCGGATGTAAAATTGCACCGGATGTGCTTCAATCCATTTTGGCTGATAGTGGCAAAAAACAAATATTTGGTGACCTGCTGGTAGGAAATGAAGAAAAAGATGATGCGGCAGTTTTGGATTTGGGAGATGGAACGGCAATTATCAGCACAACTGATTTTTTTATGCCTATTGTTGATGATGCAGAGGATTTTGGGAAAATAGCCTCTGTCAATGCCATCAGCGATGTGTATGCCATGGGGGGGCAACCTATTTTAGCCATTGCTATACTCGGATGGCCAATCGATAAAATTCCTGTTGCCGAAGCTTCGCGGGTCTTACATGGAGCCCGTGAAATATGCAAAGAGGCGGGAATACCCTTTGCCGGTGGACATAGCATTGATAGCCCCGAACCCATTTTTGGACTGTCCATTACCGGGAGAGTGGACAAACGATATCTGAAAATTAATGGAGCAGCTCAGGCAGGAGATTTATTATACCTGACAAAACCAATCGGGGTTGGTATATTAACCACAGCAAAAAAGCAACAAAAACTTTTGCCGGAACATGCTGATATAGGTAGCGATATAATGATGCGTTTGAACAATATCGGAATGATTTTCGGTGAAATGCCGGAGGTACATGCCATGACTGATGTTACAGGTTTTGGCCTGTTAGGACATTTGTCAGAGATGTGTGAAGCAAGCCAGCTTTCCGCGGAAGTAATTTTTAATCAAATTCCTTTGATATCTGAAGCTGTCCTGTATTGGAAGCAAGGTTGTATTCCCGGGGGGACCAATAGGAATTTCAGAAGTTATGGACATAAACTCGGCCCATTGACAGAGGAACAAAAAATCTTACTTTGCGATCCTCAAACCAGTGGAGGTCTGCTTGTGTCTGTTGACCCGGCCATTAAAATTTCTTTTGAAAAATTAATGATAGACAATAAAATGCCTGTTCAACCCATCGGTTATTTGCTCAATCAAAGGAGCCCATTAATTACTGTATTGTAATTTGCTTAATTAATTGATAGCAATTCTACCTCAAAAATCAAAGTTGAACCAGCTTGGATTTTAGGACCTGCTCCTTGATCGCCATAGGCCAAATCAGACGGAACAAATAGTTTCCATTTTGACCCAACGGACATCAATTGCAAAGCTTCCTGCCATGCAGGGATAACCTGATTGACCTGAAAAGTTGCAGGCTCACCTCTTTCAATTGAAGAATCGAAAACAGTTCCGTCAATTAATGTTCCGTGATAATTAACAGTAACTGAACTGGTTGGTTCGGGTTTAGGACCGTTTCCTTCTGTAAGGATTTTATATTGCAAACCGTCATCTAAAGTAATCACACCTTCTTTTGAATAATTATCTGCTAAAAATGCTTGTCCTGCTGCTTTGTTTGTTGCAGCTACTTTTGATGAAATTTTGCCCATATAATCGTTAACGAATTTATTAGCATCAGCGAAAGAAATGATCAAATCACCTTGATTATAAGCATCGCGGGTTGAGCGACTGAATAGACTGTAATTTATCGTATCCATACCCTGATCTCTGAAACTACTTCCGATCGCTACACCCAGAGAATAACTCAAACTATCAATGAGATTTTCAAGCACTATTGGTTCATCCGAAGTGCTATTGGTTTCGCGCTCGCTATTATTGTTAGAATTAGTGCAAGACGACATTATAAAAAGACCAGAAATGATAAGGCTAAATGCAATTTTCTTCATTTGATTTGAATTTTTTTCAAAGGTAAAGATAAAATTCAAGGCTATAATTAATTTTTGTTAAAAGAAGTACCGAATAATACCCGAGCCTGCATTTCTAACTGTTCCCGGTGATTGGGATGAGCTATATTTATTAAAGCAGCGGCTCTTTGTTTCAATGTTTTACCGTATAAATTTGCGATGCCATATTCCGTAACTATATATTGTACATGGGCTCTTGTAGTCACAACTCCTGCACCTAGATTTAATGTACTTGATATTCTTGATATTCCATTTTTTGTTGTAGAAGGAATTGTGATGATAGCTTTTCCTCCTTCCGAAAGAGATGCTCCACGAATGAAGTCCATTTGCCCCCCAACACCCGAGTACATTTTCGATCCGATACTATCGGCACAAACTTGTCCTGTTAAATCAATTTCTATGGCACTATTTATAGCAATGGTTTTTGGGTTTTGCCTTATTACTCGTGTATCGTTCACATAATCGCTTTCTAGCATGGCCACCATGGGATTATCATCAATAAAATCGTACAATTTTCTTGTGCCCATTGATAAAGCAGAAACAATTTTTCCGGGATGTTTTTTCTTGTATTTACCGGTAATAATACCTTGCTCATAAAGGGGTAAAATACCGTCAGAAAACAGCTCGGTATGGATACCCAAATCTTTATGATTATATAAACTTTCGAGCACTGCATTGGGTATGGAGCCTACACCCATCTGCAGACATGACCTGTCATCGATTAGTTCGGCAACATACTTCCCGATTGATTGTTCGACTGCTCCGGTTGCTGCTGGAATAACTTCAGGAATCGACTCGTCAATCTGCACCCAACGGTCAATATTATTTAAGTGAATAAATCCGTCTCCGTGCGATCTGGGCATAAAACGATTTATCTGGGCAATTACTACACTTGCATTTTGTACAGCTGCCTTGGTAGCTCCAACTGCAGTACCCAAAGAGCAAAACCCATGTTTATCGGGTGGAGACACACTAATAAGTGCAATATCCAATGGGATAATTTTTTGTTTAAATAATGTTGGAATCTCGCTCAGAAAAATGGGAATATAACTGCCTCTGCCATTCTGAATAGCTTTACGTGTGTTACTGGCAATAAAAAAGGCATTCAGGTTAAATGCATCGCGGTATATTGCTTCGACATATGGAGCAGCACCTTCTGTATGCATATGGAAGATATTTACCTGACTCAACTCAGATGCCCGGGCAGTCATTGCATGAATCAATGCCTGAGGTGCTCCGGTTATACTATGTATGTAAACATTCTGACCCGATTCAATGACTTCAACTGCTTCACTGGCAGATTTGTATTCCATTGTGTAGCTTTTGCCTGCAAAGCTATCCTTGCTCTCAGGTGAAGGGGTTGATTCAAATCATACTTCCCAGTGACTTTTATCGGGATACCGAAAAAAAGATTTATCCAAGTTCCTCAATCGGGTGCCAGGTTGTTTTTATTTCCTGTGTCTCGAGTATATAATAAGGGGATTGACCTACTGCTTTTGTCCATTTGATGCCTTTACGGATGATGGCTCTTTTTACATTTGAAGCAGCATTTTTTTGTATGGTTTTGATTTGTTGCTTATCGTCTCCGCAATAAATTATGGCATTTACATCCATATGGGTAGAAAAATGCTCAATCAATTCGTTCCTGAAGCCGGTCAGGATATTAACTACTCCGGGAGGCAGGTCTGAATCATTCAGCACTTCAGCAAAAGTAATGGCACATAAAGGAAATTTTTCTGAAGCAAGCACCACACACGTATTGGCTCCTGTAATAGCCGGGATAATTAGTGATATCAGACCCATTAAGGCATAAGATTGCGGGGCAAAACCCGCTACGATTCCCGTAGGCTCAGGCAGTGAAAAGTTAAAATGCGAACTGGCCACGCTATTAACCGAGCTGAATATCTGTCCATATTTATCGGCCCAGCCGGCATAATAAACCAATCGGTCAATACTTAGATTCATTTCTTTTGATGCTGCAGCAGCTGAATAACCCATCAACATCATTTCTTCTTTAAACTGGCTTTTACGTTGCTCCAGTATTTCGGCAATCCGATAGATAATTTGCGACCGGTTATAAGCTGTTTTGGCATTCCAGCCAATTTGTGCTTTTCTGGCAGCAACTACGGCATTTCTGAAATCTTTTCGCGAAGCCCTGCATAAATTGGCCACTAATTTTCCATCGGTACTATTAATAGGAAAATATCGTCCGGATTCCGTTCTGGGGAATTTGCCACCAATAAATAACTTATAGGTTTTCATAACCGGTAATCGTCCGTTCGATTCGTCCAAATGTTTCTTGTCAACCATCAGATGCTTCGTTTAATTTTAGGTAAGCCATTAAACCTTGCAGTCCGCCTTCACGTCCGAATCCACTTTCTTTGTAGCCCCCGAAAGGTGAAGCCGGATCGAATTTATTGTAAGTATTCGCCCATATCACACCTGCTTTCATCTTACTTGTCAAATTGAATATTTTGCTTCCTTTATCGCTCCATACTCCGGCAGAGAGGCCGTAAGGGGTATTGTTGGCTTTCTCAATAACTTCTTCAACCGTGCGGAAAGTTTGAACAGCGAGTACAGGCCCGAATATTTCTTCCTGTACAATTCGATGAGATTGCGAAACATTTGTGAAAAGGGTAGGCCGACACCAGTATCCTTTTTCCGGCAGGCTACAATTATTGTGATAGATTTTAGCTCCTTCTTCCTGGCCAATTTTGATATATTTTTCAATCGTGTTAAGCTGATTTCTGGAGTTAATGGCACCGACATCAGTATTTTTATCTAAGGGGTCGCCCACAATAAGGGTTTCGATTCTGTTTTTCAGTTTTTGAATGACCTCATTATATACACTCTCCTGTACGAACAAACGGGAACCGGCACAGCACACATGTCCCTGATTGAAATAAATTCCGTTAACAATACCTTCAACTGCCTGGTCTATGGCGGCATCTTCAAACACAATGTTGGCAGCTTTGCCACCCAATTCAAGAGTTATTTTTTTATTAGTCCCTGCTGTTGCCCGTTGTATAATTTTACCTACCTCAGTTGAACCTGTAAAGGCTATTTTGTCGACATCAGGATGATTCACTATGGCAGCACCTGCATCGCCAAAGCCGGTTACGATATTAACAACGCCCGGAGGGAGGCCTGCATCCTGAATTACATCTGCCAGTTTCAGGGCTGTCAGAGGTGTTGTCTCAGCCGGTTTCAAAACCACCGTGTTGCCGCAGGCAAGGGCGGGGGCAATTTTCCATGCTGCCATAAGTAGTGGAAAGTTCCAGGGAATGATTTGTCCGGCTACACCTAATGAAGTAGGATGGCTGTTCGGGAAAGCATACCCCAGTTTATCGGCCCAACCGGCATAGTAAAAGAAATGAGCAGCCGCAAGAGGTATATCAATATCTCTTGATTCGCGAATGGGTTTGCCTCCGTCCATTGATTCGATAACTGCAAATTCGCGGGCTCTTTCCTGCATGATGCGAGCTATGCGGTATATGTATTTTCCACGTTCTGCAGCCGGCATTTTTTTCCAAATTTTTTCATATGCATTCCGGGCGGCCTGAACGGCTATATCGATATCGATCGAAGAACCTTTAGCAATCTCTGCAATTTTGAATTCGTTGGCCGGGTTGATTGTATCAAAATATACTCCTTCTGAAGGTTTTACCCACCGGCCATTGATAAAATGTTCATAGCGTTTTTTCAGCCGAATATGATCAGTACTTTCCGGAGCTGGAGCATATTGCCAGTCTGAGTTAAATGATAATCCAGGTTTGCTTTTTATATTTCCCATCAGTCTTTGCTAAAGTAATCAACACTCTGATAAATTCCTGTTTCTTGCTTCATGATTTGCATCAGGATATCATTGGCAAGACTGCTGGCTCCGAAGCGAAACCAATCTCTGTTCATCCATGCATGACCTAAGGTTTCTCGCAACATCACCAGGTATTGCAACGATTGTTTAGCCTCGCGGATACCACCGGCCGGTTTCATCCCTACCATCCTGCCTGTTTTTAAGTAATATTCGCGAATGGCATCGAGCATTACAAGGCTTACTTCCATGGTGGCTGCAGGGCTGACCTTTCCGGTTGAAGTTTTAATAAAATCTGCTCCTGCATACATGGCAATTTCACTGGCACGTCTTACATTATCGAGTGTGGACAATTCACCTGTCTCCAGAATAACTTTCAGATGATGGTCTCCGCAAACTTGCTTGACCTCGGCAATTTCATCAAACACAAATTTATAGTCGCCCTGATGAAATTTACCTCTTGATATCACCATGTCAATTTCGTCAGCGCCTTCAGCAATGGCATATTTTGCTTCTCGCACCTTTAGCCGTTTGTCTGTCAAACCACTTGGGAAGGCTGTTGCTACACTGGCAACGTGGATCCCTGAACCGCTCAATTCTTTTTTAGCAATCCGAACCATGGATGGATAGACACAGACAGCAGCAACTGTTGGCAGGCCAGTGTAGGCATCGTGCAAATGACTGGCTTTATAGCAAAGTTGCCTGATTTTCCCGTCTGAATCTTTCCCTTCCAGCGTGGTAAGATCAATCATGCTCAACACAAGTTTTAATCCGTCCAGCTTGGCTTGTTTTTTAATGCTTC
Source organism: uncultured Chitinophagales bacterium (assembly GCA_964413685.1). Taxonomy (GTDB): domain Bacteria; phylum Bacteroidota; class Bacteroidia; order Chitinophagales; family S012-47; genus JAJRWN01. The sequence continues at coordinate 356,968 of CAYPSW010000001.1, forward strand.
TGGATCTGAACCGGGCTACCCGTTCCTGAATACCAACCTGATCGATACTTGGAATACTCCGAAAGTCTGGTATAATGCGGGTATCAGTCATTGAATTTATCGTTTAACAGGAAATTCAAAGATACGAATTATTCAAGCAGATGATTTTCTTAATCCTGCAATTAAAATACATAGCAATTAAATACAATGCTAGATGATTATAGTCATATTATTAAATGACCCCTGTCATAGATTGAGCAGCATTGTAGGGATAATTTTGAACTATCTAAAAGCCAATACCAGTAACCTAAAAGCTAAAGCCTGATGAAACATTTATTAATTGTAGGAGGCGGAACGGGAGGAACCATACTGCTAAATAAGTTTACGAAATTTCTTGACAGGAAGGATTGGGAGATTACCATTGTCGATCGGGACAAAAATCATTATTATCAACCGGGTTTCTTGTTTATTCCTTTTGGCATTTATAATAAACATGATATAGTAAAGCCTAAAATGTCCTTTTATCCTGCAGGTGTCAATGCAATATTTGAGGAAGTTGATCAAGTATTACCTAAAGAAAACAGGGTATTGCTAAAAAATAGCAGCTCACTGAAATACGACATCCTGATTATGGCCACCGGTGCTCAGGTACATCCGGAAGAAACACCTGGATTGAAAGAGAAACTCTGGTATAAAGACATTTTTGATTTTTATTCTTATGAGGGTGCCATAAAACTGGCAGAAAAATTTCGAAAATGGGAAGGTGGCAAGTTAGTTCTTAATGTGGCTGACATGCCTATCAAATGCCCAGTTGCACCACTCGAATTTGTTTTTCTGGCCGATTGGTATTTTTCGGAAATCCGTCACATTCGTAATAAAGTAGAAATTACCTATGCGACCCCTTTGGCAGGTGCTTTTACAAAACCCAAAGCCACAAAAATGCTAAGTGGTTTGCTCGAGAAAAAAGGGATTAAGGTTGTTCCTGATTTCTATCTTGAACATGTTGATAACAAAGAGAAAAAACTGGTATCATACGATGGCCAGGAATTATCTTTCGATTTGCTGGTTAGTATACCTACGAATAAAGGTGATGAACTAATAGAAAAAAGTGGAATGGGTGATGAGGATGATCTCAATTTTATTCCCACTAATAAAAAGACCTTACAATCACCCGCTTATGAAAACATATTTGTGATAGGTGATGCCAGCAATGTGCCGGCCTCCAAAGCAGGGTCAGTGGTTCATTTTATGGCAGATGTACTATATCATAACGTTCTGAGCTATATGGAAGGCAATGCGCTCTCAGCTGAATTTGACGGACATGCCAATTGCTTCATCGAAACAGGATACGATAAAGCTGCCCTTATTGACTTTAATTATACAACTGAACCATTACCAGGCAAATTTCCACTTCCTGGTGTAGGTCCGCTAGACCTACTAGCCGAATCAAAAGCTAACCATTACGGTAAGTTGATGTTCAGGTGGATTTACTGGCATATGCTTTTGAAAGATCGTGAATTACCGTTTGATTCACCGATGTCAATGGCCGGAAAAATTGAAGAAAATGTCTGAAATAGCAATGAAAAATCATTCGGTATTGGAACGAATGGATAGGCTGGAGCAAAAACTCGATCTGATTTTGGAAAACCTGAGTCAGCAGGAATTGAAAGAAGAGGAGACCCGTGAACTGGGCAGCGAACTAAGCAACATTGCTAACCATGTTTTTAAAGGAATGGTTAAGGAACTCGACAAGCAAAACTTACAATTCGAGCTTGATAGTGTGATGGATTTATTTACAGCTCTTGTAAGAAATCTGCCAACACTTGTGAAACTGGTTAAAATGCTGGAAGACGCAAATGACCTGATTTCGGAAGTAAGCCCGATTGCAAATGATGCTTTCCGAAACAGTGTATTATGGATGGAAGAAAAGAGACAAAAGGGTTATTTCGAATTCATCAATGAACTGGGTGATGTGTTTGACAATATTCTGACCAACTTCTCAACTAAAGATGTAAAGGATCTGGCCGATAATGTAGTGTTGATATTGGATACCATTAAAACGATGACACAGCCGGATATGCTGAAGGCACTGAAAAACGGAATCAATGTATATAAGAGCCTTGATGCCACGAATATACCTGAATATTCGATTTGGCGAGTAATCAGGGAAATGAATTCGAAAGAAATGAAAAGAGGATTTGGCTTTGCATTCACTTTCCTAAAAAATGTATCAAAAGAGAAAAGGCAAATTAATTAATTAACTAAAACAATATTACCATGTCAGAAAAAATGATAGCAAATGTAAGCGTGGATTTTAACGATGAAGGATATCTGAACAATCCATCGCAATGGAACGAGGATATTGCCCGTGAAATAGCAAATGATTTAAATATTGAATTGACCGACAAACACTGGGAAGTAATCCGTTACATTCGTGAGAAATTTGAAGCCGGAGAAGCTTTATCTATTCGGAGAATCGGTAAATCGGGCATCGTTGATATTAAACAGTTTTATCAATTTTTTCCGGGAGGACCATTGAAAATGGCCACCAGAATTGCCGGTGTACCAAAACCCGCTAGTTGTGTTTAAAATCTTTGTCAATTAATTTACTAAAAGCACATAGTTATGGAAGAAACAATAATACCAAAGACAGAGAAGAATAAAGAAAAGAAACTCAAAAAAGTGCTGATTATTTGTGCCAAAGGAAGTTTGGAAGATGTATATGCTGCTCTTGTGATGACTAATGGAGCCTTGATGGAAGGAATGGAAGCGAGTATCTTTTTCACTTTTTTTGGATTGGATGCTATCCTGAAAAAGCGGATGGATAAATTGCATACGGCAACTCTGGGCAATCCTGCAATGCGTATGCCTGGTGGATTACCATTTCCATCCATTTTAGGCATATTACCCGGAGTTGAAGCTGGCGTATCAGCAATGATGCGAAATGGAATGGATAAACTTGATATCCCTCCGGTTTCAGAATTTTTGGAAATGATATCGGCAGCAGGCGGGAAAATTTATGGATGCAAACTCGCAGTAGATATGTTCAAACTAAAACGTGAAGATTTTATTGATGATCTGGAAGATATTATTACTGTAGGTGAAATGTTCGATTTAGCTAGCGGAGACAACACACAAATTGTTTTTGTTTAAAATTCTCAAGGAATCAATAAGAAAATAGCTACAATAGAAATTTTTTTCTACAAGGGGTGTCTTATTCATAGGTTAGGTAATGGGCTTCTAAAATCCAAAGGCACCCCTTTCTTCTCATTATTATGTTAAAAAACTTGACATTTACTTTCTCTTACTTTAAATTTGAGCTAATTAAAGTTCTTTTTTATGATCTTTAAAAATTAACCCGCTTCGGGCTATCTTGTTTGAGAAACTTAACATTACGAAACAGGAAGACCAGTTGCAGGAGTTAGAGCGGGCCTCATTCCGACCTTATAGGAATTCCTTCGGGAACAGGGGATTATCGACCTTTTGCAAACTCTTTATTTTATTTGAAAATTGAAGTTTTCTTTCAGACAGTTGATCGGAGTGGGTTTTTTGTTTCCTGACTCTTCTTTTTCTTATACTTTATTGCAATCCAATTCTTAAGATTTTCTTAAAATCCACAATGCTTTTAACAACACAAAATCGAGCATTGTGCTTCCATTTATATATAAGTTCCTATAAAAAAATGTGTTATAGATTAATTATATCTAAGCAATAAATACATAAAATTTAAACCATGAAGATTTAACGTTTTGTTAATAAAAAAACCTCGATAATAATTTTCAACCGACCTACTTTTATCTCAAAACAACCAAACTTATGAAAAGACTATTATTATTATCGCTGAGCATTTTTGCAAGCGTGAGCATTTTCGCTCAAGGGGTGAGCGTGTCCGGAAAAGTAGTGGACAAGGTAAGTGGAGAAACACTCGTGGGGGCTAATGTAGTTATCCAGGGTACACCCACCGGAACTTCCACCGATGTTAATGGACGGTTTAAATTAAACCATGTCCCTGATGGAGCCAGTCTTACTGCTTCCATGTTGGGTTATGAAGCCCTAACAAAACCGGTATCGTCCACTATGACATTCGAAATGGTGACATCTGCAACCGAATTAAGTGAGTTAGAAATTGTGTCCGACCGTTCAAGCAGGGATGCCCCTTTTGCATTCACTTTTTTAAAGAAGAAGGATATTGAAGACAAATTAGGTTCCAGAGATATTCCTTTGGTACTAAATACTGCTCCATCTGTTTATTCGACAAATTCGGGTGGTGGTGCAGGTGATGCAAGAATTAATGTTCGTGGATTTAACCAGCGTAATGTTGCCATTATGATTAATGGTGTACCGGTTAATGACATGGAAAATGGCTGGGTATATTGGTCCAATTGGGATGGTGTTGGAGATGCTACTTCATCTATTCAGCTTCAAAGAGGTATGAGTTCTGTCAATCTGGCAACTCCTTCGATTGGTGGGACAATGAACATAATAACTGATCCTGCAAGTAAATTGCAGGGAGCTTCGGTAAAACAAGAATTCGGTTCATGGGATTTTCAAAAGACTACTGTGACACTAAATTCAGGATTGCTTAATGAAAAATTTGCTATTAACGGAACTTTGGTTAGAAAAACCGGTGCAGGATTTCACGAAGGAACCTATACTGATGCCTATGCATATTATTTAGGGATGTCATATCAAATAAATAGAAAAAACAAACTTGATTTTTTTGCTATTGGTGCTCCTCAAAAACACGGGCAAAACTTATATAAGCAAAACATAGCTGCATATAGCCATTCCTTTGCTTCAGGTCTGTCTGATTATGATCCGGCAGCTTTAGATAAATTCAAAGAAAAAGGCTTCAATTTTAATCAAAACTATAGTCCTGTTAGCCCGCTTTACAGAGGCAAACAAAGCTATGGCATGTATAATTATTTTGGAGAAGTTAATAGAAAGGATCCAAATTATATTCTTGAACGTGAAAATTTCTTTCATAAACCACAAGTTAACCTTAACTTTTATCACACTTTTAATGACAAATTGCAGTGGTCAACTATTGCATATTATAGTGGTGGAGCAGGTGGCGGAGCAGGAACTTATGGACATGTGTACACAAGAGATGCCAATGGCACATTGGGTGGTCAGAACTATAAATTTTACTATGGTCCTTCACCATGGACCAGAGACTGGAATCAAACCATTGCCATGAACTCAGCCAATGCGGATACATTCTGGGTTGATAAAAAACCTTACTGGAAAGAAAATCAGCAGAGTGTCGGTATCCTAAGAGCTAGTAGGAATGACCAATGGACTGTAGGAGCTATTTCAAAATTGTATTTCAAAATCAATGAAAATTTGAAAACCACGGTTGGAATAGACTGGAGAACCGCTAACATTCACCACTATCGGGAAGTAAGAGATTTGTTGGGTGGTCAGTACTTTGTAGATAATAGCAACGATTTTGACCTGGATTCTGCTTCCAGAGTAAAGCACTTAGGTGATGTGATTGCCTATAATTTCACTAATACCGTTGATTGGCTAGGTGCTTATGCTCAAGCTCAGTATGAAGCTAACAATTTGAACGCATATTTAATGTTAGGCTGGAATTCAATTGGTTACACTTATACCAACCACTTTGTTGATGCACAAAATGACGGTGACCCCAATACGAATCCAAACGCAAAAAATGAATTATATATTGAAAGTAAAGGCCACAACGGGTATCAGCTGAAAGGTGGGTTTATGTACAAAATCAATGATAACTTCGGACTCTATGCTAATGGTGGATATATTTCAAAGACTCCGATTTTTGATGGTGTAATCAATGATCAGACAGCCACTGCTTATGCTAATCCTAAGAATGAAAGATTCAGGTCTTTTGAAGGGGGAGTCGATGTTAAATCAAATGATGGAACCTTTGCTTCAAAAATTAACTACTACAATACTCTGTGGCTTGACAGAACACAGGTCAAGCATTTTACTATGCAGGATGGCTCTGACGGTTATGTATTTCTGTCAGGCATGAATGCGAGTCACTCGGGAGTTGAAGCTGAAGCCTCATATCAACCATGCAAACAATTCAGAATTGATGTTTCTGCCTCTTTAGGAAAATGGATATTAACTAATGATGTGGCAGGAAGTTATACTTCATGGTCAACAGATTCATTAGGAAATCCTGTTTCATCTACGGTCAATTATAATTATTATGTGAAAGGATTGAGAGTTGGCGATGCTCCACAAACTCAATATGCTCTGACACCTACTTTCTTTCCTTCAGCTAATACTATGATCCAAATTGTGTACAGGTATTATACTAATAATTATGCTGATTGGGATCCCTTTGGCAGAACAGACCCTACTGATTTAACTCAAAGTTGGAAAGCACCTAACTATGGCGTTGTTGATTTGAATGCAATGTATAGCATTCCGTTAAAAGTTGATGGCATGAAAGCGGAAGTGTTCTTACATGTATTTAACTTGCTGGATAATGTCTATCTCCAGGATGCCGTTGACAATAGCCGCTACAACGCATTCGACAGCAACCATACTGCTGATGATGCAGAAGTTTTCTTCGGATTGCCGAGAAATGTTAATGCCGGATTTAGATTGAGGTTCTAGCATTTCTCAACAAATAATTTTAAAAGAGTCGCTTTGAGCGGCTCTTTTTTTATCTACTACTATGGTCAATGTATTCGAGCATAGTGCCATAATAGCTTTTGTCTTTTTCATAATCTGCCTGATTGATATTCAGATTATTGATAGCCTCCAGGCAATGTCTTCTGGCTAAAAGAATTTTACCACGTTCTTCAAAAATAAAACTCAACAGGCCATGAATTGAAGACAATAACGGTTTTGTTGAATGACTTGCGATATTCAGCGCATTTTGAGCCATTTGAAGAGCATGTTCTTTAAATCCCTGATTATATTCAGAGATTGCACTATTAAACAAACAGTATGAGTTCCAATTACTGTTTGTTAGTTCATCATTGAGAGGTCTGCTGTTTGCTGTTTGTATCATCTTTTTATTTTTAATGCAAAACAATAGGTACAAAGCGCAGACTATGTGCGTTCTCAATTATTTTTTAATAAATCATTATTAAGGCCATTGAGAACAATTAGACAGAATACCTGTCTAAGGTTTCGCGCATGGAATGGGTTAATTCGTCTGCAAACCAAGTGGGTTCCAGTACTTTAACAGATGGTCCAAAGCCCAGTAATAACATTCGTAGTTCAATCGTTGGAAATACTTCAATCCCGATATGAACTTCTTCATCAGTGTCCAATAAAATTTTTTGCGTGTGATGAATGGGTTGACTTTTCAAATATTCCCCCTGAATAGGTGTAAAACTGAGTTTAATTTTTACAGGGTCACCTTCATAAGTAGTAATTCCAAGTGCAAATTTAAAATAGGAATCGGGATCAAAATCAGGGTGGATAGTACTTTCCTGTTCGCTTATACTCAAATTGCTTAATCGATCAAGACCGTAAGTTAAAATGATTTGCCGTCTGTCATGTTTGCCAATGAGATACCATCGGTTTCGATATTCTTTAAGAAGATAGGGATGCACTGTATGACTTTTTGATTTCGTTCTGTCAAAAGTTGTATAATCAAAAGTAATCACCTTCCTACTTTGTATGGCTTTCAGTATAGTGCTCAACCATTCTTGTCCTTTTTGAAATGCTACTTTTTCTATTTGAATAATATTTTCAGATTCCATTCCATCCATCATGCGACTTAAATTTACAGCTTCCATGATCTTATCAACTGCATGATTGTATTGATTGAAGATGCTGATTTCACGAAACTGATCAAGCACGGTTGTAGCAAAATAAATCGAACTAATATCATCTTCATTGAGTGGAATGGATGCTATCGTATAGTTTGTGTCAGTATAGAAATAACCATCGTTTTGTTTGCTGTAAACAATAGGAGCGAGGTATCCGAGGGCATTATCCTCACGCATGGTTTTAATATCCTTCTGAATCGTTGATTTTGAAAATGATTTTCCAAGTTTTCCCTCTATAAGCTCAATGAGGCGCTCCATCGATGGGTATGGCTTATATGTATTTCTTAAGCAAGAATCAATAATTCGATACCTGATTAAGGCCTCTTTGTTTTTAGGCATCCTTTGTTTCTTTAATCATTTCAAAGATATAACCTTTGAATCATCTGGCAATACTTTTTGGCAACCACCATAATATCTTAATTTTGCCGTTATCTAAAAAAGTTTAAAAACATTCTTAATGAAAAAATCTACTCTCGCTCTTTTTATTTGCCTGATTAGTCTAAGTGCATTTTCGCAATTAAAGGGTAGCAGCGATCGCTACATACTTGAACTGAACTGGAATTCCTGGCGCAATACACCCGACAGCATTCAACTAAAACCTTTCTCCAGAGGCTTTAATTTTTATACAATGTTTGATTTCCCATTCAAAGAAAAATCGAAATTCAGTTTTGCTGCTGGTCTTGGATTAAGCACGGAAAATATTTATCACAACGGTCAATTTATGGTAAACGATTCCGTAGGTACAACCATTATTGCCATTCCTGACTCACAGACCTACAAAAACAATAAAATCAACACGGTTTATGCCGAGATTCCGCTGGAACTCAGATTTCGAACGAAACCGCTTTTTAAAAACAATCGATTAAAAATTGGAGTGGGGGTAAAAGGCGGAATGTTATTGGCAAGCCATACAAAATACGTGGGTGATGGCACTGCCTTCGGTCAATTTGGCCCTGATGTAAAAATTAAAGTAGCCAAGATTCCAAACCTGTCCAAATACAGGTATGGAATTACAGGAAGAATCGGATTTGGACCTTATAATTTTATTGGTTATTACGGCTTATCTACCCTTTTTAATGAAGGTAAAGGGCCAGGAATGATACCCGTTTCTATCGGGTTTACCTTCAATATGCTTTAATAAAAATATTATTCATAAATTTCGGGGAGGAACTTATTGCCTCCCTTTTTTTATATGGAGAACAAGAAGAAAAATAAAAAAGAAGGCATCCGCCTTAACAAGTATTTAGCAAATGCAGGAATTGCTGCCAGACGTAAAGCTGATGTACTGATTAGTCAGGGTAATGTGAAAGTAAACGGCAAAGTAGTTTTGGAAATGGGTTATAAAGTCCAATCCGGAGACAAGGTGACTTTCAAGGGTAAAGCAATTAAGCCACAAGGTAATATTTACGTTTTGCTTAATAAGCCAAAGGATTATATTTCAACCCTAAGCGATGAAAAAGGAAGGAAAACGGTTACTGATTTAATAAGGCTACCGGGAAGAGAAAGAATCTATCCGGTGGGTCGCCTCGATAGAAACACAACCGGTCTGCTCTTGTTAACCAATGATGGCGAACTTGCACAAGCCTTGTCACACCCTTCAAAAAATGTTAAGAAACTTTATGTTGTTGGTCTGGACAAACCGGTAAGCGCTGAGCATTTATCTGAAATTGAAAACGGGATAGAGTTGGAGGATGGTTCTGTCAAACCGGATGAAATATCTAATGTAAGAAGTGGATTAAAAGAAGAAATCGGGCTACTGCTTCACTCTGGCCGTAACCGGGTTGTAAGACGGATATTTGAACATTTCGGTTACTGTGTTAAGAAGCTTGACCGTGTGATGTATGCTGGTTTGACTAAAAAGGATTTGACTCGTGGTAAATGGCGATATTTGACTCCAAGAGAGATTATTCGATTGAAACATTTTTTACAATAATATCCATCTGATGAAAAAATTGTTGATCCTGATTTTACCTTTTGTTCTTCTGCAACAGGCCTGCCTCGATTTATCTGATGATCCTCTAATTTCAACTGGTCCCTGGCATGCAGTAATTGAAAACAATGGAGGTGGTTTGCCATTCGATGTGCAGGTTGAACTTGATTCAACAGGAGCATATATTTTTCATTTGCTCAATGGCGATGAAGACATAATAGTAAATGAAGTGGAGATTGACAGCGATTCCGTTTTTATACAACTGCCGGTATTTGATTCTGAATGGAGACTTAAAATAACCAATGAAGATTTGTTGCAAGGTAACTGGATTAAATACAAAAATGTTAAACCCGTCAAAATGGCAATTAACCTCTATGCAGGAATGTCAACAAGATTTAACCGATCAGGCATGGGAAGCAGGATTGATCTAAATGGTTCATGGAGGACTGTATTCAGTCCGGACGATTCAGCAAACAGATCCGAAGCCCTTGGACGATTTCAACAAGTAGGTACCCATCTTACAGGTACTTTCCTTACAACAACAGGTGATTATCGCTATCTAGAAGGAGAAGCCGATGGAGACAGTATGTTTCTAAGTTGTTTTGACGGTTCTCATGCTTTCCTGTTCAAAGCCGACTACCGGAACGATTCCTTATTTGGTATGTTTTGGTCAGGTGCAAGCTGGGAGGAACCTTGGATTGCTGTACTCGATTCTACCTATTCTCTTCCTGATCCGGACTCACTCACTTTTTTGAAAGCCGGATACGATAGTGTCTCTTTTGTTTTACCAGACCCGGATAGTAATTCGATAAGTCTTGGTGATTCTGCTTTTGCAGGCAAAGTTTTAGTCATTCAGATTATGGGAACATGGTGTCCGAATTGTATGGACGAAACTGCTTTTTTGTCCGGCTATTATAATGCCCAACAGAATCCGGATCTTGAATTTATAGCCTTGGCATTTGAGCGGACGAACACATTTTTTCAAGCTATTTCAAATGTGAAACGACTCCAAAAGCGCTTTGATATCAGGTATCCGATCCTCATGGCAGGTTTCCCTTCGAGCGAAAGAATAGCAGAAGTATTACCGATGATTGATCATTTTATGTCTTATCCCACGTCCATTTATATCGACAAGCACGGAAATGTCAGAAGAATTCACACCGGTTTTGCAGGGCCGGCAACAGGCAAGCATTTCGAAAAGTTTAAAACAGAATTTGATGATTTAATACAGCTAATGCTCACTGAATCCTGATTAATATATGGGATGATTAATTAAATTTCTTCAGCACGTCTTTCACCGCATTTTTATTTATGGTGAATGTCATCATTTTCAATTTTATATAATCTTCATCATAAAAATACCAGCCCGGGTTATTTCCATTATGTCCGCTACTACCCGAATCTTTGATAAGGAACCACCAGTGGCCATTTTCAATTTTATAGCCCACTAAGTGAATAGCATGGTCATCAGTGGTTGAATGATTACTGAAGCGAAATTGACGCGCGTTTTCATCAATATATTCGCTTGGGATATCGTAAGTCGGAACTATTGCCACATCCTGCGAGGGTACAATGCCACTTTCTGAAACGTCTCCTCCAAGATCAACTGAATAGCCATTTTTCACCGCATTTTTAATAATATCCATGAAATCATCAAGCGGTACATTATAATAATCGGCTGAGTGCCACCAATTATCCGGTACTTTATATTCAGCTTGAGTCCAGTAAGGTTTTTCCATCAACGACATGAAGTCAACATAATCATCAGGATTGAATTTTGCAACATCGGTCATGAATTGCATAGGGGTATAGGTTTTGCTTTTCCATTCAAATGATTCGGGTGGAACGCCAATATATTTTTTTAAAATAGAGCGAATGGTTGATAAGACTACTTCTTCATTCCATACATGTGATGCTTTGACACTTTGCAAGTAATCATTCATTTCGTTAAATAATGGCGCATGGTTGAAATACTCCTCAACTGCAGATTTTCCGGGAAATACTTCCAGTGGAACAAGACCATATATTTTTGCCATTCTGGCAGGAGCATTCGTTTCCGATCCTTCACCAAAGGCCGACTGTCCATGGGTTCGTACAAATTCGCGGGCTTTCTCAACGTACTCCCAATATACAGTGTACATCTGTGACAGATGTATCTGTTCTTTGGTTTGACGATAAATTTCAGCTTCGTAAAATGATGAAGTAGCAAAACACCAACAAGTGCCTGTATTACCTTGTGATACAGGATCATTGCACCAAACGCTTGTGAATTCATTTACATCTTTGGGGATGTCAAGGCCATTTAAATCAACTTTAAAAATATTGAACGGACCGTACGTAATGTTTGGATTGTGCTCAATGCTTTGTTTGATTTTGCTATAAAAGTCATTTGAATAATCAATAAAATGACCTTTGTCATGCCGGTTGCTTTGTGCGCTGGCAGGTAGGAATGCGAATCCCATAATCAAAGCAAATAGAAAGAAAGTTTGTCTATTCATAAGATTTGTTTTTCAAAACATAAAGGTATATAAATATAGGGCTGGAGCAAATGATTTATATTTTCATATCCACTAAGAAATAAGATGGAATGCCAAAGCACTGAATGCATAGGCAGTTGCTGTCATGTAGAATAATTGGAGGAGAGGCCATTTCCATGATTTCGTTTCGCGCCTTACGATGGCCAGTGTGCTCATACATTGCATGGCTAAGGCAAAAAACAAAAGTAAGGAGATACCAGTGGCAAGGGTATACACTGCCTCCCCGGTCACCGGATCTTTGTCTTGTAACATTTTGTCTCGAATGGATTCAATTTTTGAATCATCAGATTCGATGCTATAAATAGTTGCCATGGTACCAACAAACACTTCCCGGGCAGCAAAACTGGTTAGCAAAGCTATGCCCATTTTCCAATCGAAACCCATAGGACGAATCAGGGGTTCAATTCCTTTTCCAAATTGTCCGGCAAAAGAAGTCATTAGCTTATCATGAGCATTTCCCGGAGCAGAATGTTCTGTATTCACTTTGCTTCCCAATCCGATATCAGCAGGGCCGAAGGAAGAGAGGAACCAAAGAACCATTGAAATAAGTAAAATAATTTTCCCCGCTTTCAAGGTAAAGAGTTTGACTTTTTCATACATGGTGAACAAAACATTTCGCCATCTTGGAGCTCTGTATAAAGGAAGTTCCATCACGAAAAATGATTCTTCATCCCCTTTAATAATTTTGCTCAAAACAAAAGCTAGTATAAAGACCATGATTACTCCAAACAGGTAAAGGCTCATAAGCACCAAGCCCTGAAGATTAATAAAATTCAAGAGTAAGTAATTGGGAATAAACATAGCGATGACTAAAGTATATACCGGTAGCCTTGCTGAGCAGCTGATGAAAGGGGTAACCAAAATAGTTATCAATCGATCTTTTGGATTATTGATTGAACGGGTTGACATGATAGCGGGAATAGCGCAAGCCATTCCACTGACAAGCGGAATAATAGATTTTCCATTCAAACCAACCGATCTCATGAGCCGATCGGTTAAAAAACTAACCCGGGCCATATATCCTGAGTCTTCCATGATATTTAGTAAAGCAAATAGAATGGCAATTTGGGGAATAAAGATGATGACACCGCTTACTCCGGCCAAGAGGCCATTCACAATCAGATCAGATAACCAACCGGAGGGTAATGAGCCCGCTAACCAGGCACTCACATGAGTAGTACCGGATTCAACCAGATGCATTGGATAAGCAGCCAGGAAAAAAATGCTTTGAAAAACTGCAAAAAGAAACATGGCCATGATGACATAACCCCATAATTTATGGGTTAGAATACGGTCAATTTTTGTTGTCATCAATTCGGTTTCCAAAACAGGCCGAGTTACAGTTTTTTCATAGATATCCGATATACGCTTATATCTAAGTAATGTCTCATGTGCTTGAAAGGCAGACAAATTAAATGAATCAGTAAGTACAATATTTCTAAGCGGAACAGCTTTTTCATCCTGCAAATAGTCAACTCTTTCAGGGAATATGAGATGATGCAGTACTTTATATTGACTCAAATCAGGGTAGGCTATTCTGGCGGCTTTTGCAAAACCCTGAAATAATTCATCAAAATTGACAAATGGATGTTTCGAATAGGTTAAAGTTTGTGATAAGACCTGTTTAAGTTCAACGAGTCCTCTGCCTTTTCTGGCATTGGTTGGTACAATCGGCACCCCCAATTTATTTTCAAGGACTGCAATATCAATATGAATTCCTTCCTTTTCAATGATGTCAAACATATTCAGCGCAACAACTACCGGAATTTTCAGGTCAATTATTTGAGAACATAATAATAGATTTCTTTTCAGGTTCGAAGCATCTGCAACAATTAAAACTGCATCCGGATGATCCGGGTTGTTTTCGTCAAGAAGTATATTGTAAACTACTTCTTCATCTTTAGATTTGGGATAAATGGAATAGGTACCGGGTAAATCAATCAGTTCAATTTCTTTTTTGTTATCAGTTTTCAGTATGCCCGTTTTCTTATCAACAGTAACCCCCGGATAATTACTGATTTTTTGGCGTAAACCAGTCAAACCATTAAAAATACTGGACTTACCACAATTTGGGTTTCCTAGTAATCCGATTTTGAGGCGTCTATTTCCCATCGATAATTTCTTTGCTTTTTAATTCAAGCAAGATGACAGCTGCTTCGCTCTTGCGTAATCCCAGCATATATCCTGAGATTTTGATAGCCATAGGGTCACCCATCGGGGCAATTGACACAACCTTGATGTCAGCACCAGGAATGCATCCCATCTCCATTAATTTTAAACTTAAAATATGATCTGCAAAACCTTTGATGATTCCGGATTCTCCCGGTTTCAAATCTGCTAATGTGCGCAATGAATCTACTGTTTAGATTGAATTTAATTTGGGCTGCAAAGTAGGGCTTTTACGGCTGTTTTGAAAACAAAGCGAAAAGTATTATTGCGATGTGGCTGGAGCAAGAGCCGAAATTGTTTTAACAGAATAGAATGGATTAGAATTCTGTTGTTGTACAGGTTGCATTTGCGCCTTGCCATTATTGAACTTGGGGCAATCACAATCTTTTTTGAATAATCGGCATCCGTATATTTGAGTCAATAACATCAGACCAATCATCATCCACATTTTTATCTTATTTTTCATTTAATTTTTCAAAGGTAAAATATTCATGCATCAATAACGATTGCATTTTCAAACTATTATTATTGAAATGAAGCAGAAGCGTGTATTAATAGGAGTGCTTAATTGGGGACTAGGACATGCCTGCAGAATGATACCTATAATGAGGGAATTAAGCAGGAGGGGCTGGACAATAGACATTGCTTCGGATGGAGCTGCATTAATTTACCTGAAAAAAGTTTTTCCAAATAGTCGGTTTTATGAATTGCCCAATTTGAATATCCACTATCAACATACCGGGTATTTATGGTTTAGCTTACTCAGACAGCTTCCCGTTTTTACCCGCTCGATAAAAGCAGATCGAGAGATGCTCACAAAATTATTAGAAGAGCAATCATACGATTTAATTTTGTCTGATAATCGCTATGGTTTTTATACAAGTAATGTTCTTTCGGTATTAATTACTCACCAACTTTTTCCGGCCATACCGAACTTATTAGTTCCATTCAGATGGCTGATAGATCGCTGGATTAGTAAACAAATTGCCCGTTTTAATCAGGTTTGGATCCCTGATTATGCTGATATGGATATATCGTTGACCGGAATACTTTCTCATCACCATGTATCTCCTAAAGTCAGGTTTATTGGACCGGTAACAAGATTAAAACTGAATCCTTCGCGAATTGAAAAAGATATTGATCTTCTTTGTATTCTTTCGGGACCAGAGCCACAAAGAGAAATGCTGGAGGAATTGCTTATTAAGCAACTAATCAACACGAAAGAAAGGATAATTATCATAAGAGGAATTCCGGCTGAGGAACAAATAATAGAGCCATTAAATAACTTAATCAGCAAGATTAATTTTGTTTTGGAAGATGAATTGAAGGAATTAATGGAACGCTCAGCTTTGATCTTATCTCGTTGTGCGTATACTTCAGTTATGGATTATGTGTTGAATGGCTGTCCGGCCATTTTGATTCCTACACCGGGCCAATGGGAACAGGAATATCTGGCTAAACACCTTGCAAGTCATCCACTATTTTATATCACTACTCAAAAAAAGATAAAGATAAGTTTAGCGATGCAAGCCCTGTCCTTACAAAGAAAGAGTAGTAAATTTTACAAGTCTTATTTCAATCAGGAATTACCGGCTGATTTATTCTGATAAAGTGTTTGTGCTTTTTTTGCAAGTTCAAGCAAGCCTGAAGGAGATTTAAAACCTTGTGCCGAATAAATCACTGTACCCTTATTATCAATAAAGAGCAAGGTAGGCAGTAAACTCACATTATAGATAGTACTGAAAGCAGGCCCTTCTTCCTTTTCAATATCAATTTGAAGACTAATAAAATGGGTATTAAAATATTCTGCAACGCTCGATTCAGTAAAAACCGATCGATCCATTTGGCGACAGGGCATACACCAATCAGCAAAGGCATCAATAAAGATCAGTTTATCATTGGCTGCTGCTGAATCCATCGCATTTGAAAAAGGAATATCGAGGAATGCTATCTTTTGTACACTAGCAGCATCTTTGTTTTCAGAGGGCTCATTACAAGACCATGTCAACAGAATAAGGCAAAATATAAATAGCGGAGTTAGATGTCGAATCATAAACGGTAAGTGCTAAGTCATTAGATTTTCAGTCGATTTGCGTTAACTCTTTCACCGTAAAACAAGCTTGCAGCTGAGTTAAACTTGCCAACATCATCAGAGGTATAAAAGGTTACTTCCGCATTTTTTGAGCAGAGTTTGTCCATTTCATTGTGACGGATCAGATAATCAGCAAGACTATCGGCCACAATCGGACCTTGAGATAAAATATTTACTTCGACAGGGATGAATTTTCGAATAGTATCTATCAGAAAAGGATAATGTGTGCAAGCTAAAAGCAGGGTATCAATTTCCTTGCTTTTATTGAAAAGATTTTTCAAATTTTCTTCAACAAAATAATCAGCTCCCGGTGATTTCATTTCAAGGTTTTCAACTAATGGAACCCACATTGGGCAAGCTTCTTGAAACACTTCCAATTCAGGAAAAAATTGGTTGATTTCGATTAAATATGAGTGAGATGACACGGTACCTTCCGTTCCAACAATGCCCACTTTTCCATTTTTACTATGGGTTCCAATAATTTCGGTAGTAGGGCGAATAACTCCCAGGACTTTTTTGCCGGAGTTAATGGCGGGTAGATCCCGTTGTTGAATCGTTCGAAGAGCTTTGGCTGAGGCTGTATTGCAGGCAAGAATCGTTAAGTTGCAGCCCATAGAAAAAAGTGTTTTAACACTTTGCAGGGTATATTGATAAACTGTTTCGAATGATCTTGTTCCGTATGGAGCTCGGGCGTTGTCTCCGAAATAAATAAAATCATAGCCGGGTAATCGTTTCTGTATTGCGCTTAACACGGTTAGTCCACCGTAGCCCGAATCAAAAATACCAATTGGTGCAGCTTTGCTCATAGCGCAATCATAAAAAAACAGCCTATGCGAACATAGACTGTTTACAAGAATATTCCCAATAACTTACTCAGTAATTCCAAGTTCTTTTTTCACTTCGTTCATAATATCATCATCGTCTTCAAAATAAACCGGATTTCCGAGGCTTGTATCGAATACATATTTATAGTGTTTGGCTTTAGCAACCTTTTCAATAGCGGCATTGATCTTATCCAAAATGGGTTGAACCAATTCTTGCTGTTTTGCTTGCAAATCTTGTTGAGCAGTTTGCTGGAACTGAGCAATCCGGTTTTCCATATCACTCAATTCCTTGGCACGTGCATCTCTGATAGATTGTGGCAAATCTGCACTTTCCTGTTGGAATTTAGCTTTTTTGGTTAAATACTCATTAGTCATAATTGAATAGTTTGTATCTAATTGAGCAGCGTAAGCCTGCAGATCTTTTTGGAATTGATCCATTTCCGGCATCACTTGCATTAAATCTTGCTCGTTGATATGTGCTATTTGTGCAAAGCCGGTCAAGCCCCAGACGGTAAATGTAGCAAGTAGTATGCCTTTGAATATTTTTTTCATTTTTAAATTATTTAAAGTTAGTTTAAGCAAAAAAGCGGGACAAAGATATTAATATCCCAGCCGTTTTAAAATTTCACTGCTCTTATTATATTTTGGGTTGGCATATAGCATATATGGGCCACCATTTGCTTTATCGAAAATAAAATCATAGCCTCTATTCTCTGCTAAAAATTTTATGGCATCATAAACCTTATCCTGAATTGGTTTCACAAGTTCCTGACGTTTTTTAAACAAATCACCATCAACTCCAAAGTGTTGTTTTCGCAGGTTCTTGACAGCAGTTTCTTTATTCATGATATCATTTTCTCTGTCAGACTTGGTTTTTTCGTCCATTAAATATTGCTCAGCCTGGTATTTTTTATACATCTCATCGATTTTCTGATACTCAGCTTCGATTTCCTTTTTCCATTCATCAGCGATAGCGTCCAATTGTTTTTGGGCATCTTGATATTCTGGTATTTTATCGAGGATATAATCAGAATCGACATAGACAAAACGCTGTGCCATGAAACTTGTACTACTGGCGAGCATTAGGGCAAAAATTGTAAATAGTTTTTTCATAATATTGAATTTTATTCAGGTTCAAAACCTAATTTAAATTGGAAGGCACCTTTCGATAACTTCTGTCCAAAAGGTAAGTCCTTTGTTCCCGGTTCATCAAAGCCTATGCCATAATCGAAGCCCAGCAATCCGAACATTGGTAGGTACACTCTTAGTCCCACGCCCACCGATCTTCTGAGTTTAAATGGATCGTAATATTTCATACCTGCATAGGAATTACCGCCTTCAAGAAATGCCAATCCGTAAATGATGGAGGATGGATTTAAGGAGAAGGGATAACGCAGTTCAAGTGTAAATTTATTGTAAATGGGCGCATTCAGGTCGTTGGAACTGCCTCCGACAGGAGCAAAGGCATTTTCTGTTCCTCGTAAAGAAATGATATCATATCCATATAATTGGAAGCCTCCTGATAACCCGTCACCTCCCAACTGAAAACGTTCGAATGTTGAAAGTGGGAGGTCTGGATTATATCTCCCTAGGAATCCAAATTTCGCCACGGCTTTCAACACTAATTGTTTTTTACCTTGTGCAGTACTACCGGCTAATCTTTTATACCATTCGGCTTTTAAATTCCATTTGTTGTATTCAACCCATTTATATTTTTGATCATCTGGCAGATTAACGATATCAGGGAACAAATAACTATAAGGTGCTGTCAATTGTAAGCTCAGAGAAATATTTGATCCACCAGTAGGGAACAATGGATTTCCTGTAGCAGAATTCCGAGCCAAAGTTTCCTTTAAGTAAAAATTATTGGCGGTTCCGTTTTGGATAATAAAACCTGAATAATCTTTCAGAAAATAATTTTCGATATTAATTGAACTTGATAATGTGAAATAGTCATCAGGCCAGCTTAAGCGTTTACCATATCCAATAGTAATTCCACGGGTAATAATGTAGGAACTGCTCGAATCAGATCTTTTTAATCCTGATTGATTCCAAAGAGTATAGTTTAACGATGTAGTAAATGAGTTTGGCTTTTTGCCTCCTAACCATGGTTCGTTGAACGAAAAAGTATATGATTGCAGATATTTACCGCGACTTTGCATTCGTAAAGAGAGTTGCTGGCCATCTCCCATGGGGACCGGTGCCCAGCTTTTCTTCTGAAGAATTTTGCTGATTGCAAAGTTATTAAATACGATACCGGCTGTTCCATACAAGCCACCTACTGATCCACCCCAGCCAGCCGATAACTCAAGTTGATCAGAAGATTTTTCAACAACGGTATATTCAATATCTACAGTACCATTTTCAGGATGTGGTTTAGGAACAATACCAATTTGCTCTGCATCAAAAAAGCCTAACGATGAAATTTCTCGTTGTGATCGAATTAGATCAGACCGGCTAAATTTTGCCCCCGGTACAGTTCTTAATTCCCGTCTGATTACATGCTCATTGGTCCGGTCATTACCCTTAATGGTAATGTTATTGATGGTGGCTTGCGGCCCTTCATATACCTTAACCAAAATATCAATAGAGTCATTTTCAATTCTTACTTCTTCCGGTGTTACATTGAAAAATAAATAACCTTCATTCATGTAAAGTGAACTGATATCACCACCATTTAGATCCATGAACAATTTGTCATTCAGTCGTTTTTTGCTATAGGTATCACCTTTTTTAATACCCATTATTTGGCTTAGTATTTCGCTTGGATAACGTGTATTTCCTTCCCAGGAAATATTTCTGAAATAGTATTTAGGACCTTCAGATACATTTATTTCAATCTGTAGGTTTTTATCGTCAACAAGATATACGGTATCAAATTCAATGATTGCATCTCTGTAACCTTCATTATTATAGTAGTCAATTACCTTTTGCTTATCATCTTCATATTTGTCTTCAATGAATTTAGAGGAAGAAAAAATGTTCAAACGAACTTTGTCAGAAAAATACTCGGCAATTGATTCGTTAGACAAATTAGCCAATGTATAAAAAGGCCTGAATGTATGTGAACTGTCTCTGTGAAAATAGGTATTTGGATTAAGGTCGATAAAAGGTTTCTGTTTTGTACCTTTCATTTGTTTGTGCAACTTTCGCTCTTGCACATTTTCAACACCATGAAAAACTACTTCACTGATTTTTACTTTTTCGCCTCGGTTGACATCTATATATAGGTTTACAGAATTTGCTTTTGCTGTATCAGGTTTACTAAAAACATCGGTTTTTATGTTCAGATAGCCTTTTGCGATGTACTTTTTATCAATGATATTTTCAATGTTAGATCGATCATATTCTGTGAGAGGATCGCCAGCCCGCAGGTTGAATTTTTCTCGCAGGTCATCTGCATCACTTTTACTAATACCTTTTATTACAAGCTGAGACAACCTCGGTCTTTCTTTAAGGACGATTTCGAGAAAGGCAACGTTTTTAATCACTTTTACAAGATTAATCTGAACATCCGAGAAAAGATTTAGCTTCCAGAGTCGCTTTACTGCATTTGCTGTTTCGTCACCTGGGATATAAATTTTCTGGCCAACGTTCAGGCCTGTTCTTGCCAGTAAAGCATTTTCTTTAAAACTGGAAACGCCTTTCAAGGTAATTCCACCAATTTCGTATTCCAGAGGTACTTTATAGCTCACTCCATTTTCATCTGCCCCAGGTATTGTTTGTGCTAAAGATGATGTCGCGGGTAATACAATTAGAAGTGCAAAAATTATTGTTAATTGTCTCATTTATTTCATTTGTTCACCGGTCAATCCAAATCTTCTTTCTCTTCGCTGATAATCTAATATGGCCAAATAAAAATCTTTCTTTTTGAAAGAAGGCCAATAGGTGTCACAAAAATACAATTCTGTATAAGCAATTTGCCATAATAAGAAATTACTAATCCTGCTTTCACCGCTTGTTCTGATTAAAAGGTCAGGGTCTGGTATTCCTGCTGTATCAAGATATCGACTAATAACGTCAGCATCTATGTCTTCCGTATTCAGTTTTCCCGATTGAATATCTAAGTGTATCTTTTTAATGGACTCAGTTATCTCCCATCTTGAAGAGTAGCTTAATGCCAGCACTAGGGTCATCCTGTCATTGCTTTTTGTTTTTTCGATCGTGGTCTTTAATTCACGAATACAATTTTTAGGCAGTGATTGAATATCTCCTATTACCTTAAGTCTGATTTTATTTCTAATTAGCTGAGCTGTCTCCTTTTTAAGAGAGTTTACTAATAAGGACATTAACGAGTTGATTTCTCGTTTAGGCCTGTTCCAGTTTTCAGTTGAAAATGCATACAGGGTTAGATATTCTACACCAAGTTCGGCACAAGCTTCTGTAACTTCCTTTACTGATATAGCACCACTTTTATGGCCAAACAGTCTGCTTTTTCCCTGTTCCTTCGCCCATCTTCCATTGCCATCCATAATAATGGCTATGTGTTTGGGAAGTTTCTTTAAGTCTAATTCAGAAGGAATGGATGATTGATCACGCATGGTGCAAAGTTACCTTCTTTTGGAAGGATATGGACAACGCAAAGAACGTAGTGTATAAGAAAGGCTGATTCCGCTAAAAATATAGGCATCTCTAAGTTGATTGTCACCGCGCTGTTTTCCTTCTACACCAATAGGCTCTCCTGTGCTGGTAATGGATCGATCGCCTAGTGCAGCTGCTAATTGTCCATTTGCTCCTGATAGCAATACATTTGCATCAACATAGGTTGAACTGATGTCGTCTAGATAATCAGTAAAAGTAAAACGATAACCAAGCTCAAAACCAAGAGTAAGATGTTTGCTCGCATTTAATTTTAAGCCGGCTCCGAATGGTACAGAAATTTGAAATAATTTATACGGATTCCTGCCATAAAATTCAGGAAATTGTTGCCCTTCTGTTCCCAGAGCTTGCAGAGCAATATAAGAGCCGTTTAGATATGCTTTTGGATTATGATGAAATACAGCAATACCAAGCAATACATAGGGGGTAAAGCGATTATGCTCAGAACCCATGAGGTAAGGGAAGAAATTGAACTCAAATTGAGTGGCTATTTCAAAAATATCAGAACGAAAATTAAAATTTCTTGCCTGCTCGTAGATACTGGCAGATAATGCATCATTTCCCATTATTCTACCATAATTCAGGGAAGTCTTCAGCGCTAAGCGCTTATCAATATTCATCCGAGCATAAATACCTCCGGCTTCTCTGATTACTTTATAGGTATTCAGATAATCCGGCCTGATGTCACCATAATAAGATGCACCACCTGCCCAAGCTCCAAATTCCCATTTTTGGCTTATATCTTTTTGTGCCTGCAGATTAACTGAAAAATAAATTAAACAGATTGCAGATAATAAAAATGTTTTGATACTATTCATGCCACCACATGCTTATTGGCCTCGAAAATAGATAAACGATTTATATAACGGTAAGCTCTTAGGATTGTTGCTAATAGGGGGCTCATGGAAAAAGCACCTATAAATTTACCGGGCAAGTGTATCTGCTTCCACGGGTTGTGCTGAAGATATAAGTAAGTGTTACCCCTGTGAAGAAATATGAATCACGGTTAGATGGATCACCTCTTTGCTGGCCCGGAGCGGTTTTGCTTGGATATTCACCCGTTGAACGATCGGACATGGCTGCCGCAGCTGCTGCTTGTCCTGGTGAATATGTAGAATAGTAAAATGCCGGATCCGGATAAGTTGTGCTTACATCATCAATATAATCAGTTGTTGTAAATCTGTGGCCAACTTCGAACCCAAGAATATAATGTGTGTTTAGATTTGTTTTTATACCTGCACCCATTGGAAACGCCATTTGAATCAAAGAGTATTTCTTCTTTTGCGGATATTGAATCAATCCCTGACCTTCGGTTCCTAAAGGTTGCAATCTTACCCATGTACCACCAACATTTGCTTTTGGGTCGAAACGGAAAGCACCAACTCCTGCAAATAAATAAGGAGCCCAATTACGTGACATATTTCCGGGTTCGAATGGAATCAGGTTCATTTCTCCAACCACACTTGCTTCAATTATATAAGATCTGAAGCTTAGATTTCTATAAAAGCGATGCCATCCGGCACCAGCTGCTGGAGTTTTTGCATTCGCCAAAGCATCATTACCCCAAACACGTCCGTAATAAGCGTTAACACGGAAAGCAAATCGGGCACCCATTGTTTGTTTGAAGAATACACCGGCTGAAGGTCTGGTCGATAATATATCTAAATCGTAGAGCGAAGCTCTTCCTATTGTTCTGGCACCACCAAGGTCACCTAAAAAACTGCTTGTTCCTATTGAGATTCCTAATTGGGATGTTCGTGCATTATACTGACCTTGCATACTGAAAGCAGTTAATATAAGCACTAATAAGGGGGTATATAATTTCTTCATTTCAAGAGGGTTTACTAATAGTGTAAAAACAACACAATTTAATTGACTGAATATTACGCAAACGTAAAAGAATGGTTACAAATTGTGATAGACTTTAGTTCCGTTTATCCATACCCCAATAAAGCTTTGATCTGAGTGTAGATAAGAAATGATTCTCTTTTAGTCTTACTAGTTTAAGGGTAAAATCTTCCTTTCTTACATTTAAGTTAAAAGTGCTGTCAATCGTTACAACTCTTGAATCAAGTGTGCATAAAAAGCTATCTGAACGACCTTCTATTTCAAATGATATTTCTGAAGTATCGGGAATAATAATAGGACGCGTACTTAAATTATGTGGCGCTACAGGAGCAATTACGAAATTTCCTGAATTTGGAAGAATTACCGGGCCTCCACAGCTCAGTGCGTAGCCGGTTGAACCAGTTGGGGTAGAAACGACTAATCCATCAGCCCAATATGTGTTTAAGAACTCGCCATTTAGGTAAGTATGAATCCGAATCATGGAAGAAGTGTCTTTCCGGTGAATGGTAAAATCATTCAGTGCATAGGGTGATTCACCAAAAATCTCTTTGTCCGAATCTAAATGGATTAATACCCTTTCATCAAGCAGATAAGTTTCATTTTGTAATGCATTAAGTGCATCAGCAATTTCTTCCTCTCCCAGGCTAGATAAAAATCCAAGTTTCCCTAAGTTAATGCCCATTATGGGAATATTTGAATCTCTTACAAGGGTCAGGGTGTCGAGTATGGTTCCATCTCCTCCAAGACTAAAAATAAAATCAACTTGATCTTTGATGTCATCATACCCGGAAAAAAGCGGCATGTTTTTAAGGTGTTCTATTTTTCTTACGAGGTGGGCATAAAATCCATCGTAAATATAGCACTCGATTTTCCTTTTTCGCAATTCATCAAAAAGATATTGAACAATTTGTGCCTTGCTGTTATCTAGTAAACGGCCATAAATAGCAACCTTCATAATACTAGTTGTTAAAGTGCAAATATATGCCTTTTTCACCCATAGCATTGATGGCATAGTAACAGGAAAAGGAGAAATCGTAGTAGCTGAAGATATCTATTCCAATCCCACTTGAATATTGCCATTGATTATTCAAGGGATTCGTTGACAGGGTCAATGCATCTGCAACATAACCGGCATCAATAAATCCGGTCAGGTAAATTTCAAAAGGGATGTGATCAAACGCTTTGAGAACAATTAATGGCTTTTCAATTTCAAAATTGAGCAATTCGAATCGGACACTATTCTTTAGTAGTACGTCATTTTGGCCATCTATTATGTAAAGTTCATACCCTCTGATAAGTTTCCTTTCGTAACCTAATCCTTCGGATAGTGAATATGGAAGATTTGGTGTTGAACTTATCCTCGAATACAACTCGTTAGATAAGGACCATTTTACATTTAGTCTTTTATACAAAGCCGCAAATCCATTCCACTGCTGAATTACTGAGCCGGAACCTGAATAAAGCCGATATGTAGCCAAAGCATACCAGCCATCCAATGGATAGATAACTCGGTCACGATGATCGGATGACCAGCTTATCCCCAATGACCATAGTGATTGAGATAATGCTTTAGTATTAAAGTAGTCAGGATTTAAAACTCGAATCGTATCGGCTATCGTTTCGAGGCGGAAAGTCGAGCTTAATGAGAAAATATTGTATGTATTTGTTTGAAACGTTAGTGAAAGTCCGACATCGGTAATTTTATAAATGAAATCGGCCCCCCGAAAAAACTGTTGTTTATTTCCTGATGATCCAAAGTTCAAATCGTGACTTCTTCTTCGGTAAAACTCAATTCCTAAACCCAGATTTTTCGTTGGATTAAGATATGGCGTTTCATAGCTAAAGGCAAGTGTTTGATTGAATCCACCTAAAACACTAAGTTTTGCCTTATCTGAGCGGCCGGTTAAATTATTATGATAAAGATTGATTCCAAATATAGTTCTCCGCCAATCACGATTGTAGTCTTGCCACCACTGATTAAAGTTCCGATCAGAAAGTTTGAAATAAGGCAGGGGAAATAAATACCATCGTTCTTCAACCAATATATTAATTTCAATCTGATTTTTCTCCCAGTTACTGATGCGGACATTAGCTTCATTATACAATCTGGTTTTTAGTATTTCCTGACGTATGGTCTTTAAAAGGGGAAAGACCTGATCAATTCGTACACTATCACCTGTTTTTATTGGAATATTTTTTTCAATTACCCAAACTTGTGTGTGTTTAAAACCGGCATAAGTGATCGCGGATATCTCAATATATTTCGTTGAATCATTCGCAGCTTCAGAGACATTAATTGCATTGGCCTGTGCAAGGACACAACAAAGAAAAGAGTAGATAAAAAATTGTAAGTGGAGGATGCTCAAGTGTTCAGGTAATTCATCAATGAATCGTAGCGGTCTTTTAAGAAATCATTCATGTCTGATTTATGATAATATCCACTGATAGTATAATTGAATCGTTCGAATGTGGCAATGACATCTTTAACATCATCACGATTTATTTTCAGGGTAACTTCAAGTTGCGTAGAATCAATATGATTGGTTGTGAAAAGGGTCAGAATACTTGCATTAGAGGATTCAACAATTCTGGCTATTTCAGATAATGAGTAATCGTTAATAGCCATTTTTAAAACAATAATACCACCGGGTTCGCGGATAGATGAATATTTGGCAAAATTACCGAGCAGAGATTGTAAGGTTATGACACCTAAATAATTGCTTTCATCATCGCAAACCGGGACAATGCTGATTTTTAATTCTTCGAAAAGGCGTAAGGCGTCAAGTAAATGTGCGGTTTGCCGGATGCAAGGTTTCGTATATTTCATTGAATAATTGCCAATGGGTTCGTTCAGATCATTCATATCCAGCACCTCATCATCAGAAATAAGTCCAAGCAATTGAGTATTGTTGACAATTGGCAGGTGGCGCACTAGAAATTCATTCATCCAGTTCAATGCTTGCTGTCCCGTGTCAGAAGTTTTGAGTGGTGGTATTGAATCTGATATGATTTCTTTGGCAATCATTTTATTCTACCGATAAATTTTTTTCAGGAATCCTTCCAGTATAGTGTTGAATTCATTTGGTTTTTCCATCATTGGTGCATGTCCGCAATGATCTAATATCACTAATTCTGAGTTGGGTAAAAGTTTGTGAAATTCTTCCCCGACAAACAAAGGAGTAACTTGATCTTCTTTCCCCCAAATCAGTAATACCGGCCTGTTAAGTTCCGAAAGACGATTTCCTACATTGTGCCGTATGGCTGATTTGGCTGTTTTGAGCACTCTAATCGCCTTCATTCTATCGTTCACAATTCCGAACACTTCATCAATCAATTCTTTGCTTGCTATTTTAGGGTCATAAAATGTGTCTTCTGTTTTCTTTTTGACATATTCATAACTCCCGCGTTTTGGAAAGGTACTCCCCATCGCGCTTTCAAATAATCCAGAACTGCCGGTAAGCAACACTGAGTTAATCAATGATAAATTTTCAAGAGAATATAAAATAGCTATATGTCCTCCTAATGAATTTCCAACTACATTTAAGTTTTTGTATTTTTTATGTTTTACGAATTCAGTAACGTATTTAACCAAACCGTTCAGGTTGGAGCTCAAAACTGGTAATTCATAAATTGGCAGCATTGGAATAACCACTTTATATTCAGATTTAAAGTGGTCGAATAATGGTTTAAAATTGCTTAAGGCTCCGAATAATCCATGAAATAATATCAATACTTCTCCTTCTCCTTCCTCAACAAATTTAAATCTTCCTTCTTCTTTTATTAGGACATCCATAATTGCTTTCTTTCAATCTTTTCTTTAAAAAGGTTTGATACGAATGAGTATTATATTCCTTTGGCTAATTCAAAAGTAATAGATTTGTTTTGCTTCTTGATTCAATTTATATACAGACCATAATTTTTAGCAGCATTTATCAGGAAATGAAGAACAAGGGTACGGTCATTCTCTGGGGTACTTTTGTTCAATTTGTTTTTCAATATTTTCATATTGATCTTTCAATATCGGAATGACAGTTCCGGCAGCCTTCATTACGGCCGGTGATATCGGCTGAACATATTGCCATGAAATTGATTGCTCTGTTACATCTTCTTTAATGAAATCAGATTTTGCAAGATACCAAAGAACTGTGCTAAGCAAAAACAATCCGGTAAGCGCCCACATGGCAGCTCCTCCAATTCGGTTTACAAGATTTATCTTGCTGATTTTTAATACTCCTTCTAATAAACGACCAAAAAAAATGAGGCCAAAAAGAATGGCCAGAAATATTACGAGGAATGATAGAATCGGCATGTAAGCCGAATCAATATTGAACCATCGATTCAGGTAAATAGCACCTATATAGCTAAATCGAAGCGCCAGAATAGTACCCAATATAAATCCAACGAATGAAAATATTGACTGAATGAGACCCGAGCGGTATCCTTTGATTATGCCGGCAACCAAAACGATTACACAAATTATATCAATAGGCATTGCTAATTGTTTAATAATAGTCTTACGAAAGTGGCCACAATTTTATTATCCGCTTTGCCTGCCAGTTCTTTTGATGCCATACCCATTATCCTACCCATATCCTGCATACCGGAAGCTCCCGTTTTCTTAATCAAATTTTCCAGATAAGATTTAATTTCAGCCTCATTCATTTGTACCGGAAGATATTTTTTCAAAATCGCTATTTCTTCTTCTTCCTTAATGGCAAGATCTGATCGGTCTTTTTCTTTGTAGATATGCAAGGAATCTTCACGTTGTTTCAGCAATTTTTGAACAATTTGAATACATCGTGTTTCATCTAGCTCCTTCGCATTTTTTTCAGTTTGTGCCATCAAAAAGGCAGCCTTTAGTGCACGGAGTGCTCTGAGTTCAGCCTGAGCTTTTGCCTTCATAGCCAATTTAATATCTTCATTAATTTGATTCACTAAGGTCATAATAATTTCAGTATTGTATATTACAAAAGTAGCCACATATTACGGATAGTTTCAGATATTTTCAAGCCTGAAAGGCTTTATTCCAGTCTTTGTTCCTGAAATTTGAAAATCTATTGCCATTAATCTCTGAAAGGGAGGCTTTCATTTTGCAGAGTCATGCTCTGTCTGATTAAATGAAAAAAGTCTTCTAATAAAATGTCCTTGGCTGATTAATCGAGATCTTCGTAATCAATATATTCACCTTCAGTAAAATCCGATTTTTGTTTAGGCGGCTCATTGTCAACTCTTATTTGCCCCTCTTGCCTGGAATGAGGTCGATTTCTGGTCTTGTTTGATGAAGTTATTCTGAATAATGGCTTTAGAAAAAAATCATAAATCAGGTAGATTGTAATTCCGTAAAGTATAAATCGAAACATGCAATTTATTTAGTGTAAAGGTAAGAATTTATAGGGTGTAAGGAATTTGAACCACCTTTTAAACAGTTAAATCACAAGAAAAAATGTAAAACTTTCCTAAAAAAGTTTTACTTTAAACCCTTTAAACCCATAATTATGAAACATACAAATCAAATGTCAAAAATAGCGTTATTGATCATTTTGGCAGCACCAATCATTTTGTCAGTTAATTCTTGCAAAAAAATTGAAGGTTGTACTGATGCTACATCTTTAGATTATAATGCTGAAGCTACCGTTGACGATGGAAGTTGTACATATCCTGAAGAAAGCACTAAAGTTACATTGTTAGAATTTACAGCTACCTGGTGTGGGCCTTGCGGAAGCTGGGGCTCAGATGCTTTTCATGAAAGCCTTACCAACAATCCGAATGATGTCATCGGCATTGCTGTTCATGCTTCTAACACTGACCCCATGTATAATTCTGTTTCGCAAGCTTTGATTAATAACTTTACAATCTCAGGATGGCCTAATTTCTGGTTAGGTAATGATTTCTTGGGCACAAACTATTATCAGATCACAACTCTTTTACCAACTTATTTAAGTACAGCTGTGGTGGCCAATGCATCTGCAAGGCTTACTAAGACAGAAACCGCTTTAGAAGTAAAGACATCCGCCAAATTCTTTTCTGATGCAACGGGCGATTTCTACTTGGGTGTATATGTAATTGAAAATGGAATTCCGGGAGATGACCTTGCCGGTGCCTATAACCAAAACGGAGCTACTGATGCTGACCATCCAGGTTATACTCATGACCATGTCATGAGGGCTGTTGCCGGAAGTAATCCATGGGGAAGCCAAATTGTGACCGGATCAATCACTGCCGGTGAAATCATAAACCTTGATTTTTCTATTCCAATGCAGGTAGAATGGAATGCGGATAACGTGCATGTAATTTGCATAATTTGGAAAGCTAATGGCACTACATACGATTTTGTAAATGCTGCCGAGGCAGAATAGCGTCTGGGAAAAATTTGAATATTTAATAGAATTGATCCTGAGGAATTTCATTTTGGATATTCTATCCTTAATGCTAGTTGTGGAAATTTTTTTCACCGGCATTGATTTCCACTTCCAGATAGTTTTCTTTGGGTGGAATCGGGCATGACCAATGGCTGCCATAAGCACAATATGGATTATATGCCTGATTGAAATCGAGTAAAACCAAATTGCTGTCAGGAATGTCTATATCAAGATAACGGCCTCCGCCATAGGTGATTTTCCCACTATTCAAATCCTTGAAAGGGATAAACAAATACTTGTCATAAACTTCTGATTGCAACAAACGTTGGTTTTGATAAGCAGTCAGTTGGAGTGGCCGGCCAGATAATTCGAAGGATAATCGGGCAAATCTTTTATAAGGGTCCGCCTTTTCACCGGAGCTGGTCATCATGATAATTGAATCATCTTCTAATTTCTCAAACAGTGCCAATACTTTGTAGCTGCTGTCCGGTTTAAAATAATGAAGACCTTCAAAGGTATCGACTACTGATATGTCATCGAAAGGAGTGCTTTCAGGCTTGCTAAACGCAAGGTTTTTTGCTTCCCTGGTAGAGTCAATACTTGCTTCCCAGGCAGATTGATGTTTTTTTACTGATGTTTGGCAAGCCATTAGAAATAGGGCACTCAGTAACGACAGGATAAAAAAATTTCGGAAATTGCTTATTGCTGACATATCAATTCAATTTTTTGTCAGTGGCATAGGATGAACGCTTATCGGCTAAGGTACATGGATTTTTTCCGGTAAATATCACGAAAATAAGGGTCGTGCAAATCGTTGATGAAAAGAATCGATTCTCCGGTAGAACGCATTTCCGGTCCCAACTCTTTATTGACATTTGGAAATTTGTCGAATGAGAATACAGGAAGTTTGATGGCAAAGCCTGTAAGCTTTCTGTTGAATTCAAAATCCTTGATTTTATGGGTTCCTATCATCACTTTGGTGGCAATGTTCAGGAAAGGAACCTGATAAGCCTTACTGATGAAAGGCATGGTGCGAGAAGCCCGTGGATTGGCTTCTATCACGTGGACATCGCCATTTTTAATGGCAAACTGAATATTGATTAGTCCTTTTATTTTTAGTGCCAAAGCTAACTTAATCGCATATTCCTTCATGATGTCGACCACTCTGGGCGAAAGGTCATAAGCCGGCAGAACAGCACTCGAATCGCCCGAGTGAATACCGGCTGGTTCGATGTGTTCCATAATACCCATAACAACTACTTCTTCTCCATCACAAATGGCATCCATTTCAGCTTCTTCAGCCCGGTCGAGGAAACGGTCAATCAGGATAACATTATCGGGGAAATGTTTCAGAATTCCAATAACTGATTGTTCCAGATCTTCATCGTTGATAACAATACGCATTTTTTGCCCGCCCAGCACATAACTTGGTCTAACCAATACCGGATAGCCTACTTTATTAGCTACCTTAATGGCTTCCTCTGCGGTTCTGGCTACACCATAATCAGGATAAGGGATTTGGAGCTCTTCTAGCAGGTTAGAGAAACGACCCCTATCTTCGGCAAGGTCCATACTTTCATAGTCAGTACCTATAATCGGAATTCCTTTTTCCGTAAGTATTTTTGCTAGTTTCAAGGCGGTTTGCCCACCCAGCTGTACAATCACTCCTTCCGGTTTTTCAAGGTCTATGATTTCACGAAGGTGCTCCCAGAAAACCGGCTCGAAGTATAATTTGTCGGCTATATCAAAATCTGTTGATACGGTTTCAGGATTACAATTAACCATGATGGCTTCATAACCCATTTCACGAAGCCCTAAAACACCATGCACACAACAATAATCAAATTCAATACCCTGACCAATTCGGTTTGGGCCCGAGCCCAGCACAATAATTTTTTTCTTATCGCTGGGAATACTTTCATTTTCTGTATCAAAAGTGGAATAATAATACGGTGTTATTGCATTGAATTCTGCAGCACAAGTATCGACCAGTTTATAAGTTCGCCTGATACCCAAGGCCATCCGCTTTTCATAGACTTTTTCTTCAGTGGTTGACAGCAGATAGGCAAGTTGCAAATCGGAGTAACCCATTTGTTTCGCCCGATGTATTACTTCTTGCGGAATGGAATCAAGAGAATACCGTTTCATCTCCTCATCAAGCTTCACTAATTGTTGAATCTGCAATATGAACCAACGGTCAATACGGGTTAATTTTTGAACAGTTTTTACTGATACACCCAAACGAAGGGCTTCTTTGATTTTAAAGATCCGATCCCATGACGGGTTTTGAAGTCCATCAAGCAAGTCATCAACTTTATGCCATCCACGTCCGTCAGCCCCGAGTCCAATCCGTTCATTTTCTAATGATTGACAAACTTTTTGAAGTGCTTCATTAAAATTTCGACCGATGGCCATGGCTTCCCCCACCGATTTCATTTGCAAGCCGAGCATTTCATCACATCCCGGAAATTTCCCAAAATTCCATCGTGGCATTTTCACAACTACATAATCAAGTACAGGTTCGAAAAAAGCGGAAGTATTGCCAGTAATTTGATTACTAAGTTCATGTAAACGATACCCTATGGCCAGTTTAGCCGCAATCTTTGCAATCGGATAACCTGTGGCTTTCGATGCCAATGCAGAGGAGCGTGATACGCGTGGATTTATCTCAATGGCAATTAAATTTTCTGTATCAGGGTCAAGTGCAAATTGTACATTACAGCCACCATCAAAATGACCAAGTGAGCGCATCATACGGAAAGACATATCGCGCATGCGCTGAAATGCTTTGTCCGATAAGGTCATAGCTGGGGCAACGGTGATGCTATCTCCTGTGTGGATACCCATCGGGTCCATATTTTCTACCGTACAGATGATGACAATATTATCGTCCCGGTCTCGCAATAGTTCTAATTCAAATTCTTTCCAGCCAAGCACCGCTTTTTCAACCAATACTTCGTGTGAAGGTGAAGCAGACAAACCCCGTTTGAGTGCATTATCCAGCTCCTCTTTCGAGTGGACCAAAGCTCCACCTGAGCCGCCTAAAGTATAAGAAGGCCGGATCACTAATGGAAATCCGATTTTTTGAGCAATATCTTTTCCTTCCAGAAATGAATTGGCAATTTGAGAAGGAGCTACAGGCACTCCTATATCAGCCATTAATTGGCGGAATAGTTCACGATTTTCTGTCAGCTCAATAGCGTCCATATCCACACCAATAAGTTTTACATCAAATTTCTTCCAGATGCCAAGGTCATAAGCTTCTTTACAAAGATTTAGTGCGGTTTGCCCACCCATAGTAGGCAATACTGCATCAATCTTTTGTTTCTCAAGAATTTGCTCAATAGATTCAACAGTCAGCGGTAAGAGGAAAATGTGGTCGGCTGTTACCTGATCGGTCATGATGGTGGCCGGATTGCTGTTGATGAGCGAAACTTCAATGCCTTCTTCTCTTAAACTACGCGCAGCCTGTGTTCCTGAATAATCGAATTCGCATGCCTGCCCGATGATAATTGGTCCACTCCCGATGATTAATACAGACTGAATGGTTTTGTCTCTGGGCATGAATACAACTTATGCAGAATTTGTGCAAAAATAGAGCTTTTGAACTTCTTCCTGAAAGCTTTCAATTAAAATTAATCAACATTATTTGGGATTGCCGCCATCAAATTTCCTTTTACTTTTGATGTCTGCATTATCATGAAAGTTCAATCAGAAAGTCGTTTTTTGACTTGTCAGCATTCTGAAATTCATTACCTTGTTTTTGGGCATGGAGCGGAGCCTTTAATTGCATTCCATGGATTTGGCGAAAACGCTGCCACTTTTGAAGCACTATTCCCTTCTCTTGCACAAAAGTTTACAGTTTATGCAGTTGATTTTCCTTTTCATGGTAAAACTCGTTGGGATTCAAGAGATAAACTGGATAAAAAAATATTTTCTGCCTGGATAGAAAAGCTGTTGGATATTGAAGGTATTAATCATTTTTCAGTTATGGGATTCAGTATGGGTGCTCGCATGGTGATGGCTGCTTTAATGGAATTTAAAAGCCGCATTCATACGGTTTTTCTCATTGCTGCCGATGGCATTAAAACACATCCTGTTTTCAATGTAGCCATGTATCCCGGTTGGGGTCGTTTTATCTTTAAAAAAGTGATGCATAATCCCCGGTTTTTCTTTCAGCTACTTGGACTGTTATACAGGTTTAAACTAGTCAGTAAATTCTTGTACAATTTTACCAGAAATCATATGGATACTCCTGAAAAGAGACAACGCATTTATTTTACATGGACTACGCTGAAACAGTTTATCCCCGATATTCCTGCAGTGAAAATTATCCTTGAGACAGAAGCCATTCACAGCTATCTCTTTTTCGGGCAGTATGATGAAGTAATTACCCCAAAAACCGGCAGGGCTTTTGCCAAGGGCTTGACGTATGGCATGTTGCAAATTGTTCCTCATGGTCATTTGCTGATTGCACCTTTCTTAAATGAATACATAGATAAAGCCCTTAAGGTATGATATATTGGTTTTATAATACCTTATTATTGATAGCCGGAGGCTATGCGCTTTTGTTAATGGTTTTGATTATTGGCTGGCGAAGGATAGCGAATCAAAATTGGGAAATGGAGAAGGATCTCGATGGTATTTCAATTATTATTCCGGCCAGAAACGAGGCAGATAATATAGCTTCACTTTTGAACGATTTATCTGCTCAAACGCTCAATAGGAAACAGTTCGAAATTATTTTAGTTGATGATCATAGCGAGGACGGAACGACTGAGATAGCTGCTTCCTTTGTCCTTTCTGACCTGAGTATAATCAGTTTAGATGATGCTTTTGGGAAAAAAGCCGCAATTCTTAAAGGGGTGCAAGCAGCACGTTTCGAACGAATACTAACCCTTGATGCCGATATCAGAGTCGGGAAAGATTTCTTGAAAATATGGCAAACAACTTCTCAAAATTTTTCGCTGCTGGCTGGCCCTGTAAAGGTAAGGGAGGGTAGGGGATTGCTCAATCAACTGCAATTACTCGATGTGGCCGGTATGCAGGCCATGACAGCTGCCTGGTTCGGTTTTGAAAAACCAGTTTCTTGCAATGGGGCTAATCTTTCATTTTCAAAAGCAGCTTACCTCCAAATTGAGCAGAATCCCAAAGGAAGAAATCTTGCGTCAGGAGACGATATCTTTTTATTGCAATCACTAGCCAGTAAACAAAAATACCGGACTGGATATTTGAACCGACAGGAAGCTATTGTTAGCGTAAATGCAGAATCCGATTGGCTTTCTTTTCTCAAACAACGTGTACGATGGATCAGCAAGGCAACAGCCTATTCCAGCCACCATGTACAATTACTGTTGATTTTCATTTATGTTTTTAATCTATTGTTACTCATTGGCACTATCTGTATCTTCTGGCATCCTGCTCAGCTTGTTCTGCTTACCGGAGCCTGGGTGTTCAAGATATTTTTTGAGCTGCTATTCCTTATCCCCGTTCTCCGCTTCTTTTCTCAAACGAAAGCGCTTCGCTATTTTCTAATTGTTCAAGGGGTGCATGTGTTTTACACTTCTGTACTGGGTATTTTAGGTACTTTTATTCCTGTGAAATGGAAGGGGCGTTCTATCAAATATGGCCAGTAAGAAAATATTATGACGCTTAAACTGAAATTCCGGAACTCATTAAATACACCCAACTGGCTGGCCTGGGTAAGATTTAAACGCAATAAACCTGCACTTGCCGGATTGATATTTATTATTCTGATGGCCTTGCTTGCCATTTTTGCTTATGAGATCATCCCGGATGCTTCGAACAATGCTAATCGCCAGGTACTGGAATTGAAATTGAAAACACCCGGTTTCAGAGTGCATTTACTAAAGCTGAGATTGAATACACCCTTGCAGAGTAAACCGGTGTGGAGAGCCTTTTTCAGTGGACAAAATGAATTGTTCCGATGGGTTCCATATCTGGATTATCATTTCCAGGACGACAAACTTTATATCACGCGTTATGTCGGGAATGATGAATCGGGACCTGAAGAATATTTCTTGCTGGCTGATATTTTGTTTCCGCTCGGTCAGGACAAGCCTGTGCTTTCTACAGGTCAAATTAAAGGCATGGATGTTTTCGGACAATCCTTTTCTATCGGGTTGATGGAAGCACGGAACAAAATTATGAATCAAAATCTGTTAATAAAGCATTTTCTACTTGGCACCGATGCGCTAGGCCGTGATTACCTGAGCCGCCTTATACTTGGAATCAGGATATCGCTTGCAGTGGGCTTACTTGCGGTAATCATTTCTATGCTTATAGGTGTTTGGATGGGTTCTTTAGCCGGCTACTATAAGGGTAAAACGGATACGGCTATCATGTATATCATCAATGTTTTCTGGTCGTTTCCAACCTTACTATTAGCCTTATCTCTGGCTCTGGTTTTGAAAAATGGATTGGTT
The DNA here is from genome assembly GCA_964413685.1 of uncultured Chitinophagales bacterium. Taxonomy (GTDB): domain Bacteria; phylum Bacteroidota; class Bacteroidia; order Chitinophagales; family S012-47; genus JAJRWN01. Next base: position 393,529 of record CAYPSW010000001.1, read on the forward strand.
CAGGTTTTTCTGGCCATTGGTTTGACGATGTGGATAGGCGTGGCCCGTATCGTTAGAGGTCAATTTTTGGTCATCCGCGAATTAGACTATGTGAAAGCGGCCCGTGTGCTGGGATTAAGGAATGGTCAAATTATTTTCAGGCATATACTGCCTAATGTTAGCGGTCCGCTCATTGTAGTGATGGCTTCCAATTTTGCTGCTGCCATTTTGCTTGAGGCCGGACTCAGTTTTCTTGGCCTTGGTGTAGTGCGCCCAACTCCTTCTCTTGGCGTTATGCTTAATGATCATAAAAGTTATTTAATAGCAGGCTTACCTCATCTTGCCCTTTTACCGGGCATTATCATCAGTTTGTTGGTGCTGGCATTTTTCAGCCTTGGTAATGGATTGAGGGATGCTTTTGATGTGAAGGCCGTCAGCAGTTCAGCTAAAAAACAGTAATTTAGCCTATCAGAATAAAACTAAATATCTTTTGCCTGGAGAAAACACAATCAACGAAGAACAACTTCAAAAAAGACTACGCATTAAGCAGCTAGAGGTTAATTCGTTGCTTGAGGTAACGCAAGCCATAAACAATAATTTATCGGTTGACAAGCTTTTCAGGATTTATGAGTTTATCCTTCGTGCTCAGATAACCGTACAGAAAATGGCCGTCTTTATAAAAGACAAGGATTTTTATTGTATTTGCCATTATGGCGTTGACGACAACTGGGATATTGACGAGCTTACCCGCGAGTTATTACAATATAATCATCTGGTTGAGTTCGATTCTCCCCATAATGGATTACTATCTGAGTTCGATTTATTAATTCCGGTATTTCATAAGGACGAACCATTGGCGTATGCCCTGATGAGTAAACCTCAAATCGACCTATTTGAAACCCTTGAGGAGAAAATCAAATTCATTCAGACAATAACCAATATAATTGTTGTTGCTATTGAAAATAAACGCTTGTTTAGATTGCAAATTGAACAAGAAAAATTGAAGCAGGAACTGGAATTAGCTGCTCAGGTGCAGTCTCATTTAATTCCTAAAGAATTGCCAGATAACGAATTTTTGCAAATGGCTGCCATCTATCTTCCGCACCGAAATATAGGAGGAGATTATTATGATTATATCGATCATAATGACGAAGAAGCATTTTTATGTATTGCGGATATTTCGGGTAAAGGGGTTGCTGCAGCCATTTTAATGGCAAATTTCCAAGCCATTCTTCGAACCTTAATAAAAGATATGGATGATATTGGCTCCTTCATCCGAAAACTTAATTACAGAGTCCTGGAAATTACCAGAGGCGAGAAATTTTTAACCCTGTTTTTTGCACGATACCTGAAGAAAACCAGAAAGCTGGAATATGTCAATGCCGGACATAATCCAAGCATTCTGATCAGAAATGACAAAATGGAAGAGCTTGGCAAAGGATGCACCATTCTTGGGATGTTCAATAAAATTGAAAAACTGGAAGTAGGCAAGGTGCAACTGGGTAATGCCGAATGCATGCTCATTAATTATACAGATGGATTGACAGATCTGGAAAATGAATCTGAAGAAAGCTTTGGTATCGAGCGCTTGCTTAGCTTTTTGAAAGACCACCATGGAAATGATATGACAGACTTGAACAATCGATTGATGAATACCTTTTTGGATTTTAAAGGCAGGCAAATGTTTGTTGATGATATCAGTGTGTTAAGCTGCCGATTCAAGTCGGCTACGATTGTTTAAATCCATCAGCACAAGCATGGCTATGCAGGCATAAAAGAAACTACCTATCTTATCTGTCTCAATCAAATCACTGAGCATAGTTTGTATTAAAATAGCAGTAAGAGAAAGTAGCAAAGCAGCAACAAATTCACGATGAAGCTTGTCTTGGGTCTGAAAATAAATTCGTTCCCCATAAATAAAAGTAAAAAGCAACAATAGAAAAGTAAGAGAAAATCCCGGAATACCTTGTTCAACTAATTGTAAGAGAAGATAATTATGAACGGTTGATTTTTCCTTATTGTCGCTCAGATAGGTAGAAAAGGAGGGTAAAATATACCTTTTATAATAGGGATAGAAGTTCCCTGGTCCGAATCCTGTTATGGGTCGGTCGCGAAACATACGGCTTGCTGCTACCCATCTGTAAAGTCGTTCGGCTGATGAAACATCTTTCATTTCCATGGTCGCTTCCAGATGACCTGAAAGACTATGATGATAAATGGTAGTTTGGTAATCCGGAGCATAAATCAAATAATGATTGTTTTTTTCAAACTTGAAAACAATAAATGCCAGCATAAGAGCGGTTGCGAGTCCGACCCATTTCATTATTCGCAGCCGAATTAAAACATACATTAAAGGCAATATCAATACAGCCACCCAGGCACCTCTTGTGTATGCGAAATACACACCAGTGAGCATAATCAACATCCCGATAGAAAGAAAATCTCTGATCCAGGAACCAGTAGGATACCATTTACGGGCAAACCATACAAAAGGCAGAAATAAAGACAAAGTGGCCGAGTAAGTCACATGATTTTTGAAATAGGGTGTTACGGTACGGTTTACATCTTCGAATGAAAAATGCAGTGCAGCATGACGAATTAGGGTAATTATTGTAACCGTGATTAAAGGTATAAATATGGCCCAAAAAACAACTTTGAAATCCTCAGACCTTTTGAAAACAAGTGCTGTCATCACAAGAAAACTTGCTAGATACCAAAGTTTAGCCAACAAATATTTCAGACTGAAAATAAAATCGATGGAATAAAGTAGCAGAATGGCAGACCAAATCAAATGCAATAGGATGAGACCCACTAATGGGTGACGCCAGAATCGCTTAGGTATGCTGTCGGGGTGTAGTATCAAGTACATCATCGTTATGCCCATCATCAGCACCATCAGCGGTTCGGTCGGGATATCTGTTGAAAAACCACCCGGAAAAGTGTAGTGAACCGATAATGGAATGAAAAAGAAAAGGACGATATATAGTTTTCTGAAATCGATTATTGCAAGCCCAATAGCCAATAAGGCAGCAGGTGTGGCCATCAAAAATGGCAGATTGAATAAAAGTGCAGCTGCAATGCTTAGCAAACTCAATAAAGAAAAGCCGCTAAACAACAAGATATCCTGCCGGCTGTTTTGATTATTTAGCATTTCGAATACTGCTGCTGATAAGCTTATATTGTTCAATAAGCAGCACCGCAAACACCGAAAAAAGGAAGGCTATTAAAACGGAAGTAAGCACAATAAGCCATCTCACCGGTTTGCTTTTCTTATCAGAAGGTTTTGCTTTTTCAATAACAAAGATGGATGAGAAATTGTTGTTTGCCGAAAACGCATATTGCTGTTCGAGTGTTTGCAGATTATTGTAATCCTCTAAATATTTATCAGTTGTTTTTCGGGTTAGCCGATACAGTACTTGCGTAGTGTCGCGAAAAGCTGTAAGGCTGTCAGTAAGTCTTTGCAATGCCTTCCCTTTGTCAGTAAGTTGGGCCTTTACTTTTTCAGTAATTCCTTTATAGCGATCCGTAATCATGGCTGTGTTGGTTCTGTCGGTCTGTTCCATGATGTAATTGACCATATCCGAAGCAATTTGAGGATCCTGATCCAGAATGCTTACTTCAATATTGCCCAATTCAGTTCGGATAGCTCTGTAATTAGCCTCAAATTCCTTTTTCAGCCTATGCTGCCATTTTTTGGATGTTGTGTCGATGTCATAACGGCTTACAAGATCAAATTTGTGAATCACGTCATCAATCAAATCGTTTGATCTGGCGATGGCGAGCATGCGGCTGACATCCTCTTTCGTTCCAAAATAATTTAACACCTTGTCGCTGCTTTCGGTGCTAAATAAAATTACCCGATCGTAGGTAGCAATATTCGAAGGGTAAAATATGGCCGTAGATTTGAAATAATCCGGTTTTAACAAGGCTATAACTATCGAAATGGCCGCAGCCAATACCGTCACAATGCCGATTAACTTCCGCCAATGAAATAAGGTGGTAAACAAGCTGATAATATTTTTCTGAGATGCCATAGAAATTCTGTTTTTGCAAAGCTATTAAATATTAGTCAGAGCTTTTTACTATCTCGCCATTTTGCCAATCCCTGAGTCTGAACATGCGGGTAATTATTGCCAGAATTAATGCACCGATAATAGCGAACGATGCATTAACGAGCCAAACAAATGGTAAATATGAAGAAATATAAAATAGCAGAAATACAAAGACAGAATAAATCAGTATCTGAAGAAATAGTTTAGCCGAATGTCCGAGATTGAAAAAACGATAGCATAGGAATATCTGGATAATAGCTATTAAAGATTGTGTAAAAAGGGTAGCCCAGGTTGCTCCAAGAGCTTCCCATCTTACAATTAAAATGGCGTTTAGCAGAATATTAGCTACAACCCCGCCCATGGCGAGGTAATTCATAGCCTTCAATTTGCCGGCTGCCGTCAGCAGGGTTCCGAAGATATACATCGTGGACACACTCAGGAAGCTAAGCATCAACCAACTGAAAATGGATGACCAATAAGCACTTGCTTCAACATAGAGCACTTGCATGATATCATCGGCATAGAAAAAACAAAAAGCAGCACAGCTCAGAGCGATGACCCAAACTGAACGGAATGCAAGATTCACCAATGGTTTTATTGATTGTTTCTTTCGCATCATGCGGGCAAACATGGGCAACAAGATAGTGGCAAATGAAAATCCGATCATGTTCGCGGCATCCAGAATACGGTAAGAAGCAGCATACACACCTGCTTCCCTGGCACCGTCATTTCCTAACATACGATCAATCATGATGGCATCAATCCGGTTATAGATTGTCATCAACAGACCCAATAATGCAAAAGGGAAACTATGTTTTAAGACTATTCTGAAAATGTGTTGGTTCCATTTAATCGCAATGAGACCAGTTTTAAACAGCACTGTGGCAAGTGCCAGAAAAGCAGTAAGCAGATAAACAGCCGATTGTCCCCACACGAACCACTCAATTTTAAAAGGTTCAGCGCTATTTCTGAACCAGATAAGCCAGGAAAATAGCATTATCATCAGTACTTTATCCAGCACTGACAAAAGCGCATCGAGTTTAAAGAAATGCATGGCCGAGATATTCGATCTGAAGTATGCAATAAAGGAGATAAGAATTTGATTGGCTGCCAGAAAATAAAGGAGTTTTATGCTGAAATGCCCGAATCCGAGCGACATGGCTAAGGCAAATGTTACTAACAAGTAAAGAGCTGACAGCAGCCATTTAGCCAGAAAAATATTAGGTAGAAATGTTTTGACTAAATGCTCATGTCTCGCTACGGCCCGTTTGTTGAAATTGCTGATACCAAAATCAAGCAGCATACTGAATAAAAAAGAGAAATTGAATAAAACGAAATAATTTCCATACACTTCAGCACCCAGCATATTTTGTACGGTCCGGTCAATACCGAATATCCAGAATGGCTTTATCAGAATATTGATCAGGATGAGAAAAGCCAGATTGTTTAAAAATGTACGCTTCATCGTTGGCGATAAAAGTAATCAAATTGACTTAGTTTTGAAGGAGATGAACAGCTGATGAAAATAGCAGTTAACACTCGTTTTTTACTTAAAAATAAAATGGAAGGAATCGGATGGTTTACCTTCGAAACCCTGAAACGGATGACTATTTCCCATCCGGAACACACGTTCTATTTTCTCTTCGACAGACCTTTTGACCCTTCCTTTCTTTTTGCTTCTAATGTGAAGCCTGTTGTTGTTTCTCCACAGGCCCGGCATCCATTGCTTTGGTATGTCTGGTTCGAATATAGCATCCCCCGTATTTTGAGCAAGTTGAATGCCGATGTTTTTTTATCCAGCGATGGTTATCTTTCCTTGCGAAGTCAGATTCCTGCTTTGCTAGTGATTCATGATCTTGCTTTTGAGCACCTGCCTAAGAGCATCCCATCACTGACTAGAAAGTATTATCAATATTTTATACCAAAGTATGCCCGAAAGGCAAAGCAAATTATTAGCGTTTCCGATTTTTCGAAACAAGATTTGATAAAGCGCTATCATATTGCTGCTTCAAAAATTGAAGTGGCTCCTAATGCCGCCAAATCCATTTTTCAGATGCTCAGCGAGGAAGATATCGAGACAACCCGGAATGAGATTACAAACGGAGCGGCTTATTTCTTATTTGTGAGTGCGCTGCAACCTCGTAAAAATTTGCCGGGATTACTCAGGGCTTTTGATCACTTTAAAAACCATCATAATGATCAGGATATCAAACTCGTTGTGGCCGGAGCAAAATATTCATTAAGCCGTGCCATTGATGATGCCCTTAAAGGTATGACCCATCGGTCAGACGTAATTTTTACAGGACATTTAAGCCCCGAAAAACTGGCTGCCGTGACGGGAGCTGCACTCGCGCTCACCTATGTTTCCTTTTTCGAGGGATTTGGCATACCTATTCTTGAAGCCATGCAGGCTGGAGTTCCGGTTATTTGTTCCAATACCAGCTCAATGCCGGGCGTGGCTGGAGATGCTGCCCTGCTGGTCAATCCAAACAGCCTGAAGGATATCTCTGAAGCCATGACGAAAGTCAGTTCAGATCAAGCATTACGTAAAGAGCTGATTAATAAAGGCCTGAAGCGGGCACAGGCTTTTAGTTGGGATAAAACAGCAGATATTATCTGGAAAGTATTGCTTAAAACAGCTGCCCCTTAATGTACTTCGTGTTCGAGAAATTCAAGTGTATTTTTCATATCAATATACAAGGGGCGATCGGTATCAATAAAGGGAACCACTTTCCGGTAATCAGCCAGAAAAGCTTCGACAACAGATCCTGATTTCATAGGTCTCCTAAGGTCAATGGCCTGGGCTGCCGTCAGCAGTTCGATTGACAAAATGGTTTTTAGGTTTTGCATTATGCGGAAACATTTTGTGGCGGCATTAGCTCCCATGCTCACATGATCTTCCTGTCCATTGCTCGAAGGAATTGAATCAACAGATGCAGGCGTGGCCAATTGTTTGTTTTCGCTTGCCAGTGCGGCAGCGGTATATTGGGGAATCATTAAGCCTGAATGTAAGCCCGATTCTTTTACAAGAAATGGGGGTAAATCCCGCTCACCTGAAAGCAATAAAAAAGTGCGCCTTTCCGAAATGCTACCCAATTCAGCTAGCGCTATTGAGAGGAAATCCATTGAAAATGCCAGGGGTTCTCCATGGAAATTTCCACCTGAGAGAATTAAGTTTTCTTCCGGGAAAATACTTGGGTTATCAGTTACACTATTTATTTCAGTCAATATGGTTTTTGATATATTGCCCAGTACGTCACGAACAGCACCATGTATCTGTGGGATACATCGAAAAGAGTAGGGGTCTTGCACCTGATTTTTGTCCATTGCGCAGATAGCACTGTCCTGCAGCAACCAGCGAATATTGGCAGCAGTTGTCTTTTGTCCCTGATGTGGTCTGAGCTGATGAATCAATTCATGGAAAGGTTCAATCCGGCAACACCAGGCATCGAGTGAACAAGCAGCAATCATCTCGGCTATGGCGATATAATTGGAAGCCTCATTCAGCAAATGAACGGCATAAGCCTGCATAAACTGCGTACCGTTAAGTAAAGCTAATCCTTCTTTCGATTGTAATTCAACAGGCATTAATCCTTCTGCTTCAAATGCCTCTTGGCTGGTAATAATTTTTCCTTTGTAAAAAACTTCCCCCAAACCAAGCAATGGCAAACTCAAGTGGGCAAGCGGAGCCAGATCACCCGAAGCCCCCAAACTACCTTGAGTGTAAATGACAGGTAAAATATTCCGGTTGAAAAGTTCAATCAGTAAGTTAAGTGTCTCGAGACGGATGCCCGAAAAGCCCTGAGCCAAAGACCGGATTTTTAATAAAAGCATCAAACGAAGCACCTTTTCGGGTACATATTCTCCGGTGCCGCAGGCATGCGACATCACTAAATTCTTTTGCAAATTACTAATTTGATCTTTCGAAATACCTACATCACATAAATCACCGAAACCGGTATTGATCCCGTAAATCAAATCCTCCGAATGCTCTAATTTATTTTCCAGGTAACTCCGGCACTGCTGCACCTTTTGTTTTGCCGAATCAGATAAAACTAAACGCACGCCTGCTTGCAATTGCTCAAGATCTTCGAGCCCTAGAGGTTCCCTATTGATGCTGATTGTTTTTACCATTTCAGAGAGTATGAAATTCTTGAATTATTTCTTCCAATGTAAGTTTTTTCTGCTCTCCTGAAATCATGTTTTTCAAAGTTAAAATACCACTTTCTCTTTCCTCACTTCCGATTATAATTACAAAAGGTAGTCTGCGAGCATTGGCATATTTCATTTGCTTGTTCATTTTGGCCTGATCGGGATAAATTTCTGATGCTATGCCTGCATTCAGCAGTTGGGTCAGCACCTTGATCCCGTAGTGCAACGATGCAGCATCGAAATGCAAAATAGCCACTTGCAAAGCTTCTGTATTCAGCTGGTCAAACAGCCCGAGTTCTTCCATTACATCATAAATCCGTTCAAGCCCGAAAGACATGCCTACACCCGGGATATCTTTCAACCCGAACAGGCTAGTAAGATCGTCATAGCGACCTCCACCGCAAATACTCCCGATGCTCACCCCATGAGCCACCACCTCCATAATGGTTCCGGTATAGTAGCTTAAACCACGCGCCAGTGATACATCAAAGCGCACATGGTTCTCATCAATGGCTGAAATAAGTTCAAGTAATTCATGCATATCAGCCAATCCCTGTTTGCCGGATTCGTTTGATCCAATATGTTTTTCAAGCATGTCCAATTCCGGAAGTCCTTCTGAGAGCAATTGTTTTATAAAGTGGATGAATGTATCAGGGAAAGTGGCAATTTGCAATTCTTTGCAAATCCCATCGAGCCCAATTTTATCCATTTTATCCAGAATCACTGTGAAAGGCATGAATTTATCGTTCAAGCCGTGGGCGGCCACAATTCCTTCAAGAATTTTTCTATGGTTAAGGTGGATGCTGAAGTCCTTCAGACCCAGCCGGGTGAGGGCACTTTCAAATATGCGAATCAGTTCCAGTTCATTCAATAGTGAGCGGCTGCCAATAGTATCTACATCGCATTGCCAGAATTCACGGTATCGTCCTTTTTGAGGCCGGTCAGCCCGCCAAACCGTTTGCATTTGATATCTCTTAAACGGAAAAGTAATTTCATTCCGGTGCATAACTACATAGCGTGCCAGTGGAACAGTCAGGTCGTAACGGAGCCCCTTTTCGGCCAGGTTTGGCAGCATCAATTTATAATCTCCGCTTTGCAATATTTCCGGATGTATACCACGCAAATAATTACCAGTGTTCAGTATGCGAAATAGCAGTTGGTCTCCTTCAACTCCGTATTTTCCGGTCAGCGTACTAATGTTTTCCATGGCCGGTGTTTCAATAGGTTGAAAACCATGTTGTTCGAAAACCTCCCGAAGGGTTGACATAATGAACTGTCTTTTCCTGATTTGTTCAGGACCAAAATCGCGGGTTCCTTTGGGTATGCCGGGCTTCATTATCAGGCGTTTTCTTTTTCAGACAGTTGATTGATGATACCATCCGTAGCCATATCAAGCAATTCGAAAACCTCTTCAAAGCCTTTATCATTGTAATAGGGATCGGGCACATTGAGTCGTTTGCCCGGGTAAGCAAAATTCATAATCAGTTTCACTTTGTCGTGGTCGCTGTTTTGCATACGTTGAATATCGTTGTAAACTGATTCGTCCATCGCCAAAATTAAATCAAAAGCTTCAAAATCATCTTCATTGATTTGCCGGGCCCGCTGTGCACTGATATCAATGCCATGAGCTTTAGCCGTTTCAATAGCCCTCCGGTCAGGCGAATCTCCTACATGCCATGCACCCGTTCCGGCCGAATCTACGGTCCAGTCAATGCCTTGTGCCTTTAATTTATTCCTCAAAACACCTTCTGCCATAGGTGAACGGCAAATATTACCAAGACATACCATCAATATTTTCATGCGTCAAAATTAGAATTTTTAGGCAATACCATTCTCGTTACTTTTGTAATAAGAATAATTATTTTTTATTCCTGATGATTTAGATCCGTAGCATTGAATTTACCTGATTTACACGACAATATTGTTGCTATTGCCACAGCTCCGGGCGTGGCTGCCATAGGCATGCTGCGGGTATCCGGTCTCAATGCCATCGGAATAGTAAATCAAGTCTTCAAAAATTCAAATCTTGACAAAGCGAAAGGTCATAGTGCTCATTTCGGAACCATCAGCGATGGGGATTATGTATTGGATGAAGTGGTGGCGATTGTCTATCGCAATCCGAAATCATATACCGGTGAAGACTTAGTAGAATTGACCTGCCATGGTTCTCCTTATATTTTGCAAAAAATTACTGCCCTGCTTATTCGTCAGGGGGCCCGTATGGCCAATCCGGGAGAATTCACTTTACGTGCTTTTCTGAACGGAAAAATGGATCTGAGCCAGGCCGAAGCAGTGGCTGATCTCATTAATGCCGATAGTGAAAAAGCCCACAGTGTAGCTATGCAACAAATGCGGGGTGGATATTCCAGCGAAATAAAAATATTGAGACAAAGGCTTATTGATTTTGCGGCACTCGTTGAACTCGAACTTGATTTTAGCGAAGAAGATGTTGAATTTGTCCACCGGGACCATATGATTGAAACCGTGGAACAACTAAAAAAAATTATTCTCACGCTTATCAAGTCCTTTGAATTCGGCAACGTGATAAAAAATGGCGTACCCACTGTGATAGCCGGAAAACCCAATGCGGGGAAGTCAACTTTGCTGAATGCCTTACTCAAAGAAGATCGTGCAATTGTTTCAGAAATACCCGGCACTACGCGTGATACCGTGGAGGAAGTGCTGAATCTGGATGGACTGCTTTTCCGTCTGATCGACACAGCAGGTCTTCAGGAGACCGGAGATGCTATCGAATCTATAGGCGTTCAGAAAGCCATGGATAAAATAGGAAGTGCTTCTCTGTTAATTTATGTGTTCGACCTGCAAAACGAAACGCGCGAAACAGTTTCACAGGCCTTGTCTGATTTAAAGGGCTATAAACAGGTAATTGTAGTAGGGAATAAACTTGATTTGATGGATCAGGCCAAAACTGAACTGCTATTTAATGCGAATGATTTTGTATTGGTGTCGGGCAAGACAGGAACAGGATTGGATGTACTCCGGCAAAAAATGACCGGTTCTGTTCTGTCCTCGGCTGAACACGAAGACCAAACCATCGTGAGCAATCTGCGCCATGCCGAAGCTTTGCAAAAAGCCCTCGATGCCCTGCAGGAAGTGGAAGAAAACCTGAAAGCACAATTGCCCGGAGAACTGCTGTCTATTGAACTGCGCAGCGCCCTCGATGCTCTGGGCGCTATTACCGGTGAAATCACGAATGATGATTTGCTAGGTTCAATTTTTTCAAATTTTTGTATTGGAAAGTAACTGCACAATAAAATTGATTACAAAAACATCTGATGAACCTCTGTAAATCATTATGTTCTGTTCTTCCTGAAATAATTCAGAAAGAAATACCTTTTTCCCGTAATCAGCAAAAGCAAATCTTGTCTGCCAAATAATATTATTTCAAGAAAAATCTCCCAAAAAATTTGTTTAATTTACCCAAATGGGTAAATTTGTGGCGTGGAAAGAAATCTAACGGAAGAAAAAATTATTCAATCGGCCGAAGAAATCTTTTTAGAGAAAGGTTTTGACGGGGCACGGATGCGCGAGATCTCTGAGCGGGCGGGTATCAACAAAGGCCTGCTGCATTATTATTTCAAAGGCAAAGACAAACTGTTTGAGCGGATTTTTTATACTGCTTTCAACCGGATGATTGGCCGGATGGATCAACTCATTGAACAGGATATTCCAATTGACGAGAAGATGTCATTGTTCGTTGATCGTTATCTGGATTTTCTGGAAAAACATCCCTCGTTGCCGCGCTTTCTGATGTACGAAATGACTCGCAAAGGTCAAACATTTGTCGATTCCTTCACAATTCACATGAAGACTCCAGCCATCGACAGTCTGAAACGTCAGGTAAACGAAGCAGTAGCAGCGGGCAAAATGGAGCCTTTTGATGTTGAGCATCTTCTGGTGAATACAATTGCCTTGTGCGTTTTCCCTTTTATTGCAAAACCTATGTTGGAAGTTATGCTGAACAAAGATGATAGCGGCTACAAACAATTATTGGCGGGCAGGCGAGAGCAGATCAAAACCGTTTTAAGTCAATCAATACAAATGATATCATAAGCAAAGCAAGTAATTATGAAACGAATACTTTATGCACTTTTCTTCTTTACGGTTTTTCCCGCAGCAGCGCAGGAAGGGACACAGCAGCTAAGCCTGAGTGACTGTTATACTTTGGCGAGGCAAAACACCCCCCTGGCATCTGCTCAAAAACTCATCAGCGAAGGAACGGATGCCGGGCTAAATGCTATTCAAACGAACCGCTATCCGCAAATCAATTTCTCAGCCCGGGCTACTTATCAATCTGAATCAATCACGATACCGGAATTGGTTCCCGGCATGCCCACGATCAACCTTTCAAAAGATCAGTACAAAAGCGTGCTCGATATTCAGCAAATCATTTATGATGGAGGAGTCATTCATGCAAATGAGGCATTGCTCATCGCCCGTTCAAGCACCCAATTGGCTCAAATCGAAGTGCAGCTCGATGCCATCAGGCAACAGGTGAATGAAGCCGTGCTTAGCAAATTGTTGATGAAAAAACAGCTGGAGGTCTTGGCTTTGATGTCCGGTGACTTATCTGAGCAGATAGCGCAGCTAAATCAAGCTGTTGAAAATGGAGTAGCTCTGCCGGCTGATGAACAAAAAGTCAGAGTAGCCCTATTAAAGGTAAAACAACAGCAATTGGAAGCACAGGCAGGTTTTGATGCGGCTGCCCTGACATTGAACCATTTGTTGGGATTGAGGGAGGAACAAATGATTCTTGTAAATCCAGAAATGCCTGTCATTCCTGAGCAAAGCGGGTATGAAAACCGTGCAGAGATGGACGTATTCAGCAAACAAATATCAGCGCTTGACGCCAATATAGCTTTGAATAAAAGTCAGCGCAGGCCAAAACTAGCTGCAGCTGTTCAGGGAGGTTATGGCCGGCCCGGCCTGAATATGCTGGACGATAGTTTTCAACCCTGGTATTTTGCAGGCATCACGTTAAGCTGGCAACCCTGGGACTGGAAGAAGACACAATTCCAAAATCAAAATCTTGAAATACGTAAGAGATTAGTTTTGAATCAGCAGGAGACTTTTGAATACAATCTTGAAAACGCAAAAATCGCGCTGCTCACCCACATGGATGCGCTGAACAAGACCTTATCGCTCGATGACACTGTGTTGGATTTGCAAGAAGACATTCTCAAATCGGAATCAAAGAAATTGGATATGGGCTTATCAACCGGCACCGATTATGTATCAGCGATGAACGACCGCAAAGAAGCCCTGCTACTGAAAGAAACACACGAAATACAATTATTGAAAACCAAACTCGATTATCTCAATCTTCTGGGTTTACCCGAAATAAAAAAGGATGAAAATGAATAAATATGTAATCGTTGCAGCTGCCTGCTTCACGGCAATAGCCTGCAATTCAGGAAATCAGCGCGCTGATGCCTATGGCAATTTTGAAGCCACCGAAATCAATGTCTCGGCTGAGCAGTCAGGCAAATTGCTCTTTTTCACCGCTGAGGAAGGAAATCTGCTTGATTCAGGGCAGTTCGTGGCTTTGATTGACACCATACCCTTGCATTTGAAAGAGCTTCAATTGTTGGCCAATCGGCAGGCCATTGCAGCCCAATCAGGCCCGGTGCTGGCTCAGATGGATGTTTTGCAAACCCAATTAAGCCATGCTCACATGGAGGAAGAACGCTTCGCCAAACTTCTGGCCGGAGGTGCTGCTACCCAAAAACAATATGATGATATTCAAAACCAAATAAAGGTTCTGCAAAGTCAAATTAAAAGCATCGCCAGTCAGCATGCACCTATTTTCAGCCAGGTTCAGATGGTAGATGCACAATTGCAGGCACTCCGTGATCAGATCAACAGATGCCGGATTATTAACCCAACGAAGGGTACCGTACTGGTAAAAATTGCCGAACAAGGAGAGATGACGGGTGCAGGAAGACCACTGTATCGCCTGGCTGATCTCAGCACGATGTATTTGAGGGCCTACGCCTCTGGCGATCAATTGCCACACATGGCTATTGGCGATGAAGTAGAGGTTTTAATTGATGATACAAAAACAAAAAACACAAATCTGCACGGTATCATTAGCTGGATTGCTTCAGAGGCAGAGTTTACCCCTAAAATCGTTCAGACCAAGGAAGACCGGGTGGATATGGTTTATGCTTTTAAGGTGAGGGTAGAAAACGATGGTAGCCTGAAAATCGGAATGCCCGGAGAAGTCAATTTTCTAAAAACTTCAACACAGGAAAATTGATAAGTGCTGAAAACATCAGTAAATCTTTTGACGCTGTCCGTGCCCTGGATTCAGTTTCGCTTAAGGTCAAACGGAACGAATTGTTCGGGCTTATCGGTCCTGATGGAGCGGGCAAATCTACGCTCTTCCGCATTCTGGCAACCTTGCTGATTCCGGATGAAGGTCGGGCCAGGATGATGGATTTAGATACTATCAAAGATTATCGGAAAATCCGCCAGCATCTTGGCTATATGCCGGGGCGTTTCAGTCTGTATCCGGACCTGACGGTTGAAGAAAACTTGTCGTTTTATGCCTCGGTTTTTGGCACTTCTATTCAGCAAAATTATGAACTTATTGAGCCGATTTATAAGCAACTTGAACCCTTCCGGAAACGCAGAGCTGCACAACTTTCGGGCGGGATGAAACAAAAACTGTCGCTGTCTTGTGCCTTAATTCACCGGCCCGAAATGCTTTTACTCGATGAACCGACAACCGGTGTGGATGCCGTTTCGCGCAAAGAGTTCTGGGACTTACTCGCGGGTATCCGGCAGGCAGGTATCACCATCATGGTTTCTACTCCCTACATGGATGAGGCCTCGCTCTGCGACCGCGTTGCCCTGTTTCAGGATGGGAAAATACTGCAAATTGATTCCCCTAAACAAATTGTGGCCGGATATAAAAATCACCTGACGGCAGTCAGGGCTTCTGATAAATACAAACTCTTGCTCAATCTCAGAGTCCGGGATGATATCATTTCTGCCTATCCTTTTGGCGATTCAGTACATATCAGCACCACTGAGAAACCTGATAACACGAAGCTTGAAAAGTATTTATTAAATCTTAGCATGGAAAATATCAGCATCAAAACAATTACAGCAAGTATTGAAGACCGTTTCCTCGAATTGCTCCATCAAAAAGATACGGCCGATGACTGAACTCATTATCCAAATCAGCGGGCTGACTAAAAAATTTGGTGATTTCACAGCAGTGGATCACATCAGTTTTGAGGTTGAAGCAGGAGAAATTTTCGGATTCCTGGGAGCCAACGGTGCAGGGAAAACTACGGCTATCCGGATGTTATGCGGATTGCTGAAACCAAGTAGCGGAACCGGTATGGTGGCAGGGGCAGATATTCGAAAAAAGCCAAACCTCGTAAAAAGCAGGATCGGATATATGAGTCAGCGTTTTTCTCTCTATGAAGATTTAACAGTATTTGAAAATATCCGTCTGTTTGGTGGTATTTATGGCTTAAAAAAAGCACGGATAAAGGAAAGAGCAAAAGTGCTTATCAAACGAACTGGTTTACAGGGGCTCGAGAAAAGACTTGTTGGTGATCTGCCACTTGGCTGGCGTCAAAAACTGGCGCTATCCACGGCCCTTATTCATCAACCTCAAGTAGTTTTTCTGGACGAACCAACCGGGGGCGTTGACCCCATTACCCGAAAACAATTTTGGGAAATGATTTACGAGACAGCTGCCGGTGGTACTACTGTTTTTGTGACAACACATTATATGGATGAAGCAGAATATTGCGACCGGGTCAGTATTATGACAGATGGTAAAATCAGAGCACTCGACACGCCTGAAGCTTTGAAAAAAGATTTTGACGTGAGCAATATGGATGATGTTTTCTTAAAACTGGCGAGATGAAGAATACAAAACGATTTTTCAGTTTTGTAAAAAAAGAATTGTTGCACATTCTGCGCGATAAGCGGACTTTGCTTATCCTATTTGGAATTCCGATTGTTCAGGTTGTCCTTTTTGGCTTTGCCATCACCAACGATTTGAATAATGCACCTATCTCCATCCTGGACAGGACACACGATCAGGGCAGTAAAGAAATTACCGAACGGCTTCTGTCCTCCGGGTATTTTACCTTGATTGAAAATCTCGATCATTCGGCTGATATTGAAGCCAGCTTTCGAAAAGGAGATACTAAAATGGTCATCGAATTCGGTCCTGATTTTTATCAAAATCTAATTAAAGGACAGGGTTTGAACCTGTACCTTGCTGCCGATGCGTCAGACCCCAACATGGCCAATATGCTGGTCAATTATGCCTCAGCGATTATATTTAAATATTTGGCCGGTAAACAGCAGTCATCTGCCTCCTCGGGAGGGATTATCCCTGAAGTAAGGATGTATTTTAATCCTGCCATGAGAAGCGTTTTTATGTTTGTACCCGGTGTTATGACGGTCATTCTGATGCTGGTCTCAGCCATGATGACCTCCATTGCCATTGCCCGCGAAAAAGAACAGGGCACTATGGAAGTGCTATTGGTTAGTCCGGTTCGGCCGATTCAGATAATTCTCGGTAAAGTGTTTCCTTATTTACTGCTTTCCCTTATCAATGCGGCTACGATTATTGCCCTTGCCTATTATGTGTTTGGCATGCCAGTGCAGGGAAGTTTGATTTTGCTTGGCCTCGAAGTAATGTTATTTGTGCTGACTTCACTGGCACTCGGCATTTTGATTTCAACCCTGGTAAGCAGTCAGCAAACCGCTATGATGATTTCTCTCATTGCCCTTATGCTGCCCACTATTATTTTATCAGGTTTTATCTTTCCAATTGAAAACATGCCCTTTCTCTTGCAATTACTAACCCATATCATCCCTGCCCGGTGGTTTTTAGTCATCGTGAAAGATATTATGCTTAAAGGTGTCGGCATGGCATTTTTTTGGAAAGAAACCCTCATTCTGCTCGGTATGTGTGTTATCCTGGTGGGGCTTAGCGTACGAAAATTAAAAGTCAGACTTGAATAAGATAAAATACATATTGCAAAAAGAGTTTCTCCAGATTTTCCGCAACAAATCTATGTTGCCCATGATCTTTGTGCTGCCTATTGTGCAACTGCTGATTATGGCCAATGCGGCTACCTACGAAATCAAACACATCAATATCACGGTCGTTGATGCCGATCACAGCCAATTTGCCGACCGGCTCGTTGCTAAATTTGAACAATCACCTTATTTTGAACTGAATGGCTATGCCGATGATAAGCATCAGGCTCTAGATGCTTTGTATGCCGATCGCTGTGATATTGTTTTGCAGATACCCCGGCATTTTGAAAGGGATTTGCGAAAGGGTCAGAATGCCAAAGTACATTGTGCTGTGAATGCCATTAATAGCTCAAAGGCTGCCGTAGTGTACAATTATGCTCGAAGTATCATCACAGACTTTAGCCGGCAGATTCAAATGGAAATCCATCCGGAAATGACCACAATAAAACAGCCCGAAATTCGAATGGCTAACTGGTTCAACCCGCATCTGGATTATAAAACGTTCATGGTGCCCGGCATCCTCGTTTTATTGGTGACGCTGGTGGGTATGGTGCTCTCAGGTCTGAACTTGGTGCGTGAAAAAGAAATTGGAACAATGGAACAGATTAATGTGACTCCTATAGGTAAGGGCTTTTTTATCATCGGGAAAATGTTGCCTTTTTGGATTATTGGTATGGTGGAACTGGTGCTTGGTATGTGGGTGGCTTTCCTTGTCTTTAACATTCCCAATGAAGGAAGTATGTTATTAATTTTTGCTTTTGCAGCCATTTATCTGGTCGCTGTTTTAGGCATAGGCTTGCTGGTTTCTACTTTCTCCTCCACATTGCAGCAGGCTTTGTTTGTGTCTTGGTTTTTTATCGTGGTTTTTATTCTAATGAGCGGTTTGTTTACACCGATCGAAAGCATGCCGGTCTGGGCACAGAAAATTACTATCATTAATCCGATTGCCTATTTTGTAAAAGTGATGCGCATGGTCATGCTCAAAGGAAGTGGTCTGAACAATGTAGTCCCGTATTTCTTACCCATGGCCGGCTTCGCTATCGGTTTCAATGTATTAGCCATTTTGAACTATCCGAAAACGAGTAAATAATAAGTAGGTGTTTTGAAACAAATTCCCTCTGATCTGCATTATTAATACTTTATTGATGAGGTGATTTAAGTCATCAGAAAATGTAGAAATCAACAGTAGATTTGACAGCAATCTAAAAACAATCATAAAAAAACATAAAAATGAACGACACAGCAAAAATCAAAGCCAACGGCAGCGAAATCGAACTGCCGGTGATCAAGGGTACCGAAAATGAACTCGGTATTGACATTTCCAAGTTAAGAGCCGAAAGCGGTATAATTACGCTGGACTTCGGCTATAAGAATACCGGTTCTACAACAAGTGCCATCACCTTTTTAAATGGTGAAAAAGGTATTCTCCGCTACAGGGGTTATTCAATCCAGCAATTGGCCGAAAATTCTTCCTTTATGGAAGTGGCTTATTTACTGATTAATGGCAAATTGCCGAACAAAGCAGCGTTGGCCGAATGGGATAATTCGATTGGGCATCATACCCTTGTTAGTGAGGAAATGAAGAAGTTTTTTGAAGGCTATCCATCCAGCGCTCACCCGATGGGTATGCTTGCTTCTATGGTTTGTTCCTTATCGGCCTATTATCCGGAATCCTTGAATCCTAATGCAAGCGAAGAAGCGAAGATGAAAACAATCAGACGCTTGATAGCTAAAATGTCCACACTTGTAGCATGGATATACAAGAAATCTCAAGGTCATCCTTTTATCTACCCGACCAACAATCTTGATTATGTCTCTAATTTCATGAAAATGACTTTCGGCTTTCCAACCGAAGATTATGAGTCTGATCCGATTGTCGTTGAAGCGATGAATAAATTGCTTATTCTGCATGCTGATCACGAACAAAACTGCTCAACTTCGACCGTGCGTATTGTTGGTTCCTCCCAGGCTAACTTGTATGCTTCCATTGCTGCAGGAATCACTGCTTTGTGGGGGCCATTACATGGTGGAGCAAACCAAAAAGTAATCGAAATGCTGGAAGCTATTAAGGCTGACGGGGGTAATAGTGATAAATATATCGCTAAAGCCAAAGATAAAAATGATCCTTTCCGTTTAATGGGATTTGGCCACAGGGTGTATAAAAATTTCGACCCGAGAGCTCAGATTATTAAATCCTCAGCTGATAAGATCCTGAACAAAATGGGTATCAATGACCCTGTTTTGGACATCGCCAAAAAACTGGAAGAAAGTGCCCTGAAAGATGATTATTTCATATCCCGCAAACTCTTCCCTAATGTTGATTTCTATTCAGGTATCATATACCGGGCATTGGGCTTCCCAACAGATATGTTCACAGCCTTATTTGCATTAGGTCGTTTACCGGGTTGGATTGCCCAATGGAAAGAAATGCTGGATCAAAAACAACCGATCGGCCGCCCTCGACAAATTTATATTGGTGAGATGGAACGACCTTATGTTCCGATTGAAAAAAGGTAAATTCTGAAAGCCGGAGCCAACTGGAAGCCGTTCATTTTGAACGGCTTTTTTTTATTTCATTTCCTGATCATCAAATTGCATGGAATATAATCTCTTGTAAACGCCTTCTTCCTTAATCAGTTGCTTGTGTGTTCCCTGTTCCACAATCTTACCTTGTTGCATCACTAATATCAGATCGGCATCTTGTATGGTTGATAATCGATGGGCAATTACGATGGATGTCCGCCCTTTAGTTACAATATCAATGGCCTGCTGTAGATAATGCTCTGTCTCGCGATCTATACTCGATGTGGCTTCATCAAGAATTAATATGGCAGGATTGTAAATAAAGGTTCTTACAAAAGCAATGAGTTGTCTCTGGCCTAAACTCAGGGTTCCGCCACGCTCGTGTACGTCAAACTCATATTTACCGGGCAAGCGTTCTATAAACTGGTCCACACCACAAATTCTGGCAGCTTCTTTCACTTCATCCAGGCTGATCGAAGGGTTCCTTAAGGTGATGTTTTCATAAATACTTCCTGAAAACAAAAACACATCCTGCATTACATTACCAATGTGTTTATGCAAGCTGTCCAGCTTAAAATCCTTTAAACTTATTTCATCAATCAATGCCTCCCCTTGCTGAAAATCATAAAAGCGGTTGAGCACATTGATAATAGAGGTCTTTCCTGATCCGGTAGCACCGACAATAGCCAGTGTCTGACCGGGTTTCACTTCGAAACTGATATCCTGAAGTACGTAATGATCTTGCTTATAGGCAAACCATAGATGTTCAACCTGTATATGTCCGTTAATTTTTTCAGGATCAAGAATGCCATTGTCTACAATCTGTTCCTGCCGATCCAGTAATTTAAAAACGCGTTCGGCAGCGACCAAACCCATTTGAACTGTATTGAATTTATCTGCCAGCATTCGGATCGGTCTAAAAAGTAAATTCAGGTATAGAAAAAAGGCAATCAACACTCCGAGACTGGCTTCTCCGTGGATGACATTAAAAGCACCATACCAGACCAGCAAGCCAAGCGATACAGCAGTGATGATTTCTATCACGGGAAAAAAGATGGAATAGTACCAGATGGCTTTCACATTTGCATTCTTATATTTCCGGTTTATCTGATCGAAATGATTCATTTCCCGTTCTTCTGCTGTGAAAATCTGCACCACTTTCATTCCGGATATATGCTCTTGTAAAAATGCATTCAAATTCGCTACTTGATTCCGGATATGCTGAAAAGCTACTTTTACCTTTTCTTTAAAAATATAAGTGGCTAGTATTAGTATGGGCAGAGTCGTTAAGGTGACTAGTGTCAGTTTCCAGTCAATAAACAGCATAATGCTGATAACCGTAACGATAGACATTAAATCAGCAATAATACTGATGATCCCCTGTGCAAAAATATCGTTGATGGTTTCAACATCATTAATGGTTCGTGTGGTGGCGGTTCCAATGGCCGTCTGATCAAAAAAGCGCATCCTCAAAGAAGTAATATGCTTAAATACCCGAACCCTGAGGTCTTTGATGATACTTTGCCCGAGCCAGTTGGTGAAGTATATAAAGGCGTATTGAATGATGGCTTGCAATATAATCAGCGCCACCAGTATAAGCATCATGCGGTTTAATCCGGCCAGATCGTGATTGGCAATATCACGGTCAACAGTCAGTTGAATAAGATAGGGGTTCAAAGGTATCACCAGCGAAAGGACTACTGCCGTGAAGATGGCGAGGTAGAACCTCTCTTTATAGGGGGCAGCCAGTTTTATGACGCGCCACAAAAGACTAAAATCGAAAAATTTCTTCAAGCTTCTTTCTTCAAAAATGGATACGCTATCCGGTTCAAATAAAGACCATCAGCCGGTGCTTTATCATTTACCGGCAAGGGTGAATTTGTTCGCATGGCATGTTGAAAATCATCAACACTCAATGTCCCTCTGCCAATAGTCAGCAATACGCCAACAACCCTTCTTACCATGCCTCTGAGAAAACGATTGGCAGAGATATAAAACACCAATTCTTTTCCATCGTTTTTGGTTTCCCAACGAGTATCAAAAATTTGACAAAAACTGTTTCTCTGATCAGGGTTCTTGCGGCTGAGTATAGTAAAATCTTTACAGTCTTTTAAAAATTCGCTGGCTTCTTGCATCGCTTCAAAGTCTGTCAAAGGGTAAGGGTAATAATAACTCAGCCCGTTTTGCAAAGGTGATTTTTGCAGATGAACTCGATACATATATTCTCTTAAACTGGCATCAAAACGTGCATGCGCTTTTCCATCTACTTCAATAGTACGATGGATGACAACATCAGGGGGTAAAAACCGGTTAATCCGGTGAAGCAAAACGGGGCTGATGCTTTGCTCAATATCGGTATGGGCAAACATCTGACGGGCATGTACACCACTATCGGTTCTGCCCGCTCCGTAAATAATTACTTCTTCCCGGAGGATAGTGCTCATACATTCCTGAATACATTGCTGAACACTCAATGCATCTTTCTGCATCTGCCAGCCATTGAATGAGCTGCCCTTATACTCGATTTCCAGAAAGTAGCGCATGGGCACCCTTATATCTTTTCGTAAATGATGGCTGCACCCTGGCCTACCCCTATGCAAAGAGTGGCCAATCCGTAGCGTACCTCCGGTCTTCTCTTCATTTCATACAGTAAAGTGCTGCTGATTCTTGCACCCGTACATCCCAGCGGATGCCCTAAAGCAATGGCTCCCCCGTTTACATTCACAATTGCTGGATTCAAATCCAAATCCCTGATGCAGGCCAGCGATTGAGAAGCAAAAGCCTCATTCAATTCAATCAGACCGATATCGCTTATCTTCAGGCCGCCTCTTTGTAAGGCTTTCTTCGTGGCCGGTATCGGTCCCAATCCCATGCAATCAGGGCTTACTCCCGCAATAGCCATCGATACCACGCGCGCCATCGGATGCAGTTTCTTTTCCTTCAAATAATGCTCCGATACCAGAATTACTCCGGCAGCTCCGTCATTGACCCCCGATGAATTACCGGCTGTTACACTTCCATTTTTCCGGAATACCGGGCGCAAGGTCGCCAGCTTTTCTGGCGATGTAAGCCGCGGATGTTCATCCTGACTTACTTCATAAGGATTTCCCTTTCTCGGACTGATAGGTACCGAAACAAGCTCATCCTTCCATCTACCCGCTTCCAGTGCTGCCTGATATTTTACCTGCGATTCATGTGCAAAAGCATCCTGCGCTTCGCGGCTGAGATGATATCGGTCTACAATATTCTCGGCCGTTTCTCCCATCGAAAAAGGAAAATACATTTCGGCCAGTTTCGGGTTGGTAAAGCGCCAGCCGATAGTCGAATCAACAATCTCGGATTTCCGCCCAAAGGCCGTTGCCGATTTTGGCAGAATAAAAGGAGCTCTCGACATACTCTCAACACCTCCCGCAATCATGACTTCACCATCACCCAGCATAATTGCCCGCGAAGCATCCATTATAGACTGCATACCGCTCGCACAAAGCCGGTTCACTGTCATGCCACCCACTTCCACCGGCAAACCCGATAGCAAGGCAATCATCCGACCTACATTCCGGTTGTCTTCTCCCGCCTGATTCGTATCGCCCCATATCAAGTCTTCTATGCGGGCAGGGTCTATACCTGCATTTCTCGCTAATAATGCCTTCACCACCAAAGCCGATAAATCATCCGGACGAACCGAACTTAAGGCTCCGGCATATTTACCGATTGGTGTTCTCAGGGCATCGACAATATAGGCACTTTCCATAGCTCGTTTTTTTAAAAATTAGATACTTTTGCAAAAGTAATGATTTCATCCTGCTAACCTTTAGTATCGATAAATTGATTCAACGAAAGCAATCCATCCTCTTTCTTCTATCTGCTGCCCTCGGCATCACCTTGCTTTGGCTGCCACTCGCCAAATTGTTCAGCGATGGCAAATACCTCCTCACCGAACAGTTCCTGGACCTGCGTACCCTCGCAGTTTTAAGCGCTTCTACTGCCGCCTTCAGCTTCCTGACCATCTTCCTCTTCCAAAACCGGAACAGACAAATGCGTTTTGCCGCCTTAACCAGCCTACTTTCTCTCATCCTCCAGTTCGATGCATTCTATCAGGTCGAAACCTGGCGAAATCAATTAGATGCAAACCAAACCCTCACCTATGGCTTCGGCATCGCCATTCCCTTTCTTATGCTCCTCTTCAATGCCCTTGCCTTTTTCTATATCCGAAAAGATGAAGCTCTCGTCCAATCCATGGATCGCTTCAGAGAGTAATAAAATTATTCTATCCAGCTGCTTTTCAATCATTGCATGGCTCTGTCCGAATTCAATGAGTTCAAAAATTCAATCTATAATCTACAAAGGAAAGCGCTTTATTTCCTTGATGCATTTTCCGATGCTGTCTCCAATATCACCATAGATACCGATTTTCTAACCAGTGGTTTATACACATTACGCTTGAATTTCAAGCACTTTGAGGCTTCATCCATATTTTTTTAAAATAATTTCAATTATGTTAACTAAATATGATAATGGATTAATACCTTTATGGAGAATAATTTTTCTGAATACCTAATTATAAGCCATGAAACGCAGCGTTCTATTCTTACTCTCCATGTTATTTGCATTGATTTTTAATGCGCAGACAATTTTCATTAATGAGTTCCATTATGACAATGAAGGCACTGATACTAATGAATTTGTTGAAGTAGTTGTTCCGGTCGCAATTACCGATATATCAAACATCAAGGTTTCATTATATAACGGAGCTACCGGGAAAAAATATGCAGGTGAAACATCTCTTACAAATTATACTTTAGGTTCCACTTCAAATGGCCATAAATATTACTATAAGGATTATAGTTCTATTCAAAATGGCCCTGATGCCATTTTTATCAAGTATTATACAAATGGGGATTATCTTTTTCTTAGTTATGAGGGGAGTTTTATGGCCACTGATGGGCCGGCTTCAAGTTTAACAAGTACCGATATTGGCCTTGCTGAATCTGATCCCGGGACACCAATAAATTCATCACTATATCTCGCTGGTACGGGTTCTGAGTATTCTGATTTTACCTGGGCGGTTTCTTTCGGAACAAACACGAAAGGGACTGCAAATAATGGTCAAAATTTATTACCCATCACGCTCACCAATTTCACGGCCCAGTCACTTGATCAAACTGTGCAACTGTCTTGGTCCACGGCTAGCGAAAAAGACAACGATTTCTTCACCATAGAGCGAAGTGCAGATGCAGAACATTTCAGCCCCATCGGCACCGTTAAAGGTTCAGGCAGCGTCAGCACACAGCATGACTATACTTTTACGGATGCTCAAGCCCCGGAAGGCAATAACTATTATCGTCTCCGTCAAACCGATTTCAACGGAGCCTATACCTTCAGCTCCATCCGGCAGGTCTTCATCTCGCAGATGGCCCTCAGCCTCCAAAGCATTGGACCCAATCCCGTAAACAATCATCTGCTCCTCGCTTATCAAACGAAAAACAAGCTGCCCTTGCAAATTCAAATCTTCGATACCTATGGCAGCACAGTGCTGGAAACAACAGATGCCGGATATACCGGCAGCCATCAGCTGGACCTCGATATGCACGAACTCGCTAAAGGCATATATTGGATACAAATTACAAATGGAAATGATCGCATGGCAATTCCTGTTCTAAAAAATTAATTAGAGTGCTTTACAAAATAAGGCTCGTACCCCAAAATCGGTGCGGGCTTTTTTTATTATAAATCTTCTTGCTATTTTTGTTTTAATTAATTCAAAAAAATAATATTAACCACTATGAAAAAATTACTTATTCTGCTGATTATTACAATATTGGCCTTTAACGGCATCTCCCAGGATTTATCCACTTATCATCCGATTGCAAAGTATCCTTTTGCACTAAACCTGGCTGATGCAACCGGAAATTTTGGAGATGCCACTGCAATGAACACCACTTTCGATCAGGGTGCTATATATTGTACCGGTGTATATCCCGGGGGGAATCCAAATGGTTGTTACGTAAAAACACCAGAAATTACATCCCTGGATTACGCCAAATTTGCAATTACCTTTGATTTTAAAACCGATACTTCGGCAACCGTCATCCTGGTGTGTGGTGAACCCTGGCGCTGGCTTATCATTGATACAAAATCAGACAGCACGGTTGAATTGTTCGCTTCACTAGTCGGAGGAGGATATCAGGTTCTCAGTTCAACGATGCAAGCTGTGCCCGGCACCTGGTATTCGATGGGCATCATCTATGATTCCACTTCAAGGGTTCTTTCCTGTTATATTAATAACAGCATAATTGTTTCAGATACGCTTACTGCTCAGTTTGAATTCAAAGACAAAAAGAATTTTGGATCTTCTGACGGTGGCGTGGGAAGGGCTTTTAAAGGATGGTGGAAACAACTCACTTTCTACACCCCTAATCCGGTGGGTCTCACCGATGTATCTGTCAGCCATGCACAGATTTATCCAAACCCCGTAAACAATATCGCTTCTGTCCGTTTCAACGCACAGGAAAATGAACCGATCACCATCAGGCTTTTTGATATCTATGGACGTCAATTGCAAATGATTGAAGAAAAGGGTAGTAGCGGAACACAAGAACTTCAAATTCAAATGGCCCATTATCCTGCCGGTACCTATCTCTTAAAAATTGAACAGAACGGGCTATTTCAATTGCTACAAATTCAAAAACAATAACCCGGCTGAAACAAGTATAAACTAAATATAAAAGCAGGCTGCTCTCAATAGCCTGCTTTTTTTTACCCGTTTTGAAGCTAAAAACAAAAATGTTTCAAAAAACACCATTTTTTTTCAAGTCCGAATAGACAGATAATCAGGCACTTGTGAATTTTTTTTCCGAGCGTAGGATTTTTCTTATAAAAATAATTGACAAAAGGGAAGGCACAGCCTATCTTTGTGGGTGTACAAACAACACCATTACCCCCTCATTACAAGCCGGACCACCCATCCGGATCATTAAAATTACCTTCGTTTTTGTCGCAACGGTCCCCCACCGTTTGAAATGTGATTCGTTTTTATACATGTTTGATTTAACGACAAAATACCTTACAAATGAGCATGTCTACTATCTTTAAAGCAATCAGGTGGGGCCTTATAATCTGGGGGATCTCTCACAGCGATTTACTTCTTGCCTATACCAATCCAACTACCTGTCCAGATATTATTTCGGTTTCTAATAGTCATATTGTCCTCACTTGGAATACCATATCTGATGGTCCTACGGATGATGAGATCCATATAAACTGGAACGGAACATCCTATGGATTTGAAGATAAAAATTTCCCGTCAGGAGTATATCAAGGTGACAATGCTTATAATGATGGAATGCGGGCAACGGGTAACGTTAGCATCAGCTTTGAAAATGGTTTACAATGTAGCTTTCTGAACGGAGCCGTATTACCGGTAGAGTGGGTTTCTTTCGAATCAGTATTAAATGGACGTACAGTGAACCTGAACTGGACCACAGCTACCGAAGAGAATAATAATTTCTTTACCATAGAGCGCAGCACCGATGGCATTAATTTTACCGAAATAGCTACCGTGCAGGGTTCAGGCACTTCCGAAACCATGCATAATTATAGCTTTACAGATGAAAGCCCGATGAGTGGAAATAATTACTACCGCCTGCGTCAAACTGATTTTAATGGTCAGTTTTCTTTTAGTCAGATTGTGCAAGCCTATATATCGTCAAGCAGTTTCTCGCTTGAAAACATGTATCCAAATCCGGCCATTAACGAACTTAACTTTTCGATTAATAACACCAATAATCATTTGATAACCCTTACAATCATGGATATGTTTGGAAATATTGTCAGCCGGCAAAAAGCAGATACTGGCGCAGGTTTTTATCATATCAATGTGGATATATCCGGCCTGAGTGCGGGTGTGTATTTTGTCAAAATTTCCAATGATATAGAAGAACTTTCATCTCGTTTTGTCAAACACTAATCTTCCCGATAACAGGTAGATCAAGGGTGGCCGGATATCATTATCCGGCCCTTTTTCTTTGTACTTTTGCGTAAAATTCATTTTGATGAAAAAAGAAATTTACCTGCTCTTCTGTCTTGTAATACCCGGTTTTGTATTTGGCCAGACTAATATTCAGCAAGCCCGCCAGCAAAGTCCTGGCTCAACAGTAACAGTAAAAGGCATTATTACCAATGGTCCCGAATTAGGGGTCATCCGATTCTTGCAAGACAGCACGGCTGGCATTGCCGCTTATGATGCATCGCTTGCCGCTTTAGATCGGGGCGATAGTGTCAGCATCACAGGTGTACTGACCGATTATAATGGCTTACTCGAGCTCAACTCGGTCAGCAATTTTACCGTTTTGGCCGCTGCTTTACCTGTCCCCGCTGCTGAATTAGTCACCCTGCCCGGTGGATTCAATAACAATAATGAATCACTATTGCTAAAACTCAATGCAGTTCATTTCACAAACTCAGGAACCTTCAGCACCTCCAGCAGCAATTACACTATTTCTGATGGAAGCAATACAGCGGCTGTCAGGATACTCGGCAGCACCAATATCGGGGGCACTGTCATACCTTCAGGCAATATCAACCTGAGCGGATTACTGGGCGAGTACCTGGGTACTTTCCAGCTGCAACCACGCGATCTGGCCGATTTTGAAACCTCCGGTCCGAAGGTTATTACACCACTCACCCAAAGTAATATCAGCACAAATGGGTTTACTGTCAGCTTTGAAACACAAGATCCGGGGAATACTTTTTTTCGTTATGGACTAAGCACCGCTTTCGGAAGCACACTCTCTGATCCGGCCATGGGAACAACACATAGTAAAGCACTCAGTTCATTGTCTCCCGGAACTGTTTTTTATGTCCAGGGTTATTCGGTGGATGTAAATGGGGATACTTCCTTTACCGAAACAGCACCCATGATGACGGCTTCTTTATCCAGCGGAAAGATCAAAGTTTATTTTAATAAACCGGTCGATCAGTCTTTGAACAACGGCACACCTGCTACTTTTCTTTACCACACTTTTGACGATACCCTTATTGCCTATATCAACCGGGCCAAGCAAACCATTGATCTGGCAATTTATAATTTCGATAATGCTCATTATGTTGTTACCGCTCTGAATGATGCTTATAATAGGGGTGTAAATATTCGGGTGATAGCCAACAATGGAGTGAATAGCAGCGCTTACAATATGCTCAGTATTGGTTCGGGTATGAAGAAAAAAAGCCCTTCGGGCAATGCACCTTCAGGTGGTATGTATGGCGAAATGCACAACAAATTGATGATCATTGATGCCAATGCTACCGATCCGGATGACCCGATTGTCATCACAGGTTCAACCAATTATACCGATGGACAATTGATGACCGATGCCAATAACATGATCATATTCCAGGATCAAAGCCTGGCAAGAGGCTGTGAAATGGAATTCGCAGAATTATGGAGTGGCAAATTCGGACCGGAAAAAATTGATAATACACCCCATCAATTTTTGATTAACGGCAAGCAGGTAGAACTCTATTTTGCTCCTTCTGACGGACCCGAAGAAAAGATAAGCAATGCCATTAAATCGGCAGATTATGATTTATATGTAGCCATGTTTGCCTGGACACGCTATAGTCTCGCTTATGATATCAAAGATCGGATTACTCAAAATGGTGCTTATGGCGGTGCCTTGTTGAATGATACTTCTACCACCGGTTTCCCTTATAGAATAGTTGAACCGTATATGCCCGGAAGGATTTTTCTTTATTCCAAATCAGGTATCCTGCACCATAAATACCTGATTGTAGATCCCAACGACACAAGCAGCGATCCATTAGTATTAACAGGTTCTTATAATTGGTCGAACAACGCAAAAAGCCGCAACGATGAGAATTTTGTGATTGTGCACAATGCCGGTATCGCCAATCAATATTATCAGGAATGGGCACAACGATATCGCGATGAAGGCGGGAATATTTTTGTCGGTACACCATCTCAAATTACTTTCTCAGGCGACTTGAAAATTTATCCAAATCCTGCTTCTGATATCCTCAGAATAAAATATTCAGGGCAAATTTCGGGAAAAGAGAACCTGCAGGTTTTTGATGCGCTGGGAAGGCCGGTAATGGAAAAAATTATTGGGGCATCCAATACTGCTGAACTGGATGTTCAATCCTTGCCAACAGGTTTCTATTTGCTTCGGTGGGAAGATGGCAGCAGGGTAGAAAGCATCCCTTTTATCAAGCAGCCTTAAAGGTCAAGAAAACCATTTTCTTCTGATTCGTTTTCTGAGCGATATTGCTCACGGGTTCTTGCTTTTGCTTGCTCCCGTTCGATAATCAGGTCTGCCATAATACCCGGAGCTTCATGCGCGGGGTGTTCAGCCAGTGCCTCCATCAGTTTTTGCTCCGGGACATCAATGCGATACAAAATCCATTTCAGGCGTTCGGGGTTGCGGTCAATCAGTTCGGCAATGCGGGCGGTTAATTGCTTGCGTACTTCATCCATCCATTCTTCCACTGAACCGGAATTTTCCTTCAAAATTTTAATTTCAAATGATTCTGTCAGCTTTTTGAAACCTTTCGAAAAATTTTTGTCTACAGACATATCTAAGTATTAAAATCTTCGGGGGCTTCCTGCCCCTGTCCATATTTAAAAGGCGTATTTAGTTTGCTGATTTTCATAGCTTTCATCGACAGATAAATGCCAAAAGCCAGTGATATAAAAGCACCTGTTGCCAATCCTTCATAGGATTGTTGCATCAGGAAAAAATCGTAAAGGCTATGGAATGCGATTGCAACAATCAATCCTTTCCATAATAATCCTTTCCGGTTTTGTACCGAAAATTTTGCTTTTCCAACATAATAACCCATCAGGATAGCAAAAGTGGCATGTGCGGGCACTGCGGTAATAGCTCTTAATTTTGCTATTTGCAAGCTCAATTCATAAGTATCCTGTCCGAAAACATATAAAAGGTTTTCACAGGTGGCAAATCCCATTCCGATCATCAGGCAATACATGATCCCATCAAAAGGCTCGTTAAAAGCCTTTTTTCTGAAAGCATAAACCCGCAGAAAAAAGAACTTTGAAAATTCTTCGCTGAAGCCTACCACTACAGTTGTATAAACCAATAGTGATGCGATTCCTGTGTCCATTCCCAAACCAAGCTTTGGTAAAACAGTTTCAAGGATAATGGCCGGAACAATGGAAAGGCAGCCCAATAAAAATGAAACAAAGAGTAATCCAATGGGTTCGCGGTCATACTTATCACGCATATAAACATAGGTGATAATTAAAACGGCAGGGCCAATGGCCAGCGCTAGCAAATTGAAGGTTTGTACATCCATATTAAAACTTGAATGGCTTAAAGTTAAAATTCTTTGCTGATTGAATGGCTTAACTTTTTGCGCATTCTTACCAAGGCGGTTATCTTTATACCATGTTGGCAGCAGCTGCATTCGATATCCTGATTCCAACCTGGAACAACTTGTCGTTCCTGAAATGCTGTATTGAAAGCATTCGTGAGAACAGTAGACTGGATCACCGGATACTGGTTTTTGTAAACGAAGGAAATGACGGAACTGAAGACTGGCTTAGAGACAAAGCAATAGAATATCTTTCGGCACCGGATAATGTGGGGATTTGCCGGGCCATAAACCGGCTGCTGGAAATCACGAAAGCCGAAAATGTTTTGTATCTCAATGATGATATGTATGTATTACCCGGGTGGGATAATAATCTGATCGGGGCCATCCCGGAAGAAAGATTATGGATGTTGTCGGCTACCATGATTGAACCGAAAGATACCGGCAACCCCTGTGTACTGGTTTTTGATGCCGGAAGCAATCCGCAGACTTTACAGAAAAAGAGATTGATTCAACACATGGAAAAACATGAACGCCCCGATTGGTCGGGCAGCACATGGCCGCCTTTACTGATGTCGCGAAAATCTTGGATAGAGGCTGGTGGACTTAGTGAAGAATTTTCACCCGGCATGTATTCAGATCCTGATCTCGCAATGAAATTGTGGCAAATGGGCTGCCGCTCTTTTCGGGGTGTTGGCGACAGTTTGGTGTATCACTTCCAGGCAAAAAGCACAGGTCGGGTTAAAAAGAATAAGGGGCGCAAGCAGTTTATGAAAAAATGGGGTATCACTGCTTCCGCTTTTTACCACTATTATCTACACATGGGTCAGTCTTATTCAGGGATCTTATCAAAACCGGGAAATCCGCTGGCTCTGGCTGTCAACCGGTGCAGAGTTCGTTTAACAAATTGGCTCAGATAACCTGCAAAGCAGTATCGAGATCTTTGATTAGATCTTCCACATCCTCAACACCTACACTCAGCCGGATGAGTGAATCAACCACGCCTGATTTTTCACGTTCTTCTTTCGGAATCGAAGCATGTGTCATGGATGCCGGATGCCCAATCAACGATTCTACTCCACCTAACGATTCAGCCAATGAAAAGAGTTTAGTGGCAGATAAAACTTTCAGAGCATCTTCACCTCGGTTACCCTTAAGTGTAAATGACATCATCCCACTAAATCCACGCATTTGCTTAGCGGCCACTTCATGGTTTGGATGAGTTGGGAATCCGGGCCAGTAAACGTGATCAACTTTGGGATGGCTGGCCAAAAAACGGGCAATCTTTTCACCATTGAAACAATGTCTCTCAACCCTCAGATGCAGCGTTTTGATGCCACGCAAAACCAGGAAACTGTCCTGTGGTCCGCAGACTGCTCCACTGCTGTTTTGGATAAAATAAATCCTGTCAGCTAATTGTTCCTCTTTGCAAATCACAGCCCCCATAACCACATCACTATGGCCGCCCAGGTATTTTGTTGCTGAATGCACTACGATATCAGCACCCAAATCGAGGGGATTTTGCAAATAGGGTGTGGCAAAAGTATTATCAACCACCAACAGACATTGGTGTTTGTGTGCGAGTTCAGCCATTGCTTTTATGTCAATAATGTTCAGCATCGGATTGGTTGGGGTTTCAACCCAAACCAGTTTTGAGTTTTTGTTGAAAAGAGCTTCCAGCTTATCGACATCCTGCATGCCTGTAAAATGAAACCGGATACCAAAGGGTTCAAAGATTTTTGTAAATAGTCGGTAAGTTCCGCCATACAAATCATTGGTAGAAACGACTTCATCACCCGGTTTTAATAACTTCATAATGGCATCGGAAGCCGCCATACCACTACCGAAACAAGCTCCGAAACGGCCATTTTCGAGTGCTGCCAGATTCATTTCCAATGCCTTGCGCGTTGGATTCGAGGTACGGGAATATTCATACCCTTTATGATCACCCGGTGCTGCCTGCACATAGGTTGATGTCTGATAAATAGGAGTCATAATAGCTCCTGTTGCCGGATCGGGTTCTTGACCGGCATGTATTGCTTTTGTTCCAAATTTCATTGTCTGATTTTGTTTATTTGAATTTATGAACCACCATCCCACTTCGTAATTTGGGCTCAAACCAGGTACTTTTTGGAGGCATTACCTTCCCTGAGTTTGCAATATCAATCAGCTGCTGTATCGAAACTGGAAACAATGAAAATGCCACCCTCATCTCTCCGCTGTCAACACGTCTTTCGAGCTCATCAATTCCACGGATACCACCTACAAAATCAATTCTATCATCTGTTCTCGGATCGTTGATACCAAATACTTTTGACAAAATGTTCTCTTGTAAAATACTGGCATCCAGTTTCCGGACAGGGTCACCCGAATCGAAGCTGCCTTCTTTAGCAATTAATTTGAACCATTTATTGTTTACATACATCCCAAATTCATGCAAATGTCTGGGCTTACATGGGATGGGAGAGTCCTCAATCTCAAAATTGGAAGATATTATTTTGAAAAACCTCTTTTCATCCAAACCATTCAAATCTTTTACCACTCTGTTATAGTCAATAATCTTTAATTGATTAGCAGGAAAAATGACTGTCAGAAAATATCCCGGATTTTCAGCTCCGAATGTATCTCTGCCAATATTAGCCGATGAGGCAGCCCGGTGATGTCCGTCAGCAATATAGGTAAAGGGCACATTTTCCTTAAACTGAAATTGTATTTCTTCAATAATTGCTTCATCACGTACCACCCAAAGGCTATGACCGATCCCATCCTCAAGAACAAAATCATAATCAGGTTCTCCTTTGCAAATTTCTTTGACCATATTATCAATGGAAGAAACTTCAGGATATGTCAGAAATACCGGCCCTGAATGAATACCGGTAACCTTCATGTGTGTAGTGCGGTCCTTTTCTTTCTCAGGACGAGTGAACTCATGCTTTTTAATAATGTCCTTGAAGTAATCCTGAACACTTGAGATAGCTACAATACCGCTTTGTTGGTGAAGTCCCATTTTTTGCTTGTAGATGTAAAAACAGGGTGAGGAGTCTTGAATAAGAATTCCATCTTCGACCAGTCTGTTAAAATTTCGTTTTGCCTGCTCATAAACCTCCTTACTATACGGATTTACATTTTTTGACAGGCTTACTTCAGATCTGATTACTTGTAAAAATGAATGAGGATTTTCTTCAAAAATTGCTCTTGCTTCTTCCTCACTAAGTACATCATAGGGGGGAGAAGCTACCCTATTTGCATATTCTTTTGCCGGACGGAATCCTTTAAATGCTTTTATATCTGCCATTTGCTGAAATAATGTTTATTTGAAAAAATCAATTACCTGTTGTGCCATTTCTGTCCAGACTCTTTGTTGGGCCTCCTCAGTACTGGCTCCGATATGAGGTGTAAGTGACACTTTTGAGTGCTGTAATATTTCTGCTCTTGGCTTAGGCTCATCAATAAAAACATCCATCCCTGCAAATGAAACCTTACCCACATCCAATGCTTCAATTAATGCTGTTTCATCAACAACACCTCCACGAGATGCATTTATTAGAATAACACCATCCTTCATTTTCGAAAGAGACGTTTTGTCAATAATGGGATGCTTACCGGCAGGTACATGCAGGCTGATGAAATCACTCTGAACTAGAACATCATCAAAAGGAATGGTTTTTACAGTCAGTTCGGGATGGTGATTCAAACCAACAATAGGCAATGATAACACTGCCTCCTCAACAAAGGGATCATAAGCAATTACCTTCATTCCTAAACCGAGACAAAGCCGTGCAAATGATTGCCCGATACGACCGAAACCAATGATTCCAATGGTTTTTCCACGCACTTCTTTTCCTTTCGAAAATTGCTTCTTTAATGCACTAAAATTCGAATGACCTTCAGCGGGCATTTTCCTGTTTGCATCAGCTAAAAACCGAACACATGTCATTAAATGTGCCAAAGCCAATTCTGCAACCGATTCTGAGGAAGCAGCAGGAGTGTTTACTACTTTAATTCCTTTCTCACGGGCATAGGTCACATCAATATTATCCATACCGACACCCCCCCGGCCAATCAATTTCAGCTTGGGGCAACCATCAATTAGGTCTTTTCTGATCTGAGTTGCACTGCGAACCAGGATGCCATCAAAATGATTCAGCTCATCAATAAGATCAACCTGTTCAACTTTATCAGTAATTACCTCCATCCCTGCATCCTCCATCATCTTTTTTCCATCAGGATTGATGCCATCATTTGCCAATATTCTGATCATGTAATAATAATTTCAATTAGCGAATTTTTGTTCAAACTCTTGCATTAATTCTACCAGTACTTTTACACTGCTTAAATCCATAGCATTAT
>CAYPSW010000002.1:0-18803 GCA_964413685.1 uncultured Chitinophagales bacterium
AAATCAAATACGTATTCAAAACCCGCCTTTTTCGTCTGGATGAGGGATATGGGAAAGAGGTAGCCGCAATTGCCAGCATTCCATAAGCGTCCGGCTGATAATATCAGCTTTTAAAAGAAATTGCCAACGCTTATTTTTGCTTATCATTAAGCTAAACGAAATGAATGATCCATTTTCCGGGAATGATGTCAGAAATAAATTTCGACTACCGGCTGGAGACAAGGGTTTTTTGATAATCCTTTTCTTCTTACTGCTTGCCGCCTATTGGCCAATTGCTTTTGGGGTACATGCCATGAAATGGGATATCATGGATCAGGCATTGCCCTGGCGCTATTTTATCGGTGATGCTTTGCGCCATGGAAACTTCCCTGCCTGGAACCCCTTTCTTGGTTTAGGCTATCCTGCTTTTGCCGATCCGCAAAGCGGGGTTTGGTATCCTGTAAGCTGGCTCTTGGGATTGCTGTTTGGCTATAACGCATACACCATTGAGTTGGAATGGTTTCTTCATATTCTGCTAGCCGCTGCCGGCATGTTTTATTTTGCCAAACGGCTGAAACTAAGCCAAACGGCCGCTTTATTGATTTCCTTTGGGTATGCGTGTTCCGGTTTTATGGTGGGCAACGCACAGCATCTGCATTGGATTATCAGCGCAGCATGGATTCCCTGGCTCTGGTTTTTCTTCCTCAAATGGTCTTCTGGTTTTGAAACCCGATTTGCCATTGGAGCAGGTTTTAGTGCCGGATTTATGCTCACTGGTGGCTATCCTGCCTTTGCCATTGTGATGGCCTATTTGCTTCTGGCCACCCTGCTGTATAAAATGATGCTTCACATCAGGAAAAAAACTTTTGATTTCAGAAGATGGCTTAGCTCAAGTGTCGTTTTGCTCTCTTGTTTTTTTATCTTTTCAGCGGGCTACCTCTATTCGTTTTCATTGGCATTACCTGAGATAACAAGAAGTGGCACAACTTTGAACCAGGCCTTGTTCGGAAGCTATACTTCACAGTCATTTATAACCTTGTTTTTCCCCATGGTAATTGGTTCTGTCGATCATTATTTTGCAACCGATATTTCCATGCGGAACATGTATGCCGGCATCCTGATGATGCTGCTTGCTGTTGGTGGTCTGGTGCTCAGACCTCAAAAACGACAAAGTTGGATGCTGATTGGTGGTGGCCTCCTTGCTCTGGGCTTATCGCTGGGTAATGAGTTGCCTCTCAGAACCTGGCTCTATCAGTATGTTCCCCTTATGGATACATTCAGGTTTCCGGCTTTATTCAGACTTTTTGTATTTATCCCGATGCTGCTGTTAGCAGGCCGGGGATTTGACCAAATCCGAACGAGCGAGCATAGAAACAAAATTACCTGGATAAGCACTTCGATTGGCCTGATTTGGCTTACTGCCTCCTTATATGGAGCGGTTAAAGAAAGAGGGCTCATTCCCGATCCTTTTCAAAGAAATTTCCTCGATATACTAGCCGGTAATTTCGAGATAAATATCATACATTGGCAGTGGATGGCGTGGCTGCCGATTGGCCTGCTACTTCTACTATCCCGAATGCAACAAGGGAGATATCTGATGAAAATCATTCAGGCAGCCGTTGTGATGGAGCTCATCATTGCCTTGCAATTTCAACTACCCATTACCGCTCTTTCGGAAGCCAATACACACACAGTAAATAAGATGCTCCAAGAAGCAAGCGGTAAAGCGATTCTTGCTCCGGGTCTTCAGCCGGTAAATCAATTCAATGATGCCGGGCACTTTATTTATCCCATCTGGTATAATCTGGGCGTTTTTTACCATGTGCCATCCTCTCAGGCTTACAATCCTTTTTTACTCAAAGGATTTGATTCTTTTAACGAATCGTCCAAAAAAGACAGCCTCCTGAATCAATCTATGGCAAATATTGAAACAGCTGATGGAAAAGTAATCCCGGCCCCTGTCATCGAATGCAGTGTCAACCGGATCAGTATATCCGTAGAAGGTTTGGCCGGATCTAACCTGAAACTGCTTCAAAATAATTTCCCCGGCTGGACTTGTAGGGTTGATGGAAAAAAGCTGGAAATAAAGGATACTGATTTTCTTTCGGTGACGATACCTGATGGCGCAAAACAGGTTGTGTTTATTTATCAAACCGGATGGCTTTGGTTGCTGGCACTTTTACAAAGACTTGGTGTAATTGCCGCTTTAGTATTCTTGTATAAAAAATCAAGATAAACTAGACTGACAGCACGGTTTCAAGAATTTTGTGCGACTTTATCTTTCCGAAACCGTGCAGGTGATATTCGAAATACTGAAGTAGAAAATGCAGGAGTATTTTCCGGCTTTCTGATGAGAAACCCACCTCATGAGAACGATTTAAGGGCAAAGAAATTAAGCGACTGAATTTTTCTGCTTCAGCCGGGCCCAACGAATTCCCGTCAGTAGAGGCTTCGGCTGAAAACATACCACCAGCGGCATTGAAATAGGCAAGTTTGTTACTGAAAACTCCGGAAGGATAAAACCCGAGAAAACTGCTTAATTCAATCAAAAAGGAAAGATGAAAATTTTCCGGTTTTTCAATATCGCGGTCAAAGAGGAGTAAAGCATCGTGCAAGAAGTTAAACAAGGCATCGTTGGCTTCTTCCTCTTTCAGACATTTTAATAAAATTTCCTGCAGGAATAGAATGATTGAACCTTTCACAATATTGAAGGGAATACTGGTATAAAGCACATCAAAATTTACTTCTTTAACCCGATTCAGTGTTCGATTGCTATGGTGATATACTTCCATGTTCAGCAGCGAAAGGGCCTGCACCATCGATTGGCGCGTTTTTGATTTTGCCGATCTCACGCCATTGATAATATAGGACTTCAAACCAAACTGATTAGTATAAGCCTTGATAATAACACTTGTTTCAGCGTAGTTCACCGATTTTAATACAATGGCTTTTACGGATTGCAACATGTAATAAAGATAAGCGAATGTCAATGGATCATCAGAAATTTGCTTACAAAGGTTTCGGCACCGGAAGCATCAGAACTAAAAACAAGATAAACACCTGTGGCGGCTCTTTGTCCATCCAGCGTTTTTCCGTTCCAGATAGCCTGTCCGCCCAAAGCCTGCGTGGCATAGATTAAATTGCCACTTACATCGGTAATTTTCACATAAGCATCCTGACTTAATCCTTTGATGGCAATAGGGCCCGAATAATCTGCGCGAACCGGATTGGGATATACCAGCACATCGTTCATTGTGGCAGTACCTTCGGTGGCGGTTCCCCGGTAAGATATAATGCCCTTTGAAGTACCGAAAAATATCAGACCGCTTATAGGATCAATGGTAATATCCAGTACTTCATTCGATAATAATGGGCTATTGTCCTGGTTGAAATAGCTAATCTCTGTGATGCCATCAGCCGACATCAGCCAGACTCCGTTATTAGTGGCAATCCATTTCCGGTTGGCACCATCCACCTCTATATCGTTGATTGTCTCGCCATCGAAAAGATAAGCAGGAAATCCGTCTTGTTCAACAATAATATGAGCACCATCGCAAGCATGGTTCATCACATCATAAGCACAATAGAAAACCACCAGGCCTTGATCGGTGCCAATCCATATTTCACCATCCCGGTCTTTTGCTACGGAATTGACATTATTATCCGGCAGATTTCCAACTCCGGCACCTTTTTTCAACACCACTGTTTTGTCATCGCTGACATCATCAATATTCTCTCCCGGATCGTAAACGGCAATTCCGAAATCACCATTCCGCGGTTCTATAATCCAAAGTTGTCCGTAATCATCAATGAGGATATCATTTACATCCATCATGCCTTCGGGCAAAGGAAAATTTTTCCAGGTTCCGTCTGTTTTCTTTACTACCAACGGGTAGGCGGTTCCGTTATTGGTCATCCATAAATTGTGTTGACTATCGAAAGCAAAACCACCAATGTGAGTTCTCAAGGTGTCACCTGCCGGTGATTGTAAAGGAGAATTGCTATAATCCCAACGTTCGATCTGGTTATTTTCCAGTTTGATAAGCCCATTGGCATGCGAGCCAAAATAAACAGCATCGCTGAATGGATCAGCTTTCACGGCTACCACATCAAAAACACCACTCAGTTCAGGTCTGGTTGACTCATTATAGCTGGTCCACCAAGCATCTTGGAAACCAAAAAAACCATTCCTGTTATAAGTAAAATTCCAAGCTGTATTAATGCTTCCGGATGCTACCCATAAAGCTCCATCTTCAAAATCCATTTTAGTAATGGTGTTGCTTGAGGGACCGTTTGGAAAATAGGCCTTGTGATTTGTTCCATCATATTTAATCAGGCCGAGGTAAAAATCTGCTACCCAAATATTTCCCTGATTATCCTGAACCACTTCTTTAGGAACTTTAATTTCTCCCTGATCTAAAATATAACTTGCTGAGCCTTGCGGATCAACGAGTGCAATATCCGCAGTATTTGGTGGATAATTGCCCTGCCATTCGGCTACTAATAATTGTTTTCCATTGGCCGACATCCATTGGGGAGACCAGCCGCTGTGGGTGTAGAAGGGTGTCCATTGATTTCCCGATAATTGAAAAATTGTATCAGCAACTGCAGTAAGAATTTTACTGTCAAAAAGAAGGGTAAATACTGATTTCCCTACAGGTAATCCTTCCGTTGTGCTCTGCAAATGCCATGAGGTGAAACTTAACAGATTATCTCCATTGACCAATGAAGCTTTGTAAAGGCCATTTTTGGTAGAAGCATAAATATTATTGTCATCGGTGCTTACAGCATAGGTTTCCACATCGCTGCCATTTAATCCGATTTTAT
The DNA here is from genome assembly GCA_964413685.1 of uncultured Chitinophagales bacterium. Classification (GTDB taxonomy): domain Bacteria; phylum Bacteroidota; class Bacteroidia; order Chitinophagales; family S012-47; genus JAJRWN01. The sequence continues at coordinate 4,807 of CAYPSW010000002.1, forward strand.
AAGTGTCTTTGATTTGTTTTTTATCAAGATCTACCACTACGATTCCAAAACTGGTGGACAAATAGGCGAAGGAACCTTTAAAATAGATATGATTGATTTTTTTCCCACCAGTGATAACTGCCTGCTGTAAATCAGGAATGTTTTCAAAAGAACCCTGCTCATACAAATCGATATTACCATTTGTATAGCCTAGCATTAATAGATCCCTTGCTTCATAATAGTTCAAGGTATTAACACCTATATCTGACAGGCCGTTTGCTTTGCTGTTACGTAACAAATAGCCATCCTTTTTATCATAAGAAAAGATGCCGTACTCGGCTGCACAATACACTTTATCAGCCCCGATGCTTACAGATTGGGTATGTTGATATGGCAGATAATCAGTCCAGGTTCCCAGGGGTACCGTTTGGCTGAAGCCTGCATGGGCCATAGTACATAATAAAACAGAATACCAAAAGTGTGATTTCATAAGAAGCCAGTGTTGTGATGCCATACATGGATATCGGTAACGGAATATAAAGGAAGCTATTTTATTGAAATTCAAATTTTTCCAAAGTTTTTGATTTGATTTAGTGAAGTATTGTGAGGCACAATTTTACTAATTTAGTGCCCAATTTTCACTACTATGTGGCAAAGCATTTCCATGCGAATTATAAGAAATCGTGGAGTATTATCTGTGCTCATAATCCTGATTACGGTCATTATGGGATGGTTCGCCAAAGATACGCACATGTCGTATAACAGCTACAAAGTTATTCCCGAGGACAATCCAAAATATATTGATTACATGAATTTTCGCCAAAATTTTGGTGAGGATGGCAGTACCATGGTTATAGGAGTAAAGTCTTTTGATTTTTTCCATATCGATTTTTTCACAGCATGGTACGAATTGGGTAAAGAGGTTAAAAAAATAAAAGGAGTAAACGGAGTGCTCTCTATCCCAACGGCTTATAATATTCATCGGAACGATTCGCTAAAATCTTTTGAGACCGTTAGGATCATGAATCGTCTGCCAAAAAACCAGGCCGAATTGGATAGCTTTAAACAAGTATTTCTGTCACTACCGTTTTATGAAGGCCTGCTTTATAACACCCGAACCCATACCACTTTGATGGCCGTTAGTCTGAAGCAAAAAGAGCTTGATTCGAAAGCGCGTATTGCTATTGTGAATGACATTCAAAATCTGAGTGATCAATTTGCTGATCGATTTAATACTGAATTACATTATTCAGGGATGCCTTTTATCAGGAGCTTTCTTGCCTATCAGTTGAAGAGGGAATTGATACTCTTTATTTTTTATGCGCTTGTTATTTTGACGTTTATTTTATTGCTGCTGTTTAGAAATGTTTATGCTGTAATTTTTCCTGTTATGGTGGTCATTGTCGGAGCCATCTGGTCATTAGGTATTCTGAATATCTTTGGTTATAAAGTAACGCTGCTCACCGGTCTGATACCTACCCTGATCGTTGTCATTGGTATTCCAAATTGTGTTTACTTTATTAATAAATACCATATTGAGTTCAAAAAACACGGCAAGCGCCAGCGGGCTCTTGTTCGGGCAACTGAAAAAATTGGAAATGCCACATTTTTTACCAACCTGACTACGGCTATTGGTTTTGGTGTTTTTGCATTCACAAAAGTGAGCATGCTCACTGAATTTGGAATAGTTACTTTTTTGAGTATATCTTCCATCTTTTTGCTTACCATGGTTGGTATCCCGATATTATTCAGCTTTTTACCTGATCCAAAACCGGCTCATGTAAAACATCTTGAGCGTAAGTTTTTCAAAAAAATGCTCAATACTTTTGAAAAGCTAGCGGTTAATAATCAACTCGCAATATTTATAATTACCGGATTGATTGTACTTATAGGAATTTATGGTTCTACTAAGTTGAAATCGAGAGGTTATATTCTCGATGATGTTCCCCATAAAGCAAAAGTGTATCAAGACTTAAAATTTTTTGAGCGTGAGTTTAATGGAGCACTTCCTTTCAATGTTTTAATTGATACAAAAGTCCCCAAAGGAGCCCTGAACTATAAGTTTGTGAAGAAACTGGAACAAGTGCAGGATTCAATAGCCAGTTTTGATTTATTTTCCCGGCCATTGAGCATTGTTGAGGCCTTTAAATTGGCCAATCAAGCATATCATTCCGGCATACCCTCCAGATACCGTCTGCCAACAAAACTTGAGATTTCCTCAGATCCCAATCTGAGAATTTATATTAAGCATGCTACCGTGGATACAACTGTAAATGTGAAATATGTAGCGGACTCTTCCAGCATTGCCAGAATCAGCCTTTCTATTCCTGATATTGGTTCTGATTCGATGCCAAAAGTTTTGGCCGCGCTAAGTCCTAAATTAGATAGCATATTTCCGCCTGATAGATACCATATTATTTATACCGGAACAAGTCTGATTGCCCTGGAAGGCTTTAACTATCTGATACATGGATTGTTTCAATCGGTTATTCTTGCATTGATTTTGATTTCTTTAATTATGTTCTACTTATTCAGGTCGTTCAGAATGCTCCTGTTCTCTCTGATACCTAATCTGATTCCTTTGATTACAACCGCTGGAATTATGGGCCTTTTCGGCATTAATCTAAAACCCTCTACGGTATTGATTTTTAGTGTTTCTTTCGGAATATCAGTCGATTATACAATTCATTTTCTTGCTAAATACCGACAGGAATTATATCGACATAATTGGGATATCGGGAAAACCGTGAAAACATCTCTGCATGAAACCGGTATTAGCATGATTTACACCAGTCTGATTTTGATGTGTGGCTTTTTTGTTTTCACCTTTTCAACCTTCGACAGTACAGCGAATTTAGGCAAATTGACAACCGTTACATTTGTGGTAGCCTTACTTTGCAATTTAATTCTCCTGCCTGCCATGCTCATGCGGTTCGAAAAAATTAAACTGCGAAAAGCCCTTAAAAATGAACCTTTGATTGATGTTTTCATTGAAAGCAATGGGAATGATGATAAAGACAAACTTAAATAAAGCATGAAGACACCTATAAAACATTTCAGAAGTTTGAAAAGGTTTGATATTCCCACTATTGAGCAGGAAATTCTGGAATGGTGGGAGCAGGAAGATATATTTCAGGAAAGTCTTAACAGCAGAAAAGATGCCGAAGAGTTTGTGTTTTATGAAGGACCTCCATCAGCCAATGGGCTACCCGGCATTCACCATGTGATGGCCCGAACCATCAAAGATTTGTTTTGTCGCTATAAAACCCAAAAAGGATTTTTAGTGAATCGAAAAGGTGGATGGGATACGCATGGACTGCCGGTTGAATTGCAGGTTGAGAAAAAACTAGGTATTACAAAAGAAGATATTGGGAAAAGTATAAGCATCGAAGAGTATAATAACACTTGTCGCACCGAAGTGATGAAATACAAAGACATTTGGGACGACCTGACCCATAAAATGGGATATTGGGTCGACCTGGACCACCCATACATTACTTTTGATAATAACTATATCGAGACGCTTTGGTATTTGCTCAAAAGACTTTTCGATAAAGGTCTGTTATACAAGGGCTATTCTATTCAGCCCTACTCCCCGGCTGCGGGAACCGGTTTGAGTTCTCATGAGCTCAATTTGCCAGGTGCATACCGCGATGTAAAAGATACCTCAGCAGTGGCTCAATTTGAACTGAGCGATAAACCAGGTGTTTACTTTATTGCCTGGACAACCACACCATGGACTCTGCCTTCGAACACGGCTCTTGCGGTTGGCAAAAAAATCGAATATACCCTAGTACAAACCTTTAATCCTTACACCCTTTTGCCGATTAAGGTTTACCTGGCAAAAGAACGGGTAACAGCCTATTTTAATGAAAAAGCCGGCTTTGTTGAAAATGGAAGAGATAGCGCATTTGATTCCGCTCCTCAAATTAAAACCGCCATACCCTGGCGCATCATCGAAACAATAAAAGGAAAAGAACTCTTGGGTATTCGGTATCAACAACTCATGCCGTATGTACAACCTGATGATGGAGATGCATTTAAAGTGATTGCCGGAGATTTCGTGACTACTGAAGATGGTACGGGTATCGTGCATATAGCCCCAAGCTTTGGGGCCGATGACCTCAAAGTAGCTCGTGAAAATGGCATCGGCTCGTTAACTCTGGTCGATAAACAAGGGAAATTTGTGAACGAGCTTATTGACTATGCCGGTCGGTATGTGAAAGACTATAGAAATGAGACAAATTATCAGTCGGTTGATATCGACATATGTGTTGATTTGAAAAAACAGAATAAAGCCTTCAAAATTGAAAAATTTAATCATTCATATCCTCATTGCTGGCGTACTGACAAACCCATTATTTATTATCCCCTTGACTCATGGTTTGTTAAAACAACCGCACTGAAGGAGCGGATGATGGATCTGAATAAAACCATTAACTGGCAACCGGAATTTACCGGAACTGGTCGATTTGGTAACTGGCTGGGAAACCTCGTTGACTGGAATCTCTCGAGGTCCAGATTCTGGGGTACACCTTTACCTATTTGGATAACAGAAGATGGCTCGGAAATTAAATGCATCGGATCGATTGAAGAACTCAAGAATGAGATTGAACTGGCGGTGAAAGCAGGTTTTATGGAAAAACCGATTAATGAAGAAATTGATTTACACCGGCCCTGGGTTGATACAATTGTTTTAAAGAGCCAAGGTGGAAAACCCATGAAACGTGAACCTGACCTCATCGATGTGTGGTTCGATTCAGGTGCTATGCCTTATGCTCAATGGCATTATCCTTTTGAAAACAAAGACAAGTTTGAGAACAATTTCCCGGCAGATTTTATTGCTGAGGGGGTTGACCAAACTCGGGGATGGTTCTTTACCCTGCATGCGCTGGGTGTATTGCTCTTCGATTCGGTTGCCTATAAAAATGTCCTTTCCAATGGTTTGGTACTCGACAAGAATGGAAATAAAATGTCGAAACGGCTCGGAAATGCAGCTGATCCATTCAAGGTCATTCAGCAATTTGGAGCCGATGCCCTCCGCTGGTATATGATGGAAAATAGTCAGCCATGGGACAATCTGAAATTTGATGAGAAAGGTATCAATGAAGTAAGCAGGAAATTTTTTGGTACGCTTTTTAACACCTATTCTTTCTTTTCACTCTATGCCAATATTGATGGTTTTAATTACAACGAAGCCGATATCGAACAAAGGCCTGAAATCGACCAGTGGATTTTATCTTTGTTGAATACTTTAATCAGGAAAGTTGATGGACATTATGATCAATATGAACCCACCAAAGCAGCACGTGCCATTCAGGAATTTACCATCGATCATTTGAGTAATTGGTATGTTCGCTTATCAAGAAGACGTTTTTGGAAAGGAGAATATAATGAGGATAAAATTTCAGCTTATCAAACGCTTTTTATTTGTCTTGACAGCATCAGCCGTTTAATAGCACCTATTTCACCATTTTCTGCGGAGTTCCTTTTCAGGTCATTGCAGACAACAACAGCGAAAGACGATTGCCTCTCTGTTCATCTTGCTCATTTCCCTGATGCCAGAGAAGCGCTGATTAATCCGGATTTGGAAGAGCGTATGCAATGGGCCCAAGATTTTTCATCCATGATTTTATCGCTCAGAAAGAAGTCAAATATAAAGGTCAGACAACCTTTGAGGCGTGTGCTGATACCGGTATTAAACCCACAGTTTAAAAAACAAGTACAAAAAGTTGCGCCATTAATAAAATCAGAGGTCAATGTCAAGCTTATTGAATTTGTAGAAGATACGGATGGGATGTTTACCAAAAAAATCAAACCCGATTTCAAAATATTAGGTCGCAAATTGGGAAAAAAAATGAAAACAATGGCTGGTCTATTGAATGGTTTTTCACAAAAGGATATTCAGCTGCTTATAAATAAGGGCTACTACGATTTGGATTTGCAAGGTGAATCGTACCGGCTCAGGGCCGATGAGGTTGAAATTAGTACTGAAGATATCCCCGGCTGGTTGGTAAGCAATTATCAGAATCTGACCGTGGCACTTGATATAAAAATCAGTCCGGAACTTAAAGCTGAAGGCATAGCACGTGAACTGGTTAATAAAATTCAACGCTTACGAAAAGAACAGGCGTTTAATATTACTGATCGCATTGTAGTTGAACTTGAAAATCAGCATGATGTCGGTTTGGCGATAAAGGAATTTAAGGATTATATTTGCACTGAAATTTTGGCGACTGATTTAAAGCTCTTGCCCAAATTAGAGGAAGGAACAGCTATCGATATCAACGATACTTCCATTCGGGTAAATATTTACGTTAATAAAAAATAGTTCGCAATGGAAAAAGAAAAGACAAGATATAGCAATGAAGAACTTCAGGAATTTAAAGTGATTATTGAAGGGAAAATCAAAAAAGCTAAAAAGGAATTAGATTACCTTCAAGAGCAAATAACACATTCTGATGGAAATGGAACTGATGACACGTCCAGCCGCTTTTCAGGAGTGGAAGATGGTTCTGAAGCCAGTGAGAAAGAAAATCTGGTAAATATGGCTTCTCGTCAGATTTCCTTCATGAATAAACTAAAAGCAGCTCTTGTTCGCATCGAAAACAAAACCTATGGTATTTGCCGCGAAACCGGGAAATTGATATCTAAAGACCGATTACGTGCGGTTCCGCATGCCACCTTAAGCATTGAGGCCAAAAACAAAAACCAAAGAAAAAGGGGTTGAAAAGAGCATATCTATCCATTCTTATTATTTCCCTGATCATCCTTGCTGACCAAATTTTAAAATTTTGGGTGAAAACGCATATGTATGCTGGAGAGGAAATATCTGTTATCGGCTCCTGGTTCAGGATTCATTTCCTTGAAAACGAAGGCATGGCTTACGGTATGGCTTATGGCGGCTCTTTTGGGAAAATTTTGCTTACCGTTTTTCGGCTTATTGCACTGGCTGCCATTGGATATTACGTGTCCAGGCTTGTAAAACGTAAAGCACCGGTTTTCTTTATCATTTGTATGTCGATGATCTTTGCAGGGGCTTTGGGAAATATTCTGGATTCAGTATTTTATGGTCTTTTGTTCGAAGCCAGTGACCCTTTCCACCCGAATATTGCTCATTTTCTTCCTGCAGCTGGCGGTTATGCCCCTTTGCTCAAGGGCAAGGTAGTCGATATGCTGTATTTTCCAATTCTTCAGGGGCATTATCCACATTGGCTGCCTGTGATTGGTGGCAATTACTACTCATTTTTTAATCCGGTTTTTAATATCGCTGATGCTGCTATTTCAAGCGGAGTCTTTTCCATTTTAATTTTCTACAGAAAGATTTTTAGTACCAACGAAAACAAATCCGATTCATTAGAAACCGAAGAAACTACAGTAGATATCCAGTCTTAATTAAAGTAGGAAGAGAGACCCGGACTTTCGGCCATAAGCAGCAATTATTCTTTATTTTTACCCCACGCCATAAAAGTCAGATTTTTTATGATTCGCCTGAAAAAATTAATAATAGCCGGTCTGTTATTATCCCTGATAGCGGATTCTTGCCAGACTGAAAAGCAAAATATGCCAAACAAAGAAGCTGCTGACGGGCAATCTATGCTTTGGCGCATTGATCGGGCAGATTTGAAAACACCTTCCTGGCTCTTTGGCTCCATGCACTTGATGCCTAAATCTAAATTTGTTTTTAATGAACAACTCAGGCAGCTGGTTCTCTCGGTTGATAGTGTTGTTTTTGAAATAAATCTGAATAACAAAAAAGCAAATTTCAATGCCATTACCGGCACCATATTGCCAAACGGACAATTACTAAGTGATCTGTACAGCCCGGAACAATTTGATTCGCTCGAAACTTTTATGCTTGACACTTTAGGTAAATCAAGTGTTGAATGGGCCTATTATCAGAATCTGCAACCGGTTTTTGTAAGCCAAACTTTTTATGAGGTTTCATTCGGAGATAGCACAGCCTCCTATGAATTAACTTTTCAGCAATTGGCTAATGAGCATAATATTCCAGTTGCGGGCCTGGAAACAGCAGATTACCAGGTTTCGCTTCTTGATTCAATTCCAATTGAGATACAAGCCAATATGTTGCTCAATGAAATGAGGCATTATCACCGGGACCTGGAAAATCTTGATCATCTTGTTGACTTATACGTCACGCAACAAATCGATTCGATGGATGAAGATTTGGAGAGCGATGACGAATGGAGCGAATATACCGATATGCTACTAAATCAGCGAAATCAGAATTGGATAAAACCAATTGAGTCATTCATATCAAATGCTGTTTGTTTTATTGCCGTTGGTGCCGGTCATCTTCCGGGAGAACAAGGTATCATCCGTTTACTCCGCAACGAGGGCTATATTCTGACACCGATCGATTTCATATCAGGCGCTGAGGAATGAATCAAAAACACCAAATAGATATTGCCGTTTCTTTTCCGGCTGTTCGTTTTGAAGAAGATCAATTATTCAGCCTCGAATTATTCCGTCAACTTGATTATTTGGCAGTAGAAAAATATTATCTCCCAATTGAACTCATGATGGAAAATGCCGGCTGGCAATTATCACGGCTTGTCATGGCCGTATACACTGAACCTTGTGATGTATATATAGGTATTGGAAAAGGAAATAATGGTGGAGGTGGTTTGGTAGCGGCCCGCAGATTGCTGGCGCGCGGCTATCGGGTTTGGCTCGATTTGCCCGATGAAGCATTGTCAGGTCTGCCTGCCATTCAACTCGAACGATCGCTACAGTTTGGTGCAAAAAAAGGTTTTCCCCCTAAGCCGGCTATACTGGTTGATGCCTGGCTTGGCTTTTCTCAACGCCTGCCCTTGCCTGATACATTAAATGAAAAAATCAAGCACTGTAATCAGTTACTAATTCCCCGAATTGCACTTGATATACCTACCGGGTTCCATCCGCAATCAAAAGATAATTATTTTAAGGCTGACCTGATTTGCTGTTTAGCCGCACCCAAAAAAATTCTTGCACACTTACTGACTAATAGCCGGATTTTTATTGCAGATCTGGGAATTCCTGATCAGATTTATATGGAAAATAATATCTCTTATCATTTTCCGAAAAACAATGCTGGGCTCTTTGAGTGGACAAGTTAATAGCTTGCGTGATTAATGTAGTTGTTAATTCCGATTTAGGGGACTATCTTTATAAAATCGTTTTTGGACACATCTTATTTACATGAATTTAAGGAAACTATCCCCTCTAAATCTCCTGCTCGATAATCTTGATGCAGGTCTGATTTATATTGATGCTGATAAACTAATTCAGTATTTCAATCCCATTGCCAAGGAATGGGCAAAACCTTTAAAAATTATCAATCTTGAAGAAGGTCGGTCTATTCTTGACGGAGCAGATAATAAAACAGTAACAAGGTTCAATGAAATCTTCGATCTTGTTTTTAAAGGTGAAGAAATACAGGAAGTGCATGAATTTGTAAAATCGGATTGGGATATTGTTTGGATGGAAGCAAGGTATATCCCAATTCATGATTCAAATGAAGTGATTGGAATGGGGATGATTCTTACCGATGTATCCCATCAAATTTTAGCTGAAGAGGAGAACCGCCTTTTAAGCGATGAACTGGAGAAACGGGTAGAGCAAAGAACGCGTGAACTACAATTTGCCAATAAACAACTCGATGCGTTTAATACAACAGTGGCTCATGATTTACGATCTCCAATCAGAGGTTTGCGAATGTTTTCAGAATTGCTGAATAAAAAGTTTGCTACTCAGCTGGGAGATAAGGGGAAAGAATATCTGAGTTTCATCAATCAAAGTGCTGTTCAAATTGACAATCTCGTCAAAGACTTGCTGGCTTATTCAAAAGCACGAAAGAATGAATTAGTCAAAGTGAATCTGGACATGAATGCTCTTTGTGATGAGGTAATAATGGAATTGAAGCCCAATATTGGTGATCGTAAAATTGAATTCAAGATCGACTCGCTCGAACCGTGCAAGGGAGATCGGTCTGCCATTAAACAAGTGCTAAGCAACTTACTAGGCAATGCCATCAAGTTTACAAGCAAAAAAGAAACAGCTCAGATTTTCATGAGCTCTGAAAAAGGACATGATGAAATACTGTATTTCATCAAGGATAACGGAATAGGGTTTGAACCCACTTTTAAGGAAGAAATTTTTAAAATTTTCAGACGATTGAATAAAGATGAAGATTTTGAAGGTACAGGTATTGGCCTTGCCATTGTGGAGCAGATTATTGAAAGGCACAGTGGACAGGTTTGGGCCAATGGTGAAGCTGACCGTGGCTCCACCTTTTACTTCACCCTACCGGCTTAAGGCAATTTCCCTAATGGCCTGGGCCAGCAAATCCAATTCTTCCATTGAAGTATAAATATGAGGGGAAACCCGTACGCCTTTTACGTCATCATGATGGATGGATATGGTGTAAATGCGGTGCATCTGAAATAATTTCCTTTGTATTTCAGGGGCTTCAATGCCATCCAACCCAAAATTGACAATCGCCCCGTAATTTCCCTGTCTGAACGAAGTGTTGAAGAAAACACCATTAATATCTTTGACTTGCTTTGTCCAGTAATCTGATAGAAAGGCCAGCCTGGATGCTTTCCTTTTAATTCCAATGGCTTCGTGGAAATCAATAGCTTCTGAAATGGCCAATTCTTTTGGTACCGGATAGGTTCCGAAATGCTCAAACTTGCTCATCTTGTCAGCCTCTTCTTCGGGCGCAGCAAATAAAGGCCAGATATCGGGTATTTTGTTTTTTTTAATGTAAAGCAAGCCGGTTCCAAAGGGCGCACATAGCCATTTATGCAGGCTTGTTCCAAAATAATCACATCCCAAATCTTCTATCTTAAAATCGATATGGGCAAAAGAATGGGCTCCGTCCACAATCACCTCAAGGCCATTCGCATGAGCCATATCTACCACCTTTCTAACCGGAAGTACTTGTCCGGTCAGGTTAATCATATGGCACATCAGGATGAGTTTTGTTTTGCGTGTAATTGCATTTTTAAAAGCTTCAACCAAGGCATCTTCATCATCAAGCGGAACTGGTATAGGAATAGTTTTTAAAACAATCTTCTTCCGGTTTTGCATTTGTTTAATGGCGTTAATCATACTCGGGTAGTCCTGATCGGTGCAAAGTACTTCATCCCCTGATTCAAGCGGATAGCCTAAAAGAAGAATTTCGAGCGCCTCGGTTGCATTCCTGACTAAAGCAATTTCTTCCGGTTCACATCCCGTTAGACGGGCCAGTTTTTCACGAACTATTTCACGACCGGGTTTTTGAATTCGCCACATTTGGTAGGCGGGGGCTTCGTTGGCTGTTTTGGTCTCCCTGATTTCAGCTTCTTGTACCAGGCGTGGTTGAGGACTCACTCCCCCGTTATTGAAATTAATTACCGATGAACCCGTAAAATATGCCTTGCGAACTGCTCCCCAAAAGTCGGCATCATTTGTTGAGTTTCGGAGCTGACCCTTCAACGCTGTAAGTACAGGTTCGCTGTGAGGGCTTGACAAGCCGATAATCGGACTAAGAAAAGGAATGGCTGCGGCCGAACCGATACCAAGGCTACTTAAAAATGCTCGTCTTTTCATCTTTCTTTAAAATGATTTGAAATGAAAAGGTACACATTTCTGCTGAGATCAAAAGTGTGCGATATCCCCCAAAAAAAGCCGGCTCGCAAAAACCGGCTTAATGCTTCATAAATTACGCAATCAAATAATCCAAGAGAGGGAGATTGGGAATGGAGTTCTTGGATTACTCTATTTTTACAGAGGTTCAAAATCAATAAATCGTTGCATCTAAAAGCAAGAAAAAGACAATTAATGGTCAGAATGATGTCAAGAGCTAAACCACTTTTCCTTTTTGTGCTTATCATCCCATTTCTATCAATCTTTATCAATCATTCCAACGACAAATCTATCCGTTATTTCCGGCATTATGTTGTATTCAAGTCCGATTCGGCTATGGTTGTTTCCGCTCAAAAACTGGCTAGTGAAACGGGTCTGAAGATTATGCAAACAGGAGGTAATGCCATTGATGCCGCTGTGGCAGTACATTTTGTATTGGCGGTTATCTATCCATCAGCAGGAAATATCGGTGGTGGTGGCTTTATGGTTATCAGGATGCACAATGGAGAAGCCTTTTCCCTTGATTTCAGAGAAAAAGCGCCCATGCTTGCCACTCGGGATATGTATCTCGATTCGAGCGGGCATGTCATCCCCCGCGGGAGCCTCGATGGTTTATTATCCAGTGGCGTACCGGGTTCGATTATGGGCATGTATGAAGCTTATACCCGTTTCGGTACTTTGCCCTGGAAAGACTTGATTCAACCAGCTATAGATTTAGCCGAAAATGGATTTGCTTTGTCCAAAACAGAAGCGGATAAACTCAATGCTTCTGCTGCATCATTCGAACAGTTGAACCTGCAAAAAGGCCCTGGTTTCCTGAAAGCCGGAGGCTGGTTTGCCGGTGATATATTTAAAAACCACAAGCTTGCCCAAACCCTTATCCTGATACGTGATCAAAAAGCAGCCGGTTTTTATGAAGGAATTACCGCGCGGAGAATAGTTGAAGAGATGAAGCAGAATGGCGGCCTGATCAGCATGGATGACCTGAAAAAGTATCAAGCCATCTGGCGGCCTGTTGTCACAGGAAAATACCATGACCTGAACATTATTTCTATGGGTCCTCCTTCAAGTGGCGGAATTTTATTGTTACAAATGCTAAGCCTTTTGCAGGAATATCCCATCAGCCAATGGGGATGGAACAGCACAAAAACCGTTCAGCTGATTACCGAACTTGAACGAAGAGTCTATGCCGATCGATCTGTTTATCTTGGTGATTCTGATTTTTATTCGGTGCCGATCTACGATCTTCTTGATAGTAGCTATTTGCACAAAAGGATGAAAGATTATGATCCGGCCAAAGCCACACCAAGCAAAAACATTCGGGAAGGGGATTTTGGAGTGAGTGAAAAAGAAGAAACCACCCACTTTTCAATAATCGATCCTGATGGAAATGCCGTTTCCGTTACAACTACTCTTAATGGCTCTTTCGGCTCGAAAGTATGGATTAGCGGAGCCGGATTTCTGATGAATAATGAAATGGATGATTTTAGTATTAAGCCGGATTATCCCAATTTATATGGTCTTATTGGCTCGGAAGCCAATGCCATTGAGCCTGGTAAAAGAATGCTCAGTTCGATGACCCCGACTATTGTTGAAAAGAATGGAAAACTATGGATGGTCATTGGCTCACCCGGAGGTTCAACTATTATTACAGCCGTGATGCAGGCCATTCTGAATGTTGAAGATTTTGAAATGAATATGCAGGAAAGTGTCAGTGCTTTAAAATTTCATCATCAATGGAAACCGGATACTATTTACACAGAACAACATGCCATACTTCCCCATGATTCCATGGAGTTATCCCATATGGGCTATACCCTGATTAACCGCAACCCGATTGGCCGGCTCGATGGCATTTTAGTATTGCCCGATGGAAAACTGGAGGCGGGTGCTGACCCTCGCGGAGAAGATTTCGCCAGCGGATTCTGATCAGGAAACTATTCAATGAAAATGCATCAATTTCGCCCCCATGAATAAAAATAATCTAAAGGAATATATCTTGCAAAGTGTCTCGTCATGGATGACCTATGCAATGCTTTTTGCCATCAACATAATTATCTGGACAGTGATAGGCTTCGGTAATTAAAAGTCCTTTAGTCTGATCAGCGGCCCTACATTCAAAGATTTATGTACATATTTTCCGATTTTCTATGGCTGCATAACTGATTGTAATAGCAAATTTTTTCTTCCTGTTCCACTGCAAAATACCTATCGTGACTGCGCGGTTTCCTTTTGATTTTGGTCTTTCTGCTCTTGGTCAGACTTGCTTATACTATAAGCGGGAATTTGTTGTATTCCTTTAAGCACTTACTAATCGATTTTTGGTTTAATGCGGTTATTGCTGCCATCATGATGCAGTTTGTCAACCAAATCAGTGCTTTCTTTTT
>CAYPSW010000002.1:18903-138898 GCA_964413685.1 uncultured Chitinophagales bacterium
CTCTTTAATTAATGATACCTGATGTTTAGTTTTTTGTTCAACAGACTCATTTATATTAGTCTGTGTGTTATACTATTTCCTCATCGAAGGCTGAAAAATGTGCAAAATTTATTTGGAAGATATTATATTCAATAATACCTTAGCGTTCGGATTAAAAAAGCGTTGAGAAGCTTTAGATAGCTTTTTAGGTAATCATGAATGCAGCCCTTGGGCATACAGGAACTAATTTAGGGGGTATTTTTTAGCATCCTGCATCGCATGTCCGAGGGCTTTTTTTTACACAAGCCACCGAAGGCTACTTTTAATATAATAATCAAGCCGTTTGAACCATCTTTTCGTTAATGCTTTCCCAGATTTCATATTGTTCGGAATGGCAAGATCTGGATCGACTTAGATTTTTATAAACTGCACGGTTTTTCTTAGCCCCAATTACTGATATCATAATAGGCTCTGACTTTAAAAAATCGCATCCAATACTTCGAAACAAGATTATACAAATCGAAAAATTGCTTTCAAAAAAGTATCTATTATTTTCTCCAAGATTGGAAAGGCAATTAATTATGACTATTTAGCAAAAGTTTTTATCCCTGATTGTAACCAGCTGATATACTCGCTGACATCGGGTGTATAGCCACGCGGGGTAACTAATTCTTTCCCATCATGATCTATCAGCACATAATAGGGCTGCGAATTAATATTATAGCGTGTAGTTTGCAAATCGCTCCACAGGCCGCCAACGGTGCTCACTTCATGGCCGGTATAAGGTGATGGGCCAAAATCAGCGGGCAATTTGGTTTTGTCATCCACAAAAAGAGAAATCAGGACATAATCATCGTTAAGAATTTTCCAGACAGCCGGATCAGGCCATACATATTCTTCCATTTTCCGGCAATTCACACATGTCCAGCCGGTGAAATCGAGCATCACTGGTTTGTTATGTAACCGGGCGTAAGCCATCCCCTGAGCATAATCAAAAAAACAATTCAGCTCGTGCGGACAGTCCATATTGTCAACCACAGTTACCGGGATACTATTCAGAATTTGGGCATCATCCGCATGGTTTTTCTGCGCTATGCCTCCGGCTTGCAGGGCATCTATTTTTGACTCGAGTTTGGCAATTTTATATTGCAGGGTATTCAAATTAAACTCCTGATAATGTTGGGGCGGTGCAATGCCACTCAGAATTCTGACCGGAGCTCCCCATAGGCCGGGAACCATATATACGGCTATAGAAAAAGCTATTATGGCGAAAAACAGCCGGGTCACCGAAATATGTTCTGAGGGTCCGTCATGTGCGAAGCGAATTTTACCAAGCAGGTAGAACCCCCATAAAACAGCAATCACAATCCAGATAGAAATAAAGATATCTCTTTTCAGAAAGCCCCAGTGATAGGCCAGATCAACAATAGACAGAAATTTAAAAGCAAGTGCCAATTCTAGAAAACCTAAAGACACTTTGATTGTATTGAGCCAGCCACCTGATTTAGGCATACTGTTGAGCCAGCTAGGGAATGCGGCAAACAAAGCAAAGGGAATGGCAAGCGCCAAAGCAAAGCCGAGCATGCCAAAGAGTGGCCCCCAGAATTCACCTTTCTCGGCTATAATCACTAACATGCTTCCCACAATAGGAACCGTACAAGAAAAGGATACCAGCACGAGCGTAAAGGCCATAAAAAAAATACCAATTAGGCCGCCACGGTCTGCGGCAACATCCGATTTATTCACCCATTTGCTAGGCAGAGTAATTTCGAAAACACCAAAAAAGGAAAGGGCAAACACAAAAAACAGGGCAAAAAACAGCATATTGAAGAAAACATTACTGGCCATAGCGTTTAAAGCTGATGGACCAAAAACTCCTGTAATGAAAAATCCCAAACCGATGAAAATGACAATGATTGACATGGCATAGGTTAGGGCATTAATAAATCCTTTGCGTCTCGTAGTGCTCCTTTTGGTAAAAAAACTGACTGTCAGCGGAATCATAGGAAAGACACAGGGAGTGAGCAAGGCAATAAGCCCGGCCCCGATACCTCCGATTAAATACCCCCAAAAGGAATGTTTTTTAGCAGGGTTGATTTCATCTACGCCACCTTCCGGTTTGTTTTCATCGCTACCGGGAACGGCTTCTTCATTGTTTTTTCCCAGATTGAATTCGAAAGGAATTTGCGTGGGTGGGAGGCATTGTTTATTGTCGCAGGTCATAAACTCGACAAAACCTTTTACAATTTGTCCTGTTGCCGGCACTTTCACTTTCTGTCGGAAAATGGCTTTATGTTTCCACCAGGTAAGGTCCATATTAAACAACGGTTCGAAAGTGGGGCCTTCCATGTGGCCAAGTTGTTTCAGACTATCCACAAATCCGATGGAAGCACTATCCTCGAAATGGATGGTAGTAGGAATAGGTCCGCCTGAGGCAATATCCATCCCGTAAATTTTCCAGCCTTCATCAATAGTCGCTTTGATGATGAGGATATATTCGTTATCTCCTGATTGAGAGGCTGAAAATTCCCATTTTACGGGTTCCAGAATCTGGGCTTTCAAAGCAAAGGAAGTCAGGAGGAAAAAAGCGAAAGAAAGTGTTTTAAGAAATCTGCTCATTGCATAAAAATTTGAGCATCAAATGTAAGGATAATTGGTATGATGACCCTGTATTCAGGATGTCAGACAAGTGTAAAAGAGGGATCAGGCCAGCGAAGTTTGCAACATCGAGGTAAAAAGTAAGTGGCCGTCCGTATTGCCGAGTGCTTCTTCAGCAGCTCTTTCTGGATGGGGCATCATACCGAAAACATTCCGGGTTTCGTTGCAAATACCGGCTATATTGCTCATTGAACCATTGGGGTTAGCAGCTGCATTGATTACTCCATTTTCATCGCAATATTGAAATATAACCTGATTGTTTGCAAAGAGTGTTTCAATCAGCTTTTCATCAGCAATATATCGACCTTCAGCATGTGCAATTGGAATATTCAATACCTGGCCGGATGTCAAACCGGATGTCAGTGGCGTGTCAAGTGAAGCAGGAATCAACTTAATATTATCACAAATAAATTGTTGATTTTGATTTCGAACCAGAGCACCAGGCAGCAGAGCACTTTCGCAAAGAATTTGAAAACCGTTGCAAATCCCTAAAACATGACCTCCCTGTCGGGCAAAGGCAATGACATCATTCATTACCGGAGCGAATCGGGCAATAGCACCTGCTCTGAGATAGTCTCCGTAAGAGAAGCCTCCTGGCAGAATAATCCAATCATCTGTTGTGAAATATTCGGGCAGTGGGTCTTTATGCCACAACTCAATGGTTTCCTGTTTCATCACATGTCGAAGCACATGAATAATATCATGATCGCAATTGGATCCCGGAAAAATGACAACACCAAATTTCATAGATTATTATTTGACTACAAAGCTAAGATATTGGCCGCTTAGCGCTAGAAAATAAATGAGTATAAAAACAAGCGTACTGATGCGTCCTGGTAAAGAAATCAGGAAATCAGCAATAAAAATTGAGCCTGCGAATGCTGTTAACCAGGCAAATGCCATAAAATGTCCGGGCATGCTTACAGAAAGGAATATTCCTATAAACAGAATCCAGAGTATGGTAGTGTAATTACTTCTTGTTTCGATGGATTTGCGACCTGCATGTAGCACAAAAGCAAATAATGATATTAGCAGTAATCCGGTCCAAACTACCATGCGAATGATTTGTTCAGTTGTCAGGTTATGCAAGGAAATCCAGTTGATTGTGAAGTTAAAATGTTCGATTAATGACCATGTCAACTGGTTGGTCCAGAACAACCAACTGAACATTAAAACATAGGGCATGGCAAAAGCGGAAACACTGATGAGCCATTCTCTGAGGGTCATACGCCCCCACAAAATCATTGTGAACCAGGCAATCAATAAAAAAACGATAAATGGGAAATAAATCATAGAAGCGATACTAATGAAGATTCCTGTATTGAAGATATGGCCTGTGGCTGGGCCTTGCTGTTTGATGGCAAATAATCGGGTAGAAGTCATTGCAATCATGGCCGAACCGATTAGAACCGGATCCCACTGCCATTGTGATAGCAGCAAAACGCCCGATAGCATAAGCATAAGTGCTGGAAATACAGAACTTGTTCCGGAGAGCTTAAACCTGAATACCAGCTTGTTTGAAACATGAGCCAACACAAACAAGCATGTTAAGAGGATGAGTCGTTGAATCAGAGCATTCGTAATCTTTCCAAAAATCACTATCAGTAAAGGTGAACCCGACATCAGGCTTCCGGAATAGGGAAGGAAAAACATGCTGGCAAGCAAAGAAATGGCCACTACATAGAAATATACCCAGGATGACAATTTCATTGAACGAAATAATCCGGATAACATAATCTTAGAATTTGAATTTTACGAAACGCAGTTTCCCTCTTTTATAACTGGGGATAACAAGTTGACGACCCTGTACTTGTTTTGCAAAAGAAGGCATTAAGTAAACGTCCTGATTCTTGGCATTGAATAATAAATTGCGACTCATTTCGCCATCGGCAGCAATAATATATTCAATCACATTGGTTCGATATTTTATCTCGTCATTATAGATAAATGCCAGGTAATTTCCGGTATTTACAAAACTGTACGAGGAATAGCGTCCATTATCACCCGATGAAATTTGTGATTTTGGCAATACCGTTTTCCAGTATAAATTCCCATCCGGATGAATCGACATAGCGATGATATCTTCAAAATAGAAAGTTGTAGATATTTCAGTGCCGGGACTTCCATAAGGGGTATAAAGCACGCCTACTGCCCTTGTTCGAATGGTTTTATGATAGCTCTCAGCAACCAGCAATACCCCCCCATCTTTTCTGAATATCAGTTTGTCAATGACAAAAAAGTACATGCGTTCATTACTTTTTTCCCGGGCATGGCCGGTTATCTTGCTAATAAAGGAAGGTTCGAATTCAATGTATTGTTCAATAGATGAATTTGTATTCAAATCGATGGAATGGAAATAGACGCCTTCGGCTGTAGGCTCTTTGCGGTAATCGGAAGCATAAAAAGCCACAACAGCAATATGGTTATTCAAATTATCGATTTCAAAAGTGGCATTATTAAAAAACTTTCCATTTGAAAGCAAAGTAAAGGATTCATCAGGCTGAAATTTATTATCAGCGGTCAGTATGAAGTATTTGTCAGAAAACGACTGGTGATTGTTATCTTTATAGTGATTGACAATGATGAACATCCTGCCTTCATCATTTATTTTAAGATCGTAAAAAGCAATTTTCCTATCGGTGTCCGGAATTTTGATAGTATCATTCCTGATCAATTTCATTGAAGCATTCAGCACAATATAATGTAAAACCGGAGGGGCATTTAGTTTTCGATTCAGATAATAAATAACGGTCCAGGCCTTATTTTCTGATTGCTCCATGATTAGATTGGGAAACGATTCGCCAAAACTTTTACTAAAACTATCAATCGTCATTGTGGTGTCCATTACCAGGTCTAGATTGAATCGCATAAGATTAAGATAACGGGTAGATTTTTTCCGTTCTGTATAGAAAAAATTAACAGAACTATCCTGCAATTTCACCTGAAAAGGAACTTGTCTCTTGCTCAGGAAGGGTATCTTTTTTTTCCAGGTTATGCCCAATTGAGCGTTAAAAGTTTTAATTATTTGTTCATCCCGGTTATATTCATGCACATAAATCAAGTCATTAGCCATGCCTAAAATCTCAACATTATCAGACCTGATAGAAAAACGCTTGGGCTGAGAGCGTTTAAATTCCTGAGCCTTGGAATGCTGCATCGAGGCGAGGGTAAAAAATAAGAGTATTATGTAATATCTATACATACTCAGTTAATAAAACAGCTATTTAAGCTTAAATCATTCAGAAATCTGTTTAGGATCCATGGCTTCTGTTAAACCTTCTCCTATCAGGTTAAAAATAGTAATGGTTAGAAAGATTGCCAAACCTGGAAATAATGCCAGCCACCAAGCCGATGGATTTCGGCTTCCTTCGTTCAATAATCGGCCCCATGTAGGGACTTCCGGAGGAGTTCCCAGACCAATAAACGATAAAAAAGCCTCAATCAATATAGCTGATGCAATGCCAAATGCAATAGAAACAATTACAGGAGCCATTGCATTGGGCAAGGCATGCTTTATCAATATTCTTCGCTTTTTATAACCAAGCGAACGGGCTGATTCAATAAACCCAAGCTTCCTGATTCTGAGGAGTTCTGCACGAACAAAACGGGCAATGCCGGTCCAGCGTGTGAAACCTATGACTACCATAACCCAGAAAATAGAACCTTGTCCTGTTACAGCAAGGACCATGATAATAAGAAAGATTACCGGAATGCTGACAATAATTTCGATGAGCCTTGATACGGCTATATCCATCGGTAACTTGATTTTTTTCCGAAGGAAAGAGTTTCTTTGAAACGGTAAGGCCAGTACGTTGGCAATAGCCATAATAAACAGAAAAATCCCCAGGCTAAACAGCAATTGAATGGTCATAGAAAATAATGAGCCCGAGGCAGCATCGTGTATGTTAATAGCTCTGACTTTGAAAGCATAAAACCAGGCAACAAAGAGAAAGAGTAAATTGAGCCATAATCTGATTCTTGACATTTGTAGTTTTTCGTCACCGTAATATCCCGCTAATGAACCCAGAAATAAACCAATCAAAGAAGCTACTGCCATAGCAACTATCCCAATGGACAAATCAATTCTGCTGGCATGAATGATGGCAGAAGTCATGTCAACACCTATTTCATTCGTTCCCATAAAATGACGCCATCGCCAGGATTTTATGGACTGATCAGCCCCCGGACTGACGTTGATGTTTACTTTATCCTGCTCACGAGGCCCGTATGGAATTAATGGCCATGCCACGAAATCGTAATCCAGCGATTTCCAGTTAATACCTCTCAAGTCTTTTGGCCATTTCGAGAAACCCGTATTCACAAGATAGCTTTTAATGATAGGGAAAATGATTCGCCCATGGTAGCTTGCAATGAGCGGTTTATCGTTGGCTATGAAATCAGCAAACACATAAAAAAGCATAAAAAAGCAAAGTATCCAAGCAGAAAATAAGGCTCTTTTATTGCTGCGAAATCGCCTGAACACTATTTTCCGGTAAGACATTTGTCCCGGCTGAGAAGAAAATTTATGTTGATCTTCTGGTTTCATGCGATCACTTTTTTGTGGCTATATGAAATACGCGGATCAACCATTGCATAGAGGATATCGGCAACTAGAAATCCAGCCATAGTCATCACAGCAGCCAGCATTACCACAGTGTAGACCATCGGATAATTTCGATCATTCAAAGCGTGGAGGGTAAGTTGTCCCATACCGGGGATCGAAAAAACGGTTTCTACGATAAATGAACCCGTAATAGCATACGGGAAAACGTTGGCAAAGAGTGTGATGATTGGTAACAAAGCATTTTTAAATCCATGTTTCCATATGACCCGAAATTCAGACAAACCTTTGGCTCTGGCTGTTCTGATATAGTCCTGATGAATGACATGGAGAATGCTTCCACGGGTTTGCCTTGATAAAAAAGCAAAAGTGGGATAAGTAAGGCAAATTAATGGCAAAACGAGATGCGAAAAACGAACAGACAATATTTGCCAAAAGCTCATACCAGAATTTATTTCTCCAACGCCATAAGGCGGAAACCAATTCAGGAAATCACCTCCTCCAAAAAAGACAATCAGCATGATACCGACCCAAAAAGAGGGCAAAGAATAAAGCATAAATAGTATGGTATTTACGCCCTGATCAAACCAAGTCCCCCGATGAACAGCCGAATAGATTCCTAGAGGAATTGCAATTATGTAGGTGATGAATATGGCGAGAAGGCTAAGTAAAAGAGTCCATTTCACTGCTTCGCGCACTTCAGCCGATACCGGTCTTTGCGTTTTGTATGAGATTCCAAAATCGCCCCGAATAAAACCTCTGTGTTCTGCTCCATTGCCAAAAAGCCAGCGATGATATTGATTTGTAACACTATAGAAATGAAAACGTGGAAAATAATTCTTCCAGGGACTTGCAGACGCTGTTATTTGTTCAAAATCTTTCTTCGTTTGTTGAATCAGATTTTCTAGAGGCAGCAAATCTGAATAGGAATGAGAAAGAGCTATTAGGGTATCCAGGGTTTGATTGACTTGTACGGTATCAACCTGTATAAATAATTGGCTGCAACATTGGCGGGCTTTAATCAGTCCGGCTCTCTGAGCTGAATCTGCTTGTAAGGCGAGAGTTATTTTACCCAGTTGTTGCAGATCAAGATAATAGGTCGATATTTCGGACCAATTGCCGTAGCGATGCAGCAAATGGTTCAGCATTTTTTTGTCTTCTGAATTTGAAACTCTGTATAAAGTATCAGGTACTGCAAGGGTGGAAACGGAAAAATAAAAGAGGGGTAAATCAAGACCCAGTTCATGCCGTTTTTCTCGATAGGCTTTTTGATTCACCATTCTACCTGAATAATTACCTTCTCCGCTTCTGAAGGCAAGCATGTTTTTTACCGGATCCCCTGGAGTATTGGTGCTGATATAAAAGGTAATAAGTGAAATCACAAAGAAGGTTGGAATAAAAATAAGCAGCCGCTTAAGGATATATTTTAGCATAGCAAGACCTTCTTCAAATTAGTTCAATCAAGCATTATTTGGATGCTTCACCGAGCTTAAATCCGGGGATCCAATAACCCGGCATATAGCCGGAAATATGTGTGTTTTCAAATCGCTTATGCACAGCAATCCTATTCATGGGGGCCCAAAGGAAAACGTAGGACACTTCGTTATGCAGCATGACCTGAAATTGTCGCACTAAATCAGCTCTTTTATCTTCGTCAATAGTCTTGTCAATCTCGTCAATCAGGGCATCCGATTTGGTATCACCGAAATAAGTATAATTTGACCCTCCGTCAGCTGATGAAGTATAATAAATTTGTTTGTAATCTTCCGGTGCCGGCTCACCTCCCCAAACACCATAATACATTTCAAAGTCATGATTGGCTAGCTTATCCAATACAATACTCCAGTCAAAATTTTGAAGTTCGAGATCAATGCCTGCTTGTTTATAAGATTCCTGCAAAATCAATCCTATTTTTTCTCTTTCACTATTGCCTGTGTTGTACATATATGTCAGGTTGAAGGACACTCTTTCTCCATCAATATCTTTATCCAGCACATTATCTCCATCCGAATCAACCCATCCGGCTTCGGCAAGTAATGTCTTTGCTTTTTCAATATTATAATTATAGAGATTGATTGTATCGTTATAGAATTTTCCCATCAGGGGATGAACCGGACCAACAACCCGTTCTCCAAAGCCTGACAACACGTCCTTCATTAATCGATCATAATCGACCAGATAAGCCAGGGACTGGCGGGTTTTTAGGTCGCGTAATTTCGGATTATGCAGGTTCAGGCCTAAGTAGGAAAAGGCAAAGAACGGGGCTTCAAACAGGTTAAAGTGTTTTTTTACTTTTTTATTCTTCATCAAATCGTCCCTATAGGCATTTGCCTTAATGGAGCGCATAACATCTATTTGCTCTCCCTTGAGGGCAGTAATGGCGGCTGTCTGGTCGTTGATAATTTCATAAGTGATGACCTCAGGGAAGGCTTCGAAATATTCGTTACCCTCTTCGTTAATCTCGTCACCCCACCAAAACTTTTTCCTTAATAGCTTTAACCTTTGTCCACTTTGCCAGCTATTTAAAACATAAGGTCCGGACCCCGATATGCCTGAACTATCGCGATTATGTAATTGTGAGTTGAAATTTTCCGCAAATTGCATTATCTGCGAGTCATTTTCAAGATTTTTATTATTCTTTAAGTCAGAGAATGAATATTGACTTAATGTTCGGTCAGGATCAAACACATAGCTAGGAATAATCCACACTTCATAACCGGCAGAATATTCAGCCCGCATATAGACCTGATTACACAAGATGGTAAACTTTAAGGGGTTATTATCATAAAATTGAAATCCTTCCACAAAGTCAAGATATGGTTTCAAAGGTTGGTCATCAACATGGGGACACATCAGTGCTTTGAAGCTAAATGCGATATCTTTTGCAGTTATAGACTTTCCATTATCCCATTTTGCCTCTGGCCTTAATTCAAATGTCATTCGCATTGTTGATCCCTCCAAAACTTCAATATCGGGTCTTTTTTGAGCCAGAACGGGGATTAATTCATAGGTCTCATGGTCGATGTTTAATAGTTTTTGGAAAAGCTTCCCTTTAATTAATGTTGCTGTAGCATCATTCGTGTTGTAGGGGTTTAATCCCTGCGGATCATCCAATGTCCAGATCTTTATTTCATTGCTGCTATGATCGGCAGGGACATTACAAGCGCATATGCTGATTAATGCTAGAATGGTAATAATGACAGGGAACTTAGTTTTTATTGTGCTCATAATTTTTCAGGTTGAGTAAAAATTTGGCAGAAAAACGATGTTAAGCAAATATACTTATTTTAAGGTGTGCCTGCTGAGTTTGGATGTTGACATAAGGTTGAAATCTTAGTTGTTTTCCAATTATTTTAGTATTAGTCTTGACAAATGGCTTAATCAGGGCTATTTTTACACTTGTCTTATCGGTGTCCCCCCCTCTAGATAAGAAGTCCATTTAATCATAAAATACCTTACAATGAAAGTTGCATATCTACGTACCAAGGGGGTCTCAGCAAACGTGCGTTTTAACTCGGTTCAGACTCTGAAAGAATTATCTACACAAATCAGGATTCAGTCATTATTGAACAATCCCGATTTATCAAAAACGCAAAAACAAACTTTGCTGAATATCCTTAAAAATCAGTAGGCTGAAGTATTTATCCAAGATATGGTTTTAGCCATTTTTCTGTTTCTAATAAGCCTTCACCATATCGTTCAGCGTAATTCAATAATTGATCTTTTTGAATTTTACCCACACCAAAATAACGTGCTTCAGGATGCGCAAAATAGAATCCTGACACGCTTGCTGCCGGATGCATGGCCATTGAATCAGTGAGGCTGATTTCAGCATTCTTCTTTGCATCTAGCATCTTAAATAATCGCTTCTTCAGCCGATGATCAGGACAAGCCGGATAGCCGGGTGCTGGTCGTATTCCTCTAAACCTTTCTTTTATCAAGTCTTCCGGTTCGCTTACTTCGTTTTCTGCATAAGCCCATATCTTTTTTCTTACTTGCTCATGCATATATTCTGCCATAGCTTCTGCAAGCCGGTCGGCTAAGGCTTTTAGCATAATCATGCTGTAATCATCATGATCTGTTTCAAATTTTATTAAAGCTTTTTCGATATCAAGGCCAGCTGTTACTGCAAAACCTCCAAGATAATCAATTAGTCCGCTGCTTAGCGGAGCGAGGTAGTCTGCAAGACAATGATTGTATGCCTTCGATTTCTTCAGGCTTTGTTGCCTGAGCATGGGCAAGCATATTGTATCTCCCTTGCTTGTTTTGATAAATATATCATCACCCTGACTATTGGCTTCCCATATTTGAACAACAGCTTTCGTCCTGAGCCATTTTTCACCTTCTATTTTTTTGAGCATGTCCTGAGCATCTGCCATCAGTTTCTTAGCTTCTTCTCCCATTGTAGCATCATGTAGGATAGCAGGATATTTTCCTTTCATTTCCCAAAGGTGGAAGAAGGGTGTCCAATCGATATATTGAGTTAAGATATTGATAGGTATGTTATTATAAACAACAGGGTTAAGGGTACTTGGTGTAGTGATATTTCCTTTGTCTGAATCAAATTTGAATGCATTTGTCCTGGCTTCTTTCAGACTGATGTACTTAGTACCCAATTGCTTGTTGGCATAAGATTGGCGCATTTTAAGATAGTCGTTATCAATACTTTTAGCATAAGATGTTGCTGCTTCGCCCATCAGGGATGAAGCTACTGATACTGATTTTGATGCATCCAGGACATGAATCACTGGATGAGCATAAGCAGGAGCAATTTTGACCGCAGTATGTAATTTGGAAGTGGTTGCTCCCCCTATTAAAAGGGGAATTGAAAAACCGGTTCTTTTCAATTCTCTGGCCACATGAACCATTTCATCGAGCGATGGTGTGATTAGACCACTTATGCCAATAATATCAACATTTTGATCTCGGGCAGCATCAAGAATTGTGGCTGAAGGCACCATAACACCAAGGTCAATCACCTCATAATTATTACAGCCCAATACTACACCCACAATATTTTTACCGATATCATGAACATCGCCTTTTACTGTTGCGAGCAAGATTTTTCCTGCTTTTTTGAAGTTGCCTTGTCTTCCTGCCTCAATATATGGTGTAAGTAATCCAACGGCTTTTTTCATCACCCTTGCACTTTTCACAACCTGAGGCAAAAACATTTTTCCCAAACCGAAGAGTTCGCCTACTTCATTCATACCTTCCATTAGCGGGCCTTCGATTACGTCCAATGCCTTATCCAATTTTAGCCGGGCTTCTTCAACATCTTCTTCAATATATTCATCAATACCTTTTACCAGACTATAGGAAATCCTTTCTTCTAAGGGTTTTTCCCTCCATGCTTGTTTGTTTGTTTGTACTTTTCCGTGCTGGCTAACATTTTCAGCAAAAGACACCAATCTTTCAGTAGCATCCGGCCTCCGGTTAAGTATAAGATCTTCCACTTTTTCAAGTAAGTCAGCTGGAATATCTTCATAAATTTGAATCATGCCTGC
This sequence comes from uncultured Chitinophagales bacterium, assembly GCA_964413685.1. Taxonomy (GTDB): domain Bacteria; phylum Bacteroidota; class Bacteroidia; order Chitinophagales; family S012-47; genus JAJRWN01. The sequence continues at coordinate 31,609 of CAYPSW010000002.1, forward strand.
ATTTACAATCCCCATATCCATTCCGGCTTGCACGGCATGATAGAGGAAGGCAGCGTTTATGGCTTCTCTGACGGTATTATTTCCTCTGAAAGCAAAGGAAAGATTTGACACACCTCCGCTTACTAATGTGCCGGGGAGATTTTCCTTAATCCATGATGTAGCCTTTAGGTAATCCACAGCATAATTATTATGCTCTTCAATTCCGGTACCAATTGAAAGTATATTTGGATCAAAAATTATATCCTCAGGAGGGAAATCTAATTGTCCGGTCAAAATTTCATAAGCTCGCTGGCATACTTGTATTCTTTTCTCAAAGGTTGATGCTTGCCCTGTTTCATCAAATGCCATCACTACAACCGCTGCCCCGTAACGTTTAATCAGTCGGGCTTTTTCAATAAAAGCTGCTTCACCTTCTTTCAATGAGATTGAATTAACAATGCTTTTTCCCTGTAAGCACTTCAGGCCGTTTTCGAGTACAACCCACTGACTCGAATCAACCATAACTGGAACTTTAGCGATATCCGGTTCTGAAGCTATTAGGTTGAGGAAAGTTGTCATGACTTTTGATGAGTCAATCAAACCTTCATCCATATTCACATCAATAATTTGAGCACCGTTTTCAACCTGTTGTCTGGCAACAGATAGGGCTTCGGTATAATTTTCTTCTTTTATTAAACGTTTGAAGCGGGCTGAACCTGATACATTAGTGCGCTCCCCAATATTGATAAAATTGCTTCCCTTAAAAATTTGTAATAGTTCAAGTCCGCTAAAAGCTGGGGTCACGTCCATTTTCGGGCAGATTCGGGGTTTAAAATTTTTTGCTACGTTAGCAATTGCCTTGATATGTTCTGGCGTGGTTCCGCAACATCCCCCGATGATGTTAATCCAGCCCTGCTTCATCCAGGTTTCTATTAATCTTGCCGTATCTGCTGCCTGCTCGTCATATTCACCCAATTCATTAGGCAGACCGGCATTTGGATACGCATGAACATGGAAAGGCGTTTTTGCGGCTAATTCTCCAATAAATGCTCCCAATTGCTTTGCCCCAAAAGCGCAATTAAATCCGATGGAAAAAAGCGGTATGTGTGAAACTGCTGCAAGAAAGGCTTCAAGTGTTTGCCCTGATAAGGTTCTGCCGCTTTTATCGGTAATGGTGCCCGAAAGCATAATCGGCAGGGAATTACCTGTTGATTCAAAAATATCGGTAATAGCAAATAATGCTGCCTTTGCATTAAGTGTGTCAAAAATTGTTTCGATTAATAGAATATCAACCCCGCCTGCTATTAAGCCCGATGCCTGTTCGTGATATGCATTTACCAATTCATCAAAAGTTACTGCTCTGGCTTCGGGCCGGTTTACATCTTGTGATAATGAAGCAGTTTTGTTTGTTGGGCCCATTGAGCCTGCCACAAAACGGGCTTTACCTGGATTTTTTATAGTGAAACTATCAGCTGCTTTTCTGGCAATAAGTGCTGATGACTTATTTAATTCATAAACATAGGATTCCAGGCCATAATCAGTTTGTGAAATCCCATTAGCATTAAAAGTATTGGTCTCAATAATATCGGCCCCAGCTTTTAGATATGCTTCATGAATTGAACTAATGATATCAGGTCTTGTCAGGCTGAGTAAATCATTATTTCCTTTAAGATTTATCTTATGTTGTTCAAAGCGCTTACCGCGAAAATCATCTTCAGTTAACTGATGGTGCTGAATCATAGTCCCCATAGCTCCATCCATCACGAGAATGCGCTTTTCGAGTTCCTTGTCAAGAGAATGTATCGATTGTTTTGTCAAGTCAATTATTTTGAATTCATCAAGAAGGAAAGTAAGTGGTCATTCATCAACAGGGTATAATATGCTGAAATCTAAATTCCACTTATCTTCCCCTATTATTTATAAGGGCAGGATTTGGCACCTTTCTAACAGATAGAAGGTTGCCAAGGTTTCATCGGGCCTAATCCCTCCGCCTTTCTCAATAAGTAATTTAATCTTACAATGAACCGCTGTAAAGCTACTTGAAACTCTTGAATTAGTGAAACCTTAAGCAATATTAATGGAGAGGTCTTATCATATTTTGTTTCCTTTGTGTGGTTTTTCTTAATTATGAAGGTTACTGAACATATAGCAAAAGCTAATTCAACGAGAGTATCGTTTGAAATTTTACCGCCTTTAAAAGGGGGTAACATCCAGCAGGTTTTTAATATGCTTGATCCATTGATGGAATTCAAACCGCCTTTCATTGATGTAACCTATCATCGCGAAGAATTTATTTATCAAAAGCGCCCTGGAGGATTTTACGAAAAAGTGGCTATCCGGAAACGCCCTGGAACGGTTGGTATATGCGCAGGTATCATAAATCGTTACAGTATTGATGCTATTCCCCACTTAATTTGTGGTGGATTTACAAAGAATGAAACTGAAAACGCTTTAATTGATCTAAGTTTTTTAGGCGTAAACAATGTGCTTGCCCTGCGTGGAGATGTTAGGAAACCGGATGACAATTTCATTTCAGAGCCAGACGGGCATACTCATGCAGTAGATTTGGTCAGGCAGATTGAAGATATGAACCGTGGAAAGTTTTTGCATGAGGAGACTATTCATAATGGGCATGCAGATTTTTGTATAGGCGTGGCGGGCTATCCAGAGAAACATTTTGAAGCTCCGAATTTGAAATCTGATATTAATTTTCTTAAAGAAAAAGTTGATGCAGGAGCAGATTATATTGTGACTCAGATGTTTTTTGATAATCAAAAATATTTTGATTTTGCTCAACAGTGCAGAAAAGCAGGAATTAATGTTCCGATTATTCCGGGATTAAAACCACTCACCCGAAAATCACAATTAAATACATTACCAAGTACTTTTCACGTAAATATTCCTAATGATCTTTATGAAGCTGCTTCAGTCTGTAATAGCGATAAAGCCATAAGACAAGTAGGTATAGAATGGGCTGTTATGCAAAGTCGGGAACTCATTAATGCCAATGTTCCAATCCTTCATTATTATACTTTGAGCAATGTTAAAACAGTAGCCAGCATTGTTTCACAAGTTTTCTGATTCTGGCAACCATTCTATTTCTTTCAGTCCGAATACATGAAAGTCTTGATCAATTTTCATTTGAAGTTTTCCTTCATTCGTTACACCGACTATTTTTCCATGAACCAATTTTCCTTGCCATTTGTAAACCCTCATTTTCTCGAATCCAATCAAATGTCTGAGATAATCTTGCTTTAATTCTCCGAAAGCATTTTCTTTTAACTTTTCATAAACCGCCAAAATATGCGAAAGCACATTATGTAGAATTTCATTGAGCGGAAAAGTTTTGTTTTCAAGCGATGATAAACTGGCAGCTAAAGGCAGTGAGTTTGGAAAACTTTGTTGATTTATATTTAAACCAATTCCTGCAATGCAATAATTAATCTTTTGCCCTGTAATAATTTGTTCAATGAGTATGCCACCCACTTTTCTATTTTTCAAAATCAAATCATTAGGCCACTTAATCAATACCGTATTAGCGGAATATTCGTTTAAAGCGTTCGCACAAGCCAAGGCTAAAGCTATATTCAGGTAGAATTGCTTTTCAATGGTAATGAAATCAGGGCACAAAACAATACTCATCAGCAGATTTTGCCTTGTTTCTGAAATCCAGCAACTGCCATATTGACCTTTTCCGGCCAGCTGTTCGGAGGTAATTATGACAGTCTTATCTTTTAACTTTTTTTCAGCTATTAATCTTTTCGCCTCTTCATTGGTTGAATCAAGCCGATTATGTCTGATGATAGTAATGTCGTTAATTTCAGGATGTATTTTACTAAACAAAAGCTTTTGTACATTTACCCGTAAATCTAATCTATCGAACAAAAATACTTAGGCATAATTTGAATCCAAAGAAAAAACCTGCAAAACATTCAATTTCAGATTCGGAAGTCTTACGAAATATAATCATTGAAAGTATTAGACACAAAAAAGGAGAGGTCATTGTCAGCCTTAATCTGAAAAAAATTAGAGAGGCAGTCACAAATTATTTTATTGTATGTGAAGCATCATCTTCTGTTCAGGTCAAAGCGATAGCTGAACAGGTTTTGAAAAGCGTTAATGAAAATGCAATCAATACCCCGTCACATGTGGAAGGTCTTAAGAACATGGAATGGGTTTTGATTGATTTTTTCGACATTGTGGTTCATATATTTTTGAAAGAAACCCGCGCTCTTTACCGTTTGGAACTATTGTGGTCTGATGCTGATTTAGAAAACTACGATGATGTAAAGTAAACCCTTTGGGCATAAGTAAAAAAATGATATAAATACATGGCAAATAATCCGAAAAATCAGGGTGAAACAAACCCGAAAGGAAAGGGACGAAGCAAGTTTAGTTTTTATTGGATATATGGAATCGTATTGCTTGGTCTTCTGGGGCTTCAATTCTTAAATTTTAATTCAGCTGAAGATATCTCTCAAAAGAGATTTGAGCAAGATATGCTAGCTACGCATGAGGTTGAAAAAATTGAAGTTGTTAATGGCAAGCATGTCCAGATATTTATTACTCCTGAGGCATTAAAACAGGATAAGTACAAAGATGTTAGAAGCAAACGTTTTGGCGGTGGCTCAAATTCTGGTCCTCATTATCAATTTGAAATTCTTGATCCCGGTGAGTTTAAATCGGAAATGAATGAATTTCAGAAGGATTGGAGTGATGATGAAAAAATAGAAATCTATGCTGTTACAAAAACCGATTGGACAGGCCAGATATTAAGCTGGGTGCTTCCAATACTTATCATTGTTGCCATTTGGATTTTTATCATGAGGCGGGTTAGCTCCGGAGGGGGGGTTGGCGGTGCCGGAGGTCAGATATTTAATATCGGTAAATCGAAGGCAAGTTTATATGACAAAAACACGCAGGTTGAAGTAACATTTGATGATGTTGCCGGCCTTGAAGAAGCTAAAGAAGAGGTAGTGGAGGTGGTTGATTTTCTTAAACATCCGGAGAAATATACTGCTCTTGGAGGCAAAATTCCGAAAGGTGTCTTACTCGTAGGCCCTCCCGGAACAGGAAAAACATTAATTGCAAAAGCCATGGCAGGCGAAGCGAGAGTTCCGTTTTTTACTATTTCGGGTTCTGACTTTGTCGAAATGTTTGTAGGCGTTGGTGCCTCAAGGGTTCGGGATTTATTTAAACAAGCTCGCGAAAAGGCACCTTGTATCATTTTTATCGATGAGATAGATGCTATTGGTAGAGCTCGTGGCAAACAACTTATACAGGGCAATGATGAACGGGAAAACACATTAAATCAACTCTTGGTAGAAATGGACGGTTTCAGTACCGATAAAGGGGTCATCATTGTTGCAGCTACTAACAGACCCGATATTTTGGATATCGCTTTACTTCGCCCCGGTCGATTCGATCGGACTATTGCTATTGACAAACCTGACTTGAAAGCCCGGGAGGAAATTTTCAAAGTTCATATTAAGTCAATTAAAATTGGCAAAGAGGTTACTCCTGAAAAACTGGCACAGCAAACGCCCGGGTTTGTGGGTGCAGATATTACCAACATCTGCAATGAAGCTGCATTAATTGCTGCCAGAAAAGAGAAGAAAGCAGTGGATATGATAGACTTTCAAGACGCGATTGACAGAAGTATCGGAGGATTGGAAAGAAAGAATAAATTGATTTCTCCTGATGAAAAGAAAATCATTGCCAATCATGAAGCCGGCCATGCCATTTGCGGATGGTTTCTTCCTCATGCTGATCCGCTGGTTAAAGTTTCTATTGTCCCACGAGGTGTAGCGGCATTAGGATATGCACAATATCTTCCTAAGGAACAATATCTCATGAATATTGAGCAACTTGAAGATCAGATTTGTAAAATATTGGGAGGCCGCGCGGCTGAAGAATTGATCTTTGGTAGAATATCAACCGGAGCTCAAAATGATCTCGATCAGGTGACCAAGATAGCCTATGGAATGGTAACAGTTTATGGCATGAATGAAAAAATCGGAAATGTATCTTTCTTGGATATGCAGAATGAGTATGGATTTAGCAAACCTTATTCGGATGAAACAGCTTTTATTATTGACCAGGAAGTTAAGAAGATGATTGGAAAGCAATATCAGCGTGCTTTGGATTTGCTGTTAGATAAGAAAGCTGATTTGAAAAAATTAGCTAATGCATTGCTTGATAAAGAAGTTTTATTCCAGGATGACCTTATTGCTATGATAGGTCCACCGCCTAAAGGCAAAAAAATTGCTATGCCTGAATTACTTGATAAAAAAGATGAGATTGCAGTAGAGGATCCCGTTGTTGATCTGGAGAAGCCTGAAGAGGAGGATATAAAGGACTAAGATCATGAATCCAGACAACAGCTCAAAAGGCATCATCCTTGGCCGTATCCGAAAGGCATTAATTAAAAAAAGGGCATTACCCGATCACGTAGCAGAAAATAATTTACAATCAATCTATAGGGCTGAAAACGAATCTCTTGACGTGGTTTTCGCTAAAAATTTTACTGAACTCCAAGGGAAGTTTGTTTATTGTGAAAATCATCAACAACTCATTGATAAGCTCAAACAATTAAGCGAAGCGCGCAAGTGGAACCATTTGTTTTGCTGGGATTTGAAGTTACAGGAATTGTTTGTGATGCACCAATTTAAAAAGATGAGAATTGGCCGTAGTTTGGATAAAGCAGATGCCGGGATCACAAGTTGTGAATGCCTCATTGCCAGAACCGGTACGGTGTTATTGAGCTCAGCAGGAGAATCAGGCAGGGCTTTATCAATTTTTCCAGCAGTTCACATCGTAATTGCTAAGGCATCGCAAATAGTATTTGATATTGAGGATGCATTAGAAATGTTGACAAAAAAGTATGATGGCCATTTACCGTCAATGATAAATCTTGAAACAGGCCCGAGCCGTACAGCCGATATAGAAAAAACGCTGGTTCTCGGTGCTCACGGACCAAAGGAAGTTTACGTATTTTTGATTGATAACCAATAAGGTTTATCGTGCCTGAAAGAAAGCAAATCTATTTCGCATCTGATTTTCATCTGGGTATTCCAAACCATACAGCTAGTTTGCAACGCGAAAAAAAAATTGTAAGTTGGCTTCAATCTATTCACTCCGATGCTACGGAAATTTATCTTTTAGGCGATATTTTTGATTTCTGGTGGGAATACAAAAAAGTGATTCCGAAAGGATTTGTCAGGTTGCAAGGGAAGCTTGCAGAAATATGTGATTCAGGCATTCCTGTACATTACTTTCTGGGTAATCATGATCAATGGCAAAACACTTATTTCACTGATGAAATAGGCCTGATTATTCATCATCATCCTATTGAAAAAGAGATTTTGGGAAAACAATTTTTTATCGGACATGGTGATGGTTTAGGACCCGGTGATCGGGGATACAAAGTATTGAAGAGACTGTTTCATTCTTCAATAGCCAGATGGCTTTTTACAAGATTACATCCAAATTCTGCACTTTATCTCGCTCATAAATGGTCAAAAAAATCCAGATATGCTCATGGAGGCGATGTATTGCCTTTCAGCTCGGCAGAGGATGAATGGCTGTTTCGGTTCTGTCAAAGCAAGCTTCAACAACAATATTTTGATTATTTCGTTTTCGGACATCGGCATATACCGCTTAATCTTCCCCTAAATCAGGGTAGCCGATATATTAATCTGGGAGATTGGATTCAGCATTTCTCTTACGCAAAATTTGATGGTGAAAATATGGCAATTCATTCTTTTAACGCTTAATCTTTTTTTTGGTACATCTTACCAATTAATTGCACAGCCTTCTATTCAGAGAATTGATTCCTTAAGAGTCGATGCTACTGAAATATTCACCGATCATTTAAATCATGTCTATCTGCTTACTCATGATGGCACTTTGAGCAGAAGAAATGAAAAACTACAGCCGGATTATGTCTATAGCAAAGTTGATTTTGGTATTCCTGATGACGTTGACCTGACCAACCCACTTCATTCGTTGGTATTTTACAAAAGCTTTCAGCAAATCATCATTCTCGACAATCAATTATCAGCCATTGGCTCGCTTGATCTTGCAAAAGCCGGTTTATTTGATGTCAGTGCTGTTTGTTATGCAGATGATAATTCAGTTTGGGTGTTTGACCATGCTTTGAGAAAACTTGTTAAACTAAATAATAGCGGACAGATAGAACAGGAAAGTATAGATATTGGCTTATTGGGAATAGAAGTTAATATTATCAAAATCGTACAGAGAAATGATGAAGTTTATGCGCTTGATCCTGATAAAGGAATCTTCAGATTTGACCGCTATGCAAGCTATAATAATCTTATTCCCATAAAACATATTGATGATTTTTGGATAGACCAGGATAGGCTGATACTGCTGAAAAATAATCAATTGAATCGCTTAAATTTGTTGACTTCTGTTCAAGACATAATGCCTTTCGATGAAATTAATATCGACTTCAAGGACATTGCCATTGAAGCAGATCGTCTGTGGGTTCTGTATAAAGGATATTTGCTCCAGTTTCAACTTACATGGTAGGTTGAATCCATCCATTCGTTTTTAAAAACGTTTAACTTTGTAAGCGTCAAAACTCAACTATTGTGCTTAATAAACTCGAAGCGATTAAGAATAGATTTATTGAAATCGGGAAGCTTATGATCGACCCTGTAGTTCTTGCCGATATGAAGCAAAGCAGGAAATTAGGTAAGGAATATAAGAACCTGAAACAGATTGTAGATGCTTATGAAACCTATAAGAATATTCTTGATAATCTGCAGCATAATAAGGAGATGTCACGTACCGAAAAAGACGAAGAATTCAGAGCGTTAATTAAAAATGAAATTGATGATCTATCAAATCAGAAAAAAGTAATAGAAGAGACAATTAAACAAATGCTGATTCCCAGAGATCCGGAAGATGAAAAAAATGTAATTCTCGAAATCAGAGCGGGTACTGGTGGAGATGAAGCTAGTATTTTCGCAGGAGATTTGTTCAAAATGTACATGAATTATTGTGATTCCAAGCATTGGAAGATGGAAATATTAAACGAGAGTCGGGGTACTGTTGACGGTTATAAAGAAATTGTAATAAATATAGAGGGAGAAGATGTTTATGGCGAACTAAAATATGAATCGGGAGTGCATAGGGTACAGCGGGTTCCCCGAACAGAGACCCAGGGAAGAGTGCATACATCAGCTGCTACGGTAGCTGTGCTGCCTGAAGCAGATGAGGTGGATGTAGATCTTAGAACTGACGATATCAGACGGGATACATACCGATCGTCAGGAGCAGGTGGGCAGCATGTCAATAAAACCGAATCAGCGGTAAGATTAACTCACTTACCTACGGGAATCGTTGTTGAGTGCCAGGAAGGCAGATCACAACTAAAGAATTATGAAATCGCATTGAAAATGCTGAGAACAAAGATTTATGAGAAAATGCAACAGGAGCACGATGCTTCCATAGCTAAACATCGGAAATCATTGGTATCAACCGGAGATCGTTCTGCAAAAATACGTACATATAATTTTCCTCAAGGAAGATTAACTGATCACCGAATTGGTCTGACCATTTACAATCTGGATTTCATAATGCAAGGGAATATTCAGGATATTATTGATGCATTGAAAGTGGCCGAGAATGCCGAAAAACTTCAATCTGGCGTTGATACTGGTAATAATTGATACCCACAGTAAAATTGATTCATTTACCTTAGTGATATTTCATAATGAAGTATAAGTTAAGCCGCATAGTTCAATTACTTAATCTTCCAGGCACTTTTAATGCAATGGATGATACAGGAATTAAGTGGCTTGCTGTGGATAGCAGGATGATTTTTGATCCTGCCCATACTTTATTTTTTGCTTTAAAAGGCAGCCATACGAATGGGCATCAATTTATCAATGAATTGCTTAATAAAGGAGTGAAGTATTTTATAGTGCAGGAAGAATTTAAAATACCCATTAATACTTCAGCTGTTTTCTTACAAGTTAAGCAGGTACTGAGTGCCCTTCAAACACTAGTTCGTTATCACAGAAATCAATTTCATTATCCAATACTAGCTATTACAGGAAGCAATGGTAAGACTACTGTGAAGGAATGGTTAGTACAATTGTTAGGCTCTGAATATTTTTTAGTGTCCACTCCCAAAAGCTACAACTCTCAAATTGGAGTCCCCTTATCCGTTTGGGAAATGAATTCTAAACATGAGCTGGGTATTTTCGAAGCGGGGATTTCGCAAGTAAATGAAATGGAAAAGCTTGAACAAATTATACAGCCTGATATCGGAATATTGACCAATATTGGGTCAGCCCATGATGCCTTTTTCAAAAATCGGTACGATAAAACAAGCGAAAAACTAAAGTTGTTTATTCATGCTAAACAATTGATTATTTCAATAGATCAAGTTAACTATGAGACAGCTATTGCTGATCTAAAAAAAATCAATCCCGATTTAAATCTCGTTAAATGGTCATATAAAGACAAAAGTGCTGATGTTTGGATTGAAATAATTTCAAAGGATAAGGGGTCAACCCAAGTTATAGCTCATTTTCGGGGAAAAGATTACCCGCTTACACTGCCATTTAAAGAGATGGCTTTACTGGAAAATGCCGGACATTGTCTGACATTCGTACTCTTTTTTTGTAAAACTCCGGAAAACATTTTTCCGCTCTTTGAATCCCTGTCACTTAGTCCATTGCGCCTCGAACTTAAGCCAGCAATTAACCGATCTACCTTAATCTATGATTGTTATAATTCCGACTTAAAATCTTTGGCATTGGCAATGAGTTTTATGAATCAGCAAGCCGGCAAACAAAAACGAACACTTATTTTTTCCGATATATTACAATCGGGGAAGGAAGCCGAGTCTATTTATGCTGAAGTTATTGCTTTAATGGAAGAATATCATATCAACCGCTTCATTGGTCTTGGCAAGGAAATAAAATCGTGCAGGAAGCTATTCAATATAAAATTCGATTGTTCCTTTTTTGACAATACTGAACAATTGATTTCAGCATTAGGTAAGCTGAAATTTGATAATGAATGTATTTTGATAAAGGGGGCACGTGCTTTTAAAATGGAAACCATTGGTCTGCAATTGGAAAGCATGGCTCACAATACTGTGCTGGAAGTTAATCTGTCAGCCATGGCTTATAATCTGAATTGGTTTCGCTCCAAATTGAATGACGGGGTACAAACTATGGTGATGGTAAAAGCGTCAGCTTATGGAAGCGGAATTCGGGAAGTAAGCCGCTTGTTGGAGTTTCACGGAATTGATTATATGGGGGTTGCCTATGCTGATGAAGGAATTATGTTACGAAATGAAGGCGTAAAAACACGCATCATGGTGATAAATAGTTCTTATGCAGACTTTTCTCATCTTTTAAAATATAGGCTGGAACCTGAGATGTATAGCATGAATCAGTTAAAAAGATTTATTGATTTTATACCCGAAAATGAAGTATTTCCTATTCATTTGAAACTAAATACGGGGATGAATAGGTTGGGCTTTGATGAAACTGAATTGGAATCAGCTCTGAAGCTTATTAACGCTTCAAAGGATGTAAGAGTTAGTAGTATATTGACACATTTAGCTGCAAGCGAAAATAAAAGTTTAGACGATTTTACACAGAAGCAGCTTGATAAATTTGAAAGAATGTGTTCCAAAATATCCAATGCACTTACCTATCAACCCATGAAACACGTGCTTAACTCTGGTGGGATTATTCGATTTCCTGAATATCAGTATGACATGGTGCGGCTCGGTATTGGTCTATATGGAATAGACCCCACTGGTCTTCACCAGAATCAACTCGAAAACCTATTTAGTTTGCGTACTACAATTTCACAAATAAGAATGCTAAACAAAGGGGAATGTATTGGATATAGTGCTAAATATATAGTGCCAGAAAGAACTAGAATCGCAACCTTATCTATCGGTTATGCCGATGGTTATCCCAGAGCCCTAAGTCAGGGAAAAGGAAAAGTATTAATCAAAGGACAGCTTTATCCTATTGTTGGCAATATTTGTATGGATATGTGTATGATCGATTTAGGACTCAATGATGAAATCAATGAAGGCGATAGAGCCATTTTATTTGGGTCTGATCTTACTGCAATGCAGTTGGCAGATTGGGCCAATACAATCCCGTATGATATTTTCTCAGGTTTGTCTTCCCGAATCAGACGAATTTATTTTGAAGAGTAATTAAAGTCTGTAGAACTCTCTTTGAGTACCTCCTTTCTGATGTTTGCTGGTTTCAGCCGAAATGTAAAGTTCAGAATCATTAACGCTGATTATCAACCACCTGGTAATATCTGGTTCCAGCGCCCATGGTGCATTGATTACCTTAAGATTATCGAAATACAAATAATGGTTATCAATAGAGTTAGAGGTGGTATAGGTAAGGGTTGTAGTTGTGGAGCCATCTTCTTTTGCAAAGATCAAAGCCACACCATTTATAGTAATCGATAAGTTCCCGTTATCAAAATTCCATATTTCTATATAGCCGGGCTCTACAGGCATTCTTGTCCATGTTCCGGCAATTTTCTTATCCATGTTTTGCCAAACATAAGTGTGGCAACTTGTTGCATTAAACCAAGTGGCTAAAGCAAATAAAATAATTAAAAGTGGGGTAGTCCTTTTCATAAGCCATATTTTAAGATTCTTTTAACAGAAAGCTGAAAGTAACAAATTGATTTTCAATTTTTCAAGGATTTCACTACTTCAGGGATGTATATATTTCTCAACCAATAATGTCATTCGGTTTCAATATCCTGATTAATTTTAATTGTTACGTTATAACGATCCTGATGTTGCGGATTAATTCAAGGAGTCTCCTCTTAATTGGCGATATCGTTTACGGGCCTCTTCAACGAAGATAGAACCTTGATGTGCTAAAATGATTTGCTCGTAGTAGCTTGTTGCTTTTTCTGGTTGATTAAATAGTTTTTGGTAGATGTCACCTAAAGTGAATAGGGCATCATCTTCAAGCAAATCACTATGGTCTGCAACAATTTTTTCAAGCATGTTGACAGCCAATTTAGGATTATGTTGTTTAAGGTAAATTCTTGATTTTACGAAGTAAATATTATCAGTTAAGGAATGTTTTGGATAAAGAGATAAAATAGAATCCATTAATCGGATGGATTCATCATCCTTATTTTGAAATTCAAGTAGATCGGCACGTGCAAATAATAACATAGGCATCCGAGTTGTATCCAGCCCGAGATGGTCAGTTATAAAAACTGATAATTCAAGTGCATCATTGGCAATCAATTCAGAAGTTGAAGCTTTGAGTACATCTAATTGCGCTTGAGCCCATTCAAAATCTCCTCGGTAATATGATAACTTTGCATTTTTATATCTGGCTATCTCGCCTAGTGGGGCATCTTTCATTTGTTTATCCACTTGTGAATAGAGCAATGTGGCCTCCCAGATATTTCCAGCCATCAGGAGATAATCTCCCAAATCAACCTTGCATTGCGAAATGAAGGAAGGATCACCGGCTTTCGCATCAATGATTGACTTAAGTATTGACACTCCCTCGTCAAGATGATGGAGAAACTTTGCTTCCAGATTGGCAAGATCTCGTTTCGCACGAGCTACCTGGCTCGGGTTACTCTCATATTTCATGATGAAAGATTTATAGGCATTTTCTAAACCGGACAGATCTTCAGCATTAAAGTCATATTGATTAACTATTTTTTCATTACGGGCTGTAAGCTCGCCACGACTTCCTTCAAAATTCATCGTCTGTCCAAAGGAGGGCTTTTGCAGTTCCAGATATGCTGAGATTGAAATATCCCAGGCTTGTTCTTTAAGTGCTGTTTCGGCAAATGATGCTATTCGTTGTCCGTTATAGTGCATTCTTTTGTCGAGCGCTTTGACTTGACGAAATGCCTGAGCATAATCCTGCTTTGTTATCAGAACCCAAATTAGCATTTCTATTAACGCTTCATTATCCTGAGTACCTTGAATTTGCTTGTAAATTTCTTTTTCTACAATATCGATATCTCCTGATTTTGTTAAATAGTTTTGCAGTAAACGTTTAATGTTGTTTAGTTGTGCTGGATTTTCCTGAATATAATCAAGATATGAACTTACCATTTTCTCTATATCATGCAGATTTTTGTATGTATTGGCTAATTCAAGTGAAAAAGAATAAGCTAAGTTTGATTCCTTGCCTTGCTGATAAGTTTTAAGCGCATATTCATATTCCTGATACATGTTGAAGGCATTGGCCAATTGAATTATCTGCGATCTGTTTGGTTCAATGTTGCTCAGAACCTTTTCGTATTCTTCATTTCCTTGTTTTTCTTTTCCATTTTGAATTAAGAAATATCCCCAGTCAACATGATAAGAAGGGTTATCAGGATTTCTTTTGATCTGCTTTTTAATGAGCTTCGAAAGTTCCTTTTCCTGATGTAAGGCAAGCAAGCAATTTAGGTAATAGCGGTAGTAATAATTTGAGCTTGGTGTTTTCTCGAATAAATCTTTAAAAAGCACTTCTGCTTTTTCAAATTCACCATTGCTATAATACTGAATAGCGAGATTGTGATTCTGATTAGGTTGAGCGAATAAACCGTATGAGATAAACAGCAATAATGCTAAGACGGCAATACGACATTTCACACTGGATGTATATAAAGGTTAGCAGATAGAAAACCGCAATCCGGAATGGGCGGATTGCGGTTATTTGATATCTTATATTGAAATTATTGTAATTTAAATTTCACCGGCATTTGGAAATATACCGAAACAGGTCTACCTCTTTGTTTTCCCGGTGACCATTTTGGAAGTGTTTTGATTACTCGCAACACTTCTTCGTCACAACCTCCTCCAATTCCACGAAGAATTACGGGATCACGTACCTGACCATTTTCTCCGACAATAAACTGAACATAGACGGTACCTTCAATATTGTTCTCCTTAGCCATTTGTGGATAGCGAATATGTTTATTCACATAGTTGCGCAAGGCAGTTTCTCCTCCTGGAAATAAAGGCATCTGCTCTACAATTCTGAATACCTTAGGCTGAACAGGTTCTGGTTCCGGTGGTGGAGTTGCTAAATCAGGCAAAGGCTGGTTGTCTTCCATTTCTAAATCAGGCAAATCGAAAATCGGTTCTTCTTCTTCAGGCTCATCCTCAATAACCTGTATTTCTGGAGGAGGTGGTGGTGGTGGAGGAGGAGGTGGTGGTTGCTTCGTTACGGGAGGTTCAATCTCCATTTCTTCCTGAAAGGAAGTCGCAAATTCATCACCGTTAGTCTTTTGCTTTGGTGTATATCGAAAAGCAACAAGCAAAACGGCCAAAACAACTGCATAACTAATACGAAGAAATAAGCCTCTGAAATTTTCCAGATTTGCTTCCCAGTATTTTTTGATTCTGATTGATGAATTATCAGCAGAATCAGCATACTGTCCTTTGATCTTATTGGCCTTATTCTGACGAAACAATAAAATGGTTGTTACGATAGGCAAAACGAAAACCAAAGTGATCATTAGGATGTAATACATTGCAGGTGACATAATAAATAAATTAAAGGTTAAAATACAAAAGTCTATACAAGATGACTCCTGCAAAAGAGCCGATAATATTAGCCAAAATATCCAGCATATCAAAATATCGATCGGTCATAAACCCTAATTGCAACAATTCCATGACAATCCCAAAGGAAATTCCGAAAACAATTGCAAATAATTCGGGTAAAAAACGCAGTACGTCAAATGTATATTGTTTACGTATTCCTATAGATGCAAGAAGTACCAATCCTCCATACATTCCGATGTGAGCTATCTTATCAGGGCTTATAATTGCAATCCAGCGTAGGCTTGGTAACGATCTTCCCGGTATCAGGGATAAGCAAAGAATTAACAGAGCCCAAAGTATAGTGAAGAGATTAAATCGGATTATGGAAGGCACATAAACTAATTTTCAATATTTATGCTCCTATTAGTTCAGCATAAGCCTCAGCATCAAGCATATCATCCAGTTCTTTTGGATCAGCAATTTTTATTTTTATCATCCACCCTCCTTCATAAGGATCTGAATTAACCGTTTCAGGCGCAGCTTCCAAAGCATCATTTAGTGCTAATACATGCCCACTTACGGGCATAAATAACTCTGAAACGGCTTTGACTGCTTCCACGGTTCCGAATACATCATCTACTGCAAGATTTTGACCTACTGATTCAATTTCGACATAAACTATATCACCCAATTCACTTTGGGCAAAATCAGTAATACCTACAAATGCATTTTCGCCTTCTACGCGTATCCATTCATGTTCACGCGTATATTTGAGCTTTTTAGGAATATTCATTTTGATTTTTGATTTAGGCCTTAAAATTAAGTTAAAATTTGATTTTCAGCATTATTCTGCGAGGGTAAACCTAACTGAAACACCAGCCTTTGTGTTCGATACAGGATAGGAGGCCGATGTTGCTGGAACTGTTCTTCTTCGGTCGAAAAACAATCGCAAGTTTAACCGGTTATTAACTACATAATCAATAGAAGGAGAAAGGCGGACTGTTTTGCTTCCTCTTGTTGCTTCTGAATGATTTTGATCGAGCAAATTATTTACAGTTATATCATCACGAAGTGAGAAATCAAGTTTAAAGTCCAAATCATTATCAAGTGTTGTCTTTTTCCCGCCAATCTTAAAAGGCAGGGTCATACCTTTTATTCGATAACCGGCCCCGAAGGTTATTTCTTTTGATCGGCCTTCAACTAGTTGGTAATCTACTAGGCTCAGGGCCAGATCACGAGATTTCTTATATTCAAATTTTGCTGTTAAGCCATTCTTCATGGTAATATCAATGCCAATCAAAGGCATTAATTGCTCGGATATAACAATGTGAGGAATATTATAAAAAGGAAAGAAATTACCTGAAAGTGTATCACTTGCGGCCGGGAAACCAAGGTATGAAGTATCACGGAATTTAAATTCGGTTTGGTAATTATTTACAGTCAAAGTTGAAGAATAAGCATGTGAGATATTGATATTGCTGAAAATATTATCTAAAGGCTTCACATGGGAAAGTCCATTATAAGAAACTCGCCAATTGGGTCTCGGTATTCCATTGAAGATATCAAACTGAGCTTGTTGTGCAGTTTTACCTGAATAAGCAGCTAAAAATGCAGGTATCAATACATCCTGAGCATAAGGTCCATATCCGTCAGCATATTCAGGCAGGTCAATTGTATCATTTACATTTGCTTCATAAAAGGTGCCGGTTGAATAAGGATTCTGTGTACCAAGTTGTTTTGAAATTGCTGTCCTCATATCTTCAAATTTCCTGAAGGTTTCTGAAATTCGTAACGAGTCCATTTTATCAAATGTCGTTTTCCACATAAAATAAGACATACTGAAACTGCCAATATCTTGTGCATTATAGTGTCGGTAGTCGGAGGTCTGATCGCTGAATCTAAAATATTCAGAGTGATTTTTTGTAAAGTTTTTTGTAAAGTTGATGTCTATCCTCATGTTCTTAACTGGTTCAAGATTAACCTTCATATTGAAATTCTGCTTATAGTTTTGCAGAAATTGATAATTGAGGGATGTGGCTGATGTCATCCAGCCTTTTTGTGCTGCATTATTAAGCCAGACACTATCAGGCTGAATACCCATTATAAAATCCCAGCCGGGTGCTGTGAAATTATTATTCATCCCTAATAAATTTGATTCAGGCATAAAACCGGGCAATATAGTATTCCAATCTTCATTGTAGTTAAAAGACACTCGTTTTAGGCTGGTAAGTATGCTTATCGCTCCCTTAATGAATGAATTTAGTTCACCTTCTTTTTGCTTTTTCTTACTTTCTTCCTGTTGTTGATTATCTGATTGATCTCCTTCTTGAGTGCCCCGTCCACGGTTGTTATTACTTCTGGTTCTGCTGGAGTTTAGATATTTTTTTAAAAACTTCGATTTATTATATAGGCTCGTAAAATTGGCACTGCCATTTAAGCGAATACTTTGAGAGTTGGCAATAGCATTGCCTAGTGTATCAAGGCCAAGGGCTGCAGCAGTCCAATCATAATCAGTGGCGTAGCTGGCTCTTCCATTTATCCAATTAAGAAAAACAAATTTATTGAAAGGCAAAGTATAGTTAACCGTAATATTGTGATGATATTTTGTATTTCTTCCGAAGTCTTTAATATTAGACCAAATAGAATCTTTTTCGGCCTGGGTATTAATTTTACCCTGTGGTTCGTCAACCCGTGCATTATTTACAGCCGAAAAATCAATTTTGATTGATTTTGTTAAGTCCCAATGTAAATCGTAAAACCGGTCCCAGGTAAAGAATTTATTAAAGCTTGTATCAATGAGTGCGTCTCCATAAATATCGCGAAGAACAAGCTCGCCATATTGTCTGTTCAAATCGGTACGGAAAGACAATTTACTGGGCAGCAGATTGAAATTAAAATCGCGAATGGGCCTAAGCAATTTATATTTTGAATTAATGGCTTTAAAAGGCTCAATGTATTTGCTGCGTGTGCTGTAAGTATAGGCAAAACCTCCTTTGTTTCTTCGAATCAAATCTTCCTGAGTCGTTGGATTTGTTTTGAGTAATTCAGTATATGAATAAGTAAAGTTTAAATTTTCTATATCCCAAAGATGAGATTTAGTGTTTCGTCCTAATTTTTCCTTTCTGACATTAGTAAAATTCAGACTTTTGATGGAAGTCATATCCTGAACAGAATTGAGATAGTCTTTTTTAGTTGTGTTCTCAGGCAAATTATTAAGTCGGTCATTAAGGAAGATATCAAAATCATAAGGGTCATATTCTGGGCGGCTCATGGTTTTTGAAATACCCGCATACATGGGAATTCGTAGTCCTGCTTTTTTAGGAAGTAGTTTGCCAAGTTCGAGATTTGTACTCACGTCATATTGTAGATAATTGTCCTTATAACGTTGGTCAATTTGCTGTTCAAGCTGCCCAAATCCGATGGTGTGGGCACCGCCTGCCAGCGATATATTTCCCAAATCAGCCAATTTTATATCTGATCTGACAATTGCTGCTGAGCCACCCCGTTCATCAATGCCTTTCAGACGGAATTCATTAACCCAAACTTCAGCGCATATCGGATCGCCTGTAATGCCCTCTTCTTTTTTATTGCGTAATCCAATCATGGCCATTTTAACATTTCCAATGTCTGGATTTCCGACAATGGTAATGTAGCGGCCATTCCCAGCATCAATTACGTAAGGAACCAGAGAATTTTGATTGCTGAAATTGCGATCTCTTTTTGCTTGTACCAATGAATCGAGCAGAATATCCATAATATTAGCCGAGGGCCAAACCGCTTCTCTGCGTTCAAGCTCTGTACCTGAAACACTTAAAGGATCCGTTACTTTAAGGGGTATTGAATATTCGTAATAGTTTTCTGTAAAGTCAGCACCGATCCTGATAAAAGCTTCCATTTCGTCATCATGAAGTGTTGGAGCAGAGACACCCTCACCCGTGAATGATTCTGCATGCAGATATAATTGGAGGCGCTTGTATTTTCTGAAATCAAAATTCAGCGTTTTATAAATAGCCCGTGAATCACCATCTTCCAATCCACAAACCTCAACAGATAATGATTGTTCATTTTGCTGCAACACGTTGGAACTTGTTCCAGTCAGAAATTCTTCACGTTCAATTCCAGGGGGAAGAATATAGGGAATAGGTTGCTTGTTGGAGTTCTCTTCAATACTGACGGCCGACACGGTAAACAATGTATTATTAGCATCATCATTCGAAATATATTCTCCGGGTTTTAGTAATGAGAATTGATATCTCCGCCATTGGTTTCTAACTAATTCGAGCCTGGCAAAACGCAATATGATGGAATCCTTAAATCCAGTCATGAACATTCTGATAAAACGGATGGATTTGAAATCCTGGATACCACCAACTTTTTGGTTGTATTCGTCAATGGGAATTTTAAAATGATACCAGTCGATGCTATCTTCAACACCGTTTTTGAACTTGACCACAGCAGATACTTTATCGGTAATGAAAGGATTGTTCTCAACACCCATCCCATTAAAGAGGTCTACTTTATATCGAAAAAATTCTTCTGTTTCGTTTAGGGTATTATCTCGGTTCAAATCTTCTGTTTCCGGTAAGTTTGATCCATGCGAAAACTGGTCATTGTCTACATTGGCTGCGGTATTTCCTTCCTTCCCATCAAACAAATGGTATCGCTCCAGGATACTAAGAGTGCTAGATTCGTAATCAGGGTCTTTATAATCTTTAAAGTCATCATTCGATGGATCATTTTTCAGAGCGTCCAGTACAGATTGGTTTAATGTTCCGCTAGCAACTCTGTTCTGCAATTGACCGATAAAAGAGCTAAAGAAGGATTTTTCTTCATCATCATTCAGTCCGTCATAGCCTACATCCTGTGCCCTTAACACATTGGGATCGGTGTCAAAAGCATTTGTTATAGCTTGGGTTAATGGAACTTTACCCCATGCAGTAGTGTCTAGCAAAGTGGGTACACCGGGTTTAGGTAATCCGTTTTCAAAAAACTTTCTAGAATCTTTTAAAACATCTTCCGAAACATTGCCCATGTCGATATACATCTCACCACTAATGCTACCCTTTCTATTATCGAAGGGATCCATAACCCAGAATTCCACAAATTCGACATTAGCAGCTTCAAAATCATTCGTCTGAATTGAGCGCTGAATACCGCCCCATCTTGATTCAGGTATTTTCAATGAGCCATCCTGATTCAGTCCTGCACTTATACCCGGCTGTCCGTTTTCTGAGAATTCATAATTGTAGGGGCCTCTGATTTTTGGATAAAAGGCTAAATCAAATGTAGCCAAACGGGTATTTAGCAAATTTGGATTGTCAATCTCAAAAATTTCTTTTTCATTGATTATCCTGACATAATGGTTTGATTGGGTATTGGGGTGCTGCTTAATGTAATCCGGAGTTGCCGAATTATTATCCTGAAATAAAGGATCGAGGGTGTACCAAAGAAGCTTAGAGCGGTTATAGCCATAAGGCAGACTATCGAATAAGGATGCTTCAGGGAATTTATCGGTTCCCTGATTTGTCAATACATCGGTAGGTGTGCTGGATAATGACCATGCAGTATAAGGGAATTTCAAATCGTATGAACTTCTGCTCCCTTCAAAATCATCAACATAAACTAAACCTTGCTTATCGTTGCTATTAATAGCGCGAGAATGCCCCGGTTTGAAGTAAGCTCCTTCAGCAGCAAGGGTGATAGAAGAGGCTTCTTTTGAATTATAAAAAGGAAGCCGGTTGAGGATTCGGGTTAATCCGGGAATTTCTGAATTATAGTTCAGATCAAGACCATAAATGCTATTCGAAATCGGATCGTCTCCAATATTTACTTTCTGAGTGAAAGGTCTTTCATTTAAGTGCATTTGAGTAGCGCCAATGGTAAAGTTATCATTGATCCAATAATCGAATCGGTTAGCCATTAATGATTTGGTTTGAATACCAAAAAAAGCTGAGTTCTCATATGAAATGTTTATTGGAACACCACTATTCATAATCCCTTCATTAATAATCTTAACACGTCCCAGATTATAATCAATAGTATAGTCAATATTTTCGCGCAATTGCTGACCACCGGCTCTTATGGTTACAGAACCTCTCGGGATATTAAATGCCCCAAGGTATATTTCTGAAGAAATGCTCGATTTATAAGTACCCTCAATAGAAAATCGATTGAATTGAGGAAATTGCTGGGCAATGGTTATGGTTGAATCGTACAGAATCTGATACGTGTATTTTTGGGCAATATTCTGTTCAGCAGGTAAAAATACACTACTTAGATGCTCACCAAAAGGTTCTAACACAGGGAAAATAATCTTACCGTTTGACGGGCTTATTGTAACATTTGGAACGAAGTCAAAAATACCATCTGGTTGCGGGTCAAGTTGATTATTCAGCCTGTCTAGATTCATTATTTTTAATAGAGGCGTTCCGTTTACACCGGTGCCTTCCGGGATGTAGCGCTTTTTTCCCCCTCCGGGATCCATATAATAAATATCAAGGAAAAAATCTTCTGCACTTAGTTGATATGCTCCGAGTGAATAAATATTTTTCATCATCAAATCCCAAATTGGCAGCATAGGCCTTTGTGATGTACTTTTTAACATTTTCAAAAACAATACATTAGGTTTTTTCGGGTCAACAGGCATATCCTGACTAAATTCTCCAACTTGATACGTTTTCCCTTGATACGTATATTCAAATGCGACAGAAAGCACTTCATCCGGTTTTAAAGACTGGTTAAGTGAAATAAAACCTAGCTGGGGATATAGCCTGAACTCAGATTGAGATAATTTCTTAGCCTGTGTTTTCTCAAAATCCTGGATTGGAACAAGACCCAGACTATTTTGCATTATGGTTATGACCGTATTCAATTCGCGTGATCCGGCCGTGTTAACCAATGATTTGTATAGCGAATTAGATTCATTGGCAGGAATGATGTTTCCTGCAGTAGGTGTGATGGCTGCAGTATTGTAAATTTTTGCTTGTTCGCCTAAATCCATATATCCGACAATATCGCGTGTATTTTCTGTGATCCCGCTTGAATTAGTGACCCAAACTTCAATTTTGGTAATATTGATTGGAGAATTAACAACAGGCAGTGTTTTCATCCAATCCTCATAATGATCACGGAAATATTGCGAGAGGAAAAAATGTCGGTTTTCATCATATTCATCAGCCGAAATTTCGAAGTCGCGGGTTTGAGCTCCACCTTGAATTTGAATATTTTCTTTCTTCGATTTTTGTTGTGACATAACACTTGTGACGGTTAAGCGGCCAAACTTTAAAGCTGACTTTATTCCGAATAAACTTTGGCTGCCGGTAATCAAGGTATTGCTAAGCGGAAAGCTGACATTGCCCGCTTCAAGTGATTGTAATATTTGATCTTCATCTCCTTTGAATTCAATCTTCACCTGATTTTCAAAATCGAAAGTGGCCTGAGTATTATAGTTGGTGTTTAGCTTTAGCTTATCACCAATCTTCCCCATCACACTCATGTTAATGTTCATATCAAAATCGAAGTTGCCTTGCTTTTGAGCTTTAGTAGGAAGTGTTGGATTTTCAATATTCTGAAAAGTTCCTCCGAAAATTAATTCAATATTACCTTTTGGTCTGATGTCGACAGAACTTCCACCAAAGAGTCTGTCCATGGCTTCATTTTTACCTGGCAGTTGGATACCTTCGCTTCTTTCAAGCAAGTTCTCGCCTTTCGCTCTTGCTTCCCAGTATTCTGTATTACTCTTTTGAAATTCACGGGATAGGAATTCCTCGAAAGACATAGATGAGGATGGACGGAATTCAAATTCACCAATCTTTTGGGTGATGATAAAGCGACCCGTTTCAGGATCATACTCAATTGATTTTTTAATTACAGGCGGGTCTTCTAAATTGAACGTATTGGTAAAAGGATTGAAATAAAAGTTGCTTTCTTTATCTTCAATTGGAAAGGGCAACTCAATGGTATCGCCCGAACTACCCGAATCGGGTAAATTGAAATACAGGATATCTTTGTGATTTAAGTATGCAGGGCTCCCGGCATATAATGTCTGAGATAATAGAAAGCTACCAATAAAAATCAGTAGCCATTGAATGTAAATTTTTTGCTTTATCCTCACCAGGATCAGTGCTTTTCGAATTGCAAAACCAAGAATATTGTTTGATTAATATGCCGCAAAATATCAAAATCTTTAAAAACCTTTTTAAATATTTTTTAAAGCTGCCTTAATTAATTGTTCCACATTCTGGATATCCGATTGTTTTTGCAATGTTTTCTGAATAACTTTCTCTGCTTCTAAACGAGAATATCCCAAAATTGTTAATGCAGATAACGCCTCTGATTTTAAACTATTGCTTTTATCATCGGAAGAGTCACCAAATGGGGGCTCTTTACCAAGTTTATCGCTTAATTCAAGAACCAGGCGCTGCGCTGTTTTAGGGCCAATACCCTTGATACTTTTAATCAGTGACAGATTATTATTTAAAATGGCAGACTGAATTTCAACAGGAGGATAGGCAGATAGAACCAATATGGCTGTGCTTGTTCCAATGCCGGAAACTGAAATTAGCATCCTGAATAGCTTTCGTTCCTCAGTGTTTGCAAATCCGTATAGGGTCTGCTGGTCCTCTCTTACATGAAAATGGGTATATAGCATGCCCTCTTTCATTCCCTGAATTTGCTGATAAGTATATAGACTGATATTGAGCTGATATCCTATTCCATTGCATTCCACAAGTACTCTGATTGGGCTGACATCAGTAAAGTGACCTTTTATATATGCTATCATGCTTTAGCCTCTTTTTCCTGTGCATCAACAACTGCAATAGCAACCATATTTACAATTTCCTGTACCGAACTTCCTAACTGAAGAATATGCACTGCTTTTTTCATTCCTAATAAAATGGGGCCAACGGCCTCGGCAGAACCCATCACTTGCATCAATTTATAAGCAATATTTCCAGCTGATAAGTTTGGAAATACCAAAGCATTTGTTTCAGCTGAAATTAGATCACAGAAAGGATAATTGTCTTTCAACAATTCTCTATCGAAGGCCAGATTAGCCTGCATTTCACCTTCAGCCGTAATTTCAGGGTGTTCTTTGTGCATAATTTCTACTGCTTTTCTAATTCTCCGCGGTTCTTCACCGTCAGACGATCCAAAATTTGAGTAAGATAGAAAAGCAATATTTGGTTTGATATTGAACTGTTCGATTTTATCTGCCATAAGCAGAGCAATCTCGACCATTTCTTCTGCACTTGGCTGCACATTCATAGTTGTATCAGCAAAAAAGAAAGGGCCTTTTTTTGTTAGCATGATATACATACCAACTACTCGGATTCCAGGCCTTTCTGTACCAATAATTTCCAACGCAGGCCTGATAGTTTCAGGATATTTTCGGGTTAATCCGGAGATAAGCGCATCAGCTTCTCCGGTTTGAAGAAGCATTGTTGAAAAATAATGTCTGTCACGCATGATTTTTTCAGCTTCATACTTATTGAATCCGCGTCTGCATCGTTGTTCAAACAAGCACTGGCTAAACTTTTTCCTTTTGTCTTCTGTGCTTGGATCAGCCGGATCAATTATAAGAACCCCTTCTAATTCTAAATTATATTCTTCAATAATTTGCTGAATCCTTTTTTTATCGCCCAACAAGATTGGAATGGCTATCCCATCATCTTTAACAATTTGGGCTGCTTTTAGAATTTTAAAGTTTTCTGCTTCAGAGAAAACAACTCGTTTCGGGTTATTTTTAGCTCGCTCAATGATCACTCGTATTATATGGTCATGAGTTCCCAATCGTTCGCGCAATTCAGCATTGTATTTATCCCAATCTTTAATTTCCTTTTGGGCAACGCCACTATCAATCGCAGCTTTAGCAACAGCCGGGGCTACGGTAGTCAACAATCTTGGGTCAAGGGCTTTGGGGATAATATAATCTTTCCCGAAGGTCAAATTGTTAGCGTTATAAGCGATGTTGACAATTTCCGGAACAGGTTCTTTTGCAAGTTTTGAGATTGCTTTAACAGCAGCAAGTTTCATCTCTTCGTTAATCTGAGTAGCTTGTACGTCAAGGGCTCCTCTGAAAATAAATGGAAAGCCTAGTACATTATTTACCTGGTTTGGAAAATCAGAACGGCCGGTAGCCATTATTACGTCTTTTCTTGTCTTCTTTGCTAGCGTATAATCAATTTCGGGATTTGGATTCGCCAGAGCAAAAACTATCGGATTTTTTGCCATACTTTTTAGCATTTCTGGTGTCAGGATATCAGCAATAGAAAGACCCATGAATAAATCTGATCCTTTTATTGCCTCTTCTAAAGTATGAAGCGGTTTATCTGTAGCAAAAATCATTTTGTACTTATTCAGGTCATTTCTGTCTTTATGAATGACGCCTTTGCTATCAACCATTATTACATTTGATGACTTTACACCAAGAGTACAGAAAAGCTTTGCACATGATATAGCCGCAGCACCGGCACCCGATACCACTACTTTAATTTTTTCCGGTTTTTTGCCCGCTAAATCAACGGCATTTAACATGGCGGCAGATGTAATGATGGCCGTTCCATGCTGGTCATCATGCATCACCGGTATCTTCATTTCTGCTTTTAGTCTGGCTTCGATTTCAAAGCACTCGGGAGCTTTGATATCTTCCAGATTGATACCACCAAAAGTTGGTTCGAGTGCCTTAACCACTTCGACAAACTCATCAACATTGGTTTTGTTAATTTCAATATCAAACACATCAATGTCAGAAAATATCTTAAACAAAAGACCTTTGCCTTCCATAACCGGTTTGCCGGCCAGTGAACCGATATTCCCCAATCCAAGCACGGCTGTTCCATTTGAAATTACACCTACTAAATTGCCTTTCGCAGTGTATTTGTAAGCATCAGCAGGATTCTTTTCAATTTTCAGACAAGGTATGGCTACTCCAGGTGAGTATGCTAAAGCTAAATCCCGGGAAGATTTAGTTCTTTTGCTTGGTATTACTTCTATTTTCCCCGGTCTTCCCTGACTGTGGTAATCCAAAGCATCCTGATCTCTTATTAATTTTCCCATAACGAGCTTGTATTTTTATCAATAATATGATTGAGTATGAAATAATCTATTCAAATAAACCTTCGTCTCTGATAACTAATAATATAGAAGATTGAGAAACGATGAAGTATTTTTCATTTTTAAATTGAATTTCATATGCGTACTTTTTTAGGTAAATAGCCAAATCGCCAATTTCTGCCTGAAGTGGAATGTATTTAATCGGTTGATGAAGAGGATTCCAGTTCTCTTCTTCCTGTGATGAAGGAATAGGATAACCCGGACCGGTTTTAAGAATGTAGCCACTATTAATCTCTTCTTTTTCTTTTACGCCAGGTGGTAAATATAATCCAGATGAAGTGCGGTTATCTGTATCTCTTGGTTTAATCAGAACCCGGTCGCCAATAACGATGAATTCCTTAATATCCTGATGTGATAGATTCGCTTTCACGCAGCAAAAGTAAACTCCAGCGCGTTAAATGCCTTTCTTTTTACCGTAAATCTGAATGAGTGCATGTTTTTTTAATGGACTTAGATAAATAATTAAGAATGAATGCCGGATAGAACAACCTCCATTTCGCGAATCAGTTTCTTTTTTTCTGATCCTGCAGCATAGATAAACCCATCCAACATAATTAATTGTCCATTATCATCCCAATAGCAATAATTAACAAAAGGGCCACCCATGAAGGGATTGTCCAGACGCCATAGGCCGCGTGTTACGATTACTTGTTTTCCGTATAGAGAATCTATAGATTGCCAGATAGGCCTGATTATATCGGTGTACATCGAATACTCCTCACTTTTACCTTTAACCATGGCCAAAGCGGCAGAATCGCGTAATGCGATGGGATAAGCAAAAGGAATGGCATCATTCAAAGAATCATTATTAGCGAATACAATTTGGTTAGCATAATCTTCGGTGATATCAAAACGCCTTATTAAGATATTTTCTTTTATTTCTTTTTGAATATGGTCCTGTTTATCTTTGAAGGTAGATTCTTTTTTCAGCCATGAAGCATTGTTGCTAAGCACAATAGGTAGATAACCTGAAGGAATCCGAAGTTTAATGCCTGTAAGAGCCCTTACTGAATCTTCCAGATTTTTCTGCTCTCCTGTAACAAATATAGTGGCAGATAACCTTTTGTTTTCACTTGCCTTTATTAGTTTGAAAAGGGGAGCCAATTGATAAGTCAACCGATTAATTAAGGCATGCTCATCAGGCGCGAAAAGGTAAACCACTAATTGTGGTGTAGCGTAAATGTTTTCTTTATGAATGAAATAGAAAGTCGAATCTGAATAGACTTTTTTTAGTTGATTGCCGAGATTTTGTTTGATTTCAGTGCTTGTAGAACCTTCGTGATCAAATGAGCTGCAAAAGATTATATTTCGATAATTGTTTAGCAAATCACCTGCTCCTTCAAACTGAGAATATTTTTTAATTCTGAGTTTAAATTTTGGCTCATATTGCGAAATGCCCTCATACGGAGCCATAAAGAAATATATCAAGGTATCAGAGAAAGCAGTTTGTACTTGATCGTCATTCATGACGACTAAAATTTCGTCAACCGATCCCCCCGATGCAGGTAGCGACTGCTGTTTGTAGTCTTCACAGCCGAATGAAAATATACCGATAATCAGTGCAATCAAATACCATTTCTTCATGTTCAGATCACAATTTTAATAACCACGCCAGGTTTGACGGATTTAAGGTTTGTAATATTATTAATCCTTTTAAGATCTTCTACTGTATTCTTCGAGTATTTATTTGCTATATCCCAAAGCGTATCTCCAGGTTTAATAGTGTAGTACATGTATTTAACGGAAGTGGTAGACTGACTGCTTGTTGAAGAGTTTCCTGTATATCCTGAACTTGATTCCGCACTCTGTTTTTGTTCAAAACTTAAATTATCTATTCGCTTGTACTTATCAACCCGATTGTTGCTTACATAAATGGCCAGCTTTTGGCCGACCCTGATGCTCGTTCCCCGAATATTGTTCCACCATTTCAAATCGCTGACCTTGCAATCGTACCATTCTGAAATATAGCCAAGATTATCACCAGATTTTACTGTGTAAACGAGTTTGGTTTTGTTGCTGATATCAGGTGCTGTGTAATGGGTTGAATTGCTGCTTGAGGCATGAGATGTAGAGGAGGATATTGTATTTGTTGTTGTGTTTGTCGAAGTAGCCGTTGTTTCATTATCCGCAAAACTTGCCGGTGCAGTATCTTGGTAAAGACCTGCCTTTTGATCTTCAAATACAATGATTTTATCTGCTGGTAGCACCAATGCATAAGCTTCAGTACTATAAGGAATTTGTTTGCGCTTCAGAGCGGGATTCAGAAAAATTAATTCATTCAAAGGCATATCAATGGAGTCAGCTATTCGGCTTAAAGACAGATTTCGATTTATATTAACTGTGTCTGTTTGAACAAAAAACAAATCATTTGTTACTTTTCTCAAATTGTGTTCTTCCGCGAAATTCATTACATATGTCGCTGCAATAAATGCTGGAACATACCCACGGGTTTCTCGCGGAAGATAAGTTCTGATTTCCCAATAATCAGTTTTGCCCCCACTTCTTCTGATGGCTTTATTGACATTACCCGGTCCACTGTTGTAAGCAGCCAGCACCAGGCTCCAATTGCCATACAAATCGTATAAATCTTTTAAAAATCTGGCTGCGGCATCTGTTTCGAGGTAGGGGTCTCTTCTTTCATCAACATATGAATTAACTTTAAGACCATACATCCTTGCAGTATTATACATGAATTGCCATAAGCCTGTTGCACCAACTCGTGATACGGCAAGCGGGTTGATTGCCGATTCAATGATTGGAAGATATTTTAACTCAAGCGGAAGATTGTATTTATCGAGTGCAGCTTCAAACATTGGAAAATAGTAGTCAGATAATCCAAGCATATGCTCAACTTGCGATCTCCTCTTGTGAGTATATAAATTGATATATTGCTGAACAGTTTCATTATAAACAAGCTTTATTGGAGATGGGATTTGTTGTAATCTTTGATAGAAAATCGAATCAGGATACGTTGGTATTTCACCGGGTTCAAAATTATATTTATTGCTTTGGCCTCCGGAAGTTTTGAATCCGGACTGATTAAAATATAAATTACTCAAACTATCGATAGCATTTAATATACTTTGGTTTGTTTCCGGTTTTGTTGTATCGTGATCGGTTTGAGCAATAGCTCCTAAGCTAAACAAAGATATTATTACTGAAATAGCCAAGAATTTTTGAGTATAATTTGTAGCTAATGTTATCATTTGAAACCAGTTTTCATTCTTATCAATATAGCAAATTCTAAAAAATGCTGATCATTCCGTTCAGGCGATTATTCAACGGTATTTTTAATCTTAAATTGCTGCATTAAATCATAAGCACATTGTAATAGTTTTTCTTCTTCGAAAGCAGCACTCATCAATTGCAGTCCGAAAGGCATTTTATTTGAGTGTTTTCCAAGTGGAAGCGAGATAGCCGGAATACCTGCCAAATTTGCCTGTACGGTAAAAATGTCGGTCAGATACATGGCAATTGGGTTATCAGATTTCTCTCCAATTTTGAAAGCAGTACTTGCTGCCACTGGGGCAATTAAAAAATCATATTCATTAAACAAAGCTTTTGTTTTCTCACTAATTAAGCGCCTGACCTGCTGAGCTTTTGAATAATAAGCTTCGTAATAGCCAGCACTAAGAACAAAGGTTCCTAGCATTATTCGTCTTTTTACTTCATCATTAAAACCCTCCGTTCGAGACATTTTATATACATCGTCCATGCTTTTAGCTTTCGGATTTCTGTATCCGAAATGAACGCCATCATATCGAGCTAAATTTGATGATGCTTCAGCAGTAGTCAGGATATAATAAGCAGGCACCATGGAATCCAGATAGGGCATGTTAATTTCATCAACCTGATTTCCCTGATTTTTCAATGATTGGCAAATAGCATTAATTCTGTTTCTTATCTCCGTATCCAAGTTATCGGCTTCCATGCAATCGGTGATGAGTCCGAAACGGTATTTCTTTTTAGACTCACTTTCAATATTATGTACTATGGGCATATCTACGGAAGTACTGTCAAATTCGTCAAGTCCGGAAATGACTTGATAAATTTTCGAACAATCATCTATATTTTGACTTAAAATTCCGATTTGATCAAATGATGAGGCATAGGCTAATAGCCCATACCGGGACACCCGTCCATAACTTGGTTTTAATCCAACCACGCCACAAAAAGAGGCAGGCAACCTGACAGAACCTCCCGTGTCGCTTCCAAGAGCTGCGAGACACATGCCTGCCTGAACAGCTACTGCTGATCCACCGGAAGAACCTCCACTTACCCGGTTTGTATCAAGTGCATTGAGAACCGGCCCATAGGTAGAATTTTCATTACTCGATCCCATAGCAAACTCATCGCAATTCAGTCGTCCAATTATGATTGCTCCGGCATCAATTAATCGCTGAACAGCCGTTGCCGTGTATTCGGATGTAAATGATTCCAGTATTTTGGAGGAAGCAGAAACCTTGTGATTTTTGTAGCATAAGACATCCTTTATCCCAATTACTGCTCCGCTAAGTGGTGTAAGATTTCCCTCAGTTACTTGCCGGTCAATTTCATCAGCTTTTTCTAATGCTTCCTGACGATATACTTCAATAAAGGCATTTAGATGTGTCTGTTGGTCTATGCGATCAAGGTAATGCTGCACAAGTTTTTTCATATCGAAATCACCTGTTCGCAAGCCTTTCTGAATGTCGGAAAGACATTTGTACTTATTCAAAATTGCAGGTATTTGGGTGTTGAAAATGTCTTATTTGCCTTCCTTATCGAGTTCTTTTTTAGACTCAGGTTTCTGATCTTTCATGCCATCTTTTATTTCTTCTTCAATATTGGCACGTGCGCTGTTAAATTCACGAATACCTTTACCAAGGCCTCGCATTAATTCAGGAATTTTTCGCCCACCGAATAATAAAAGAATAGCAAATAAGATAATAATCCATTCACTACCACCGGGTAAACCTATCAGAAAAATGGGATTCATTGTAAGATTGTTTAGACTGTAAAATTACGGTTAATCTCTTAATATTAATAACCTTAGCGGCTAATCCAAAGCGAAGGATTAAGCAGGTTTTGACTTTGCCATATTTCGAGATGAACCTCTGACCTATTAGTATTAGGATTGAAATATGCTTTGCCCAATATCTGCTTCGTTTCAACTTGCTGGCCCTCTGTTACACTCACCTGATCTAGCATAGTATATACAGTAAAATAATTGCCATGCGAAATGATTATTCCATTTTGGAATACCGGGCTATAGAAAATGCTTGCAACCGTGCCATTGAAAATGGCCCTGATGTCTGCGTTTTTTGTGGTAGCAATGTCAATACCATTATTATTTTCATAGACTGGTGGGTTGCGTAAAATAGGATGCAGTTTTTTACCAAAGCCGCGTATAATCGATCCGTGAGAAACAGGCCATGGTAATTTGCCTTTATTATTTGTAAAATCAGAACTTAGTTTTCGGGCTTCAGGTGTTAAGGAAAAACTTGATGAACTGCCGGATGTATTGGCTTTGGCACGGGCTTCAGCAATTAAATTTGATATTTGTGTTTTTAATTGACTCCGCGCAAATTCTTTTTTTCGGATTTCTGCCAAATACTTTTGTTCTTCACTTTTATAGGCATCTACTTTATTGTCAAGAGTCTGCTTTTCATTGCCTAAAGCTTTCTTCTGATTCCATTCAGCATTAAGTAAATTTTGCTTTACTTTTTTATTTTCCTCAAGCCTTACAAGTTCTTGCTCCAGATTTTCCTGTGTTTTTACTATTAATTGGGCCTGACTTTTTCTGAAATCAGAAAATTGCCTGAGATAATTAACTCGCTTATAAGCTTGATTGAAGTTATCTGAGGCAAATACAAAAAGCATTCGCTTATAGCTGTTTTGGCTTGTATAGGTTTTGTAAACTAATGAAGCATAGTTTTTTTTCAGTAAATCAATATCCTTCTTCATTGAAGAAATGAGGTTTTTTGTATCAAGTATATCTATTTGAGTCAGATTTATTTGTTGTTTGTAATTTTCAATAATTGCTTGTCTGACCTCTATTTGTTGATTCAAAGCCTCCAATTCTGACAAGGAATGATTTTTCTTTTCTGCAATTTCTGCAATCTGTTGCTTTGTGAGCTTAATCTCTTCCTCAAGTTGTGCTTGTTCTTTTTTTAGTTTATCTAAATCAGGGTTTTGTCCAAGACTCGTTATTTGACTAATCAGAAGACAAAGCATCAACAAAAAGCTTATTTTAAAATACTTTTTCATAGTTGGCATTTGCTTTAAACGGATATCTTAACTGTTGATTGAACTTGACTTTTGAAATATCAATCGTAGCGTTGGCATTAGCTTCACCGGAAATAATCAATTGTCTGAAGGTTGAAAAAAGCTTATCATCAAAATTATCATATTCGGAATAGTCCATCACTAATTGTCGCTTGTAACGAATGTCTAGGAGTGTAACACGGTTTATTAAGAATGTTTCCTTATCAATAAGTGTGTGAATTAACAAAGTACTGTCTTCAGATTTAAGTGTAAATTCATTCGTTGAAATCAGACTGCTCATTTCTTTATCATTATCATTAATCAATCTACCGACAAATATGGATTGGAAAATATGATAGTTAAGGGGGGTTCCGGTAATATCTCCCACATAAGAAATGGGCTTCAGGTAATATTTCTTGTTGATTTTGTCTAAAAGTTTAACACTGTCGGGAGTCATCACAAGTCGCAATACCTCAAAGCCAAAAGTTGCGGTAACTGATATCCAAATAACGCTGTCTTTTCTTATTCGGATATTTGCTTTCAGATTTTTGGTGCTTCCAGATTGTGTCCATACTATTTTCGCTCGGTTGCTTAATGATTCAAAATCAGGTGTTCTTTGTTTGGCCTGACTGATAATTTGTTTAGTGCCGGGTTGATGATATGATTGAATGGTGAGTTGCAATCGTTTGCATCCCGGCAGGATAATGAGACTAATAAGCAATATGGAAAATAGCCTATTCATCAGCTAGTCCATTTGTAATTTTTGTACTGATTATTGTATTATCTGGATCTTTTTTAAGGGCTTTTTCCCAATATTCTCGAGCTTCATCTTGTTTTCCTAACCGATACAATACATCTCCGTAATGATTATAAATTTCGCTGCTATTAGCTCCGTGAAGCATAGCCTTTGAAATCCAGACTTCGGCTTCAGGGTAATTCTTTCGTTCAAATAGGATCCATCCATAAGTGTCTTCAAACGCTGAATTATTAGGCATAATTGTTACTGCCTTTTTTATCATCGAAAGGGCTTTGTCAAGTTGATCTTTTCGAAGAGACAAATAGTAAGCGTAATTATTGAGCACGTAAACATTTTTCGGATTAATCAGTAAGCTTTGCTCAAAACAGCTGTCTGAATTCACGTAATCTTTGAGCTCATTGTATGAATCTCCCAGATTAGACCATGCTTCAGAAATCAGCAAATGATTTGGATTGCCTAGCAAAATAACTTGCTTCATACTATTTATTGCTTCTTGAAATTGTTTTTTCTGGCTCAGTGCAACTCCATTGAAAAAATAGGCTGCTGATTGATTTGGAAAAAGATCAAGAGCGCGATTAGTAGTAGCTAAAAGTGAATCGAATTGTTGTAAATCAGAGTAAATAAAAAAAGCTTGTTGCCAAACAGAAAATATTGAATTATCAAGCTGAATAGATCTTTTATAATTGGCCAATGCAAGTTCGGTTGAATCAGCTTGATAGAGCAAATCGCCATACATAGCCCATGCTTTGGATTCTTCCGGATGAGTTCTTATTAAAATCCGCCCAAGTTTAAATTGTTCATTTGCAAATAAGGGATCATGATCTTGTAATGAAAGATGTCCGAACAAATAGTTAACCTTTTGATCAACATCAAAATCAGTAAGCCTGAATACCTTTTCTATGTATTGATTGTATTTATCCCGGTTTTCTTCTTGTCTGTAATACTCTGCTAAAGCGAGGTTGGCTTGCGGATCATTTTCATTTTGTTTCAAAATATCTTCAAAAACCTGAAGGGCTTTTCCTTCCATTCCGTTGGCATTGTAGAGCTGTGCTAACATTACTTTATACCTAATTTCTTTGGGAAATGCGTTTACCAGTCTTTCTATTTCCTTAATCGCATTATCTAATTGATCGGCCTTCAGATAAAGTTTTTTCTTCTCTACACTTAGTTGCTCGCTTATTCCAATTTCCTTTTCAATTTTGTCCATTACCTTAATGGCTTGTAAGGGTTTATTTGCGTTGTCATATAGGTAGGTAAGATAAAACTGATCGCCCAGACTACTTTCATCTAAAGAAGTGACATTATTAAATACATCAATAGCTTCGTCATAGCGTGATAGCCCTGATAGAATTTTACCGAATAATCTTAAGTACCAAATATTATCCGATTGTAACTTTGTCGCCTTTTCTGCTTTAATTACGGCATCTTGAAGCATACCGCTATCATAATAAATTTGAGCTAATTGATAAAGTGCAGCATCATTATCTGGATTTGCTTTCAGAACCTTTTTAAACAATTGTACTGCCCCATCATAATCACCCAAAACTTTAGCCTTCATGGCATCATGGAAATTATTTTGTTCCTGAAGTCCTAGCTTTTCGCCAACCTGATAATAGCTTTGTGATTTTCCCAGGTTACGACTACCCTTGCAAGCTTGCATACTTAAAATAGCGAATATGCCCAGTAGTAAAATCTGATATTTCTTTCCTGCTTTACTCATTTAATATTTTGTTTTGGTATTCGCACCAAGGCTTAATTCGTCCATTATTCCGCTCAAACTTACCTGTTGGCTTAACATCGACTGATTGAGTAATTTGTTATTGATAGTACAACCTTTCATAATTAAAGAATCGCGGATTACAGAATTATTAATTTTTGAATTTTCTTCAATGGAGACATAAGGACCGATTACAGAATTTTCAATTTGTACCCCACTTGCTATAAAGCATGGCGGGATGATGACAGATTGATTAATTGTTGCTTGATTAGATTGCATTTCAGGATCGTTTCCATATAATTCCAGTAATTTCCGGTTGGTATTAAGGACAGCATTTTTGTTACCACAATCAAGCCATAAATCAACATTTTCTGCATAAAGATGCTGTCCGTCATTCATCATATTTTGCATAGCAGATGTAATCTGATACTCTCCTTTTTCTCGAATATCGTGGTCAATCAAATACTGTAATCTGTTTTTCAATGATAATCCATCATTAAAGAAATAGATGCCAATTACTGCCAGATCACTTTCAGGTTTTTCAGGTTTTTCAACCAATTCTCTAATAATTCTCTTGCCATCGAGTTTCACAATGCCAAATTGGCTTGGGTCATCAACTTTGTTCACCCAAATAATGCCGTCTTTCTGCGTATCAA
The DNA here is from genome assembly GCA_964413685.1 of uncultured Chitinophagales bacterium. GTDB lineage: Bacteria > Bacteroidota > Bacteroidia > Chitinophagales > S012-47 > JAJRWN01. The sequence continues at coordinate 67,626 of CAYPSW010000002.1, forward strand.
TTTTAAAATCGGCCTTGAACAGTGTATCAGCAAAGGCAATAATAACATGATCTTTTATAGATGCCCCTGCACATAATATTGCATGGGCAGTTCCCAATGCTTCATTTTGGTGATATATTTTCCCTTTACTTCCATTGAGCTTTGCAATTTCAAGCAAGCGTTTTTTTACAGTATCATCAAAGTCGCCAATGATATAGGCAATTTCCTCAACCGGTTCGCTTATCATACAAATAATTTGCTCTACTAACCATTGCACAATGGGTTTGCCAGCTACAGGAATCAACGGTTTTGGAGTGCTTAGAGTATGGGGCCGAAGTCTGCTTCCTTGGCCGGCCATTGGTATTATGATGCGCATAGCTGTAAAAGTTGATTATTGTTAATGTGTTCCGGTATGACCGAAACCACCGGCACCACGTTCAGTTTCATCAAGAATTTCAACGGTTTCCCATTCCACTGTGTTGTATTTTGCTATAATCATCTGAGCAATACGATCACCAGGTTCAATGGTTTGAACATCTCTCGATAAATTAACCATAATGATTTTGATTTCTCCGCGATAATCTGAATCAATAGTGCCAGGAGTATTTGCTAATGTGAGACCCTTTTTATACGCTAAACCACTCCGTGGTCTTATTTGCGCTTCAAAACCTTCCGGTAATTCAATAAATAAACCGGTAGGTATTAAGGCTCTTTCAAGCGATTTTAAATTTATGGGTTCCGAAAGGTTTGCACGTAAATCCATTCCGGCACTTCCACTTGTTTCATAGTGTGGTATCGGATTAGCTGATTGATTTTTTATCCTGACTTTCATTTCGCTGTAAAATTAATATTATTTGCCTGTAGCTGTTTCTACTGACTTAGGTGCTTTGCTTACAACAATAAATGCAATTACAACATAGGTAATAAACAAGAATGAATGCAGCGCCATTTTTATCCAAAATTGATGTTCAAGATACGGATCAATATATTGTTTGCTTAACAAATAAATGGCTACTCCGCTTAATACCATGCTGATAATTTTTATGATATTGTAAGGAACAGGGTAGTACTTTTTTCCAATCCAGAATGAAGCTAAAGCCATGGATGTATAACAGATAAGGGTTGCCCATGCGCTACCCATATAACCGATTCTGGGAATCCAGATGAAATTCAGGATAATAGTGATAAAAGCTCCACCACCTGCAATGAAAGCTCCAAGATGAGTTTTGTCAGTTAATTTATACCAGACAGATAAATTGTAGTAAACACCAAGCATCAAGTTAGCTCCAAGTAAAATGGGTACAACTTTTAAGCCTACATGATATTTAGGGCCTATGAAATATTTCAGGATATCGAGATACAGAAGGATAAAGAGAAAGATAGACATGCCGACAAGCATAAAATAATTAAGCACCTTGGCATAAAGCAATCGGGCATCTTTTTTATCAGCTTGCTGAAAGAAAAATGGTTCGGCCGCATAGCGGAATGCCTGAATAAACAAGGTTAGAAGAATGGCTAATTTATAATTGGCACCATAAATTCCAAGCAGGGCCGTATTTTGCTCATTCGTGTAAGGCAAGAGATATTTTAACATGGCGCGATCCAGCGTTTCATTGATGATTCCAGCTAGCCCCACAACAATTAGAGGAAGTGCATAACGAAGTAGTTTTTTCAGAAGTTTTGTATCAATTCCCCATTTGCTTCTGCTTATTTCGGGCAATAAGATTAATACCGTAATCATGCTGGAAACCAGATTTGAAATAAAAATATAGCCAACTCCAATTTCTGGACTATATATCCGGCTGATAATTCCATGAAAAGCTGAAAGTGAAGGACTTGATAAAACATAAGGGCACAATAGTATGAAGAACAGATTTAAGCCAATATTAATACTGATGTTTATTATCTTAACGAAAACAAATCGCATAGGTCTGTTATCGACTCTTAATCGGGCAAATGGTAACGCGGTTATTGCATCGAAACCAATGATTAGGGCGAAGAAAATAATATATCGAATATGATGTTCGTAATGAAGCAAGTTGGCAATGGGGCTTGAAAATATGGCAAGAAGGCCGCTGAAAACGATCGTAGTGATTAGCAATGAGCTCATGCCAGTACCATATACGTCCTCGTCTTCTTTAGTCTTTTCGTTGAAGCGAAAAAAGGCAGTTTCCATTCCATAGGTGAACATTACGATTAGAAATCCGGCATAAGCATAGAGCTCTGTTACAACGCCATATTGGCTTGGTAGAAAAGTATACGTGTAAAGAGGAACAAGTAAATAGTTAAGCAATCGACCTATGATGCTGCTCAAACCATAAACTGCAGTTTGTCCTGCCAATTTTTTAATAATGCTCAATGCTTTCTATATTGAATTAATTGGTAAAAGTAGCTAAATGGCATATTCGGTAAATGTAGGTTTTACTCAATATGGATTACATAGTGTTTTACATTAGACGCTGATTGATACATGTAGATACTTTTGTCAAAATCTTCATTAAATGCGCTTAGAAAACTAAATTTTATCTACTTTTAGTCTTTCAATTCCTTTAGAAGAAAATCTATTAACATGACAGCTACTGCATTGAAATCTACCCTTATGCACACATTGTGTTTTAAGACCATAAAGAGAAGCATTCAGATAATTGCAACAGTTGCATTGCTGCTAATTGCAAGAAATGGTTATTCTCAGGTGATAAATACTTATCCATATAATGAGAATTTTGAAACATTTACTCCACTTTCAGTCAGCAATAGCTGCGGCAGTATTTATAGTGCTGTTGCTAATGGTTGGGAGCAGGACACACTCGATGATGGCAATTGGAATGCTGATTTTGGTGGAACAAGCACTTATTCAACGGGTCCTGGTGCAACTCCATCTTCCAGTGGAAATGGAGTAGGAACAGATTTTAATCCAGGAACACTGAATGGAATTTACCTTTATACCGAAACCAATGGCTGCTATTATTCAACCATAAACCTACTGAGCCCTTATTGCAACTTTTCAGCCAATTCAATCAAACTCAAATTTGCTTATCATATGTTCGGGAGCACAATGGGTAGCCTGCATGTGGACATTTATCAAAATGGGGTTTGGGATCTTGATGTATGGACCAAATCTGGCAATCAGGGCACAAATTGGAATCAGGCTACTGTAAATCTCAGTGCCTATACTTCTGATAGTGTAAGAGTTAGGCTAAGAGCTATTACCGGTTCGAGTTATTATAGCGATATGGCTATTGATGATGTTAGTCTGATAGCTTTGGTTCCTGATGATGCCGGTATTGTTTCACTAGACGAACCAATCACTGCTTGTCCTGGAAATACTAATGTTGTAGCTACATTAATGAATTATGGTACTAATGTACTGAATTCGGTAACGATAAACTGGAAGATAAATAATGTGCAGCAAGCCCCAATTAACTATACTCAGACACTTCAACCTGACTCTACTGTACAGCTTACTTTAGGGCCTTATAATTTTCAGCCTAGTGTAGTTTATGACATAGTCGCTTTTACGTCAAATCCCAATGGAAATACGGATAATAATATTTATAATGATTCAAGCAGTAAATTAGGATTTCAGACATCAATGAACGGGATTTATACAATTGGTGGTTTAAACCCTGATTTTGCCACGATTTCAGATGCAGCCAATGCGTTGAATAATAATGGTGTATGCGGCCCTGTAGTATTCAACATTAGAACCGGGACTTATACCCAACAAGTGGAGTTAAACAGTGTCCTCGGAACCTCATCAGTAAACACTATTACTTTTCAATCCGAATCAGGTGACAGTACTGACGTGTCAATGGTCTATGGTCCTTCCGTTTCAACTCAAAATTACACACTTAGAATCTGGAATACTGATTTTCTAACATTCCGGAATATGACCATTTCTACTACTGGAGTAACTTATTCTATTTTAGTAAATTTAAATGGCGGTAGTGACCATGTCAGTTTCAATAATTGTGTTTTTAATGGGTATTCAGGGGGTAGTTCTTCAACACTTAGAACAGTTATATATTCAAATACAGATATCGATAATTACTTCACTTTTCGCAATAATCGTGTAGAAGATGGATCTTATGGTTTGTACTTGCTTGGTTTGAATTCAACATCACATGAAACTGGCCATATTATTGAGAACAATATATTTAATGTTTTTGCCATTGGCGTTCGTCTGCAATATGCTGACAGTTGCATAATTAATAACAACACAATAATCAGTAATCAATACAGTATTTATACAGGTTTTGAAGGGATTTATTTGTATTATTCAAACGGGCCTAACCAAGTTAATAATAACCTGATTCAGGCGCTCACAGGCTCTTATGGAATTTACATGTACAATTGTGCTGCAAATAGTGGAAACCCGGGAGTAATCCAAAACAATATGATTTATATTGGAGGCAGTTCAAGCGCCTATGGCATATATATGAATGGAAACACAAGCAATTACAACCTCTACTATAACACGGTCAATTGCTCGAGTTCTTACAGTTACTCTCGATCATTATATGTAAACACCTCAACAGGTAGTAATCTTCGATTCATTGATAATGTTTTTTCCAATCTGGGTGGAGGCATTGCGTTTTATGCAAATTATCCTGCTGCTATTGTAGAATCTGACTATAATGATATTTATTCCAGCGGAAGCTTTATCGGATACTGGAGCGGCAATCAAACCGATATCAATAACTGGAGAATTGCAAGCAACATGGATGCTAATTCTCTGGATTTTGATCCCGGTTTCCTCGGTGGCGTTGATTTACATGTTGGTTCTGGTGGAATCAACAATAAAGGTACTCCAATTGCAGGTATTACAGTTGATTTTGATGGTGAAACCCGAAATACTACTAATCCGGATATTGGTGCTGATGAATTTACACCTCCTCCAAACGACATTGGGGTTATTGGCTTTGCCTCTCCGAGACAGTACTCCTGTGATGCTACAGACTCGACTCTGGTGAGTTTAATGATCTACAATTATGGAACTGCTCCACAAGTTAATTTTGACGTAAGAGCCAGGATTTATCAAATTCAAATAGGTTATGAAACAGTAACCGATACTGTTTATCCGGGTGATACATTAGTCTGGACCCTAAGCAATACGGTTGATTTAAGCATTCCCGGTCTTTATCCATTCAGTGCAACCACTATTTTGGCTTCCGATGCAAATCATTTAAACGATTCGATCGGGCATAATCTGATTGAGAGTAGTCAGATTATTGATCAGTTTGCATATGTTGTAAACTTTGAAAATGCTGGATCTTCAGCACCTCTTTATTGGCTCAATGACCCAGCTGATGGTACAGAAGATTGGAATTTTAACAATACCGGTTCTCCATATATATCTGCCGGGCCAACTGCTGACCATACTACAGGAACCAGTTCAGGCCATTATGCTTGGGTGGATGCATCTTTTCCGTATAGTCAGCAGGTGAATTTAGTCTCTCCCTGCTTGGATCTTAGCATAATTCAAAATCCATTTGTTGAGTTCTATTATTGGAATTCCAATACGGCATCATCTATCCTGCTGCATCTTGACGTTTTGGAAGATGGAATCTGGTATCAGGATATTGCCGGTCCTTTGGGCTTACAATCAGTAACCGATTGGGGCTATCACCTGATTGATTTGAACGCTTTTTACGGGAAAGTGATTAAAATCCGGTTCAGAGCCGAGGATCGGGGATTGAGTACGACAGCTGATATAGCTATTGATGACATCAAAGTCTATAATCTTGGACCTTTCAATACGGGAGTTGTCAAAGTTTTAAAACCTAATAATGGTTGCGGCTTAACGGATATAGAACCTGTACAAATTAAAATTCAGTCTTTTGGTGTTGATACTCTTTTTCCCGGCACCATTATTCCGGTTCGCTTTAACATTAACAACGGATCAGCGAATATTGAAAATGTTACTTTAACTGATACTCTTGCTCAATTTGATACACTCTATTACACTTTTAACAATACTGCGAACTTATTTAACATCGGCACCTATTTGTTGAAAGCCTGGACTGATATGCCGCTTGATGACGATTTCTCGAATGATACATCCATTGTTGAGATTACCAATATTCCTGTCATTGCAACAGGCTGGCCTTATTATGAGGACTTTGAAAATGGTAATGGTGGATGGGTGCCAGATGGAAATAAAAGTACCTGGGGCTTGGGTACTCCTTCCGGAGCCACTATCATCGGTGCAGCATCCGGACAAAATGCTTATATGACTAACTTGAGTGGTAGCTATAATAATGATGAACATTCATGGGTAATCAGTCCTTGTTTCGATTTTTCGACTTTGAATAAGCCACAGATTGCAATGCATTTGAATTGGGATTTAGAGACAAGTTATGATGGTGCAGTATTGCAGTATTCTACAAATGCAGGACAAACCTGGCAAAATGTCGGCATGTATTTCGATCCGGTTAACTGGTATAATGACAACAGTTTGAGTGGACTGCCCGGAGGTTCATTGATTGGATGGAGTGGAACAGGCGCGAATGGAGGAAGTCAAGGGTGGTTATCTGCGAAACATTCTTTGGATGGATTAGGCGGACTATCGGCCGTGAGATTGAGAATAGCTTTTGGTTCTGACGCCTCTTCAAATAATTATGATGGAATTGCTTTTGACGATATCGCTATTGGCGAAACACCTAATGTTAATATCGGATTAGGCCTGGACACTATTGATGCTTGTGGCTTTGTTACCCTTGACGCTGGTAACCCGGGTGCTATGTATATATGGAGCAATGGTAAGGCCACACAAACCATTACTATTATTGCGGGATCTACAACTACAACAAACACCTATTATGTTTGGGTTGAAATGCCTACCGGACTTTATAATACAGATACTGTTGTCGTGGTGTTGCACCCTGGTCCTCATGTTGACTTAGGTCAGGATGTAACCGCTTGTGGGATGAGCAGTTATAGCCTAAATGCCGGAAATCCAGGTTCGATTTTTCAATGGGATGATGGTTCATCTGCACAGAATCGAATAGTTACTCAAAGCGGTACTTATTGGGTGAATGTAACCAATAATGGTTGCACACATGGAGATACAATAAACGTTAGTTTTGAGCAGTATCCAGATGCTTCATTTACAGTATCTGTCCCAACAGGGAGCAAAACAGCTGATTTCAATAACACCTCAACCAATGGAAATAGTTATAGTTGGGATTTCGGTGATGGATTTAACAGCTCGCAACAAAACCCAACGCATACTTATACAAATGCCGGCACTTATACGGTAACCTTAATTGTAACAAACGATTGCGGGCCGGACACATTCCAAACAACCGTTCAGATTAACCCAACGGGAATAGATGCATTAAGTGGATTGACTATGTTTAGGATATTCCCTGTTCCCAGCAATGGCCAATTAATGATTACTTTAGAAACTGCCAAGGCTTTAGATTTAAAACTAGAACTCCTTACTATTGAAGGGAAACTTATCAGGAGTTTACCAATCGGAATCATTAGTGGCTCATATACTCATCCAATGGATCTGCGCAATTTGGCTAAGGGAGTATATTTTATTCGTCTATCTGGTCAGGGAGCAGCCGTGATGGAAAAGATTATTTTACAGTAGAATACAAATTTGCAAATAAGAAAGGGCTTTCGGGCCCTTTTTTTACAGAACAAAAGGAATCACAGCTTTTCGGTTTTCCGGATAGTCTTCGAAATGTTGAAAATACCATGCATGATGTGCTACAGCACGAGGCGCCAGATTCGCAAAAGTCCAGATTGCAAATGACAGACCAGCCAGATTCCAGGTCATTATAGCAAATCCTGTCCATTCAATGATTTCACCAAAATGATTTGGGCAGGAAACATACTTGAATAGAAATCCTTTTGGGATTTTATAAGCACTCTCCCCTGGTTGTCTTAATGCCAGAAGCATATTGTCCGATTTCATATTGATAAACATACCTCCAAAGAATAGGATTAAACCCATGATAAATCTCGGGTCTGACATCCATGTCCATTGGTATGCATCAGCCAGATTGCCCAAATAATAACCATTTACAAAGCCATTCATCGAGTTGAATCCAATAGCAAGAATCAATATTAAACCCGGCATTTTTTTCCGCTTGTCCTTTTGTCTGTTGGGATATATCCATGCCCTGTTTATATAGTGAAGCATCCAAAGCACAAAAAAGAACCAGCTTATTGGTGTCTTATGTCCGCTGCCAAAAACAAAAAATAATGAGAAAGTCAATAGCGATACTGATTCCATCAATAGCCAGGCAGCAATATTATTCATCAATGGTCCGAATCCTGAGCGTGTGTGACGGCCGAATGGTGCAATAACTTTTTGTAGTAGGAGAAAGGTTGCGAATGCTAAGATGATCCAGGCCCAGATTAAATTTAAGAAAAATGGCTCACTCATTTATAAGGAATATTTAGTAAGCAAAAATTCTACTGTATCATGAATCGTATCTTCAAAAGGTCTGGGTACATAACCAATTACTTTATTTGCTTTTTGATGGCTTACAAGTCTGCTTCCTTCCTTAACTGCCTTCAGCGATTGACTTGTATAAAGGGGTGACTTTTTATAAAAAAGACTTGCCAGATGTATGAATGGCAGACCGAGGTAGGCAAAAATGAAAGGTAATGCTAAGCATTTATATTGTTGCTCAATTACGCTACAAGTAGTAGCGCCAAGTGTTTGAAGTGATCTCCAGTGGCCTGAAAGAAACATTTTTTCGTTAGAAATATTTTGCTCGACAATTTGCACTACTGCATCTGCTACATCTCTTACATCAACCCAATTGAAACCACTATCTACTATTATTCGCATGTTTCCCCGGAGCATTTTAATAAAGAGTTGGCCGGTTAAAGAAGGCTTATAATCATTCGGGCCAATTACACCGGTTGGATTGACAATTGTTACATCCATACCTCTTTTTCGTGCAGCTATCATAATTGCTTCACCTTGTGCTTTGGAGTAATCATACGCACTGGCAGGATTTGTTACATAATCTGTTTCTTCGTTTATTTCAACATTCGGTCCGAAGGCTTTATGTGCATGGATTGAACTGAAATGAATAATGCGTTTTACTCCGTTGCGGAGGCACGCATCGACCACGACACGCGGACCTTCAATATTTGTTTTCAGTATATTTTCCCGGTCAGCCGGATCAATCGATACGATAGCGGCCATATGAATGAGCAAATCGACTCCGGTAAGCATATTGTCCAGTACTTCTTCATTCATTAAATTTCCCTGATGAGTTTCAATCGAAAGACCTTGCAAAGCGATGTCCTTTCCGTTTCTCACAAGAGCGTGTACCTGATGTTCCTTGTTTATCAGTTTCCTGCAAACATTATTTCCAATATGACCGGTAGCGCCTGTTACAGCAATCTTCATCAAGATGATTTTTTGTGAAGATAGCTTTTTGCTATGCAATGATTTACCATATACCAAAAGTAAAAACTAAAATCACTCACTAATAATAAATGAAAACAGGGTCTTTCGACCCTGTTTTCTCCCTTTTGAAAAGACTGCCATTGGTGGAATGAACAAAAAATCCTTTTACTGATAGAGTAGTTTTTTCATAGTCGTCTCAGTACCATTTTTCAAATAAATGAAGTAGATACCTTTCCCAAATCCTGATAAATCAAATTGATAAATTCCACCGGCTAAGTCTGGGTTTAGCGATTGTTGTTTCATTAACTTACCGAAAGCATTATAAAGACTGATATAGCTTCCGTCCGATACAGAGTCGCTAAATTTTATTTGAGCGACACCTTGAGTCGGGTTTGGATAAATGCTGATATCAGTATATTCTGTGATGGGGTCAGCTAAAAAGGAAGCGACCTTATTGTTGCATTTCAAATTTTGATGATCGTTTTCAATGCTATAAAGCATCCTTGAAATTTGTCCATCCGAAAACTCATAACGACAGTCAGGTTTTGAATAAGACATGATATTATGAACATCAGGTTGATACATATCTCCATTCGCGTCTTTCTCATTTCCGTCATAGGCACAATTATTGACTTCACCCAATAAATTTGGATCAGCCGGTGTGTCACAAATTTCATCTCCTGCAATTTCGCAATTAGTACCATTTACTAATTCAGATTGATTGAAATCCACACCATGGGTATGATATAAACTTAGGAAATGTCCCATCTCATGAGCAAAAGTAGTTCCATTGCTCAGGCATGTACTCGATAGAAATATCCGATCTTTTGCTCCGGGCATGTAGGCATACCCACAGATTGGGCTTCCACTGAAATTAGTTATTGACTGGGAGATATAAACATTGATGGTTCCATCTTCGTCTCTCGAATCGGCTAATAATGGTTCATCTGCCTTTCTGAAATTGTAGAATTGATCACTATTTATATACTCAGGTTCACCACAGTAGGTGAAAGAAATATTTGCCTTATTAAAGGCACTGTTTAAATCATTCAATGCATATTTAAGTAAATCAAGACTAGGAGCAGAAATGCCGTCTGATTTTCGGATAATGTGCAATGTAATAGGGATGGTGTCAGCTTGCTTGGCTCGATAGGTATCGAAGTTTTGCCGTTCAATCCGTGTTCGACTCAATAGATTGTATTGATTAACCGTAACTTCTGTACCACAATTTTGTCCGTTCAGTTGGGTAGTCATCAATACACTCCATAGTAAGAGCAATATAGGGGTATTTTGCTTCATCTAAGTGTATTTCAAATATAGTGTACAACGTACACCCCCATATTACGAAGCCTTATTAATTAGGTTACGCTTTTACTTAGTTCTGAAATTTTTTTTTAAAATAGCTTTTTTCCAAGCTGTTGATGGGCAATTTTGAATGTGGTCCAGAGATTTTTTACAATTTTGGCTGCCGGGAGAATTTCATTGATGGTTCCGGAAACCTGTCCGATTTCCAATTCACCTTCGTCAAGCTCACCAAGAAACATTCCTTTTTTTGCACGACCTTTCCCCAATAGTCCAGCAAGTTCATCAGGACTTGCGCCCTTAGATTCTGCCTCCAAAATCTGTAGAGAGAATGGATTATTAATCAAACGAACCGGGGAGAGTTTTTTAAGACTTAATTTGGTTTGACCTTCTTTGGTTTCGAGTACCTTCTTTTTAAAATTGATGTGGGCGGAAGATTCTTCACTCGCCACAAATCTGGAGCCTACTTGTACTGCTTCGGCACCCAGAGCGAATGCCGCTAGCATGGCTTGACCACTTCCAATACCTCCTGCTGCAATGACAGGGATTTGTATGGCCTGAGCTACCGCAGGAACAAGACATAGGGTAGTTGTTTCTTCTTTTCCATTATGCCCGCCTGCTTCAAATCCTTCAGCAACAACAGCGTCAACTCCGGCTTTCTGGCTTTTAATAGCGAATTTAACACTTGAAACAACGTGTACTACTTTTATTCCTGCCTCTTTAAAAACGGGTGTCCATTTTGCGGGATTACCGGCAGAAGTGAAAACGATTTGAATTTTTTCATCAAGAATAAGTTGAATGTGATCCTCAATTTGAGGATACATCAAGGGTAAGTTAACTCCAAATGGTTTGCTCGTTGCTTTTTTACATTTTTGTATGTGTATTTTCAGGGTATCAGGATACATACTGCCTGAACCAATTAAACCAAGGGCTCCGGCATTACTCACTGCTGAAGCCAGTTCCCAACCTGAACACCAAATCATACCTGCCTGAATGATCGGGATTTTTATTCCGAACAATGAAGTAATTTTATTGTTACTCATAATCATTGATTCAAAAATAAGAAAAGGACTTGTGTCTTATCTAAACCTTATTGATTCTGCAGATTGGATTGAGCAAGTCTTTTTCTACTTTTGAAGCGGAATTAAAATTAGACCCTTTATCAAAATGGAAGTTTTCAAACTGATTCAAGAGGAATTAAATCGTCAACGGCAAGGCATTGAGCTAATTGCTTCTGAAAATTTTACAAGCCAGCAGGTAATGAATGCTATGGGCTCATGTTTGACAAATAAATATGCTGAGGGGCTTCCGGGAAGACGCTATTATGGCGGTTGCGAGATTGTAGATAAAGTTGAAGATTTGGCTCGTGAGCGCGCTAAAGAACTTTTTGGAGCGTCCTGGGTGAATGTTCAACCACACAGCGGAGCGCAAGCGAATGCTGCCGTTATGCTGGGTTTAATAAAACCGGGAGATAAAATTTTAGGATTTAATTTGTCTCATGGTGGTCATCTTACTCATGGTTCTTCGGTTAACTTTTCCGGTAAGCTTTACCAGCCTGCATTCTATGGCGTGGAAGAAGATACCGGACGAATTGATATGAATCATGTTGAAGAAATTGCTAAAAAGGAGCAAGCTAAATTAATTATCTGTGGTGCCTCAGCATATGCCCGCGATTGGGATTATAAACGTTTCAGAGAAATAGCCGATACGGTGGGCGCATTCCTTGTAGCTGACATTGCTCACCCGGCTGGTTTGATAGCAAAAGGTTTATTGAACGACCCCATGCCTTTTTGCCATTTTGTAACTACTACAACACATAAAACACTTCGTGGTCCGCGAGGTGGAATGATTATGATGGGACAAAATTTCGATAATCCCTGGGGTATACATACTCCGAAAGGAAACATTCGGAAAATGTCTGCTATTATGGATAGTGCTGTTTTTCCTGGTACACAAGGTGGCCCGCTCGAACATGTCATTGCAGCTAAGGCAGTTGCATTTGGAGAGGCACTAACCGATGATTATACGATTTATGTTAAACAAGTTATTTCTAATGCTTCGGCTATGGCCAAAGCCTTTGTTTCCAAAGGCTATAAAATTATATCCGGTGGTACCGATAATCACCTTATGCTGATTGATCTTCGATCGAAAGATATTACTGGGAAAAAAGCAGAAAATGCTTTGGTCAAAGCCGATATTACCCTTAATAAAAACATGGTACCATTCGATGATAAATCACCTTTTATTACCTCAGGTATAAGAGTTGGAACGGCTGCCATAACAACCCGAGGAATGAAGGAAAAAGAAATGAAGCAAATTGTAGAATGGATTGATCAGATCATCATGGAGCCGGATGATGAAGATCTGATTTCCAGGGTGAAATCAGAGGTCAATGCCTTTATGGGAAAATATCCGCTCTATCCAGGGATATAACCTTGCTATGGTTTGTAATCCCGAATTAGGCATTATGCTAATTTTCTAATTTTATACAATGCTTATGATGCTTAAAATTGAACATATAGGAATAGCGGTACGTGATTTAGAAGAAGCTACTGCCCGTTATGAGCTGCTATTTGGGATTAAACCTTACAAAACAGAGTTAGTGGAAAGCGAAGGAGTAAAAACGGTATTTTTTCAATTGGCAAATAATAAAATTGAATTACTGGCAGCAATTAATGATCACAGCCCTATCATGAAGTTTATAAATATAAAAGGTGAGGGCATTCATCATATAGCTTATGCTGTTGAAAATATTCATAAAGAAATGAAACGATTATCAAGTCTTGGATTTCGTTTATTGAATGAAAATCCAAAACATGGTGCAGATAATAAACTGGTTTGCTTTATTCATCCGGCTAGTGCCGGAGGAGTATTGATAGAACTTTGTCAGGATGTTGAGGAGGCAGCAGATTGATATGGATGATGATTCAAAGAAACGCTACAAACATTTGTTTTTCGATCTTGACTACACTTTATGGGATTTCAAATCCAATTCGCTGGATACATTAAAGGAGCTATATGTTAACTTTAATTTGAAATCAGCTGGAATACCCGAAGAATCAATTTTCATTGAGCGGTACCATTTTAGGAATGATATTCTTTGGGATGCCTATAGAAAACAAGAAATTGATCGGGACTTTCTTCGTGTGAATCGCTGGATAAGAACACTCAATGATTTCCAGATTAGTGACAAAGTGCTGGCTTACCAGCTTTCTGATGCCTATCTTAAACAATGCGCTTTGAAATCTAAACTGCTTCCGGGTGCTTTCGAGGCCTTGGCCTATTTGAGGGGGAAATACGCCCTGCATATTATCACCAACGGATTTGATTATGTGCAAACAAAAAAGTTGAAACATTGTGGCTTAGATCGTTTTTTCCAGGTAGTAATTACTTCGGAAGAAGCTGGCTGTATGAAGCCGGACAGAAGAGTTTTTGATTATGCCCTTTTGCAAACGGATGCTTCCGCAGATGCATCAATCTATATTGGTGACAATTGGGATGTCGATATTATTGGAGCTAAAAATGCAGGTTTAGATCAGGTTTATTATAATCCGTACAGGATAGAACATGCTTCAATCAGACCTACATTTGAAATCAGGAATCTTAAAGAGTTAATTAATATTTTTTAGGCAATTCCTATTTGTCTTCTTTCTTTTTGCCTTTATCCTTATGGCAGCTTTGTCCTTTATGTTTTTGATCGCCTGAGCAACAGGATTTATGATTGGCTTGATTGCCGGTAGATGAGCAACAAGATTTATGACTTCCTTGTGAATTCTGGCCTGATTCTGAATTTCCTGCAGCAGGTACGGTAAGATTTACGGCAGGAACAACTTCATTAGGAGTAGTTTGACTTACCTTATTCGGTTCAGGAGTGCTGTTAATACTGCTTTGTGCATTCGCGGTAAAATATGCAATACTGACCATTAATAACAATACACTAATTTTTTTCATTGTGATTTATTTTTGGTTCATCAATTTCAGCAATAATTGTCTCACCACCTTTAACACGTTGGTGGAGTTTAATGTTTAATTTGGTATCAAGGGGTAAAAAAATATCGACTCTTGATCCGAATTTGATAAAACCAAATTCGCTGCCTTGTAAAATTTTATCTCCTTCATTAAGATAATAAACAATTCTTCTGGCCAGTTTACCGGCTATTTGTCTGACAAGAATATCAATGTTTTTATTACCTATAACAATCGAAGTTCTTTCGTTTTCTTCTGAAGATTTTGGATGCCAGGCAACCCAATAGCGGCCCGGATGGTATTTGATGTACTTGACCAAGCCACTGATAGGGTTTCTGTTGACGTGAATATTCTTCACAGACATAAAGATCGAAACCATTAGCCGTTTATCGCCAAAAAATTCAGGTTCTTCAACCTCTTCTATCACAACAATTTTACCATCTGCAGGAGCCATGATCTTGTTTTCGTCAGGATATGGAAATCGTTTTGGATTTCTAAAGAACGCGGTAACTACCAGCATACTAATTACTGATGCAAGCATAAGAATCATGGAACTTACCGGCATTTCTGGAAAAGAAAAATCCCAGATGAAGTTAATAACCAGTAAAGCAAAAAATAAATGAAGAAGTATTCTTCTACCTTCTTTGTGTAAGTAGCGCATAACAAAAATCCGGTTCGGGAATAAATCACCGAACCGGATACAAAAATACTATATTTTTTTGATCAAATGCTATACCAGACCTTGTGCCAGCATGGCATCCGCTACTTTGATGAATCCGGCAATATTAGCTCCTTTCACGTAATTCACTCTTTTACCTTTGGTACCATACGTTACACATTTTTCATGAATGGTGTTCATGATAGTGTGTAATTTTTCATCAACTTCTTCTTCGGTCCAGGAGTAACGCATAGAATTTTGAGACATTTCCAACCCTGATACGGCAACACCTCCTGCATTGGCCGCTTTACCGGGTCCGTAAAGGATTCCAGCTGATTGGTAAACGTCAATAGCATCATTGGTTGAAGGCATATTGGCGCCTTCCGTAACACAGAAACATCCATTTTTAGTCAGCATCTTGGCATCTTTTTCATTAATCTCATTTTGTGTAGCACTTGGAAATGCCAAATCGCAAGGAACTGACCATGGTTTTTCAGCCGGGAAATAAGGTAAATTATATTCTTTAGCAAATTCACTTATCCTTCCTCTTTGATTATTTTTAAGGTCTTTGATAAATTCCAGTTGTTGGTAATCAATACCATCCTTTGCATAAACATATCCTCCTGAATCGGAGCAGGTAACGGGTTTGGCACCCAGATGTAGCAGTTTTTCAATGGTGTATTGAGCAACATTTCCTGAACCGGAAACAACAGCTGTTTTACCATCGATAGTAGCTTCGTGATGTTTTAACATAGCCTGAGCAAAATATACACTTCCGTAACCCGTAGCTTCAGGGCGAATCAAACTTCCGCCATAGGTGAGTGCTTTGCCGGTTAAGACACCCGACCATTCGTTTTTTAATCGTTTGTATTGGCCAAACATATAGCCAATTTCGCGACCACCGGTACCAATATCGCCAGCAGGAACATCAACATTTGGTCCGATATATTTTGATAATTCGGTCATAAAGCTTTGGCAAAAGCGCATGACTTCATTATCTGATTTTCCTTTTGGATCAAAATCAGAACCCCCTTTACCTCCGCCCATGGGTAGTGTTGTTAAGCTGTTTTTAAAAACTTGTTCGAAAGCCAGAAATTTCAAGATGCTGATATTAACTGATGGATGCAAACGAATGCCGCCTTTATAAGGACCTATAGCACTGTTCATTTGAATTCGATAACCACGATTAATATGGAAGGTTCCCTTGTCATCAATCCAAGGTACTCTGAATATAAAAGCCCTTTCAGGTTCAACCATTCGTTCCAGAATTTTTGCTTCTTTGAACCTAGGGTTTTTTGTGATGAAAGGAATAACCGAAGAGGCTACTTCCTGTACGGCTTGTAAGAATTCTGGTTCGCCCTGATTTCTTTTGGCAACGTACTTCATAAAATTTTGTAGTGCCCGCTCATTTGACTTTGAAATGCGTGGCTCTGATGCTGTTGCGGTTCCCATAAATTTTAGCAATTTTAGTGTTTAATTAATTATTTTAAAATTAAATAGCCAATAACAAATGGCAGTGAAAATAGCACTGCATCTATCCTGTCGAGGATACCTCCATGACCTGGCAACAAGCTTCCCGAATCCTTAACACCAATACTTCGTTTGAACATTGATTCAATCAAATCACCTAGCGTCCCAAATATCACAATGATAACTGAAATTATTAGCCAATTCTTATAAGATAATTGTAAAAAAAACTGGCTAACCAATATACCGACAAATAATGCGAAAATTGCGCCACCAATAAAACCCTCTATTGTCTTAGCCGGAGAGATTCTTTTCAGCAAGGGATTCCTGCCTATTACTGATCCAATCAGATAGGCGAAAATATCGTTTGACCAAATGATGAATAACATACCTAATAATAGCTGTGGCGTATAATTATTATTATCAACAGTTACATAATTCAACAAGGCAAAAGGGGCAGAAACATAAAATAAACTTAGCAGATTATACGCAATATTTCTAAAAGGTTTTTTGTTTTTTGAAGCCAGTTCCGATATAAAAAAGAGAAATGGTAAAAGAACCGGAATAATCAAATACTTAGAGGAAATAGCACCGGTATTAATCAATGCTGTTGTAGCAAAAATCAGGTCAGAGAAAAAAACAAGCATTAAAATGTTAAACGTAGCTTGTTTCGGTGATTTTCCATATTCCTTTTGTAATAACATCTGGAACTCTACAATTGCTAATCCAATGATGATCAATACAATAAAATAATAAGCAAGCACACTCCAGAGTAAAGCAGCAATCACAGCAATCCCAAGTACTAAAGCTGTAATACTGCGGATCAGGAGTTGTCTCATTGCTTGTTTTGTTGAATGACGTGACTTGCCCGCAGGGCATTGTCGCGGTGAGTATAGATTTCAAGGTATCCAAAAGATCCGTAGGATGAATCTTTTTTGTTCATGACGATGCATTCAATATTATTCTCAAAAAGTAATCCTTTGATCATTTCGGCCTCAAATTGAACAGCAGTGTTAAATATTTTAACCCAATCTTTTTCCATACCATATTTTGGAATGCGTGACAAAGGTATAAAAGAGGTGAAGAAATACTATAAATAGTATTGAACCAATTACAAGGAAAATCCAATTGGTTGAAATACCGGATTTATCAACCGAGGTAAGGTCAGGATAATAATAGCTAATGGTGAGCGCTAAGCTATTGTTGATAAAATGAGCAGCAATTGCATACCATAATTGTCCTGACCACCAGAATATATAACCAATGAATGCCCCCAAGATCAAACGGGGTAACAATAAACTAATCTGAAAATGAATGAGGCCGAAAATTAAAGCAGTAATCCAAATACCAGCATGATTTCGTTTTAATTGTTTTTGAATTATCCGTTGCAATATACCTCTGAAAAATAATTCTTCTCCAATGGCCGGAATGAGAGCCATGGTGACCATAGCCAGTGAAAATTGACCGAAGCCACTAAAATTAAGCAAGGCAGAATAATCTTCTGTCACCCTTTCGTTTTGTGAATTAATCCAGTGAGCCAAGTTTCCCCATGAATCGGGAATCTGCAGAAGTTGATTAAGCTCATATGCTAAGTCGGCCACGGGGTTAACCAGAAACCCAAGGAATAATAGAATAATAAGGGGAAGTAGTGCCGGTTTTATTTTTAATGTAAAATAGTCATCTAAACGAGGTTTGGCAAGTAAAATACCAAATAATATCGATGGGATAACAAAGGTTCCCAAAGAGGCCATTGCCTGAATAAGTAGAGCTGCACCAGGATAGAGGCTCTGTAATTCAGTATTTTGTAGAAAAGGCTGTAAATCTGAAATCGGATAAATCTGTTGGGCAATAAGCCCCCCGGCTACCCCAAATAAAGTCCCTCCCAATAAGGCCATTCCGGTTAGAGTGAGTATATTACTGAAGAATTGAAGTCGTGGCTTTGTTGAATTCACCATGGCAACAAAAATCCATAAATTTGCGAAACAAACCAATCTTCCCTCAGTTCACCCTATTTATTTATGATTAAAATAGGTTCCCTTTTACTTAATGATTTTCCACTGCTGCTTGCACCGATGGAAGATGTCAGTGATCCTCCTTTCAGAGCTTTATGTAAAAAATATGGAGCTGACCTCATGTTCACAGAATTTATTTCTTCAGAAGGACTGATAAGAAATGCCGGAAAAAGCACTCAAAAACTCGATATCTATGATGAAGAGAGGCCGATGGGTATCCAGATATTTGGTGCCGAATTAGACTCCATGATACAAGCTGCTGCAATAGCTGAAACGGCAAAACCTGAATTGATTGACATTAATTTTGGCTGTCCGGTAAAGAAGGTCGTAAGGAAAAATGCGGGAGCAGCTATTCTGAAGGATATTAATAAAATGGTGCTACTGGCGACAGAAATCGTTAAAAGAGTTTCTTGTCCCGTTACCGTAAAAACAAGATTAGGATGGGATCAGAATTCAGTCAGGATTGTGGAAGTAGCTGAACGATTGCAGGACTGCGGCATTCAGGCTATTACCATTCATGCGCGTACCAGATCGCAGATGTATAAAGGACAGGCCGATTGGAATTGGATAAAACGGGTAAAAGAAAATCCACGTCTCCAAATTCCGGTTTTTGGCAATGGGGATATAACGAGTCCTCTGAAAGCTGCTGAATACAAGGATCGATATGGTCCGGATGGAATCATGATTGGACGGGCAAGCATAGGTCATCCATGGATTTTTAAGCAAATAAAACACTATTTAAGTACAGGTAAAATACTCGCTCAACCCTTGTTAGCAGAAAGAATAGCTGTTTGCAAAGAGCATTTGAATAAATCCCTAGATTGGAAAGGAGATAAACTGGGAGTGCTTGAAATGCGAAGACACTATTCTAATTATTTTAAAGGTTATCAAAATATCAAGCCCTATAGAAACCGGCTTGTTACAGAAGATAATCCAAAGATGATAATAGCTATTCTTGACGAATTGGCTGATGCCGGTTTAATACAAACCCAGGCATCGAACGCTTAATCTTGAATTTGTGTTTTGTCTTTTAATACCTTACCTTTAATAAAGCTTTCACTGTATTCAATATTGATTTATGATTATAGCATTGATGCTTTTGTTAGCCATTTTGGCAATAATCATTACTTGGGTTTCTATCAAGGTAAGGAAGAGTTCTCTAAAAAATTCCTTTCTTTCTATTCATCAAAATTGGCAACGGCTAAGCGACTTAGCTCGACAGATAATCGAGTATGCTCAGAAAATACAGGTCAAGGAAGACTCCATATCAGAGAATACTATGCAAATAGCAGGCGTATTAGAAAAGAATGAACAGGAGATTGTGATTAGTAATAAAATGAAGAATGAAATTACTCAGCTAATAGAATGCATAGAAAATCAACAGAAAGACCCAGCAAATTATGATTTTAATCGTTTGCAACGATGCTGGTATGACACAAGATTTCAACTCGAATCGGGATGCGATGAGTATGTTCAATCTGTTATTGAGTATAATCAAAAACTTCACAGCTTTCCTGGTAATCTTCTGGCGGGAATGTTTCAACTAGAGACCATCGAAGATTGCGGGGTTTGTACCGAAGCTGATGCCGGTCTCCGAACGGTGAAATTCCATTAATCCGATCTGCCGAAGTTTCCAATAGAATAATATTTGATAAGCATTCAATCTTTTCATTTTCAAGTTATTACTTTCGCCTATTCTCATAGGACGGAAAAAACGAAGCGAAATATCTGCTGTTTATCAATTAATTATGTTTGTTCCTTTTTGAAATTTTCAAGAAATCCTTGGTTTTCTGAAATCAATTCCAGTATCTTTGCAGTCCAATTTTAAAAATTAAAGATTAACAGGTGAACACTAATAGCTATAAAACTCGATCAGCTCGAAAAGAAGACATATCAAGAGACTGGTATCTTGTAGATGCTGAAGGGCAAACTTTGGGACGTATGTGTACTCAAATTGCCATGATTCTTAGAGGGAAAAACAAAGCTTGTTTTACACCCCATGTTGACTGTGGCGATTACGTCATTGTCATAAATGCCGAGAAGGTCAAATTATCAGGCCAAAAAATTGATCAGAAAAAGTATCTCACTTATTCCGGATATCCGGGAGGCCAGAAAAGTAAAACTGCGAAACAAGTTCTTCGGCAAAAGCCAGAGAAGATTGTTGAACATGCTGTGATAGGAATGCTTCCGAAAACCAAATTGGGCAGTGCCACATTCAAAAAGTTATTTGTTTACACAGGGCCAGATCACAAGCACGATGCACAAAAACCTAAAACAATTAAATTCTAACAATGGAAATACTTAATGCTACAGGAAGGCGAAAAAATGCTATTGCACGGGTTAATTTTAAACAGGGCAAAGGAAATATTACTATCAACAAGAAGGATTATAAAGACTACTTCTCTGCCAATCATTTGTTTTACAACATTGAAGATCCATTGAATATTTGTGATGTTGTTAAAGACTACGACATCATTGTAAATGTATCTGGTGGTGGAATCAAAGGACAGGCAGAAGCTATTCGTTTGGGAATGGCCAGAATTCTATGTGATATAAATCCTGAATTTAGAACACGATTAAAAGCTAAGGGATATCTCAAGCGCGATCCCCGTTCGGTTGAAAGAAAGAAACCAGGTTTAAGGAAAGCCAGAAAGAAAGAACAATATTCAAAACGTTAATCCTCCTAATCAATTATTTACAATCTATTCAGCAAATATGAATTCGATTAATACAAAAGAATTACTGGAAGCCGGAGTTCATTTTGGACACCTGCGTAAGAAATGGAATCCTAAAATGCGCCCTTTTATCTTTATGGAGCGAAAGGGGATTCATATTATTGACCTAAATAAAACGCAGGAAAAGTTGCAAGAAGCTGCTGCTGCCATGAAGTCTATAGCACGTTCAGGTAAGAAAATTCTATTTGTGGCTACTAAAAAGCAAGCAAAAGAATTGGTAACTAATGCTGCAAGAAGTGTGGATATGCCATATATGACCGAACGTTGGCCGGGCGGTATGTTGACCAATTTTTCTACTATTCGCAAATCCATCAAGAAAATGCAGGCCATTACTAAAATGCTTTCAGAAGAACCAACTGAGAAGTCAATTACCAAGAAGGAACGCCTTATATTAACCCGCGAAAGGGATAAAATGGAAAGAGTTTTAGGTGGAGTAAAACAGCTTAACCGAATTCCGTCAGCCATCTTTATCGTTGATATCTCAAATGAACATATTGCTTTGGCAGAATCCAGAAATTTAAATATCACAACTTTCGCCATGGTAGATACCAACTCTGACCCTACAAAAGTTCATTTTCCTATTCCTGCAAATGATGATGCTACAAAATCTGTAGCGATTATTACAGATTTTTTGACGCAAGCTGTAAAAGAGGGATTGAAAGAAAGAAAATTAGCTAAAGAAGAGGCAGATGCAGTTCAAAAAGAGCAGGCTAATAAAAAAAGTTCAGAGCCCAAACCGGAAAAAGAAGTAGAGAGCAAACCTAAAAAAAGAATACAACGAAAACGTAAATCTGTTCATTCTGTAGAATCTGGTACAGAAGCAAAAAATAAAAATTCGGAAACTGCAAAGAAAAAGGAAACCGAAACTAAGGCCAAGCCAAAAGATCAGAAATAATTTCTTAAATCAAGTTAAATAATTGAACATGACTATCACAGCAGCGGATGTCAATAAGCTTCGTAAGCAAACCGGAGCAGGAATGATGGATTGCAAGAAAGCCCTTGTTGAAACAAATGGCGATTTCGAAGCAGCTATTGATTATCTGAGAAAAAAAGGACAAAAAGTTTCTGAAAAAAGAGCAGGTAGAGAAGCTCGAGAAGGTGTTGTTATTGCAATAAGCAATACTGAACAAAACAGCGGTGTAGTATTGCATTTGAGTTGCGAAACTGATTTTGTTGCTAAAAATGCTGATTTTGTTGAATTTGCAAAATCATTGACCAATCTTGCTTTGAGTAAAGAAATTGAATCGACCGAAGAATTAATGAATCAGCAATTAAACGGAGTCAATGTGAGTGACCTGATTGTTGAACAAGTAGGTAAAATTGGAGAAAAAATTGAAGTGGCTCAATTTGCCCGAATTCATGGCGAATTGGTTGTTCCCTATATTCACGCAGGATATCGGATTGGCGTTTTATTGGCACTCAATAAAAAAGGATCTGAACAATTAGTGCTGACCGGAAAAGATATGGCTATGCAAATTGCAGCGATGAGTCCGGTTGCCGTTCGCCCTGAAGATGTTTCGGAAGAAATCAGGAATCATGAGTTTATGATTGGCCGCGAACAAGCGGTTGATGAAGGTAAACCTGAAAATCTTGTCGAAAAAATTGCTACTGGCCGTTTAAATAAATTTCTGAAAGAAAACACCCTGATGAATCAACAATTTGTGAAAGACTCGTCAAAAACAGTGAGCCAAATGTTGAAAGAAATTGATCCTGATGCAGGGGTCACTGGTTTTATACGATTTGCCATTGGCTAGATATTTTAAAAGAGGGAATTTTGATTCCCTCTTTTTTTTTACTTTTATTGCCGCATGAATCTTCCCTACAAAAGAATTCTTCTAAAACTAAGTGGTGAGGCATTGCTGGGTAAAAAAAGCTACGGCATAGACCCTGCCCGTTTGCAAGATTATACTTCAGAGATTAAGGCTGTTTCTGAGTTGGGTGTTCAATTAGCCATTGTGATTGGCGGAGGTAATATTTTCAGAGGTTTACAGGGGCAGGAGAATGGAATTGGGCGAGCTCAGGGTGATTATATGGGCATGCTTGCTACTGTTATTAACGGTATGGCATTACAAAGTGTGCTCGAAAATAATGGACTCAAAACACGGCTGATGTCTGCCATCGATATGCAAGCTATTTGCGAACCATATATCCGTAGAAGAGCAATCAGGCATCTGGAAAAGGGTCGGATAGTAATTTTTGGTGCAGGAACAGGAAATCCATATTTTACTACAGATACAGCGGCAACCCTACGAGCAGTTGAAATTAAAGCTGACATTATCCTGAAAGGTACACGGGTTGATGGAATCTATTCTGATGATCCGGAGAAGAGTAAAGAAGCGATTCGTTTTAATTCATTATCTTTTGATGAAGTGATTCAAAAAGATTTATCTGTAATGGACATGACTGCTTTCACACTCTGCAAAGAAAACAACTTACCTATTGTAGTATTTAATATGAATCAATCAGGAAACTTATTAAGCATTGCAGAAGGGAAGCACATTGGAACTATGGTTGTTTAATTACCATCATTAAAAAATAAAACTCATTAGCTATGTTAAGAGAAGAAGTTCAACTTTTTGTTGACGATGCTAAAGAAAAAATGGAAAAATCTGTGGTCCACCTCGAAGTTGAGCTACAAAAAATCAGGGCTGGGAAAGCATCTCCGGCACTTGTAGATGGTATTACCGTAGATTATTATGGTACTCAAACCCCTATTAATCAAGTTGCCAATATTATGACCCAGGATGCAAAAACACTAGTCATTCAACCTTGGGAAAAAAAGATGATTAGCCCTATTTCAAAAGCTGTTATGGCAGCAAATATTGGGATAACCCCTATGGAAGACGGTGAACTTATCCGATTAAATCTTCCACCATTAACTGAGGAAACAAGACATGATTTTGTAAAAAGGGTAAAGGCGATAGGAGAAGATTCGAAAATAGGTTTAAGAACAGCACGGCATGATGTAATCAGCGAAATTAAATTGATGAAAAAAGACGGTCTCGAAGAAGATATCGCCAAAAGAGCCGAAGATAAGATTGATGAATTAACAAAGAAATATTACAATTTGGTTGACGAACATATCAAAGCCAAGGAAGATCAAATTATGACTGTTTAGTCGCAGCTGTAATCAAGGTTTGATGATACCATATGTAAGACCCTGAATATTTTCCCCCATTTTCGCCTGGATTAATTGGATGCCATTGGCTGACTGAAACAATGGAAAACGATAGTTCCCTGCTTTATAAAATCCAAAATTCTGACGATAAACTAATTGACCGGTTATTGTATAATAATCAGCTTCAATTATACCGGGTTTTGCCATCAAAACCATCCAATAATTGCCATCAATCATAAATGAGTTAATAGTTTCTTCAGCCGGTATGATACCGGTAGCATCTAATTGAGTACTGATTAAAAATCCATCTGTATTGTGGTTGTAGAGTGTATCGTAACCTGTTCCGTCTAGAGGAAAATCAGCAGAATGCGTCCAACCGCTTAAGGTCAATTGACCGGGCTGTCCTAATGCAATGGAAGATACTTCATCATCCAGACTGCCACCCAGATAGCTTGACTCAATCAACTTAGAAAGGTTGTTTGTGAATTTGATTGCGAAGCCCTCTGCATACGATTGAGTAAATGATGTGTCGAAAGAAAAAGTATCAATCGGAAAATCATCAGACCATGTGCTACCACCTAAATAGAGAGCCCCGGTATTATCAATTTTCAATTCTGCTAGTTCTTCATTATTACTCCCGCCTACATACGTCCCGGTGATAATGCCTGTAAGAAGCGAATTAATTTTAAGAATAAAAATATCCGATTCACCATTTACGTGATAATCATAGGAATACGGTCCGAAGACTAATGAATCAGACCAGCTAATTCCTGCAATATATACATTTCCGTTTGGGTCAGTTTCAATTTTTTTTGCCTGATCAAACAATACCCCACCATAATAACTGGAACCAACCAGTTGGGTCAGATCATTAGAAAACAAGGCCACTATGGCATCAGTAGCTCCTGAAAATGTATCCCGAAAAGCACTACTTGTTATTTCCAGTGAATTTGAATTTGTGCTTCCGGTAACATATATTTTTTGATCGGAAGATAAAGCAACATCAAACAGATAATCATTACCTGGTGAGCCGTAAAAAGTAGAAGAAAGAATTTGATCTAATGCGGAAGATATTTTTAGTATAACACCATCACTTCCTCCTGAAAAGGTTTTTTGGTAGCCTGGCCCTGCCATGGTAAAACTATCTGCTTGACTATTCAGAGCAATTATAATCTGGTTATTGCTGTCAATAGCTATAGCCACATGCCCGTACTCAGGATCGCTCAATGTTGGTCCTGCCATTGTAGAGGCCAATAAAGAATCAAGGTTCGTACTGATTTTAGAAACAAAGGTTTGATTATTTCCATGAATTGTATCTACCGCATTTGTACTAAGTGGAAAATCAGGTGATGAGCTGCGTCCACATATCAGAATATGATTTTGGCCGTCAATGGCCATGTCGGTCAAAATATCCGTTCCGGTTCCGCCCAAAAAAGTTGATGCCAACAAAGTCCCGAGGGTTGGATCAAATTTGGCGATAAATATATCGAATCCACCACCGGCATAAGTTTGTTGAATACATCCGTTGGTAATCGGAAAATCGTTTGAAGCTGTATAGCCGGCAACCACAAGATTACCGGCAGCATCATAGGCAACAGCTACTGGAATATCAGCCAGCTCCCCCCCTAGATAAGTTGAGTAATTAAAGCCAACAGAGCGGGGCACTTGGGCAGAAATTGGAGGAACAGAAATAAGAAGAAACAATAAACTGAGTAGGGTAAATCTATGCATGAATGCTTTAAAATTATGCTGAATTAACGTGCAAAAATAAGAAAATATTGAGTGGACATCTGTTTGAATGTCATGAAGACCATACCTTCAATCCTTCGGTACAATTCTGGCAAATATCAATCGATTTTCTATTGCTGAAGAGCTTTTGTCTGAATTTACTGTAAATTGGGTTGTTCCAGATCTCCCGAAGTGTTTGATGTTTTAAATTACCCATTTCATATTCCGCATTTTTATCAAAACAACATGGCAACATTTGTCCGTCCCAGCTCATCACTGCAGCATGCCACATACGCCAACAGCGATTGCTGTACTTACTCTTAATTTCATATGTACCATCTTGCATTTTCTTATATCTGGAATACTTTGCATTTTCTGGCATCAGCGGATTACCCATTTTGTAATCGGTCAACTGAGCAGTCTTAATTTGGACGCTGTCTACACCAAGGTCTTTCCCCAATCGTTTCACAGCTTCCACTTCATTTTCATTGGTCCGAAAAACTATGAACTGTAAAATAATGTAAGGGGTTTTCGAATTCAATTTTCGTTTTGATTCTACTAATGTCTTAATGCCTTCCAATACGCTATTCATTTTGCCTCCTATCCGGTATTTTTCATAAGTTGCTTGTGTCGTTCCGTCAAGAGAAACAATCAATCGATGCAAGCCTGATATTACCGTAGCCTTTGCATTTTCGGGATTAAGGAAATGTGCATTGGTAGAAGTTGAAGTATATATTTTCCTTGAAGAGGCATATTGTACCAAATCAAAAAATTGAGGATGCAAATAGGGCTCACCTTGGAAATAAAGGGTTAGATAGACAAGATGTTTTTTCCATTTATCTATTTTCAATTGATAGAAAGTAGGATCAAGCATACCTGTGGGTCGCTTGAATGCTTGTAAACCGCTCACACATTCGGGGCAGCGAAGATTACAACTCGTTGTAGGTTCAACCGACATGCTAAGTGGTAAACCAAGTATCCTGGGCTTGTGCGTAATTCGGGCAAATAAATACGATGATTGAACAAGCAGCAGATTCCATAGTTTGGGTGCATTGAACATGCCCAACAATCGAAGTATGTCTTGCCATTTTTTTAACATATTAGGTGAAGATACGAAGCGCAGCACTTCTGATATGTTTTTCGAAAACCTGTAAAGTAATTTTCCTATATGGTTTGCCTTCCGGTAGTAGAAGGTTTATCAAATAGCAGGACCGAACTGCTCGAGAAAACGAATATCGTTTTCGTACAATAAACGAATGTCGTGAATTCCGAATTTCAACATTGCGATTCTTTCAACACCCATTCCGAATGCATAGCCGGTATATTTTTCAGGATCTATATGGCAATTTGAAAGCACGGCAGGATCTACCATACCACAACCCAATATTTCCATCCATTCTTTTTGACCATTTTTCTCCCAGGCGATGTCCATCTCAGCAGAGGGCTCAGTGAAAGGGAAAAAAGAGGGTCTGAACCGGACATCTGTTTTGCTGCCAAACATCTCTTTTACAAAATAATACAGGGTTTGCTTCAGCTCGGCAAAGCTGACTTTTTCATCAATATAAATACCTTCAACCTGATTGAAAACCGGAGAATGTGTTGAATCATTATCGCTTCGATAAACCCTCCCGGGTGAAATGACCTTGATGGGTGGATCGTGTTTTTCCATGGTTCTGATCTGAACCGGAGAGGTATGTGTTCGCAAAACAATATCCGGTCCCTTATTAATAAAAAAGGTATCCTGCATATCGCGGGCAGGATGATCGGGTGGTAGATTAAGGGCAGAGAAATTATGCCAGTCATCTTCAATTTCAGGACCTTCGGCTATTGTAAAGCCAAGATGATGATAGATATCAATAATTTGCTGTCTGATAATGCTGATTGGATGTCTGCTTCCCGGACGAATTCCCGGGCCCGGCATGCTCAGATCAATTTGCTGATTTTGGATCTTCTGTTTCTTGCTTAATTTATTCCGGTAGGATTCAATTTTAGTCTCAGCAGCAACCTTCACCTGATTTACTAATTGGCCATAAACTTTTTTTTGATCATTAGACACATTTCTGATTTCTGAAAATAGCGATTTAAGCAAGCCTTTAGAACCCATGTATTTTATCCGGAACTGTTCTAATTCTTCAGCTGATTTTGGCTCGAAATCTTCAATTTCACGTAATACTTTTTTTGGTTTATCCATTAGGTCGCTCATGGCCAGTTCTGTGTTTTTTTGCAGCTTATTTATCTAGAATAATTAGGGGCTTCTTTTGTAATCACAACGTTGTGCGGATGACTTTCAAGCATGCCAGCATGGGTGACACGAATAAATTTCGCATTTTGTAAAGCGGTGATATCTTTGGCTCCGGCATATCCCATACCGGCCCTCAGGCCACCCGAATATTGGGTCATCACTTCTTTCAGAGTCCCTTTGTAAGGGACCCTTCCTTCAATACCTTCGGGGACCAGTTTTTTAATATCATCTTCGGCATCTTGAAAATACCGGTCTTTTGAACCTTGTTGCATGGCACCTAACGATCCCATACCCCGATAGATTTTAAATTTTCTACCCTCATAAATAATCGTCTCACCCGGTGATTCGTCTACACCGGCAAAAAGAGATCCCGCCATAACCACACCTGCACCGGCTGCCAGTGCTTTTACCATATCGCCTGAGTAGCGAATGCCGCCATCGGCTATCACAGGAATACCACTACCTTCCAGTGCTTTAGCTGCCAGATAGATAGCCGTCAATTGAGGAACACCAACCCCGGCTATTATGCGGGTTGTACAAATTGATCCGGGACCTACACCCACTTTAACACCATCTGCACCGGCATCTGCAAGCGCTTTAGCACCTTCACCGGTTGCTACATTTCCGCTGATAATTTCCAGATTAGGATAAGTTTTCTTTACTTCCCCAACTGCATCCAGAACCCCTTGGGAATGACCATGCGCGGTATCAATGCAAACTACATCAAGACCTGCTTTCACTAATTCTCCAATTCGTTCGAACATATCACGGGTAATACCAACGGCAGCACCTACAAGCAAGCGGCCATATTCATCTTTGCTCGCCATCGGAAAACTCAGTAATTTTAATATGTCACGGAAAGTAATTAATGCTTTAAGCCGACCTTCCTTATCAACAACAGGCAGTTTTTCAATTTTATGTTTCTGAAGGATTTTTTCAGCTTTTTTTAAATCTGTTCCCTCCGGGGCTGTAACCAGATTGTCACGAGTCATAATCTGACTTACATATTCGAAAGATTTAGGTATAAATCGAAGGTCTCGATTGGTCACAATACCTTTCAGATGTTGTTGATCATCAATAATGGGTATTCCACCAATTTTATTTTCGATCATGATTCGCTGAGCTTCGTCAATACGGGCATTTTCATGTAAGGTTATCGGATCGCGTATCAAGCCACTTTCCGATCTTTTTACTTTCCTCACTTTCCGGGCTTGTTGCTCAATGGTCATGTTTTTATGAAGAATACCTAAGCCACCTTCCTGGGCAATCGAAATGGCCAGCTTCGATTCTGTCACGGTATCCATAGCCGCTGAAATAATCGGCATATTGATTCTGATATTTCTGGTTAATTGTGAACTGATATCAACTTCGCGTGGTAGAACGGTAGAGTGGGCAGGTATGATCAGTACGTCATCAAAGGTCAAACCCTCGTTAAAAAATTTATCATTTTGATTTGCCATGGTCAGGGATTTTGTTGGCCGGATAATGAAAGCAAAGTTAAGAAATTAAAGGTGAGTGGTTAATCCGGATATTCAGAATTATTACCTGATAAGCATGAAAGTACCGCTTTGTGTATATTCCTTTCCTCCAATAGCATTTACCCTAATCAGGTAGGTATAAACATCCTGTACAGCTATTTGCCCGTTGATTCTTCCATTCCATCCGATGCCGGGGTCTTTGCTTTCAAAAATTTGCTGTCCCCAGCGATTGAAAATCTGGAGTAGATAATTGTTGGCATCTGCGAAAATCATCACTGGTTTAAACTCATTATTGGTGCCGGCAGGTATGATGGCTGTTGGTACACGGATAATGGGTAATTGATCCAAACAATCCTTATTTGAATAACTTGAAAAAGGGATAACCTGTCCATTTGGCAGGTTCAGGTTCCCAGTTGCTTCAATTCGATAACAAAATTTTCCGCTACCATTAATTTCATCCGAAATATCATCAATAAATTCATGTTCATTGGCGGGCACTGAAGCTTCAAATTGCCAGATTCCACTGGCATCTAATTTGTAAATATTGTAAGCATCTGCTTGCCCGTACGCTATTTCATAAGGATTCCATTTCAAAAAGTTTTTCAAATCGGGTCTTGGCAAAGTATTTAAATGTATGGTATGCACCAAACCGGTCAGTGATTTGTTATCGCAACTGTCGGTTGTTGAAATCGCGTAATAATACGAGCGTTTGTCTGTGCTTACATTTTGATCATTGTACGATAATATACCCGGGATGGGATTGGGAGGCGCCTGGCTAAAAATGCCGGTCAAATTACTGGATGAATTTCCTTTTTGAACTTGAAAGCTGCTTACCGAGGCGTTTACATCAGGCAGCCATTCTATGGTGATTGAACCGTCAGGCTCAACAGTTGCCCTGTTAAGAAAGGTATACTGAACCGGTTGAAGTAAATCTGCCCGGAAACAAAGCTTGTTTGACTGAGACGTAAAACTTCCGTTTTTCTGCAAAGCTTCAATATAGATACAAACCGAATCATTGTCATTAGCAAGGGAAAGTTGATAATTGTTTCCATTAACGGGCATTACGCTTCCATCTAAGGCAAAGGGTGCTCCATTCAGGCTGAGGTAAATATTATACTGGTCAACACCCTGAGGCCAGATACCATAGCTTATCCAATTCAATTGAATTAGTCCCGAACAAGGATCAGCATTAGCGGATAGCAGAATAGTGTGGTGGGCTGTCAATGCAAAGGGACCGGTGTTCAAGCAACTGTCCATGGCGGCTATAGTATATTCCTCTGATTGTACATCGGGCGAGGAGCCAAAATCCGTATAAATAGTACTCGTCCGTCCCCAAACCGTATCAATCGGATTAAAGCCGCCTGAATACCTATATACTATATAAGAGCGAGTTTCCGGTGAAGGTGATTGCTGCCAGCTTAAGACCGCATTTCCTCCAGTAACGGTAACATAATCAATAATCGGAGCTGCCGGATCCTGATTATCCAGGGTGTCAGAAGATATTTGGTTATAGCTGGGACAATTAAAATTGCTTCGCATATAGTAATACCAAAGTTGGCTGTTGCCGTTAGCACCAACATGTAAAAATGTATTAGTGATTGGATTTGTGATAGAATTTAAAAGGGAATAGGGTCCTGCAAAATTATTGGCAGCATAAATATCGTAGCTAATGAAAGGGCCGCAGGAATTAACAGGTAAAGCCCATTGCAATAAAACATCTCCGTTTACCTGATTGGTTACACAATTTAATTCCGGAGGCTGAATAACCTGTGCAGAGCTACTGGATTGAGCTAAACAGAACAAAGAGAAAGACAGAAGTATGCGGAATAACATGATACAAAATTAACTAACTCTTTGAACCTGCTACAATATGATAAAAGCTATCGGGGTCAAAATATTTCTCTGCCAATGTCATCAATTGTTCCGGTGTAGTTTGATGAACCGATTCAATAAAACGTTGAAAGGACGCTTTATCTTGTCCGAGTACCTGCATGTGTATCATTCTTTTCAGGATCTTATTGGGACCATCAATGCTACGCATGAGCGAACCCATCAGGTAATTCCTTACTAATTGCAATTCTTCAATTGAAACCAATGATGTTCTGAGCTTAAGAATTTCTTTTATAATCTCGTTATAGGCGGCATCGGTATGCTGAGCCGCGACCTCTGTTCTTAACGAAAAATAATTGGCATTTGCATACGAACGCAAAGTTGAGTAGATGCCATAGGTAAAACCTTTTTCTTCACGGAGGTTTTTCATTAATCTGGCGCCAAAATAGCCCCCCAGTATGCTTGTTAATAGGGATAATGGATTATAGTCTTCGGAATCCCTTTCAGCAATATGCTTCACTAATGCAATGCTCGATTGAAAAGGATTCTCCATTTTGTGGTAATGATTTTTTTCATCAGCCGGATGGAATATTAAATCTGTCTTACAGTCCGATTGCTTCACAACAGGAAGAGTACTAAAAAATTTTCCAAGTAATGATTCGGCTCTTGGAATTCCATTAGAGGCTAGAAATATGCTGATATTACCGGCATGATATTGCTTTTTGTGAAAATCAATCAGTTGTTTCCTTCTCAATCGGGAAATATCTTTTTCTTCAGCAGTAAACCCATAAATATGCTTTGTTCCAAAAAGACATTTCCTGCTTATTTTACCGGCATGATATTCCACTTTTTGTTTACTGACTTTGACTCTCTCTATTGCTCGTTTTTTATATAAGTCCAGTGACTTTTCAGGAAAAACAGGATTGATTAGCATATCGCTGAGCAAGGATAGTACCTCTTCGGCATATTTGCTTAGGAAAATCGCTGAAACAAGGGTAAAATCAGCTTGAACTGAAACTGAATATCTGACACCATAGAAATCGAGCTTATCATAAATCAATTTCCGTTTTCTGTTCGTAGTACCTTCCCGCAGCTGGGCAGCGGTGGCTCCGGCTTCAAGCATACCGGATACAGGTAAATTAGAATGTCTTATTAAAACATTCAGATCCATAATTTCAGGCCCGTTAGAAGCCAGGAAAAATAGAGGAATCTTGTTATTCAGCATTTCAGCAGCAGGCAACTGAAAAGGAATTGATTTAATCGTCTTATATTCCGGAATACTAAATTGACTCATTACTTGGTATTGTTTTTCTTGCTTCGATACATTAAAATGGAAGTATTTATTGGCCTGAAAATTTGCCTTGCTTCATCACGAATCATGCTTGAAGTAGCCATTCGATAATGTTCTTTTTCCTTTTCCATCAATTCGACTCCACCCAACATTTCAAAATAAGCCAGACTGAAAGCTCTATTCATCTGACCGATTTCTTCAAATTCATGATCAGCTTCAATTTGGTTTTTTATTTTTTGAAGTTCGTGATTTCCCACCTTGTCTGTCATAAGCTTGTTCAGTTCAATTCGTACTGCATGAATTGCCTCATGAATATCGACTCCTTGTGCAGGTTTACCATCAATAATCAGCAAACCCGGATCAAGGTAACCAGTCACATAGGCATCAATTTCATTGAAGATGTGCTTTTTCTGAACCAGATTCTGATAAAGCCTTGAACTTTTACCTCCTGATAAAATATCAGTCAGAATATCAGCGAAATTATAGGATAGGCTGTTCCGATTTCCCATGTGAAAGGCCATATAAATTGCATCAAGCGGTACATCAGCAAAGACTTCTTTAATGCGTTCCTTTCTCTGAATCGGTTCAATAGGGAAAAAGTTTTCTTCCAGTGACTTTGCAGGTATTTTACCAAACCATTTTTCAGCTAGTTTAAATACCTGATCAGGTTTTAGATTTCCGGCTATCGACAAGATGGCATTGTTCACTGTATAATTCCGATCGAAGAAAGATTGAACATCCTGAAGCGTTGCACTAGCAATATGAGATAGTTTTTTACCAATAGTTGGCCATTGATAGGGATGTTTTTTATAAGCTAATTTGCCCAATAAATGCCAGGTATCTCCATAGGGTTGGTTCAGGTAATTCTCTTTGAATTCTTCCATCACAACTTTTCGCTGAACTTCAAGAGCGTTTTCATTGATGTTTAAAGCCTGCATGCGATCTGATTCCAGAAATAAAGCTGTCTCGATATTTTCAACTGGAAGCACTTCATAATAGTTAGTGATATCATTATTTGTAAATGCATTGTTTTCGCCTCCTGCACGCTCAAGTGGCTCGTCAAAACTTGGTGCATGAGCTGAACCTGCAAACATCAGATGTTCAAATAAGTGGGCAAAACCCGTTTTATCTGTTTCTTCGTTTCGGGATCCCACCCGATAGAGCATATTAACTGTGGCCATTGGAGTATTGGGGTCATGGTGAGACAGCACAGTAAGCCCATTAGATAAAATATGACGGTCAAAATGGATCATGTATGATTGCTTTTGGCGATTCTGTTTAAGAAGAATTAATTTTGAGGCATCAAAATTACAAATCCTTTCCACAGGAACAGTTGACTATGAAAATAAGAACACTCTTAGATAAAGCGCTTCATTTTGAACAATTAGCAGCCCATGAAGGTTTGTTTCTTTTCGAAAATGCTGCTACTTCCGATCTAATGCATACCGGACATGAACTTAGGATGAAACAAAAACCCGAGCAAATTGTTACCTGGATTATTGACCGGAATATGAATACTACAAATGTTTGTGTAGCCAATTGCAAATTCTGTAATTTTTATCGGATTCCGGGACATGCCGAATCTTATGTGACCTACATGGACACTTACCGGGAAAAAATAAAGGAAACTATAAACTACGGAGGCGAGCAATTGCTTCTGCAGGGAGGCCACCATCCTGATCTTGGCCTGGATTATTACACCAGCACATTTCGGCAAATTAAAGCGGAATTTCCGCAAATCAAGTTGCATGCGCTCGGTCCACCCGAAATAATGCACATCAGCCAATTGGAAGGTAAAGACCCTGAATTTATTTTGAAAGATTTGATCAAAGCAGGTTTGGATTCATTACCGGGTGCCGGTGCAGAAATACTTAATAACCGTGTCCGCAAGCTTATCTCAAATGGAAAATGCAGTGCTGAAGAATGGTTGCATGTTATGGAAATTGCACATCGCTTGGGCATAACCACCTCGGCCACCATGATGTTCGGGCATATTGAAACCAATCTGGAACGAATGGAGCATTTAGTAAAGCTTCGGGAAGTTCAAAATAAAAAACCACAAGGCTCAAAAGGATTTCTTGCCTTCATTCCCTGGCCTTTTCAGGATGAAGGAACTATGTTGCGCGATTTGAAAGGAGTAAGGAATAACGTTACAAGCAATGAATATATTCGTATGATTGCAATCAGCAGAATTATGCTGCCTAACATATTGAATATTCAAGCCTCGTGGTTGACGGTAGGTAAGCAAACCGCACAAATGTGTCTGTATGCCGGTGCCAATGATTTTGGCTCTATCATGATTGAAGAAAATGTAGTATCAGCTGCAGGAGCTCCTCATCGCTTTACGGCAGATGGTATTCAATCATCTATTTTGGAAGCAGGATTTGCTCCTCAATTAAGAGATCAGCAATACAATAATCGTCCAATACCCAAACAGATTAAACAACAGGTTATTAAATATTAGACAACTGATTTAATATCTGTTCATTTCTCTGCTGATGGCATAGTAGATCTGTTGCTATTTTCGTTTCCGGATGTCTATAAAAACTTCAATATGAAAAACAAATCAGCCATACTTGCTTTGCCATTTCTACTTTTTGCCAGCACTTCGCTAAATCTAATGGCACAAAATGAAGGTAGTGTTGTTACGGCTACTGGGCGTGGAAGCATAGCGACTTCAACTGTTACTGATTATCAGGCATTGAATATCAATCCGGCAAACCTAGGTTTGAAAGATGGGCCTACATTTTCATTTGGTTTAGCAGAATTAAATCTATCGCTATATTCATCTGCATTAAACAGTCTTGATTTTAAAATGCTTAGGCAGGATCCCCAAGGTTTTTCACAGCAATACAACAATGCTCAAATTGCACAAAAATTTGCCGGTGCACGCAATTCTTTTGATTTTAATTTAATGCCTCTGGGTCTTTCATTTATGATCCCAAAAGTGGGTGGTTTTGCACTGAGTATCAGACAAAACATTTCATTTACATCCTATATGAACTCTGGTTTGTCAAACCTATTATTTAATGGCTTTCATTATACGGATTACATCGACACGTTTATAGTTATTCCGGGTGGAGACACTATTGGACTTGCTTCAAATCCTATCAGCGCATCTCAATTATTTGACAGTAGCCGGATTTCATTTTCTGCTACAACAGATATCAATTTCGGATATGGACGCGAACTTTATTCCAATGACAACTTGTCCATTTATGGAGGAATTGGTTTACAATATATTATTGGCTGGGCGATGATAGACGCTGGCGCCAAAGACAATACCTTAAAAGCAGTATCCGCATTTACTCCATTAATTGATATTAGTTTTTCATCGGTTCCCAACCCAAGTCTGGATACTTCCGGTCAATTGGTCCCTGCAGGAAAGGGATTTGGTATTGATTTGGGCACCACCCTGAAAACTGGTATTTTCAGTGCAGGGATTTCTCTTACTCAATTGGGTAGCATCAAGTGGAAATCAAATGTCTATCAGATTGCTGATTTTACCATCGATACCGTGGATTTTACGGGTCTTGATTCCACCATGTTTAATAGCAATATTAATTTAGTATCAATGAGTGGAGCAGCGCTTGTTAAAGAAGCTTTACCCACTAAATTGCATTTAGGGTTAAGTGTTGAGCCAATAGAAAATCTCCGTGCCGGTCTTGACTTAACCATTCCCTTAAATGATGCTGCGGGTAATCTTTCAAAACCATATCTTGGTTTAGGAGGAGAGTACACTTTGTTTAACTTTTTAACCGTTTCATCAGGTGTAACAATGGGTGGAAATTATCGGGTAAATGTTCCGTTTGGAATACGAATTTTTATTGGGAAGAATCAAAAAGGCTATGAATTTGCGTTAGCTACCCGCGATATAACTACCTTTTTGGGTGCGAAGCGACCTAATCTTTCTATCGGTCTTGCAGCACTAAGATTTAAATTTTAAGGACAATTATATCTATTGCTTTAATTTTTATCCGGAAATTATTAAATTGCGACATTGATTATTAGGTTTTTCAATTTTTTTAACCTGATATTAATTTAATTAAGTTGACTTGATCATTGTAAATTGTATGATTTTCTCTGTTACAATAATCGTTATGCAACGATTTTGAAGAAAATTATATCAAAGTATTGAGATTGACTGCTAATGGCAGTTCGTTTTGGCATAAATTAAGAAACCCCGAATTTATTATTTGAAGCTTAATTTTGAGCTTTGTTGTTAATTTAATTAGAAATTCTAAAATAGATTTTCTACTTTAGATTTCTTAAGTTTTATTCCTAACTAAAACCTTTATTTTATGAAACGAATTATGATTGTAGCCTTATCGGCTATATTGTTCGCGTTCCAGGCATTTGCCCAGCAGACGATTACCGGTACGGTGACATCTGCTGATGATGGTAGCACCATGCCGGGTGTTAGCGTTGTTGCAAAAGGAACGGTAGTAGGTGTTACCACTGATCTGAGTGGTCAATACTCTATTGATGCTCCGGCAGGAAGCAACACATTGGTGTTCAGCTTCGTGGGTATGAAAACCCAGGAACTTGCCATAGGTTCTTCTAACACTATTGATGTCGTTATGCAAGTGGATGCATTAGGCATTGATGAGGTTGTTGTAACAGCATATGGTATTTCCAGAGAGAAAAAATCTTTGGGTTATGCCACCCAGGAAATCAATGGGGACGATGTTAATGTTGTAAAAACCGACAATTTTGTTAATTCTTTATCGGGAAAACTTTCCGGTGTGCATGTAAAGGTTAATAATAATCTGGGAGGATCAACAAACATTATCATTCGTGGTTCCACTTCGCTAACCGGAAGTAACCAAGCTTTATTTGTGGTTGACGGTGTTCCAGTTGATAACACGAACACCAACTCAGCTTACCAGAGAGTGGCCGGTTCAGGTTACGATTATGGTTCCGCTATTTCAGATTTAAATCCGAGTGACATTGCATCAATCAATGTGTTGAAAGGTGCAGCTGCTACCGCTCTTTATGGCTCACGCGCAGCTAATGGTGTAATCATGATAACTACCAAAAAAGGAACAGATCGTTTTGCTCAGGGTGGTAGCGGATTGGGCGTATCAGTCAATACTGGTGTAACCATCGGAAAAATTGACAAGAGTACTTTCCCAACCTACCAAACTAATTATGGTGGCGGTTATGGACCTTATTATAGTGGAGGAACCCATCCCGGTCTTTACGAATATGATTGGAATGGTGACGGAACTGACGATTTGTTGGTACCCTTTACAGAAGATGCTTCAATGGGAGAAAAATTTGATCCAGCCCTGATGGTTTGGCAATGGGATGCATTTGTACCAGAAAGCTCCAACTTTGGCCAAGCTACTCCTTGGGTTAATTCTCCAAATGGTGCCATTACTTTTTTCAATACTGCTTATACTTATAATAATAGTGTTGCAATTGATGGTGCTAATGAAAATGGCAGTTTCCGGCTGGGATATACCAATCTAACACAAACCGGAATTATGCCGAATAGTCGCTTAGCAAAGAATAATCTTTCGTTTAATGCCAAGAATAAACTGAATGATAAAGTTTCAGTTTCTGCTTCTGTCAATTATGCCAATACGAAAGGAACCGGGCGTAATTCAACCGGTTATGGAAACAATATTCTAACAAGCTACAGACAATGGTGGCAAACCAATGTTGATGTACAGGAATTAAAAACCTTGTACGAGACAACAGGTCGTAATGTAACCTGGAACAGAGTGGATGAATTTACTCCTGAACCTATTTATTGGGATAACTTCTACTGGGATCGTTTTGAAAACGTAGAAACAGATAGTCGTGATCGTTTAATCGGTAATGTAACTGCTACCTGGAATTTAACCCCCAACTTAAACATTATGGGCCGGGTTGCTACCGATCACTATTCTACATTACAGGAAGAAAGATTAGCTGTTGGTAGTATTGCCAGAAGATTTGGTATTAGCCTTTTAGATGTAGGGTCCGGTTATTCACGATATAATAGAACATTTACAGAGAATAATTACGACCTGATGGCAAATTTCAAAAAGAATTTCTCTGAAGATTTGAGTTTTGCCGCTATTTTGGGTACTAACACCAGAAGAACAAGTGTTAATTCAATCTTTGCTTCAACAAATGGTGGATTAGTGGTTCCTGGGTTATATTCATTATCTAACTCGGCTAATTTATCTCTGGCACCTATTGAAGTTGCCAGTCTTGTAGGAGTTAATGGTATTTATGGAAGTGTTTCTTTTGGTTACAAAGATTTCTTGTACTTAGATGGAACCATGCGTAGAGACCATTCATCAACATTACCTGTTGGTCAAAGTGTATATTACTACCCATCTGTTTCAACCTCTTTCATCTTCTCTAATGTAATGGATGCAAGTTGGTTATCATTTGGTAAAGTACGATTAAACTATGCACAGGTTGGTAGTGATGCACCATTTGCAAGTATCAATGATGTATATTCAAAACCAAGTCCGTTTGGAAGTGCAACCCTCTTTTCGGTACCAAGCACTAAAAACAATCTGGATCTCAGACCTGAAAGAACCAAGAGTTTAGAAGGTGGTCTTGAAATGCAATTTGCTGATAATAAAGTTGGATTTGACTTAGCCGTTTATAAAACAAATACGACAGACCAAATTCTTCCGGTTGCCGTATCGAGAGCTACAGGGTATTCAACAAAATATGTCAATGCCGGAGAAATTGAAAACAAAGGTATTGAGCTATCATTGAATGCTAAACCTGTACAAAGTGACAACTTTAATTGGAATATTAGCCTGAATTGGGCTAAGAATGTCAACAAAGTGTTATCCTTGTTTGATAGTGTTGACAACCTGCAATTGGGAAGCTTCCAGGGAGGTGTTACCATTAATGCCAGAGTTGGAGAATCTTACGGTGCTATTCAAGGTACCGATTATGTTCGTGATGCTGCCGGAAATCCTATTGTTTACTCAACAGGAAGCCGTACTGGATATTACCAAGTTTCAACAACATCAGATAATGTAATTGGTAACATGACTCCTGACTGGAATGCCGGTTTATACAATAGTTTCAGTTATAAAAATTGGTCTATGGGATTTTTGATTGACTTCCAGCACGGTGGTGATCTCTTCTCTCTCGACCAATGGTATGGCCAGGGAACAGGACTGTATGATAATACAGATTATACAAACGATCTGGGTAACCCGGTTAGAGACCCTGTAGCTTCTGATGGTTCAGGCGGATATTTGCCAACAAGTGGCGGATTCATTCTGGACGGTGTAATGGATGATGGAACGGGTAACTATGTTGCAAATACCATCCGCATTGAAGGTGGAAATTATAAAGCAGGTGGTTGGGCCAGAAACCCCAATGCACGCTATGTATATGATGCCTCCTATGTAAAATTGCGTGAATTATCAATCTCCTATTCCATACCTGCAGCTACTTTAGGTTCAAGCTTTGTAAAAGGTGCAACCTTTAGTTTTGTTGGCAACAACCTTTGGATTATTTCTAAAAATATGCCGTATGCTGATCCTGAAGCCGGTTTAAGCTCTGGAAATCTGCAAGGCTACCAAAGCGGTGTTTTGCCAACCACACGTAATTATGGAATTAACGTAACCGTACAATTCTAAAAACTTATCAAACATGAAAAAGATAGTATATATATTGCTCGTAGCGCTGACAGCAGCATCTTGCAACGGTGTACTGGAAGATATGAACAAGAACATCAAAAGCCCGGAAGTTGTACCGGGTGAGACCTTGTTCTCCAACGCCCAGAAAAACCTAGCAGATTTAAATTCAGGCTCAAACGTCAACATTAACATTTTCTCTATATGGGCTCAATATTGGACCGAAACAACATATACGGATGAAGCTAACTATGACGTTGTTAACCGGACCATTCCGGATAATGATTGGCTAAGATTGTATAGAAATATTCTGATGGATTTTAGAGAAGCATCCAATATTATTGGAGCAGAAACCTATGTTTTATCTTCAGATCAAGCTGTACAAACAAACAAATTGGCTATTTCCGACATTATGAGTGTCTTCACATATCAAATGTTAGTCGATATGTTTGGAGATGTGCCTTATACGGAAGCTCTGGACATTAGTAATACCGTACCGGCATATGACGATGCAGCTGGAATTTATGCCGATTTGATGACACGGCTAGATGCTGATATTGCCAATTTAGATGTAGCAAATGGTAGCTATGGAGGTGCAGACCTTTATTATGGAGGTGATGTATCGAAATGGATGATGTTTGCTAATTCACTCAAACTGAAGATGGGTATCTCAATAGCTGATGTAAATGACGCAGCTGCTAAAACAGCCTGTGAAGGTGCAGCCAGTGGTGTGTTCACTTCCTCAGCTGATAATGCAGCTTTGGCATATCAGGGAGCAACACCTAATACCAATCCACTGTACATTGACTTAGTTGCAAGCGGACGGAAAGACTTTGTTGCAACAAGTACAATTGTTGACGCAATGTTAGCCTTGGCTGATCCAAGAATTGCGTCTTATTACACCATGGTAGATACAGGAAATGGTGTTCCGATCTTCTTAGGTGGAATTTATGGTGCCAGTAATCCGTATAGTGCTTATTCGCATATTGGCCCCTTGATGGAAGACCCAACACTCGAATGCGTACTGCTTTCTTACAGCGAAGTTGAGTTTTATCTTGCTGAAGCTGTAGAACGCGGATATTCAGTAGGCGGTGCAGCAGATGGACATTATGATAATGGTGTAACTGCATCTATCGAATATTGGGGAGGTTCTGCCGGTGATGCTTCAACCTATTTAGCACAGCCTGCTGTTGCATATGCTACAGCTACAGGTACCTGGCGTGAAAAAATAGGAACACAAGCTTGGATTTCCTTATTCAATCGTGGATTCGTGGCCTGGACTGAATGGAGACGTTTGGATTATCCGGTACTCAACCCACCACCTGGAATGACTCAAGCCGATATTCCTACTCGATTTACTTACCCGATTAATGAACAAACATTGAATGGAGCAAATTATTCCACTGCAGCAACTGCTGTCGGAGGTGATTTGTTAACCACTAAATTGTTCTGGGATGTAAACTAATTCCTAATCTGGAGTTTTTAAAAAAGGCTGTCCGAAACCGGACAGCCTTTTTTTTTGCATTTATGGGCTTGATTCTATACAACCTGTTTTAATAAATCATTAATAAGTACTAACTTGCGCCCGATTTCAAAGCGGGGATACCTAGCGATATGATAAGTAAAAGATTTACAAGCATTTGCGTACTTTTTTTTCTGATCGGATTTTCGTCTTTAAAGGCAACGGAAACAATAGCTGAAGAAACTGACAAGCAGGAAGAAGGATTTGATTTTGGTGAATTGTTAATGCATCATGTGAAAGATGCCTATACATGGCATTTCTTTACACTGGGCAATGTTGATGCAACTATTTATTTGCCCATTATTGCTTACAAAAACGGTGATGGACTGGATGTTTTTTCATCACGAAAAATTTCCGATGGTAATACTTATCATAATTATAAAATTGAAGAAGGGCATTTGGTACGGCAGGACGGGATGAAATTCCTTGATTTTTCTATTACAAAAGTAGCGGCCAGCATTATGGTTAGTGCCATACTTCTTCTGTTTATTTTTATTGGTGTTGCCCGAAAATATAAGGGAAAAGAAAAAAAGGCTCCTCATGGTTTTCAAGCCTTTATTGAACCTTTGATTTTATTTATTAGAGACGATGTAGCTAAACCGATATTAGGCGAACGGACATATTTTTATCTCCCTTATCTTCTTTCAATATTTTTCTTTATCTGGATAAATAATATG
This sequence comes from uncultured Chitinophagales bacterium, assembly GCA_964413685.1. Taxonomy (GTDB): domain Bacteria; phylum Bacteroidota; class Bacteroidia; order Chitinophagales; family S012-47; genus JAJRWN01. Next base: position 110,617 of record CAYPSW010000002.1, read on the forward strand.
ATGGGCTTATTGCCCGGTGCTGCAAATGTAACCGGTAATATTGCTATCACTTGCACACTGGCAATTTTCACAATGCTTGTTGTTAATGTCAGCGGAAATAAACATTATTGGATGGAGATATTTGCTCCTCCCGGTATTCCCTTATGGCTTTTGCCCATTATGTGGATTGTCGAGATTATGGGAATATTTACCAAACCATTTGCCTTGATGGTTCGTTTGTTTGCCAATATGATTTCGGGGCATATGATAATACTCAGCATTCTTGGCCTTATCTTTTTATTTGCCGAATTGAGTGCCGGATTGGGATGGGGTATTGCTATTTTTTCTGTTGCTATGTCAACTTTTATGTTGTCGCTCGATTTATTAGTTGCGGCACTTCAAGCATATATTTTTACGATTCTGTCAGCTTTATTTATTGGGCTGGCAGTACAAGATGCACATAATTAATTTTATTATTCATTTTTAAACAACCAATCGAATGGACATTTTAAACATTCTTCTTGAAGTCTCTGGCGCAGCCTGGGGTGCAGGAATTGGTGCAGGTTTAGCCGCCATTGGTGCCGGTTTAGGTATCGGTAGAATTGGGGGTAGTGCTGCTGAATCAGTAGCCCGTCAACCGGAAGCTGCCGGTGATATTCGTGGAAACATGATTATTACTGCTGCTCTCATTGAAGGGGTTGCACTTTTTGGCGTATTAACCTGTATTTTGATCTTAGTTCTCTAAGATATTAGCCATACCCTTGACGGTTGGTTAAGGGTATGGCTTTTTATTTTAACAACAAAACAACCCACATAAATGGATTTACTACTTCCTCAATTTGGTTTGATGTTCTGGACCACTGTTGTGTTCCTAATCGTTTTGTTTTTGCTTAGCAAATATGCTTGGAAACCCATTATTAAGGCCATAAGAGCACGCGAAAATTCCATTGCAGATGCTTTAACTACAGCTGAAAAGGTAAAGGAGGAAATGGCTGTACTGTCGGCTGACAATGAAAAATTGCTGCAAGAGGCTCGTGAAGAAAGAAGTAAGATATTGAAAGAAGCCAAGCAAGCTGGTGAAAAATTAATTGCCGATGCGATGGATAAAGCATCAGAATCAGCTAGGAAACTGACAATAGATGCCAGGCGAGACATCGATAATGAAAAGAATGCAGCTATCTCAGAGTTAAAAATACAATCGGGTAAATTGGCTTTAAATATTGCAGGCAAACTTCTTCAGAAAGAATTGTCAGGGAAGGAGGAACAAGAAGACTATGTGAAAAAGCTGATTAAAGATCTTGACTTTAATCAAAACTAATGAAGCATATGGCAAGTAATAGATTAGCCCATAGATACGCAAAATCAATCATCGATCTGGCCATTGAACGCAATGAACTGGAAATCATCAATACAGATTTCCGAATATTGAATCAGGCCATCAATAATGCTCGTGATCTGGAGCTCTTTCTTCATTCCCCGATCATTCATACGGATAAAAAACAGGCTGTTTTAAAATTGATTTTTACTGACAAAATCAATCCGATGATTATGGAATTTATTCAAATCATTACAAGGAAAAAAAGAGAAATTTATTTGCTTGATATCACCGAAGCATTTATCCGGCAATATAACGTGATTAAACGCATTGAACAAGTCCGATTGATGACCGCTTCACCAGTTAATCCTGGACTTGTGAATCAGATTAGCAATGATTTGAAGAAAGCATTGAGAATAGAAAAAGTTGAGCTTGAACATAGTATTGAACCTGAATTAATCGGGGGCTTTAAACTGTTGTTTGAAGATAAACAGATTGATGCCAGTTTAAAACATCAATTGGAATTACTCGAAAAAGAATTTGAAGCATAAATCAATCATTAAAAAACGCAATTAAAATGGCAGAAATAAAACCAGACGAAATTTCGGCAATCCTAAGGCAACAATTGACTGGATTAAAGACCGATTTAGAACTTGAAGAAGTTGGTACTGTGCTTCAGATAGGCGATGGTATTGCCCGAATTTATGGTCTGAATAATGTCAAAGCCGGAGAATTGGTTGAATTTGAAAATGGCGTTGAGGCTATTGTTCTGAATCTTGAGGAGGATAATGTTGGGGCTGTGCTGATGGGCAATTCAGAATCTATTATGGAAGGTGATACAGTAAAACGTACCAATCGAATTGCATCTATTGATGTGGGTGAATCCATGCTTGGCAGGGTTATCAATCCTTTGGGAGAACCTATTGACGGAAAGGGTCCGATTACAGGTGAGCGTTATGAAATGCCTATTGAACGTAAAGCGCCCGGGGTAATCTATCGAGAACCGGTTTCAGAACCATTGCAAACTGGAATCAAAGCTATTGATGCTATGATTCCAATTGGTCGTGGACAGCGGGAACTGATTATTGGCGACCGCCAAACAGGGAAAACGGCTATTGCCATTGATGCCATTATTAATCAAAAAGAATTTTTCGATAAGGGTGAACCGGTTTATTGTATCTATGTTGCTATTGGGCAAAAGGGCTCTACTGTAGCCAAATTAGCTAAGACACTCGAGAGTCATGGTGCGATGGATTACACGGTAATTGTATCTGCAACTGCTTCTGATCCTGCTCCACTTCAGTTTTATGCTCCGTATGCAGGTTGTGCCATTGGAGAATATTTCCGTGATACGGGTAAAGCGGCTTTGATTATTTATGATGATTTGTCGAAACAAGCGGTCTCTTATCGTGAAGTATCATTGCTTTTGAGAAGACCTCCGGGTCGTGAAGCTTATCCGGGAGACGTGTTTTATTTGCACTCACGCTTACTTGAAAGAGCATCTAAAGTGATTAATAGTGATCAGGTGGCAGCTCAGATGAATGATTTGCCTGATTCTATAAAAGATAAAGTAAAAGGTGGCGGGTCTTTGACTGCATTACCAATCATTGAAACACAGGCAGGAGATGTTTCTGCATATATTCCTACGAATGTAATTTCGATTACAGACGGACAAATTTTCCTTGAATCAAACCTTTTTAATTCCGGGATTCGTCCAGCTATTAATGTAGGTATTTCGGTATCTCGTGTTGGAGGAAATGCACAAATTAAATCGATGAAGAAAGTGGCCGGAACCTTGAAACTGGATCAGGCACAATTTCGTGAACTGGAAGCATTTTCCAAATTTGGTTCTGATCTAGATGCCGCAACCAAGGCAACTCTTGACAAAGGAATCAGAAATGTTGAAATTCTGAAACAAGCACAATTTTCCCCCATTCCGGTTGCCAAACAAATTGCAATCATTTACCTGGGGGTAAAAGGATTATTAATGGATATTCCAATTAATAAAGTTGTTGAATTTGAACATGAATTTCTGGATCAACTGGAAGCCACGCATCCTGAAACTTTAGAGATTCTTGCAGCAGGAAAAATGACTGATCAAGCTATTGCATCGATTGAAAAAATTGCTCTTGAATTGAGTATTAATTATAAACCAGAGGCGACAACTATTGTTAAGGGGTAAAATAACTTCTCATGCCAGCCAATCTTAAACAGGTTAGAGGCCGAATTAAATCGGTCATGTCAACACAGCAGATTACGAAAGCAATGAAAATGGTTTCGGCTGCTAAGTTTCGGAAAGCTCAGGATGCAATCGTTCAAATGAGGCCCTACGCCAATAAAATGAATGACATTTTGAGCAATTTAGCCTCTTCCTTAGAAGGACAAGTATCACTAGATTTAGCCGAAAATAGAACCCTTAACAATATTTTGATTGTGGTTCTAACTTCTGATCGAGGATTATGTGGGGGCTTTAACGCAAACCTTAACAGGCAGGCTGAAAAACAGGCTAAAGAGCATTATGCCGAACAATATGCGAAGGGTCAGGTAACCATACTTACTATAGGTAAAAAAGGAAACGATTTTTTTGCAAAGTGGCAGGGAAAATTAATTAATGACCATGTTCATCTGTTTCAAAATCTGTCTTATGAGGCAGCTAATGAAATAAGTAATTACCTGACGGATTCATTTTTAAATGGTGACTATGATCGGGTTGACGTGGTTTACAGCAAATTTAAAAATGCTGCTTCACAAATCTTTAGTACGGAACAATTTTTACCCATCCGTACCCTTGAAGCTGATAACAGCGCAAAGACCAGGACTGATTTTATTTTTGAACCTGAAAGAGATAAGCTCATTGAAGCACTGATTCCCTTAATTCTAAGAACAAATTTCTATAGAATATTGCTTGATTCTATTGCCTCTGAACATGGAGCCCGGATGACAGCCATGGATCAGGCCACAGAAAATGCCAATGAATTGTTAAGAGACCTAAGGTTGACTTACAACAGAGCCAGACAAGATGCAATCACTACTGAGCTGATTGAAATTGTCAGTGGTGCTGCGGCTTTAAATGCTTAGCCTGTCTTGTATCAAAAACTTTGATTCGTCCCTTGGTTTCCTTTGCTTTTACTATTTTTAGTATCCCCAATATGGAACATCTTGAACGGCAAATAGAAGCCCTGATTTTTAGCAGCGATAAACCGGTTAGTATTGAAGAAATTACACAGGTTCTTGTGAAGATGAGCCATGGAGAAGATTTTATTGAATCTAAGGTAATTGAAGATGTTCTTACTAATCTCCTTAGAAAATATGCCGATTCAAAATATTCCTTTCAATTAAACAGAACCGGTGGCGGTTTTCAATTTTTAACAAAATCTGAGTATCATCCTCAGGTGGCTGCCTTACTAAACCTTCGCTCTGGTAAAAACCTTTCTCATGCTGCGTTAGAGACCATATCTATTATTGCATATAAACAACCTGTCACCAAAACAGAAATTGAAGGTATCAGAGGGGTAAACTGTGACTATACACTGAATAAATTATTGGAGAAAGGACTGATTGATATTACAGGGAGAGCAGGCACACCCGGAAGACCATTGCTTTATGCAACGAGTGATACTTTCATGAATTATTTTGGATTGAATTCAACAGATGATTTACCTAAGTTAGCAGATTTGCATGCCGAAGATCCTAACAGTATTGGTGAGTCTGCTGATTAAAAATTCAATACAAATTGCATAGCGAGTAACTGGCTGAATAAACCAAGCATATAACCACCATAAATCTGACGATTGCTATGCTTGTGTTGAAGAATACTGACACTACCCGAAACACCGGAAGCCAACATAGTTGCTAAGAAAACCCACTCAAGGTTGAAAATACTCAGGGGCAATATGCTCAAAACCAATCCTGTGAATACGCCCATAGCCAAAGTATGTAAGCTCACTTTGCTGATTAGGATGTTTGCTAGGAAAGTTAACACAGAAGCAATGGTTAATCCGAGCACCCACATGATGACCAATTTATCGCTATTGCCATCAAACCAAAACGATACTGCTGTCCAGATATAAAAAAACAGGATAAGCAGAAGGGCAGCTGTCCGGTCATTTTTCCCTTTCATTCCGATACCTTTTATAAAACCGAGTGCAGAAAGTAAGAATATGGAGAACAACGGGAACAAAATCATATTAACAGTAACCCGAATCAGGATTTGTGATTTAGGATAAGCGAGGAAATTAAAAACTTCAGGAAAAGCACTAAATAAAAGAAGGATCCCGTAAACAGGTATTATCAGCGGGTGTAAAATGAATGAAAATATTCTGACAAAGGCTTTCATACTAAAGTTCCTTTCTTAGTCTGGCTACAGGGATATTTAATTGCTCGCGATATTTTGCTACCGTTCTTCGTGCAATATGATAGCCTTTCAGCTTCAAAGACTCCATCAGCATTTGATCTGATAAGGGAGCCTCTTTATTTTCTTCTTCAATCATATCACGTAGAATTTTTTTAACCTCACGGGTTGAAACTTCTTCACCACTTTCTGTACTGAGTGATTCTGAGAAGAAATATTTTAAAGAATAAACACCAAATTCAGTTTGCACATATTTGCTATTGGCCACTCGCGATACAGTTGATATGTCCATATTAATTTTATCAGCAATATCCTTTAAAATCATAGGTTTTATGGCTGTTTCATCTCCGGTTAGGAAGAAGTCGTATTGATATTTCATTAAGGTGCTCATGGTTTTGAACAATGTGTTTTGTCGTTGTTTTATTGCTTCAATAAACCACTTTGCTGAATCAATTTTTTGCTTAATAAAAAGAATTGCTTGCTTCGCTTCTTTATCCGGTTTTTTAGTTTTAGCGTAGGTATCAATCAATTCCTTGAATGCTCCGCTAATTCGAAGATCAGGAGCATTTCGGGCATTCAATGTTAAAATTAATTCACCTTCTTCGTTCGTAATGATGAAATCCGGGATAATATATTGATTGGCCTTATCTGAATCACCTGAACTACCCCCTGGTTTTGGATTAAGCTTTAATATTTCATCCATAGCCAATTTGAGATCTTCATCCGTTAGTTTTAACGAGCGTGATAAGCGTTCGAAATGTTTTTTGGCAAAAGCATCAAATTGTTTTTCAATAATTCGAAGAGCATTTCTGACCGGTAGTGTTTGCAGCTTCCTTTCGAGTTGCAGTTTCAAACATTCTTGAAGGTTTCTTGCTCCAACTCCAGGTGGATCCAGACTTTGAACGATTTCAAGAATGGCTTCAAGTTCCTCTTGTTTGCAGTTTATGTTGATAGAAAATGCTAGATCATCTTCAATTGCCAGCAAATCACGCCTCAAGTATCCATCATCACCAATGCTTCCAATGAGCTGATCTGCAATTAGTTTTTTTCGATCATCCAGTCTTTGAAGTCCTAATTGTTTTGTCAGATTTTCATGAAAGGTTTGTTTCACTTTTACGGGAATAACCTTTGAATCGTCATCCTTCGAGTAATTGTTAGCACGTAACTTATAGTCTGCTACCTCATCATCGTCAGAATAATACTCACTCATGTCAATTTCTTCTCTGCTATCCACTTCTTCCTTTTCATCTGTCGTTTCTTTCTTACTTTCCCAAACTTCCTCATTATTATCATTTTCAACCGAATTATCAACTTGTTCAAGCGCAGGATTAGCCTCTATTTCTTCCTTTACGCGCTGTTCCAGATTGGCTGCCGGTATCTGTAACATTTTCATGAGCTGTATCTGTTGTGGTGACAGCTTCTGAGTCTGTTTTTGGGATAGTCTTTGATGTAGCATTATTAATGCTCAAATTTACGAAAGCTTGTTCATAAGATTGCTTTTTTGTCTTCCCTGAGTTGCTTGAATTAATTTGAATAGGAGCAACACCAGATTAATGTTAATTTTGCCTATCATTCCTAAAAAGACACTAATGAACACCTCTTTTATCAAACATTTAGCTCAATTTGAAGGGAAGGAAATCCGATTGAAAGGTTGGGTGATGAATAAACGGACCAGCAAAGGCCTGATTTTTCTATTGCTTCGCGATGGTAGCGGTTTCGTGCAATGTGTTATCAACGAAAATCAGTTCACTCCTGAAGTATTTGAATCAGCACGCCATACTACACTTGAGAGTGCTGTTGATCTCGGTGGTTTGGTACTTAAAGATGAAAAACAATTCGGAGGCTATGAGATTCAGGTAAATCATTTTTCGCTGATTCAACTGGCAGAAGAATACCCCATTGGGAAAAAAGACCATGGCGTTGAATTTCTGATGGATCAACGTCACCTCTGGCTCAGATCCAAAAGACAATGGGCTATCCTGAAAATCAGAAATCACATCATCTTTACTATCCATAGGTTTTTCCAGGAAAAGGATTTTGTGCAAATGGATGCTCCTGTTTTTACTGGTAATGCTGTTGAAGGAACCAGTACATTGTTTGAAACTGATTTCTATGGACAGCCTGCCTACTTAACTCAATCAGGTCAGTTGTATGGCGAAGCGATGGCCATGGCAATGGGTCGTATCTATACTTTCGGCCCAACTTTCAGAGCCGAAAAATCTAAAACCAGACGACATCTTTCTGAGTTTTGGATGATTGAACCTGAAATGGCTTTCTATGATCTTGAAATGGATATGGATCTCATTGAAGAGATGATCCGTTTTGTTGTGAAAGAAACACTTGACCATTGCAAAATAGAACTTGAAATATTAGACCGGAATACGCTAACACTCGAACAAGTTCAAAATCCTTTTCCCCGAATCACCTATACCGATGCAGTAAAAATTCTCAGAGGTGAAAAAGACGTAAATGGTAAAAATAGTCTGACAACACTTGAAAATGATTTGAAGGAGCTACAAAATCAAATAGAAGAGCACAAAATAGAGATTGTGGAAAGAGAAACTAATATCTCTGCCGGTGGGATGAAAAAGGGCGAAAAGAATTGGAATCTAGCTCGAATTGGAAAACTTAAAGCTGAAATAAAAGAGCTCGAAGAACGAGCTTCTAATATACCACAATGGCTGGAATCGGCCCGTAATTTTTCATTTGGAAACGATTTTGGAGGTTCGGATGAAACCGTATTAACCCGATTATTTTCTACTCCTATTATGGTATACAACTGGCCGGTTGAAATAAAGGCTTTTTATATGAAACGGGCCGAGGATGATCGTTTTGTGAAAGGGGTTGATGTGCTGGCCCCTGAAGGCTTTGGTGAGATAGTAGGCGGATCGGAAAGGGAGAACGACAAAGATATTCTTATTCAGCGCATCAAAGAACAGAATCTACCTTTGGATGTTTTCGAATGGTATCTTGATTTGAGAAGGTATGGCTCTGTTCCGCATTCCGGTTTTGGATTAGGGTTAGAACGCCTTGTAGGATGGATTTGCAACGTTCGCCACGTTCGGGAAACCATTCCTTTTCCGAGAATGTATGGCCACCTGCATCCTTAATATGAGCCTTGCAATTTGTCTTTCAGATATTTCCCTGTGAAGGATTGCTTGCATTCAGCAAGTTCCTCCGGCCTTCCTTCGAATATAATTTGTCCGCCATTGAATCCGCCTTCCGGCCCGATGTCAATTACCCAATCGGCAGACTTAATAACTTCGGCATTGTGCTCAATTACAATAACACTGTGTCCACTTTCAATTAATGCATTGAAGGAATTAAGCAACTTCTGTATATCCTGAAAATGCAAGCCGGTGGTTGGCTCGTCAAAAAGGAATAATACAGGATTAGCTGAAGAGCCAAAGCCGAGGAAAGAAGCCAGTTTAACCCGTTGCGCTTCGCCTCCACTTAATGTACTTGACGATTGGCCCAGTGTGATATAACCCAGCCCTACATCCTGAAGCGGTTTCAATCGTTTAATAATTTCTTTATTATCTGTAAAGAAATTCAATGCTTCATTAACGGTCATTTCAAGAACTTCAAAAATATTCTTGCCTTTATAATGTACTTCGAGTACTTCGGGTTTAAAGCGTTTTCCATCACAATCTTCACAAGTTAAATGTACATCTGCCAGAAACTGCATTTCCACAACAGTTTCACCTTCTCCTTTACAGTTGTCGCAGCGACCACCATCAACATTAAATGAAAAAAACCTGGGTTTAAAGCCTCTTACCTTCGACATGGATTGTACTGAAAATAATTCGCGGATTATATCAAAGGCTTTTACATAAGTAACAGGATTCGATCTGCTGGAGCGTCCGATTGGATGTTGGTCAATCAGCTCAATTCGGCTGATTTGTGACAAATCTCCGCTCAGATTATTAAAAGTCAGTGCATTTGTCGATCCATTTAATAAATATTTTTTGATAGCAGGATATAAGGTATGAATAATCAGAGAAGTTTTTCCTGAACCGCTCACCCCTGTGACTAATACCAGACAATTGAGAGGAAATGAAGCATTTACCTGAATCAGGTTATGCAAATTAACACCTGAAAGGCTAATCATATTCACTATCTGGCGTCTGATTTCAGGAAGAGGAATCTTTAAGTTTCCATTCAGATATCGTGCTGTTAATGTTTTCCCCCTTTCACAAATCTCTTCCAATGTACCCTCATCCACAATTTCACCTCCATTTCGGCCGGCATGAGGTCCCATATCAATCAAATGATCTGCTGCCTGCATAATAGCCTCATCATGCTCGATGACAACAACGGTATTGCCTAAATCTCTCAGTTTTTGCAAAGTGACAATCAACTTATGAGTATCGCGGGGATGAAGCCCAATACTAGGTTCATCCAGGATGTAGAGTGAACTGGTCAGGTTCGAACCTAAAGAACGAGTCAGATTAATTCTTTGGGTTTCGCCCCCGCTTAGGGTGCTGGAAACCCGGTTAAGAGTAAGATAATTTAATCCAACATCAAGCATGAATTTAAGCCGTTGGGTAATTTCATTTATCAATCGTCCGGCAATACTTAATTCATGCTCAGAAATTTTGAGGGTTTTAAAAAAATCAAATAAATCAGCCACAGGCATTTGTACTAATGCTGTGATACTTTTCTTTCCAATCTTAACATATTCGGCCTCTTTCCTCAGGCGTCTGCCATTGCAATCAGGACATTTTGTACGGCCTCGGTACCTTGATTGCAATACCCGATATTGAATTTTATAAGTATTTTCTTCAACAAATTGAAAGAAACTGTTTATCCCTTTAAAGTAATCATTTCCATTCCAAAGCGTCATATATTCTTCAGGACTGAGATCTCTTATTGCTTTGTGTATCGGAAAACCGGTTTTTTCTGCATTTTTAATCAGGCTTTCCTGCCATTTCTTCATTTTATCACCTCTCCAACAAACTACTGCACCTTCGTAAACCGATAAACTACGATCAGGTATCACCAAATCCTCGCTGATGTCGATTATTTTTCCAAATCCCTCGCATCTTTTACAAGCGCCATACGGACTATTATAGCTAAATAAATGTTCGATAGGTTCATCAAAGGATATTCCATCCATTTCAAACTTGTTGGAAAAAGTGTACAACTTTTGTCCAGATATGGAGACAATACAAATTCCGGAGCCGTCACTGAAGGCTGATTGAACTGAATCTGCAATTCGCTTTGGCAATTCTTTATCTTCCGTAATAATTAATCGGTCAATTAATACAAGAATTTGTGATTTTTCTAAATTTTCTTCTGCCTCAATTAATTCAGAAATTTCGCGAACTTCTTCTTTCAGAACAACTCGTGAATATCCTTTGGCAATTAGCATATGTAAGGCCTTTTGCTTGTTTTCTCCATAAAGTGGGAACGTGATATAGGCCAAGGTGTCTCGTTCCTGTCCTACTAAAAAGTCAACTACATCACTTACCTGATGCCTTTTAACTTCCTTGCCCGAAACGGGGGATATCGTTTTTCCGATCCGAGCATAAAGTAGCTTTAGATAATTGTAAATCTCAGTTAGTGAACCCACCGTTGAGCGTGACGACCCGGTACTAACTTTTTGCTCGATAGCGATGGCCGGACATATTCCCTTAATGTAGTCAACATCTGGCTTATTCATCCGCATGAGGAATTGTCTGGCATAGGACGATAAAGATTCAACATACCTCCGCTGTCCCTCCGCATATAGTGTATCAATAATAAGCGAAGACTTTCCAGAGCCACTCACACCTGTAACTACGACAAATTGACCAAAAGGAATGCGGGCATTCACATTTTTTAGGTTGTGCTCCCGGGCCCCGATAATCTCTATGTCAGGCATTGCTTTCAACATATCTATTTATTGGCTTGGTTTTTGTTAAAATCAGGAATATCTTGATAATACATGAATCTTGGGCAATGTTTCGCAAAACTATATTATTTGAACCATTCTCTTGATTCAGCGTAATCATTAAAAACTAATTCTTTTTCATCACCTTAAACTGAAATTATCGATTCAACTCTACACTAATACTTGACATTACGCTTTTTCAATCTAAAACTACTGTTATGCGCAATCGGGTGCTTAGTGACCAAGAGTTGGTCCGTATTTACAAAACTGGTGATGAATCTGCTCTCGAAGCTCTCATCAACCGTCACAAAAAGAAAATCTTCACAGCAATTTACATATTTGTAAAGGATAAGTATCTGGCCGAGGATATCTTTCAAGACACTTTTATTAAAATCATCAATACATTGAGGAAGGATAAGTACAAAGAAGAAGGTAAATTTTTACCTTGGGCCCTTCGTATTTCTCATAACCTATGTATAGACTACTTTAGAAAGACAAAGCGAACTCCTAAAGTCACCAACCATGAAGGCTTTGATATCTTCGATGTTTTGAAGTTTTCAACGGTCAATGCTGAACAAAGCATAATAAGGGATGAAACAACCGAAAAGGTTCGAAAACTGGTGGATCAATTGCCTGATGAACAAAAAGAGGTTGTTATTCTCAGGCATTATGCCAATATGAGCTTTAAGGAAATCGCCAAACGTACTGATGTGTCAATTAATACAGCATTAGGCCGTATGCGCTATGCTTTGATTAATATGCGCAAAATTTTGGAAGAGAAACAAATTTCCATCTAATAAAGAAATTGAGCTAGCAAGATAATAATCAACATAAGCTTGCGTTTTTGAGGTGCAATTAAGAAAAACTAAGATTGCATTCATTGAAAACCGTAGCCTATGACAAAAACTTACTCTGATTTTGATCTGATTCGTTATCTATATCAAGAGCTTTGTCCTGAAGAATGTGCATCTCTCAGGCAATTTATACAGTGGGATATAGATACCAGAGATCGTTACAATTTACTTTTGGAAAGTGCACAGTTGCTCAACTTATTAGAAAGCGTGCCTTCTCAAACTTCTGTACATCTGATCATGGATTACAGCAGGAAGACAAAGCCACTAACCGCAACTATGTAATATATCTTAAAAACAAATTGAATTCTAGCGGATTTCTAATGGAATTCGCTTTTTTTGTATCTAAAAATGACTCAGAAGGATCGATATCGAAAGCTAATTCAATATTTTAGTGAACATCATCCTATTGCTGAAACCGAATTGGATTATCAAGACCCTTATGAGTTGATTGTTGCTGTGATATTATCTGCTCAATGCACTGATAAAAGAGTAAACCTGACAACGCCTGCCTTTTTTTCCAAATTTCCTGATTTTGATTCATTAGCGAAAGCAATATTTGATGATGTCTTTTCCCTCATAAAAAGTATCACTTATCCCAATAACAAAAGTCGTCACTTAATAGCGATGGCAAAAATGGTTTGCTCTGATTTTAAAGGAATCCTTCCTGCGGATTTAAGTTTGCTCCGGAAATTACCAGGGGTAGGCAGAAAAACAGCAAATGTAATAGCATCAGTATTATTTAATATGCCAACCATGGCAGTAGATACTCATGTTTTTAGGGTATCTGCCCGCATTGGTTTGACTTATCGGGCAAAAACTCCTTTACAATGCGAAATCCAATTAACGAAGCATTTACCGGATAAAGTTATCCCGATTGCACATCATTGGCTAATACTGCACGGACGTTATATATGCACTGCTAGGAAACCGCATTGCACTGACTGTGGAATAAAAGGTATTTGCAAATTTTATCAAAAAACCATACAGAATCTCAATTAAAAAATCTAATTTGGACTTGATTTATTGAGAACCGGAATAAGGATCTTCCTCATCTCTTAATTAAGTATAAATATAATCTAACCCTACATCATGAGTGAAAAAAACGGAAAAGGAAAAGCACTGAAACTTACACTTGATAAACTAGATAAATTATATGGAAAGGGCACGGTTATGCGCTTGGGCGAATCACCGGTTGTTGTTGCTGATACATTTTCATCGGGCTCCATTGGTCTTGATTTTGCATTAGGTATTAACGGTTTGCCCAGAGGTCGTGTAGTTGAAGTTTACGGTCCTGAATCATCAGGAAAAACAACCATTTCATTGCATGCCATTGCTGAAGTTCAGAAAGCCGGAGGCATGGCAGCATTTATCGATGCCGAACATGCTTTTGATAAACAGTATGCAGGAAATCTGGGCGTTGATGTTGAAAATCTTTTAATTTCTCAGCCGGATAGCGGTGAGCAGGCACTAGAAATTACCGAACATCTTATTCGTTCCGGAGCTTTGGACATTGTAGTTATTGACTCTGTAGCTGCCTTAGTCCCTCGCGCAGAGTTGGAGGGCGAAATGGGCGATTCTAAAATGGGTATGCAGGCACGGTTAATGTCGCAAGCCTTGCGTAAGTTGACCGGAACCATCAGCAAAACAGGATGCTGCTGTATTTTTATCAATCAACTCAGGCAGAAAATTGGTGTTATGTTTGGCAACCCGGAAACAACCACAGGAGGAAATGCGCTTAAATTTTATGCTTCCATCAGGCTCGATATTCGCAGGATTGGCCAGCTCAAAGACCGCGATGAAGCAATGGGTAACCGGACTAGAGTAAAAGTTGTTAAAAATAAATTGGCTCCACCCTTCAGAATGGCTGAGTTTGATATTATTTATGGACAGGGAATTTCTAAAATTGGTGAAATTATCGACATAGGAGTTGAATTAGATATTTTGCAAAAAAGTGGTTCATGGTTTAGTTATGATACAACAAGGCTCGGACAAGGAAGAGAAGCGGTTCGGACCTTGTTGAAAGATAATCCAGAACTAGCTGTGGAAATCGAAAATAAGATCAGAATTAAAATGGCCGAAGGTTGAGAAATTAAATTAAAAAGCTCACCCGAAGGTGAGCTTTTTTCCTGAATTACCTAATATAATGAGGGACGAATAGGTCGTTGATTATTTATTGCCCAAAGCTAAAAATCATTTCATCGCATACTCAATAATCATTTCCACAATCTTTTCATTGTATGTGTGTTTACGATTAAATTGTTGGACAGTTATTATACTCACCTTTTGTTCACTATCCTGCGATGTCTTCAAGCATACTTAAATCCAAAGCCGGATAGTGCTTCTGTAAATCAGCCAACTCAGCTTTAGCCTTTTGCATTCGGCCACCATGTTGGTCAGGACTTTCGTGAAGGGGCCTGTGATTTAGCCGGTCTTGTATTTGTTGTAGCTTGTCAATAATCTCCCCTGCGCTGTCTGATAAGTAAACCTTTTGAAATCGTTCCCAAACATAATCTACTGCTTCCGTATTGGGATGAGATCGGTCTTTTTCATAAAAACGATAATCACGCAAGTCATCCGTTACCAGTTCATAAGCGGGGAAATAGACTATATTTTCGAATTGCTTAACTAGTTCCTGCAATGCAAGATGCAAAGATGCTTTGCCTAAATTGTTTCCATGGAACCCGTCTCTCAGATAGCGCACAGGACTAATACTGATCAATATTTTTATGTTGGGGTTAACTGCAAGCCAAGCTTCCAGTAATTTACCCCAGCAGGTAATAATTTCTTCCGGATTCAACAATATCCGTTCAAAATCTGCATGAGGAAATTTGTGACAATTGGCAACAATCTTATTTGACTTTTTCAGTCGGAAAGCCCATGCAGTTCCAAAGGTTAACAAGACCACCTGCACCTTTTCAATCGCTTTACTTGCTGTTTGTAGCGCATCGTTAATTTTCTCAAGGCATTGTTCCTTATCCAATCGGCTGAATAGTCCATGAAAATCAAAACAATGCCACAAACTGTCACGATGTACCAAATCACTCGAATCAAATAATCTATAATTCATTGCTCTTTGCAGATTGCTTGCTATCGATATCGGGTTATATAAAATACCAAACGGGTTTAGCACAACCCTGAATCCGTATAATTTTAATCTGTTCCCGATATGTTCCGAAAAACATGAACCAAGGCTCAAAATCCTGCTTTCATGATCGAGAGTAAAAGAGCTTTTGATTACAGGATAGACACTTCTGAAGCTATTATTTTCCATACTTCGGAATCTAAGTTTTAAATTTAACGCTCATGCAAAATTACAATACCCGATGATTAACCAACGTCAACTCTTTCTGCAGCATATTGCCCAAACAAGTCCCGACCCGGTAAACCTTGAGATTGTCAGGGCAAAAGGAATAAAAATGTATGATAAGCTAGGAAAAGAGTACATCGACCTCATCAGTGGTATTAATGTGAGTACGGTCGGGCACTGTCATCCAAGAGTTGTAGAAGCCATCAATCAACAGGTTTCAAAATATATGCACCTCATGGTTTATGGAGAACTCGTTCAAACTCCGCAAGTCTTATTGGCTAAAAAGCTGACCGATTTACTGCCACAAGCACTCGATAATGTTTATTTCCTCAATTCAGGTACTGAATCTATTGAAGCAGCTTTAAAACTTGCCCGAAAATATACAGGCAGGGCCGAAATCATAGCTTGTTCCAATGCCTATCATGGCAGCACATTCGGTTCAATGAGCCTGATTAGTGATGAAAAATACAAGCGCCCCTTCAGACCATTGATGCCTGAAGTGAAAATCATTCCTTTTAATGATACTTCAACCCTGCAGCAGATCACGACCAAAACCGCTGCTGTTATAGTTGAAACCATACAGGGAGAAGCAGGGGTGCTTGTTCCTGATACCGCATACATGAAAGCCTTAAGAATCCGATGCAATCAAACCCATACTTTACTGGTTTTAGATGAAATTCAAACGGGTCTCGGACGAACGGGCTTGATGTTTGGGTTTCAGCACTTTGACATTGTGCCCGATATCATTACCCTGGCCAAAGGACTGGGAGGAGGTTTACCATTATCAGCCACGATAGCTCCGCGGGAAATAATGAAAGTCTTTAAAGACAACCCTGCACTCAATCATATCACTACTTTTGGTGGAAATCCTGTTTGCTGTGCTGCATCATTAGCTACCTTGCAAGTGATTGAAGAAGAAAAGCTCATAGAGCAAATTCCCGAAAAAGAAGCCTTGTTCCGATCTTTATTAATTCACGATGCTATTCAGGAAATCCGTGGCAAAGGGCTTATGCTTGCCTTGCGCTTCGACAGCGAGAAAAGAAACATGAAAATAATTCATCGTTGTATTGAAAATGGATTATTTACCGATTGGTTTTTGTTTGACCCAGACTGCCTGAGGATATCACCACCACTTACCATCCGGCTTGATGAAATTCGCCAGGCTTGCGCAATCTTGCTTAAAAGCATTAATCAGGTAATAGTTTAAATTTTTTTTGGCTGCTGAAAATGAAATGCCTTCGGATTATCTAAACTGTAAAATGATTCGTAGCAAAGTGTCTCGCCTTATTCCTTCTTCGCAATTAAATCAATAAACACCTTACTCAATGCCCACGCTTCTTCAAGCTTGTCTTTTCTGATACTGAATCGGGCTTTTTTGTAAATCATCAGGTACTCAGCATCACAGGCATTACCAACATGGTAATGTTCTCGTTTTCATCATGCTCGGTCGGAAAGAGCAGACCAGCCCGGGTGGGTGATGACATATCTATTTTTACCTCATTACTGTCAATCACGTTCATCATCTCGAGCAGGAATTTGGCATTGAACCCAATTTCCATATCTTCCCCTTCATACAAACAATTGAGTTTTTCATTAGCCTCATTCGAGAAATCAAGGTCTTGTGCAGATACTTGCAATTCGCTGCCCGTAATTCGTAAAATCACCTGATGCGTGGTTTTGTTGGCATAAATAGCAATCCTTTTCAAACTATTCTGGAAATCCTTTTTAGTCAGCGTTAGCTTATTTGGATTTTCAGTCGGAATTACATTATTGTAATCCGGATACTTGGCATCAATCAAGCGGCAAATCAGGCTTACTTTACCGAAACTGAAAAATGCATTAGACAAATTGTAAGCAATTTTTACTTGCTCATCCTCAGGAATCGAAGCTTTTAATAAATTCAATGCTTTTTTTGGTAATATGAAAGATGCATTTTGTTCTGCCTGTACATCAGTCCTCTTATATTTCACCAATTTATGGGCATCCGTTGCCACGAAGGTCACTCCATCCGTACCCAGTTCAACAAAAACTCCGGTCATGGCAGCCCGCAATTCATCGTTGCTCACTGCAAAAAGCGTATAAGTGATGGCATGCTGCAAAATGCTTCCGGCAATAGTTACTTTTTTCACATCTTCTGCCACAGGTATCCTTGGAAACTCATCTCCGTTTTCTCCTGCCAGTTTATATTTTCCGTTCACCGTAGTAATCTCAATCGCGTAATTATCTTTATCAATACTGATTGTCAGCGGTTGATCAGGTAGGTTCTTACATGTCTCCAGCAAAATGCGGGCAGGTATAGCAACACGCCCATCTTCTTTAGCCTCTACTTCAAGATTAGTGGACATTGATGTCTCAAGATCAGTCGCATAAATTGTCAGCTTGCTACCTTCAATTACAAAAAGAAAATCTTCCAGAATCGGTAATACGGTATTCGTACTGATAACCCCATTTAGCAGTTGAAGATTCTGAAGCAATGCAGTATTAGATACAATGAATTTCATGTTTGGATTTTTAATGAAACGATGCTAAGCAAAGATAAAGATTTTCAGACAATGCAAACCATGATATAAACAAGCAATAATCTGTACTTTGAAGGTTGCAAAAAGAAGCAAGCATTTTTCTTTTATCTAAAAATGCGAGGTCCGACCAGCACCTTCCCAAATACAAAAGTTTGGATAATTACAAAATCACGGCCTTCATTTACCAAGCCATACCAACGGTCAAGATCAGATGGCAGTGCTTCACCCGATTCATTGATCTGTGCTTTCGTGCGCTTATCTACCGGCTTATAATAGAGTATAAGTGTTTGCTTTTCACCATCCTGTTTCTCCACTGCGATCGTACAATAAGGGGTAGAATTAATAATTGAATCTCTTTTATCAATTTCATTGGCCAGCACTTCAAACTTCAGCTGCTTAAAATAGGATGCATAGGTCCGGGCAGTTCGTTGGTCAATCTTAGAAATGAGTTGTGCATTACTCTCAGGCCTCAGCAATTTAAAACTGTCTCGTTTATTACGGACCAACATGAAACTGCTGTCAGGTTTATCCGGATAGAGCACCGTCACACTGCTGAAATCAGCCGGAGAAACTTGAAATACAGTTCGATCACGCCAGGCGGCCTCTTCTACAAAGAAACGCGTGCCCAATTGGCCATCGAATCCTGGTATATGCACCAGATACAAATCATCAGAACCTTCAGCTTTCATGAAGTTTCCATTCATTTTTTCGTTGGGAGGGCCAACATAAAAAGATTTTATGAGGTCTCCGTCACTATCATATAATTCCACTTTCGTATTCACCGTAGCCATCGATTTGGATACATTCTCCCGGGCTCTTTCAGGTACAGGATTCTTGATTTTCATCTGTGCAAGTGTTTGTAGCAAAGTATTGATTTCCTGCTTTCTTGCCTCATAACTTCCATTCAGGATCCATCGCCTGGGTGTTTTTCTTTTCAAAGTCACCTGATGTCCGCTCATATCAGCCATAAACAGACTACTGATGCTTGCCGTATCAGGGAAATTGAATTGAACCTTTTTATGCTTGGCACACCCTGCATCTGTCCTGAAAAACAAGCACCAAACCAAGGCAATTAAGACGAGAATAATGAACAGATTTAGCGTAGTCTTTTTCATAAGGTACCTGTATATTTTCTTCTCCTTGCAATGTTTTGAATTCCACCGAAAAGCAACAATAGGATTAATGGAAGCAGTAGATTAATCATCTGCCATTTGAAACGCTCGGCTTTTACTTTTTGGATATTCAGTGGTCGGGTTCTGAATTCCTTATTCCTCGCTTCGATCAGTCCGTAATTATCAGTCAGATAGTCGATACAGTTCAATACAAAATCCTTGTTGGCATAAATATAATTCGGGTTATAGCGATAATAACCCAAAGGATATTTTACTCCCCGGCTATCTACTTCATTGGCAAGCATATCCCCATCCGATATTACAATCATTTTGTTGGTTTCGCTTTCAGTTTTAAACTTCATACCAAGGCTATCGCGATAGATTTGTAGGAACTGTTGAGGAAGCCTTCCTTTGAATACGGAATGGAATATTCCTTCCACCAAAACTGCTATGGGGATATCAGATTTATTGAATAGAACCGGATCAGGTTTGGTGCCTGCCATGCTGAGTGTAAGTCGTATCGGATTAAACATCAACCGGCTGTTTTTAGAACTATGCAATAAGATAGTTTTCTTCAAACCGGGGACTTTGATGGTATCTATTGAACTGGCAAAATTTAGCCTAATAGGCCCTAAGTGTTTGGTAATCGGATGAGTTGGATCTGGTACAATAATCGGATAAAAATACCAGGGATAAAAGCTTGGTGAGCTGCTGTTGCCCCGGTAAAGCGGGATGCCGGCACATCGTTCATCCATCACCAGATCGTAGTTTACCCGCACCCCATACTGGAATAGTTGATTCTTCAGTTTAAGGGGGTAATCAGAGGTTAAAGTAAAGTCTTGTGCATCTTGGCCAAGTAAACTATCCAGTGAAGCATAAATCGGGTCTATTAGCCAGAGCACATGCCCACCGTTCATGATATATTGATCAATCTTGAATTGATCCTGTTCGCTGAATGGTTTGGTTGGTCTTGCAATAATGGCTACATCAAAAGTGCTTGATATATTGATCATCGAAGGAAGATCAATAAACTGCAAGTCATATTGCTGATCCTGTAAAGTTACCGAGAGATCGGCCAGCTGAGCAGTACTCAATTCACCATGTCCGCGGATGAAAGCAATTTTTTGCTTCTGATTTAGCATCAGTTTTCTGATGGTATTTGAAATGGTATATTCAAGCGTTGCTATACCGTGATCTACCGTTTGCACAGCATCATCATCCATTTGCTTTTGCTCAGGCAGAAAATTTGCAGCTATATCTTTATCGTGATAATGAAAAACTGCTCCCGCAATAAGAATTTTCTGCGAGAATTCTTCCTGGGATTGCACAGAAACCTGCCTGGTTTCCAGGCCCTTGCTCATCAGGTCCTGCACAAGCGCATTCGTTTGCTCAGGGTTATCAAGACTGAAAGGATCGAAAAATTCATAATCAATCTTATTCCCCGAGTAAGCTTTGTATTCATCGAGCATTTCAGACGCAGCTATCTGAAGCCTACGATATTCTGCCGGCAGTTTTCCGGCCAGATAAATCGTCACGTACACCTGATCGTCCAGATCACGAAGGAGATTTTTTGTTGCTTTGGTAATGGTAAATCGTTTTTCCTGTGTCAGATCGAAGCGATAAAAGTGACGTGCAAACAATACATTCAGTAGCACAATCACCAACAACGTAATGCCTAGCGCATTCAGAGAGTGTCTTTTATGTGATTTAGCTCTTACCATTTCCGGCTTTCAAGGACTGTTTTCGAGGCCGTGAAAAACAAGGCAACGAAGGTTAGGAAATAGATGACATCGCGGGTATCGAGTACTCCCCGGCTAATGGACGAATAGTGTGCCTGCAAGCCGATATTTTTCACAGTATAATCAAGCGTTCCACTGAAAGCGCTGATTTTACTAAGGAAATCAAAAGCATAAAATGAAAAGAAACATATAAACAATCCGAGCAGGAAAGCTACCACCTGATTGCTGCTGATGGAACTGGCAAACAGACCCACTGCTGTAAAAGCTGCACCGATGAAAAGCAAACCAATATAGGATCCCATGATGGCCCCTGTGTCGATGTCACCGACCGGACTGGCCAGGCGGCTGATTGTCCAGACATAAATAAGCGTTGGAAGCAATGAAAGAACAAATAAGGTAAAAGCTGCGAGATATTTCCCCGCCAGAAGGCTGAAATCACTGAGTGGTTTAGTGGTTAGAAACTCCAATGTTCCATTGCTTTTTTCTTCTGCAATGATTCGCATAGTAATGGCTGGCACGAGGAATAGAAAAACCAAAGGAGCGAAATCGAAGAAACCATCCAGAGTAGCAAATCCGCCATCAAGGACGTTATAAATTGGAAATATCCAGACAAAAAGCCCCATGATAAAAAGGAAGACACCAATGACAAAATAACCCGTCACCGAATTAAAAAATGCTTTTACCTCTTTGTTAAATATCGTCCACATAGTCCTAAGCAGCTGACGGATTATCGTTTGTCGTTAATTTCCTGAAGACCTCTTCCAGGCTTTGTTCTTCCTGTTGCAGGGTCAATAAGGTTAATCCTTTTTCCTTCACCAAGCGGAACACTTCCTCGCGTGGGTCAAATCCCTGTTTGCCGAACAAATGCCAGCTATTGTTTTCCCCTTCACTTACTTTTTCAATGCCTTCGATTGCTTCGAAAAGTTTTTTGTCTGCCTTTTCTTTCAAACCAACTACGGTCACCACTCCGCCTTTCATGCGTTTCTGCAATTGCCCGATAGGGGCATCGGCAACGAGTTTGCCCTGATTAATGATGAGCACTCGCTGGCAAACAGCCTGAACTTCCTGCATAATGTGGGTTGAAAGGATTACCGTTTTGTCTTTTCCTGCTTCTATAATCAGTTTTCTAATTTCAGCTAATTGATTTGGATCAAGCCCGGAAGTTGGTTCGTCAAGAATCAATACTTCTGGATCGTGGATCATGGCCTGAGCCAGCCCAAGCCTTTGACGGTAGCCTTTTGATAGCTGTCCGATTTTTTTCGTTCGCTCAGGGCCCAGTCCCGTTTGTTCTATCATGGCTTCAACACGTTGCTTCGATTGTTTGCCCAGTTGGTGCAGGCTGGCAACAAATTCAAGATACTCGCGCACATACATGTCTGGATACAGGGGGTTTTGCTCGGGTAGATAGCCCACCCGTTTCCTGACATCCATGCTGTTTTTTACTACATCAAAACCCGCCACTTCGGCAAAACCGGAACTTTGTGGCTGAAAACAAGCGAGGATTTTCATAGTGCTTGATTTACCAGCCCCGTTCGGGCCCAGAAAACCCGTTACTTCTCCTTTCCCTATTGAAAAGGAAATACCATCAACGGCCTTTTGGCCATCAAAATCTTTTACCAAATCTTTTACTGTAACTGACATGTTATAAGACCGCCCGGGTCGATAGACAAAAGTAAACAATACGCCTTTCTATTTTTCCGCTTTTATGTACGATTGCGGCTATCTGTCTATCTTTGTGCCTATGGCAAATAATAACGACCTGTTTCGGAATATTGTATCTCATTGCAAGGAATACGGTTTTGTTTTTCCTTCAAGTGAAATTTACGATGGCCTTGCTGCCGTATATGATTATGGAACTTATGGGGTTGAACTGAAAAATAATATCCGGCAATATTGGTGGAAATCTATGGTGCAATTGCATGACAATATTGTTGGACTCGATGCGGCTATTTTTATGGCTCCACGGGTTTGGAAAGCTTCGGGACATACAGCGGCTTTCAACGACCCTTTGATTGATAATAAAGACAGTAAGAAACGATATCGGGCCGATGTATTGGTAGAAGACTGGATTTCTAAGCAGGAAGGAAAGATTGAAAAAGAAACCGGAAAAGCTGAAAAACGTTTTGGCGATTCCTTTAATCGCGAAATGTTTCTCGATACCAATCCACGGATTCTTGGCTATCGTGAAAAGATACAGGCTGCCGAACAGCGGATGAAGAACGCCCTCGTAACCGGGCAACTTGATGATTTGAAACAATTGATTATTGACCTCGACATTGCGGACCCCGATACTGGCTCGCGAAACTGGACCGATGTGCGGCAGTTTAACCTGATGTTCAGCACGCAGATGGGTTCGCTGGCTGATGAAAGCTCGAAACTTTACCTGCGACCCGAAACAGCTCAGGGCATTTTTGTCAATTTCCTGAATGTTCAGAAATCAGCCCGCAAGAAAATACCTTTCGGTATTGCTCAGACCGGCAAGGCTTTCCGCAACGAAATTGTGGCTCGCCAATGGCTTTTCAGAATGCGTGAGTTTGAGCAAATGGAAATGCAGTTTTTTGTCAGGCCGGACGAAGAAATGAAATGGTTCGAATACTGGAAAACACAACGCCTTGCCTGGTATGCTGCACTCGGAATTAGCGGCAATGAGCTCCGCCTGCATCCTCACCTCAAGTTGGCTCATTATGCCAATGCAGCCGTGGATATTGAATTTCGGTTTCCTATTGGATTTAAGGAAGTAGAAGGCATTCACTCCAGAACCGATTTCGACCTAAGACAACATCAGGAACTTTCGGGGCGCAAGTTGCAGTATTTCGATTCTGAAATGAACGACAGTTATGTGCCCTATGTGGTCGAAACCTCGGTTGGCCTCGACCGTACTTTCCTTTTGGTGCTGAGTCACGCTTTTGCCATTGAACAAATTCCTGATGCCAAAGGAAATATGACCGAACGAACGGTTTTGAAAATTCCAGCTCCTCTTGCTCCGGTAAAACTGGCCATTTTGCCTTTGGTGAAAAAAGATGGTCTGCCCGAAATTGCTATGAAAATTTTTGATACCCTTCGCTTCAATTTCAATTGTCAGTATGACGAGAAAGATGCCATAGGTCGCAGGTATCGCAGGCAGGATGCCATCGGTACACCTTATTGCATTACAGTTGATCATCAAAGTAAGGAAGACCACAGCGTGACCCTGCGAGAACGCGACTCCATGAAGCAAGAAAGAGTGCCCATTGATTCTTTACAATCAATTGTGGCTTCGAAAGTTGACATGGGTTTATTGCTGAAAAAGCTGTAAGAAATTTTCCCCTAACTTTATGTTTAATGAAAATTGCTCGTATTCTCGGCATCTTTGTATTTGGACTACTTTTTTGCTGCCAAAAGCAGGAGCCCTTTCCGATTGACCATATCGGCAATCAGGCGGGCGATGCTTCCCTGCGAATCAGCGTGAAGTATCTCTACCAAATCAGTCCCGAAGTGAAAGATTCTCTGCTTCCCGGTACGGATGTACGACTCTATCTTTCGACACGCGATCGGGATGATGAACTAAACCGCCTGGCCGAACGAAGCAGTGATTCGCTCGGTATGGTGCATTTCGAAAGTCTTAATCCTGGTTTGTTTTATATCCGGTTGAGACATCCGCGCTTTGGTGTGCTTGACGATTCGGTAAAACTCATCAGCGGAAGCCTTTCTCAAGTTGAAGAGCTTTATTATTAAATCAATTATTGTCTGGATTCCGAAATGGAATTTAGTGAAAAACCCATTCCTTTTTTTTTTATAAATTTATGCTTTTACAAAACCATATAAGTTATGAAAAAGATCTGTTTATCACTTTGTCTGATGGGTTTGGCCCTGTCATCCTTTGCACAAAACGAATTCGGTGCACTTTTGACCGGAAGACATACTTTAGGACTAAACTTTACTGTGGTAGATGGCTTGAGATTAGGAGCCAGCTACAATTACCGGGCCTTTCAGGGAATTAAAGGTAATCCACTTGATTTTACTGTAGAAGCCGATTGGCCCCTCAGCGGATTTTCTGCCAAGAGAATGAATATGGCAGCCGGCATTTTTACATCACTCAATAAACCGGGAAGCAATTTTCAGTTTAATACAGGTGTGTATGTTGACGCAGGGCTTGGACTCGATTGTGCCGGGCAGGACATTCAAATTTCTTCCGGTCTGCGGCTGTCTCCTGGATATCTCTTTAACAATGGATTTACCGCAATTCAACTATTTTTACCGCTGATAGAATGCCTCCACGATTTGGATGAGATGGAGAATAATCATTCTTCAACGTCCTTTTCTTTGGGAAATCACTTTGATTTGGGGCTCACGCTGGATTACCAGGCAAAAACGCTTTTACACTTTTCCGGTTATGGGCAATATCATATCTCTTCGGTTTTCCAGGAAGAAGACGAAGATCGATGTAACCCTGAGGATGGCTTCGAAATCCGTATTAATCCGAATATATGTTTATAGTTTACCGGTCGGCATAACCCAGAATAACCAGAGCAATCAATGGCAGGGGTATATCGCCCTCAATGATCCATTCTCGACTCGAATCGGTGCTCCATTTGGGACGGGCACGGCCGTTTTCAATTACCCACTCATCATCCATGCGAAATTCCCAGTAAGGATGCAGCAGCGTTCCGTCCCATTCATAAATCAGGTCGGTATTTTGGTTCCAGGCGGGTTTTAGAAATTGCCCGTCCCATTTCCATTCCTGATTGATATCATAACTCCAGTAGGGTCTGATGCTTTTACCATCAAAGGTCCACTCATCTTCAGGGCGCTCACTCCAGGACGGTTTTAATACATGTCCGTCCCAAGCCCATTCGTTCTGATAATCATCGTGCCAAGCGGGGCGAATGCTTCCTATAATGTTACCTTCATCTGCATAATCGCGGATGTCGGGCTTGGCAGCCACCACTTTTTCGTCCATACCAAAATACAGATTCAGGGCAATAAGGCCGGCTACTAAAGCGGTATTGCTCCACTCCTTGCCAGAGATTTTGGCCAGCAGGGTATCTGCCTGCCCGTCAAAAACACCTAGGATAAAATGGCTGTTGCCTTTCAGGGAGAAAAGAAGCCGATTCCGATCAAATTCATCCCCGAGATAAAAGCGGCCTTTTTTTGTTGTGTAAAAAACTGAACGCATGTCCGGTGAATACACAATGCCGGTTTCGCGGCTCAGCATATCCTCGCTGCGAACGAGGTATAGCATATCCTCACTTTTGTTCGATGCTCCCGAAAAAATCAGATTAGCCCGGATGCTGTATAGAACTTGCCCGGCAGAGTCGCTGATCTGATGATTCTGCACATGAAAAATATTGTGCCCCTTATATTGAATCACCCAGTTTTCCTGCCCATGCGCCAGCGGCATAAGGAAAACAACAATTAACAGGAAAAAGAGATACCGGACTTTCATCAAGACCTAATTTAAAAGTAAATTTAAACCCTTTATTGTGCTTTATGAAAATACAGGGAAAAAGTTACCGTACGATTTGGGAGAACCAGGCAGGGCAGGTGTCGGTCATCGACCAACGCATGCTGCCACATGTATTTAAAACCATGGAATTACATACCTGGCAGGATGCAGCCGATGCTATCCGGAATATGCTTGTTCGCGGTGCACCTTTGATTGGTATAACGGCTGCTTATGCTTTATATCTTGCTGTTCGTAATGCGACTAATGATAACTGGCTCTACGAGTTTCAGCAGGCTACCGAAGGCTTGAAGGCCACACGTCCTACTGCTGTTAACCTGAACTGGGCCATTAGGCAACAGGTAAGCAGGGTCAATGCTTCGATGCCTGCCGGTGATGTTTCAGGAGCTTTATTGGCTGGTGCCCGGCAACTGGCTGACGATGATGTGGAAAGCTGCAGGAAAATTGGTCAATTTGGATTGTCCTTGATTCGTAAACTGGCAAGTAAAACTCCGGGAAAACCGCTTAATATACTCACTCATTGTAATGCCGGTTGGTTGGGTTGCATAGATTGGGGAACGGCAACAGCCCCTATTTATCAGGCTCATGCCGAAGGGATTCCGCTGCATGTGTGGGTTGATGAAACAAGACCCCGTTGGCAAGGGGCCAAACTGACTGCTTTTGAGCTTGGCCAGGAAGGAATTCCTTATACGGTGATAACTGACAATGCCGGAGGTCTTTTGATGCAAGCGGGCCGGGTGGATATTTGTATTGTCGGCACCGACAGAACCTTGCGAAACGGAGATGTTGCCAATAAAATCGGCACCTATCTGAAAGCTTTGGCTGCCCACGATAATGGAATTCCATTTTATGTTGCCCTGCCTTCCAGTTCAATAGATTGGACCACAGAAAAGGGCAGTGATATTATCATTGAAGAAAGAAATACCGATGAAGTGCATTGGGTTTCAGGCCAGAGCCAATTGGGATCAGACCGCGTGCGTATCACGCCTGAAAATGCAAAAGCCCTGAATCCCGGTTTCGACATTACACCGGCAAGGCTCATCAAGGGTCTTATAACGGAAAGAGGCATTTGTGATGCCTCGGAAGTGGGCCTTCGTACACTCTTTCCGGAAGCTGGAAAATTATGAAAGAAGGTGTCATCAAATTTAAATTACATCGCGAGGAGACTATTCCGGCAATTGATTCAGAACTGATAAAACAGCGCAATCGCCTGCGAAAAGCAAGCCTGATTGGAGTGGATGCAGGGAACTTCGGGTATGGGAATATCTCCGTTAGAAGGGATAAGGGTTTTTTGATATCGGGCAGCCAGACCGGAGCACTTCTTCAGGCTGAAGCAAGGCATTTCAGCGAAGTGCTGCGTTGGAATTTTACCACAAATGAACTTTGGTGCTGTGGTTTAATTGATGCTTCCTCTGAAAGCCTAACCCATGCCATGCTTTACGAATTAAGCACAGATATCCGGGCAGTTGTACATATTCACCACGATCAACTTTGGCAGAACACCTTACATCATTGGCCAACTACCCCCGATAAGTCTGAGTACGGCAGTGTTCAAATGGCTGAAGCGGTCCGGAGGCTT
Organism: uncultured Chitinophagales bacterium; assembly: GCA_964413685.1. Lineage (GTDB taxonomy): Bacteria > Bacteroidota > Bacteroidia > Chitinophagales > S012-47 > JAJRWN01. The sequence goes on from CAYPSW010000002.1 coordinate 138,690, forward strand.
TGGAACCAAGATGCTTTTACGAAAGTGCAGGCCATTACTATGGGCGGACATAAAAGCGGCATCCTTGCCTTTGGCAGTGATTTGAAAAAGACCTGTGATTTTTTGATTGAAGCAATAAAGGGGGTTTTTACCCAGACCAAAAGGGCAAACTGAATCTTTGATTCAGATAACAGAAACCGTACTCCAGCTGCAGCTTCCCGGTCTAAACC
>CAYPSW010000002.1:138998-241596 GCA_964413685.1 uncultured Chitinophagales bacterium
TCTTTGATTCAGATAACAGAAACCGTACTCCAGCTGCAGCTTCCCGGTCTAAACCTGCTTTACGGCTTTCCTTGCAAGCACCAGCGCTTTGTGGTGTTGAAGGAGCTTGGTTTTCTCCTTTTCTGCCCACCCCATCAAAACCGGTATCCGACACCTAATTTGATGTGGCCCTTATTGGGCAAAGAGGGCACTTATGTAAACCAAGGCCTGGCAATGGTTCTGGACCAGCTGATGGTGAGCAAAGGGATATCAAAGGCCAACCAAGAATTCAGGATTGCACCGGATAGCATTGGAACAATCCGCTTTCCGGACATGACAAAATGCCGTTACCAGACACCAATTCGCTTTGGTTTACCTTCCAAACCATCTACTTTCAATCCAAATGAATTCAGCGATCATTTGCCGGTTCAGCTTATTTTGAAAGAATACTGATCCGCTCAGCATTTTCCTATCGCCACGGAATACAGTAATTTTGACCGAGATTCAAACCCTATGAAAGTTGCCGTTGTCGGAGCCACAGGCCTGGTTGGCCGGAAAATGCTGGAAATTCTTGAAGAAAGAAAATTTCCGGTCGATGAGTTATTTCCGCTTGCTTCTCCTGCCTCTGTTGGCAAGAAAATCCATTATGGTAATCAGGAAATTGAAATTGTTTCCAGCGACATGGCTTTAGCAGCTAAACCTGATATTGCTTTATTCTCAGCCGGTGGCTCGTTATCAAAAGAGCTGGCCCCAAAATTTGCATCTCTGGGTTGCCGGGTCATCGATAACAGCTCTGCCTGGCGCATGGAAGCTGATATCCCGCTGATTGTCCCGGAGATCAATGCCACAGTGATCCGGCAGGAAGATTTTATCATTGCCAATCCCAATTGCTCTACTATTCAATTAGTGATGGCACTGTATCCGCTTCAGAAAAAATATGGTCTTAAACGCCTGGTTGTCTCTACTTATCAATCGGTGACAGGCACCGGTCAAAAAGCCGTGGAACAATGGGAAAATGAAAGAGCCGGATTAGAAACTTCTTCTGTTTATCCCCACCCAATTGATCAAAACTGTCTTCCTGAGTGTGACGTGTTTCTTGAAAATGGATATACGCGTGAGGAAATGAAAGTGGAAAATGAAACCAGGAAAATATTAAATCTTCCGGGATTGCTTGTCACTGCCACGGCTGTCCGGGTGCCGGTTGATGGGGGTCATTCAGAAAGTGTGAACCTGCAATTGCTTGAAGAATTTGATATCGAAAAATTAAGTAGCTGTTTAGCCGACATGCCCGGCCTGGTAGTGCAGGATGATCCGGTTCATCATCTTTATCCCATGCCCTTGTATGCAAAAGGCCGGGATGAAGTATTTGTAGGCCGCATCAGGAGAGATGATTCACAGGCAAAAACATTGAATATGTGGGTAGTCAGCGATAACCTCAGAAAAGGAGCTGCAACCAATGCCGTTCAGATCGCAGAATATTTATTACAAATGGGATGGATAAATTAATTCCTGCGTTTAGAAAAAGTCAATTGGCCAAATGTAATGGGCCGGATATGCGTGATGAATTAGCCGATTCGCTAATGGAGAAGGTGTTTTTGAAAAGCAGTAAGTAGTAGGCCGTTTAATCTAAACTAAAGCGGCTGAGATCGACAAAGCGTTCTAAACGCTCGTTCAATTCATTTTCAGACAAATTCTCCATGCGTTTGGTACCAAATTGTTCAACACAAAAAGAAGCCAGAGCTGAGCCATAAATCAAAGCCCGTTTCATATTATCGAAAGAGATGTCGCGGGTTTTTGCCAAATAACCGATAAAACCGCCTGCAAATGTATCACCGGCTCCGGTGGGATCAAACACTTCTTCGAGTGGAAGGGCAGGAGCAAAAAATACCCGATGCTTATCGAATAGCAAGGCACCATGTTCGCCTTTTTTTATAACCAGAAATTTCGGCCCCATTTCATTCAAAATTGTACGGGCAGCTTTCACTAGCGAATACTCACCCGAAAGTTGACGGGCTTCTTCATCGTTGATTGTGAGCACATCTACCCGCTGCAATACTTCCAGCAAAGCATCCCATTGTGTATCCATCCAAAAATTCATAGTATCCAGAACGACTAATTTCGGTGTATGCTTCAAACCATCAAGTACACGGGATTGAACCTGAGGTTGTAAGTTCCCAAGCATGACAAATTCACTATCCTGATAGCTGTCCGGAATTTTGGGATCAAATTGAGCCAATACATTCAATTCAGTAGCTAATGTATCGCGTATGTTCATATCCAGATGGTAGCGCCCGGCCCAATAAAAGGATTTTTCACCGGCTACCCTAATTAAACCATCAGTTCTGACTCCTTTTGATTGTAAAAGCTGAAGATGAGCTTCCGGAAAATCATCACCGATGATAGAAAGCAAATTGATTTCATGTACAAAATGAGCTGCTGCAAGGCTAATATAATTGGCAGCTCCTCCAACAATTTTACCTGATTTGCCAAAGGGTGTTTCAATGTCATCAAATGCTACGGTACCAACAACTAACAAACTCATAGAGCAGATTTCTTTTTTTAAAAATTGATGCTGCAAAGATTGAATAATTTTGAATTAAAGTCTAAATTTGCCACGCTTTTTAAGCAAGATTCCTCCGTAGCTCAGTTGGTTAGAGCGGGTGACTGTTAATCACTAGGTCGTTGGTTCGAGTCCATCCGGAGGAGCGAAACAAAACCGTCCCTGTACTGAAAGGTAAAGGGGCGGTTTCTTTTTGTAATGAGATGAGTAAGATGTAGGGGTATTACCTATCCCTTAAGAAATGGTTTTATGGTGAGCAAGCGGATGTCCATTTTTATCAATATTCACAAAGACCAGCTTCTCGATGCTGATAATAGCCTGATGAGTTTGTTTATTCCGGACAAGACACCTTAGTGTAATGCTCGATTTTCCCATGGAACTTACTTCCAAGCCAATTTCTACAATATCTCCTTTCCGGGCAGTATGCACAAAATCAATCTCTGAGATATATTTTGTGACAACGTTTTTGCTATCTAATTGACAGATAGCATAGATGGCTGCCTCTTCATCAATCCAGCTGAGCACGGTCCCACCAAATAAGGTTCCATGTGGGTTCAGGTCTTCGGGTTTTACCCATTTACGCTTATGAAAATTCATATTAGTCTTTTTTAAAAAAATAATTTTAAAGGTTAGCTTTTTCGTTGGATGCTATTGAAGCTTTACCCAACTTTGCACTTCATTTCAAATATCAACATAATGAAGCAAAAAACCATCATTGAACCCTTTAAAATAAAAATGGTAGAACCCATAAAAATGACAAATAAGAGAGAAAGGGAGCAATTTCTGAAAGCGGCATATTATAATCCGTTTTTACTCAATTCAGATCAGGTTATCATTGATTTACTGACTGATTCGGGCACCTCTGCCATGAGTTCCAATCAATGGTCGGCCATGATGCAGGGCGATGAGTCTTATGCAGGCGCTTCATCATGGAAAAGAATGCAAAAAACAATTCATGATTTAACCGGCTATCCTTTTACCATTCCAACCCATCAGGGAAGAGCTGCCGAAAGAATTTTATATGGATATCTTGGGGGTAAAGGGAAAGTATTTATTAGCAATACCCACTTTGATACTACCCGTGCGAATATAGAATTTACAGGTGCAAAAGCCATCGATTGTGTGATTGAGGAAGGAAAGAATCCATCGGTCTATCATCCGTTCAAAGGGAATATGGATATTGAAAAATTAGAGCAATTAATTATAGAGAACGGGGTTGAAAACATAGCAGCTATCATTCTTACTGTCACTAATAACAGCGGTGGCGGACAACCTGTCAGTCTCGCTAATGCTACTGAAGTAAGCAGGGTTTGTAAAAAGTATGGCATTCTCTTTATTCTGGATGCCTGTAGAATTGCTGAGAATGCCTACTTCATAAAAGAGCGTGAACCGGCTTATGCTGGCCTGTCATTTCGTGATATTGCTCACGAAATGTTTTCTCTGGCGGATGGTTGTGTGATGAGTGCAAAAAAAGATGCCATTGTGAATATGGGTGGTTTTTTAGCTTTGAAAGACCAAGATATAGCAAATGCCTGTACTAATCTGCTTATCATCACTGAAGGCTTTGCTACGTATGGTGGCTTGTCAGGCCGTGATATGGAAGCCATAGCTGTTGGTTTGAAAGAAGTGTTTGAACCTGATTACTTGCATTATCGGATCATCAGCACAACTTATCTTGGCAGAAAGCTACGTGATATGGGCATCCCATTAGTATGGCCCATAGGAGGGCATGCAGTATATATCGATGCGAAAGCACTTTACAATCATATTCCGGTTGACCAGTACCCGGGACAGGCCTTAGTCTGTGACCTATATTTATTAGGCGGAATCAGGTCTGTCGAAATTGGTTCGGTTATGTTTGGGAAATATGATAAAGCAGGTAAATTGATTCCTGCAGACATGGAACTTGTTCGTCTTGCTATTCCCAGAAGGGTTTATACACAAAGTCATCTTGATTATGTGATCGAAACTTTCGAAGAAGTGTTGAGTTGCAAAACTTCATCACGGGGTATGCGAATAGCTGAGGAGCCGGAATTTCTCAGACATTTTACGGCCCATTTCGAACCAATTATTTAGACGTATTTTTTCACTTTATTTGTCGGATTTGCCTAAATCTTCCTTTTTCGGCCAATCCATGGAAAAGAAAATTGTGGAAAAATTGTGGGTTTACAGATGGCTGTTGCCTCAAGGAATGCATTTGAAATATGAGGTAATAAAATGAAAATCAACGGGCGTATGATTTATTCGACTATTATTTTAGAAAACGTGAAAATCTGTTAATAAAATTAATTGTTTGTTGATCAATGTCGCTCTATTTTCAAAGAGAAAATCGGGGAAGTCAAACCCACCTTTTTTGACTCATAAATCGCAATAAAAAGATGTTGAATGAAATAATTCATAAGAGAGATGTCGCCTCAAAAGAAGCGGAACACACAAATGAAAAAATACAAAGAGGCCTGCGCCCTTATGGAAGAGATGAAGTGTATCAGGCAACCCTCAAGTATTTTAATGGAGATGAACTGGCCACAAATGTCTGGATTAATAAGTACGCACTTAAGGATTCTCCGGGGCGTATTTACGAACGCACACCGGATGATATGCACCATAGATTGGCTCGTGAAATCGCAAAGATTGAAGCTAAATATCCACATCCATATACGGAAGAAGAGATTTACGAAATTCTTAAAGGATTCAAGCATGTTGTTCCGCAGGGCGGCCCGATGACCGGTATAGGAAATCCTTATCAGATATCTTCCTTATCCAATTGTTTCGTAATTGGGCATGGTAGTAATTCAGATTCATATGGTGGTATTATGAAGATAGATGAAGAGCAGGTGCAATTAATGAAACGCAGAGGGGGGGTCGGTCATGATTTATCACATATCCGGCCGGGAGGAAGTCTGGTCATGAATTCGGCTTTGACGTCCACTGGCGTAGTTCCGTTCATGAAGCGCTATTCAAATTCTACACGCGAAGTCGCACAGGATGGGCGTAGAGGTGCCCTCATGCTTAGCATCTCTATTAAGCATCCGGATTCTGAATATTTTATAGATGCTAAGCTTGACGGAAAGCAGGTTACCGGTGCCAATATTTCAGTCAAGGTTGATGACGAGTTTATGAAGGCTGCTATCGATGGGAAGCAATATATACAGCAGTTTCCGATCTATGGCAGTTCACCCAAAGTATCAAAGCATATAAATGCCCAAAATCTATGGAAGAAAATTGTTAAGAATGCCTGGAAATCTGCTGAACCGGGAATCCTTTTTTGGGACACTATTATCCGAGAATCAATTCCTGACCGATATGCTGATTTAGGATTCCAAACTATCTCAACAAACCCATGTGGCGAAATTCCATTATGTCCTTATGACAGTTGTCGGCTTCTGGCCATCAATTTATATGGATATGTAGAACAGCCTTTTACAAAAGATGTGCATTTTAACTGGGAAAAGTTTAAAAAGCATGTCCGTATGGCTCAAAGGATTATGGATGATATTATTGATTTGGAAGTTGAAAAAATAGACTTGATTCTGGAAAAAATGAATAATGATCCGGAACCAATGGAATTGAAAGCCAATGAAATTCAGTTGTGGGAAAAGATCAGAGAAAAATGCATTCTTGGCAGACGAACTGGAGTTGGAATTACTGCTGAAGGAGACATGACGGCCGCCATGGGGTTGATCTACGGAACTAAGGAAGCTATTGATTTTTCAGTTGAAGTTCATAAAACTCTGGCTATAGAAGCCTATCGGTCAAGTGTGCAAATGGCAAAAGAACGTGGAGCATTTCCAATTTATGACAGCCAAAGGGAGAATACAAACCCCTTTATTATGAGAATAAAGGAAGCCGATCCCAAGCTTTTTGCAGATATGCAACAGTATGGAAGACGAAATATTGCATTGCTAACTATTGCTCCAACCGGCACAACGAGCATTATGACTCAAACCACTTCCGGTATCGAACCTGCCTTTATGGTTTCTTATAAAAGAAGGAGAAAGGTGAATCCAAATGATAGAAATGCAAAAATAGATTTTGTTGATAATATGAAGGATAGCTGGGAAGAATTTATTGTATTTCACCATAAGTTTGTTACCTGGCTTGAGCTGAATGGTTATGATCCGCTTGAAGTATCGAAACTTCCTCAAGAAAAACTGAATAAAATCATAGAAAAATCTCCCTATAATAAAGCCTGCGCCAATGATGTCGATTGGATTGCTAAGGTGACCATGCAGGGAGCCATTCAAAAATGGGTAGATCATTCCATCAGCGTTACGGTCAATGTGCCCAAAGAAGCATCTGAAGAACTTATTGGTGAAATTTATACAACGGGATGGAAAAGTGGCTGTAAAGGAATCACCGTATATCGTGATGGTTGCAGGTCGGGTGTGTTATTGGCAACCGATGAGACTAAAAAAGAAAAACAAAAGCAATTTGTTGAACACAATGCCCCCAAACGACCTAAGGAATTAGAAGCCGAAATCCTAAGATTTAATAATAAAGATGAAAAATGGATTGCTTTTGTTGGCTGTCTGAAGGGGCATCCGTATGAAATTTTTACAGGAAAAGCGGAAGACTCATTTTCAATACCGGGATATGTAAAAAAAGGCTGGATAATAAAATCGAAAAACGAAGATGGCAAAGCAGAATATGGCTTTTGTTATGTTGATAAAATGGGTTACAAAATTCATATTGGAGGTCTTTCAAGATCATTCAACAAAGAATATTGGAATTATGCCAAATTGATTTCGGGTGTTCTACGCCACGGTATGCCCATACCTTATGTAGTTGATTTGGTTGAACATCTCGATTTAAAAGAAGCAAGCCTTAACAATTGGAAAGCCGGTTTGGTACGAGCATTGAAAAAATTCATTCCTGATGGGGTTGAGGCTGCTGAGAAAAAATGCCCTGAATGCGGGGAAGACACCTTAATATATCAGGAAGGTTGCCTTACTTGCAGCAACTGTGGCCATTCAAAGTGCGGATAAATACCAATATACAATAATTAAGGCCAAGCCTCCCACTAGGGAGGTTTTTTTATTTCCCTGCAAACACACAAATTGTTTGGCTGGTAACTAATGAATTGCGAAACTTGCAAAGAGAAAAAACTGAGCAGATGATAAAAAATAATCAGTCTGATACAGAACAAAAAATTATTCGTTTTCTGCATAAAGAAAAGATACTGAGTTTGTCAACACTCAGCCATCAGCAACCGTGGTCTGCTACTTGTTTCTTTGCACTCGATTCAAATACTATGACCCTGATTATTCAATCCTCACTCGATTCAAGACATATCAGGGAGGCTCTTGATAATACGAGCATTTCAGGAACCGTTTATCATAATCCGGGAAAAATCGGACATATTCAGGGGATTCAATTTGAGGCGATATTTATTAAACCGGAAGGATTCGAAGAAGAGCGGATAAAAAGAATCTATCTCAGGAAATTCCCGTTTGCCTCTTTACACGAAGGTGAATCTTTTGTTATCAAATTATTGACCGTGAAAATGACAGATAATAAATTGGGCTTTGGTACCAAGCTAAACTGGGTACGTTCATAAAAATGAACTAACTTTAATTATATGAATCTGGAAAAGGAAAATAAAAACACCTCACTTGCGAAAGGATACCTTGATTTGCCAATTCCTGATAATCTGGATATTGAAAGAGCTATCAAGGAGTTAATAAAGGAAAAAAATGCAGTCCTTCTTGCTCACTACTACCAAACAGCAGACATTCAGGATATTGCCAATTTTACTGGGGATAGCTTGGGCCTTTCAAAACAAGCCGCTTCAACCGATGCAGATATTATCGTGTTTGCCGGTGTTCATTTTATGGCAGAAACAGCAAAAATATTGAACCCATCAAAAAAGGTCCTGTTGCCGGATTTGAATGCCGGTTGTTCACTGGCCGAAGAATGCCCGACTAAAGAGTTTAAAGCTTTTAAAGAAGCAAATCCTGATCATGTAGTTGTCAGCTATATCAATACCACTGCAGAGATAAAAGCACTTAGTGATCTTATCTGCACTTCTACCAATGCCATCCAAATAATCGAATCTATTCCGGAAGACCGACCTATCCTTTTTGCTCCGGATAAAAATCTTGGTGCCTATATTAGAAGAAAGACCGGCAGAAATATGTTGATATGGGATGGATCATGTATCGTACATCGGGAATTTTCTTCTGATCAAGTTGCCGAATTGCGGAAACTTTATCCGGGATCAAAGATTATTGCACATCCTGAATGTGGCTCCTATTTGCTGGAACATGCCGATTTTATTGGCAGCACCGGAGCCCTACTGAAATATTCACGTGAATCTGATGCATCTGTATTTATTGTTGCCACAGAGACAGGTATTCTTCACCAAATGCAGTTGGGTGCCCCCGATAAACAATTTATTCCTGCTCCGGCAATTACCAGCTGTGTTGCCTGCCAGGAATGTCCCTACATGAAATTGAATACTATGGAAAAGCTTTACTTATGTCTGCGCTATGAAAGTCCTGAAATTATCATTGAAGAAAAAGTAAGACAAAGTGCCTTAAAACCGATTCAAAGGATGCTGAACATATCAGAAAAAGCAGGAATAAAATAGTATGGATCCGGTAGATTTTTTAGTTATTGGTTCTGGTATTGCCGGACTAACGTTTGCACTTAAAGCAGCCAAACAACATCCTGATGCTACAATCAGAATTGTTACCAAGGCAGAGGCGAGTGAATCAAATACTAAGTATGCTCAGGGGGGTATTGCTGTTGTTCTGAAAAATAGTATAGATAATCCGGAAGATCATATTAGGGATACTTTGCGGGCAGGCGATGGGCTTTGCGATGAAAAAATCGTAAGAATAGTAGTTGATGAAGGGGCCGACAGGGTGCAAGAAATGATTGCCTGGGGTGCACAATTTGATAAAAATAAATTGGGAGAATATGATCTTGGACGTGAAGGTGGACATGGGATAAATCGGGTTATTCATTATAAAGATGCGACCGGATCTGAGTTAGAAAGAACCCTGTTGGATCAAGTGGATAATACAGCCAATATTATTTTACTCGATCACCATTATGCTATTGATCTTATTACTGAACATCATTTGCCCGAATATGAGAAACTGCCCGAAAACATCCATTGCTTTGGAGCCTATGTACTCGATCTTGAAACCAATAAAGTAATTACTCTTCAATCCAAGATTACATTAATAGCTGCCGGGGGAGCAGGGCAAGTTTATCAAACTACAACTAATCCAATCGTTGCTACAGGCGATGGTATCGGCATGGCATACAGAGCCAAGACAAGAATTGAAAACATGGAGTTTATTCAGTTTCATCCTACTGCATTATATAATCCCGGAGAAAGCCCTGCTTTCCTTATTTCGGAGGCTGTGCGTGGATATGGAGCTTATTTGAGGAATGAAGCGGGTGTTCGTTTCATGGCTGATTATGACGATAGGATGGAATTAGCATCACGCGATATTGTCGCGAGAGCTATCGATTCCGAAATGAAAAAATCCGGCAATACCAATGTGTGGCTCGATTGTTCTCATCTGGACGCTGAGGGATTCGCCAATCATTTTCCGAATATTCTGGAAAAATGTCAATCAATAGGGATTAATATCCGAAAAGATTTTATTCCTGTGGTGCCTGCTGCCCATTATCTCTGCGGAGGAATTAAAACGGATGAGTATGGGAAAACTAATATCGAGCATCTTTATTCTGTGGGAGAATGTACCTGTACGGGTTTGCACGGGGCCAATCGATTAGCCTCAAATTCACTCCTCGAAGCCCTGGTCTTTGCACATCGAGCGTTCCAATATACCGATAAGACTGTCGGGAATATATCAATCCCTGCACATATTCCTGATTGGGATATTACGGGTGTTTTCGAAAATGTGGAGCGTGTTCTTATTGCGCATAATAAGCGGGAATTGCAACAGCTAATGAGCGATTTGGTTGGGATTGTCAGGTCTGAAGAGCGATTACAAAAAGCAAAAAAAAGATTGCAATTGCTATATACTGAAACGAAGGAGCTGTATGATCGGAATGTGTTATCAAAAGCATTATGCGAGTTAATGAACCTGATATCTGTTGCACACCTTATTATTGAACAATCGCTGGAAAGAAAAGAAAATCGGGGAGCCTATTATAATCGGGATCTGATTTGAATTAAAAAAAGAAAGAAGACCGAAGTCTTCTTTCTTTAATAACCATCAATTCTATGAATTGCTATAAGCGCGTTGAATTTCTTTACTCAAATGATACTACATAATCTTGCAAATCAACTTTTTGCTTGAGCATTACCTGCGAGATACCTTCATATTCAAAAGTTATCAGGTAAGCACCTTGCTCTAAATCTTTTGGTAAATCAATCGAAAAATTATTTAACCCATCATTGATTTCAAGTGATTCCGTTTTATTAAAATCGCCTGTCAAGGCAGTAATATTCACAGTCCCTTGTCCATTTTGAAAACTGTTAACCACCAAATCCAGATGCTGAAAATTAGTATCATCCTTTACATTCAAAGTAAATTTATCTTTATTGATAAAATTGGCGGTCTTAACTTCTGAATAATTTGTCTGATTTCCCGATAGAACTTGCTTAACTCTGTAGTACATCAAGCCTTCTTTCTCAGTAATATTGTCCACAAATTCAAAACTTGTATTTGTATTGGCATCAATTTTACCTACAGAAGTAAATATCAAATTTCCTTTTTCATCTGCTTCGTGAGCACATTCTACTTCATAATATTCAGCATGATCAAATGCGGTCCAGTTCAGATGTACATTCTGGTCTATAATTGTTAAATCAAAACCTTCAATTTGAGTAGGCTTTGTAGTCAATTCACCGCTTTCAGCATGAGCTGGCAGGGCTAATAAAACGGTCGTCAAGAGGCAAAAAATCCAAGGTAAAAGAGTAAAAGAAGTGTTATTTATTGCCTTGTAATTCATAATTATGAAGAATTTAGTTGTGTCTGTTATACACCATTGACGCATAAAAGTTTCGCTTAGTACAAAGAAAAATATATGCTTGAAGCACCTTGACTAAAAATTGATTTTATGATTACTTTTGCTTTCCGATTATTGAGCTGTAAAACTTAGAAGAATTGTTAAGTATGCTCTCAGTAATTCGGGGTGTAGCGCAGCCAGGTTAGCGCGCCTCGTTCGGGACGAGGAGGTCGGGAGTTCGAATCTCCCCACCCCGACAATGATTAAACCGATACCTGTAATAGAATCAAGCTTTCTTTGTAAATTCAAAAAAATGCAATCGGAAAAATTGTAAGAGGTTCAATTCCGATCCTTTCATTCACAGGTATAAAGCAATTAGATATCTTTGCGGTATGCGTAAAGCAGTAATTTTCATTTTTGTCTTATCAGTAATGGTAAGTGCCTGTAAAAAGAGCTTGATTACCGGTCCTGTAAATCAAAATCTGCCTCCCGAAACTCATACTGTAATTGATACTATTATTAGGTTAGGAGCCGATCGTCTTACAAGTTCTGTAAGTATTCAATGGTGGGGTGACGATTCGGATGGTTTTGTAGCCGGGTTTGAATACACCTTTGATGACTTATCTGCATCATCCGTGTTCTGGAATCCCATTGCCTCTAATGATAGTACTTTTCTTTTATCTCCACCACCCGGCATGGACACTATTGACTTTCGATTCAGCGTAAGAGCCATCGATAATAAAGGTTTAGCTGATCCAAGTCCCGCTTCTGTTTCTTATCCTGTTAAAAACAGTCCTCCATCAATCAGCTTTATTCCGGGAGCTAATAGTCCTGTGAGAAGTTTTCCAATACTTCGCTTCAATTGGTTAGGTGCTGACCCTGACGGATTTGAAAATCTTGATTATTATGAGTTGGCCTGGAATGACAGCAATCAAGCAACTTTTAAATTGCCGGTTAGCATAAATGGGGCCATCTTCTCAGCATCAGATCCTATGTCTGATACCTCATCAATATTGCTCTATTTTAATAACAATACACAGCCGGAACAAACCTTAATGCATGGTATGCAGATGAACGACACTAATCGCCTTTTTATTCGGGTTGTTGATCGGTCAAAGGCCATCTCAAATTGGGTGGCATCTCCCAAGGTTTACCTTAAAAAAATAAACAGCAATATCCTGTTAGTCAACGCCTATACCTCAGGTACACAGGCCATTGAGCAATTTTACGCTGATGGCTTGATTAATCAGGGGATACAGGTTTTCGATACGCTTCAGATTTTCGAACAGCAAGCAGGTGAGTATACTCAACTTTCTGCTGATATCCCGACTCAGACATTGATTTTTAACTCCTTCAAAACAATCATTTGGTTTGGAAACAGTGCAGCAAACAGCCTTTCGCTTGCTCAGAAAACAACCGATAATTTTTTTACTAATGGGGGCAAAATGATGATGGCAGTATATGTCTCTTCAAATTTTGATGAGCAATCGCAATTTCTTGATTTTACACCCATTAATTCACTCGTGGATCCTGTTGATACTACCTTGATTTTAAATAATAATGCCTTGGTTACACCCGGGCAAAGCGGATGGCCGATCCTGAAATCATCAGGAATTGTTGGTATTGTAAAGCCGATTGAATTAGCTGTAGGAGTCTCTTCATTATATACTGCAGATTTACTGGGCCGTGATGAGGCTACCAATAATCTAAATCCGTGGGGAGGTCTTTCTACTGTAATGGCGATGCGGCAATCGGGAGGGAATACTAACTTTATTATGTCAACCCTTGAATTGCAGGGTCTGAACGCCAATAACAATATAGATAGTTTGTTTCATCAAATCCTTATTCAGGAATTTGGCCTGTAAATGATGCGTAGCAAAATGGCCATATTTGCATCAGGTGCCGGGACCAATGCATCAAATCTGATTCAATATTTTAATCATCATCTGAAGGGTGAAATAATCGGTGTTTATTGCAATAATGCCAATGCCGGAGTTTGTGAAATAGCCAGAAAGGCAGGTATTCCGTTGAATCTATTTAATCGGGATGATTTCAAATCAGGACGAGTATTAGAATTACTTCAGCGAACGCATTCTGATTGGCTTATTTTAGCAGGTTTTCTTTGGCTGATGCCTTCTGAATATGTACAAGCCTTTCAAGGTAAAATTGTGAATATTCACCCGGCTCTTTTACCAGCCTATGGAGGTAAGGGAATGTTTGGACATCATGTGCATGAGGCCGTTATCAGGAATGGAGAAAAGGTTTCCGGAATCACTATTCATTATTGCAATAATGCCTACGATGAAGGAGATATAATAGCGCAGTATCGATGTCCGGTTTTGCCAAATGATACACCTGACAGTTTAGTGAAACGAATTCATCTGCTCGAAATGGAATGGTATCCAAAAGTTATAGAAAAGTTACTTTAGATTTCAAACTTGCGATTAAGTATCTATTCGTGCATACTTTGCATGTTTTTCAATAAACTCGCGTCTGGGAGGAACATCTTCTCCCATTAACATTGAGAAGATATAATCTGCATCTGCTGCACTATTAATATTCACTTGTCTCAAGGTTCTGGATGCCGGGTTCATCGTTGTATCCCAAAGTTGATGAGCGTTCATTTCTCCTAAACCTTTATATCGCTGAACCCGGACCGATTCTTCCTTTGCATTTCCAGCTAGTTTTTTGATCGCTTCTTTCCTGTCATCTTCTGTCCAACAATAAACTTCTTCTTTGCCTTTACTCACAAGATAAAGAGGAGGTGTTGCAATATAGATGTAACCCAATTCCACAAGTTCTTTCATTTCGCGGAAGAAAAAGGTTAGAATTAAGGTTGTGATATGGCTGCCGTCCACATCAGCATCTGTCATGATAATAATTTTATGGTAACGCAACTTTTCAATATTCAGCATAGTTCCACCGTTTTCTTCATCATCTTGGGGCATCACTCCAAGAGCGGTGTAGATGTTTCGAATTTCTTCGTTGTCAAATATCCTGTGTCGCTGCGCTTTCTCAACATTCAAAATTTTTCCCCGTAAGGGCAGAATTGCTTGAAAATACCGATCACGGCCCTGTTTTGCTGTTCCGCCTGCAGAATCACCTTCAACGAGATATAATTCACAGTTTTCAGGGTTTTTATCTGAACAATCTGCCAGTTTTCCGGGTAATCCAGTGCCGGTTAATGCATTTTTTCGCTGAACCAATTCACGTGCTTTTCGAGCTGCATTACGGGCAGTGGCACTTAGAATTACTTTTTCAATTATTCGTTTGGCTTCCTTTGGATTTTCTTCCAGAAAATTCATCAGTGACTGACCCAAAATTGTCTCCACTATTCCGGTTACCTCAGAATTTCCAAGTTTGGTTTTTGTTTGTCCCTCGAATTGAGGTTCAGGAACTTTAATTGATAATAAGGCAGATAATCCTTCTCTGAAATCATCTCCCGTTATTTGCATTTTTAATTTAGCAAATAGGTTGTTTTTTTCGCCATAGGATTTAAATACTCTTGTAATTGCCCGCCTGAATCCTGCCACATGTGTTCCTCCTTCTATCGTATTTATATTGTTGACATATGAGTGCACATTTTCGGAATAGCCGGTGTTGTATTGTATAGCTACCTCTACAATCACGTTATCCCTTTCGCCTTCAACATAAATAGGTTCCAAAATCAGGGCAGTTCTCAATTCATCAATATGTTTGACGAATTCCACTAATCCACCTTCAGAATAAAAGGACTGAGTTATAAACGCTCCTTTTTCATCTTTTTCCCTTTGGTCAGTAAGAACCAGCTTAATTCCACGATTTAAATAAGCTAATTCGCGCAATCGAGCGGCAATCGTATCAAAATTATAAACCAGCTCCCGGAAAATTCCATCATCTGGTTTGAAAATAATTTTCGTACCATTAGTATCTGATGTTCCAGTTTCTTTTACTGAATACAAAGGTTTTCCCCTACTGTATTCTTGTTCATAAGTCTTTCCATTACGAGATACGATGGCTTTCAAATTCATGGATAAAGCATTCACACAACTAACACCAACTCCATGAAGTCCGCCCGATACTTTATAAGAATCTTTATCAAACTTTCCACCGGCATGAAGTACGGTCATCACAACTTCAAGTGCTGATCTGCCTTCTTTTTTATGTAACTCTGTTGGAATACCTCTTCCGTCATCCCTTACTGAAACAGAATTATCCGGCAGAATATCAACATAAATATTTTTGCAAAACCCCATCATGGCTTCATCGATTGAATTATCAACTACCTCATAAACCAAATGATGAAGACCTTTTGCCCCCACATCACCAATATACATGGCTGGCCTTTTTCTGACAGCCTCTAACCCTTCAAGAACATGAATATTCTCTGCAGTATATTTACCTGCATCTAGCTTTTGTTTATCCGTCATAATTTCCGATGAATTTATAATAATATCGCTTTGCAAATATACGGTAAAACATGGTCATTGTCATTTGAAATTGTGCTTAACCCAACAACATAACAAGAGTGTTAATAGGCTCGTTAAAGATGTTGAATGTTTTGCTTTGGAAAGCTATATTGAAAATCCTATTTTTATTGACCTGAATTATACATCTTCATGAAAGCGCTCTATCCTGTTTTATATTTTTTATTTCTCTCGATCGGTGTTCATGCACAGCATGGAATTGCTTTACCCATTAATGCGGAAACCGGCTTGGTGGCCTATGATTCTGTGATTACTGTTGAGGGTGATAAGACTGCATTACTCAACAAGGTTTTCGAATGGTTTAAAAGTTATTACCGTAACCCAAGTCAGGTTATTCGATCACGTGATACCGGTTTATCTAAAATGACCGGTAAACATAAATTTGTCTTGATGGTGCCTAATAATAAGGGAGTTAAAGAAAATCAGGGCTACATTATTTATACTATTAAAGTTTGGACAAAAAACAATAAAGTACGCTTTTTGCTTACCGATATCCACCGGGAGTATTCTGTTTACCTAGGCATAGAACTTTGGATGAAACCCGGAGTACCGGCCTGGGAAGAAAATCAGGCCAAACTTAAAGTTATTAATCAGTATATGAGAGATCTCCAAAAGGCTTTCTTTACTTACATGACTACTGAGGAAAAGGAATATAATGAAGACGATTGGTAGGTTTGACAAGAAATAAACAAGCTATGGCTCTAGCATTGCATGACATTTCTACAAGAGCACCTGATAAGTGGCATAAAAAATTTGTCAAACAGGAGACTAAAAAACTAAACAAAAAACTTCGCGAATTGCAGAATTTGCTTTTTGCCGAGGGGAAACATAGCCTGTTGATTGTTCTTCAGGGCATGGATGCAGCCGGTAAGGATGGGGCGGTTAAAAATGTTTTTAAAGGAGTGAATCCTATGGGCTGCCATGTAAGCTCATGGAAAAAACCAACCGATGAAGAATTTAGCCACGATTTCCTGTGGCGCATTCATAAAAGCACTCCGGTCAAAGGGACTATACAAATCTTTAACCGTTCGCATTATGAGGATGTTTTAATACAAAGGGTGCATCATTGGATTGATGAAGCGCGGGTTAAAAAACGTTATGGTTTTATTAATAGTTTCGAGCAATTGCTGGAAATAAATGGTACGAGCGTGTTGAAATTCTATTTGCATATTTCTAAAGAGCGGCAGATGGAACGGCTTGACGAGCGCAAAACCGACCCCACAAAAATGTGGAAATACAATCAAAAAGATTATGAAGAGCGTGAATATTGGGATGATTATATGAAGGCTTATAATTCCGTATTTGAGTATTGCAGTCCTGATATTCCCTGGACTATTGTTCCTTCTGATCAAAATTGGGTAAAAGAATACATCATCAGTAAAAAACTTGTTGATACCCTCGAAGGATTTGAAATGAAATATCCCGGATTGTCTGAAGAAATGTAAAGATTATGTACTTACAATTTCCTGGTCAGCTACCTCTTTTGGCTGTTTTAACGGCTGCTGTTGCCTACTTTATATTGGGCATTATTTGGTATTCTTCTTTCTTATTTGGCCGGATTTGGGATAAACATGCTATGTTAATTAATGAGGATAAACAAGCGATGGGCTTTCTGCAAACCATTTCATTTTTCAGCACCCTGATTGTAGTATTAACCATGGGCATTTTTATCCGGGTACTTTTTATGCCGGGATGGATACTCTCTGTTAAAATTGCCCTGTTGGCCGGCCTTGGTTTTATGTTTATTCCTGCTTTTATTAATGGACTATATCTGAAAAAACCTATCCAGCTATTATTAATTGATGGAGGCTATCATCTTGCAGGATTCGTCCTTTCTGCTATCATTCTCTCAATTTGGTGAATCACCTATTCCGGCTATTCGATCTAACTGGGGTCCTTTAATAATTACCAATGAAGGTTTTGGTACGGTATGATTGCCATCGGGCCAGTGGCTGAATAAACTGTCTAAACTGTTTGAATACTCACCGGGATGTTGAACGGATAAAAACAATGATTTCCCATAGGGACCGAACCACGGGCCAGTAAACTCTGCATGGACAGGGGCGCTTGCCATCATCAAGGTTTTTGGCTCATTCCAATCTTGACGAAGGATAACGAAAAGTTGATTATTACCAAACATGGCATAAGTTGAATCATCCATCATGGTTCCTGAACGATCCGTGCAAATCCATAAATTTCCTTTTGGATCGAAAGCAAGATTATCAGGAGATGAGACACCTGATTCAGTTCCTCCCTCAAGAAATATATCATAACTGAAGGTCAAAGCATCCGGCATCGTTTCTTTTATCCGAAGTATAGAACCGTGATAATCACCTTTTGGAATATTATTGGTCAAGGCTACGAAAATATCTCCGGTTTTTGGATCTATCTCAATATCTTCCGGACGGTTCATCGGGGTACCTCCGGCTATAACAGCGGCTTCGCGGCAACGAATCAATAATTCCGTCTGATTTTTAAAGGCGTCCTGCAAATCCTCCGATTCACTCCAGTTTAGGAGATTCCAGGTACCGTTTACGAAATCTGCAACATACAAATTGCCTTCATCAAGGCTGTTTGGCCGGGCACCAACAAATTTATAAATACATTGATCGTTGCCGTCATCGCCCATGTAAACCACTACCCGCTTGTCATTTAATTGAGCAACGGTAGCCGATTCATGGGCAAAGCGTCCCAGAGCGAGATGTTTAATAGCCTCTCCGTTTTTGGGATTAATTTCTGCAACCCAACCGTAATGTTCAGGAGGGCGGCTAAAGTATTTATCCCAGCCAAAATAAGCCGGAGACACCTGTCTGATGCCATGATCTTCAAAACTGAGTGATCCAAAATAAGCACCCGTATTTTCCTCGCAACTTAAAACCGTACCCCATGGTGTTAATCCTCCGGCACAATTGCTCACCATACCTATAGCAGTATCGCTACCGGCCAAAGGGCCTCCGGCTATCCTGAAAGCTGAAAAGGCATCTATTCTTCTGTTGAGGCTGTCATCGGCATTCCAAGTCCATTGATCTTCTTCATCTTTCATCAGGTGCATAATACTGCCACCCACAGCCTTCATCTCTGCCTTTACCTGTTCTCTGGTTTTTTCTCCGCTAGCAAAATTGCTGATCATCTTAACATCAGGATATTCAAAATTAGTCCACAACCAGGCTGATTGTTCATCAATGGGTATCAGACAATTGAAATCATTATTAAAACCAAAAGTCTGTCCTTGCGGGTTGATGCTATCTCCCCAACGAAGCAGAATTCTATAATTCAGGCCTTCAGCCAAACGCAATGAATCTGCTTTGGAGTTGCTAACGGTTTGAATTTCCTCATTTTCTTGTTTTGCTTCCTGATTTCCACAACCTGTTATCAGGATAATAAGAGCAGGCATTAACAAAGTACTCCATAAATTCATAACTGCTGATTTTTGGCAAAGCTAAATCTTTCTTTTTTTCTAGTCTTGATTCGTTGATTCCAACAAGTGATATTGAGGTTAATTCAAGTTAAATATATCGGATAGATCCAGTAGCTTGCTTGATTATTGCTAATTTTCGGCATTGAAAACCAAAACCCGAAATAATGAAAAGAATTTTTTCTCTGGCCTTTTCTCTGGCTTTACTGAACCTAACCCTTTTTGCTCAGGATGAAACCCGCCTGCTGCGCTTTCCTGCCATCCACGGTAATCAGGTGGTTTTTTCTTATGCCGGTGATTTATATACGGTATCTGCTACCGGAGGCACGGCACGCAAACTAACTTCTGATATAGGCTATGAGTCTTTCGCCCGATTTTCGCCTGATGGAGCTCAAATTGCTTTTACTGCTCAGTATGATGGCAATACCGAAGTCTATACAATGCCTGCTTCAGGTGCTGTCCCGAAGCGCATAACGTACACGGCTACACTCTCAAGAGATAATATTTGGGACCGCATGGGCCCAAATAATCTGGTTATGGGGTGGAAACACGATAATAAAACCATCGTCTTCCGTTCCAGGAAAAATTCTTTCAACTCCTTTAAAGGTGCTTTGTTTACGGTTGGTACAGATGCCGGTTTACCGATTCAGCTTCCATTCTCTACAGGTGGCTTTTGCTCTTTCTCACCCGATGATTCGAAACTGGCTTACAACCGTATATTCCGTGAATTTCGTACATGGAAATACTATCGCGGAGGAATGGCCGATGATGTCTGGGTCTATGATTTTTCCACAGGTGAATCGGAAAATATCAGCAATAATCCGGCTCAGGATATTGAACCGATGTGGACTGGTGAAAAGGTTTATTATATCTCAGACCGCGATGAAATTATGAATCTGTTTGTTTATGATCTGCTAACAAAAGAAACCCGGAAACTTACCCATTTCACCGAATACGACATTAAATGGCCTTCGCTAGGTGACAAAGCCATCGTCTTCGAAAATGCAGGCTATCTCTATACTTTTAACCTGCAAACCGAAAAACTGACTCAACTTCATATAAATATAGCTGATGATATTGATGTAGGGCGTAATTTTTTGGCAGATGCTTCCAAAAACATCAGGGATGCAAGTATTTCACCTGATGGTAAACGTGTCATCTTCAATGCCCGTGGCGATTTGTTCACTGTTCCTGCTGAAAGTGGGATTACCAGAAATCTCACCCAATCTTCCGGTGTTCACGAACGAAATGCCATCTGGTCTCCTGACGGCCAATGGATTGCCTATATATCAGACAGAAACGGTGAGGATGAAATTTATATCCGCAATGAGAAAGGAACAAAGGAAATTCAGCTTACTCAAAATGCTGATACCTATAAATGGGAATTAGCATGGTCGCCCGACAGTAAGAAGATTATGTGGGGCGATAAAATGTTGC
Source organism: uncultured Chitinophagales bacterium (assembly GCA_964413685.1). GTDB lineage: Bacteria > Bacteroidota > Bacteroidia > Chitinophagales > S012-47 > JAJRWN01. The sequence continues at coordinate 159,790 of CAYPSW010000002.1, forward strand.
GCCTGCGTTATATTGATATTGACTCCAAAAAAATCACCGAGATTGCTCAAAACAAGGTATGGGAATATAGAAATTATAATTGGTCGCCCGACAGTAAATGGGTGACCTTCTCTGGTCAAACAAAAGAAGGATTGACTACGGTTTATCTCTATTCGCTTGATAAAAAGACAACTTATCCCGTAACCGATGGCTGGTATAGCAGTAGTGGAACTTCATTCTCCGCTGATGGCAAATATTTAATTTTTATCTCTGACCGCGATTTTGATCCCATTTATTCATGGACCGAATGGAATCATGCTTATGAGGATATGTCGAAGGTTTACCTTGCTACCTTATCATCCGAAACAGCCAATCCGCTGAACCCGACACCCGATGAGGTTTCATCAGTGCTTAGCGAAACGGATGCAAAGAAGGATAAATCAAAGACTCCTGTTGTCGTTAAGGTTAATCCGGAAGGAATATCGGGACGCATCATTGCCTTGCCAATCAAGGCGGGAGCCTATGGAAATGCTCAGGGGCTTGCAGGCGGCATTTACTATATGAAACGAGGCGATGACCGACAATCGAATCTCATGTATTTCGATTTTAAAAAACGCGAAGAAAAAGATTTGGGGCATATAGGGGGCTATGAGCTGTCTGCCAATGGTAAAAAGATGCTGATCTCAAGCAAAAAGAAATATGCAGTCATCGATCTGCCACATGCCAAAGTGGAAATGAAAAAAACGATTGATGTCTCCGGTATGAAGGTCTGGGTTGATCGTAAGGCTGAATGGGCTGAAATTTTCAGCGAAGGTTGGCGACAAATGCGCGATTTCTATTACGATCCCAATATGCACGGTCTCGATTGGGAAGCCATCAGACAAAAATATGCGGTCCTTTTACCTTATGTTAATCACCGGGCTGACCTTACCTATATTATGGGTGAAATGATTGGCGAATTGAATACCGGCCACAGCTATGTGGGAGGAGGCAATGTTCCAAAACCCCAACGCATAAAAACCGGTCTGCTTGGTGCTCAACTCACGAAAGATGCTTCAAGTGGCTATTTCCGCATCGATCATATTTTATCTGGCGAAAATTGGAGTAAAGCCACCCGTTCGCCTCTTACCGAAATTGGAGTAGATGTGAAAGAAGGCGATTATATTCTGGCCGTGAATGGAAATTCCACAGCCGATGTAAATAATATATATCAATTGCTTGTGGGTCTTGCCAATCAGGAAATCGAGCTTACCCTGAACCGCAAAGCCACGATGGAAGGTGCTCACGAGGAAGTGGTGAAAACCATTGCAGATGAATCAAGCCTTTATTATTACAACTGGGTGCAGGACAACATCCGAAAAGTTAATGATGCCAGCAGTGGCCAGATCGGCTACCTGCATATTCCTGATATGGGAGCCGAAGGCCTGAATGAGTTTGTAAAGCATTTCTATCCGCAGATTAACAAAAAGGCATTGATTATTGATGTTCGCGGCAATGGAGGCGGCAATGTATCACCTATGATTATTGAGCGCCTGAACCGCGCTTTGGTCATGCTTGACATTGCCCGCAATACAGCTCCATACCAGAATCCTGAGGATATGCTGGTAGGACCAAAGGTTACTTTAATTGATCCCTGGTCTGCCTCCGATGGCGATATCTTTCCCTACCGTTTCAAGACCCTGAAAATGGGTACCATTATCGGGCAAAGAAGCTGGGGTGGTGTAGTTGGTATTCGAGGTCCGCTGCCACTTGTGGATGGAGGTTATCTCTACAAACCTGAATTTGCTCCTTATGATACCGAAGGTAAGAAATGGGTGATCGAAGGCCATGGAGTAGATCCTGATATTGTGGTGGTGAACGACCCTGCCAAAGTATTTAGCGGACAGGACGAGCAGCTTGACAAAGCCATCGAAGTTATTCTGGAACAATTGAAAAGCTATCCGAAAGAATTACCCGGCCCGCCTCCCTTTAAGAGGAAGAATGAATAAATTACATCAAGGGCTTGCTACCTTTTTGTGGACGATAAAGTAAGTCATAATTAGTAGTTTATTAAAACATTTGCATTATGACAGAAACAAGAAGAGTACTGAAAAGAAATTGCCGCATCCATCAGTGCCCCTCTTAAGTGTTTGCATACCTTAGGTATGGGCTGGGCCGTATAATTTCTCTTTGGAGCAGCCAGAATTACGGGCAAGAGAAATGGTCTTTCAAAAACTAATGGCTAGCAGCAAATGGCCTTTTTTGAAGTGGATTTTCACAAGTCCTTCGCGCAGTACTTCATTACTGGTCCCGATGCGTCCGCCCATTTCCAATATCTCATTGTGTAAAGGATAGCGAAGATTTTCTGTAAGGATGCCTTCCACTTTAGCAATCGGCATCAGGGACAGCACGGTTCCCGCAAGGAAGTTTTTACTAAAATCTTTCGGCAGGTCGAAAATTTCCATAAAATCGTCCACCAGATGAGCCTGTATACGGCCAGTATATTTTACCAGATTGCTAAGATTGGCATAGGCATGATCGGATCTGGCTCCGGTGGCCCAGAGGATATCCACTATTTTATAGCCTTTTTCAATTAGGTAGTCGAGCCCTTTTTCAAAATCTGTTTTTTCCTGATCGGGGCGATGAAGTACTACCAGATCAGGGTATTTCTTTTGGATTTTATCAAGTCCTTCAACACTATCGAGATCACCAAGCACCGCATCGGGGATGATATTTGCTTTAAGCAGACGGTTCAATGCTCCATCAAGCGCCAGGACAAAGTCTGCTTCAGTGGCTTTCTCTTGCAATAGTTTATAACTACAGGCAGCCCCGTTAGCAATCATTAAAGCATATTTTTTAAATGCTTGCATTTTGAAAAATCGATTGAAACAAAAATAAAAAGGATGATTCAGAATTTGGTCTTAATTTCATAACCGAAAACAAAGCAATTATGAAGAGAAATCTGAGTTTTACGGTCTTATTGTTTTTTGTTGCTTTTCAGGGAGCTGCTCAGGCCAACTTGCTGCAATCTGGCCCTATGGTGGGATATTCTACGATGCGTGAAGTTGAGCTTTGGGTTCAAACAAAAGGAGCAGCTACTGTTTTTTATCATTTTTGGGACGTGAATGATTCGGCAACAATTTATGAATCTGATTTTGCTCAAACCGCTAAGGAAGATTATTTCACTGCTAAAATTAAAGTAGGTCCGCTTGAACCGGGCAAGCATTACCGTTATCAATTGTTCATCAACGGGCAGTTGGAAGAAAGGCCTTATCCGCTGGAGTTTCAAACCCAGACCTTATGGCAATGGCGCAGTGATCCACCGGAATTTGATTTTGCTTTCGGCTCTTGCCTTTACATTAATGATGAAAAATACGACAGGCCCAATAATAAATATGGTGGCCAATACGAGATTATAAACTCCATCTACGCAAAACATCCTGATTTTATGGTTTGGGATGGCGATAATACGTACCTGCGTGAAGCCGACTGGAATTCGGAAACAGGAATTGCATATCGATATACCCGTGACCGTTCTCTTCCTGAGATGCAATCTTTGCTCGGCTCAGTTCATAACTATGCCATCTGGGATGATCATGATTTTGGCCCCAATGATTCGGATAAAAGATATTGGAACAAAGAAATTACCGAAAAGGTGTTCAATGATTTTTGGGCCAATCCCAATACCAATCAGACAGGGAAAGGAGGTATTACCGGAACTTTCCAATGGGCCGATTGTCAGTTTTTCCTGCTGGACGACCGTTGGTTCAGAAGTCCGGATAACTATACTGGCTCGGATAAGGTGATGTTTGGTGAGGTACAACTTAATTGGCTGCTTGATGTGCTTGAATATAGTCAGGCCCCATTCAAATTTGTGGTTACAGGCGGACAAATACTCAATCCTGCTTCCATTTATGAAACCTATGCAACATTCCCTGAAGAACGTCAAAAACTGCTGGATGAGATTGCCACAAGGGAAATTAAAGGAGTCATCTTTCTGACAGGGGATCGGCATCTGACAGAATTGACTAAGTTGGAACGTTCAGGCACTTATCCGCTATATGACCTAACGGTCAGCCCTTTGACGAGCGGGCCCAATACAAACCGCAATGAAGGTAATACCCTACAAGTGCCGGGCACGCTTTTAAATGAAAGGAACTTTGCGATTTTACATGTTTCAGGAAAACGCACAGATCGTGTGCTAGATATAAACACTTTTTCGGTATCGGGGGAAGAACGATGGCATTATCAGATTAAAGCTTCTGATCTGCGCTAAGTGAATAGATATATCACTATCAGTTTTAATGATTTTTTAATCTGAATAGCGTTGATTTGGATTGTTGCATGTTTATTTTTGAATTAAAATATATTTTGTGCTTGGTATAAATCTACTTCACCCGATGTTTGTTCATTTTCCAATTGCTCTGATATTGGCTGCCTTGCTCGCGGATTTATCGGGTTTGGTCTTGAAAAAACCACAACTGCATAAAACAGCACTTTTCCTGCTCATTACTGGAACCCTGGGAGCCATTGCTGCATACTTGACAGGAGACTTGGCAGAAGAAAATATACAGCATACCAAAATTATACATCAATATGTTGAAGAGCATGAGCATTGGGCTTTCTTTGCAATGTGGGGATGTATTATAAGCACGATATTCAGATTAGTAATCATCTTCCTCGATCGCTTTTATGGCATCATGAAATATGTATCTATTGTATTAGTAGGTATTTGTGTCATCTTAATCAGTATTGCAGGATATTTTGGAGGCGAGTTAGTTTATACGCATAAAGCGTTGGCAAATAATTTTACTACATTAAATGAGATCAATGGATATAGTGGGGGATACGGAGAATTTAAGTCAGATTATTAATTTTACAGAAAAGATTATGCATCTCTTAATTATTGAAGACGAAGAAGGTATCGGTAATTTTCTGAAAGAAGGTCTTGAAGAGGAAAATTATATCGTAACGCTTGCTCATGACGGGAAAGAGGGTATGAAATTGGCTACAGACCTGAATAACAAATACGATTTGCTTCTGGTTGATTGGATGTTGCCTGGTTATAACGGACTTGAGATTTGCAAAGCCTTTAGAAAGATAGACACAGAAACACCTTTTCTTTTTCTTACGGCAAAAGATACCGCTCAGGACACCATTAATGCTCTGGAGGCCGGTGCCAATGACTATGTGAAAAAACCTTTTGATTTTGAGGAATTACTGGCCCGCATCAGGGTTCAGCTCAGGCCTTCACCGGTTGATCATTCTACCCTTACTTTGCAGGATATTGAAATTGATTTGAACAAGCACATTATTATTCAGGGTGGGAAAGCTATTGAGCTGACTCAGAAAGAATTTGCTTTGCTGGAATATCTAGTTCAGCATAAGGGAAAGGTATGTTCCAGAGTCAGCATCATTGAAAAAGTTTGGGATATTCATTTCGACTATGATACTGCTGTAATAGATGTTTATATAAACTTCCTGCGAAAGAAATTAAAATCTGCATCGAAGAGAAAATATTTCAAAACCGTCAGAGGCGTAGGTTATATGGCCCTTGAAGAATAATGAAGTTAAATCTCAAGAACAGAATTGCCTTCTATTATATGTTGCTTACGGCAGCATTGGTTGCCTTGGTCTTTGTCTTTTTATTCACTATTGTTGAGCGAACTGTCTATAATCATCTTGATGCAAAATTAGTTGAGGAGTCGGATGATATTTACGAATCCATTGAATTTGTAAATAATAAATTACAGGTCATTAATGAAGCCGAATGGAATGAGTCGGAGCATGCCCATGTAGAAATTAATCCAACTTTTGTTGAAGTACGTGATGCTTTGGGTGCCGTAATTAAACAAAGCAACAATCTCTCAAGCAATAAGTTACAGTTTAAGGGAAGGCAACTCACAACCTATTACGTCAATTCGAAATTATCGGAAACAGGCACTCGGCAGATTCAAAGACCTATCATTTCCAGCTCAGGGCAATTGCTTGGGTTTATTCTTGTTGCCCTTCCGAGAGAAGAATCAGTTCTGGTACTATCAACCTTAAGGAAAGTGCTGTATGTAGGCTATCCTCTGGTTCTGATATTTTTGTTTGCGTTTACCCGAATTATTGCTGGTTCGCTCATGCTGCCAATCAATCGTATTATTAATTCTGCTGAGCAAATTACCCGCGAAAATCTGGATGATCGGGTACCGGTACCAAAGAGGAAAGATGAATTGTATACGTTGGCCAATTCTATCAATGACCTGCTCGACCGTTTGAATGATGTGATTGTAAGAGAACAACAATTCACTTCTAATGCCAGTCATGAATTAAGAACCCCCTTGTCGGTTATCAAGGGAACTTTGGAAGTTTTAATAAGAAAACCGCGTGACAACAAGCATTATGAAAGAAAGGTAAACTACTGCATTGATGAGGTTAATAGAATGTCTATCCTGGTTGATCAACTTTTGATGCTTGCCCGGCATGAAAGTGGACAGGAAAACCTGAATGAAAGGATCATTGTTGTGGAAGGAATAATAACAGATGCCTTGGTGAGACTACAGGATAGTATTGCAGCAAAAAAGCTCAAAGTTCATATGCATTCTGGAAAAGGAGAAAGAATAAAGGCTGATCCATTCCTTGTAGAAACTATTTTTGAAAATGTACTCTCTAATGCGGTTAAATATTCTGAAGCAAGCAAGAATATTTTTATTGAAATTTTTCGAAAAAACAAAAAGATTGTTTGTTCTGTTCGTGATGAAGGAAAAGGAATGCATGAGGACGAAATTAAAATGGCTTTTCACAGATTTTATCGAACTAAATATTCCCGCGACAGCAAGATTGAAGGAAGCGGTATTGGCTTAGCCTTAATTAAAAGGTTGGCTGAACTGCAAGGGATACATGTTGAATTAAGCAGCGAATTTGGATCGGGAACAACATTTACTTTATCTTTTCCTTCTATAAAGGCTTAACTTTTAATTCAATTTTAAGTTTTCTTTAAGAAATTGAAAGATGAAATGGCATACTTTTGATTTTTGATAATAATACTAAGGGATTGAAATGATTCCTTTTTGAAGATAAGTAAGTTTTTGTATTCAGGCTTTGGCTTTTAGGTTTAAACCGGCTTCCTTTTTGGAAGCCGGTTTTTTTATTTCAGCCACTTGTCCAGCCATCCAAAAAATTCACGTTGCCATAAAATACCGTTTTGGGGATGTAGCACCCAATGATTTTCATTCGGCATATATAGGAAACGAGCCGGAATACCTTGTGCTTTGGCTGCAGTGAAAGCCTGCAATCCTTCTGATATATCTACCCGATAATCGTTTTGCCCGTGAATTATCATGATAGGAGTATCCCAATTTTGAACATATCGATGAGGCGAGAATTTGTCATACCTGGCTTTCATTGATTTATCCCAATAGGGTCCACCCAGATCCCAATTGACAAAGAAAAGTTCTTCGGTTGTTCCGTACATACTTTCAAGATTAAAAACACCATCGTGTGCAATAAATGCTTTAAATCTTTTTTCGTGATTGCCGGCCAGCCAATAGATTGAATAGCCTCCAAAACTGGCACCAACGGCTCCCAGCCGATTTTCGTCAACATAAGGTTCTAATGTTAAGGCATCAATGGCGCTCAAGTAATCTTTCATGGCTTGCCCACCCCAGTCTTTGCTTATTTCGTCATTCCAATCCCGGCCGAAAGATGGTAATCCTCTTCTGTTCGGAGCTACGACAATATAACCTTTGGCTGCCATCATCTGGAAATTCCAACGAATACTGAAAAACTGGCTGACAGCTGACTGAGGACCACCCTGGCAATACAGCAAAGTGGGATACTTTTTAGAAGCATCAAAATCAGGCGGATAAATAATCCATACTTTTTCCTGTTTTCCATCTGTAGTGGGTATCCATCTAGATTCAACCTTTCCCCATGTGATAGCTTTTATTTTTTCTTCATTGGCAAAATCAAGTTGCTTGGCCGACCCATTTTTAATATCTACGGTGTATAATTCATTCGGGTGAGACATAGACATTCGATTGGTTACAAATAGCTTCCCGGCTTGTTCAAATGCAGTGTAATCGTGTACTCCTTTGCTTATTTGCCTGATGCTTCCATCCTTTGGATTCAATTCAAAAAGTTGATAGGTTGCTTCAACACCACTGATGAAATATATAAGCTTACCGTCATCGCTCCAAGTTGGATTATTTACATTTCGGTCTAGTCCGATGCTAACTTCCTTTATTTTTCTACTCGCCATATCCATAAGCATTACCCGGTTACGATCTGATTCGAATCCTGAATGCTCCATGCTGCTCCACATTAGATAAAATCCATCTGAGGAAAAAGATGGATTTTTATCATAACCCATCATTCCAGCAGAAATATCATGGGTCACTCCGGGTTTCAGCTCATATAGGTAAATATCAGAATTGGTGCTGATTGCATATTCGGTTCCAGTACTTTTTTTACAGGTGTATGCAATCATCCTTTCATCCGGGCTCCAGCATATATTTGCTTTTCCATCGAATGGTTTTAAAGGCACATCATAGGGTTCAGTTTCCATAATATCAGTGATATAGTCTGATATACTTCCGTCTGAATACTTTGTGTAAAAGACATGGCTATAGTATTCATCTTCCCATACATCCCAATGCCGATAACTCAAATCGGTAATTATTTTTCCCTGAGCTTTTGGCAAATCAGGATAAATATCCTGCGTAGTCAAAGCATTCTTCACCTCATGAGTGAATGATAAATAATGCATGTATGGAGAATAATCAACATTTCCTATTCCGCCTTCAATATCAGTTACCTGACGGAGTCCGCTTCCATCTGGATTTATTTCATAAAACTGCGGAGAACCATTGTCCATTGAAAGAAAACCAATTTTCAGACCGTCTGGTCGCCAAATTTCATTATATTCACTTGCAGGAGTCGATGTTAATTGTGTAACGCTTCCTCCTTTTACAGGAACAAGATATAAATCTCTGTTCGAGGTGTTTGCCTCAATATCAGTACTGGTAATACCAAATACTATCCATTTTCCATCAGGTGAAACAGCCGTTCCGCTGACCCTTTTCAGTGTCCATAATTGTTCAGGAGTTAAAAGATTTTGTGCTACAAGGACATTGCTTATCAGGATCAAAGCAAGAATTGTCAGTCTTTTTATTTTTTTCATCTTTTAAATTTTATGTTAAAATAGTACTGAAAAATTAAATTAGCACTCAAAACTAATAGAAAGCGATCAAGTCTGCACAAATCTAATACCATGAAAGGAGAAAGTAGAAGTTTGCGTGGTTTTATCAGTATGATGGGACCGGGACTGCTTTATGCCGGAGCAGCAATAGGTGTCAGCCATTTGGTACAATCTACCCGGGCAGGGGCCATGTACGGATTTGCTGTGGTATGGGCCGTTGTTTTGGCCAATGTTATGAAATACCCGTTTTTTCAATTTGGGCCCAGATATGCAGCTGCCACCGGTAAAAGCCTGATTGACGGATACCGGAAATTGGGTGTTTTCCCTATGGTCTTGTTTCTGCTTATCACCATCGGAACAATATTTACCATTCAGGCAGCCGTGACAGTGGTTACAGGCGCCATCGCATCGTTCGTTTTTGGTATTTCCTGGCCGATGTGGATATGGAGTGCTATTGTGCTTTTTATTGCCATTCTGATTCTGTTTTCCGGCAGGTATAATTCCCTTGATCTAGCGATTAAGATTATCATTGTAATGCTTGCTGTCTCAACAATATCTGCTGCAGTAATAGGGATTTTAAATCATGGCTTTAGCGGACACAACGGTCAATTTGTCTGGGACAAAATCGGGATTGCTTTTTTAATTGCTCTGATGGGATGGATGCCATCCCCGATTGATCTCTCAGTTTGGCATTCATTGTGGTCGCTTGAAAAAAGCAAACAGATAGGGCATCGAACTTCCCTGCGGGATGCTTTACTGGATTTCAATATCGGATATTGGGGAACAGCCGTTTTAGCGCTTGCTTTTATTACCCTTGGTGCTTTGATCATGTTTGGCAATGGTCAGGTATTTTCACCCAATGGCGGAGTCTTTGCAGGCCAGCTGATTAATATGTACACTCATAGCCTGGGAAACTGGACCTACCCCATTATTGCTGTTGCGGCTTTAACCACCATGTTCAGCACTACACTGACTTGCCTGGATGCCATTCCACGGGTATTGGAACGTTCTACGCTTTTAATTTTTCCGGCTTTGTCACCAACAGATCGTCACCAAACCATTTATTGGGTTTGGCTTATTGTACTGGTGATTGGTGCTTTGATCATACTCGGTTTCTTTATAAGCAGCATGCAAAGTATGGTAAATCTGGCAACCATTTTATCATTTTTGACTGCGCCTGTTCTGGCAATCATGAATCACCTGGTTATATTCAGTGATCAGGTGCCAGCTGCGTTTAAACCCGGCATGAGGATGAAAATATATTCTATACTTGGAATTCTGTTTCTGACCGGATTTGCCGGAATATATATCTGGTCGCAATGGGCATAAAAAAACAGCTACCCAATTAGATAGCTGTTTTAATAATTCAGCTGTTTCAATTATTCTACCAATGTCATTTCATTAATCAGATTTTTTGCACCCATCACTTTATCAATGACGAAAAGCACATAACGTATATCAACACTGATGGTTCGCTTATATTCATCGTCATAGATTAAATCTCCGGTCATGGCTTCCCAGTTACCGTCAAAGGCAATGCCGATAAGTTCACCATTGCCATTGATAACAGAGCTTCCGGAGTTTCCACCTGTGATGTCATTATCAGTGAGAAAATCAGTATGAATGCTGCCGTCTTTATCTGCATAAGGACCAAAATCCTTTTTAAGATAAAGTTGTTTAAGTTTTGCCGGCACAATAAACTCTTCATTATTTGGATCTTCTTTTTCCATAATGCCATCGAGAGTCGTGAAGTGCAGGTATTTGACACCATCGCGGGGATAATAATCCCGAACGGTACCATAAGTCAGACGTTCGGTAGAATTAGCATCTGGATAAAAGAATCTATCGGAATGCATTTCCATTAAACCTGCAAGATAGGTTTTACGGCCTTCAGCAATCTGAGCTCTTAAAGTTCTGAAATTAGGCAGAATGATTGTAAAGTAATGATTCAGCATATCCGTCATCATGCTAAATCCAAGATCCTTTTGCATGGTCTTCAGTGTTGGGTTATCCAGGAAAGCCATGGCAGCTTCTTTTGAAGCAAGAAATGATTTTGCATAAACTTTCGCTGCTAATTTTGTCCAATTCCCTTTATACTTTTTATTTAAAGCCACCATAAATTCAGGCCTTTGATCTGCTGGCAAATCGTTGTACATCATTGCAATAAGTGCTGCAAAAACCTTTTGATCAGTAGCTAAATTATAATCTTTAAAATAATCTTCTACTTTCGGTTTCATTTGGTCCGCAATTTCATTTACCTGTTTGATGTCAACCGAATCAGCAGAGAGTGCTTTGTTAAGCCCACGGAATTGGAGGGCGAAGGCTTCTATTTCAACTCCAAAATAGGCCTCAACCATATATTGGAAAAACAAATCGTAAGGCTGATATTGAGTATAAGCATTTTCAAGTTGATTTAAAGCATCTCCATATTTGTCTTTACGACTTTGATCGGCATTTACCCATTCAATAAAATCTTTTTCGATTCCTTGTTTTACTTTAACCGTATGCAACCTGGCCAAACCTTCATCCTGGCCAATAAAGTATTTGTAGTAGTTGCTTACTTGTGAATACTTGGCAGCATATTTAATCCGGATTGATTCATCCCTATCCATATCTTCTTTAATCAATGATAAGCGTTCGCCTCTAATTTTAACACGAACCGGATTTGATTGTGATTGGTCCAGATTAATGCCGTAAGAGGATCTATATCTGTCTGTCCGGCCGGGAAAGCCCATAATCATAGCAAAATCACCCGTTTCTACCCCTTTTAAACTTATTGGTAAAAAATGTCTTGGATGATAAGGCACATTTTCTTCAGAATAAGGAGCGGGACTGCCATCGGGGGCAGTGTAAACACGCATGATAGAGAAGTCTCCGGTTTGGCGGGGCCATTCCCAGTTATCTGTATCGCCACCAAATTTACCGATCGCAGATGGGGGAGCACCCACCAGACGTACATCAGGAAATGTTTCGTAAACAAACAAGAAGTATTGATTACCATCAAACATTTCATTAATCTCTGCCCGATAATAATTTTCAGAAGTTGCCTCAGCTATTATTTTATTTTCTTCTTCCATATATGCCATAGGGTCATCAGCATATGGTTTCAGCCTTGCTGTAACGTCATCCATTCGAATCAGAATAGATGCATCAACGCCATCAGCCGGTAATTCATCAGCCTTAGTCTTGGCGTAAAATCCATTGGTGAGGTAGTCATTTTCCACGGAACTATAGTATTGAATAGTTTCGTAACCGCAATGATGATTTGTAAGCATTAAGCCATCAGCCGAAACCAGCTCGGCAGAACAAAACCTAAGCGAAACTATCGCATCTTTAACCGAAGAATTGTTAATTGAATAAATGTCTTCCGGGGTAAGTTTTAATCCCAATTTTTTCATTTGCTCATAATTCTTATTTAAATACATGAGCAACCACATGCCTTCATCAGCTTTGACGGGGGCAGATCCAACTAGTAATAAAGCAGATGCTAAAGCAATCGTAAATTTCTGAAACCGTTTCATAAAATAATTTTGATTAAAAAATTTATTGGCACGAAGTTACTTAAATACTCCATGGCTTATGGGTTAAAGATTGTTAAGCGATTTTGTAAAATGGAAGCAATCTAAACAAGGATTGAACAAAGTTCAATTAACTTGTTGTTTTTTTTTAAATAGTTTTCAATTAAATTATTTTTTGAGCAACGAAGCCTTAATTTTGCTCGTCTATTTAAACATATCGAAGTTAGAGAAGAAATGAATAAGGAACCGGAAGATGATATTTTATTTGAAACTGATTTTGGATCGGTTAGGGTCGTTAGATATTGTAATAAATTGCGTATTATTTATGGCAATTTGATTTTGGAGCAATCTCAAATTGAATTCCGCCATTTTTTAAGCAAACTGAGTAAGCTTTCTTCATATGTGGCTGATGTACGACATTCATACTATAGAAAATTTATCATCCGTCTTAAAAAATATACCGGCCAAATGACCTTCGATAGTAAAGAAGTAGAAGAATTGTATGAGCTGCTGGGAGGAGCTCATACCATGCTAGAACTTGAACAAATGGTTCAGGAAATTTCACGTCCTATTCCACCAAAATCTTAATGTCAAATTTCAATATCCTTCAAATCTCACTCATTTTTTTCTGAAATCTCGTCTTTATTTTCATCGAGCCCTTGACAAAACGGATTAGAATGACTAATTTCAGCTTGCTTTTGTATCACTCTCAAATGCCCCCATATGAGAAACCTATTATTGATTACCCGAAAACAAAGTAATAATTCTTTGAGCCCCTACTTAAAAGGGCTTGGTTATACAGTTTCCTGCATTGTGAAATCTGCTGAGCAAGCCATAAAGAATGCGCAAAAATTTTCACCCGACATTATTGTGATGGATTTTGAAGAATCAAAACTGATTGATGGACGGTCTATTTATCAGGAAATAAGGCAACATCAAATTGAAATCCCAATTATCTATATGTCTGCTCCCTCTGCCTGACACAGGTATTTCCTTTCCGTCATGTATATATCCGCATAAAAAAAAGAAGCTGTTTTCTTCAGCTTCTTTAAGGGTTAGCCTATTTCTGATTCATTCCATTCAGCAGAGCAGGCCGTACATTAATCTATACAAAAAGGAACAAGGGATTGAAAAAAGCGGATAAAATTTTTCTTTTTTAAAAATAAATACCGTAAAATTGCATATTGTTGATTCATTCACTTAACGAAAGCATGGTTTCTTTTTAGGGGTATTTTGGAACCATGTTTTCTTTTTTTCTTCAATTCTTTGTGTAAGTTGTACACCTTTTACTTCCACAAATCTCATTTGTTTCAATTGCTTTGATTTTTTTCCCCTTTGGTGTCTTAGGTGGTATCATAAGTATCTGTAAAACAACAATTTGAGAATTGTACTTACAATTTTATAAGGTGATTCCTACTACAGGGTTTTCTTCCTGAAGCGCTAGATTTGGCAGAGAATAAAAAAGTGACCCCACCAGGATTCGAACCTGGATCTAAAGTTTAGGAAACTTTTATTCTATCCCTTGAACTATGGGGCCAAAGAGAGTCGGTAAAAATACTGATAATTGAGGCGTTGGACAATTTGCTAACAAATGACTGAACCGGGATCAATAGGATCAAGCGGACTTAATAAAGACAGATTACCTTCTTTATCTTCAGCCATCAAAATCATTCCTTGCGATTCGATGCCTTTAATTTTTCTGGGTTTCAAATTGGCTACTATGCACACTTGGCGCCCAATCATATCATCAGAATCGAATTGGTCTGCAATGCCAGATAAGATCGTTCTTGTCTCAGAGCCAAGATCGATTTGAAATTGTAAAAGTTTATCTGTTTTTGGCACTTTCTCTGCCGCTTTGATGGTGCCAACAAGCAATTCCATCTCCTCAAATTGATTAAAATCAATGAGGGCTTTATGTGAGATGCTTTCTTTTTTCACTTTTTCGGAGATTTGATTGGATTGTAGCTTATTTATCTGTTGCTCAACAATATCGTTTTCAATCTTATCGAATAATAATTCTGGAGTTGGTAATTTCTGACCGGTTTTCAGAATATCAAATCTTCCAATGTCATTCCAGAAATAATCACGTAGATTTATTTTCATCAATTTTGCCATTTTTCTAGCTGTAAATGGAAGGAAAGGTTGACAAGCTAAAGACAATGAAGCACATATTTGTAAGGCAAGATATAATATTTGTTCAGCTTTTTTAGGGTTGGTCTTCACAATGATCCATGGTTCTGAATCAGCCAAATACTTATTTCCAAAACGGGCCATTCCCATTAGTTCATTCAAAGCAGCTCTGAATCTGAAATGCTCAAGATGAGTTTCAATCTCGGAAGCAAATTCTTTTATCTTTTGCTGAATGGATTCAGTATCGGTAGGGGTTGAACTTTTTGAATATTCCGGAACTTGTCCTTTACAATATTTCTGAGTGAGAACTAAAGAGCGGTTAACAAAATTTCCAAGTACCGCCACTAATTCATTATTATTTTTGGATTGAAAATCTTTCCATGTAAATTCACTATCCCTGGTTTCGGGCATATTTGTTGTCAATACATAGCGTAAAATGTCTTGCTTTTCAGGAAAATCCTTCAAGTATTCATGCAGCCAGACTGCCCAATTCCTGCTTGTCGATATCTTCTTCCCTTCCATATTCATAAACTCATTGGCAGGTACATTTTCAGGTAAGATATAGTCTCCATGTGCTTTCAGGATAATTGGAAATATGATACAATGGAAGACAATATTGTCTTTACCAATGAAATGAATCAGACTTGTGTCATCTGATTGCCACCACGGTTTCCAATCAATTCCTTTTTCTGCAGCCCATGCTTTTGTTGCAGAGATATACCCAATCGGTGCATCAAGCCAGACATACAATACTTTTCCTTCTGCATTTGGCAGGGGAACTTTCACGCCCCAATCCAAATCCCGGGTCATGGCACGAGGCTGCAAACCAAGGTCAAGCCATGATTTACATTGACCGTAAACATTTTTCTTCCAGTCTTCTTTATGCTCTTCAAGAATCCACTTTTTAAGCCAGGATTCAAATTTTTGCATAGGTAAATACCAATGACTTGTTTTTTTTAGAATAGGTTTTTTCCCACTTAAAGTACTGACCGGATTTATCAGATCTTTCGAATTTAAACTCGACCCACATTTTTCACATTGGTCGCCATAAGCTGAATCGTGTCTGCAGATGGGGCAGGTGCCGCTTATATATCGATCAGCAAGATACTGATCGTATTCCTCATCATAATATTGTTCGGATTCCTCAAGAATAAATTCACCCTTATCATACAGCGTTTTGAAAAATTCTGAAGCTGTTTCGTGATGAATTTTTGAAGATGTGCGGTGATAAATGTCGAAGTCGATACCAAAATCTTTGAAACTCTTTTTATTTAACTCATGGAAATGGTCGACTAGCTCCTGAGGTGTTTTTCCCTCTTTCAATGCTTTAAGGGTGATGGCAATTCCATTTTCATCCGAACCGCAAATAAAAGCTACTTCTTTACCCTTCAAACGAAGATATCTGGTATAAATATCAGGAGATATATATGCACCCGCAAGTTGCCCGATATGAATAGGTCCGTTTGCATAAGGGAGTGCTGCTGTTATTGTGTATCGTTTAGGGTGCTTCTTCATTTATCTTGTGTTGTGATTTTTAGCAAAGTTAAGAAAGCAATCAAACACAGCCTGCTTAAAAGTCAGGTAATAGATGTTTTGAAAAGGGTAATTTTGGCTTTAAGTTGGAAGTAATATGCTAAAAATTCTTAGAATTATTAATCGATTAAATTTGGGTGGCCCTACCTATAATGCTGCCTATCTCAGTAAATATCTGGAAGCTGACTATGAAACAAAACTCCTGGCCGGTAAAATTGATAAGCAGGAAGCAAGCTCTCGATTTATTATGGATAGTTTAGATGTTAAAGTGCATACCATTAGATCTATGCACCGCAATATCCATCTGTATAATGACTGGCTTGCGTATCGGGAAATTAAAAACATCATTCGTACATTTAAACCTGATATTATTCACACTCATGCTGCAAAAGCAGGTGCTTTAGGACGTTTGGCTGCATACAGACTACATGTTCCTGTAATAATACACACTTTTCACGGGCATGTTTTTCATCACTATTTCAATTCAATAAAGACATTATTTTTTTTAAAAATTGAACGATTCCTTGCTCACAAGTCTCAGGCCTTAATTGCCTTGAGTAAGCAACAAAAAGACGAATTGGTGAACATTTACAAGATTGCTCCCGCTGAGAAATTTAAAATCATCCCTTTAGGATTCGATCTTCACAAATTCAAAGAAAATTCAGATATCAAGCGAAGAAATTTTAGAAAGCGTTTTGGAATTACAAGGGACGATGTTGCCATTGGCATTGTGGGGCGTTTTGTGCCCATAAAAAATCATCGGTTATTTCTTTTTGCCATATCAAAAATTGCTGAAGAACAGAGAAAGCATTTGAGGATTTTTATAGTTGGTGATGGAGAAACTATGAACCTGCTTACCGATTATTGTACACAACTGAATCTGGACTACACACTTGGAAATCCACCCGATAGACAGTCGATGATAACATTCACTTCCTGGATTACCGTTGTGGATGAATTGATGGCCGGTATGGATATTATTGCATTAAGTTCAGATAATGAAGGAACACCAGTATCTTTAATTGAAGCACAAGCAGCTGGCAAACCCATTGTTTCAACCTGTGTTGGCGGAGTTGCCGACATTGTTGTAGAAGGCAGGAATGCCCTATTATCTATGCCCAATGATGCTGAGGCATTTGCTGCAAATATTTCAGCAATGATTAAGCATCTTCAAACGTTTACAAACGAAGCAATAAAACGAGTTGAATTAGTTCATACATTATACGATTATCACAGATTGGTTGAGGATATGTCAGTTTTGTATAAAAGCTTATTGCAAGAAGCCTCTGATTCTTAATTAGCAAGTTGCTTCCATTTATTACTTTTGTTATTCAATCAAAAATATGCAAAAGCGCATTTTATTCTCTTTATTCCTTCTTTGCATAATCGGCCAATCCGGTTGCCGGACTTTTTATCCGAATATCATGTTCAAGTTGCCCAAAGATTATCCAATCACAGCCTTAAACCAGATGGAGGCAGAAGAATACCACATTCAACCGGGTGATAAAATGAATTTACGTGTATTTTCTAATGAAGCATATAACCAGGTAAATTCCTTAATACCGGCATTTGAAAACAGTTCCAACATACAACAAAACAATATGATGAGCTACCTTGTCAGGCAAGATAGTTTGGTTGAATTACCCATAATAGGTTTACAAAATCTTGTTGGGCTTACTATCCCGGCAGCCCAGGAGAAATTAAAAAGTGCTTATACAGAATATTATAATAAACCTTTTGTATTGCTTGAGGTGATCAATCGAAGAGTTATTGTATTCAACGGAAGTGATAATGCAAGTATCGTTGCTCTTGATGATGAAAATATGTCTTTAGTTGAGGTCTTAGGACAAGCCGGTGGGATTCAAGTTAATGGAAAGGCCTTTAGGATAAAATTAATCCGTGGAGATTTGGAAAACCCCCAGGTTGCCATTATCGATTTATCAACACTGGAGGGCATGAAGGAAGCCGAAATGACGGTACAGGCCAATGATATCATTTATATTGAAACGACTTCAAAAATAACAACAGGCTTCCTGCGAGAACTAAGCCCGATTGTAGGTATTATTACCAGTATTGCATCCATCTATGTTTTAATCAGAACTACCAGTCTTGGAAATTAAACACAAACGTATAGCCAATCCTATGGATCGCATTTTTGGGGAAGGGTTTAATTTTCCATTGCTAATCAGTACCATCAGAAAAAGTATTGTTTGGATTGCTTTATTCCTGCTTGTAGCGGTAGTTATTGCGTTTATTTATTTGCGTTATACACCTACGGCTTACGAAGCATCGTCCAAGATTATTTATAAAGAAGCCGAAACTACCAAAGCACTGGATTTTGTTGGCCAGCAAGCTCGTCACGATGCATTTAGTGATGTTGAAGTAATTCGTTCATCGGCCATTTTACATCGGGCCTTAGCTATGCTCCCTTTGGAAATTAGTTATTTTTCGAAAGGTAAATTCATGAATACTGAACTATATGCTTCTACTCCTTTTCTTGCTTCAGTTCAAGTAAAACAATCTGAAATTTATGATAAGCCAATTTATATCTCGTTAAAAGATAATCAACATTTTCTGTTGTTTGATGAAGAAGGAAAACCATTACTTCCTGGTCTGCTCGATTATGATAAAACGTATGAATTAGCAGCTTGCAATCTATCCATTTCACTAGCTGATTCCAGGCAGCATATTGACTCTCGTGAACTGTTTTTTGTTATCAACAATAATGAAACACTCATCAATAATCTAAGAAAGAATCTCAGTATTTCTGTGGTGAATAGCCGGTCACAAATTCTCAGTATTCAAGTACGTGATAATGTGGCATCGAAGGCGAGCGATTGGGTAAATGCTATTGCAGAAGTATTTGTGAAATACGACCGAGAAAGGCAAATGGAAAGTGCGGATCATGTGCTCGAATTCATCGATTCTCAGATGGATACTCTGATGACTGATTTGCTGGTCAGCGAAAGAGAAATCCGGCTTTATAAGCAGGATAATAAGATCGTTAGCCCAGAGACTGAACAAACATTTTTACAAGGACAACTTGATGTACTAGACGAAAAGATGCTTGATTTGGAAAATGATCTGCGTACAGTGAAATGGCTGGAGGACTATATTAAAGACGGCCATTCCTTATCGGCTATTCCCTTCTCAACTTTGGGAAATTTTAGCGACTTTTCAGGGGCAATTACACAGATTATTGATTTAGAAAATCAAAAGAATGAATTATTAATTGGTCTAACGCCAAATCACCTTCGTGTCAAATTTATTAATGATCAAATTGAAAAAACAAAAAGTGATTTACTGTTAGCAGTCATCAATGCAAAGCAAAAAATTAATCAAGAATATCAGCGTTTTAAATCGCAATACAGTCAATACGAATTTACTTATCTCAATCTTCCCGAGAAACAGGCAGAAATATTAAGATTAACAAGACTTTATGATCTGAAGCAAAAATATTATCTGCAATTCAAAGAAAAGTCACTGGAATATGAAATTATCAAAGCCGGCATCGTATCGAAATATTCAATTCTAGAACGAGCAACTAATGGATATCAGGTTGCTCCACGCAGGCGATTCATTCAATTAATTGCCCTGTTTATTGGACTTGTATTTGGTATTGGACTTGTTGTGCTCAGGTATTTGATGCAAAATAAAATATTGTCTTTACGAGATCTGGAGGATAATACAGATATTCCCATCCTTGGAATAGTTCCCCATTTAAAAAGGAAAATGCCTCAAGCTCGACCGGTAGTATTTAATAATCCCAAATCAATTGTAGCAGAGTCCTTCCGTAGTATCAGAACAAATCTTGAGTTTTTGCATGCCGGTAAAAATCAAAAAACCATTGCCATCACCTCAACAATTTCCGGTGAAGGGAAAACTTTCGCTGCTGTTAATTTAGCCTGTGTTCTACAGATGGCAGGCAACAGAGTTGTCCTCATTGATCTGGATCTTCGGAAGCCCAAAATTCATCAGGCTTTCGATTTTGACAATAGTCAGGGGATGACAACCCTACTTATTGGTCGGCAAAGCTGGCAAGATAGCATCAGAAAAACAAAACATGAAGGACTGGATGTCATTACGGCTGGCCCCGTGCCACCAAATCCTGCAGAATTGTTGTTGTCAAATAGATTTAGGGAAATGCTGCAAGAACTGACTGAAATGTATGATAAGATTGTTATCGATACAGCTCCTATAGCTTTAGTTACAGACGCAATGCAGCTAATGCAGCTTATCGATTACCCGGTTTTTGTATACCGGGCTGAATATTCTGAGCGTGATTTTCTCAATCTTCCTAATCGATGGTTTGAAGAAAAGCGTATCCAACACTTGTCAATCATTTTGAATGATGTGAAATTAGGATCTAGAGGTTATGGGCCTTATGGCCGGGGGTATGGTTACGGCTATGGCTATTATTCTGACGATCATCAGAAAAATAAAAAGTGGTGGAGAAAATAAGCCTGCATTTATATGATTGATATTTTACATAGTAAATTTTTTTTCCCGGTTTTATTTGTCAGCTTCATCATTCTATCACTTGTAGTTAATAGAATATTAATCCGCTTTTCTTTAAATCTTGGTAGCAGAACCCAGGAAGGTTCCATCAGATGGAGTGATGAATCCAAACCGGCTTTGGGAGGTTTTTCGTTTTATCTCCTTTTTGTGATTTCTATTTTTTTAATTGGTATGATGCCAATTTCAAATCATGATGCAGGTAATCCGGAACTATTAGGTTTGTTTATGGCCGCTTCTTTGGGCTTTTTTATCGGACTGGCAGATGATGCTTACAACACATACCCTATTTTGAAATTCCTCGGTCAGCTGACCTGTGCCAATATCCTTATTGCCTCAAACCTGATTATTCCATTAACTCCTGACCTTACGATCAATGGAATTTTTACTATTGTTTGGGTTGTGGCCATAATGAATAGTATTAATATGCTTGATAATATGGATGGAGTTACCTCGGTGGTTTCAATTGGGATTTTACTAAATGGAATGTTAATAATTTTTCTGAGAACCGGAGTTTTTACTACAACCATGCTTTTGTTTTCGTTAATCATTGCGGCTATCTTAGGATTCTTGTTTTTCAACTGGCACCCGTCAAGAATTATTATGGGAGATTCTGGAAGCCAATTTTTAGGTATTTTATTAGCTGCGACTAGTATTTGGTGTATGTGGGATTTTAAAAATCCGACTGGCGAATATTTCCAGATTAGACAATTTCTTATTCCTTTGGCTGCGTTTCAAATTCCATTATTTGACACCACAACAGTTATTATAAGACGCCTGCTTCGAGGACAATCTCCTTTCGTTGGAGGAAAGGATCATACCACACATCAATTTGCATTTCTTGGGATGAAGGATGAAAATGTCACACTGCTTTTCGCAATCATTGCTTTATTTTCACTTTTCGAGGTTTACTTCCTTTATAAACTATACTTCCATTGGATTTGGTGGTATAGCTTTGCTGTAGTCAGTTTCTTTGTTTTACAATTTGCAGTTTTACAAATTTTCTATCAAAAAGGGTGGAGGAAGCAAGTAAATGAATTATTACATTCTGCTTAGGTTTTCTTTACCAGTCTATTTTTCACAATTTTTTCTTGGAATATTAAAATTAGACTCCGATACTTTGGCAATACCTTATATTAGCAAGATAGAGACCGGTTTTTTATGACTGTGGCAGATCTGATTATCGCACCCATATATTTCATATTACTACTTTTGTTTGCCTCGTTCTATCAGCAAAAAAAAGTAGTTACTGCACCTGAATATCGCTGGTTTAAGAAGGGCTTGCTTGTAAAAATGTTGGGAGCAATGAGCTTCGCTATGGTATATCAATTTTATTATGGAGGAGGAGATACCTTTGGTTATTTTTACGGAGGAAGCGCATACCTCGATTTTTTTATTGCTTCACCAACCCATGCATGGTCCTTTTTGTGGGAGGGACCTCATGGTTTGCATTATTATGAATTCCTTACTTATGCACCACCGGGTTACCAATATATTTACAGAGGCCCTGCTGAACTACTGATTACTAAAATTACCGCATTCGTCAACTTGCTATCTTTCAATACTTATGCGGGAAGTTCACTTTTATTTGCATTGTTTTCCTATTCCGGAATCTGGGCACTTTATCGAACCTTTACTTCGGTTTTTAAAGGAATAGATAAAGAATTGGCGATTGCTGTTTTGTTCCTGCCATCTGTATTTTTCTGGGGTTCGGGGATATTAAAAGACACTATCAGCCTGGGTGCATTAGGCTGGTTTGTAAGGGGCATTTGGCTGTTGTTTATAAGTCGGCAATCCTTCTTTAAAGCAGCTCTCATAATCATGCTATCGTCTGTATTAATTGTAGGAATCAAACCCTATATTATTCTGGCATTTTTACCAGCCGCATTGCTATGGATTGGCAATTACTACAGAAATCTGATGCCAAGTGGATTTTTGCGTACAGCTTTGATTCCTTTCTTCCTACTAATTATATTTTTCTCTGGATACAAATTAATAACAGAAATTGGTAATAACCTGGGGAAATACTCAGTAAACAATCTTGAAAATGCTGCGGAAGGTTTTCAATCATGGCATCAGGTTGCATCTGAAGGTGGTTCGGGATATACCCTTGGATCCGATATTGATATGAGTACTGCGGGCATGTTGCGTTTATTTCCAAAAGCGCTGAATATTGCACTTTTCAGACCTTATCCCTGGGAAGCCGGTTCTATCGTCATTTTGGCTTCTGCTTTTGAAAGTTTTTCTATCCTAATTCTTACACTTTTAGTCGCATTTAAATTAGGACCTCTCAGGATGCTACAAAAAATTTGGAGTCATCCATTTCTCTTTGCCTGCTTCATTTTCTCCTTAGTATTTGGTTTTGCTGTGGGATTCACTTCTTATAATTTCGGAGCTTTGGTTCGCTATAAAATTCCTATGATGCCTTTCTATGTGGGTATGTTATTGGTCCTTTGGGCTTCCAGAAAAGGGAAATTCGAAATTCAGTAATAATTCGTCCATATTTCAACAAATTGATCTAATCATTTTATAAAATAGCACATACTGATAAACTATCTTTGCGGCTGGCATTTTTTCAATAAATATTGTACACATGCATGATATCAAAGCGATCCGTTCAGCCCTGATTTCCGTTTATTCCAAAACCGGACTTGATCCTATTGTCAGTAATCTTAATAAACTTGGTATCAAAATATATTCTACAGGAGGTACAGCAGAATATATTCGTAAACTTGGTGTGGAAGTGCATCGGGTTGAAGCATTGACTAATTACCCATCCATACTTGGTGGAAGAGTTAAAACGCTGCATCCTAAAGTCTTTGGTGGCATTTTGGCAAGGCGTCATGAAGCAAATGACATGAAGCAATTGCTAGCGTATGACATTCCTGAAATAGACCTGGTGATAGTTGATTTGTATCCATTTGAAGAAACCTTGAAAGAAACCGATCAGGAAGAAAAAATTATTGAGAAAATAGACATTGGGGGCATTTCTTTAATCAGAGCTGCTGCTAAGAATTATAAAGATTGTCTGGTGCTTGCATCCCGTCAGCAATATTCTTCTTTTGGGAAACTCCTAACAGAGAAAAAAGGTGAATCAAATTTGATAGAGAGACGAAACTATGCTTTAGAAGCTTTTCGTGTTTCAGCTCATTACGATTCAGCTATTAGCCAGTATTTTTCGGGCAATGAAGATGAGGGTCTGGAAATCAAATTCAGTAAAGGTCAGTCACTTCGTTATGGCGAAAATCCTCATCAGAAGGCCTTGTTTTTTGGGGCATTTGATGATGCTTTTATTCAACTGAACGGTAAGGCAATTTCATACAATAACCTAGTTGATATTGATTCAGCAGTGCGGGTTATGGCAGATTTCGAAGGTATTACGGTAGCAGTCATCAAACATACTAATACATGCGGATTGGCTGAACGAGATTCATTAATAGAGGCTTGGAATAATGCTTTAGCAGGAGATCCGGTTTCAGCATTTGGTGGTATTGTTATTTGTAATCGCACGATGAATTTGGAAACTGCTGCTGAAATCAATAAACTTTTTGTTGAAGTAGTTATTGCTCCTGACTATGATTCCGATGCACTCGAAATACTGAAAAGCAAAAAGAACAGAATTTTACTCCAGCAAAAACTTTTTGAATTTGGCCATTCACAATTCAAAAGTTTGCTCAATGGTGTTTTATGGCAGCAAACAAACCTTAACACAGAATCTGATGCTGACATGAAACCAACCACTATTATTGAACCCACACCAGAAGAATTAGAAGATTTGGTATTTGCCAATAAAGCTGTAAAGCATCTAAAATCCAATGCCATTGCACTCGTTAAAAATCGGCAATTAATTGGTATTGGAACCGGACAAACTAGTAGGGTAGCTGCCCTTGAACAGGCAATAAGTAAAGCCAAGGCATTTCATTTTGATTTAAAAGGTGCCGTCATGGCCAGTGATGCATTTTTCCCTTTCCCCGATTGCGTTGAAATTGCTAATAATGAAGGTATCAAAGCTATTGTTCAACCCGGAGGCTCTATTCGTGATCAGCAGTCGATTGACTATTGCAATGAACATCAAATAGCGATGGTATTCACTGGAATCAGACATTTTAAGCACGGATAATCTACTCTTGTCCTTTATGCAATGGTATTTCTCCTATTCATTTGATTTTCATCTGAAATTGGTCTAATTTAACGGAGCGTTAAAGCACAATCTTCTTATTTTTACACATCAAAATCCGGGACATCCAGATATGGGATTATTTAATTTTTTTACTCAGGAGATTGCCATTGACTTAGGCACAGCCAATACTTTAATCATTTATGATGATAAGGTAGTTGTTGATGAGCCATCTATTGTAGCCATTGACAGAATTTCAGATAGAGTGATAGCAGTTGGCAGTCAGGCCATGCAAATGCACGAAAAAACCCATGAGAGAATAAAGACTATCAGACCCTTGAAAGATGGTGTTATTGCCGATTTTCAGGCTGCTGAAGCTATGATCAGGGCTATGATAAAAATGATTAATCCAAAAGGAAGACTGTTTAAACCTTCGCTTGCTATGGTTATTTGCATACCATCGGGAATAACTGAGGTTGAAAAACGCGCTGTTTATGATTCAGCTGAGCAAGCAGGTGCCCGTGAAAGATATTTGATTCATGAACCCATGGCTGCCGCTATTGGAATTGGAATTAATGTTCAGGAACCCATGGGTAATATGATAATTGATATTGGTGGCGGAACAACAGAAATTGCCGTAATTGCTTTATCAGGCATTGTTTGCAACCAATCAATCCGCATTGCCGGTGATGAGTTTAATTTTGATATCGTAAATTATATCAGGCGCCAGCACAACATGTTGATTGGTGAAAGGACTGCTGAACAGATTAAAATTAATGTCGGTTCTGCACTAACAGAGCTTGACGATCAGGTAGAAGATTTTGCGGTAAATGGTCGTGATTTAATGACAGGAATTCCAAAACAAATTATTGTCAATTACTCTGAAATTGCCCATTGCCTCAATAAATCTATTACGAAAATTGAAGAAGCTGTTTTAAAAGCTTTAGAGATTACACCTCCTGAATTGTCTGCTGATATCCTCCAAACCGGCCTTTACCTTACGGGTGGAGGGGCCTTGTTGCGTGGTCTGGATAAACGACTCTCACAAAAGACAAAATTACTTGTTCATGTTGCTGATGATCCCTTAAGAGCAGTTGTCAGGGGTACGGGAATTGTTTTGAAAGATCGAAGAAAATACCAGAGTATCCTTATTGCCTGATGCGGTTTTGAACTTGCTTAGTTTAAGATGACCAGCCATGCGAAATCTATTATTGTTTTTTGTCCGCTACTATGCCTTTTTTCTTTTCCTGCTCATGGAGGTTTTTGGATTTTACATCACCTACAAGCAAAAACATTTTCAACAAGTCTATTTTATCCACTCAGCTAATCGTTTGACCGGAACCGTTTTAAACCGCTTTCAGAAATCGATTGATTATTTCCATCTTACTGCTATTAATGACAGTTTGATTCGAGAAAATGCTCAGTTAAGAGACAAACTAACTGGCTCTCACAGGAAAGATTCATCAGTTGTTATTCCACAAAGAGACTCTTTGGGGCAAGTGGTTTACTCTTATATTCCTGCAAGGATTATCAATAATAGTACGTCAGATTATAACAATTATATCACACTGGATCAGGGGAAAAATCAAGGAATTGTTCCTGGTATGGGCATTATTGGTCCCCATGGTATTGTCGGTGTCGTCAATAATGTATCCAATCATTTTGCCACTGCCATTTCAGTATTGCATCATAAATTCAGTACAAAAGCAAAAATTAAAAGAAATAATGTTACCGGTATTTTGGCCTGGCAAAAGATAGATCCGCTACATGCCCAATTGCGCGATATTGGTCGCTTCAATGAAGTATTGATTGGTGACACTATTCTGACTTCTTCTTACTCAACTATTTTTCCAGGTGATATATCAATAGGTATCGTTGATAGTGTGTCAATTCCTGAAGGAAGCAATTATTACTTTATTAATATTAGCTTATCAAGCAAGTTCAGAAGTTTAGACTATGTGTATGTAGTTAATTATATTTTTAAAAGAGAGCAGCAAATGCTTGAATCAACCAACGATAATGAATAAACAAATCATTGTCCTTATACTTCGTTTTGTTCTGCTGATTCTTTTGCAGGTATTGGTGATTGATCGTCTGGCCCTAAATGGGTATATAGTCCCCAGAATATACCTGCTGATCGTTTTGATGCTCCCACTTGAAAGCCCTGCATGGCTCGTTCTTATTATCAGTTTTATTTGCGGTTTCACAATTGATGTTTTCTCTAATACCGGAGCTATGCATACGATGGCAACCGTCCTGATCGGTTTTTTAAGACCCTTTGTTGTTTCGCTTATTGCACCTGTCGAGGGCTATGATCCGGAAGATAAACCAAATGTATTTAGTCTTGGTTTTCGATGGTTTTTAATCTATTCCGGCATACTGACTTTCTTGCATCACGTAGCTTATTTCAGCTTGGAAATAATGAATATGAGCTATCCGGAATATCTGATTAAGAAAATAATATTCACAACTTTAATAAGTATCTTATTCATGATTTTGATTCAAATGTTGTTCATATTTTCAGCAAACAGAAATCGATATAGTTAATGGAACAATTGAGCAATCGAATTGTAGCCATTCGATGGTTGGTAATATTGCTGACCTTAGCTCTGATTTTGCGATTATTTTATTTACAGGTTTTAGATAGATCGTACAAAAGAAAAGCTAGTGATATCGGACGTAAAATTATTTACCCTGCCCGGGGCCTTATTTACGATAGAAATGGACAACTATTAGTTAGCAACGAACCGGTGTATGATGTGCTGGTTACCCGATCAAAAGTTATAAACCTTGATACCAATCTGTTGGCTACTTTGCTAAATATACCTGATAGCATTTTAGATCAACGTTTTAAAATCTTACAAGACAATAAGAAGGGTTATTATTCACCTTATAAACCTGCCGTTCTCATTAGTCAGATTTCACCTGAAGATATTATTGCTTTTCAGGAAAAGCGATTTCTCTTTCCCGGATTTTCTGTACAAAGTCGAAGTCTAAGGCATTATCCATTTTCTATTGCAGGACATATAATGGGAGATATGGGAGAAGTAAACGATCAGGAAATAGAACGATATAAAGGCCGATATGTTCCTGGTGATTATATTGGGAAGGGTGGACTTGAATTACAATATGAACAATTACTCAGAGGCAATAAAGGAGTACGTTACTTTGTAAGAGATAAATTAGGAAGAAAGATAGGCCAATTCGAACATGGCAAGTTTGATACTGCTGCAGTGGAGGGAAAAACATTGATAACAAGTCTGGATGTTGAATTGCAGGCGTATGCAGAGTGGCTGATGCACGGAAAGCGAGGCAGTATTGTGGCTATTGAACCTAGTACAGGACAAATCCTGGCCATGGTTTCAAGTCCGGGATATGACCCTAATTTGTTGGTAGGAAGAAACCGTGGCCATAATTATAAAATGTTACTTGATGACACTATCAACAAACCACTTATCAACCGGCCACTAACTGCCATGTATCCTCCCGGTTCAACTTTTAAACCGATCATGGGATTGATTGCTCTTCAGGAAAATATATTGAATATTCACGAAGGTTTTCCGTGCCATGGGGGTTTTTATATCTCAGGTCTTCATATAGGCTGCCATAACCATGGACCTGTTCATTCGCTTACCAAGGCCATTGAAATATCATGCAATACTTATTTCTGCCAAATCTTTGCCCGAATGATAAGTAATGTAAAATATGAAAATGAAGACCTTGCCTTATCGGTGTGGGATAAATATTTATTTCAAATGGAAATGGGTCTTAAGACAGGTATTGATTTGCACAATGAATATTCCGGAAATATTCCTACACCTGAGTACTATAAGCGGATTTATGGGAATTATCGTTGGCGTGCTTCAACCATTATATCGGATGCTTTTGGACAAGGAGAAATTCTGGTGACACCATTACAATTAGCCAATGTATATGCAATTATCGCAAACCGAGGATTCTATTTTAAGCCACATTTGCTAGTTCAAAATGATGGAGATACTTCAGGGCTTGGACAATATTATGTAAAAAATTACACGGACATTGATTCGGCCAATTACGAGTTAATCATGGATGGACTTGAAATGGCTGTGGAGCTGGGTACAGCAAAACTTGCCCGTGTTGACTCCGTTATTGTTTGTGGTAAAACAGGAACAGCACAAAATCCCTTTGGCGAGGACCATTCCATTTTTGCTGCTTTTGCTCCTCGCAATCATCCCAAAATCGCTATTGCTGTATTTATCGAGAATGCAGGATTCGGAGGCACCTGGGCGGCCCCGATAGCCGGTTTACTGATAGAAAAGTATTTAAAAGGCTATATACCAAAAAACAAAGAATGGCTGGAAAATTATGCTCAGCAAAAAGTAATGGATTATTATGGCACGAAATGATAATAAAGCATTAAGCCTCGACTTCTGGAGCGTCTTGCTTTATCTCCTTTTGATTACTTGGGGATGGGCAACGATTTACGCAGTGGATTATCGTGGACAGGCTATGCCCCTATTCGATTTGGCTACACAGCATGGCAAGCAGTTACTTTGGATTGCCGTTTCATTGTTTCTGGGAATGCTGCTTTTAATTATTGATCAAAAGTTTTACGCTTCATTTGCTTATTTCTTTTATGGGTTCGTGATATGTCTGCTTTTGGCCGTTTTAATATTTGCTCCAGCTGTTAAAGGAGCTCATTCATGGTTTCAATTGGGTGCTTTCAAATTACAGCCATCAGAATTAGCAAAATTCGCTACTCTTCTCGCATTGGCACGCTACCTGACGGGGATACAGGTGCTCATGAAGTATAATAAAACAAGAATAAAAGCACTATGCATTATCATGCTACCCGCTTTGTTGATTTTGCTTCAACCTGATCCGGGTTCCATGCTGGTTTACCTCGGACTTATTATCGTATTGTATCGTGAAGGATTTCCTGTCTGGCCATTTATTTTATTGCTTAGCATTGGTATTTTATTCCTGTTAACTGTTTGGGTCGGGTCAATGCCTGTTTTGATTGGTGTATCCACTTTGTTCCTTGTTTTGATTCTGCTTATCTTTTTTCAATCTAAAAAAAGGAAATTACGACTTGCCTTCATGTTAGTTTTATTCGGTCTGACAGCAGCATACACACAGTTTGGTGTTAACGCAGTTTACTATCATGTGCTGAAAGAACACCACCGTAACCGCATAAATGTATTACTAGGTAAATCGGCTGACAGAGGAGCAGACTATAATGTAACTCAATCAAAAATAGCGATAGGTTCTGGTGGATTAACTGGCAAAGGTTTCTTGCAAGGAACAATGACTAAAGGTGAATTTGTACCCGAACAAAGTACAGATTTTATCTTCTCAACACTTGGGGAAGAGTGGGGGTTTTGGGGATCTGCTATGGTTATATTGCTTTTCATGGCCTTGATGCTGAGAATTATTATTCTGGCAGAAAGGCAACGCTCCCGATTCAGCAAAATATATGCTTATGGAGTCTTGTCAATTTTTTTAGTTCATGTAACCGTAAATATTGCCATGTCGCTTGGCATATTTCCTGTCGTGGGTATTCCCCTGCCATTTTTCAGTTATGGCGGCTCTTCCCTGCTGGACTTCAGTATATTGTTCTTTATTTTATTAAACTTCGATGCAAATCGAAAAGCCATCTTTCGCTAAATCTATTTATATGGTTGATATTCTAGGCCAATCAGTAACTTTGCTTTCTTAATAATTTTGATACTAATGAAGCGTACTCATACATGCGGAGAATTAAGACTGGCAAACTCAGGGGAAAAAACAGTACTTGCCGGATGGGTCCAAAAAACCAGAGATCTTGGCGGAATGACCTTCGTTGACATTCGGGATAGATATGGCATTACTCAGTTAGTATTTAATATGGATGAGGATGCTGATTTATGTCATATGGCTCGTAAATTAGGTAGAGAATTTGTAATAATGATTGGGGGTTTGGTTCGTGAAAGAAGCAATAAAAATCATGCTATGCCTACCGGTGAGATTGAAATCAAAGCTTCATCATTGGAGATACTTAATAAATCGAAAGTACCTCCCTTTACTATTGAAAGAGAAACGGATGGAGGGGAAGATATCAGGATGAGATATCGCTATCTGGATCTGAGGCGACCTGACATTAAAGCTAATATGGAACTGCGTTATCAACTCAGCAAGGCCACCAGAACGTACTTGGATCAGCAGGGCTTTATTGAAATCGAAACGCCATGTTTAATAAAAACTACACCCGAAGGTGCCCGTGACTTCATCGTTCCTTCCAGACTGAACCATGGTGAATTTTATGCATTACCTCAGTCTCCTCAAACATTTAAGCAGCTTCTAATGGTAGCAGGATTCGATCGATACTTTCAGTTAGTTAAGTGTTTTCGGGATGAAGATCTGCGGGCAGACCGTCAACCTGAATTTACGCAGATTGATTGTGAAATGGCTTTTGTTAATCAGGAAGATGTGCTCCATACTTTTGAGGGATTTATCAGGTATATCTTTCGCGAAGTGAAAGGTGTCGAGTTGAATGAAATCCCAAGAATGCCTTATGCTGAAGCCATGAAATTATACGGTTGCGATAAACCGGATATTCGCTATGGAATGACAATTTTTGATTTAACAGATCAAATCAAGGGGAAAGGATTTAGCGTTTTTGATCAGGCTGAATTAGTGGCCGGAATTGTTGCCCCGGAAGCTGCTTCCTGGTCTCGTAAGCAAATTGACCAACTTACAGATTATGTCAGAACACCACAAGTAGGTGGTCAGGGTATTGTTTGGGTAAAATTAAACAAGGATGGGCATTTAAAATCGTCAGTAGATAAATTTTATAATGAGGAGGATTTGATTGCGTGGAAGAAACAGATGAATGCAGGGCCGGGAGATTTATTACTCATTATGTCGGGCGATGATGCTTCAACACGAAGATCTCTAGGTTTATTACGCCTGAAATTAGCAGCTCAACTAAAATTGACCAAACCTGGTGAGTTTAAAGCACTTTGGGTAACTGACTTCCCTTTGGTAGAATGGTCTGAAGATGAAAATCGTTTTATGGCTTTGCATCATCCGTTCACTTCACCAAAATCAGAGGATATCGCTTTAATGGAAACAGATCCGGGTAAGGTAAAAGCCAATGCCTATGACATGGTCATCAACGGAGTTGAAATTGGCGGGGGCTCTATCAGGATCCATGACAGGTCATTGCAAGAAAAAATGTTTTCCTTACTTGGTTTTAGTGATGAAGAAGCCCGTGCGAAATTTGGTTTTTTATTAGATGCTTTTGAATATGGGGCTCCTCCCCACGGGGGAATTGCCTTCGGTTTCGATCGACTCTGTGCTATGTTTGGCGGCACCGAATCAATCAAAGATTATATTGCTTTCCCGAAAAATAATTCCGGTCGTGATACCATGCTCGA
Source organism: uncultured Chitinophagales bacterium (assembly GCA_964413685.1). GTDB lineage: Bacteria > Bacteroidota > Bacteroidia > Chitinophagales > S012-47 > JAJRWN01. The sequence goes on from CAYPSW010000002.1 coordinate 192,145, forward strand.
TGCTCCTTCTGTGGCTGACGATAATCAGTTGAACGAGCTCTATCTGGATATTAAAAAAGACCGCCCGTAGGCAGAGTTTTTATCACAAGGCCGGATTATAAGTTTCCTAATAGTGATTTTTCGCTATTATATTTAATTGAGTAAGTAAATCTGATATTTTGATTGTCTTTCGCGGCAAGTGTTACTTTCCAGTTCAGAAACCCTGTGTCCCCATTATATTTAGCTCCACCATCATCAATTAATTTTACTTTGATATCATTTGCCAAAGCTACCGGAATCTGATCTTCAATAATCAGGTTGACTGCATAGCTTTTATTATTCCTAATAGTCAACTCGTAGGCTATTGTTTTCTTCCGGTCATTTCCAATCATTTCCTCTCTTTCTTTGTCTTTCAGTTTGCTGCGTTTTGCCGTAATGCTTTTATCCCTGCCTAATGATAATTCAAGGGTATCATTTAAAGCAGCAGGATTCAAGGTAGTCTGACCAATATAAGTTCCGGCATAATAAATATTAGCACTACCGGGCAGGAGACTCATTTCTTCCCATCCGATAACTTTTGCCATCAGAAATGCACTCTGATCGTATTTTGGAACCAGATAATGATAGAAATCGGCAGCGAGTTCCTGATTCAGTACACTTACCGCATGTGAAATACCATCTGTAGGTATGTCGTAAACTTGCTTAATTTCAAATTCGAAATTTCCAATGGTTTCAGAAATAGTTGCATATTCTGCAAGTGCATCTTTATTGACGTTACCTGCAGAAGTGGCTGTTTGCGAATCAGCTACCTCCATTGCTTTCTCTTCCCATACGTTTGAAGTTGATGCATTTCTGGCCATGTAATAATTGATATACCAAACCGGCATCACTGGTTTAGAATTGTTCTGATTTGGGTTGGCTGTTGATAAAGTTAGTTTTACTCCCGTCCAGTCAATCCCTGTATTTTGATAAATATTGGCTTTATAGACGAGCGTTACAGGACTTTGAATATCACTGGCTCTGATATCATATTTTGGTGACCAGCCTGCACCCTGAACCAGGTAATTAATCGTCATTTTACCTTGTATCGCAGCATCTGCCATGATTGTAACCTGTACTTGATGTGAAGGCAATTTATCGGGATCCTCCGGATGACCCTGATGAGCATTATAATTTCTTAGCGATGACAATCGGGCTTGCATTCTCTCCAATTTTTTATTTACATCTGACTGACCGATTTTGTTTTTAATTAATTCATGGTTAATATTTTGCATCTGCTGCCGATAGTAAGCCATTGCTTCTCTCAATACAGGCATGGTATCAGAATGACCTTCTCCCCTGATAATTTTATTTGCAGCAAGTAAAGTTTTTTCTTGTTCAAATGCTTGCCTGTTCATGATCAGCTCTTCCTTTTGATAATTAGTGATGTTAATAGAATCTTCAAGTAAATGAATTTCCCGAATTATTTTATTGGGTAGTGTTAACGGAGCATCGGGCTCTGGATAATGGATGTCATGTTTAACTTCCAAAATGGTATAATTACCTTGTCCTGATACTTGAATGCTGGACGGATTAATATGTGCTGAAACTCCATCAAATATAATAGTGCTTATGCCTTTCGAGATGCTGAATTGAGCCGTTCGAAAGACCTGAGCACCTGAAAGAAATACAGTAACATGGTCAACTTTCGACTTAACTGGTTTCAATATATTGGCTTTTGAAAATGGGATTAGAAGTAAGCAGGCTGTGATCAGTAAGATTGATTTTTTCATTTTTTCTGGGTTTGTTTTGTCTGATGGACTGACAATTTGGTGAAACAATTGCTAAGTAGAGATTTCACTTAGCTATTAATTCCATAAATATTTACAAGGAGAAAAGATATTTTCAATAAATCAAGAATGCAGAGCTTCTTTCAGGAATTTGCCGGTATAGCTATCAGGTATGTCAATAATCTGCTCTGGAGTACCTTCTGCTATAATCTGACCGCCCTCGTCTCCACCTTCCGGTCCGAGGTCAATAACATAATCCGCTACTTTAATTACGTCCATGTTGTGCTCAATTACTATAACAGAGTTTCCTTTATCTACCAATTTTTGCAAGACGATCAGCAGCACCCTGATATCTTCAAAATGAAGGCCTGTTGTTGGTTCGTCAAGAATGTAAAATGTATGGCCGGTATCTTTTTTGGCAAGCTCAGCAGCTAATTTAACCCGTTGAGCTTCACCACCACTTAAGCTTGTTGAGGATTGACCTAATCGAATATATCCTAAGCCAACATTTAGGAGTGTATTGAGTTTATGGTGAATTTTAGGATAGTTCTCAAAAAATTGTGTGGCATCCTCAACCCTCATCTTCAAAACATCACTGATTGATTTCCCTTTATAGTGAATCTCTAGTGTTTCATGATTGTATCTTTTTCCCATGCAGTTTTCGCATTTCACATAAACATTAGGCAGGAAATTCATTTCTATCAGTTGCATGCCTCCCCCTTTGCAAGTCTCGCACCTTCCACCTTTAACATTGAAGGAAAACCGACCGGGCTTATAACCCCTGATTTTTGCTTCAGGCACCATCGTAAATAATTGCCTGATATCCGAAAATACTCCGATATACGTTGCCGGATTTGATCTGGGTGTTCGTCCAATGGGACTTTGGTCAATTTCAATAACCTTGTCGATATCTTCCAGACCCATTACCCGCTCGAAGGGGAGCGGGGTGGTCCTTGAATTATAAACATGTTTTTTCAGTATCGGATAGATGGTTTGATTTATGAGGGAGGACTTACCGCTACCCGAAACGCCTGTAATGCAAACCAGTAATCCAAGTGGAATTTGAACATTAATATCTTTCAAATTATGACCGGAAGCACCAGTTAAAGTGAAATAATGTGAATTGGGTGCTCTTCGTTTTTCGGGGATATTGATTTGCAATTCATCTCGTAAATATTTGCCGGTTAATCCATTGCTTTTGCTCACTTTTTCCGGAACTCCATCAGCTACAATTAGGCCTCCATGTTCGCCTGCTCCGGGTCCCAAGTCAATGATATAATCAGACGCAAGCATCATGTCTTTATCATGCTCAACAACAAGAATGCTATTTCCCGTATCGCGAAGTTTTTTTAGAGCGCCAATCAGCCGATGGTTGTCACGTTGATGAAGTCCAATAGAAGGCTCGTCAAGGATATACGTAATTCCTCTTAGATTCGAGCCAATTTGAGTTGCCAGTCTTATCCGTTGACCTTCACCTCCTGAAAGCGATTTAGCTGGTCGGTTCATCGAGAGGTAGCTTAAACCAACCTCCAACAAAAACCCAAGCCGGTTTTTCAATTCTTTTATAATATCATGAGCAATTTTTTGTTGCCTCTGACTCAATAATGGATTTAAGTGATTTATCCAATCATAAAGCTGCCTGATGTTCATACTGGATAGATCAGAAATATTTTTTCCGGCTATTCGAAAATTAAGTGCTTCTTTTTTAAGCCTTGTACCCTTACATTCAGGACAGGGCAGTATTTCCATAAAATCGCTGGCCCAATTTCTGATATTTTCACTTGAAGTAGCCATGTAAGCCCGTTTCACCATATTCACCACACCACCATATTCCAGCGTGTACCATCTTTCATCAGGGCCGAAATTCAAAGGCATTTTTATTTTTTTATCGGGCTGGCCATAAAGGATTATATCAATGATTTTCGGATCAATTAAGCTAATAGCATCATTAAGGCTGAATTTGTATTGTCGCGCTAATGCCCTAACCTGTTTAAAAAGAAAGTTGTTCCGGTGCTCACCTAGTGGCGCTATGCCCCCATTATTAATAGAAACTTCAGGATCAGGGATGAGGGTCTTTGGATTTATTTCATGTACTGTGCCTAAGCCTTTGCAATGTGGACAGGCACCATATGGTGAATTGAATGAGAAACTGTTTGGTGATGGCTCTTCATAAGAAACACCTGAGTCTGCATCCATCAATTGAAGACTGAAAAGGGCATTTTCACCACTATCATGATTGAGTAACATAACAAGCCCTTTGCTCATTTTTAAGGCCAAACTAAGGGATGAACGTAATCGGTTCTCTTCATCAGCATTCACTCTTAATCGATCAACAATCAATTCTATATCATGAACCTTGTACCGATCAACCTGCATTTTCTCTACGATGTCAAATATTTCGCCATCAATTCTGATTTTCAAATATCCTTGTTTACGAATTTGCTCAAATAGCTCCCGATAATGTCCCTTCCGTCCACGCACAAGAGGAGACAGGATTATTAACCTTTGATCCTGAAACTTGTTTAAGATATGTTCAGCAATTTGCTGCTCTGTATAACGAAGCATTTTATTGCCTGTAATATGAGAAAATGCTTCACTGGCACGTGCAAAGAGCAACCTAAAGAAATCATAAATATCTGTAACTGTACCTACCGTAGATCGTGGATTCCTGTTGGTTGTTTTTTGTTCAATACTGATGACCGGACTAAGATTGTTAATCTTATCGACATCGGGGCGTTCCATTCGACCAATAAATTGTCTGACATAGGCCGAGTAGCTCTCCATATATCTGCGCTGCCCTTCCGCATATATAGTATCAAAAGCTATGGATGATTTTCCACTACCGCTAATACCGGTAATGACAACAAGCTGAAATCTTGGAATGCTAACATCAATGTTTTGCAAGTTATTTTCACGAGCTCCATACACTTCAAGATAGGCATGATTCTTATCTGAAATCTCCTTTTTGTCTTGTATCATTTGCTTTTCGGAACGCTGAGTCATTAGGTTGGGCTATCCATTGAATTGGGGGCGACAAAAGTACGGATTTCAAAGCAAAAAATGTAGAAAAATCTACGATCTGTTAATAAACAAAGTAATAATTCAATCTCTCATATCCCATCAATTTCAAGTAGCTTTGCAGCAATGTCATTTCTTGAAGAACTCAACGAAGCTCAGCTCAATGCAGTACAGCATAATGAAGGACCTTTGATGGTTATAGCCGGTCCTGGATCGGGAAAAACACGTGTACTTACCTACAGAATTGCTTATTTGATCAGGCAGAATGTAGATCCATTTAATATTTTGGCACTTACTTTTACCAACAAGGCTTCGAAAGAAATGAGAAGCAGGATTGAGGCTCAGGTAGGCACTGAAGCACGTAACCTCTGGATGGGGACTTTCCATTCCGTTTTTGCCAGAATATTGAGAACGGAGGGAAGCCGCTTAGGCTATTCAGCAAACTTTACGATTTATGACACCCAAGACACTAGAAATCTGATTAAAAATATACTTAAAGAGAGTGGATTGAACTCGAGTCTCTACAAACCAAGCGTGGTGCACAATCGAATTTCAGCAGCAAAGAATAGCCTTATTACAGCCAACGAATATGTCCAGATACCAGAACTAATTCAGGAAGATAAAACAAGTGGCCGGAAAGCACTCAGTGATATTTATATTGAATATAGCAGGCGATGCTTCCAAGCCAATGCCATGGATTTTGATGATTTACTACTGAAAATGTATGAGTTGTTGATGCGCTTCCCTGATGTGCTTTATAAATATCAAAATCGCTTCCATTATGTATTAATTGATGAATTCCAAGACACCAACAAGGCGCAATATATAATAGTCAAAATGCTGGCAGATATACACCAGAATTTATGCGTTGTTGGAGATGATGCTCAAAGTATTTATGCTTTCAGGGGTGCCCTTATCGAAAATATGCTAAATCTTAAAAAAGATTTTTCTGACTTAGTAACCTATAGGCTCGAGCAAAATTATCGATCTACAAAACATATTGTTTCGGTTGCCAATCATTTGATTAAGAACAATAAAATTCAATTTGAGAAGTCTTTATGGACCGAAAATGAAGCTGGCTCGAAGATTAAAATATTGAAAACTGCCAGCGATAATGATGAGGCCAGAGTTGTGGCTGACAGTATAATGGAAGAAAGGCTTAGAAACCATTATCGAAACGATGAGTTTTGTATCCTCTACCGAACGAATTCACAATCGAGAGCTTTCGAGGAAGGATTGAGAAAAGTCAATATCCCGTATCAAGTTTATGGAGGCATTGCTTTCTACCAACGAAAAGAAATTAAAGACTTACTTGCCTATTTTAAATTGGTTATTAATCCTAATGATGAAGAATCTTTACGCAGGGTTATCAATTATCCGGCAAGAGGCATTGGAAAAACTACCTTAGAAAAAATAACGGTGCTTGCACATGAACAGAAATGCTCACTATGGGACATTTTAAAGGAGATTCAGAAATATCCATTCACTCCGCGGGCCCTTCATCTATTGAGTGAGTTTGTGACAATGATAAAAAGTTTTCAGGCTCAAATAGCTAAACTTGATGCATATGACCTCTCTATGCATATCGCTAAAAGTGTTGGGCTAAATAAAATTTTGAATAATGACAATACACCTGAAGGAATCAGTCGCTATGAAAACTATCAGGAATTAATGAATAGCATTAAAAGTTTTACACAGGAGCCTACTACCGATGATGACGACAATCCTCTTCCAGACATTGATATAAGTCTTGGTGCCTATCTTCAACAAGTAACTTTATTGACCAACTTAGATCAGGACGAACATGCTGATGCAGTAAAACTCATGACCTTGCATTCTGCAAAAGGTCTGGAATTTCCTGTGGTTTATATTGCTGGTCTTGAAGAGAATTTATTCCCGTCCATTATGTCAATCAATAGCAGAAATGAGTTAGAGGAAGAAAGACGACTCTTTTACGTAGGAGTAACCCGGGCAGAGAAAAAGCTATTTGTATCATATGCTACGACACGTTTTCGATTTGGCAATCTAAGTTATTGCGAACCAAGCCGTTTTATAGACGAAATGCCTGCTGAAAGTGTAGAAAAACCCATGAAAAGTACTTATTTAAAAGGAAATTCAATGATGAGGCCTGAAAAGCCTGAAGTGAAGAATCAAAGATATTTGTCCGCTGCACAAAAAAAACAATATCAGCATCAACCTTCTGCTAATTTTTTTCCTGATGACCCATCCCAATTACAAGTAGGTATGGAAGTAGAACATCAGCGATTTGGTTTTGGTAAAATTGTTGGTGTTGAAGGGCAGCCCGGTAAAAAAATTGCTAACATATTTTTTAGAGAAGTAGGGACAAAACGAATTATGTTAAAATTTGCGAAGCTTCAGATTGTCAAGAACAATCCAATTGAATAGCTGTATTTGGTATTACTGGTAATAAATCTTACATTTGCAATATCAACCGGAAACTTCCTGTCTTTTATTTTTCTACTTATCCGGTTTGAATATTCATGAATATTATTTGAAATCAATTTTTCATCATTTACTTATAAACACAATTTATTTATGTCTTTGACATACAATACCCAAAAGGAGAAAATGCGCATAAGTGAGTATGGCAGAAATGTCCAAAATCTTATTAATAAAGCCATTCAAGTTAAAGATCGTGAAGAACGAAATGCGTATGTTGAAGCAATTATCAAATTAATGGGGCAATTAAGCCCACATTTGAGAAATGGAGATGAATTAAAAAGGAAATTATGGGATCATCTTTTCATTATCTCTGATTATAAATTGGATGCGGATTCACCCTATGAAATTCCTCACAAACTTGAAGATACACTAACTAAAAACATTGTGAAATTAAACTATCCGACCAATAAAATTCGATTCAAACATTATGGCAAAAGTGTAGAATCAATGATTAGAAAGGCTATTGGAATGGATGATGTTGAATTACAAATGGAATTCACTTTAATTATTGCCAATTACATGAAATTGGTTTACAGTAATTGGAACAGAGAAAATGTTACAGACCAAATGATTAAAAATGATATTCGGCTTTTGTCAGATGGCAAGTTGATACTTGGAGACGAAGTAAGCCTGGATACGATTCGTATTACACGCAAAAGTTCGAGTGTGACCAGCAGACGAAAACAGAACTATAGAGGCAAACGGAGTGGTAGTAATTCAGGTGGCAGTGGGAAGAAAACAAATTTCCGCAGGAAAAGCGGCAGATATTAAATAATTATTTATGGATGCCTTTGAAATTATAGGAGGCAAATCTTTATCCGGGTCAATTGTTCCTCAGGGCGCAAAGAATGAAGCCCTGCAGGTAATTTGCGCAACATTACTAACAGCTGAAACAGTAACGATATCTAATGTACCTGATATTCGGGATGTTAATCTGTTGATAGAATTGCTTAAAGATATAGGTTCAAAAGTTAGCAATCCGGAACCTGGAATTTTTACTTTTTGCGCAGCAAATATTCAAACAGCGTATTTTCAAACACCTGAATACAAAACAAAAGCTTCCAAGCTTCGTGGATCTGTTATGTTGCTCGGTCCCATGCTTGCTCGTTTTAAAAAGGCATATATCCCAAAACCCGGAGGCGATAAAATTGGAAGGAGACGAATTGACACACATTTGATAGGTTTTGAAAACCTAGGTGCCAAATTTATTTTTAACTCAACCGACAACACATACACGCTTGATGCCACTGAGATGAAAGGTACCTATATGTTATTGGATGAAGCATCGGTGACCGGTACAGCCAACATTGTGATGGCAGCAGTAATGACCCCCGGCACAAGCACCATATACAATGCTGCTTGTGAGCCTTATCTCCAGCAATTATGCCATATGTTGAAAAGCATGGGCGCAATCATTGATGGTATCGGTTCGAATCTGCTTACTATTCAGGGAGTTGATATTCTAAGTGGAACTGAACATAGATTACAGGCTGATATGATTGAAGTTGGCAGCTTTATTGGTCTGGCTGCTATGACCAATTCTGATTTGACAATTAAACATGTACAAGTTGAGCATTTGGGAAGGATTCCCGAAGTATTTAAAAAGCTCGGGATAAAAATGGATATTGATGAGGACAACATACACATTCCCGCTCAGGAGCACTATGAAATTCAAACTTTTATCGATGGTTCAATACTAACCATTGCAGATGCTCCTTGGCCGGGTTTTTCACCTGATTTGTTGAGTGTGGTACTTGTGGTTGCAACGCAGGCTCGTGGATCCGTGTTGATACATCAGAAAATGTTTGAAAGTCGACTGTTTTTCGTTGACCGATTGATAGAAATGGGTGCTCAAATCATTTTATGTGATCCGCATCGGGCAGCCGTTGTCGGCCTCGACCATGTGTCAAAACTTCGAGGTATCGAAATGTCCTCTCCCGATATTCGTGCTGGTGTTTCGCTGTTGATCGCTGCATTATCTGCCGATGGAACAAGCATCATACGAAATATCAATCAGATTGACCGTGGGTATCAGCATATAGATACACGGCTTCAGGCTCTGGGTGCTCAAATTCAACGTATTTAACATTTCAAAGGAATTATTAATCGAATCGCTGACAATTTGTCCTGTATAATATGATGGCAGGAATATTGATTAGGCGATTAGAACTTATGATGATCAATGATAAGGGGAAAAGAAAATGACTAAGGAAAAAAAAGGAAAAGAATCGAAGCTCAATACCAAGAAGACTAAATTGCGAAAAACCCAATCCCAAAAATGGAAAGAGAAAATTCGTGATCTTGAGTTGGATCTTGCTGAGTTGAAAGATAAGAATTTGCGTTTGTTCGCTGAGTTTGAAAATTTTAGAAAAAGAACTGCGAAAGAAAGACTAACCATGCTTGAAATGGCTGGTAAAGATGTTATCCTTGATTTATTACCAGTACTCGATGACTTTAATCGCTCTTTTGAAGCAGCAGAAAATGCTGATGATACTAAAACCAATTTGCAAGGGTATAGACTCATTTATGAAAAGATGTCAAAGATATTGGCTCAAAGAGGATTAAAATCAATGGAATGCATTGGTCAGCTATTTGATCCTGAGATGCATGAAGCACTGAGTGAGTTACCGGCTTCAAAAAAATCTCAAAAGGGGAAAATTCTGGATGAAATTCAGCGTGGGTATTATCTGAATGGACATTTGTTGCGTCATGCAAAAGTAGTTATAGCGAAATAAATATGTCAAAGCGCGATTATTATGATATCCTGGGAGTCGATAAATCTGCTACTGCCGATGCTATTAAAAAAGCCTACCGTAAAGTAGCTTTAAAATATCATCCGGACCGTAATCCTGACAACAAAGAGGCAGAAGAAAAATTTAAGGAAGCAGCCGAAGCTTACGAGGTTTTAAGCCATGCTGAGAAAAAAGCTCGTTATGACCAATACGGACATGCCGGAATGCAAGGTGGAAGTGGTTTTGGTGAGAACATGACCATGGATGATATCTTCTCTCATTTTGGAGATATTTTTGGCGGAATGGGAGGTGGATTCGAATCGTTTTTTGGGGGAGCCGGTTCTCGTTCTCGAGGTGGAAGACCGCAAGGGAAACGAGGTTCGAATCTTAGAATAAAAGTAAAGCTAACTCTTCGTGAAATGGCTGAAGGCGTTACAAAACGTATCAAAGTCAAGAAGTATAACACATGCAGCCAATGTAATGGTACCGGTGCCCGTGATCGGGATTCTTTTCATACGTGCAATACCTGTAACGGAATGGGTCAGGTGAGCCGGGTAACCAATACCATTCTTGGCCAAATGAGAACTTCTCAAACTTGTCCGACATGTCAGGGAAGTGGACGAACGATTACGGCAAAATGTAGCAAGTGCAAGGGTGAGGGTAGAGAATATGGTGAGGAGTTAATTAGTATAGACATTCCTGCCGGTGTAACAGAAGGTGTTCAATTATCGATGAGTGGAAAAGGAAATTCGGGAGAACAAGGAGGATCTTCCGGAGATTTATTAATTCAAATTGTTGAAATTCGTGATGAAAAATTGTCGCGTGAAGGCAATAATGTCATTTATGAATTGAATCTGAATTTTGTCGATGCTGCACTTGGAATTACCAAAGAAGTGCCCACTATCACCGGATTAGCCAAGATTACAATTCCTGCCGGTTCCCAATCCGGAAAAATTTTCAGACTGAAAGGAAAAGGTTTGCCATCATTAAACGGATATGGAAAAGGAGATCAGCTAATTCATGTAAATGTCTGGACACCGAAGTCTCTTACTCCCGAGGAAAGAAAAATATTAGAACAACTTCGCGATCATCCGAATTTTATTCCTCATCCAGATAAAAACCAGAAGAATTTTTTCGATAAAATGCGTGGTTTCTTTTCCTGATTTTCGACCGGACTTATTCCTTACTTTTCTGAAGAAACAATTCCCAATCCCAGGCTGATTTCATCATTTCATTAATCGAATATTTTGGTATCCAAGCCAATTTTTTATTTGCCAGGCTGTTATCGGCATAAATCTCGATAACATCACCAGGTCTTCTCGGTCCGATTTCATAGTGTAATGATTGACCCGTAGCCTCTTCAAAAGCTTTAATAGCTTCTAAAACAGTAATACCAATTCCGCTCCCAAGATTAAAAGTCTCGTATTTTGAATTGCTTTGAGCAGCCAGATATTGAAAAGCCAAGGTATGTGCATGAGCTATATCCATTACGTGGATATAATCGCGAACACAAGTCCCATCTCTGGTTGGATAATCGTTTCCAAAAACTGTCATTTTCTCTCTTTTTCCTATGGCTGTTTCAGTAATAACGGGGCATAAATTTTCAGGGGCTACCAATGGTATCTGACCTATTTTCCCTGAAGGATGTGCTCCCACAGGATTGAAATAGCGTAGTATAAGGTAAGAACCGTCATTGATTGCAGCATGATCATATGCCATTTTCTCACAAATTTGTTTTGTCATGGCATAAGGAGATTCGGCTGAACCCAAGGGCGTTTTTTCAGTGACTGGCAGCTTCTTCGGATTGCCATATACAGAACAAGATGAGGAGAATACTAAATGGGGAATAGAAAAATACTGCATGGCCTTCAACACATTCAACATCGATTGCAAATTGTTGTGATAATAGAGAAGTGGCTTTTGCAATGATTCTGGAACTGATTTGAAAGCGGCAAAATGAATGATCCCATCAAATGGACCCGCTTGCCTGATGGTTCGCATGGTTGCGTTCCTATTGCAAAGATTTACAGAGTAATTTTTTATTTCTTTTCCTGTAATCTGTTTGATATTTTGGAGGATTTTGGCTGATGACCGGCTATTGTTATCTATCGAAACAACCTCTAATCCATTTTCAAGTAAATCAATAATAGTATGCGCTCCAATATACCCACAGCCTCCGGTCACTAAAATTCGAGCCATATTTAATTAAATTTACCTGAGTTAATCAAAATCTTAATACCATCTTCAACTTTATGTAATGGCCTGTTTAGCAGTTGTTTCATTTTTGTAATATCCGGAAGTCTTCGGGTCATATCACCCTCTTTTAGTGCTTCAACATGTTGTATAATGGAACGAGAATCACATATTGATATAATTGATTTTGCCAGTTCCAGAATAGTAAATTCTCTGTCATTTCCAACGTTAACCACATCATTAACAAATTTATCCTGAAACAAACAGTTGGTGGTTGCTTCCAAATTATCCTGAATAAAGCAGAAAGTTCTTGTTTGCGTACCTGTACCAAATATTGTTATGGGTTTATTACTGAGTGCTGCTTTTAAAAATTTGGACATCACAAAATCTGTACTCTGCCTTGGCCCGTACGTGTTGAAAAAACGGAAAATTGTATAATTCAGATCATACTCCAATTGATAGGATCGGCAATAAGCTTCCCCAACATTTTTTACAACGGCATAAGGGAGTCTTGAATTTAAAGGGGTTGTTAATTCATTTTGTGGTAATTCAACTGGTTCTCCATAAACCTCTGATGAAGAGGCATAGAAAATGCGTTTTACACCCGTACTCTTACATAAATCCAGGACATTTCTAATCCCTTGAATATCATGAAGAACACTGACCGGATTATTCAACGTTCGCTGAACCCCCACCACTGCTGCATAATGAAAAACATAATCGAACGAATGTGATGCCATTATCGGTAATATTTCCTGATATCGGTTCACATCACATTTGATGAAGCGATAATTATCCATAATTTGATTTGGAATGTTTTCATGCTTTCCAGTATGGAAATTATCGATAGCCACAACAAAATTATCAGGGTCTTGAAGAAGGTAATCAGCCAAAGAGCTTGGTATAAATCCAGCACCCCCTGTAATTAAAATTTTTCTTTTAAACATTACCGTTATTTTCAATCAGATTTAAGAGATAAGTTCCATAGCCACTATTTACTAGCGGTTTAGCAAGTTTTCGCAATTGCTGCTTGTCAATAAAACCTTGAATAAATGCTTCCTCTTCAATGCACCCAATCTTCAATCCTTGTCTTTCCTCAATGACTTGTACGAAATTACTGGCTTGCATTAAAGACGTAAAGGTGCCTGTATCAAGCCAAGCAGTTCCTCTCTCAAAGCGGGCAACTTTTAGTTTTCTTCTTTTTAGATAAACTCGGTTGATATCGGTGATTTCATATTCACCACGTAAGCTAGGTTGTAGTTTTTTTGCAATTTCGACTACCTCATTATCGTATAAATATAAACCTGGAACAGCCCAATTTGATTTTGGCTTTTCAGGTTTTTCTTCTATCGAAATGGCCATTTGTTTTTCATCGAAAGTAACAACGCCATATCGTTGTGGATCCGAAACCTGGTAGGCAAAGATAACTCCGCCATTCGGATCAAGATGGGCGTGTAATAATTTGCCAATACCCATTCCTGCAAAGATATTATCACCAAGAATCAACGCTACTTTGTCTTTCCCGATAAAATCTGCACCCAAAACAAATGCCTGTGCCAATCCATTTGGTACCTCTTGAACTTTATATGAAAAATGACAGCCTAATTGTTCTCCACTACCTAATAAATCTTTAAATACGGGTAAATCCTTAGGTGTGGAAATAATTAATACTTCCCGGATACCTGCTTTCATCAGAATAGAAAGCGGGTAATATATCATCGGTTTATCATAAACCGGCATGATTTGTTTACTAATAGATTTGGTGATGGGATACAGACGTGTTCCTGATCCTCCGGCCAATATGATACCTTTCATGGACCTGAATTTATGGCTAAATTAAGATAATCTGAGCATTCTATTTGACCAGGTATTCTCCAGCATTTGCTTAAGATTTTAACAAAACAAAATTCTTCTTTTAGCTCAGCAGTTTTTCAAGCACATCACCAACGATAAATGATAATGTTGCTGCAATGCCTCCAAGTAATAATGTCTCTACAACACTTTTCAGTTTGTTGGTATCATTCACATAGCTTTTCAAATAACCAATAAGGATGAAAGCTAAGGAAGTGAACAAGCAACTCAGGGGGAAAAGAATAGAGGCCTCCAGGTGCCCGAAAAAATTGATTACATAGGTAAGTAACGGAATAAATCCAATGACAACAAAAGACAAAAACGTTACGGACGCTGTTTTAACCGCTGATTCAGCCGGTAATACCATTTCAAGTTCTTCCTTCATCATCACATCAACCCAACGATCTTTATCGCTGCTAATCACGTTCACTACTTCTTCGAGCAAGGAGCCTTCGAATCCCTTGGCTTTATAAATTTCGCGGATCTCCTCTTTTTCTTTTTCAGGTAAATTATCAACTTCCCAGTATTCAACTTTTTCGTGCCTTCGATAGTTGTCCACTTCTGATTTAACCGATAAATAGTTGCCAACCGACATTGAAAAGCCATCCGCAATGAGATTGGCAAATCCCAAAATTAACACGATATGGGTATCCAGTTCAGCTCCGGCAGCACCGGCTACAACGGCAAAAGTGGTTACACTGCCATCAATGCTTCCATAAACAAATTCAGTAAGATAGTTTTTTAGTTTACTTAAACCGCTTCCGGTTGAATGAATGTAGTCTTCCTGATTCTCGTGGCTCATAATTATAAGCTTAGGAGTGCATCAATCAATGCAATATTTTCATTCTTCTTTTTAAGAACCATTACAGGGATTGTAAAATCTCTTTTTATCAAATTCTCTGTCACACTTCCCAATAATAAAGATGAGATAGCAGATTGCCCTTTTGCACCAATCATAATCAAATCAACCTTCCTTTCAATAGCTTCTTTCAAGATAGACTTCGAATAATGATGATTTTCCTGAACCCGGAAAACCGGTTCAATATTCAATAATTCAAGTTCATTCTCTTTTACAAATTCATCAAAGTGATGCCTTGCATGTTGCATCATAATTGCTGCAACATCGTCAAAAGATTTTCCTGTTGAGTAATAACCCCAGGGAACATGAGCCACATTAAAAGCAATAATATTTGTATCCGAGTTGTGTTCCTTCATAGAGCCTACACTTTGGTAGGCAAGTAAGGAATAAGAGGAGTAGTCTGTCGGTATTAATATGGATTTAATTTTCTTGACATCACATATTGGCACTATCAATACAGAGCAGGGGGCTTTTCTGGAAATCTTTTCAGGTACAATACCGGTACCATCTTCATCAGGTTTCTTACCTAGAATCATTAAATCGCAATTCTCTTCTCGTGCCCTTCTAATCAGCTCTTTAACTTTAGAACCTTGAACTGCTGATATTTTAAGATCAACATTATTAGCATTTTTGAAACCTGCGTTTACCCATTCTTCAAGTTTATTCTGGATGGGTTCTTCCATTGATTTTACTAATCCATGAATCGGTGAGTCAGCATCAACTTCAATATCAAACAAGTGCTCTACATGAATAAAATGAACTTTTTCAATCGAAAGATCACGGCAAAGCAAATCTGTAAATTGCATTAATAATTTATCGTGATCTGAAAAATCAAGTCCGATAATTACTTTTTTTATAGAATACATGCTTGTAGAAATTTATCAGATAGCAATATTAAACAGCTTACAGCACTTTACAAATGATTATCTCACTTTTCCGGTTTAGGAATTTAATATTCTTTCATCCTTTTGATGTCTGTCAGCTATTCTATTAGTTTTGTAATCTAGTCTAATCAATATTTATATGGAGATCAATGAACAATACCGAATTCTGATAGTAGATGATGAAGCCGACATTATCGAATTCCTTACATTCAACCTTGAGCGAGCAGGTTACTTGGTACATGCTGCAGAAAATGGCACCAAGGCTATTGAAATGGTAAGACAAGAAAAACCTCATCTCATTATTATGGATGTCATGATGCCTGAAATGGATGGCATTGAGACTGTAAGGCGGATCAGACATTTACCAGATTGTAAACAGATTTTAGTTGTTTTCCTCAGTGCAAGAGGAGAAGACTATACACAAATAGCAAGTCTTGACGCTGGAGGTGATGTTTTTATAACGAAACCTATCAAACCCCGTTTGCTTATTAGCAAGATAAACGCACTTTTCAAAAGACTTAAGTCGGAAGATAATGGTAAAATGTTAATTGCCGGAGATTTGAAAATAGACAGAGAAAAGCATAAGGTGTTTATTGTTGACGCTGCGGTTGATTTACCCAGAAAAGAGTTCGATTTGCTCTGTCTGTTTGCTGAAAAACCCGGAAAAGTATTTCTGCGTAACGAGATTATGCGCAAAGTATGGGGCAATGATGTGATTGTTGGTGACAGGACTTTAGATGTGCACATTAGGAGGATAAGACAAAAATTGGGTGATGAATTGATTCAAACAGTAAAAGGAGTCGGTTATAAATTATTATCTGAATGAAAAACCCAATTCCACGTCTGGTTGCTTTTATTTCAGCTATTGTTCTTTCTTTGTTTAGTCTGATTGTAATGCTAATTATTCATCTCAGCATATTTCATCTTCCGATAGTCCTTTGGATATCTGGGCCCAGTTTGTTGTTTGTAATATCTTACACCGTTTTTCTGTTTTTTGTTAAGCGATACATGCATCGAAAGATTAAGTTGATTTACAAATACATTTTAAATACAAAATCTGCTCCCGGTGGATTGTCTAAAAAGAATGCGTTTCTTGATTTGTCTAAAGTGGAAAAAGATGTTGAACAATGGACACAAAATCAACAGAATCAAGTGAAATCTCTTGAACAAACTGCAAAATACAGAAGAGAATTTATCGGAAATGTTTCTCACGAATTACGCACTCCAATTTTCAATATGCAAGGTTACCTGGAGACTTTACTCGATCATGGTATCCATGATGAAAAGATCACGCTGGATTATCTTAAAAAGGCTCTTGAGAATTTGGAAAGGATGAATGGAATTGTCAATAATTTGGAAGTAATATCAAGACTTGAGGAAGGAGTTGTAGAGCTGAAAAAAACTAAGATAAATATAACTGCACTTACAAAGGAAGTGTTTGGTCTATTGACAATTCCTGCCCATGAAAAAAGTGTGAGTTTAAAAATTAAGGAAGGCTGTGACCGGACATTTTGGGTATTAGCTGATGAAGATTTAATTCGACAGGTGTTGTTAAATTTATTGTCTAATGCAATTAAATATGAGAAACCGAGCCGTGATAGAATAGTGAAAGTCGGATTTTATGACATGGTCGATCACATTCTAATTGAAGTTAGCGATCATGGAATTGGGATATCAGAAAAACATTTGTCCCATATATTCGAACGTTTTTACCGAGTTAATAAAGACCGGTCGCGCAAATCAGGTGGTTCGGGGCTAGGACTTTCCATTGTAAAACATATTATCGATGCCCATAGTCAAACTATTACTGTTAGAAGTCTGGAAGGATTTGGTTCAACTTTTGGCTTCACCCTAAAAAAAGCCTGATTTACGCAAGTTTATACACAGGTATTCTCTCAAGAAGCATGATAATTGAAAGATTAAAATTTAGGGAGTAGCTGAACTTAACAACTGCTTGAACGCTTACTTTTTAATATTTATACTCCAATCATATTCGTAATAATCAAGCGAATATTCTGATGGAATAGGATTGGTACGATATTGATTGATAAAGCTAACAATGGAACTGCTTTTGTCGAGAAAATCAGATGCATACCATTTAAATATTTGGCTTAGTAAAACATTTTTATTGTCAGAATCAACCCGAATAAAATAACTTGAATTAAGTGTTTTTCTTGTTCTTTCTTCAATTTGTTTGTCAAGTTGCTTTGGCCAATAGGCAAAATCAGCTAGCTGAGGACAGCCCAAGGCTCCACAGACGAGCACAAAATGTAAACGGGGATCTTTATAAACGGCCATTAACTTTTGCTTTTCAATATTTTCTAATGTTAATAATTCCCCTGCCACCTTTTGCTTAATATTAGTAAATAACCCCTCAATATCGAGAGGAGAATTGAGCGGAAAATTCTTTACAATCTGATTTATAAGAAAAAAGTTGTAGGCGTTAATCCAAAAGGCTTTCTTTTCTGAAGTGCTAGCATTATGTAAATCAGTATTTGCATAGAGTACTCTGATCATTTTTAGTCTGCTTTCATTTGCCTTGATTGATTTGTAATCAACCAAACCTTTATGAACAAATTTCTGCATAAAGCCATCCGTCTTTTCAAAAATGGTGGAAAAATCTGTTTGAGAAAACACTTGAGAAGCTGTAATTAAAGCAAGTAATAAAGTTCCGATTTTTTTCATATTATCTAAGTCTAGTCAAAAAACAAAATAATAAGCGAATTTAGTTCAGTAAGTTGTAATTTCAGATTTAAATTTTAGGATAAATTCTAAATGTCAGATATTAGACACTTCATCTTTCATCTTATCTATTTATTTGCTTTTCAATCCGAATAATAAGGGAATCATGCATATTATAATTGTTGGAAATGGAGTAGCAGGTGTTACGGCAGCGCGATATATCAGGAAGCATTCTGACCACGAGATTACAATTATTTCGGCAGAGACTTCGTATTTCTTTTCCAGAACAGCTCTGATGTATGTATTCATGGGACACATGCGTTTTCAGGATATTAAGCCTTATGAGGATGGTTTTTGGGCGAAAAATCGGATAAATTTGGTTCAATCCTATGTCAGCGGATTGGATAGCCATTCCAAAACAATAACGCTAAGTTCTAATCGGGTAATTCACTATGATAAACTGATTTTAGCTACCGGATCAGTATATAACAAATTTGCTTGGCCAGGAGAAGATCTTGAAGGAGTACAGGGATTATATAGCTATCAGGATTTACAATTGCTTGAGCAAAATGTAAAAACAACCCGGAAGGCCGTCATTGTAGGTGGAGGACTCATAGGCATTGAAATGGGCGAGATGCTCGCTTCCCGTGGAGTAGAAGTTAGTTTCCTGGTAAGGGAAGAATCCTATTGGAGCAATATATTACCATTTGAAGAGTCTCAGATGGTTGGCAGACAGATTCGCGCTCATCATTTTGACCTGAAGTTGCAAACAGAATTGCAAGAAATACTGCCTGATGAGCAGGGGCACGTTAGGGCTGTAGTGACCAGTTCCGGAGAA
This sequence comes from uncultured Chitinophagales bacterium, assembly GCA_964413685.1. Lineage (GTDB taxonomy): Bacteria > Bacteroidota > Bacteroidia > Chitinophagales > S012-47 > JAJRWN01. The sequence continues at coordinate 211,413 of CAYPSW010000002.1, forward strand.
GAAATCTCTTGCCAACTTGTTGGTTTAACGGCTGGGGTGAAGCCCAACATAGGTTTGGCAAAAAGTTCTGGAATAATAGATTGTGACAAGGGTATTTTGGTAAACGAATATCTTGAGACAAACGTGGAGGATATTTATGCTGTCGGAGATTGTGTTCAGCATATTGTAGCAGCGGAAGGAAGAAAGCCGATAGAGCAAGTTTGGTATACCGGAAAAATTATGGGACGTACAGTTGCTTCTTCGATATGTGGAAATAAAGAAAAGTATCATCCCGGCATTTGGTTCAATTCAGCCAAATTTCTTGATCTGGAATATCAGGTTTATGGGAATGTACCAAACCTGATTAAAGAGCCATTACAGTCCCTTTTCTGGGAACATGAAATGGGTATGAAATCAATCAGGATCGTATATCATGGCAAAGAGAATAACCGGGTTATTGGCTTTAATTTAATGGGAATCCGATACCGACATGAAGTTTGTGTGCGATGGATTCGTGAGAAAAGGAGTCTGGATTATGTAGTCAATCATCTTGCCGATGCCAATTTTGATCCGGAGTTTTTCACTCATCACGAAAAAGAATTAAAGAAAGCATTTGAAACGAAATTACAGGGACAATACATTACTGAATTATCAGATTCTCAGCATTCATCTAATGTTTAATTAAATGATAAAGTAGCTTAGATATGTCAAAACACGATATCAGCATGTCCTTAGGAAACAGAGGCCGGATGAACTTCTGGGAAAGAATCGCTATTGTGATGCTTTCGATGGGTGTGATGAGTATGCTTGCTGCTTTTTTGGGAAAGGGGAACAAGCATCTGATGCCCTTTCTAGTCGGTTTGGTTTCCTTGGTAATTGGCGGAATTTTGTTTGAACGCAAACGAAACAAGTTTAAAAATCTTTCTTTATTGATTTTTTCCGTTGGTCTAATTTCTTTGTCTTTTCTGATATTTAAACTTGATATTCAAGCTCGTATTTGGCTAATATGGATGCTAGGATTTACGATCTTTGGAGCTTTGCTATATTTCTATCAACGATTTGGAAAAGGACTGCCGGGAATTAAAAACAATGGAATATTTCAATCGGAGACTACCAGACCTTCAGGAACAATTTCGTGGTTTCTGACTATTACTTTCACCGGATTTTATATCATGCTGTACTGGTTTCCGGGCTATCTCCACGGGCTGATTTACGTTACGGAACCATTCTTCCAATGGTTTATCGGGAAACCGGCTATTTATTACGCACAAGATGGTAGCATAGTGGGCTATAATCAATGGTATTTATACGGATTTATTTATACCCTTGCCGTTTTACTTATGGGCACGCGCTTCATTTTTAAATACCGGCATAATCGATATCAAAAAATCAGAACGGTGTCGGTCATGTTTTTTCAGTTGGTCATTGCTTTTCTTCTTCCCGGAATTCTTGCGAAACTGAATGCACAAGGTTGGCAGACCGAATCATTCTATTTTAGTTATTTCTGGCCACTTGATTATGATGCCTTGTTTCCATCGAATCTGAACCACATGATTACGCTAGGCTTCTTTGGGAAATTTGTAATTTATTGGATGATTATTGGTGCTTTTGTGGCTATCCCGATTATGACTTATTTCTTTGGGAAGAGATGGTATTGCTCTTGGGTTTGCGGTTGTGGAGGACTTGCCGAAACTGTGGGTGATCCTTTCCGGCAACTTTCAAACAAATCGTTAAAGGCCTGGCAAATTGAACGTATAACTATTTATTCTGTGCTTGCCTTAATCACGCTGATAACTATTTTGCTTTTATCCAATTGGCGTTGGGATTTTCTCACTGAAGATTTTGCCCATGCTTTGAAAAAGGGATATGGATTTGGCATTAGTTCCATCTTTGCCGGAGTTATCGGCACTGGGTTTTATCCTATTTTAGGTAATCGGGTTTGGTGTCGCTTTGGATGTCCGCAGGCAGCTGTTCTGGGTATTCTTCAAAAGTATTTTTCAAGGTTTAAAATCACAACCAATGGGGCTCAATGTATTTCGTGCGGAAACTGTTCCACTTATTGCGAAATGGGTATTGATGTAAAATATTACGCACAACGAGGACAAAACATTGTCAGGGCTTCTTGTGTAGGTTGTGGCGTATGCTCAGCGGTTTGCCCCAGAGGAGTATTGAAACTTGAAAATGGCCCAGTGCAAAACCGGACTACCTTTTCGCTCGATCATGCCTCCATAGATCTATTTGATTAGAAAATGAAGGAAAAGATAATAGTCATTATTCCAGCCTTCAATGAAGAGGATTCGATAGCGAAAGTTATCCGCGACATTCCGCTTGATATTGTTGATGAAATAATTGTGGTGAACAACAACTCTACTGATGCTACTGCAACCAACGCAATGGAAGCCGGAGCAATAGTGGTTAATCAGCCTTTGCAAGGTTATGGAAATGCCTGTTTGAAAGGTTTGGAGTTTATTGAAACAAAAAGTTTTGATCCGGACATTATCGTTTTTCTCGATGCTGATTACGCTGATTATCCTGAGGAGATTGAAAAACTCATTGAGCCAATTTCCAGAGGATTTGATATGGTAATCGGAAGTAGGGCACTTGGCAAAAAGGAAAAGGGTTCTATGTTACCACAACAAATTTTTGGAAATTGGCTGGCTACTTTTCTGATTCGTCATTTATATAAGGTTAGATTTACAGACCTTGGTCCGTTCCGGGCTATCAGATACAATAAGTTGAAATCTTTGGAAATGAATGATAAAAATTATGGATGGACGGTGGAAATGCAAATCAAAGCCGCCAAAAAACATCTTAAGATTACAGAGATCCCTGTAAAATATCGTAAACGAATTGGTAAGTCTAAAATAACCGGGACTATAAAAGGTAGTATGGGAGCCGGCTTCAAAATTATTACTACCATCGTCAAATATTTGTAAACTTTGCCCTTGTGAACTGGACTGTATTTATATTGTATCTTTTTGCCATGACCGTTATATTAATTTATTGTCTGGCTGAATTAGGACTGGGCTTTCGATATTTTAAAGCGAAACGTAAAGAATCTAAGTTCCCATCGCCTGCACCCTTATTTCATGAATACCCAATGGTGACAGTGCAATTGCCCTTATATAATGAATTGTATGTTGTAGAAAGACTGATTGATGCTGTCATGGCATTTGATTATCCAAAAGATAAATTCGAAGTACAATTGCTTGATGATTCTACAGATGAATCATTTGATATAGCCGCAGTAAAAGTAAAAGCTTATCAGGAAAAAGGATTTCTGATTGAACATATCCGAAGACCTGAAAGAAGCGGATTTAAAGCGGGTGCTTTACAATTTGGACTAAATAGAGCTTCCGGTGAATTTATCGCCATTTTTGATGCTGATTTCATTCCAAATCCTAATTTCCTTAAAAAAACATTGCCATGGTTTGAGGATAAAAAGATAGGGTTGGTGCAGACTAAATGGAATCACATTAACAAAAAATATTCTTTGTTAACAAGATTACAGGCATTTGCTTTGGATTTGCATTTCACAGTGGAACAAAAAGGAAGAAATTATTCAGGGTATTTTATCAATTTTAACGGCACTGGCGGAATCTGGCGTCAATCATGTATTGAAAATGCAGGCGGATGGAAATCTGATACACTTACTGAAGACCTTGATTTGAGTTACCGGGCTCAATTAAAAGGATGGAAATTTAAATATCTAGAGGACGTTTTGTCACCTGCTGAATTACCTGTTGAAATGAATGCGTTAAAATCACAGCAGTTCAGATGGAACAAAGGTGGTGCAGAAACAGCAAAGAAAATGATGGGGCAAGTTTTGAAAAGTAGCATACCATTAAAAACTAAATTCTTTGCTGTCAGCCATTTGTTAAACAGTACTATCTATATTTTTATCTTAGCCGCTGCTCTATTAAGTGTTCCGATGCTAGTGCTGAAGAATTTTGATTTTAGTATAAATGTCTATCGCTATATTTCTGGATTTATTATCGCAACCATTGCTATTGTAGTCACTTACTTTATAGCGATAAGTTTCAACCAACAATCGAAATGGAACAGATTGATTGATTACATCATTATTTTCCCTTTATTTCTTTCCGTTTCTCTTGGCTTATCCTTACACAATAGTATAGCTGTATTAAGAGGATGGTTAGGACAAAAAACTCCCTTTGTCAGAACGCCAAAGTTTAATTTGATAAGTAAGGAAAGCTCCTGGAATTCTAACAAGTATGTGAAGGGAAAATTCAATTGGTTAACTATTTTTGAAGGTATTCTTGCTATATACTTTATCTTCGGAATTATGCTGGGATTCAAGTATCATGACTATGGATTGATGTTTTTTCATGTAATGGCAGCATTTGGTTTTTCATTTATCTTTTTCTCAACGCTTAGGCACACTATTATTTCTCAACGATAATTGTGGTCGGTTTACAACATAAGCACCTTATTCCTTTCTGGGTTTCCATTTTAGTATCCGGTGTTTTTCTTTTACTGGTATATTTACTTGGATATTGTACTCAGCAAAGTGAGTTTGTTAAGATTGGTCTCTTGTATTTCTCACTATTCGCACTGCTTTTATTTCTTATTAAATTTAGTATAATCAACCGAAATATCAACTCGTTTATCTTGCTTGGTATTCTGGCCAGAGCCATGCTTTTGTTTTCTTACCCAAATCTTTCAGATGACTATTTAAGATTCATTTGGGATGGACAATTAAGCTTGCACAACATAAATCCTTTTGGCTTTTTACCCTCAGAGATTATTGAAAGAGTATCAGCCTTTATGCCAAGTGACTCTGCACAATTGGCTTTAAGTAAGAATTACTATTCTGTATATCCACCGGTCTTACAAGGCATTTTTGCATTAGCTGTTTGGGTATCTGCCGGCAGCAGTTTTTGGGCTATTGTCATTATGAAATGTTTTATCCTTCTATTCGAGATTCTTTCGATATTTCTTATTATCAGGATTCTAAAATTAATACAATTGCCTACTGCCCATGTGCTTTGGTATGCACTCAATCCTCTCCCGATCATTGAATATTCAGGCAACCTTCATTTTGAGGCCGCGATGATTTGCTTTCTACTAGCGTCAATTTATGTTTTAATGAGCCATCGATTGCTCTTAGCCGCTTTCTTCTTTTCTCTGGCCATTTCGAGTAAAATATTACCACTTATGTTTTTACCATTTCTTTGGCGGAGAATAGGTACAAAGAATTGGTTTCTGTTTATTACAATTGCATTTAGCCTATGCATCATTTGGTTTATTCCATTTCTTGGACATTTATCCTTCAACCATTTGATGTACAGCTTAGGACTTTATTTTAATCACTTTGAATTTAACGCCAGCATTTATTATGTTTTTAGGTGGGTAGAGTTAACAATTTTCGGGTTTTATGACCCGGCTACAACTGGTTTTGGCCTATCATTGCTTGTTCTGATCTCTATCCTTTATTTCGTTATAAGGGATAAAAGAACGACACTTTCCAGCCTTTTTCCTGCACTCCTGTTTAGCTACATATGCTATTATTTATTGGCATCCACTGTTAATCCATGGTATTTAGGACCAATTATTATTTTTAGCCTTTTCACTCAATATAAGGTATGGTTGATATGGCCTGTACTAGCTGTATTAAGCTATCATGCATTCTATTTTCCTGATTATAAGGAATTGAGCTGGATGCTATGGATTGAGTACACACCCATTTATTTATTGGTAATACTGACATTTCTGAAAAACAAAACAGATGAACCTCAATCGTTGGCAGCTTCTTAAAAGAGCTGAAATCAAATTCAAGGTTATTGAGAAATGGTTAAAAAGCTCTGATCAGATTCTTGATATTGGTTGTGGGCCGGGAGCCGTTGCTTTCTTGTTAAAAGAGCACTCTTTTCATGTAGGAACAATTGATATTCAGCATAAATCTGCCTTTGATTCTGTAACACCTACGATTTTTGATGGTTTGCATCTTCCTTATCATGACAATGCTTTTGATGTATGTTTGATTCTAACGGTTTTGCACCATGCCAAAACTCCTCTTGCATTACTCAAAGAGGCTAAGAGAGTGAGCAGAGGCAGGATTATAGTGATTGAAGATATTTATACTAATTCTGTACAATTATTCATTACCAAGTTATTTGATAGTATAGTGAATTCAGAATTTTCAGGCCACCCACACAACAATAAAAAATTTGAGCATTGGATAGATATTTTCCAATCATTAGATTTAGATGTAACGGAGTCGCGGCAAAGACGATTTCTAGGATTTTTCAGGCAGGCTGATTTTCTACTAGAAACATAAAAAAAGCCGGATAGACTATCCGGCTTTTTTAAGAAAAATATGTGTTGTTAGTCAGCCAGGAGGAATTGAACCCTTCTGTTCATCAACAAATCACCACCTTTGGCACCTTTAACTAAAGGATTAGATTCGCCTTTATACGAAATATTGAATCTTGACTTATCAATTTGATAATTATCAACCAAGAATTGAACGGCATTTTCGGCACGTTTTTTCGATAATTCAAGATTATAGTCTTCAGTATAGCGTTCATCTGCATTACCAACTACATCCACCTTCATTTTTGGATATCGTTGCAGGATACTGGCAATCTGAGCCATATTTTCGTAGTCAGTTGCTCTAACCGTTGCATTGTTAGTATTAAAATGAATAGAAGGTAAATACCATCCACGAGCATTTTCGCGAATCAGTTCTTTAACCCTTGCTTCTGAAATACCTTCAGGCCATTTTGTTTTACAATCAACAATTTCGAAAGCTGCTGATGAGAATGGTTCAGGATCATCATAGTCCGGACATCCGTCACCATCACTATCTTTAGTTACTCCATGAGCATCAACGGCAGCACCTTCCGGTGTGTTTTCTTCCTGATCCCAAAGATTTGGAACACCATCATTATCAGCATCGTCAAAATTGGTTTTCTTTTCAAGATAGTCGAGATTTTCATAGACATAATCCATAGGATTTGACATCCATGATGGTTGTGCGGCATTTTTACCAAGATTGATACCAATACCCAAACTGGTATAATGAGTTGGGTCAGCTGTCATAGTAAAGGAATTAGAATAACGCTGATATAATTGCCCGTCCATTAAGTCATCTTTGGCAAGTCCCATCTTATGCTCAACATTTAGTTGGAAGCGATCTGTCAATCTGAAAGAAAGTCCCATACCTGCTGAAATAACCATGTTAGTACTGTTACCTCTGAATCGGGATTTTCCCGGATCAATTTGGGCAGCAGTTTCATAAGTTCCATCCCAGATATTATTTAGATAATCCATTTGGATAGATTTATGCTCGTGTAATATTGAGTGAACCGGAACCGATTCATAATCATACATGGCACCATTTGCATCCAACTGATCTACCCATGTGTTGTAGATTTCAGCACCAACACCTAATACGAAGTAAGGGCTTACAGATATTTTGCTTCTGTGAAATTGAATATTGCTGATATTGAATAATCCTTCCAGTGATAATTCATTCATAGAAGTTTTGTAGTTAAGGTAAGCCATGTTAGAATAATGTACTGCAGGATTGTTTGTTCCATTCAAGGCAGTATTTGCAGCAATACCCCAACTGGGTTGCCAGTCAGCACCAAAGGCATTTCCTCTTAAATATTGCATGCGGAAAGAGAAAGAATATCCAAGAGCTTTTCTCAGAGTAAGGCCATATCCATATCCCATTTTAGATTGGACATCACCAGCTATTCTCAGCATGCCACCATTTACACCAAGTTGCCACATATTTCTTGGTTTTGCAGGATATGGGTCTTCACCCGCCATCCATTTTTCATGCTGAGGCATTCTGAAATCAGGAATTAAATTCGGATCTGTTCCGGGCCGTTCAGGCAATTGGGCAAATACTACCGAGCCAAATAAAACAGCCAACGACAGCAAAAGGTAATTTCTTTTCAACATATTGGTAGATTTAATTCAATTAATGTAAGCGCGATTTAAATAACTATTAAGCTTGTCACAAAAGACAAAAATACTTTTATTCCTCTTCCAAGCAAATTCTTGCGAAGAAGATTTTTCAAAATTAATGCTAAAAATAACCTACAAGTTGGAGGTACTTTGCAACACACCACCACACTTTGAAGAGATAAATATAATGGTTTTAGGAAACTTAGCAAGATTTTTTTTTGATTTTATCAATTTATTCAAAGCTAATTTTTAAAAGCTCGCTGAACCAGGACGAAACTTTTGACTTATTTTTGTTTTTTAATCTCTTGAAAATCAACTAAGCGCTTTCCGGATAAATTGATGAAAGGGATATATTTCTTTGGAAATTTCTACCAGCCTGTAGAGGAAATTTTTATTAAAAATTTCCTCGTCTGTAAATTGATGAACAAGAAGAAAAGATTTGTATCGCAGATATTCAATCATCTCGTGATCTTGTTCATAGCCCTTTGGCGCTGTTTTCAGTTGATCTCCTTCCAGTTTAGAAAATGTAGATTTGAAGCTATCGCTTTCAAGAATACTCAAAAATTCTTTGCTATTATAGTCAATTTCTTGCCGGATGGCAGCCAGCTTTGCTGAATCTGGTCCGAAAATGCCTCCGGCAAGAAAACTGCCTGATGGCTTTAAATGAAAGTAGTACCCGGGTCCCGGTGATTTTCGTCCTGCTTCTGTGATATGCGCACCAAAATGATCTTTATATGGTGTTTTGTTTTTGCTGAATCGTATGTCCCTGTAGATTCTGAATATGCAATGCTTTGCACTGACCTCGTGCAATTCAGGTTCAATTTTTGCCAATGCTTTAATAAAAGCGTTTACAAAATTTTCAAAATTGAGGAGGGCCTTTTGATATCGGTCTTTATTTGGCTTGAACCATTCACGAGTATTATTTTGTTCAAGGTCTTTCAAAAATTGAAAAGTACTAGCTTCTATCATGTTAGATTTTGTTTTTGTTGAATGACTTGTATGGTTTTGTACTTTTGCACCTTATTAACTAATAGCTGAGAAAATGAGTTCTACGAAAAAACAACATGCTGAAATCAACATTCACTTAGACCTGGATAAAGATAAACTTCCTGAGAAACTTTCATGGAGAGCTACGGATTCACAATTTGATGGCTTTAAAGAATGTAAAGCTTTTTTACTTTCAATTTATGATTCCGGTGATTTAAATACATTAAGGGTTGATATTTGGAGCAAAGAAATGAAAATGGACGAAATGAATCGATTTTTCTACCAAAGTTTTGTGTCAATGGCAGATACTTTCCAAAGGGCAACAAATAATGCTGATGGTGCAGACAGCATCAGAGATTTTGCCAATTCATTTGGAATCAAGCAGCAAGTGATCAAGGAGAAGACCTAACGAAAAGTATTATTTTTTTTAAAAAATACGAGTCGGCTGTTAGTATTTGATGCATCGGTCCATTGATCGGTATTAAACTCCAGGCAAATTACTGAGCAGGTTCCCATGTATCCACTGAATTCAGCGGAAAGCATCATTGCCACTTCGGTAATTCCGGGATTATGTCCAAACAACATTGCGTTGTCAGATTGATTATCAAGTTGCTTTATTATGCTTAACCAAGCTGTAGAAGTTCCGGGATATAAATTCATTTCAGGTCGAACGTAATGTTCTTTAACAGGGAAAATTGACTCACAAAATATTTCTGCAGTCTGTGTGGCTCTTATTGCCGGACTGCTAATTATTATAAGGGGATGTTTGATGAATCTTTTCACAAATTGAGCCATATTAAAAGCATCTTGTTTGCCTTTTCTTTTAAGTGGCCGTTCAATATCATCTAATAAAGTGTCCGACCAGCTTGATTTAGCGTGCCGGATGAGGAAGAGCGTCTTCATTTTCATTTATCTTTCAATCGATCAGCAAATCTTTAGCAGCATCCACCACCGTCATAGTGCCAGGTTGATTCTGAAATATAAATATCATTTCGATTAAGACTGCTAAGAGCCAAGGCTGTTTTGTCGCAGATGGCCAGTGGTTGGTTATATTGCAGTACATGGCCTTTTTCATCATCAAAAAGTCCTTCATGGCCGGTGTATATGGCCGATTTTCCTGTAAAAATACAAGGCCCATCTTCTGGCATTGGATCTTTGATGGCACATATTTCTACACTCTCAATGAAAATTGGTTCTGTTACATCATAGTGAAGGGTATCAAGTATTCTGTATGGCCTTCTGGCTCTTATCTCAATAGTTCCAAATCCAACGGATGCAATTAAGCTCAGGTATTCACTTATCGGTATGGCACCACTTAGACATAAAGCCCTTAATCTTTCGTCTGTTTTTACATGCTCAGGGATGGGGGTATCACATATAGGGTCCGACATTATCAGCCGGCCATTTGGTTTCAATACCCGATACATTTCTTGGAGCGCTTTGCTAAGTTCTTTTTCTTTGAAAATATTAAAGAGGCAATTCTGTGCAGCCACATCCATAGAAGATTCTTCCACCGGGAGTTCTAATGCAGAACCTGATTTCAATTCAATAAAATCCTTTTCTAGCCAGCTATTTTCCAATTCGGCCAGATGAAGGTTTTTACTACATTTTTCTAGCATTTCAGGCACGATATCAATCCCGGTTACTCCTTTTTTTTGTCTGGAGAAATAAGAAAACTGAAGCATTTCCATTCCACCTCCAACACCTACATACAAGATTTTTGGATTGCCTACCAGATCTTTGGGATTCACAGTGGTTCCACAACCATAATTCATCTCTTGCATTACTTTCGGTACTTTCAGTCCCGGAAATTGCCAAACCGGACTTGTTGTGCAGCATAATCCGACATCCGGTTTTTCTGCTGCTTTCTTATACACATCAAAAGTCGTTTTCAAATACTCCATCGTTTAGTTTAATTCGGGTTAAGCTAATTTGTCCTGGAATCGGTCATCAAAACCTGATTCATTTAAATCATCCAAAGTATCAATGTCAATTAATTCAGGCAAAAGTTTAAAGCTGATATTCATTTGCTTTATTTCCTGCAATGTGTCTCTAAGTACTTGATTCTCACCCCAAACCTTATTATTAAACAGGCTTGGAATTGACCTGTTCATGCCTATCAGATAATAGCCACCATCATTGGCCGGTCCGAGAACAACATCATGATGATCGAGCAATCGGTAAGCAGAGGACAAAATTACTTCATCTAGTTCAGGGGTATCACTGCCAATCAGGATTACTTTGTCAGCTCCTTTTTTAAATACTAATTCAAAGGCACATTTCATTCTGTCTCCTATATCACCTTCACTTTGCAGATGTTTTTCAAAGTTGGTGGAATTCCATTGGTCATCAGTATCTATATAGCGATCATAAAAAAGTAGTTTCCTATAAGGCAAACTAATCGTGTTGATGTGAAGTCTTACAAGCAACTGTTTGTACACCCGATAAGCTTTTTCAATTCCTGCTTCAGTGGCCAATCTTGATTTAACTAAACCCTTTAATGGGTTCCGAATCATGATGATCAATGTTTCTTTGTATGGCATAAATTTATTTTTTAATCAATTAAAGCACCACCGCAGGAAGAGCCTGCTCCGGCTGTACATCCATAGCAATGTTGATTTAGAACTATATTTCTTTGTTCGAGTGCTTTTTTATCAAATTGTGAAATATGTTTAGAAGCGGTCGTGTTTAGTGGAAGATTTAGCATCTGGTTGAAATCACAATCATAAATCAAACCATCCCAGCCTACCGATATTGTATTTCGACACATCACTTGGGTGGCGGCCACCGGATTAAAGGCATTGACCAGTTTTTCCATATAGGATTCATAATTACCTGATTCGAGCAAGTATTCTAAAAATCGACTTATAGGCAGATTTGTGATTGTATAAAGTTTATTGAATTGAATACTAAAATCTTTTCTTAAATTTCGTTTAAACTGATTTTCGAGTTCTTTTTGATCAGCAGGAAGGAAAGCTCCCGAAGGATTATAAACCAGATCAAGAATCAATCCTGTTCCGGCTTTACCATACCCTATATCATTGAGCATTGTTAATGCCATAATTGACTGATCAAATACACCATCACCACGCTGATGATCTGTTTTCCTTTTGCTGTAATAAGGCAATGATGAAATGATTTCAACCCCATGTTCTTTATAAAACTCCGGCAAATCATAATACTTAGGATTCGAAACAATGATAGTCAAATTGCTTCTGACCATGATATGCATTCCAAGTTGATGCAATTCATTCACGAACCATCTGAAATCAGGATTCATTTCAGGTGCTCCCCCTGTCAGGTCAACAGTCTGAATGTCACTTTTCCCCAGTGCATTGAGGCAGTCTGTCATGGTGTCACGTGTCATGATTTCTTTTCGGTCGGGTCCTGCATCAACATGACAATGATTGCATGTTTGATTGCACATATATCCCAAATTGATTTGCAGGGTTTCAATTCCACTTGGTTTCAAAGGAAATAGAAGATATTCTTTCAGTTTATCTTCAAAACTTTGGAAAGGATAAATCTTCTGGCTTGTACCATTGAGTACTCCAAGTTGAAATATCGAATCAGAAAGTTTATCTTTTCTTGCGTGTAGTGATTTCATAAATACAGTTCCTTCAAGCAGATAAGCTGCTCTTACATGCTCATTTTTTTAGCTTTATTCATCATCTGGACTCCATGAACCAATGTGGCACCTCCTTTTATTGCAGCTGCGACATGAATCGCTTCCATCATTTGTGCTTCATCAGCTCCCTTTTCAAGACTTGCTTCGGTGTAAGCATCAATGCAATATGGGCATTGTACTGTATGGGCAACGGCCAGCGCAATGAGTGCTTTTTCTCTCTTCGTTAAGGCCCCTTCTTCAAAAACACTGTTGTAATAACCAAAAAATTTTTTCCCTAGTTCAGGTTGAAATTCGCTGATATCTTCGAATTTTTTTAAATCGGTTGGATCGTAATAAGTTTCTGACATGAGTTATGATTTAAACAAGTTAATTAATTTGATTTACCCACTTAGCTTTTGATTCCCATAAAATGGGATAAGATAAGCGGGATAAAGATATAGGTTATCCCAAGTAGAAGATGTCAGAAAATTTACAAATAGCTTGTTTATTGGGTTGCATGAAAAAAGCGGTTTGGATAAAGCGCTTTTAATGATTTCAACAATCTTTATCGCAATAATGTTATGTTGCCAATTTTATGAATTGGAAGACCTTTAGAATCTGTGCCATCAACAATATATACATAGGTGCCTATTGGCTGGGCTATGCCTTGATAAGTGCCATCCCAACCATTATTAACATCATTACCTTCATAAACTAGTGTACCCCATCTATTGAAAACTTGCATTTTGATGAGAATATAATTTTCATAATGACCAATCTTGAACACATCATTTTGTCCATCACCATTTGGTGTAAATCCATTGGGAATAATGGCAGTTGGAACACCAAGAACATAGATTGTCATTGAATCAGTATTCTGACAACCATTGGCATCAGTCACAAGCAGCACATAAGTTATTGTGTCCAATGGTGTTGAAATTGGATCAGCAACATTGGGGTCACTCAGCCAGGTAGCAGGAGTCCATAAATAGGATATTCCTCCAACTCCATTCAATTGAACACTTTCTCCTTTATATATTGACATATCTACACCGGCATTAACAACAGGAGGGGTTAGAATACCAATATTAACAATGTCTGTGTTTGTACATCCATTTGCATCAATAATAGTGACCGTATAGACTGTTGGACCATTTGGTGTAGCCATCGGATTAGCTATATTAGGATCACTTAAACCTGCAGCAGGACTCCAGGAATAACTCACACCATTTGATGAAGAAAGTTGCACCTGATCGCCCGGACATAAATCTGTATCAGGTCCGGCTAGCGGATCAGCCGGTATGTTGACATCAATAACTACTGATGCGGTATTCTGGCATCCATTTGCATCGGTCCCGACAACTGTATAAGTTGTTTTAGTGCTTGGAGATGCAAGTGGATTAGAAATATTCTGGTTTGATAGTCCTGTAGCAGGTGTCCATACATAAGAAACCCCACCATAAGCATTGATTTGAGTGTTTTCTCCAAGGCAAATAGTATCATTTGCAGATGCGGTAATGTTTGGAAGCGAATTTACAGTAATACTCACAGAGTCCGTATTCTGGCAACCATTGACATCCGTAACCAAAACAGTATAGGTTGAGGAAGATGCTGGGCTGGCCACGGGGTTTGAAATATTTGCATTACTAAGCCCGTTTACCGGTGTCCACTGATAAGAAGTTCCGCCTGAAGCTGAAAGGGAGGTTGAAGCATTCTCGCAAATACTCACATCTGGTGAAATAGTGACACTTGGAAGATTGTACACTGTGACGGTTACACCATCTGTATTTTGGCATCCGTTATTATCCGTTCCTGTAACCGTATAGCTTGTTGTTGATGTTGGTGATGCTATTGGATTGGAAATATTTGGATCAGACAATGCAATGGCCGGTGACCAATTGTAGCTCATGGCCCCACTTGCATTTAGTTGTGCGCTATCTCCTGCACAGTAATTTTTATCAGTACCTGCATTCACATTTGGCAAGGGGTAAATGCTAATATTGGTCATACTGGTATTTGTGCACCCATTTGCATCCGTTCCTGTAACCGTATAGTTTGTAGTTGATGTTGGTGATGCTATCGGGTTAGCTATATTCGGGTTAGAGAGTCCGCTTGCTGGTGTCCAGATATAAGATATTCCACCGGATGCAGATAATTGAGTACTCTCATTCAGGCAAATACTTGTATCGCTGCTTGAGCTAATAGCAGGTAAGCTATTTACAGTAATGGTAACTGAATCGTTGTTCTGGCATCCGTTGACATCGGTTACCAGTAAAGAATATGTAGTAGTGACAACAGGATTTGCGATTGGATTATCAATACTTGTATTTGACAATCCTGTCCCGGGACTCCATTGATAGGAGCTTCCACCGCTTGCGTTTAGTTGTATATTACTTCCAATACAAATAGAGGAATCAGGAGTAATGGTTACAGGTAATAGGCTATAAACAGTCACCGTAACCGAATCATCATCCTGACATCCGTTGGCATCGGTTACCATAACAGAATATGTTGTTGTGACAGAAGGTTGAGCCGTAGGATTTGAACAATTGGTACAACTTAAGCCAGCTGCCGGACTCCATTGGTAGCTAGTTCCTCCGGATACACTTAAAGGTGTGCTGAAGCCAATACATAATGCAATATCAGGTGAAACAGTAATAACAGGAAGCGAATTAGATATGATTCTTGTTGTGCTTGTATTAGAACATCCGTTTGCATCAGTTCCGGTTACGGTATAGGTTGTACTTGATACAGGTGTAGCCGTTGGATTCTGACAATTACTGCAGCTAAGCCCTGAGTTGGGAAGCCACGAATAACTGACAGCTCCTGCCGCACTCATTGTAGCAAGTTCACCCACACAGATAGTATCATCAGCACTTGATGTAATGTTCGGGAGAGGATTTATTGTTAGCAAAATTGAATCAGTATTCTGACAAGCATTTCCATCAGTGACTAATACGGTATATGTGATGGTAGATGTTGGGGAAGCAACAGGGTTCTGACAATTCGAACAACTTAGAGTAGCAGAAGGCGACCACTGGTATGATGTTCCACCTGAAACTTGCAAACCTGCCTGATTTCCAATACAAATAGCGGTATCTGGAGTCATAGTGATAATCGGTAGCAGGTTAACAGTTACACTCACGTTATCTGTATTTTGACAGCCATTAGCATCAGTTCCTGTTACAGTATAACTAGTATTCACAACAGGAGATGCAAGCGGATTTGAAATATTACTGGCAGATAAACCTGTTGCAGGACTCCATTGATAATTCAAAGCCCCGCTTGCATTCAGGTTTGTGCTGGCACCGATGCAAATTGATACATCCGAACCAGCTGATACAACGGGAAGAGCAAGTATACTAACCGTAACGGTGGCCGTGTTCACACAAGCATTTCCATCTGTTCCGGTTACAGTGTAGGTAGTTGTTGATGCAGGTGATGCCACCGGATTGGCAATCGTGGTATTTGATAATCCAGCTGCAGGCGACCATAGATAGGAAACAGCTCCGCTGGCAGATATATTTACTGAATTGCCTGCACAAATGGCTGTATCAGGACTGGTAACAACCATTGGTAGCGGATTAACAGTTATGGTGACCGTTGCTGTATTCTGACAATTATTGCCATCGGTTCCTGACACTGTATAGGTAGTAGTTGTAGTAGGAGATGCTACTGGGTTTGCAACGTTAGCATTAGATAAACCAGTTGTTGGACTCCAGGCATAATTGGACGCTCCGGCTGCTAATAAATTAGTTGAACTGCCTGCACAAATGGCTGTATCAGGACTTACTGTTACAACAGGTAAAGGATTAACCGTAACAGTCACGCTGGAAGTATTTTGACATCCATTTGCATCCGTTCCTGTAACAGTATAAGTAGTGCTTGAAGTAGGTGAAGCTACTGGATTAGCAAGGTTTGGATCTGATAAGCCTGTTGTAGGACTCCAAGTATAACTAAGCCCCCCGTTTGCCTGAAGGTTTGTGCTGTTCCCTGAACAAATAGAAACATTATTTCCGGCAGAGATATTTGGCAAACTATTTACGGTTACGGTAACCGTTGCAGTTCCTGAACATCCATTGGCATCGCTTACCGAAACGGTATATGTTGTTGTGGATGTTGGAGTGGCAATTGGATTTTGACAAAAGGCACAACTTAAGGTAGCCGGAGGATTCCACATATAACTTATTCCCCCCGAAGCAGCCAATGGCATATTCCCTCCAATACAAATTGAAGTATCCGGAGTAATTCCTATACTTGGACTTGTCGTGACGCTTACCATGACTGAATCTCTGGCAGTACATCCATTTCCATCTGTTCCGGTAACATAGTAAGTAGTGGTTGATGATGGAGTAGCAGTTGGGTTTGCACAATTAGTACAACTTAATGAAGCATTGGTATCCCAAGAGTAGGAATTGGCTCCTGTAGCCAACAGGCTCACACTATTTCCTATGCACATGGATGTGTCAGGTCCTGCATTTACTATAGGATTAGTATTCACAGTAACTGTTACTGAATCTGTCACTGAACAATTAGCAGAATCAGTTACCGTCACTGTATAGGTAGTAGTTGTTGTTGGTGAAGCAACCGGATTTGAAATATTTGGGTTTGACAGACCGATAGCAGGCTGCCAACTAAAGGTGACCGTATTTGGAGAAGTTGCGTTTAGGTTAGTTGAAAATCCTGTACATATAGATACGTTGGACCCAGCATTAACTGATAGAATATTCCGGTAAACTGTTATCACATCCGTATTCGAGCAAGCATGATTATTGGTAACAGTAAGTGTGTAGGTGGTCGTATTTAAAGGATTTGCAAAAGGATTCAAAATGGTTGAAGAGGACAGGCCTGTTGTTGGTGTCCATATTGTGGATTGAATTCCTGAAGTATCAGAGGCACTGGCATTAAATTGTGTCACACCTGTGTTACATAAAATGACGTCCGGCCCTGCATTAACAGTTGGTAATGAAGACACCAGAACAGATACAGAATCTGAGCTGCTACAACCAAAAGCACTAGTGAGACTTAGTGTATAAAGTGTTGTTGAAAGAGGAGATGCAATAGGATTTTGACAATTCGTACAGCTCAAACCAGCACTAGGGCTCCAAAGCCAAGTACCACTTCCGGTAGGGCTCAATGTAGTATTTGAACCAGGGCAAATGGTAGAATCAGCTCCGGCATCTAGGAGTGGTAAAGAATTAATTACTACATTCATTGAAAAGGTATCGACACATCCCAAATCAGTATGGATAACTAATTGTGCATTAAATATACCTGATGAAGTATAGGTATGTGTTGGGTTGTTCAGTGAGCTACTATCTCCGTCTCCGAAATAGTATTTTTGATAGGATATAATACCATAATTATTGGTAGTTTGATTTACAAAACTGATAGGAGAACCTATGCAATGAATTCCGGTTTCGGTAAATGATGGCGCCAATATGGGATAAACAATAACGGTAGCATAGGCGGTATCAGCACAGACAAAACCCGCATTTACAATTAGACGGACAGTATAAGTTCCGGTATCAGAGTATGTCCAGGTGGGTTCAAAAGAAGTGGATGTATCAAGTGATGTTGTAGGGTCTCCAAAATCCCACAAATAGTAAGTTCCATTGACCGTGCTATTACCAAATGATACTACATAATCATCGCAACTGAATATTTGTCCATTGGGATCTGCTGTAATTGCGGGTGTAATATTTTGCGTACATGCGGTTGTATTAAACTGGAATTCACGCCTGTAATGCCCTATTTTAACTCCCGATCTGAATTCATCCAGACATATTGCTACAACGAATCTTCCGACCGTATTTGGTGTTCCGGTTAACAAACCAGTGACTGCATTAATAGCTAATGGAGGTGAACTTGCTATAGGATAGGTTGATGTATAGGGTGCTTGGTATGTAACAGGAGTATAAGGTGGTGCTGAAGGAGGATTAGGTACCGGATTTCCAGGACCACCACCAATCATAGATTCACACAAATAATATGATAATGAATCCCCGTTGAAATCTGTAGCTGAATGATCATAATTGATGGCCTCATTATTACAGATAACAATAGGCGGGTATTTAAAAAACAGCGGGCTTGTGTTGCAAGGATAGACTCCCGGGTCCGGAATTTGAGCATAAAAAGTTGCTCCAGTATTTGTAGGGTTCACAATGTTTAAAATGGCAGAATTTCTACAGCATCTTTGGTAAGCAACCCAATAACCCCCGCTGCTCGAACTTAAGGAGGTAACTGTTGCAAATAAACCCACTTCAACGCAAATGTTGTTTGGGGGTACTAAACAAGGATTAGGAGAAGTGGCAGGGATATTAGTAATACTTACTCTTGGTAAGGTAATGGTTGAAACTAAAGTTCCGGAACTGTCAAACAGACCAATTGCTGCGGATGGGTCGAATCCTGCATTTCCCGGATTGCAATCTCGATATAATCGAAGTTCAATTTGATAGTTATTTCCACCTACACAATTTACATTAACGTAACCGCCTATAATATGAGTTGCCCTGAGTGGAAATATAACGATCAGGCTAATAATCGAAATGAGTATTGTTTTTTTCATGCTTTCTTTCGGCTTAAAGAATATCACTCAAATTTATGAAAAAGTACGCACTATATGCAATACAATATTTTTCCTTGTCGATAAATTGAAAAGGCCGGTTTAAACCGGCCTTTTCTTTCCAATAAATATAGAAGAACCTATTTTATAAGCGTTAGGTTACCGCTGCTTTGATAAGGAAATCCTTTATCATCTACTGCTTTTATGTAGTAAACATAAGTGCCGATAGGCTGGTCATTTCCATTTACCGTCCCATCCCATCCATGATTGATATCGGATGTTTCAAAAACCATTTCACCCCATCGGTTAAAAATCATGAGTGAAATAAGATTAAAATTTCGCTTCCATCTGATCTTAAATACGTCATTCAGCCCGTCATTATTTGGTGAAAAGGCCGTTGGTATTTGTGCTTCCGGTAATCCTATAATCCGAATCGTTACAGAATCTGTATTCTGACAACCATTAGCATCCGTTACCAATAAAATGTAGGTAATAGTATCCTGAGGTGTTGCAACAGGGTTTTGCAAATTTGGATTATCAAGCCATGTTGATGGTGACCAGAAGTAGTTCACACCGCCCATCCCGTTTAGTTGAACATTTTCTCCTTTATAAATGGTGGCATCAAATCCAGCACTTACTACCGGAATAGTAAATAATGTGATAGTAACTTGATCTGTGTTAGAACAACCATTGATGTCAACAATGCTTACCGTATAAGTTTGATCTGATCCCGGTGTTGCAATTGGATCAGGACAATTTGTGCAGCTCAATCCGCTAGCCGGGGTCCAGTTATACGACACGCCATTAGATGCACTTAATTGAGCTGAATATCCAGGACAAACCGATCCATCTGTGCCAGCCTGAGGATCAGCAGGATAATTTACAGTTACATAAACTGAACTTGTATTTTGACATCCGTTATTATCCGTTACCAATACATTATAAGTTGTGGATGCAGTTGGCGAAGCCAATGGGTTTGCAGTAAGTGGATTGTTTAAATCAGCAGGAGGTGACCATAAATAATTAATACCTCCACTTGCGCCCAATTGAGCTGCGTCTCCAACGCAAATTGCTGTATCATTAACTACTGTAACAACCGGTAGTGGATTTACTGTAACAATTATCGAATCGTTATTCTGGCATCCTTGTGCATCCGTTACCAAAACAGAATATGTGGTCGTTATCGCAGGATTAGCCACCGGATTAGCAATGTTTGCATTACTCAATCCTGTTGATGGTGTCCAATTATAAGATACTCCTCCTGCCGCTGATAATTGTGTATTGTCGTTAATGCATATTGCAATGTCAGGAGATGTTGTAACAGGGGGAAGTGTATTAACCACTACTTCCACTGTATCAGTATTCTGGCATCCATTGATGTCTGTACCTAATACCACATAGGTAGTTGATGCAATGGGATTTGCCATCGGGTTCTGGATATTAGGGTCACTCAAACCTGAGGCAGGACTCCATTGATAGCTGATGCCTCCATTGGCTTGCATTTGTGCGCTATAACCAATACATATTGCTGCATCGGCTCCTGCACTAATAGATGGTAGCTGATTTACTAAAATTGTTTGTGTTGCAGTGTTCACACAACCGTTTGCATCTGTTCCTGTTACCGTGTACACTGTGGTAGTTCCGGGTTGAGCAGTTGGATTTGGTAAGGCGGGATTAATTAATCCAGTAGCAGGTGCCCAATTATAAGATATACCTCCTGATGCTGATAGTTGTGATGCATTGCCAAAACAAATGGTATCATCTGCAGCTGTAACAATGTTGGGAAGTGCATTTACGGTTATGGTAACTGAATCATTATTCTGACAACCATTTGCATCAGTAACTGTTAAATAATAAGTCGTATTTACTGAAGGCGTAGCTATAGGATCAGGACAGTTTAGACAACTTAATGAACTGGATGTCGACCATAAATAATTACTGCCTCCTGATGCATTTAGCTGAATGTTACTTCCCAAACAAATATCCGTACTTGGTGTTATTGCAATAACGAGACTGGCATTAACAGTAAGGGTTGTTGTAGCTGTGTTTACACAACCATTTGCATCAGTAACTGTAACTGTATAAATGGTTGTAACGGATGGAGAAGCCTTTGGATTCGATACATTGGGGTTACTTAAACCTGAAGAAGGTGACCATTGATAACTGATTCCACCATTGGCGAATAATTGCAAACTGTCACCTGAGCAAATAGCCGAATTGGGTGTTAATAAAATACTTGGAAGAGGATTAACATTAATTTTCGTGCTTCCCGTATTAATACAGCCATTGGCATCTGTCACAGTAACCGTATAGATCATTGTGCTTACAGGACTTGCTCCGGTTGAAGGACAAGTTGAACAAGTTAAAAAACTATTTGGTGACCATTGATAAGTCAGTCCACCACCTGCTGTCATTGTTGTGCTAGAACCAACACAAATAGTGTCATCAGGTGTCAAGCTTACTATTGGTAAAGGATTAACAGTTACTGTCATTGAATCTAGTGCCGAACAACCATTGCCATCTGTTCCTGTAACATAATAAGTAGTGCTAGTACTGGGAGTAGCAACCGGGCTTTGGCAATTAAGACAACTTAATGTTGCATCGTTAGCCCAGGCGTAGCTTATAGCACCAGTCGCATTTAATCCAAAATTGCTTCCAATGCAAATGGACACATCCATACCGGCATCAACAGGAGGCAATGGATTTACAGTAATATTTACCGTATCACTATTCGAACATCCGTCTGCATCAGTAACGGTTACAATATAAGGTGTACTTGATGAAGGCGTTGCAACAGGATTTGATATGGCCGGATCTGATAGACTTCCGGTTGGAGTCCATGCATAAGTTACTGTGTTTGGAGATGTTGCATTCAGCTGAATATTACTGCCTTGACATATCCCTGCATCAATTCCTGCATTAACTGAAATTACATTTCTGAAAACAGTAATTGTGTCAGTGCTTTCGCAATTATTATTATTCGTAACGGTTATGACGTATGTGGTTGTAGATTGCGGATTTGCAGAAGGATTCAAAATAGAGCTACTGGACAATCCAATTGTTGGTGACCAAGACACTGTTTTAATGCCAGTCGGATCTGAAGCACTTGCATTAATTTGTCCGATATCAGAGTTACATAAAATTAAATCAGGTCCTGCATTAACTGTGGGAGCATCCAGAACAAAAATCGTTACTGAATCTTGTTTTGTGCATCCATTCAAAGAAGTTAGTGTTGCTGTATAGGTTGTTGTATTTAAAGGAGAAGCATCCGGGGTCTTAATAGTAGAATCATTAAGACTACTTCCGGGTGACCATATCCAGGTTCCGGAACCTACAGGAGCCAATGTTGTGGTTTCTCCTCTGCATATAGATGCATCCCATCCGGCATTAATTTGAGGCGAAAGATTTATGGGCACAGGATGGACTATGGTATCAATACACCCATTACTCGTTGTTACAATTAACCAAGTATTAAAATTACCAATTCCATTATAAGTGTGTACAGGATTTTGAACCGTATCTGACCCACCATCTCCAAAATACCATTGCCAGCCAATGATAGTTCCAAAGAAAGTAGTTGAAAGATCAGTAAATTGAATAGGTGAATATTGGCATTGATCACCGGCAAAACTAAAATCAGGACTTACAGTCGGGTACATAATGATGAGAGCATAAGCCGTGTCGGCACATACATATCCGGGGTTAGCAATTAAAGTTACCAGGTAGGTCCCGGAATCAGGGTACGTATAGCTTGGGAATTCCGCAGATGATGTATCTGTAGTTGATGTTAAGTCACCAAAATCCCAGAAATAGCTAATAGCACCCGAGCTATTATTGCCAAAGTTTACATTATAATTATTACAGCTATAAATAAGATTTGGACCACCGTTAGCCTGAGGTATTCCGGGAATGGAAGCAGCAACAGATTGAACACAGTTTGCAACATTAAACTGAATCTCTCTAAAATACTGACCGATTTGATTCCCGTTTCTCCACTCTTCAACTCCAATATTAACCACAAATTGACCGAGCAGATTTGGCGTTCCCGAAAGCATACCTGTAGCAGAGTTGATGGAAAGAGCTGGACTGGATGAAAGTGGGTATGATGGAGAATAACCACTTGCATAATTCACCCAACTAAAAGGGGGATTTGCAGCGGAAGCATAAGAAGGAATCAATTTATATACAAGTGAATCCCCATTAACATCGGTGGCTGAATGATTGAAATTAATAGGTTGATTCAGGCAAATAGCTAGCGGAGGAAAATTTACAAAAGTAGGACTTGAATTGCCCGGGTAAGTTCCGGGGTCAGGAATTTTCATAAATAAGGTCATGCCCTGACTTAAAGGATTGATGAGGTTGATAATAGATCCGTTCCGACAGCAACTATTCCAGGATACCCAATACCCACCGGCACTTGAAGAGAGATTTGTGGGGGCCGAAAAGACACCTTGTTGAACACAAATATTATTTGGCGGTGATAAACAGGGATCATTGGTACTGATCGGAAGTATGGTATTTCCGAGGTTTAAGGCAAATACCGATTTTACAAATGCTCCGCTGGTGTTATGTATCCTAAATGTTGCCGAACTAGGCATTCCTGCATTTCCCGGATTACAATCTCGGAAGAGTGTCATGGTAATCATGTAGCTCGTTCCTCCCGTCCAATTATATTTGAAATTACCACCAATCAGGTGGGTCGCAAAACTGTTGACGTTTATGTAGAGAAACAAAAAGAGCAGTAGAATTGTTCTTTTCATCATATTCATTGGATGTGTAAAAGTAGTCAAAATTGTCGAATTGTCAAGGGTTTGAATTAACAAAATGGATCGAATATGCTGATTTTAACTTTTAGGATTAGCAATTGTTTACTTCTATTCGATTAGATTGCTGATTGACCAGTGGGAGAAATTGCTACTTTTGCCTTTCGAGAATTTCAAAGCAATGTAAAATATGCCTATTGTAGGAAGTGTAATAAAACGAACTTTTCAGCTTCGAAAAAGCATAAAATTTAAACGGGGAACTCCTTTACAATATCAAACCCGCGTGCTGAAAAAATTATTACGACACGCAAAAGATACCAATTTTGGACAGCACTACACGTTCAATAAGGTTTTAAAATCAAAAAATATCATTTCTTCTTTCAAAAGCCATGTTCCGGTACATGATTACAGAGCAATTTACAGCAAATGGTGGCATTTGAGCCAAAAGGGTAGAAAGGATGTCTGCTGGCCGGGCAAAATAAAATATTTTGCTTTAAGTTCAGGTACTTCTGATTCCGCAACTAAATATATCCCGGTATCCAAAGACATGCTGAAGTCAATCAAAAAAGCTTCCATGAAATTGATTTTTGCCATGCTCAATTACACGCTACCTGTTGAAATATTTCAAAAAGGTATTTTGATGCTTGGAAGTTCAACCGCACTGAAATTTAACGGAGTAATCTTTGAAGGCGATATGAGCGGAATAAGTGCTTCCAATGTTCCATTTTGGATGAACAAATTCTATTACAAACCTGAGAAGAAAATACTGGCAACCAAAGACTGGAACGATAAATTGGAACAAATTGCCATTAATGCACCTAATTGGGATATAGGTATCATTGCCGGAATCCCCAGCTGGGTGCAAATTATGATAGAACGGATTATCGAAAAAAATAACATCAGCAATTTGCAAGAAATATGGCCAAACCTTACAATTTACATTCATGGAGGTATTTCTTTTGAGCCTTACCGAAAAACATTTGAAAATTATTTTTCCAAACCAATGATTTATTCTGAAACCTATATGGCTTCAGAGGGATTTTTTGCCATGAAAACAAGTGAAAGATCAAAAGGCTTACAACTTATTTTAAATAATGGCGTGTTTTATGAATTTGTCCCTTTTAATGAGAAAAATTTTGATGCATCTGGTAATTTAATCCCTAATCCAGAAACACATTCAATAGATGAGGTAAGGGAGGGTATTGATTATGCCATGCTGATAAGTACCTGTGCTGGAGCCTGGCGCTATTTGATTGGTGATACTGTCCGCTTTACAGATGCCAAAACAAAAGAGATTGTCATTACAGGCAGAACGAAGCACTTTCTGAGTATCTGTGGTGAACATTTATCGGTTGATAACATGACAAAAGCTATTCAATTGACAGCAGAAGCCATGAAAATTGAATTACAGGAATTTACTGTTCAGGGTATTTCAATTAAGAATCATTTTTCACATAAATGGTATATCGGTACTTCCTCTGAGTCGGTAGATAGTGAGAAGCTTACTCAACATCTTGACAAATTTTTGAAGGAAGTAAATGATGACTACGCCACCGAACGCGCTCATGTATTAAAGGATATCCATGCTCAGGTTATTCCGAATGAGCTATTTTTTAAATGGCTGAAAAGGAACGGAAAAGAAGGAGAGCAATATAAATTTCCACGCGTGATGAAACAAGATCAATTTGTTGATTGGGAAGCATTTGTATCTGCGGAATTAAGCAATCACCAAGCACAAAATAATATATGATTCAGGCTGTCAGGACCGGGATTATTTTAGGACTCACTTTGGCTGTATTAATTGGCCCTGTATTCTTTGCTCTGCTACAAACGAGCATTCATAAAGGATTTGGTGCCGGAGTGCTCGTTGCAATAGGGATATCAGCCAGCGATATTTTTTACATTTTTATCAGCAATATTTTTGTATCCACTCTGCAGAATCTTGCTACTATTGAATATTGGTTGGGTATTGTTGGAGGCACTGTTCTGATATTAATAGGGATACAAACCTTTTTCAGGCCACCAAAATTAAATAATGATAAATCATTACCAAAGCGCACGGCAGCCCATAATGCCGGTTTAATTGGAAGAGGTTTTATACTGAATTTCACACATCCGGGTGTGATTATTTTTTGGCTTAGTGTTACAGGTGTTTTGTCTGCCGAATTTCAATATACGATTAATGAAAAACTAATGCTCTTTTCGTTCACTGCCCTGACCGTGTTAAGTACTGATATTTTAAAATCTTTTGCTGCACATAAAATCAAAAAATTATTAACAAACAAAATCCTGATAATTCTGAATCATACGATGGGCATCCTCCTAATTATATTCGGGATGGGGTTTATTATTAAAACACTTTGGTATTAAGCTTTTGTTGTTAAACCATCAACTCATTATATGGGAATCGTTAATTTTATTAACTGTAATAAATCCGAATGAATAAAGATTTCAGTCAGCTTTCAGATCAGGAATTGTTAGGCCAATATCGGCAAACTGCTAATCGTGAGCTTATTGGGATTTTGTATCAGCGCTATCTTCATTTATTATTAGGAGTTTGCAGAAAATATATGAGTTCCTCTGCAGAAGCAGAAGACCGGGCTATGGAAATTGTTGAACAATTATTCGATAAATTATTAAAGCATGAAGTCATTTATTTCAGTTCCTGGCTTCATATGGTTGCGCGAAACCATTGTTTGATGTACTTGAGAAAACAAAAACATGAGCCCAGTAATAGTATCGAGTTTGATGACTTTTTAGTCAATGATATGGAAAGCGTAGAAGAGATGCATCTTTCACTCGATGCCAAAGAAATTCCAGCTGAAACAGTAATTCAAGAGGCTTTGGATCAATTAAATGACCAACAAAAAATATGCGTTCAAAAATTTTATCTTGAAGATATGTCTTATGCTGAAATTGCTAATATAACTGGATTTGACATCAATAAAGTAAAGAGTTATATCCAAAACGGGAAACGCAATATGCGAATTTTTATAGAAAGAAACCATGGCGAAATCGACTAATCATATCGATCAGATTTTTAAACCTGCCGGCAATCATCTGACCTATAGTCAAATGAAATCTTATCTGAATGATACGCTTAACAAAAAAGAAAAGCGAGTCATCGAACTGCATTTGGCTTCCTGCACCTTCTGCAACGAAGCAATTAATGGCCTAGAAAAAGAAAATGATTTTTCTGCTTTTGAAGCCTCACTGGCGAACCTTCAAAAAAAAGTTTCGGATCAAACACAAGTATCTGTACCTAAAATCATTTCATTAAAACGCAGATATCTTGCAGCCGCTGCCACTATCTTACTATTGATTGCCGTATCATTCATGGTTTATCTCAGAATTAATGAACGTTATTCAAAGGAAGTCTTTGCCCAGCATTATGAAAAATATCAGGAGAGAGATGACAATAATAATCAACAAATACCTCTTGTTATAGATAATCAATCTATAGAGGATACTAGTTTGAGAAATGAGATAGTCAGCAAACCAATAATTGGAGCTAAATCATCATCCGCACCATCCTCTACAATGGAAACATTGCAAGAAAATATTGCTTTGGAAGAATCTAATATAGAGAATGAACCCTTACGCATTGTCGATGATTCTCAACCTGATGTTATTGTTGACAGTAAAAAACAATCCGAAGCCATTTTCGAAGAATCCTCGGATGACGAAGTGAACTTCAACTCAACGGGTAACAAAGCAAGTAATTCAATTCCCACTGCCGGTATGGCAGACTCCATCATTACAATTAGGGCAAATTCTGATGCACCTCAAACTGAATTTATCGAACCTGTTGAGATTTCAGAAACAGTAGTACAGAATGGTGCATCAAATGCAAAAATGAGTGCTTACGAAATCTATAATTTAAATATTGAAGCTGCTGTAAGTGCTTATGAGGAAGACCGTTATCAGGATTGTATCCACATTGCCGATGAACTCATTCTCCGTGATACAGCTGATTATCGAAGTCGATTATACAGAGGTTTAGCCTTTCTGGCCATCGATAATCCAACAAAAGCGATTAGAGATTTTGACGTGCTCATTGATAATAATGTGTCCACTTTGCTTAATGACGCAATGTGGTATAAAGCACTGGCTTTGCTGAATAAAGGCAGGAAAAGAAAGGCGATTGCTTTATTAAAACAGATTAAAGCATCTGATTCCCCTTACGCTGATGAAGCAGGCAAGACCCTCGATGAAATGTAATTTTCCGCTGGACTAATACCGTCAAATGCTCATCATTTCTTTTTATAAACTAAAATAGTTGCATAGGAAACTATTTGTTAGCGATTCTGTTATTAGTTGTATGATCAACTAATAGTTATGTCAAAAGCAATTATCGAAACACAGAGTATTGGAAAAATTATTTCAACCATACACCGAAAAATTTATGCCCGTTTAACTAATAGATTGATTGATTATGAAATCAATACGGGGCAGATTCATTTTTTATTTACCTTATTCCGAAACCCAGGTATTTGCCAACATGATATTGCACAGGCAGTTAATGTAGACAAGGCTACTGCAACTAAAATGCTGTCGGGTCTGGAAAAAACAGGGTATGTGAAAAGGCTGAAAAAAGAATCGGATCAGCGATTTCGGTATTTATACCTTACCAAAAAAGGAGAGGATGTATTGCCAAAGTTAAAGTTGGTTTTGGAAAAACATAACCTCGAAATAATGAAAGACTTTAATAAGTTAGAGAAAAACGAATTGCATTGCTTGCTTGAAAAGCTATTGAAAACTATTGAGGGATAGATGATGGAGAGAATTCAAAAAATTACTTTGGAGTTGGGAAAAGCACCAATTGGTAAATTATTGTGGAGGCAAGGAGCACCTGCAGCCATTGGCATGATGGTAATGGTTTTTTACAATATTGTTGATACCATTTATGTTGGACGTGTAGTGGGACCTTTGGCTATTGCAGGTATAGCGGTCGTTATACCGATCAGCATGTTTGTAGCTTCCATTGGTATGTCACTTGGTATTGGAGGAGCAAGCATTATTTCAAGGGCACTTGGAAGTAATAATTCAGAGAAAGCCTATACAGCTTTTGGTAATCTGGTGAGCCTCACCTCTATTTCAAGCTTGGTTTTAATGGTAGCAGGATATTGGTTTGCCAACCCATTATTAGATGTATTCGGTGCGAAAGGTGGTATTTTGCCTTATGCACGTGATTATTTTTTAATTATTTTGGCCGGGGCTCCTTTCCTCGCTATAGCCATGATGGCCAATAATGTTATCCGTGCTGAAGGACATGCCCGGATAGCCATGCTTACCATGGTAACTTCTGCTTTATTGAACATCATACTCGACCCTATATTTATTTTCGGATTGAGATGGGGAATTAAAGGAGCAGCTGTAGCTACTGTCATTTCTCAATTTGCAGGCTTTATTTTTATCATCTGGCATTTTTCTTTGGGCAGCAGCTCACTAAAACTAAAATCAAGACATTTGAAACTTGATAAACCCATTGTTAAAGAAACAGTTGCACTGGGTGCTACATCACTGGCCCGGCAAGGAAGTGCCAGTCTGATGGTTATGGTTATAAATAATATGGCGTTTCATTATGGTGGTGAGCTGGCTGTTTCGATTTACGGAATTCTGAATCGGGTATTTATGTTTATCATATTTCCAATGTTAGGCTTAGTGCAAGGTTTCCTCCCTGTAGCCGGGTTTAATTATGGTGCTCAAAAATATTATCGTGTAAAGGAATCACTCATTGTTGCTAACAAAACCGGACTCTTAATTACAATTTCTGGTTTTGGAATTATTATGTTGTTTGCACCTCAAATTGCGGGTATATTTACAAAGGATGAAGCACTTATAACTATGACTGGTCACGCAATCAGGTTGTTGATAATTGCTTACCCTTTGATGGCATTTCAAATGCTTGGAGGTGCCTATTTCCAGGCAATCGGAAAGGCTCTACCGGCTTTCATCGTTACAATTTCAAGGCAGGGATTACTATTGATTCCACTTGCTCTAATATTACCGTCATTCATTGGACTCGATGGCGTTTGGCTTGCCTTTCCTATGGCTGATATTTTATCTACAGGACTTACCTTTTTCATGCTGTTTCCTCAATGGAAATGGCTCGGAAGCCATGATGTTCAAGAGGTAATAGTTGATAGACAGGGTAGCAAATTAGAATAAAAAAAAGTATAATGAATATGAACTTACTCCCACTATTACAAAAAGCAGAATTGCTCGTAAGGGAGGTTGCAATTTTTATTGATACCGCTTCTATTCACTTCGACCAAAGTCAAATTGAAGAAAACTCAATGCATAGTGGAAGAATCATTGCCGCCAATTCGGTGATATTGA
>CAYPSW010000002.1:241696-290164 GCA_964413685.1 uncultured Chitinophagales bacterium
GGGAGACTCAATATGTAGATTTTCATATTCAGCATAAAGAACCGGCACAATAAAAGTAGATTCACTTAATAAGCGGATGCGATTTTCGAATCGATACCCCACAAAAGCGTATGCAAATTTACTTGTTGTGGCCGTTTCAACTTGTAATTCTGTGGTCCAGAAATCGGTAATTCCATATTCGTATTCCAGAACAGTAGCAAAAAATGGGTTCAAATCATCAAGATAACCTACATCTGTAGAAACGAAAAATTCTGTTTCACCTTTTTCTTCCAGATGAGATGAATAGTTTATAAAATTTTGTGCCTTGACCGATAATGATAATAGAAGGCTTATCAGCCATGCTGTTAAAGATTTGTTCATTTTACCTGGCTTTTAGGTTTTAATTAGAACGATTCTAATAACACAAAAATAGATTGTTTATTCTTCTAAGAATAAAAAACAAGGCCTTATGGAAAGAATAATAAAATTTAGCAAAAAAAAATTAATTTGAATTCTCACGTTTTCAAATTTTACATTAACTTTGCGCCTCCAAAATTTTTTTTTATGGCACATCATGCATCAGCGAAGAAACGCATCAGGCAAACGGACAAATTAAGGGTACATAATCGTTATTATGCTAAAACAATGCGTAACCTGATTAGAGACTTGCGTGCAGCTAGCTCCAAAAAGGAAGGGGAAGAACTACTTGGTAAAACAATTTCGCTGATTGATAAAAATGCTAAACGTCATATTATTCATAGAAACAAAGCAGGTAACCTGAAATCTGAACTTGCTTTACATGTTAATAAGCTGACTTAATTCACCTCCAAAATTTACTGAAACTTGCCTTAAGGTAAGTTTTTTTTGTCCGGTCAGGAATAAGTAATATCTTCATATTCCCACTCTCTTCTATATTGTCATGGAGTATGAGAAAAATGTAGGTATTAAATTATGGGCTGTTGAAGACAGGCCACGGGAAAAATTAGTGGCCAAAGGAAGTGCTGCCCTCACAGAGGCCGAGCTTATCGCCATCTTATTACGTTCAGGAACTTCAAGAAGCACGGCTGTTCAGGTTGCACTCAATCTGCTATCAAAAGTTAATAATGATTTGCGTGAATTGGGGAAACTTACGGTAAAAGAACTTACTGAAAATAAAGGTATCGGCCCGGCCAAGGCAGTTACAATCATCGCTGCTCTTGAATTGGGCAGAAGAAGACAATTATCTGATATAAAAGAGAAGAAAAAAATTACTTCAAGCCATGATGTTTACGATTGGATGTCACCTCGTGTAGCCGATCTGAAACATGAAGAATTCTGGGTATTGTATCTAGATCGTGCTAACAAAATTATAAACACTTTTCAGTTAAGTAAAGGGGGTATAAGTGCAACTGTAGCTGACCCAAGGTTAATCTTTCAGCAAGCGCTTGGTCTGGGTGCATGCAGTATTATTTTGAGTCATAATCATCCATCCGGCCAATTAAAACCCAGCGATCCAGACAAGCAACTAACTCATAAAATTAAAGATGCAGGAAACCTGATGGATATCAAATTGCTTGATCACATTATTGTGACAGAATCCGGATATTTCAGTTTTGCTGACGAGGGACTGATCGGATAAAAAAATCCGGTCTCAAAGCTGAAACCGGATTATAATTTGCTATCCTATGTAACCTATTTCTGTAGAATTACTTTTTGTGAAATCTCTGAATCAGTTGTCTTAATGCTCACAATATAAACACCATCTTCTACTTGCATAGCATCATCATTTTGACCATTCCAATTTACGGAATGATGGCCTGAGCCGAGGAATGCATTTTTCAGATCTGCCACTTTGCGTCCCATCAAATCATAAATTGCGATTTGAACAGTGGTATTCTTATCTAAGTAAAAATCAATTTGTGTCATATCGCTGAACGGATTAGGATAAATACCACTAACATGAGTATCTGTTGTGGGTTGATCCATGCCAGTAAAAATACTGTTGAGCTCAATGTTGTCAGCATTCAGTATGTTCCTGTGATTTTTATCGATATTGTATTCTTGCACCAGTCCAACTATCTGGATTTTATGAAAATCCCAACCAACAGGTAAAGTGGTTGTATATTCTTTTGTATAAGAATCACCGTCATTCACACTAGATGGAATAATCCCGTTGGTGCCCCAGGTGCCACCTAACATCGCACGGAGACAATGATTGTGCTCATAGCCGACAATCGGATCAGGCAAGCCAAAAAAAGGATGATTTGGATAATTGGCATTACCACTGAAATAATTAATCTGGTCATAACCCGACCCGGTTCCGGTAACACCATCTTCCGAAAGCAATAAGTTGAAACGCAAATCATTTTCAACCGGACCGACAAAATCTGCTTTTACCGTAGCAACAAGTTGTCTTGAAGAAGAATCGAATTGTACATTTTGTAAACTAACCGTTACCGGTACTGTCATGGCAGAACGTTCAGTGAAATGAGTAACCCAGGTTCCTCTGTCCAATCCTACCTCAGCCTCTGTTTCGAATAAATAGCGATCTACCATTCCAGATGGGTAAAACGGTGCATATTCTGTTGCCAAATCTCCACCTTCGGTAAATTCCATATCATCTCCGGAATGTACCGATACACCAATTGCATTGGTATTGGCATCCAGAATTTCACCTAGTACTACTGCACCATCCGGACACCACCCACACCAGGCTCCTGTAAATTCTTCAACTAAAACTTTTTTATCAGGTAATGAACTCAACCCGCTTACCAATTTGCTGGCTGTATCATTAGCCGGATCGGCATCAGCAACCCCATTAGGATTGGATGTCCAGACTTTCAAATTATAGGCTCCCGGAGAAGGAATATTTATTTGTGTCGAATGGGTGAAATTATATGAACCCAAAGTCGGAATATTTAGGGAAGTCAGGTTTTGTGTATGAGTGGATCCACCATTAACGCTCCAATTTACATCGAGTGAACTGATAGCGGCAAAACCAAGATTCCTGATGCTTCCACTCACATCATAATTTCCTGCCAATACGTAATCAGGTGTTGTTAATGCGGTCACGGTAACATCGTTGGCATTAGGTTGGTAAAGACTAACATCATCAATGGCAAAGCCATATAACCAACCACTCGCATCACTGTATTTAAATGCAACCATAACATTTGATTGCCCGGCATAGGCTGAAAGATTTACCGTAACATCTTGCCATTGGGCTGAACCTGCTAATTGAACAACACTTGTCCAGGTGGCACCTGAATTCGTTGATACCTCAACGGTAGCGACTTCCTGTGCACCTTGGTAGGTCTCATCATAATAAAATACTGAAAAATCCATGAATACAGCAGTGTAAGTACTGAAGTCAAAGGCTTGCATGATCAGAAAATCTGCACTTTTATCGCAATTGCAACCATCGTCATTGGTAGCGGCTATTTTTGTATGGTCTATGATTCCGAAATAATTACTGGATAGTGCAGAAGCGGTACCGAAAAGCCAACCTCCATCACTGGCATTTGTAGATTGAGTCCAGCCAAAAGGTAATCCTGAACCTTCAAAATCTTGCGTATAAAAAACAATCTGAGCCTGACTGACTAAGGCAAAAGACAGGGCTAACAAAAGGGAAAAATATTTTTTCATAAGAATAAATTTTGTAAAACGGAATTAGAGCTATATCTTGAAATCGATTGCTAAGTTACTAATTCTAACCATTAAAAATAGTATTATGAAATCCAGATTTACAATCTTTACATTTCTATTATTTACAGGCCTGTTAGGAATTGCTCAAGTTAATTCTGCCAAGCAATATTCATTGTTTGAGCATTTTACTAATTCAAGTTGTGCTCCATGTGCCGCGCAAAATCCTATTTTCCAGGGGGATATTCTTGCCAATAATGTGGGGAATATTCATCACATTGCCCATCATACCTGGTGGCCTGGTAATGACGATCCATTCTATCAGTTCAATATTGCTGAGAATACTACCAGAACGAACTTCTATGGAGTAAATGCGGTACCTACTATGATTATGAGGGGTAACCAATGGACAGGCGGACCCGCTGCCGTAACACAAACACTGATTAATAATGATCAGAAATATGGAAGTCCAATCAGAGTCAAAGTTTCTGAAACTACAGCAGGAGCTAACCACAATGTTTCGGTTGAAATCCAGACATTAGGAACCGCTCCATCCGGATCTCATGTACTTATGGTAGCCGTTATTGAAAAAGATAAGACCTACCCAACACCTCCGGGGACTAATGGCGAAACCTATTTCCCGAATGCCTTTCGTAAATATTTAACGAGCTCATCAGGCAATCCCATTACATTAGCAGCAACCGGTAGTTCAGTTACTTCAAATTTTACCTATCAAATGGATGCGGCCTGGGATTCCACTAAAATGTATATAATTGCTTTTGTCCAGAATTCAAGCACAAAAGAAATTATAAACTCTGGCTCAAGCATAGATCCGAATTGGGAGCATTTCAATACATCGGCAGGTATTTTTAAGCAATCAGCTGCCAATGTTTCCAATACATTTACCAGCAACATGGAAATGTTAACAGGATCTGAAAATATCGTTGTTTCCTTTATAGCCAATCAGCCAAATGGCTGGGCATCAGCTTGTACTGTTAATGGATTCGGCATCACTGATTCGTTGGTATTTACACCAAGTCCCGGATCAAGCAATCCTATCTCAGTAAGTGTCACGCCCTCATCTACTGCAGGAATCGGAACTTATACAGTCAGTGTCTATTCGCTGAATAATCCCCAATATTCTCCTCAGACTGTAACTTTTTATGTGATGTCAGGTGTCACGGATTTAATTGTTACAAATGAAATGTCGTTTGGAGATGGAAGCCCAAGCAGTGCATACAATTGGGCACCGCAATACGAAGCCGGATTAGCTTATGCGGGGAATACTACTTTTGCTTCAACGAGCCACCTGGTTTTCCTCGAAGCTGAGGCAAATAATATGCTTCAGGGTGTAAATAATATCTATTACAATGTAGGTTGGTCTTTCCCGGGATTAACCGATGAAAATGTGGCCGCATTTAAATCCTTTATGGATGCTGGAGGCAACCTCCTGATCTGCGGGCAGGATATTGGTTGGGAAACATGGGATCAAAACGGGTATGGTACAACCGATACACGCGATTTCTATACCAATTATTTGCAGGCTCATTACTATAATGATGGTGCTAATACCAATAATCTCCTGGTGGCTCAAAACGGGGATGCCGTCTTTGGCAATGTCAGCGTCTCGCCCATCGATCCGGTCTATGCAGATCAAACAAATGATTACATGTATCCGGACGTGATTGGTGCCGATGCAAACGGTTCAGCTGTCTCTATTTTCAACTACAATAATAATCCATCTAAGGTGGCCGGTATCAGGGCTGATAACGGAACTTTTAAGGTTGTTTATCTGGGAATTGGTATAGAAATGATCAGCGATACAGCTGTTCGGAATGAGTTTGTTAAACTGACGCATAATTGGTTTAATGGCATTGCATCAGGTATAGAATATGATCAGGCCATTAAAGCCTTAATGATCAATGCTTATCCAAATCCCACGCAGGATATACTTCATTTGAATTTTGGAACGCTTGATGAAGATGCTCTGCTTGAAATACACGACATAGCCGGTCATCTGGTTTGGTCAGACAATTGTCAAAGTGGAGATAATACATTGAATATTTCAGTGGCCGATTGGAAAGCAGGTTTATATGTACTAACTTTGAACGGAAATAATTTGAGGCCCATAAGCAAACTTATTTCAATTCAATAACGAAAGCCCATATTTTCTATGAGAAAATTATTTTACACCCTATTGCTAACCGGAATGGGCAGTTTCCTGTTCGGTCAAAATCTGAGTGTCAATGAAGATACCATTATTATGGAAGGCCCATTAAATATTGCTTCTCATGACTTCCTCACTCAGCTGCACAACAACACAGGCATCGCGCTTAACTTACGGTGGAGCCGTGCTGAGCTTCAAATGCCGGGAGCCTGGAATTCCAGTGTATGTATAGGCTTGCTCTGTTATGCACCTGAAGTTGGGTACGGGCAATTTATTGAACCGATTCAACCTGGTGACTCTACCTTAATTTCCATCTACGTGACTGATGATGGAATCGTTCCCGGACCGGGTATTGTTGAGGTTACCATTTATGATAGCAGCGATAGTGCTAACACATCTACTATGATTCATGTTGAGTATCAAAGTTGGCCTGCCGGTATTGATAAACCCTTGCAGCTAAGCATGGATGCCTATCCGGTACCTGCCAATCAGAATATTACGCTTTCGATTCCTGAAAATGGTCGTTTGGAAATCTCTAATCTGATTGGCTCGGAAATTTTTAATAAAGCCGTCAGTATGGATATGATGCAGGTTGATTGTTCCCAATGGCCTGATGGTTTGTATCTGGCTTCATTTAAAGACCAGCATGGACATGTACAGGCTTTGCAAAAATTGATGGTTTCTCATAAATAACCATGCAATTACAATAAAAATAAAAAGGTGTGCTTTCCGGCATACCTTTTTTTATTTCCTTTTATGATTGTTGTATCAATTCTTCTTGAACCATCCGCTCATAAAGTCTTCCAACTCATATTCGTCTCCTTCAATATAGCCATGATGAATAAAAAGGATATGGCCATTTTTATCAACGATTAAAGTAAGCGGAGGTGTCAATCCGTTGACAGCAAGAAAAAACTCGGAATTCGGATCAAGTAAAACTTTATAATCGTAGCCTTTACCATTTATATATGGCATCACCTGCGATTTAGTTTTTGCATCATCAATCGAAACCGCAATCAATTGCATATTCCATTCATCCTGCCAGTCGGCATAAACGTCAGAAATGTTTTCGAGTTCATGGCGGCAGGGAATGCACCAGGTTGCCCAAAAATCAATAATCGTGAGGTCCTTATCTTTAACGGCATCAAGTATATTGACGTTCGATCCATTGTCCTTTTCCAACATCACCGAGGGTAAATTATCTTGTGCCAGAAGTGATAAGGAGGAAGTGAAAAATGCGGCAAAGAGGATTAAAGCTAATTTAGAGTTCATAAGTTTGTCATTATAATTAGATCAGGGGGCTTGATTCAATATTGATGCCAAAGAAATTACTTAAAATTGCAAATCAAATCCGCCCAATGAGGAAGCTAAAATAATTAAATCCATGAAGAAATCATTTTGGTCATTTATCATACTAAGTTCATTTTTTTCAGCAGCACTTTTCGGCCAGGGATCACTGAGTGGAAGCCTTGAGGCCAATACCAATTTCTATATGCGCGACACAGCTATTGGCGCTTCGGGTACGCCTCATTACGACAATCTCCTCTCCGGTACCGATGCATGGCTATCCATCATATATTCTAATCGCGACTGGGGACTGACAGCAGGTGGAAGATTCGACCTCTTTAATAATTCAAATCTCCACGATCCGACTAAAGCGTATACCGGTGCGGGTATCGGTCGGCTTTATATTGAAAAGGAAATCGGGAAGCTGGATATTACGGCAGGTCATTTCTATGAGCAATTTGGAAGCGGTATCACTTTCAGAGCCTATGAAGCTCGATCTCTTGGTATTGATAATGCAGTGCTCGGTATTCTCTTAAAATATCAGTTCAACAACAATTGGCATGTCAAAGCTTTTACGGGAAAGCAGAAAAACCTGTACAGTACCTATGAACCTGTAATTAAAGGAGCCAACGTGGAAGGCTTTATCAAAATAAGTGATAAAGTGAGTGTGATGCCCGGGTTATCGCTGGTTGACAGAACCATGGATCAGGCCTCGATGGATGTACTCGTAAGCAATATCAATTCCTATGATCTGGCCGATCGTTTCGTTCCAAAATACAATGGGTTCGCTTATTCATTCTATAATACGCTGAATGTTCAATCCTTCAAATGGTATGTCGAATATGCGGGCAAAACCCACGAAGCGGTTCCTGATTATTCAGGGAAACTGCTTGATAAACCCGGCTCGGTCTTGTATTCTTCTCTTAGCTGGTCGAAAAAGGGAATCGGCATCACAGGACAAGTAAAAAGAACCGATCATTACGAATTCCGGACTTCACCCAACGAGAAACTGAACAAAGGATTACTCAATTATATTCCTTCTCTTACCAGAACCAATGCTTCTCCACTCACAGCCCGATACAATGCCGCTACGCAATATATCGGAGAAATGGCCTATGAGGCAGATTTGGTTGCCAGGCCAAGCAAGGCCATTTCATTAGTAGCTAATTTTTCGCACATCACAGATTTACAAGGGAACTTGCTTTTTAATGAAGTGTATGCTGAGCTGGAGTATAAAAAAGGGCGAAATCTGCG
The DNA here is from genome assembly GCA_964413685.1 of uncultured Chitinophagales bacterium. Classification (GTDB taxonomy): domain Bacteria; phylum Bacteroidota; class Bacteroidia; order Chitinophagales; family S012-47; genus JAJRWN01. The sequence continues at coordinate 250,005 of CAYPSW010000002.1, forward strand.
GATAAATGCAGGAACTCAAACAGTGAAATATAATCAACTGGTCTATGAAAATGAAGGTGATTCGATGGTGACAACGCTTACACCTTTTATAGAATTGGTTTATAAATTCGACCGGAAAAAAAATATTCGTACCGCTTTTCAGTATATGGCTAACAAACAGGATTTCGGTTCCTGGCTTTATGGGCTGGCAGAATTCAGCATTGCACCACATTGGTCTTTTGCTGCTTCCGATCTGTGGAATTTCAAACCACTGAAAACGCCACAGGCACAACACTATTATTCATTCTTCGGAGCCTATACGCATGGAGCCAATCGATTTACTCTGAGCTATGTGAAACAAGTGGAAGGTATTGTTTGCACCGGTGGCGTTTGCCGTTTCGAGCCTGCTTTCAGCGGCATAAAATTTACTGTTAACTCAACTTTCTGAACCTATGAAACGGATACATAAAACCGGATTGATCTTATTGATTGTTGCTGTTTTCGCTCTGCCTGCCTGCACCGAACTCGGTCCGGCCATCGACTTCACCGATACCTCTGCATTGATTGATACAAGCTATGTAGTTTCAAGCCTGCCAGCACAGGATCATAAAGTGCTTTTGTTTGAAGAATTTACAGGCGTGCATTGTGTTAATTGTCCCATCGGACACCAACAGACTGTTACCCTATTGGCTAATCATCCCGATAGTGTAGTAGCGGTGGCCATTCATAATTCAAATCCTCAGGCGGATCCGTTCGATGGGGAACCCGATTTCCGTACACCCGAAGGAATACAAATCAGCGATAATCTGGGTGGAACCATGGCCATTCCGAGTGCTTCTATAGACCGCTTTGATTTCAATGCAGATAATCAGATTGCCGAGTACACCCCGTTCTGGGAAACCCGCACCCGGACAAGATTAGCCATCACGCCTCCGCTGAATATCGGCCTCATTACAACTTTCAATGCTGCTAATCGCCAGTTGAAAGTTCGGGCTACCATCACGTATACTCAAAATGTGATGGAAACCAATCATCTGAGTTTGATGATGATTGAAAGCAATATCATCAGCCCACAGAAACTGCCAGATAACTCAGTGGATACTTTTTATGTGCACAATCATGTATTGCGTGGCATGATGACTCCGGTAAATGGTGTTTTGCTGAATGCAAGCAAAGATGCCGGGCGCGTTTTCGTCAAAGAATTTCTGTTTACCCTGCCGGCAGATTGGGACGAAACCCAATGTGATGTAGTGGGCTTTGTGCATCAGATTGGCACAAATGCCGAAGTGCTGCAGGCTGCCGAAGTGCCGGTGTTGTGATTTTATCTGCTACTTGATGTTTATTCCTTCCGCTTTTATTAGCAACGCTCCATCATGTATTGATTGGGTTCCGCAATCGCTAACAAACATTTTGTAGCGGCCACACCCGGTTCCGCCTACGGAGATGGCATTTCATCTTCCAATCTTATTCTTCATCTATAAAAAAAGCAACATTTTATTTGAAAAGTTATCTTCCGAAATTATATATCGGGACTTATTCTATAATTAGTCCGACAAGTGCAAAGTTTTGTTATGAACAGACTCCTCCACTTGCTTTTATATTCCTTGTCTTTGATTTAAAAATATTTACTTTTGAAGGGTAAACAATGAGCATATCACTTGCTGACATTCAAGCCCCTGTTGCGTTTGAACTTAAAGAGTTTGAAAAACGATTCCGCGAAATTATGCGCAGCAAAACCCCTTTGCTCGATCATATCACCCATTATATTGTTAAAAGAAAAGGTAAAAGAATCAGGCCCCTTTTCATCTTCCTCACAGCCCGGCTTTGTGGAGGCATAAGCGACAGAACCTATCTGGGTGCCTCACTTATCGAGCTGTTGCATACGGCAACCCTGGTGCACGATGATGTGGTTGATGATTCGTTTCAGCGCAGAGGCTTTTTTTCTATCAATGCCATCTGGAAAAATAAAATTGCTGTTTTGGTTGGCGATTATTTACTCTCAAAAGGCTTATTGCTGGCGCTCCAATACGATGATTTTGATTTTCTGCGCATCACCTCAGAATCCGTCAGAATGATGAGCGAAGGTGAACTCCTGCAAATTGAAAAAGCCCGGAAACTGGATATCGAAGAATCGGTTTACTTCGATATAATCCGACAAAAAACAGCTTCACTAATTTCATCGGCATGTTCGATTGGTGCTGTCTCAGCCGGAGCCGATAAGGAAACGGTAGCAAGGATGCACCACTTTGGTGAAAAAGTCGGCATATCATTCCAGATAAAAGATGATTTGATGGATTACGGGCACGATAAAATTGGCAAGCCCAGGGCCATCGACATCAAAGAGAAAAAGATGACCTTACCACTGATTTATACTTTAAATATGGTATCGTCTTCCGAAAAACGGAAATTGATACAAGTGGTGAAAAGACATAACCGCGATAAGAAAAAAGTAGCCTGGCTGATGCAAACCGTGAAAGAAAGTGGTGGGCTGGATTATGCTACTAAAATTATGAACCAATACCGTAACGAAGCCATAGAAATGATTACATCCTTTGGCAACGAAAGTGCGCGCGAGAGTCTGTTGAATTTGATTCGGTTTACAACAGAAAGGAAATACTAAGCGATACGCTCAGTTTTAGTCTGCTTCCACTCTTTCTTTTGTCGTGCTTGTAACTGGGTCGCCCGGTTTAAGCAATTTATGAATAGAGGTATAAGGGCCGCTTATCAGTTCCTCGTCTTCCTCCAAACCCTCCAGAATCTCAATAAATTCATCATCCTGAATGCCGGACATTACCTCTTTGATAGCGGCTTTTCCATGGTCATTAATAAAAACAAACTCCTGATTTTCGTTCTTTTCATTTTTTACCGAATCTTGTTCCGATAAATCCTCCCGTACGGTTATACATTCAATAGGAACACTCAATACATTGGCCGCTCGATCGCTGATAATCTCCACTGAACTCGACATGCCCGGTAAAAAGATATGTTGAGTTTTCATTTCGCTTAGTAAATCCTTATAAGATTCGGGCAAGATGCGGATTTTTACTGTGAAATTGGTAGCCTGGTCATTGCTCAAACCGGAAGAACTGATAGCCGAGCTCGAAATTTCAGAAACGATGCCTTTAAATATTCTGTCAGGATAAGCCTCTACTTCAATTTCGGCTGTATCATGCAGGGAAATATTCAAAATATCATTTTCGCTTACTTCAACCTGAGCTTCCATTTCGTTCAGATTTGAAACACGCATCATTTCAGTAGCGGCAAATTGGGCAATACCGCCTACTACTTTCCCTTCCTCCACATTTAAGGCAGTTACAACACCACTCATAGGAGAAAATACGGTGGTTTTGGAGAGATTATTCTTTGCCTCACCATAAGTGGCGAGTGAACTTTGCACATTATATTTGGCTCCGTTGGTACTTTCCGTAGCCGAAGTAAGTTGAGCTTCTGCTACCTTGAATGCGGTTTCAGCACTTTCAATATCGGCATCAGAGATCACTTTCTGCTCATACAAGGTTTTATTTCGTTTAAAATCTAATTTGGCGTTTTCAAATCTGGCCACGGCTTCAGCTTCTCTTGCTTTGGCATTTGCCAGAGCAGCCTTTGCAGATAAAACGGCTGCATGGGCTCGTTCCACGGCATTTTGGTAAATGTCTGGGTTGATATCTACAAGGGCATCGCCTTTTTGTACCGAATCGCCTTCCTCAACGTACAATGTAGTGATTTCACCCGAAATTTCAGGAATGATAACCACTTCAATTTCCGGATATATTTTTCCACTGGCCGAGACCTTTTGAACAATGGTTCGTTTCTCCACTTTGCTGGTTTCCACTTTGATACCATGCCCTGAATTTTTCTTAAAAACAAGAGCAATGATGATAAGCAGGATGACAGCTCCACCAAGATAAAGGAGCATTCTGTTTTTTCTTTTAGCGGCCATTAATTGAGATTTTGTATGGGTTTACCCTGGTAAATATCAAGTATCATTAAGCTGAATAAAAGTTCGTATTTTGCTTGCAATAAAGCTGCACGAGCCATATTGAAATTGTTTTGTGCCGTAATAAAATCCAGAGAATTTAGCATGCCTTGTTCAGCTCTGATGCGGGCATATTTGAATGAATTTTCCATAGCTTCTACATTCTTTTGCGAAGCCTCAAACTGACTCTTTGCTGCCAGCGCATTGGCATGAACTTGTTGAATTGTATTTTCTAACTGATTGCGCGTATCGGTGAAATTCAAATCAGCAATCTGATATTGAACTCTGGCTGTTTCAACCAGTGATCTGGACTGGAAGTTATTGAAAATGGGGATACGCAATGAAATACCATATACCTGATTGAAGTCATTTTTCAACTGGTCCATATAAGGAAAATCAAGCTCTTTCGAATCAAAAGTCGGAAAATTGGCTATCACTTGTTCTCCGCTGGGTAAAACTGTTCCAATCGTATCAAACCCTCGCGGCACTAATTCATATTGTTTTCTTTGATTAGAATAATTTGTCCCCCAATTGGCAAACAAATCTAGTGACGGGTAATAACTGCCTTTGGCAATATCAAGCCCTTTCTCAGCGCTATGCATGTTGTATTGTGCCTTCATGATCGAAGGATGAACCAATGCTGCTTTCTGAATCACGGCTTCCAGGGGTGGAATCTCTCCAATATTCACGAGTGCCTGATCTGACGGAGTGATGATGTCAAAAGCTTCTCCAGATGGCAGATTCATCCGGATGCGCAAATTAAGTAGTACCGAAGTCTCCTGATTCTTTGCATTTACAAGACTTAATTGGTCACTCGCAACTTTTGAATTGATGTCGAGCAAGTCACCCTCGGGCAATTTACCCGCAGTCACCAGTTTCTGCGTAAAGTTTTGTTGTTCTTTTGAAGAATGCAATTGGTCTTCAGCAATCTTTACATTTTCTCTAGACATCAACACTTGCAAATAATCATTTGCAATTTGAATATCAAGATTTAAAAGTGATTCTTGATTGGCAGCTTTACTTGATTCAAGCTTGAAAGCCTGCTGCTTGATCGCGTTTTGTTTTTGAAATCCGCTGAACAAATTCAGATTACTGCTTACTCCGAAATTATTGGTCTGGATATTTCCGGTTACAAAGTTGTAGGTGGTGGGGTCGACCACCCGGCCGATATTAAATGCATATGATGCATTGCCGTTTAAGCTGGGGAGTAAATCAAGTCTTTTTTGTTTGAGCGTGTATTCTTCAATGCTTACATTCAAATTAGCCATTTGCAACGAAGTATTATGCGTTGAAGCATAATGAATGCAATCGGCTAATGCCCATTTCTGTTGAGCTTGTATGGGTTTCGATAAACAACAAACAAAAGTAACAATGAGAAGGAAGCTATTTCGCATGATTCTGCTTAATTGGTATCAAATATAGGACTATTTGAAGGCTTGATAATTCACAACCGAAGCACTTTTGTTAATTTAACATTTTTTAAAAGAAACTATGCAAATCAGTGTAATATGAAAGTAAGACCGAATGAATATTTTATGAAATTGGCCTTGCAGGAAGCCGCTCTGGCTTTAGCCCATGATGAAGTGCCGGTTGGAGCGGTTGTGGTGCTTAATAACATGGTGATTGCACGAGGCCATAATCAGGTAGAATTACTCACTGATGCGACTGCTCATGCTGAAATGATTGCATTAACTGCTGCTGGTAATGCAATCAAAAGCAAATATCTTGATGAGTGTAGCATTTTTATTAGTCTTGAACCTTGCCCGATGTGTGCAGCTGCCCTGAATTGGGCAAGAATAGGACAAGTGATCTTTGCCGCGGCAGATTCTAAAAATGGATATACGCGAATATCCCGAAAACTACTTCATCCGAAAACGGAAGTGAGTTCCGGATTGATGGAAGTTGAATCAGCCATCATGTTGAGAGAATTCTTCAAAAAGAAAAGAGTTTAAAATGGCCCTACCATGTTTCTATTAGGCAATTGAACATTTTTAAGCCTCTTGATGTTTCATCTATGTTACAATCATTTTTTAATCAATAAATCAAATACAATGTCATTTAAATTACCCGATTTGGGCTACTCTTTTGATGCACTGGAGCCCTATATTGATGCCAGAACCATGGAGGTTCATCACGATAAACACCATGCCGGATATACCAATAATTTCAATAATGCTATTGCAGGAACTGCCTTTGAAGGGAAGTTAGTTGAAAGTATTTTGTCAAGTGCCGGACTACCAAGCGCCATACGGAACAATGGCGGAGGTTATTACAATCACGCCATGTTCTGGGAATTTATGTCGCCTAAAGGTGGTGGCAAACCAGGTGGTAAATTAGCGGATGCTATATCATCAAGCTTTGGCTCTTTCGATCAATTTAAGGATCTTTTTACAAAAGCAGCGGCAACCCGTTTTGGGTCAGGCTGGGCTTGGTTGCTCGTTAATAAGGAGGGACGGCTTGAAGTAAGTTCAACGGCTAATCAGGATAATCCGCTCATGGAAATTGCCGATGTACAAGGTACTCCTATTTTGAATCTCGATGTTTGGGAACATGCCTATTACCTGAATTATCAAAACCGGAGAGCCGATTATATTGAGGCCTTCTGGAATGTAGTAAACTGGGATACCGTAGTGGCCAGATTTGAGGCCGTGTAAGAATTTTCCGGCTGAGAAGCCGTTTTTCATGGCAGTAAACCGGGGTCTGAAAAGATTCCGGTTTTTTTCTTACTCTACGGTAACTGACTTTGCCAGATTTCTGGGCTGATCAACATTACATCCTCTCATCAAGGCAATATGATAGGACAATAGTTGCAGGGGAATAACACTGACAATGGGTGAAAAAGGTTCTTTGGTTTCAGGAATTTCCACAACGAAATCGGCTAAATCAGAAATTACTTTATCTCCTTTCGAAACAATAGCGATTATTTTACCATTTCGTGCTTTGACTTCGCGAATATTATTTATGATCTTTTCGTGGGCACTCCGGTTGGTAGCTATAACTACAACAGGCATTTCTTTATCAATCAAAGCGATCGGGCCATGTTTCATTTCGGCTGCAGGATATCCTTCTGCATGGATGTATGATATTTCCTTTAATTTCAGTGCTCCTTCCAGAGCAACCGGGAAATTATATCCTCTACCGAGATAAAGAAAATTCGTGACATCTTTAAATTCTTTGGCTATTAATTTTATGGTTTCATTAGCATCCAGAGCCAATATGACTTTCTCAGGAATTCCCTGCAGCTCGTTTAGCAATATATGGTATCGGCTTTCGGCAATACTGCCTTTCAGGAAACCAAGCCGTAAAGCCAATAAGGATAGAATTATTAATTGAGATGTGAATGCTTTGGTAGATGCCACCCCAATTTCAGGACCTGCATGAGTGTAGCTGCCTGCATCGGTTATTCTGGATATTGATGAACCGACTACATTGCAAATACCAAATATGGTTGCGCCTTTTTGTTTAGCCAGTTTTACTGCTGCCAATGTATCAGCAGTTTCTCCGGATTGACTGATCGCTATTACAACATCTCCCTCGTGGAGAATGGGATTCCGATAACGAAACTCCGATGCATATTCTACCTCAACATTGATTCTTGCCAGATCTTCTATCAGATATTCACCTACCAAACCGGCATGCCAACTGGTGCCACAGGCAAGAATGATAATCCGCTTTGCATCCAGTAATTTATTCTCAAACTCCTTAATACCTCCAAGCAAAACTGATTGATTCTCCTGATCAATTCTTCCCCTCATGCTATCGGCAATAGACTGTGGTTGTTCGAAAATTTCTTTTAGCATGAAATGTTCATATCCACCTTTTTCCAATTGTTCCAGCTCCCATTTGATTTGCTGTATGTATGGCTCTATTGACTGGTTATTAATATTTCTGATTTTCAAACCATCTTTCAGACTGATATCGGCAATCTCCTCATCTTTCAGGTAAACAACATGTTGAGTGTACTCGACAATGGGTGTGGCATCTGAGGCAAAGAAGAATTCATTTTCTCCGATACCTACAACCAGCGGACTGCTTTTTCGGGCTGCAATGAGCCTTTTAGGTTCGGAAGATGACATTAATACAATGGCATAGGCACCCACTACTTGTGAAAGGGCAAGACATACCGCTTCAATCAAGGGTTTACCGGTTTCATTCCAGACTTCTTCAATCCATTCAACTAAAACTTCGGTATCGGTTTCCGTTTTAAAGAGGTGACCTCTTTTTTCAAGTTCTTTTTTCAATGGAATATAATTCTCAATAATTCCATTGTGAATGATAGCCAATCGACCTGAATGACTACTGTGCGGATGGGCATTTAAATCGTTCGGAGAACCATGAGTGGCCCATCGGGTGTGCCCCATTCCAATGTTTGAATCAGATACATTGTCTAGACAATAATTTTCGAGTTGAGATACTTTACCAGATTTTTTGCAAATATGTAAAGATCCCTTGTTCATTAAGGCAATGCCGGCACTGTCATATCCTCTGTATTCAAGTCTTTTCAAACCTTTAATCAAAATTGGATAAGCTGGTTTTTCCCCCAGATAGGCAACAATGCCACACATAATTATTTCAATTTGGTGTAGAAAATATCCAAGTGCAATCTTTTATCGGGGTCCGGATAGTGAGGCCCGGCAAGCATAACTCTGCCTGCGTTGCTGCTCGAAGCATCTATTTTCAGGACAATATCACTCGAATCGATCAATCCGTTCTGAACCTGATACAAATGCTTTGACAAATTAATTCTATAGCGATAGATATCCTGATTATTTAATGACTCTTTTGTTAAATCGCCTCCAATGTCGTAAGTAGTAATAAAGGCAGCTAGACCTTCGTCTGAAATAGTGGCAAATCTTTTTGCAGAATCAAGCACTATTCTCGGTACAATTTTAGTCGGCATAGTATAAATACTGTCATCATCACTTAATACAGTAGCAACTAACTCAGCCTTATTAATAGCAATATTACCTAATGATGATAAATCCGGCATTCTTAGTCGAATTCTTAAGCCGGCAGCACCTTGCAGGAAAAGAGTGTCTGAATAGCCTCCCTGTTGCAGGATAGGGGCAATCTTACTATTGGAATACTGATGCAATAAAAGATTAGACTTGGCACTTGCTACATTAATGAAAAAGGTATAAAGAAGGGAGTCCGCTGTACTGTTATGAAAATATAACTTCAATCCGGAAACGGTCGCAGATAAATCAAGGGTCATCATGTCGTTACTATAGCCTTCTGAAGTGTCGGGGGCAATGTAAATTCCTTTCATTATCGATCTGAAGGCTTCAGTTGATGACATATTTCCACCGGCACTTTGATTTAGCAACCAATCACCAAAGGAATAGTTTATGGGAATAGCAAAAGTAGTGTCCTTGTTGGGAGGCTTAAAATTATTAATCCTGCCTATTTCTACAGGATTTATAATAAACTTTCTGTCGCTGCGGTTCTCAATGTCCGCATCCATGGATTCGTCTAATTTGTAAACTACCAGGTTTTGTCTTGCATTGGCATCGCCATATTTTCCTTTATAATTTAATACAAGAAGGACTGAATCCAATTGTCTTCCACTACCGAAATCAGTATTTAACAATGGAATTTGCAATTGTGTATAGATACCGGCATAGCTTTTCCCAAAAATCGGATCGTTCAGGGTTCCTAACAAATAGTTAGTCTGCCAGCTAGTTACCAACGAATCATCTAATTCGAGGGAAGCCTCAAAAACATGGGTGTCAGAATAGGAAACAAAAAACTGATCTTGAGCAGGTAATATTTCAGAGCCAATTGACCCCGGAGTATTGCAGCTGCTAATAATTAATGCACTTATTGCAACCGGGGCGATCAGCTTGCAAAATAACTTCATACAGGATAATCTTAGCTAAGCACGGAATTGTAAAAATTAATGTAATCTTCAAGGTAATTTTTCGAGTCATTTAACTCTAAGACAGGTTTCTTTATTGTGTCCAGCAATTCTCTTACCGAGCCATTAACCTCTGTGTCTCCTATGATGACTGCATCAGAAAAAGAGATTGCTCCCATGTTTAAGCCTTCATTGTCAGCATCTTTGTATTGTTCCAGATTTTCCTGTTTAATAATTCGTTGAATCTGGGCTGCTTTTTTTAAGAAATTTTCGGAAAGTTTTTCTTTAAAGCTATTATGGTAAACCGAATAGATAATTTTTGAATTTTGAAATACCGGTTCGTTTTTGTAAGCTGTACGGATGTAAAGTGGCAATAAGCTTGTCATCCACCCGTGCAAATGAATAATATCAGGTGGCCATCCAAACTTTTTCACTGTTTCAATAACTCCCTTGCAAAAGAAAATCATTCGCTCCGGATTGTCTTTGAAAAACGGTTCTTTTTCATCACCAAAGACTCCCTTGCGTTCAAAGAAATCATCATTGTCTAAAAAGTAAACTTGCATTCTGGCACCGGGAATTGAAGCAACTTTGATGATTAAAGGATAATCATCATCATCGATAATTATGTTGATCCCTGATAACCTGACAACCTCATGCAAACGATGTCTCCGTTCGTTTATCGTGCCATATTTAGGCATTAAAATACGAATCTCAGTTCCCTGATTCTGTACATGTAAAGGTAATTCACGCGAAATTTTTGCCATCTGACTAATGACAACAAAAGGATCCATTTCTTGTGTGACATATAAAATCCTCTTTTTTTCACTCATAATTATTGAATTTTTCTTTAGCTGTTTTGTTTATTTAAAAACGGTTGCAAAGATAATAAAAAAAACTCGCTTTATTTGCAAAAGAATCTTCTTAAGCTATTTAATTTCTAATGAATTCTTATTCAATTTCAATTGATTTTCATGCAAATATTTAAATCTATCAAGGAAATACAAACTTATTTGGACAAGCAAAGAGGATCGAGTAAACTAGTCGGTTTTGTACCCACTATGGGTGCATTGCATGAAGGGCATCTCTCATTAATAAAAAGATGTTCCCAGAAGCAGGATACTTGTGTTGTAAGTATCTTTGTCAATCCCACTCAGTTCAACAACCCGGATGATTTGGAAAAATACCCCCGTACTATTGATGCAGATTGTCGAAAATTAGAAACTACTGCTTGTAATGCAGTTTTTGTACCGGACATTAAAGAAATGTATCCTGATGAACAAAGTTTTCAGTCCAAATTCGACTTTGGATATCTGGAATCGGTATATGAAGGCCAGTTTAGACCCAGACATTTTAAAGGGGTAGGCCAGATTGTGGCCCGGCTGCTTTCTATTATTCAGCCCAATGCAATTTATTTGGGGAATAAGGATTATCAGCAATTACTTATTATAAAACAATTAGTTGATCGACATTTGAATATGCAGCTTGATGTCATTGGATGCCCTATCGTTCGGGAACCGGACGGATTGGCAATGAGTTCAAGAAATAGGCTGCTCACCCAAAAACAAAGAACGGATGCCTGCGCTATTTCAAAAACCTTACAATTTGTAAAGGATAAAGCTCCGACAGTAAACCCCAGACAATTGGCTGAATTTGGACGAAAATCTTTGGAAGCAATAGTTTCTATTTTACAAGTGGAGTACTTCGATTTGGTTGATTCAGACACTTTACTTCCTGTTTCTGCATGGATTGAAGGGCAGAAAGTACGGGCCATTACAGCGGTTCAAATGAAGGGTGTTCGATTGATCGACAATATGGAAATCAAATAAAATGAACCTGTTTGAATACCTGTTACATTAATACTAACTCCCGGAAAAACTATAATTTTACCATCGCAATGCAAATACAGGTTTTAAAATCAAAAATTCATAAAGTTCGGGTAAGCGAAGCTAATCTCGAATATCAGGGTAGTATAACCATTGATGAGGATTTACTCGATGCTGCAGGCATCCATGTATACGAAAAAGTGCAAGTGCTGAATATTAATAATGGCGAACGGCTCGAAACTTATGTAATTAAAGGCACGAGAGGTTCAGGGATCATTTGCATGAATGGCCCGGCAGCTAGAAAAGCTGCTGTAGGTGATGTGCTAATCATTATTACTTATGGCTTGATTGACGAAAAGGAGGCTGCAAATCATAAACCGGTAGTTATTTTTCCTGATAATCAAAACAAGCGATTGCTTTAATCCGATCTTCTTGAATCACAAAATACTTTCTGCTATTAAATTTACCGTATTCCTCGGAATAGGTATATTTCTGCTTTGGCTGGCAGTTCGCGGACAGGATTTAAATCGAATTTGGGAAGCCTCAAAAGAAGCTAATTTTACTTGGCTTGGACTATCAATCCTTTTAGGGTTTATCTGCCTTTTCATTCGCGCCCTTAGATGGAATCTTTTGATTCAACCACTGGGATACCGTCCCAGAACAATCAATACTTTTTTTGCAGTTCTTACAGGTTATTTTGCCAATCTGGCTTTCCCGAGACTCGGAGAAGTCAGCAAATGTGGCGTGTTGAATAAGTATGAAAAAATACCGATCGATCGTCTGCTGGGAACTATGATTGTTGAGCGTAGCTTCGACATGCTCGCTTTGCTTATTTTGCTGTTTGTAATTGTAATTTTCCAGTTTCATGTACTGGGTGATTTTATCAATACAAATCTGATGCCTTCTTTGAAAGGGAAGTTGGGGAACGCGGGGGACATGCTCCTTTACATTGGAATCTTCTCCGGCATAGCCATTTTACTACTCACGCTGTTTAGAAAGCCGCTTACTAAATTGAAATTTATTCGAAAAGTAATCAGTCTTTTTATGGGTATCTGGCAGGGTATAACAAGTGTGAAAGATTTGCAACATGTCTGGATTTTTATGCTTGAAACGATACTTATTTGGGTGTTCTATTTTCTGATGGCCTATGTTGGTTTTTTTGCATTCAAAGAAACTCAACATCTGGATTTATGGGCAGGTCTGAGCGTATTGGTCTTCGGAAGTCTTGGCTTTGTGGTTCCTGTTCAGGGAGGCATTGGGGCCTACCATTATATGGCGTCTAAAACCTTGATTGCTTACGGTATTGCACCTGATGCAGCGCTTGCATACGCTTTTTTATTGCACGGAGCACAAACCCTCATGATGATTTTCTTTGGTTTTGTATCTTTGATTCTGCTCCCATTGGTGAATAAAAATCATGAAAGACCTATTAAAACTGATGCCTGAACTTATACAGGCAAAAATTATTTCCGCTAAACATCTTAACAAAGTAATTTCTACCTGGAATCTGCAGCATCTTACACAGGTTTTCACCAATGGCTGTTTCGATATCCTGCACCCTGGGCATATATTTCTGCTTAACAAAGCAGCTAGCTTAGGCAACAAATTAATTATCGGACTGAATAGCGATGCCTCTGTCTCGAGACTCAAAGGAAATTCGAGACCCATAAATGACTGGAATAGCCGAGCTGTCCTGCTGGCATCATTATCCTGTGTTGATTTTATTGTCCCTTTTGAAGAAGATACACCGCTCGAACTTATTAAATCCATCAAACCAAATATCCTCGTTAAGGGCGGAGATTATCAGGCAGATGAAGTGGTTGGTGCAAGCGAAATGAAAGAATGGGGCGGAATCATAAGCATCATACCATTCCTTGAAGGATTCTCAACCAGCAGTTTACTGAAAAATGGATTGTAATCATGGGCATCCTATTTAATTGCCTTAATTTTGGACCTGATTATTTTTTAATGCTATAATATTATATCAATGAATTTTGAACTGACCGAAGAACATCTGATGATACAAAAGGCTGCCCGTGATTTTGCTCACAATGAGCTGCTTCCGGGCGTTATAGAAAGAGATGAAAAGGCCGAGTACCCTGTAGAGCAAATGAAAAAAATGGCTGAATTGGGATTTATGGGTATGATGGTTGACCCAAAATATAACGGGGGTGGAATGGATACAATATCATATGTCCTCGCCATGGAGGAGATTTCAAAAATTGATAGTTCCTGCTCTGTCGCTATGTCTGTCAACAATTCATTGGTTTGTTGGGGCATTGAAAAATTTGGCACCGAAGAACAGAAACAAAAATATCTGACTAAACTTGCTTCCGGTGAGTATCTGGGTGCTTTTTGCCTTTCAGAACCGGAGGCCGGATCAGATGCCACACAGCAAAAAACAAGCGCCATTGAGCATGATGATCACTATCTTTTAAACGGAACCAAAAACTGGATAACCAATGGTGCTTCAGCCGATGTCTTTTTGGTCATCGCTCAAACCCATCCGGATTTGAGACATAAAGGCATAAATGTATTTATTGTTGAAAGTAATTGGGCCGGAGTAACCGTTGCTGCTAAAGAACGCAAATTAGGTATTCGGGCATCCTACACCAACTCTATATTATTTAATGATGTGAAAGTGCCTAAGGAAAACCGGATTGGGGAAGATGGTTTTGGATTTAAATTCGCTATGAAAACCCTTTCAGGTGGACGTATCGGAATTGCTGCTCAGGCACTTGGTATTGCTTCAGGTGCCTATGAATTATCGCTGGCTTATTCCAAAGAAAGAACGGCATTTGGAAAACCCATTTCAAAACATCAGGCCATAGCATTTAAACTGGCTGATATGGCTACCGAAATTGAAGCTGCCAGGATGCTGGTCTATCATGCTGCCTGGCTAAAAGATCAACATTTGAATTTTGATCTCGCCAGTTCTATGGCCAAGTTGTTTGCATCAGAAGTAGCTATGAAAACGACTACTGAAGCGGTTCAGGTGCATGGAGGCTACGGCTATACGAAAGAATATCATGTAGAAAGACTGATGCGCGATGCCAAGATTACACAGATTTATGAAGGAACATCAGAAATACAACGAATTGTTATCTCAAGAGCTATTCTGGCTGACTAAATCACCTCGCAGCCCGATCAATAGCCAGGATAAACTTTTGCCAGCATATTGTTAAGACCAATAGGCTTTTAAATTTGATATTGAAGCATACAAACCAAGCCATTAATGGAAACTTTATTTGAAATCCTAAAGTACATATTACCTGCGCTCCTCGTTGTAATAACGGCCAGTTTAATCATCAGATCGCTTGTACAACGTGAGCTGAATCTTAAAAAACTAGAACTTAGAAATGGACTGGGAAAAGATATTATACCAATCAGACTTCAGGCCTTCGAAAGGATGTCTTTATTCCTTGAACGTATTCAATTCAATAATTTAATTCCCCGGGTTCGTGAACCAGGCATGTCGACCGGTGATTTGCACCGTACCCTGATAGAAAGTATCCGGCAGGAATGGGAACATAATTTATCTCAGCAAATCTATATCACAGACGCTACCTGGAATCAATTGCAAATGGCAAAAGATGCTACAATGCAGCTTGTTAATACCCTGGCTGCAGTAATTCCTAAGGAAACACCGGCCGAGCAGTTGATTAAAGCAATTTTCGATTTTGTTTTACAATCAGAGGCGGAACTTCCTGCACAAAAAGCATTAAGTATTCTGAAAACAGAAGTGAGAGAAATCTTTTAAACCTGATCAATGGCTTTAAAGAAAAATATTAAAACAGATAATAAAACGAGATTCCGTACCGATTCAGGAATAAATATCAAAAGAATTTATTCCGAAGCAAAGCATGTACATGAAGAACCCGGGCAATTTCCATTCACCAGAGGAGTTTACAGCAATATGTACCGTGGTAAGTTGTGGACCATGCGACAATATGCCGGCTTTTCAACGGCAGAAAAATCTAATGAACGGTATCACTATTTATTACAACAGGGAACAACAGGACTTAGCATTGCCTTTGATCTTCCTACCCAAATCGGTTACGATTCAAACCATGCCTTAGCAGAAGGTGAAGTAGGCAAAGTAGGTGTTGCCATTGATTCGCTGGCTGATATGGAAATATTATTGGAAGGTATCGATCCAGAAAAAGTTTCCGTCTCAATGACCATCAATGCCACTGCATTTATCCTGTTGGCAATGTATATAGTGCTTGCTCGTAAAAAGGGAGCCGATCTGAGTAAAATCAATGGCACGATCCAAAACGATATTTTAAAAGAATATGCTGCCAGAGGTACTTATATCTTTCCACCACAACAATCCATGCGGCTTGTTACCGATGTGTTTGAATATTGTAGCCTGGAGCTGCCTAAGTGGAATACTATTTCAATCAGCGGATATCATATCCGTGAAGCCGGGTCCAATGCAGTACAAGAACTCGCCTTCACGCTGGCCAACGGGAAAGCATACTTGCAGGCAGCTGCCGATCGGGGGCTGGATTTGAATCTGATTGGAAAAAGACTTTCATTTTTCTTTAATGCACACAATAACCTTTTCGAGGAAATAGCCAAATTCAGGGCTGCCCGAAGAATGTGGGCTCATATCACCGAAGAAATGGGTATCACTAATCCCAAAGCAGGAATGTTGCGCTTTCATACTCAAACCGGTGGCAGTACCTTAACCGCCCAACAAACAAAAAACAACATAACCCGTGTAACATTGCAAGCACTGGCTGCCGTATTGGGAGGTACGCAATCATTGCATACAAACGGATTTGATGAAGCCATTAATCTGCCTACTGAGGAAGCAGCACAGATAGCCTTGCGTACCCAACAAATTATTGCTCACGAAAGCGGAGTGGTTGATACGGTTGACCCTTTAGCCGGATCTTATTTTGTCGAATCCTTAACAAAAGAAGTAGAAGAAAAAGCTGACGACTACCTTAAAAGAATAGATAAAATGGGCGGAGCCGTGAAAGCCATTGAAACAGGATTTATCCAAAATGAAATTGCTGCAAGTGCGTATGAATATCAAAAGAAAATTGAGAATAAAGACAAAATCATTGTTGGTCTGAATGCTTTTCAAGGTGACGAACAAAGCGGCCAGAGTGCTTTGCATATTGACGATTCGGTTCGGACGGAACAATGCAGAAAAATTGAATTATTGAAATCGAAACGCAATCATTCACTGGTAGCCTCCAAACTGGACGCCTTAAAAACAGCCGCACACACAAGTGATAATTTAATTCCATACGTTATCGACTGTGTCGAAAACTATGCAACTTTGGGCGAAATAACTGATACTCTTAGGGCTGTGTTTGGTGAATATTAGACAAGTACTACCAATATAAAATTTTTAGAAAAAAACTCGACAATTTATGCACAACCTATGCAAAGGTTTCCCTAAATTGTCATCCTTTTCAAAGTTGCTTCATAATTCGTATTTGAATGAGCTATAGATTATCTAAACGGACATTTTATTTTAATTTTCACACATTTGATTACGCAAACAGCAATTTGTTAAAAAAGAATACTGAATACACCCTCTCTGATATTTTAAATTTCAGCTTGTTTGCAGATGATCGGTCTCTGATTTGTAAAGACCGGGGAGTTTGGAAGGGACATACAATCTAAGCTAATAACCATTTTTGGTTAATGATGGCTAATGGCATAGCAATTAGACGGGCAATTTGTCTGTCAATGGGTTTATCGAAATTGGATATAACTCGATGCTGAATTGAAATGTTGAAAAGAAGGGAAAGAGATAAACAAACAATTGAAAAAATCGAAGGTTTTAGATACTTGTTGTGGGTTTGAAATATGCAAGTGTTTTTGTCGGTTTTTTTTAATTGTTATTTGTGATTTTCGTAAATAATATGATGACTATTTAATCATGATTAAAATCCGGAAGAATTAAAATGAATATTACTTGCGAGGCTGTATGGAAGAATTGCCTGAAGATTATTAAGGATAATGTCAATCTTCAAAGTTATAAAACTTGGTTTGAGCCCATAAGTCCTGTAAAGCTTGAAAATCAAATTTTAACGATTCAAGT
The DNA here is from genome assembly GCA_964413685.1 of uncultured Chitinophagales bacterium. GTDB lineage: Bacteria > Bacteroidota > Bacteroidia > Chitinophagales > S012-47 > JAJRWN01. Next base: position 267,707 of record CAYPSW010000002.1, read on the forward strand.
ACCTAGTCAATTTTTTTATGAGTGGTTAGAAGACCATTATGTGATCTTATTAAGAAAAACGATTAAAAGAGAATTAGGAGAAGAAGCCAGATTGGAATACCGCATTGTAGTTGACAATAACAATGGAGAAAATAACCCATTAACCGTTGACTATCCAAACTACAATACCGGTAATAATTTTAACAAAGATGTTAGCATACCATTAGTTATGGGTACAGCGATTAAGAATCCTTTTATTATTCCCGGGCTGAAAAAGGTAAATGTAGATCCCCAACTCAATTCAGGATACAATTTTGATTCCTTTATTGAAGGAGATTGCAACCGACTTGCCCGTTCTGCAGGTTATGCCGTTGCCGAAAAACCCGGAGGTACTGCCTTTAATCCTTTAGTTGTGTATGGCGGTGTCGGTCTCGGAAAAACACATCTCGCTCAGGCTATAGGAAATCTGGTAAAAGTGAAATATCCGAGAAAGACCGTATTGTATGTCACTTCAGAGCGCTTTACAAATCAATTTATTGAAAGCCTGAAAAACAATGCTACCCAGGATTTCATCCATTTCTACCAATTGCTCGATGTATTGATTATGGACGATATTCAGTTTTTTGCCAACAAGGATAAAACACAGGATATCTTTTTCCATATTTTCAACCACCTGCATCAATCCGGCAAACAATTAATAATGACCAGCGATCGGGCACCAAAAGATTTGGAAGGAGTAGAAGAAAGATTACTCTCACGCTTTAAATGGGGCCTCTCGGCCGATTTGACGCTGCCCGATTTTGAAACACGAATTGCCATACTCGAAAAGAAAATGTATGCTGATGGCATTGAACTGCCTCGTGAAGTAATTGAATTTGTAGCCTATAATATCAATACTAATATTCGCGAACTGGAAGGTGCTCTAATTAGTCTTCTTGCCCAGGCCTCCTTAAATAAAAAAGAAATTGATCTGGATTTGGCCAAAAAAATTACACGCAACTTTGTGAAAAGTATTTCGCGGGAAGTGTCTATCGACTTTATTCAGAAAACGGTTTGTGAGTATTATGAAATGTCGGTTGAACAGCTTCGGGACAAAACCCGCAAACGGGATGTGGTGCAAGCTCGCCAGTTAAGTATGTACCTGGCTAAGAACTTTACGAAAAATTCGCTGAAATCTATTGGAGATCATTTTGGAGGAAGAGATCACAGCACGGTAATCCACTCTTGCCAGATGGTGCAAAATATGATGGATATTGATGTAGAGTTTAAAAAGAGAGTAAAAAATCTTGAGCGGAAGATTCAGCTCAGTGCCTCCTGATAATGTATGGAAAATGCCCATTTGCATTTTTGTGTTTTTAATAGCTTACTAGCAAAATAAATCTTTATTTTTGCAAGCTGTTTAGGAGAGGTGGCCGAGTGGCTGAAGGCACCGGTTTGCTAAACCGGCATACTCTAAAAAGGGTATCGCGGGTTCGAATCCCGCCCTCTCCGCCAATGATTTGACCCTTTTTCAGGCCGGGTTTATTTGAAATGTTTTTTCGGGGTGTAGCGCAGTCCGGTTAGCGTACCTGCTTTGGGAGCAGGGGGTCGTGAGTTCGAATCTCACCTCCCCGACTTTGATTATCAAAGGGCTATGTCGAAACAAAAGACATAGCCCTTTTTTTATTTGCACACAATTTGAACAAAAGTTGGCTTATCCTCTTCAACCGGAGTGGACTTTCCCCATGTCCTATATCGCAACCAATATCATGTATTAGGCATTTTCTCTAACTTGCTTGTTCAAATTTTATTCAACATGCGATTTACATTTATTGTGCTGTCTCTATTGATCCTTGCTGGCTTGGGTATTGCCAGCTATTTTGTATCCTGGTTGATTTGGTTTTATCTACTTGCCGGGCCTTTGTTTTTATTAGGGTGCTATGATATCTTTCAAAAGAAACACGCATTGTTGCGAAATTTTCCATTGATTGGTCATGGACGCTATTTGATGGAAAGTCTTCGTCCCAAGATGTATCAATATTTTATTGAGTCAGACCTGGATGGGAGACCTTTCAGTCGTATACTCCGCAACATTGTTTATCAACGAGCTAAACAAGCTCTGGATACCAACCCATTCGGTACTCAATTTGATGTTTATGCTGAAGGCTATGAGTGGATGAATCATTCATTAGCGGCTAAACACAGAGAAACTACGGAGGCAAAGCCCCGGGTGCTCATCGGAGGTCCTCAATGTAAAAAACCGTATGCTGCCAGTTTACTGAATGTTTCGGCCATGAGCTTTGGCTCGCTGAGTGATAGAGCTGTCCGTGCCTTAAATAAAGGGGCACTCAAGGGTAGTTTTTATCACAATTCGGGGGAAGGTGGGCTCAGTTATTATCATTTGCAAGAGGGTGGGGACATCGTATGGCAAATTGGTACTGCTTATTTTGGCTGCCGTGATGAACAGGGTCATTTTGACGAGTCACTCTTCCATGAAGGGGCTTGCAAAGAGCAGGTGAAGATGATTGAAATCAAATTATCACAAGGTGCTAAACCCGGACATGGTGGCATATTACCGGCCCGGAAAAATACAGAGGAGATTGCTGAAATCAGAAAAGTTAAACCCTTTGAAGATGTTATTTCCCCTCCAACACATACTACTTTTGATTCACCCCTGGGACTCTTGCAATTTGTGCAAAAACTACGTGATTTATCCAACGGAAAACCAGTTGGTTTTAAACTTTGTATCGGTAAAAAGGAAGAGTTTTTAAGTATTTGTAAAGCCGTGATTGAGTCAGGCATTTATCCTGATTTCATCACTGTTGATGGGGGAGAAGGGGGTACCGGAGCGGCTCCACTCGAATTCAGCAATTCGGTCGGATTACCTTTGCGCGAAGGCTTGGCCTTTGCCCACGATGCCCTATCGGGATTTGGCATCCGGAATAAAATCAAGTTGATTGCTTCAGGAAAAGTCATCACCGGATTTCATCTTTTCAGAACCCTGGCACTCGGGGCCGATTTATGTAATTCTGCCAGAGGCATGCTCCTTTCATTAGGTTGTATTCAGGCTTTAGAATGTAATAAGAATACTTGTCCAACAGGCATTACAACTCAAAATCAAGCACTGGTAAAAGGTCTTGATGTAAACAGCAAAGCAGAGCGAGTGGCCTGTTTTCAGGCAGAAACGCTGGAGAGTCTGATGCAATTAACGGCTGCTGCAGGTCTGTCTAACCCTGAAGCCATCAATCGAAGTCATGTCTATCGAAGGGTGGCACTGAATCGGTCTGAGCGCTACGATGCTATCTATCCTTATATTGAATCAGGTAGTCTTTTAAAACCTGATTGCCCTGACGAGTGGATTCCTTTGATGTCGGGCCTGGATTCATCCCATTTTTAACTAAACAAAAAAGCACCACCTTTTGGGGCAGTGCTTCGATCATTGGCTTATAGCTGATTCTCTAGTAAATTTCTGTTCTCGGTAAAGCAGCATAGCTTATTCGCAGGGCATTGGCTTTGCGTAATTCCTGCTTCACATCGGTCAGAATACCAATCTTAGTTTCTTTATCTACCTTCATGGAGACATTCAGAAATCTACGTTTACTTTCCGGCATATTGGCTCTTTCGTGCTCAATAAACAAACCTATATCTCCTATTTCGGCAAAGGCATCATTTAACTGAAGCTTTGGAGAAGTACCCCACATTTTCTTATTAACCGGAGCACCTACATAAATATAACTGACTAGGCTGCGTTTGGCCAGTTTAGTGAGTTCAGTTGCTTTGGGTAGCTTATTTTCAACCTTTAAACTCACTTCACGCATCACCGTTGACACCATAAAGAAAAACAACAGAATAAAAATAATGTCAGGCAGTGAAGCCGTTGAAATTGCTGTTGAGGCCTTAGCTCTTTTTGATTTAAACTTTCCCATAATTATTTTTCTCCGTAGTCTAAGGGTTCAGCTTCAGAAATCCGTAAAGGATACATTTTCTTTACAATCATCCGGTTACTGCTATCCAAATCATGATAGACGCTACCATAAGTACTGGTCGAATATTCATCGCGGAGTTCGTTATAGGCAGCTAACAATTCATTATATACGCCAATGTAGCGTTCATAAGAAGTACCCCGGTCACCGCGAAAAGAAATTACAGCTATCCTGGGATTATCTGAAAGAGTTGGGTCAGCACCATTGTTATTGATAAATCGCTTGGCTTTATTCTTCAGTTCTTTGATATCAGCCCTTTCATTTTCAACCAGGAGATCATCATGAGAATTTACCACAACGATAAATGCATTTCTGTCCTGCAAGTCAGTTTCGGGTGGTGGTTCATTGCTCCAGGGTGGCAATACGACCGATATCCCTTTGTCCACAGCCATCCGGGTGGTTACCAGGAAGAAAATGAGCAACAGGAATGCAATGTCAGCCATCGAGCTGGCATTGATTTCGGTACTAGGCCTGTTTTTTGATTTTGCCATGAATAATGCGTTGATTTATTTGAACAAGGTTCTTACTTCACCCCAAATGAAAATAAGAACCGTTGCGGCAAACATGATAATAAAACTGTTGAGTCCGGCCTCAACCAATCTCGAGGCATTTGCACTCGCTATCATTTCCCTGTTTCCTTCAACCACTCCCCATACTTCTTCGCCTGAAGCTAATACATAACCAAGTACGAATATAAGGGCCATAATGCCAAAGCCCAACAAAGCTTTTAATCCTTGCTTCGGCTGTTGAATCAAGAAAATAATTGGAAATATAAGTGCTGCTGCTATGGCAATCACAAGCATTACTTTTCCAGCACCCAAGCCAATGGTAGTGGGTTTGAAAACGCTTAAAACCGTGAAGATACCGGCCAACAGGAAAATACCATTTCTAAGATATTTTTGAATTTTTTCCATACGCTTTATTTGAACGGTTTAACCTTTAAGTACATTGTATTTCATTAGCATGTCAACAATCGTAATCGAAGCATCTTCCATATTATTACTCAATGAGTCAATTTTCGATATAATATAATTATAGAAAACCTGGAGGATAACGGCTACAATCAAACCGAAAACCGTTGTCAACAAGGCGATTTTTATACCACCGGCTACCAGTGAAGGGTTGATATCACCGGCAATCTGAATTTTATCAAAGGCATCGATCATACCGATCACAGTACCCATAAATCCAAGCATAGGAGCAATGGCGATAAACAAGGATATCCATACCAATCCTCTTTCCAATAGGCCCATCTGAACAGAGCCGTAAGAAACAATCGATTTTTCGACAATTTCTACGCCTTCCTCTGCCCGGTCGAGGCCCTGATAAATAATGCTGGCAACGGGTCCGCGCGTTGAGCGGCATATTTCTTTTGCATTATTGATGTCCTTATTTTTCAAAGCATCTTCAAGCTGATCGAACATCTTATTCGTATTGGCGGTGGCCAGATTCAGCGTGATAATCCTTTCAATACAAAGCGCCAGACCAATAATCAAACATATGAGGATCGGGGTCATAAATAAAGGACCGCCTTCAATAAATTTCTGTTTCAGAATATTCGTCAGGTTGTCTTCTGAAGTACTGTTTTCTTCAGTGTTTGCTGTGTTGTCTTCAATGGGAGCTGCTACAGGTTCATCCGCAGTTGCGTTGCTGTTTTCAATGTTTGCAGAATCGCTGTTTTCAATCGAATCGCCCTGTGCAAGAACTAAATTGTTGCTAAAAACAAGCATACCGATTAGTGTAAAAAGAATCACCAGTTTTTTCATGTTCGATGTTTTTGTTGCTTTAAATTTTGCCGAAAATTAAAAAAGAGTTTTGTAATAATGTAATCCGGCAACATTTGCCGGCATTATATTTTTAAACGTAATAGTTGATTTTCATTCTTTTCAAGCTGAAGCCTGCTAAGTTAATCATTTGCGGAGAGGGCGGGATTCGAACCCGCGGTACCCTTTTGAAGTACACACGCTTTCCAGGCGTGCACCTTAAACCACTCGGTCACCTCTCCCGAATCCTGTCATGTCCGCATAAAAAGCAGGCAAGGCACAAAAGTCTTAAAAATTACTATTAATAACAAATAAATCAAGGCTTTCGCATTTCAGCTGTTTCATAATTATGTCATGAAATTTTACGAAACATTTTTAATGCATTTTTTGTCGTCTGTTGAATGAGCTCATTTTTCGTGCAAGATTTCACATCGGCAAGTTTCTGGGCAATCAGTGGCAAGTAGCTGCTTTCATTCCTTTTCCCCCGGTAGGGTGCAGGAGTCAGATAGGGTGAATCGGTTTCCAAAACCAGATGTTCCAAACCAACATGAGCCATTATATTGTCCAGTCCGGAATTTTTGAAAGTCAATACCCCGCCTATGCCCATCAGGAAATTTTTATATCCAATGATTTTTTGTGCCTGTTCAAGATGACCGCTGAAACAATGGAAAACACCACTCAGACCCCGGTCAAGGTAAGATTCCACGATATCCATTAAATCGTCAAAAGAATCTCTCGTATGCAAAACCACCGGTAGATGGTATTGCAAAGCCCATTCAAGCTGAATTGTAAGCGCTTCCTTTTGTTGTTCTTTAAATGTAGTATCCCAATAATAATCAAGACCGATTTCTCCGATAGCGCAAAATGAATTACTGTGCTTTTGGAGCATTTCTTCAACATGCCGTAATTCCTGCTCAAAATTTTCTTTTACCGAGCCGGGATAAAGTCCCATCATAGCTTTGCAATGATCAGGGTATCGGGCGGCCATTTTCATCATAGATGCTGTCGTGCTACTATCAATATTAGGTAACAGCATGAGTTGAACCCCCGCCTTGATAGCCCGCTCAACGGCTTCCTGCCGGTCAGTATCGAAGGCTTCTAAATAAAGATGTGTATGCGTATCTATCATGATGCAGTTATACCGGCAATTCAGCCGTCAAAATACGAGCCTCCCAACCTTTTCGTTTTATATGCTCCAAAGCTCGGGGCAAAAATACTTTCAATTTCTCAATCGTCCTTCCTTTATCATGGAGGACAATAATGGATCCCGGACTGACACGGCCCCGAAATATTTGCCACATATTTTCAGCCGTCATACCTGCATGATAATCGTACAGCATCAAATCCCAAAAAATGATTTTAAATCCCTGTTGAAGTAGCTTCCTTTTTTGTCTTAACCTCATATGTCCGTAAGGAGGTCTGAATAAATCAGATGAACTGATGTCCCGGCCTTGTAGTGCATTGTTTAGCCAATGGCCGGCCCGATGCCTGAATGCATCCAGATGTTTATAGCCATGATTGGCAATTTGATGCCCTCCGACTTGCATCTTTTGCCATAAATCAGGATGCTTTTCCAACTTTTCACCTAAACAGAAAAAAGTGGCTTTAGCTTCATAATCATTCAGAATATCCAGTATCTGTGGTAAAGATTCAGGATCAGGTCCGTCATCGAAGGTGAAATAAACAGCAAACTCATTATCAGAACCCTGAAAGCGAATCCCCTTTTGTAAGCACCTCGTCCATTTTGGAATTGTATAGAATTTCACTCCCTGTGATTAATGTTTAATTTTGCAAAACTTTTTTAAAGTTATCATAATGCCTTCAAAGATACGTGTTCGTTTCGCACCCAGTCCGACAGGACCACTGCATATAGGTGGAGTCAGGACTGCTTTATACAATTATTTGTTTGCAGCTAAAATGGGCGGAACCTTTATTCTTCGGATAGAAGATACCGACCAAAATCGTTATGTACCCGGTGCCGAAGAGTATATTATCCGTTCTTTGGATTGGGCCGGTCTGATGCATACAGAAGGGCTTGGTATCGGTGGTGAATTCGGACCCTACCGGCAATCAGAAAGAAAATCTATCTATCGCCAATATGCCATGAAATTGATTGATTCGGGGCATGCTTATTATGCTTTCGATACCCCCGAAGAGTTGAATGAAATGCGCGAACGGATGCGTAATCAAGGTATTCCTTCCCCTCAATACAATGCCATCTCAAGGCAATACATGAAAAATTCTGACTCCTTGCCGAGGGAAGAAACCCAGGCAAGACTTGATCGGGGCGATCAATATGTAATTCGCATCAAAATGCCAAGAAAGGAAGAAGTTAAATTTGAAGACCTGATTCGGGGATGGGTGCTTTTTCAAAGCGAACAACTCGATGATAAAGTCCTATTCAAATCCGATGGTATGCCTACCTATCATTTGGCCAATGTGGTGGACGATTATCTGATGCAAATCAGTCACGTAATACGGGGTGAAGAATGGCTCCCTTCCACCCCGCTGCATGTCTTGCTTTATCGCTATCTCGGCTGGGAAAGCAGCATGCCTCAATTTGCCCATTTACCGCTCATTCTACGTCCTGATGGCAAAGGCAAACTCAGCAAACGCGATGGTGACCGCTTAGGCTTTCCGGTTTTTCCCCTCGACTGGAAAAACATACAAAATGGCGACAGCGCATCTGGCTTTCGCGAGCGGGGCTTTTTCCCTGAACCTTTTATCAACATGCTGGCATTTTTAGGATGGAATCCGGGCACCGAACAAGAAATTTTTTCTAAGGAAGCCCTCATTGATGCTTTTGAAATCGGAAAAATTAATAAATCGGGAGCCCGTTTCGATTTTGAAAAGGCCAAATGGTATAACCAGCAATACATCAAATCCTTACCCGATGCCAAACTGGCTGATAATTTGTTGCCGATGCTGAAAGAAGCCGGATTTGAGCGATCAACAGACTATATTATAGAAGTGTGCAGATTGCTAAAGGAAAGAGTGCATTTTTTAAATGATTTTTTACTCGAAGGAAGCTATTTCTTTCAGCTACCCTCAAGCTATGATGAGAAGACAATTAATAAGAAATGGAATGAGGCAAGCCAAAATTTCTTTTTTGAATTATTGGCTACTTTTAAGTCCTCATTGCATTGGGATGCAGCGAATATCGAAATGCTCGTTAAATCCATGATTAATCAAAAAGAATTGAAGTTCGGAGCTATCTTGCCACTTTTCCGGGTTATGCTATGCGGAACACCGGCAGGGCCACCAATTTTCGAAGTAGCTGCCCTGCTGGGAAAAGAAGAAACTCTGCAGCGAATGGATACATTTATCAAACGTAATAAATTAAAAAATGAAACTTAAAATACTCAGCTTATTGATGCTGACAGGAATGCTATGGGGCGGATGTGTCAGCATATATTTTAATCGCTACCCCGGTGAAGCCTTAAACGAAATTCCGGGTAAATTTCAAGGGAATTTCAGCAGTAAAAGCGTTAATGAAACTGACAATTTCTTTTTGCTCTATGAAATGGATACCGTTACAGGTTTGATGGAAACGAACAATAAGTATGAAATACGTAATGACGGTTGGAAAATATTGAAAAAGAATCCCGAATCATATACCTTGTGCGACACAGTAGTGTTCTCGAAATACAAGAAATACTATTTTATCAGCAATAAGACCCTCGATGGATGGGAAACGGCACTTATCGACAAATATCATGGTTCGGTTCGTATTACCCCCATTGGATATAACCTGAACGATTCTACTACTGTGCAGGTTGTTGAACAGTATTTCGAAACCAATAACAGCTCTTCTAATGTAATGATGAATGAAGATGCGTTGATCACGTATTATAAAGAGCAACTGAAAAACCGGAATTATATTTTATTGCACAAAAACTGAGTTATGCCAAAAAAGAAACCATTAAAAGGAAAACCGGTTGTTAACGAAGAAGTTGATGGCCTGGACGTGACTATCAACAAATTTGGGCAAATAGAAAGCAATTTCGATATGAAGAAAATTATTGAATTTCTGAACCGGAATGTCGATGATAAAAAACTCAGAGACCGCGGGGATATTAATAATTCTGCTGAGTCCCGGAAGGAAAATAAAGAAAAGCAAGACCTTGATGAATCGTCCGATCCGGGTATTGATAGCTAAGGTAGGCCTTGATGGCCACGACCGCGGGGCCAAAGTCATTGCCTCCAGCCTGCGCGATGCCGGTATGGAAGTAATTTATACCGGCTTACGACAAACACCTGAACATGTGGTGATGGCCGCTTTGCAGGAAGATGTAGATGCCATCGGAGTAAGTATTTTATCTGGCGCTCACATGACCGTTTTTCCCCGCATCCTCAAACTGATGAAAGAGAATGGTCTCGATGATGTGCTGCTGACCGGTGGAGGCATTATCCCTCCCGATGAAATGGCGGACTTACAAGAAATGGGGGTCGGTATGCTGTTCGCACCCGGCACCGATACCCACGATATTGCGACTTATATCAGTAATTGGGCGAAAGAGCATAGGAAGTATTAATTTCAACTATGTAATCATTATTCATCAAGGGATTTGCTCATGAAGAAATTATCTGTCTTTTCTCTGATTGGTATATTCGTTGTCATTCAAACCAAAATTGCTATTGGGAAATCAATATGAAAGGAGACTATTAAAACTTGACAAAATGAAATATCTACTACTGGATGAAAAGGATGGCATACTGACCATTACGCTGAACAGACCGCAAGCACTCAATGCACTGAACATTCCTTTGCTTAGCGAGCTGAAAAAAGTTTTTGATGATCAGGTATATCCGGATAAAAATATCAAAGGCGTGATTATTACCGGCAGTGGGAATAAAGCTTTTGCAGCCGGAGCCGATATTGCAGAGTTTGCCAATTTTGACGGGGAAGAAGGGGAAGCCATGAGCCGTGACGGGCATCGGGTTTTCAATACGATTGAACAATCGCCCAAACCGGTGATTGCTGCCATCAATGGGTTTTCTTTGGGTGGAGGAAACGAGCTGGCCATGGCTTGTCACCTGAGAATCGCCTCTTCCACTGCCCGTTTCGGTCAACCGGAGGTAAACCTTGGCCTCATTCCGGGCTATGGTGCTACGCAACGATTGCCACAACTTATCGGTAAAGGAAAAGCCATGGAACTGCTGATGACTGCCGATATCATTAAGGCGGATGAAGCACTTCGTTTAGGCCTTGTGAACCGGGTGCTTGAACCGGAAGAACTGATGGCAGCATGCAGAGCTGTATTACTGAAAATTATGAGCAAGGGACCCCTCGCCATTGCACGGGTGATTGGCTGTGTGAATGCGTTTTATGAGGATGCTCAAGATGGTTTTGATGAAGAATGCCGGCAGTTTGGCGTCAGCTTCGAAACTCGCGATTTTAAAGAAGGTACTGCCGCCTTCCTGGCAAAAAAGCCAGCCAAATTCACAGGTGAATAATTAGTGCAGAACAGGTACAAGACATCCCCTTTGTTTTCCGGCAGTCTGCCCCTGTAGCACATAAGTTCCCGCACGCAGTGAAGTAGGTAATTCAAATCCTTGATTTTGAATTTTAATGTGCATCAGCAACTGCCCGCTTAGGTCAAATAAGCTCAGATTATCCAAGTCCTGCCCTCCGGAAAGATGTACCATACTCCCCGCATGAGCCGGAATAGGGTAATACAAAATCGTTTCTTTTTCCTGAGAAGAAATACCAGTAGGATAAACCGTCAGCAAATGTCCGCCTTGACCGCTGCACCCTGATGTATCTATCACATCGAGGCGTACATAATATTGACCGGGGACGAAAATATGTTGCGGATTAGCCCCAAATCCTGTGCTGCTGTCCCCGAAATCCCAGATCAGCGATTTGATGCCTCCAATGGCCTGCGCATGAAAAAGAATACTGTCTCCGTTCAGTATCCAGTTAAAATCAACATCAGGCCGTTCAGGAACCTGAATCCATGCACTCAGGGTGTCAGTACAAATGACCATCGACAAGCGGTATAAACCGGATGAATCGAAGATAGTTATGAAATCTGCATTGTGCCCGGCCAGCGTATCATTGATTAACCAGCTATATGCTTTTGAACTGACACTGGTGTTTTTAACCATCAGAAAAGAACCCTGGCATAGAAGTGTATCTTGTGCGTCCATAGTCGGGGCAACAGGGCAGGGTATCGACCCCAGTGAATCGCTACATACTGCATACATATCATTATTTGGTTTTCCGAAACCACTGCTGGTGCCGGTGAGCAGATAATGGCCATTTCCTACAGCGAAAATATTTTGCCCGCTTTCATCGCCTGTGTTGCCAAATAGTTTGATTTGCAAAAGTTGCCCACCAGTATCTGCTTCAAGCAACATCATCTGCGTGGCTTGCAGCGAATCTGCTTTATAGCCTGTAATCCACACATGCCCCTCAGAGCCAATGCACATATCGCGACCCCGTGCACCCAGACCGGCTGGCAAGTGTTTGCTCCAGATTAGCTGTCCGCTGATATCCAGCTTTTTTAGCGTCAATTGCGCACTGTCGGGTAAAACATCTTCGGTTCCGAGTAAATAATAATAACCCGCAGCATCTGTCGCCAGACCATCCAGATAATCATTTCCGCTCGTACCGAAATGACGAGTCCAGAGCGTATCGCCTGTGGCATCGGTTTTCACGATATACCAGTCGTTGCCTCCATTAGTAAAACCTGTGCTCCGGCCACCGAGCAGTAGCCCTCCATCTGCAGTTTGAATGGCATCAGCAAATAATTCGGACTGATTGCCTCCATAGGTTTTAGACCATAATACCTGTCCGCTGCTATCCGTAGCTACAAGCAAGAGGTCATAATTTCCATGGCCAAACGATCGGGTTTCTCCGGCTGCCAGATATTGAGATCCCGCTAAGGAAAATACCCGATAGGCAGTTTCTGCATTCGGACCTCCCCATACGCTTTGCCAGAGGGTATCGCCCTGCGTATTGCATTTCAAAAGCCAGATATCCCGGTTACCATTGCCCTGGGAATACGTGTAACCGCAAACGAGTACTGCCCCGCCAGAGTCGGTGGCCAAGCCGTAGCCTGCATCATGATCAATGCCTCCGTATTGCTTCGAAAGGATGACTTGCCCCATGCTGTCCAGCTTATATAAAATCAGATCCAGCTTGTTCCCAAAACTATGATCCGTGCTGCCGCTGAGCCAGTAGTCTCCGGCTGCATCCTGCAATCCGGCTTTTCCCTGCTCTATCCCTCCGGCATCAAAAACCTGTTCGAATAGTGGCTGCCCGCTGATTGGCAATGAAAAGGAAACCAATAAAAGGACGCAAAAGCGATGCATGTGCTATAATATTACGAGTATTGATTAATGTCACAAAATAATCAATAGAGCTTAGCTAAATTTGAACCCCAGTAAAAATACGGGATAATTATTACAGTCATCATAAAATATCGACCATGGAATACAGAATTGAACATGATACCATCGGTGAAATACAAGTAGCAGCCGATAAATACTGGGGTGCACAAACGCAACGCTCGTTTCAGAATTTTAAAATCAGCCAGTATACCATGCCAATAGAAATCATCAGAGCCTTTGCTATTTTGAAAAAAGCAGCCGCCCTGACGAATGCAGATTGCGGGGTTATGAGTACAGAAAAAGCTGAACTCATTGGACGCGTATGTGATGAAATTCTTGCAGGAAAATTAGATGATCAGTTTCCGCTGGTGGTCTGGCAAACCGGATCAGGCACACAATCAAATATGAATGTGAATGAAGTAGTCGCCAACCGGGGACATGTGCTGCAAGGTGGTAAACTAACCGATACAAAAAAAATACTGCACCCGAACGATGATGTCAACAAATCGCAATCATCAAATGACACCTTCCCCACAGCCATGCATATTGCGGCTTATCAGGCATTGTTTGAGCATCTGATTCCTAATGTCAGCCTGCTGCGCGATACCCTGAAAACCAAATCGGAGGCATTTATGGATGTGGTGAAAATCGGGCGTACTCACTTTATGGATGCTACCCCTTTGACGCTCGGACAGGAGTTCTCGGGCTATGCCTCGCAACTGGATCACGGATTGAAAGCGGTCCATTATTCACTCGATCATTTGGCTGAACTGGCTCTTGGCGGCACGGCCGTTGGCACGGGCATCAATACCCCGGAAGGCTATGCCAAAAAAGTGGCTGCCCATATTGCGAAACTCAGTGGGTTACCGTTTCGTACGGCTGACAATAAATTTGAAGCCCTCGCTGCCCACGATGCCATTGTCGAAGCACATGGTGCGTTAAAAACGCTGGCAGTCAGTCTGATGAAAATTGCTAATGATGTCAGGATGCTGGCTTCCGGTCCCCGCAGCGGAATTGGCGAAATTCTGATCCCTACGAACGAACCCGGTTCTTCCATCATGCCCGGAAAAGTAAATCCTACCCAGGCCGAAGCATTGACCATGGTTTGCGCTCAGGTTATCGGGAATGATGTAAGCATCAATGTGGGGGGTATGACCGGCCATTTTGAGCTGAATGTTTTTAAACCGGTGATGATTTATAATTTCCTCCATTCTGCCCGTTTGCTGGGTGATGCTTGTCGCTCCTTTACCGATAACTGTGCAGCTGGAATTGAGCCTAACCGCGATGTGATTAAACGCAATCTTTATAATTCGCTGATGCTCGTTACTGCACTCAATACGCATATCGGATACGAGAAAGCAGCCAAAATTGCCAAAAAAGCCTGGGCCGATGGTACTAGCCTGAAAGAGTCTGCCATGGCACTGGGTTTCCTCAGCGAGCAGGAATTCGATCAGTGGGTGATTCCCGAAAATATGGTCGGGCTGGATTTGGGGAAATAATATGACCGATGAGTCCGCTCTGAAAACTAGTTTACCCTCATTGCAAACGAAGTGAATCAATCTCAATATACTGTTTACCAATGGTATAAGATTGCTTCCCCTAAAAAACAGGGCAGGCTGTTTCATGCCATGACGCGTTTTTTGCTTTTCGGATAGGACTTACTGATATGACCATCAATAGTGCTTTTTTATTGACTGATACAGGCTCAGAAAAGCCAACATTTGCAGGCTCTTCATGCAGCAGAAATAAATTCCTGTCATTTTTATTTTATTTCAAAAGAGAATGCCTATCTTTGCAATCCAAATTTTTAAAGCAACACGATAACATTCAATATGCTGAATCAATACGAATTAGTTGTCATCTTCACCCCGATTCTTTCAGAAGAAGAACTGAATAAAGAAATCAAAATTTATACGGATTATATCCGCAATAAAAAGGGGGAGATTGTGAATGAAGAAAGATGGGGATTGCGACAGATGGCCTATCCTATCCAGAAAAAAACCACCGGTATCTATTTGCTGCTTGAATTTAAGATGGAAAGTACCCTCATCGGTCGGATGGAAACGCTGATGGGACGGGATGAAAAAATTATAAGGGAATTGATTACCAAACTCGATAAAGATGCAATTGTCTATAATGTGGGCAGACGGGCCCGTTTGGCAGAAGAAGCTAAAGGAAAAACGAAAGATAAATCAAACACTAAAGTAAAAGAAGAAGAAGCGTAACATTATGGCAAATAACGAAATCAAATACCTGACTTCTATCAGCATTGGCAATATGACCAAGAAATATTGCCGTTTCAAAAAAGCAGGAATCAAATATATCGACTATAAGGACCCTGACTTTCTGACTCGCTTTTTGAACGAACAGGGTAAAATTAAACCCCGCAGATATACAGGCAATTCGCTGAAATTTCAACGCAAAGTATCTACCGCCATTAAAAAGGCCCGTCAGTTAGCCTTGCTGCCTTATGTAACTGATCTTTTAAAATAAACCGGCATGGAAATAATATTACTACAGGATATCGTAAACCTGGGTTATAAAGATGACATTGTAAATGTTAAAAACGGCTATGCCCGTAATTTTCTTTTCCCGAACAAAATGGCTATTGTTGCCAATCCTTCCAACAAAAAATCGATGGAAGAAAAGAAGAAGCAACAAAAAGCCAAATACGATCAGATGATTAGTGATTTGACAGCAGTGGCTAAGAAAATTGAAGCAGCCGGTATTAAGATTGGCGCAAAAACCGGCACCAGCGGAAAGATTTTTGGTAGTGTTACCACCATTCAATTGGCAGAAGCTATCAAAGTAGTTACCGGTGCAGAAATTGACCGGAAAAGAATTAAAATTTTAAACGACATTAAAGCTTTGGGAACCTTCAAGGCAAGCATTGAATTACATCGGGATGTTGTAAGCGAAATAGAGTTTGAAGTCGTAGCAGATGAATAAAAAATAAACACGTTGCAGCAAAGCCGCGTGGAAGCATCCATGCGGCTTTTTTTATTCGTAATGCAGTGCAACGATTGGGTCGAGTTTCGAAGCTTTAAATGCGGGGTAAGCTCCTGACGAAATACCTACCACAAGACAAATAGTGACCCCCATGATCATCCATACCCAGGGGATAATAAACTGGCTGTGCATCAGCAAGGATACCAGATTGCCCATTAATATTCCGAGCACAATACCCAACAATCCACCCATCAGAGATATTACCACTGACTCCACCAAAAACATGGTTCTGATATTGATCGCCCGGGCACCAATAGCTTTGCTCACACCGATCTCGCGGGTGCGCTCCGACACCTGTACTAATAATATATTCATGAGGGCAATGGCAGCACCAAGCAAGGTTATCAGACCGATGATGGTAGCAGCTATGGCAATGAAAGCCAGATTATCAATCAGCATAGAGGCTACACTGTCACTTTTCTTAATTACAAAATTATCCTCCTTGCCAAGAGGCACCCTTCTCACATTCCGGAAAAGACCGGTTGCCTCGGAAATAGCAGCATCCATCCGGTCGGGCGATACTACATTAACGGTAATAAAATACCGGGCTGTAGGACTTGGAGCACGGGAACGGGCATTTTTTAACGGAACCATAATCAGATTGTCGCCAGTCATCATGCTTGAACCGCGCGCTTTAAGGATTCCGATGACGTGATATTTATTGGTACCCACCAAAACAGATTGACCTACTCTTGATTTGCCTTTCCCCAATACGCTCTCCGCTACATCCTGTCCGAGCAGAATGGCATTGCTGCCCAAAAGAATTTCCGTAGGAGAGAAATTTCGTCCCTCTGCCACTTCAAAGCCCGATACCTCCAGGTAGTGTTCATCAACCCCATACACCTGCACATTGGGATTGGTTTCTTTTTGTCCCTTGTGAATCACTGCCATCGATGATACCCGTGTAGAAACGGATACGGTGGCAGGAAAATGATAGCGATCCTTAAAAGCCAGTGCTTCTTTATAAGTCATCCTGGGCCAGCTTTTCATTTGCTCGCCCCGATGTCGTCCATGTCGTTCGCGTATAGCCGTCATCGTAAAAGAATTGGCGCCCATGCGGGCAAAATCATTGTTGATAGTCGAGCGGATACTTTCCATGGCAGTCAGAATGCCCACCAAAGCCATAATGCCGAAGGCAATAATCAGAATAGTCAACGTGGTGCGCAGCAGGTTCGATTTGATGCTCCTGAATGATTGGTTGATATGCTCGAATAAATTCATCTGAATTATAGTGCTGTCAAAGTGCTTAAAGGTACATAAATCCACTTCATTTGCTTATTTTCGCAGGGTATTTTTAACGTTAATTATAATTTCAATCTTATGGCTTTTGATATTAAAATGATTCGCAACTTTTATCAAAATCTTCCTGGTAAAATGGAAGCTGTCCGTGCCGTATTAGATCATCCGCTGACCCTGGCAGAAAAAATTCTGTACACCCACCTTTTTGACAAGCAGGTACAGGAATACGAACGGGCTAAATCCTATGTAGATTTTCATCCCGATCGCGTAGCTATGCAGGATGCTACAGCCCAGATGGCCATGCTGCAGTTTATGATGGCCGGTAAGAAAAAAGCTGCCGTTCCCTCTACCATTCATGCCGATCATCTGATCCGTGCCCGCATAGGGGCTTCGAAAGATTTGCAGGAAGCCGTCAATCAAAATAATGAAGTCTATCAATTCCTTGAATCTGTAGCCCGTAAATATGGCATCGGTTTCTGGAAACCCGGTGCCGGTATCATTCATCAGGTAGTGCTCGAAAACTACGCTTTCCCTGGCGGTATGATGATTGGCACCGATTCGCATACGGTGAATGCCGGTGGACTGGGTATGGTCGCTATTGGTGTAGGCGGTGCCGATGCTGTGGATGTGATGGCAGGCATGCCCTGGGAATTGAAAATGCCCAGCCTTATCGGAATAAAACTGAGCGGTAAACTCAATGGATGGACCGCCCCGAAAGATATCATCCTGAAAGTAGCCGGTATCCTGACAGCCAAAGGCGGAACCGGGGCTATCGTGGAATATTTTGGCGATGGAGCCCGAAGCCTGAGCTGTACCGGTAAAGGCACTATTTGCAATATGGGCGCTGAAATCGGAGCCACCAATTCAACCTTTGGCTATGACGACAGTATGGAACGCTACCTGCGGGCTACCAGGCGGGCCGATGTGGCCGATTTGGCCAATACCGTGAAAGAACACCTGACCGGTGATGCCGAAGTCTATGCAAACCCTGAAAAATATTTCGACCAGGTCATAGAAATTGACCTCAATACCTTGGAACCTCATTTGAATGGTCCCTTCACTCCTGACCTTGCAACCCCGGTTTCGAAAATGAAGGAAGTGGCTGCTAAAAACGGCTGGCCGACAAAAGTGGATGTGGGACTGATTGGCTCTTGCACCAATTCATCTTATGAGGATATTTCACGGGCAGCCTCCATAGCTGCTCAGGTGAATAAAAAAGGCTTGAAAACAAAATCTAAATTTACCGTTACCCCCGGCTCCGAGCAAGTACGCTTCACGATTGAACGCGATGGATTTATCGATACCTTCAACAGCATCGGAGCCAGTGTGTTTGCCAATGCCTGTGGGCCCTGTATCGGACAATGGGCACGACAGGGAGCCGAGAAAGAAGAGAAAAATACCATCGTTCACAGCTTCAACCGCAACTTCGCCAAACGCGCTGACGGTAATCCGAATACCTTAGCTTTCGTGGGTTCGCCCGAAATGGTGACAGCACTCGCCATTGCCGGTGATCTTACCTTTAACCCCATCAGCGATACCTTGATAAATGAGGCCGGTGAAAAAGTGAAACTCGATGAACCCTCCGGCTGGGAATTGCCTATCAAAGGTTTCGATGTGGATGACCCCGGATTTATTGCGCCTCCGGCTGACGGTTCTGATATTAACATCAGCGTGAATCCAAATTCAGAACGGCTGCAATTGCTTAGCCCTTTCAAGGCCTGGGATGGTAAAGATATCAGCGGTTTGAAACTACTGATTAAAGCTAAAGGCAAATGTACCACAGATCATATTTCAATGGCCGGACCCTGGTTGCGCTTCAGAGGGCATCTTGATAACATCTCGAACAACTTGTTGATTGGAGCTGTCAATGCCTTTAATGACAAAACCAATACAGTGAAAAATCAATTGACGGGTAGCTATGGAACAGTACCGGATACCGGACGGGCTTATCTGGCTGCCGGTATAGGAAATATCATTGTGGGCGATGAGAATTATGGTGAGGGTTCCTCGCGCGAACATGCTGCTATGGAGCCCCGACATCTGGGCTCACGGGTAGTGATTGTGCGCAGCTTCGCCCGGATTCATGAAACGAATTTGAAGAAACAAGGAGTTCTGGCACTGACTTTTGCCCATCCGGCTGATTATGATATAATCCGCGAAGACGATACATTTTCGGTCACCGGAATGGAACACTTTGCCCCGGGTAACACCCTTACCCTCGTGGCAGAGCATGCTGACGGAAGCCGCGATGAAATTATTGCCAATCACTCCTATAGTGCTAATCAGATTGAATGGTTCGAAGCAGGCAGTGCCCTGAATTTAATCAGACAAAGAAATGCCTGATCTGTTTCAGGCTGTTTTTGTAAACTACGCAGGGCAGCAAGGCTAACCCTGATATAATTTTAAGTATATGTTCACCGGAATCAAACATAGCCATGTTTTGGCCGTCAGCATTTTCCTGCTGATTTATATTATCAAAACCTTTTTATTGCTTAGCGGCAAAAAGGAGGCGCTCAGCAAGTTCTCGAAAAAAACCCGCATCGTTGAGATGGTTTTCAGTTCACTCTTTGTGCTTACCGGTCTTTACCTTTCCCTGCACTCGGGTTTCATCCGCTCCGGGTATTGGTTCTGGTGTAAGCTCTTCCTCGTACTCGTCAGTATTCCTATTGGTATCCTGGCTTTCAAAAACGGGAAGAAAATTATGGGTCTGCTGGTCTTGCTGATCTATGTGTATGTCTTTGGCATGTCAGAAACCCATTCTCTGCGTTTCAATAAGGACGATGTGTATGGAGGCAAGCCGCCCATTACATTGAATGAAGATGCCGGTCCGCTCGAACAGGGGCAGGCTATTTACCATAATTATTGCTCGCTTTGTCATGGCAATGCTGGCGATGCCGGTCTGGAGGGTGCCTCAGATTTAACTTTATCTACTCTTTCTGATGAAGAAACTTTAGCCGTTATTCGGGAGGGTCGTAAGACGATGAAGGCTTTTCATAGCCGCCTCAGCGAGGCTGAGTTGTTACTTGTCCGTGATTATGTGATGACCTTACGGGTGGAGTGAGGTAGATTCGAAGGATCTTCCCCTCATGAATTACAATCTCACTTACTTACTCGTCATTCTGAGAAAAGCGCGTGGATACGTGTACGGCTTCGAAGAATCTCCTTGTTGAGTACATAATCCTAATTATACCCTACTGCACCCCTGGAGATACTTCGGGGCAAGGCTCGTATCCTGCATAGCTCAAAAAACACACCCCTAACCCCTCTCAAGAGGGGAACTGATTGGAGTGGCTTTGAAGAAACCCCTTGTGAAAAAGAATGCTCAATACTATCTACCCAATACTCAATTAGTGTTTCACCATAAAACTATGCGCAATCTGCTTGTCTTTGTAAATAATCCGCAGGTAATACAAACCCTCCTGGAAATTCCCGGTATCCAGATTCCAGCTCATCAAACCCTTCTGGCCCTGCCCTTCATACATTGCGGCTGCTTCCTGTCCCAGTGCATTATACACCCGTACACTCAGATCACCCGGTCCCGGTAATACAATATTCACCGCCAGGTTCTGATCAGCCGGATTGGGATAGGGACTGATGACCTGGATCACCGTGGCCAAAGGTTCACACAGTTTATTATTCTCCGGATGATCATCCGGGTCTCCGTTTGGATTTTTAGCCTCTACGCAGATATAGGTCTGCCCGTCCTGGGTCGTCAGGTAAAAGGCGGAAATAAAGTGATAATCCATGATGCCGCCAGCCGGAATATCCTGCTCCAGTTTTTCAATCACCTTGGCAAAACCACCCAGTTCAGCAAACAGATCTGCCGTATGGATGATGCGCGTGCCGAGGTTGACCAGTTTCACCGACAGGTCCATGCTGATATTCCCGTCAGGGTCCAGCTGCTGATCCACCAGCAACTGATCGACCCCCAGGTCATTCACCGGCAACACGATATTGATTGTTTTCTCTATGGTATCGCTGCAGCCGAAATCATTGTATGCCACCAACTGCACCGTATACAGTTTGTCTGTTGCAAAATGATAGTCAGGCGACTGGCCGGTGCTCACGACCTGTCCGTCCACACGCCAGGTCCAGGCCGAGCTGTTCACTGATTGATTTACAAACTGGATATCGATCGGGGCGATGCCATATTCAGGATTAAAAGAAAAGGCTGCTTTGGGTTGCGGATATACATAGATATTCCTGAACACCGAATCCGTGCATCCGATGGCGGTGGTGACTTTCAGTTTCACCGAATAGACCCCCGTATCGTGGTAGATTATCGTGGGGCTTTGAACGGTGGAAGTCTTCCCATTGAAGAAATTCCAGTCCCATTGTGTGATGGCACCCTGGAAAGCATGGCTGGTATCGATAAAGGTATAGAAACTGTTCTCACAAATACTGTCGCTGATGAAACCTGCCTGTGGTTGGGCTGTTACCATCACCGGAAGCACATATTCTGCCGAACAAGCTGCCGTGGTTGTTACCGTGAGTTTGGTATTCACCAGACCGTCTGTCAAAAAGATATGTTGCGGGTTTTGCTGGTTTGAGGTTTTGCCATCTCCGAAATCCCATTGCCATTGATTGATGGGTGCCGAAAGACTATCTGAGCTATGATCCTGAAAGTGGAAAGCCGTGCCGGCACAACTGGGGTCATAAGAAAAAGCGGCTGTAGGCGATTGAATTACAAAGAGCATTTGCGTAGCGGTATCCGTGCAGCCGAAGCTGCTCGTGGTGACCAGTTGCACCATATAACTTCCTGCCGAATCGTAAATATGGGCGGGGTTCTGCATGAAGGCGGTGTCACCGTCTCCGAAAAGCCATTGCCAGGCAAGGATATTCCCCGAGGCGATGCTACTGCTGTCTGAAAAAGAAACCGCAGTGCCTGTACAAGCCATAGGCTGGCCGAATGCCGATACCGGATGCGGGGCGATATAAACCCATTCACTGTCCATGGCGGAACAGCCTTTGTCGGTAAACACTTCCAGTTTTACCAGGTAGCGGCCGCTGTCTGCATACAAATGCAGCGGGTTTTGCTGGCTGCTCGTATCTCCGTCTCCCGTTTGCCAGAACCAATACACAAGCGTATCGCCCCCGGGGGCGATGCTCAGATCCTGCAACTGCAGCGGCTCTCCCAAACAAACCGTGTCTGTTTTTATGTTGGCCAG
>CAYPSW010000003.1:0-225422 GCA_964413685.1 uncultured Chitinophagales bacterium
CTGGGTTCAGAACGTCGCGAGACAGTTCGGTCCCTATCTGTTGTGGGCGTTAGAAATTTGAGAGGAGTTGACCCTAGTACGAGAGGACCGGGTTGAACGAACCTCTAGTGTACCTGTTGTGGCGCCAGCTGCATCGCAGGGTAGCTATGTTCGGAAGGGATAAGCGCTGAAAGCATCTAAGCACGAAGCCTACCTCAAGATGAGATTTCTTTTAAGGGTCGTCAAAGATGATGACGTTGATAGGCTGCAAGTGTAAAGGCAGTAATGTCAAAGCTGAGCAGTACTAATTACCCGTAAGCTTTCATTTTTTTTATCGATTTTGATTTCTTTCTCTATGTCATAATTTTCTATTTGGTGACTATTGCGAGGGGGATCACCTTTTCCCATTCCGAACAAAGAAGTTAAGCCCCTCAGCGCTGATGGTACTAGAGTAACATCTGGGAGAGTAAGTCGTTGCCAATATATTTTAAAAGAGGCTGCCAATTTTGGCAGCCTCTTTTTTTTGTCTTACCCTGCAAATTTTTAATTAATTTTATTTCCTAATAATAAAATTAAAATGTTCGCTAAATCTTTTGGTAGTTCTGTTTATGGAGTAGATGCTTCAACAATCACTGTTGAGGTTAATATTGGAGGGGGAACTAAATATTATATGGTTGGCCTTCCGGATAATGCTGTTCGTGAAGCATGGCAACGAATAGAAACTGCTCTGAAAAACAATGATTTTTATATGCCACGTCAGAAAATTGTTATTAACCTTGCTCCGGCAGATATGAGGAAAGAGGGTTCTGCATTAGATTTAGCGATGGCACTTGGGATTCTCGCTGCTTCGAAACAAATAAAATCAGACTTATTAGAGAAGTATGTGATTATGGGAGAGTTATCCCTTGATGGTGGAATACAACCAATTAAAGGAGCGTTACCTATTGCAATACAAGCAAGATCTGAAGGTTTTGAAGGATTGATTCTTCCTGCTGTGAATGCCCGTGAGGCCGGTATTGTTAATAGTATTAAAGTTTTTGGTGTCAACAGTATCAAAGATGTGGCTGAATTTTTTAATGGGGATTTAGCATTAGAACCTACCATCGTTAATACTAGAGATGAATTTTATGAAAACCAATTAAATAGTGATCTTGATTTTGCAGATGTAAAAGGACAGGAAAATATAAAGCGGGCCTTGGAAATCGCAGCATCTGGTGGGCACAATGCTATACTAATTGGCCCTCCGGGTTCTGGCAAAACGATGCTGGCTAAACGTTTACCAGGAATACTTCCCCCGCTTTCATTAAATGAGGCTTTGGAAACGACCAAGATTCATTCAGTTGCAGGCATGTTGCCAAGCAATTCTTCGTTAATTTATCAAAGACCATTCAGAGCACCTCACCATACGATTAGTGACGTGGCATTAGTTGGTGGAGGAACAATTCCTAAACCCGGAGAAATATCTCTTGCTCATAATGGAGTGTTATTTTTAGATGAATTACCGGAATTCAAAAGAACGGTTTTGGAGGTGCTTCGTCAACCTATGGAATCGCGGAACATTACCATATCTAGGGCAATGTTCACTATTGAATTCCCCTCTAGTTTTATGTTAGTTTCTGCTATGAATCCATGTCCTTGTGGTTTTTATAATCATCCGGAAAAAGAATGTGTTTGTTCGCCCGGTGTTGTTCAAAAGTATTTGAATAAAATATCGGGACCTTTGCTTGATCGCATCGATCTTCACGTAGAAGTGACTCCAGTTCCAATTAAAAATTTATCATCGAAAGGAAACGGAGAAAAGTCAAAAGTAATACGAGCGCGTGTTATAGCTGCCAGAATGATTCAAGTAGAAAGATTTAAGCAATTTAAAGACGTTCACAGCAATGCGCAAATGAATTCTAAAATGCTTTATACTTTCTGCGAATTAAGCATACCTTGTAAATCATTGCTTAGCAAAGCCATGGATAAACTTGGACTTTCAGCAAGAGCTTATGATAGAATTTTAAAGGTGTCGAGAACAATTGCAGATTTGGCAGTTTCTGAAGAGATTAAGGTAGAGCATCTTGCCGAGGCGATACAATACAGAAGTCTTGATCGTGATTCGTGGGGGAGTTAATGTGTTCTAAGTTGATTTCTCGTCCTCGAATTTGCGTAATTTTGTCAATTCATTTGTTGGCTAGTCCTTAAGTTTATGTTGATGAATTCCTGGATACACGTTGATTCAAATAGCGACTTTTCGATTTATAATATACCCTTTGGTGTTTACAGCATGAATGCTGGAAAGCCAAGATGCGCTTCAGCTATCGGAAAATTTATAATTGATTTACATGAATTGCAAGTACTTGGTTATTTTGATAATCTGGACTTACCTGCAGACATTTTTAAGCAAAGCTATTTAAATAATTTCATTGCACTTGGTAATGCTAAAACTAATCACGTAAGAAGCAGATTGATTGAATTGCTGGATGATGCCAATCCCATTTTAAAGAACAGATCAGATATCCATTATCGGATATTTATTCCCAGGGAGAAGGTTCAATTATTGATGCCTGTAAAAGTCCCTAATTATACGGATTTCTATTCAAGTAAATATCATGCTGAAAATGTTGGTAAGATGTTTCGTGACCCTGACAATGCTTTGCTTCCTAATTGGAAGTATATTCCGGTAGGCTATCATGGAAGGGCATCTTCTATTGTTGTTGGAGGGGTAGATTTTCATCGACCAAAAGGGCAAATAAAGCCGGCTGATGGCCCTCCCATTTTTGGCCCGAGCAGGAAATTGGATATTGAAATTGAAATGGCATTTGTGGTAAATTCAAATTCCAATCTTGGAGATTCAATTTCAATCGAGAATGCGAAGGACAATATTTTTGGATTGATGATTTTTAATGATTGGTCGGCACGTGATATTCAGAAATGGGAATACGTTCCTCTCGGGCCTTTTTTAGGGAAAAATTTCGCTTCAAGTGTTTCTCCCTGGATTGTTACGCTAGCTGCATTAGAGCCCTTTAAAGTGCCTCTGCCAGAACAAGAGCCAGCCACTTTATCGTATTTGGAAGAGAAGAATAGACATAGTTATGATATTCATTTGAAGGCTTTTATAGAGAACGATAATTTCAAAGCGCATAAAATCACTTCAACGAATTATAAATATATGTATTGGACAATGGCCCAGCAATTGGCTCATCACACAGTGAATGGATGTAATATTGAGGTTGGTGATTTGTATGCATCCGGGACCATTAGCGGGCCTGAGCCTGGTAGTTACGGATCACTTTTGGAGATTACCTGGGGAGGGAAAAATGAAATTAAATTGCCGGACGGAAGTAAACGAACGTTTTTGGAAGATGGCGATCGAGTTATTATTAAAGGCTATGCCGAAAAAGAAGGTATTCGTGTAGGTTTCGGGGAAGTCAGAGCAATGGTGCTCCCTTCAATAATATGACAAATGAGAAGTATTGAACCCGGAAATATATCACTGGCAGATTTGCAGCAAATTTTGGTTGGTACGGTGGCTCCCCGTCCTATTGCACTAGTAAGTACGATTAATGAAAATGGTATTACCAATCTAGCACCGTATAGTTTTTTCAATGTATTCAGCTCAAATCCTCCGGTGCTAATTTTCTCTTCAAATCGAAGAGGAAATGACAATACCACAAAGGATACTTTGCATAATGTAGGTCAGAATAGTGAAGTAGTTGTACATGTAGTGACGGAGGATATCGTGAGACAAGCTACCTTGGCAAGCATTAATTACCCAAGTGATATCAGTGAATTTGAAAAGGCTGGATTTACAGCCGTTGAATCAGTCTTTGTGAAGCCATTCAGAGTTGAGGAATCTCCGGTTCATTTTGAGTGTAAAGTCCGGTTGATTTATCATCTTGGTGCCGGACCTGGTGCCGGCAATCTCATTATTTGCGACATTCTTACAATTCATGTTGATGAAAAAATATTTAATAATAAGGGTCAAATTGATCCGGAAAGAATTCGATTAGTTGGCAGACTCGGTCGTGCATTTTATACAGAAACTTCCGGTGATTCTATTTTCAGAATTGTGCAGCCGGTGGGCAGCATAGGCATTGGTTTCGACAAATTGCCTGAATCGATAAGAATGAGTCCTGTGCTGACTGGCAACGATTTGGCTGATTTGGCCTCTATAGAGCGTATCCCACAATTGTTGAAACCAAATGAACAAGTATTGAAAATCATGAGCAATACTGATACTAGTTTGCAGAACAAAACTAAGTGGATTCACCAGTTAGCCAAGGAAATGCTGAATAAAGGTGAACTGAATAGGGCATGGGAAATATTACTTACAGATACTAATATTTAAGGATTACTAAAGTATGAGCAACGAAACATTATCATTGAACGAACAACAAATAGTCAGAAGAGAAAATCTTCAGAAAATCATTGATCTTGGATTTAAACCCTATCCGGCCGAAGCATTTTATATCAATATGAATGCAGCTGAAATCAAAGCCACATTTAAAGAAGATGATGAGCGATTCAGTAAAGTTCGTTTGGCAGGGAGACTGATGAGCAAGCGTGTAATGGGAAAAGCTTCTTTTGCCGAATTGCAAGATGCAAGCGGTCGGATTCAAATGTATGTTAATCGGGATGAAATATGCCCTGATGAAGACAAGACCCTTTATAATGAAGTGTTCAAAAAGCTGTTGGATCTCGGTGATATTGTAGGTATCGAAGGCTATGTTTTTCTAACCAAAACGAATGAAATTACAGTTCATGTCAATAGTTTGAAGCTACTGAGCAAATCCATCAGACCACTGCCGGTGGTGAAAGAGAAAGACGGACAATTGTTTGATGCATTTTCAGATCCTGAGCAAAGATACCGGCAACGCTATCTTGATTTGATTGTCAATCCTACTGTGAGACAAGTCTTTCAGCAAAGAGCCGTTATCGTTCAATCGATGAGGAATTTTTTGATAAATAAAGGATACCTTGAAGTTGAAACCCCGGTTTTGCAGCCAATTTATGGTGGGGCTGCTGCCCGCCCTTTCAAAACACATCACAATACACTTAATCAAACATATTACTTACGAATAGCCAATGAACTTTATCTTAAACGCTTAATTGTTGGTGGTTTTGATGGCGTTTTCGAGTTTGCTAAGGATTTCAGAAATGAGGGGATGGACCGATTTCATAATCCGGAGTTTACCCAAATGGAATTGTATGTAGCCTTCAAGGATTATTTATGGATGATGGAATTGCTGGAAGAAATGGTTGAACATATTGTGATGAGTCTGTACGGAGGAACAGAAATTGAAATGGATGCTGAGAAAATTTCCTTCAAACGGCCCTGGAAAAGAATGACCATGTTCGAAGCCATTGAACATTTTACGGGGAAAGACATTTCAGGAATGGATGAATCGGCCCTTCGCAAATTAGGTTCTGAACTGAAGATTGAACTTGACCCTAAGATAGGGAAAGGCAAAATCATTGATGAGATTTTTGGTGAAACTTGCGAACCAAAGTTGAAACAACCAACATTTATTACTGATTATCCTATAGAAATGTCACCACTGGCAAAAAAACATCGTGATAAAGCTGGACTTGTTGAGCGATTTGAAGTAATCTGCAATGGGAAAGAATTATGCAATTCCTTTTCAGAATTGAATGATCCAATAGATCAGCGCGAGCGATTTGAAAACCAATTGGAACTTGGCAAGCGTGGAGATGACGAGGCCATGATATTGGATGAAGATTTTTTACGGGCACTTGAATACGGCATGCCTCCGACTTCAGGTATTGGGATTGGTATTGATAGGCTAACTATGTTGTTAACAGCGAGCCGGAGTATTCAGGATGTGATCTTCTTTCCTCAAATGAGACCAGAAAAATAATAACCATGAAGTTCTTCAATAGCATGTTTTTCAGTTTGTTTTTCATGATTACAATGATCGGTATGGAGAACTTGATGGCACAAGAATATAAACCAGTTGCTGATGAGGAAGAGGCCTATAACCTTTACAGTAATTTGGCATTGGCAGTATTACACCCTGAAGACGTAAAAGGACTCAGCCAAAGGAGGAAGACTTTTACTGTTTTGCCTGATGAAATAAATTTATTGGTCAATCTCGAATTTCTTGATCTAAGCTATTGCAAGAATCTGAATCTTGAAAACGCTTTTGAAAAACTTGCCAACTTGAAACACCTGAAAGTCCTTAAATTAGCTTGGGGTGAACATTGGGAAATCCCCAATAATATAAGCAAACTCGATTCGCTTGAAGAACTTGATTTGAGGGATAATAAATTACTGAAATTACCCCGCACTTTCCATAAACTTGAGCAATTGAAGATTTTGAGTTTAAAGCACAATTATTATTTTGATGAGGAGAGCATTTATAAACAAATCAGCAAGATGCCCGGCCTCGAATCGCTTGATCTTTCTTATTGTAAGTTATTCAGTCTGGACGATGATTTAGGCAAAATGGTCAGTTTAAAAAATCTCAATTTAGAAGGAAATGCATTAATCAGTTTCCCCTCATCGATGGCCAATCTTAAGGCATTGCGCTCTCTGAATTTAAAAATGAACAGACAATCTAATGGCTTAATACCCGGAGGAATTGAAAATGCAAATACTTTGGAAGATGCTGTAAATGTTATTCCGATTGACCTTCAAAAATTATTCTATTTATTAGCCAATCTTCCCGAATTTCAA
This sequence comes from uncultured Chitinophagales bacterium, assembly GCA_964413685.1. Lineage (GTDB taxonomy): Bacteria > Bacteroidota > Bacteroidia > Chitinophagales > S012-47 > JAJRWN01. The sequence continues at coordinate 6,662 of CAYPSW010000003.1, forward strand.
TCATTAAATCTAGCTGATTGTTATATCTCCGAATTGCCTTCTGATATACGAAACCTTCATTCTTTAAAAATTCTTAAACTGGGCAGCAATCGACTTAGTTCATTACCAAACGAGATTGGTGATTTAGAAAATCTGGAAGAATTATATGTAGGCAATATTGATTACTCAAGACGAACGAACCAGATTGAACGACTTCCTAAAAGCATAAATCAACTCCATCATCTCAGGATTCTGAATCTGAGTGGTAATCAGCTCGAAAAAATATCTAATGATTGGTCAGGGCTCATTTCATTAGAAAAGCTCAACCTCAGTTGGAATCGCTTATGGGAATTTCCGGAAGCAATCAGGTATCTGAAGCAATTGACTGAACTTGATTTAAGTATAAATTTGGTTTCCAATATTCCTGTTTGGATTGATGAATTGCAACAATTGGAGATTTTACGCCTTAATGCTGATTTCTTTCTGGAATCAAAATACAAAATCACTAATTTGCCTGCCTCCCTTGTTAACTTACATAATCTTAAAGCGTTGAGCCTGAATGATCAAATAGTAAGTACGCTTCCTGATCATTTCGGAAAGCTGAACAGTCTTGAAAAATTGAGCCTTCGTGGACTTGGTTTAAATGCCCTGCCTGCTTCGATAGGCAGTTTAATACATTTAAAAGAGTTGAATCTGAAAGCAAATAATTTACAAGAAATTCCTATCGGAATTGGAAATCTGACTCTATTAGAGCATCTTGATGTCAGTGCCAATCGGGATTTATATATGCCGAATGAAATTATGAAATTGACCGGGCTGCCAAATTTGCAATGGCTTGATATGGCAATTACTTCCCCCATCACACTCGAACAATTAGAAGATATCAGGAAAAAACTTCCCAGCTGTCAGGTGCATTATGCCTTTATCAAACAGGACTGAATAATACAGGTTTTGAGGGCGATGCATCTGTGTCTAAACTAATAATTTGCAGGGTAAGCAGATAAAATCCGTCCGATACAGCATTTGGAACATAGACCATCTCTGTGATGGTTTTGTGCAATTGGGGGTTTTCAGGGAAATTCCAGAATTCTTTATGTGCCAATAGTTTTCCTTCGTCATCTTCGCGATCAACGGAAGGTAAGTCTGTTAACAAGTGTTCAACTCCATGATTATTTAACCAATGAATTGATTCAGCTAAAAAATAAGGTGGATTGCTATCTGAATAGTCACGATTTCTTTTCGAAACAGTATTTGGCAAGGTTCGAATGATACATGCTTTTGGCTGATACAAATCAAATTCCTTTTCGAAGTTTTGAAGTTTATCAGTAGAAATAACCAGATCATCCTGATTCCATGATTCAGGATCAATGCTGATAAGCAAACTCGGGAAATGAAATTTTTTCAAGCAATCATTAATTGAAATGATCTTAGAGGTGATGTGCCCAACGCATTCAGTGTGGGTGCCATTTCCATGTGGATTGATTCGAAGATTCAGAAAATTGACAGCACTTCCTTCGCTCACTAATCCAGTAAAATTTCCTGATCTAACAGGTTCTGCTTCGAAATCAGGCGCATGAAATGCTTTTACATTGCTCTGAGGCGGTATAGAAATATCAATAGCTTTGTCCAGATCGAAGTGGTAAGAATGCTTGTTATGATTGAGATTGATTTGCATGTTCCTGTTTGATTTATTACAGGAAAAATACAAAAACCTTACTGATTAGATCAGGATTGCACTACTAGTTTGTAACCCGTACCATGAATGTTAATGATTTGAATGCTGGGGTCGGGTTTCAGATATTTTCTCAATTTAGTTATGAAAACATCCATGCTTCGGGCAGTAAAATAACTATCGTTCCCCCAAATCCGATTGAGTGCGACATCACGTTCAAGTACTTTATTTTGATTTTTGCAGAGTAAACGTAATAATTGAGATTCTTTGGTGGTCAGTTTGTCTTTTAGTTTTCCGCGGGTAAGCACTTGATTATTAAAATCGAAATCGAATTGACCAAAGGTATAGAATTCTTCGTCCGTTTCGTTTTGTCCATGTGTTCTACGCAATACAGCCTGAATTCTAGCTGAAAGCTCTTCCATTGAGAAAGGTTTGGTGATATAATCATCGGCACCTAGTTTGAACCCTTCAATTTTATCATCTTTCAGCGACTTGGCAGTAAGGAAAATAATCGAAACTTCTTTATCTATTTCCCTAATTTCTTTAGCGAGAGTAAAACCATCTTTTCGTGGCATCATCACATCGAGCAGACAAAGATCAAACTCATTTTTTTTGAATATTTCAATGCCTTCCACACCATCGTTGGCAAGTTCAACGGAATAGCCTTTCAGTTGGAGATACTCTTGCAAAAGACTGCTCAAGTTTGGCTCGTCTTCAGCAAGTAATATTTTGGCTTTCAAAGTTCCCATAATTTCAAAATTTTATTATTTAATAAACGGCAGTAGTACTTCAAACGAGCTGCCTTTACCTTTTTCGCTTTGTACTTTAATCTCACCGCTATGAGCATTGAGCATCGATTTCACATAAGCGAGTCCTAAACCAAAGCCCTTCACATCGTGTACATTTCCTGTGTGCACACGATAAAAACGTTCAAATATTTTTTTCAAATCGTCTTTGTTCATTCCAATGCCGTTGTCTTCTATTTTAACAGCAATTTTATTTCCTGTGTTGAAGGTAGATATTTTTATTCTGGGCTTGACTATAGAATATTTCAATGCATTGTCAATCAGATTATCAATCACATTAGAAAGGTGAATAGAGTCACCTTTTACCATGGCGTTATCAGCAGCTAAATCGATGGAGAAGACTTCAGGATTATCAGGAAATCGCAATTGATAATTTTCAATCAGTTGCTCAACCACTTCATTCATATCCACTGACTCGCTTTTTAATTTCGGATCTGTCTTGTCGAGTATGGCCATCTGAAGGATTTTTTCAACCTGACTACCCAATTTTTTGCTCTCATCCAGTATTATTTTCCCGAAACGATTTAAACGACTTTCCTCCTTAACAATGTCCGGGTCGCCAATCGCTTGACCCACTAAAGAAATGGTAGTAATAGGAGTTTTGAATTCATGCGTCATATTATTGATAAAATCATTTTTCATTAAAGAAATCTTTTTTTGCCTCAGGATAGTCCAGATGGTAAATCCGAAAGAGAAAATGATTATTGCAATAAAGACGAAAGCAGTTATTACTCGCAACCATAAGCTACTCATTAAATAGCCTATTTTTTTGGGAAAATATACTTGCAAAAAGGTGGGAGATGCAATGAATCGAGATGGATATAAGTTCATGCGATATTTTGAACCAAGAATTTTGCTTTTATCAGGAAATTTTGAAGTGCAAAACATCCTTGCTTTTTCGGGTGAGACAACGGCAATTTCATAAGCAAGGTCGATACCATGACGTTGCAGGTTTTTATTAAAAATCTGATCAATGGATGTAAGATTAATCTGGTTGTCCATTGAAAGAGTCATGTCAGCAATTTCTCCTGCAATGCTTTGTAAGATTTTACCCATAAATTCCCATTGACCATCATCCTGAGAAAAATATTGGTAGGCCTGAAAGGGGTCGTTTAAATCAAACTGCTTACCGGGCTTCCACTGGTTAAAATTTCTGAAAAAGTCTATATCCTGACCCTTAATGATCAGATCGAGATTATTATTTGTGCCTTCTGAAAGAGGAAGCTTAATAGTGTCATGATGAATTACCAAAGCTTGCCTGCCACTCAAATCAATTACCCGGATCATCGATTTCATAAAATCGGTAGTAATCATGCGCTGATTTTCACGAACTGTTTCGTGCATGGCTTCATTAACATTCTTACTGAATTCCTGTTCTTTAAAGCGAATGTCATTTTTTACCCAGTAGAACTGAAGCACTACCAATCCGAAGAGTGTAATAGCCATCAGAGCAACTATACCGGCAATAGTGTCTTTTTTCATTAAGTCCAAAAATACTTGTTTAAATGCCTCTTCGAAAAGTCCTTAACTAAGATTAACTATAATCAGAGCAATAACTTAACTGGAAAGGTCGAATGTTTGATGAACGTAATGATTTTAGAAATGGCAGAAATGGTTAAAGTTCACTAATAAAGTTGTGTAGTATTCAGTATGAATTTAACTTTCCATTTTATTCTCGCACCAATGATAGAAGTACAAAGACTCAGTAAATCATTCAAGCTTAACCGCACTAAAAGAAAAGAGCGGGCTACCAATAATAGGGACGTGCTAGCGGTCAACGATATATCCTTTACCTGCAAACCGGGCAGGGTTTTTTCACTAATTGGCCCAAATGGTGCAGGCAAAACGACTACCCTGCGAATTATTGCAACTATTTTGAAACCAAGCAGCGGAACGGTAAAAGTGGATGGATTTGACGTGGAGAAAAATCCTGTGGAAGTAAAAAGGAAATTAGGTTTCCTGACCGGCTCAACGGGCTTATACGACCGGCTTACTCCAAATGAAATTGTTGAATATTTCGCTCGTCTGAACGATGTTGATCAGGAAAAGATGAAACGTAAGCGAAAAGAATTGTTTGACCTGCTTGATATTCATGATTTTGCCAAACAGAGGATTGGTAAACTATCAACCGGAATGAAACAAAAAGTATCTATAGCTCGCACCATGATTCATGATCCGGAAATTATCGTTTTTGACGAACCTACTGCCGGTCTTGATGTCATTACAGCAGTTAATATAATCGATTTGGTCAAAGATTGCCGGGCAGCCGGTAAGACTGTAATCTACTCCACCCACATTATGGGCGAAGTGGAGTTATTAAGCGATGATATTGCTATTATAGATAAAGGGCGCATCTATTTGCAATCGACTTTTGAAGCCTTTAAAGAACAGATGCAAGGCAATTCTCTGGTTGGAGAGTTTATCCGTATCATTAAATCTGTTGAAGCATGAAAAAGATAAAAATTATCTTTCTGAAGGAGTTGAAGGATACGTTGCGCGATAAGCGGACGATTATGGCTATGATCATTGTACCCTTACTGATTTATCCGGTGATGATTACTATCGTCACGAGTATTATCAAATCGCAAACTAAGGAGTCGATGAACAAAACCTTAGAATTGGCAGTCTTTGATGAGGGTGAAGCTAGCGAATTGCTTGATTTGTATCAAAGTGCCGATTTGATTTTGGTTAATGAGTTTGAGGAGTACAACCAACTTGACTCAATACATCTCACCGGTGATACGATAGCTTTCAGTCAGGCAATAAATAAAATGATCAGGGAGAATAAAATAGACGCAGCCATTGTTGTAAAATCCGGTTTTGATCAACGCATTGATTCATTGAAAGCAGGGCAATTGGCCATGTACTTTCAATCAACAAATGATCAGGGAATTACAAAACAACGTCTGATGACGCTGATCGGGATGTACAAAAAGTCTATCCTATCTCAACGTTATTCTATCTCCGGACTCGACCCTGAATTTGTTGAAGTAGTTCATGTTGAAGATCATGATGTAGCTACACAAAAAGAAAAAATGGGTGAGGTAATTGGTGGATTGATTCCATATTTCTTCATCATTTTTTGCTTGTTGGGAAGCATGTATCCTGCTATTGATCTGGGAGCAGGTGAAAAAGAGCGGGGTACTATTGAAACTATTTTAACAACTCCAGCCTCGCGACTCCAAATTTTAATGGGCAAACTTGGCGTTATCCTGTTTGGTGGCATCGGTTCGGCATCCATATCAATTGTCGGCATCTTGATTGCCATGCAAACAGTAGATGTCATTCCAAGTGACATTCTGGCGGTTATACAGTCTATATTACAGCCCCAGTCCATTGCATTGATATTATTATTGCTCATTCCTTTAGCTATCTTCTTTGGAGCATCTTTGTTTTCCATTTCCATTTATGCTAAATCCTATAAAGAGGCACAAAGTATGATTTCACCAACTATGATTGTTGTATTTCTGCCCGCCATGATTGGAATGTTGCCCGGCATTCATTTTAATTATACCACAGCACTTATACCTATTTTGAATGTAACCTTGGCCACAAAGCAAATAATTTCTGAAAATATTGACCCGTTGTTATTTGCCGAAACGATGCTAAGCCTTTTGGTATTGGCCGGTCTTGCTCTGTGGTTAGCCATCAATTGGTATGGAAAGGAATCGAATGTGTTAAGGGGCTGATTTTGATTAACAAAGATTAACCATAAGCAGACACTTATTTTAGTGTTGATTAGCGACCTTCGCAGAGTAAACCATATTCAAAGATAAATTATGAAAACTTTCAGAACGTATTTTATGCTCACAATTGCAAGTAGCTTAGCCTTCGTTTCGTGCAACGATAAAGGCACAAAAAATGGAGGATCAAACGATGCAGATAGCACAGAAGTAGTGGTAAAGGGAGACCCTTCATTAGTATCGAGCCAGGAGGTTCTTGACGAATTAAAATCGAATGATAAGGATGATAATAAGTATAGCGTTGAAGATTTTTTCCGCAATCCTGAAAAATCAAGTTATCAAATTTCGCCTGATGGAAATTCAATCTCTTTTCTAGCTCCGGTAGATAGCCGCATGAACCTGTTTGTAGAGGGTGTCGGCTCTGACGATGCCAAACAAATTACGCATGAGACCGATCGCGATATTGCCGGTTATTTCTGGGCCAATAACAATCGCCTGCTGTACATAAAAGATTTCGGGGGTGACGAAAACTACCACTTATTTGCCGTAGATGCTGATGGAGAAAATCTGTCTGACCTGACTCCATTTGACAGCATCACTTTGCAGATTATTGATCAATTGGAGGATATGCCGGATGAACTGATTATCGGCATGAACAAAAGAAACAAAATGATTTTCGACCCCTATCGGCTTAATATTGAAACCGGTGAAATGACCATGCTTTATGAGAATCCAGGTAATGTGACGGGTTATCTTACTGACCATGAAGGCAAGTTGAGGATTACTGTCACTACTGATGGTGTGAATAGCACTTTACGCTATCGCGAAACAGAAGCTGATGATTTTAATGATATTTTGACAACGGATTTTAGGGAAACGCTGGATCCTGTATTTTTCAGTTTTGATAATAAAAATGTGTATGCCCTTTCGAATTTAGGCAGAGACAAAACGGCAGCTATTTTGTTTGACTTAAAAACAGGAAAAGAAACAGGAGATGTGATTGCTTCAAATCCTGATGTTGACATAACTGGATTAAGCTACTCGAGAAAAAGGAAAGTGCTGACAGCTGCATCTTATACCTTGGAGAAAAGAGAAAGAATTTTTCTTGATGACTTGAGTAAAAATATTTATGAGCATCTGCAACAAGCTCTCCCTGGCTATGAAATAGCCGTTACCAGTGCCAATAAAGCCGAAGACAAACTCTTGGTCAGGACTTATAGCGACCGCTCTTTAGGTGCATATTATTTTTATGACGTAAATACAGAAGAGTTGAGAAAAATTACGGATGTCAGTGATTGGATCGATGAAAACGATATGTCGCCAATGACACCAGTGAAATACACATCGCGCGATGGCATGACCATTCATGGGTACCTAACCATACCGAAAAACTCGGATGGGAAAAATCTACCGGTTGTAATTTACCCTCACGGTGGCCCTTGGTATCGGGATTCATGGGGCTATCAGGGTCCGGTGCAATTGATGGCAAGTCGAGGCATAGCTGTTTTCCAAATGAATTTCAGAGGCTCTACAGGTTATGGGCGGGCATTTTGGGAAGCCAGTTTCAAACAATGGGGCAAAACTATGCAAGATGATATTACCGATGGTGTGAAGTGGTTGATTGATCAGGGTATTGCAGATCCGAAACACATTGGTATTCATGGTGGAAGCTATGGTGGTTATGCCACACTGGCAGGAGTCACATATACTCCGAACCTATATGCCTGTGCTGTGGATTATGTGGGAGTATCGAACCTCTTCACTTTTATGAGCACTATTCCGCCCTACTGGAAACCTTTCCTTGATATGATGTATGAAATGGTAGGTAATCCAAATATTGAAAGCGATAGCCTGTTGATGGCTACGGCTTCACCTGCTATGCATATCGACCAAATTAAAACACCTTTGTTTATTGCTCAGGGAGCCAATGATCCTCGGGTGAATATCAACGAATCGGATCAGGTAGTGAAAGCCTTGCGTGAACGAAATATTGATGTACCCTATATGGTGAAGTATGATGAAGGACACGGATTCCACAATGAAGAAAACCGGATTGACTTCTATAAAACCATGATTGGCTTTTTGACCAAATATTTGAAATAGAAAACACCTATAGCATAAAATGAAAACAGCCGGGGTTAATCTCCGGCTTTTTTAATGGATAAGATTGAAGGCTTTGATCCTATATGATACATCTATGATGAAATAGCACAATTATATTGTTCTGTGCTTAGCGGAATGATTGGCTGCTTGCAGCCTCCATCCCCAAATTTGATGCTTCATGGTGCGTATTTGAAAACCATGTATTGTTAAAAATTCTATCAGGGTATCCTGTTGTTCTTCTGCAGATTTCCCCGGATGAGTTTCGATGGACAAAGCTGATATGCGGCTTAAGAGTGTTGTAGGTGTGTTATAGAGAATACCGTATTCGGCACCTTCACAATCCAGTTTCAGAAAATCAATTTGCTTGATTTGATGTTCAGCGATTATAGCTTCAAGTGTAGTGGCCTTTACTTTAATCTGATCGGGTTGGTGATCATCTTTAAATATGCTGGCAGATGTTGTAAAAGAATCGCTAGAATCGAAATGAAGTAATAATGTTTCTTGCTGCCGGCTCACTGCCTGGTTAAAAATATGTAATCTAAATATTGGATTTTCGTCTTTATATTGTTTTAGTAAGCGGAAATTTACCGGAATAGGTTCGTAGGCAAATACTTTTGCTATTGGATTTTTTGCCAAAACCGACAGTGAAAAATAACCTACATTGGCCCCAATATCTACAACCGTGCGGAAATTGCGAATCTTGATGTGTTTTGGAAGTCCTTTAAAATAAGTCTCATCAAAAAAGCACTCTTTATAAGTTTGTAACATCCTTTGTGGCACAGCAATTTTTAAATCTCCATAACAGCGGAATACAAAACCATCTTTTTTCCGCCTGAAATATTTGAAGAGATAATAGGACAGCCAATTCGAATGATTTTTGATATTATTGATGATCCTTCTCATGTTTATTATTTATTGATTCTTCGGCAAATAAGTCAGAAATCAAGCTGTCAGAAATTAGCCATGCTTGTTCACTTAGGCGCCAGTTTGTTTCATTTTTTATCAGCCACTTTTTTTCTTTCCAAGGAATCATAATAGATAGAATTCTTTCTTTTTCATCAGGGCTCCAATGCTTTGCAATGAAATCGGGATTGATACCGGATGCCGTTCGAAGTCTTGTCATCAGATATTCGTTCAATTGCTGAGTTTTGCTCAAAGTTTCGCCTTCAAACCAAACATCTCCAGCAGACACCTTATTAATATATTGCTTGTTATTTGCAATATTCCATTGACGCGTACCTGAGTTGAAGCAATGCGCTCCGGGGCCTATGCCCAGATAGGGTTTTCCTTGCCAGTAACTGCTATTGTGGAGTGCTTTCCGGCCAGGTCGGGCAAAATTTGAGATTTCGTAATGTATGTAATTTTCCTGAGCAGTCCATTGACAAAGGGTATCATAATCAGCAGCTATTTGTTCATCACTAACTTCCTTTTGGATCTTCTTTTTTACTCTTTGTCCTAAAACCGTTCGGGGTTCAATCGTTAATGCATAAGCTGATAAATGAGCCGCTTGAGATTTTAGCATTGTACTTAATTGCTTCGGCCAATAATCTGTTCTGCTGCCGGGAATGCCATAAATCAAATCGGCATTCAGATTATCAAAACCGGCTAATGCGGCTGATTCAAGCGCCTGCTTAGCCTGTTGGCTGTTGTGGCTTCGGTTCATCCATCGAAGTACATCATTATCAAAACTTTGAATGCCGATACTGAGCCGGTTGATACCATTTTCCTTCAAGCCTTTCAGGTAGCTTAAACTCAGGTCATCGGGATTCGCTTCGAGTGTAATTTCGGCATTGGGGGCGATCACGAAAAGCTTACGAATTTTATTCAAAAGTTTTTCAAGCTCAAAAAGATTCAGGAGGCTGGGTGTGCCTCCACCAAAGTAAATAGTGTCGAAATGGCGAGAGGATAAAAAGTCTTTTTGCGATTCCAGTTCTTTCAACATAGCCATCAACAAGGGCTCGCGATATTTCAATAAGGTTGAAAAATGGAAATTACAATAGTGGCAGGCTTTCCTGCAAAACGGTATATGAAGATAAAGACCCTGAGTCATGGCTTAGGAGTATAAAATAAAGCAAATTATTTTTGTTTTAATTTTGAATAGAATTCAGATGTTGAAGCGACTCAGTCTTATTCTTTTTTTTGTTCCGTTCATACCCATTGCCTGTATGGGGCAAGCCCCAACTGTATTACAAGTGATTCATGACTCATCTGATATTAAAACAAACAGGTTATCACAAATTTTTTCTGATTCTGGTTCGGCTGCTCAAAATCTTGAAAATTATTTAAAATTCTTGAGAGCTGATGGATATTTGGCTGCTTCGGCAGACCGCATCATCTGGCAATCTGATACTATGGAGGTTTGGCTAAATAGGGGTTTGCATTACGAATGGGCTGAACTATGTTTGGGGCAATCAGCCAAACCATGGCTAAGCCATCCTGATATTAAATGGCGAAAATACGAAGGCCATGCATTGAATCCCCTAAGCATCAACAGGATTCAGGAAAATGTGCTGAATGATCTTGAAAATCGGGGTTATCCCTTTGCCCTTGTGTGGCTTGATAGTTTTCAAATTGAAGGTGCCCTGGTAAAAACAACTTTGCAGATTGATCCTAAACAAATGATATTGTTTGATACAATAGCCATTCATGGTAATGCCAATATTCAGTCACGATATCTGAACCGTTATTTGGGAATTAAAAGAGACAATCCGTATCAGGAAGAACTGGTTCAGCTCATCGGGAAACGTCTTAGTAATCTGGCATTTCTTGAACAAGAAAAGCCATACATGGTGCAGTTTAGTAAAGATAAAGCGCGGATCGATTTATTTTTAAAGGAAAAGAAAAGTTCTCGGTTTAATTTCCTGATAGGAATGCAACCTAACAGTGAAAGTAATGGTGGTAAATTACTTTTGACTGGTGATGCATTGTTGCAATGGCAGAACCCTTTCGGCACTGGTAAATTTTTTTCGGCTCAATGGAAGGGGCTGCGACCGGGTTCTCCTGAACTGATACTGGCAATATCATTTCCGTATTTATTCAGTAGCCCTTTCGGACTTGAATCTGGCTTTGAATTATACAAACGGGACAGTTTATATCTTGATGTGAAACAGCGTATTGGTGCATCCTACCTTTTTAGTGGTGGAAATGCATTCACGGTCTATTTAGACCGAAACAGCAGTAATCTGATCTCGATTGATACGGCCATTGTCCGCTCTACACATAAATTACCCAATCAATTGGATACGCGACAATTGTTATTCGGCATCATGTATCACTTCGAAAACCTTGATTATCGATTCAACCCATCGAAAGGTATTGCAACTGAAATGAGTTTCAGTGTGGGGAATAAAAGAGTGGATATAAATCAAGCCATAAAGCAGCTGAAAGATCCGATGGATCCGGGTTTTAATTTTACTAGTTTATATGACAGCATAAGCAAACCTTCTTCTGCCATGTTGCTTCAGTATCATCTTAGCTGGTTTCAGCGCATAGCCGGCCGTTGGATAGCTTTGACAGAATTTCGGGGCGGGATGAATCGAAATAAACTACTGCTTGAAAATGATTTATTCAGATTGGGAGGAAACAAAACGCTGAAGGGATTTGATGAAGAATCTTTATTGGCTTCACAATATCATATGTTAAATTTTGAATTGAGATATTTATTGGGTAAAAACGCATTTTTCCATTTTTTCGTTAATGGTGCTTATATGGAATCAAAAATTAAAGGGGAAGCAATGAATTTCTCGTGGCCTGTTGGATTCGGAACAGGTTTAGCATTTGAAACAAAAGCAGGTGTATTCGAAATTAATTATGCAATGGGGCGCCTTGATGCGCAACATCCTGTTCAATTTCGAAATGCTAAAATTCATTTCGGATATGTCAATTATTTTTGAGGAGTGAAGATGAAAAAAAATATTTTGTTGATGATTTTTCTATTGCTTCTAGCCAACCTACCACAAGAGGCCATGCCGGTTTCTGATAGTATTGCATCAGAACAGACTAGAATAGAAAGCAGTACATTCAATCGAAATGAATCCATTGGGCATTTTATTGGTCAACCGATGCAAATTGAATCATCTGGTACAGAGAACTGGAAAATAATACTTGTACTCTGTTGGCTGTTTGTCGCTGCAATAACAAAATTATTCCTATTAAATTATGTTGGCAGTCTCCTTGGTCCATTTATAAGTATTAATAAAGCAAATGTTTTTTACCGGCAAAGTTCAACTGGGTTTCAATCTGGCTCACTAATCTTAATTCTGAATTTTCTTTTGGCCAATACCATTCTTGCTTTTATAGTTTTCAGACATGAGTCTTATTTTACGAGTATTAGCGATGGTGAACTCATTTTTTATATCATCTTTGTTTTTGGAGCCATAAATTTGCTGCATAATCTGGCAGTTCAATATGTGCATTTTTTGTTCAGGCCGGGCGATTTGTTGCTACTCTATAATTTTCATATTGGGCTGATTCAGCAAATTAGTGGAATTCTTCTCAGCATAATAGCATGTTTGGCTCTTGTATTATCAACAGAAATCGGATACTTTGTTGCTATTGTGGGATTAATAATATCTGCATCATTATTAAGTGCCGGAGTTATAAGGTCTGCAATTACCCTGCAAAGGCAATCGAACCTTTCATCATTGCATCTGTTTTTGTATATTTGCACTCTCGAAATTGCACCCTTGGCTGTGGCTATTAAAGGGTTTATTTGGATTTCGACCATAGTTATTTAAAGAAAAACAGGACTTACATGATGCAAAATATAGGTGTTGGCAGAGATATCAAGGTAAAAAGTATTTTAATCTCTCAACCTAAACCTGAATCTCCGAAATCCGCATATTTTAAAATCACTGAAAAGTATAAAATCCGTTTGGATTTTCGCTCTTTTATATATGTTGATGGTGTTAGTCCGAAAGATTTCAGGAAATTAAGAATTGACCTTTCAAAGTTTGGAGCAATAATTTTTAATAGCCGGAATGCAATAGATCATTATTTCAGAATCGCTGATAACGTGAGGTATAAAGTGCCACAAGACACTAAATTTTTCTGTACTTCTGAAGCCATTGCATTGTATTTACAAAAGTATACTCAATACCGAAAACGTAAAGTGTTTTTTGGCGAAGGATCTGTTGAATCTTTCAATAAGCTATTACTGAAATATAAACCTGAAGAACTTATACTATTACCTTGCTCGAATATTCATAAGAATACAATTACAGATTTTCTTAAAAAAAGTAAATTTAAGTTTAAAGAAGCAGTTCTATATAAAACACTTCCTTGCGATTTAAGTGATTTATCGGAATTGAAATATGATATAATCGTCTTTTTTAGTCCAGCTGGTGTACAATCATTGTTTCAGAATTTTCCTGATTATCAACAAACACATACCAGAATAGCTGCTTTTGGTCCCGCAACTGCAAAAGCTGTTGAGGATGCCGGTCTAATACTTGATATTAGGGTACCGTCACCGAACGCTCCTTCTATGAGCATGGCTTTGGACAAATATCTCAGTAAAGTGAACAAGAGGAAATAGTAAACTTACCTCGGAATTCATTTGTTATTTCTTTATCGTCATTTTGTTGTTTTTTTGTTTTAAAGTGCATCAATAGCAATTAATTACCTTTATACTTATTGATGACACGTAATAGATTATTGAATGCCACGTTTTAATTTACTTACTCGATAACTATGTTTTCCTGGAGAATGTCACGTCAGTTTGTTTTATTGCTAGTGTCATTTGTTTATTCGGCAGATCAAATTAATGCTCAACAGGATCCTCAAATGAGCATGTTTAATCTCAATAGACTTCAATACAATCCTTCCGAGGCCGGTAATAATGGGACACTAAACCTTATCGGTCATTTTAGGGCCCAATGGTTGGGTATAAGCGGAAATCCGATGATAGAAAGTTTTTCTGCAAACATGCCAGTATATGCACTCAATGCGGGTGCAGGCATATTATTACAAAGCAATCAGGCAGGTGCAGGCATATTATCATCCTTTTATACTGTAGCTACTTATGCCATTAAGATTAACGAAGTCAGCCTTCGTTTTGGTGCTAATGCAGGCATCATTCAATATGTGCTAGATGGAAGTCGGCTTCGAGCTTCCGAAGGTGTTTATGAACCTGGCGGAACCGTTATCCATAACGATAACATAATCCCAACTAGTCAAACATCTGCTCTAAAACCTGATTTCGGTTTGGGTATAACATTGAGATCGAAATCTTTTACTGCCGGATTGGGAGTAAGCCATCTTTTGGAACCTATGCTTAAGCTGGATTGGTCGAATCAAAGTATCAATTTGCAATTTAATCGTCATTATTTTCTTGATTTGAATTATCAATTGCCAATTGGAGAAAATCTTTTTTTAAAACCATCCATATTAATTAAATCAGACTTGCTTATATGGCAAGCTGAAGTAAATGTTATAGCAGAATTTAGAAGCAATATATGGGGAGGAATGTCGTTTAGGGGATACAATAAAAATTCAATTGATGCCTTGTCGGCCATGATAGGAATGAAAGTTGGATCACATATGGGAATTGCTTATAGCTATGATATTGGATTATCGGCACTTAAGCGGGTACATTCTGGGAGTCACGAATTTTTAGTTCATTATGAAATACCTATGAACAAACCAAGAGGCGGCAAGGTAATAGAAAATCCTCGATTTTTGTATTATTAATTTTAACCGTGTACTTGTAACAAAGTTATTATCAAATCGTTAAAATACTGTTTTACTAGAACGAAAATTATTTCTATCTTTGGCAATCTTCGCGCAAAATTGCCTTTTGATAATTAATATGAATCATTTATTTTTACAGCTTTCTTGCGCAAATCATAAAAATTAATCTGTATGAAAAGGACTTCATTAATCACTCTTTTTTTGATTGTACTGATTGCATTCAGTGGTTGCGGAAAGAAAGGGTATAAGTATTATAAAGGCCAGCTGCTTGGCGTTCCTGACAGACCCGGATGGAAAGGAGTAAATCCTTACGGCATGGTTTATATTCCCTCTGGAAATTTGCATATTGGTCCAAGTGGTCAGGATGTAAATCATTCTTTATGGCAAAGAAGTAAATCCATTTCTATCCAAGGATTCTATATGGACGAAACAGAAGTCACAAACAATGAATATCGTCAGTTTGTATTCTGGGTTCGCGATTCTATTGCCCATACGAATCTTGAACATTTTATGGAGGATTCAGAAAATGAAAGAATTGACTGGAGTCAAAAGATTGACTGGAGTGCGGAATCGGAAGATGCAGATATGCTGGAAGACATGTATTATCAGGGTGATGACCGACTTTGGGGAAGAAAGGAAATTGATAAATCGGTATTAACGTATCATTACGAATGGTTTGATTGGGGCAAAGCAGCCAGTAAAGCTGAAGGAAACCGAGATCAGTCACGTCAAAATTTTATTAATCGCGAAGATGTTTCAATTTATCCTGACACCTTAGTATGGATACACGACTTTGCCTATTCTTATAACGAGCCGATGACACGTCAATACTTTACACATCCTGCTTTTGACGATTATCCTGTAGTGGGTGTGGATTGGAAACAATCAAAAGCATTTGCAGTTTGGCGGAGTCGTTTTTGGAATGATTACCGTAAAGAACATGGAGAAGCTGTCATAGACGAATTTAGACTTCCGACAGAATTTGAATGGGAATATGCGTCACGTGGTGGTCGCGATATGTCTCCTTACCCATGGGGCGGTCCCTATACAAGAAATGCGAAGGGATGTATATTGGCGAATTTTAAACCGGGACGTGGTAATTATCCTGAAGATGGTGGATTCTATACCGTCAGAGCGGATGCTTATTGGCCCAATGACTACGGTTTATATAATATGGCCGGTAATGTTTCTGAGTGGACATCATCTGCTTTTTATGAAAATTCTTATTCATTCATTCATGATATGAATCCAGACATCAGATATGACGCAAAAGACGAAGACAGTGAAACAATGAAACGTAAGTCTATTAGAGGGGGAAGTTGGAAGGATGTTGCATATTTCTGCCAGACAGGTACTCGTAATTGGGAATATCAGGATACTGCCAAAGCTTACATTGGATTTCGTTGTGTACTCCCTTTCTTAGGCAGGTCAATGAGTGATTTTTAAATCGTAATCAGCACTTGTAAATGAAAAGCGACTTGTTTTAACCATATAACAGAAATAGCCAGATATATAGTTATAATATAGTTGATCGAAGTAATAGAATTAAGTATAATCCAATAACCATTGATTTGATAACAAAAACTGAATTGAAATGACTAAAACTTACGAAACCGAATGGTTTAAAAGACTCAAGAATTCAATCTTAGGAGTCGGTGCTGGAATTGTTATGATTGGAGCTTTGTTTAAAATTCTTCACTGGGAAGGTGCCAATCTTGCTCTGATGGTCGGTATGTTTACCGAAGCATTCATTTTTACATTGATGGGCATATTACCACCAGAAAAAGACTACTATTGGGAAAAGATTTACCCACATTTGGATATTGCTCCTGAGCATCATGGGCTTAAAGGCTCTAAGGCTGGTCCTAAAGGTACAATTTCACAACAATTAGATAAAATGCTGGAAGAGGCTAAGGTGGAATCATCACTTATTGAAAACTTAGGGGATGGTTTAAAAAAATTGGGCGAAAATGTTGGAAGAATCAATAATGCTACCGATGCTGGTTCAGCTACCAATGAATTCACTAAGCAAGCGAGTGAAGCAGCCGGAGTATTAGCCCAGATGAAAGGAGCTTTTTCCGGAGCTGCTGATGCAGCAACTCATCTTGCTTCTGTGTCAGTCGAAACTAAGGAGTATCATGCTCAAGTTCAATTGGTCTCGAAAAACCTGGCTTCTTTAAATGCCATTTACGAACTAG
The DNA here is from genome assembly GCA_964413685.1 of uncultured Chitinophagales bacterium. GTDB lineage: Bacteria > Bacteroidota > Bacteroidia > Chitinophagales > S012-47 > JAJRWN01. The sequence continues at coordinate 23,793 of CAYPSW010000003.1, forward strand.
AATTACAAGATACAAGTAACCATCTTAAAGCGATGAACAAGTTCTATGGAGGATTATCAGAAGTGATGGGTGATTTAAATGCATCTGTTGAGGATACCAAGAAATACCGCAATGTAGTATCTGAGTTGAACAATAATCTTGCTCAATTAAATCAGGTTTATGGTGGTATGTTGTCTGCTATGAATGTTCCGCGTTCTTAATTATCTGAATCTCGGAACTTTTTATGAATTGTGAAAGTCAAAATTTTGAATAATGGGAATTCCTAAAAATCCGCGGCAGGCAATGATTAACATGATGTATTTGGTGTACACAGCACTGCTGGCACTGAATATATCTGCTGAGACATTGAATGCCTTTATAACAGTTGATAAAGGTTTGCGCAGAACGACATCAGCTCTTGACACAAATATCATTGAAGTGTATAAGGTGTTTCAAGAAAGAGCAGAACGTGATTCTTCAGCATTACCTTTATATGCTAAGGCGCTTAAAGCGCAAGATATTTCAAGTAAGCTATTTGCCAGTATCGAGAAAATGAAAGATGAGTTATTGGAAATTAGCGGGTTTGAAATAGTTAATGGTGAAAAAGTACCCTCGAATCACCGGGATACTAATACGCCTACGTTGTATTTTGTAAATGAAGATAATGGTAAAAATCTTCAAACTCAAATTAATGCAGCCAGAGATCAATTTTTATTACTATATAGTGATGACGTTCGAGCCTCAAGGGCAAGTTCAATTACATTAAATGCTGAGGATCCTGTTGCAAAGGATGGCTTGTCAGCTAAATCTTGGATTGAGCATAACTTTGCGGATGTACCTGTAGTTGCAGCCATGACCATTTTGTCTAAAATTGAAAATGATGCAAAAACGACCGAAGCTGATATTGTTGGATATCTGAAAGAGCAAATTGGACTTGAATCCGTTTCTTTCGATGTTTTGAAAGCTCGGGCCATACCAAAGAAAAGTTATTTGAATTTGGGCGAAACCTATACTGCTGACATTTTTGTATCCGCATCCAGTTCATCAACCCAACCTAAAGTTTTTATTGGTGAGTTTGACCCTGCTTTTATTAAAACTGACGATAACGGTGATTTACCTTCAGAAGTTGAAGCTGATAAAATACCACTTCGACCCGGCTATAAGGAACTATCAGATGCTGTGAACGGAATTGTGAAATATGAATTTCAAGCTTCTGGAATTGGACCTAAAATTTACCGGGGCGTTATTGAGGTGCTGAATGCAAAAACAGGGAAAGTAAAGTATTATCCTTTCGAAACGGATTACCTCGTGGCTCAATCTCAAGCCGTGGTGTCTCCTACAAAAATGAATGTTTTGTATATCGGTGTGGATAATCCTTTGGATATTTCAGTACCCGGTTACCCAACGTCTTCCGTATCGGCCTCTATATCTAGTGGTTCGTTAACCGGTGGAAATGGTAAATATGTTGGACGAGTAAATTCCACGGGCAATGTCAAAATTAATGTGTCGGTTAGAACCGAAGCCGGTTCTAAAGGAGTTGGAAGTGTTCCGTTCAGAGCTAAGCGAATACCTGACCCCAAAGTCATGCTTGGTAATAGCTCTGGACCCATAATTAAAGCCGGTCAGCTTAGGGCTTTACCAGGATTAGTTGCCATTGCAGATAACTTTCCATTTGATGTAAATTTTGTTGTCAGAGGATTTGAAGTGACCTATAAAAAAAGGAGTTCAAATAATCTTATCATTAAGACTAACCCTGGCAAAATTTTTACCAGCGAAGTAAAAAATATTTTTAGCACGGCAAGACCTGGTGATAGGGTGTGGTTTGATGACATTAAAGTAAAAGCTCCTGATGGGACAACAAGAACCAAAAGTTTATCGTTTAAGGTCATTGGCGGTTAAAAACTAAAATATGAATATTATGAAACATCATGCCAAAATTCTTGTGTTAGTGCTCTTTGCCTTTGCTTTTAGTGGCTTAATGCAAGCTCAACCAATACAAGAAAAACCCCGGGATTCTGCCTATCCTGAGGATATTGAAAAGGAACGTAAAGTCATTCCTTATGACAATATTCGAGAAGCAGATGTCTTTTGGAAAAAACGGGTATGGCGTGTGATTGATGCAAAGGAAAAAATTAATCTTCCTTTTGTTAATCCGAAAGAGCCATTCATTAGTATTCTTTTCGATGCTATTAAGAATGAGCAAATTCGAGTGTATGATCCTGGAGTGGATGATGAATTTTCACAACCCATGACGTATGCGGATATTGAAAAGATATTAGTAAAAACGGATACGGTTTATGGCATTAGTCCATACACCTATAATGATACAACCTATATTTCTTCAACAGAATTAGATCCATTAACGATTACAAAATTCAGAATTAAAGAAGACTGGATTTTTGATGAGGAAGTTTCAAATTTGGTTGTGAGAATTATGGGCGTTGCTCCGGTGAGAGATGTTATGGATGCTGTGACTGGAGAGAAAAGAGGTGAATCAACCTTGTTCTGGTTATATTATCCTGATGCAAGGCAGTTGCTGTCAAATAACTATGCCTATAATCCATATAATGCAGCCGTGCAGATGACTTGGGAAGATGTTTTTGAAATGCGATTATTTGGTAGCTACATTGTAAAAGAAGACAATGTTTACGATCGGGAAATTCAGAATTATGCAACAGGTGTTGATGCAGTGTTAGAATCCGAACGTATTAAAAAGGAGATTTTCCAATTTGAACATAATCTCTGGGAGTTTTAGAAAGTTAACTTTATAAAATTGAAAGTCTTTCGCTAATCCGGAAGGCTTTTTTTTTATTTAGAAGTAAAAAATGATTTTAGCTTCTGGGCTTTATCCGGACCTATTACAGCGGCAATTTGTTTTGAATTGCTTGATTGGATTTTCTTAACAGATTTGAAATGTTGTAAAAGTAATTTGGCTGTTTTAGGTCCAATACCGGGGATGTTCAATAGCTTTGTTTTTAAAGCAGCATCGACTCTTTTCTTTCTATGAAAAGTTATAGCAAATCGGTGAGCTTCATCCCTCAATTGTTGTAGAAGTTTAAGACTGTAAGATGTTTTGTTGATATGCAGTGGAATGGGATCGTTTGGGAAATATATTTCCTCTAGTTTTTTAGCAATAGAGGCGATCTTAATTTTTCCCTTGAGTTGTAATTTATCCAAACTTTTTAGTGCCGCGTTTAATTGCCCTTTCCCTCCGTCAATCAATATTAGTGCAGGAAGGGCTTTACCTTCATCCTGCAGCCTTTTATACCGTCTGTAAACAATTTCCTCCATTGATGCAAAATCATCCGCCCCTGTAACCGTTTTGATGTTGTAATGCCGGTATTCTTTTTTATCGGGTTTCCCATGCGTGAAACGTACCATGGATGCTACGGGAAACGAGCCTTGAAAATTTGAGTTATCGAAACATTCAATACAATCAGGTATCACTTTCATTCTGAAATCTTTTTGCAATTGTTCTAAAACCTCCTTTCTCGTTTGCTTGTGTTTAAACTTATCTAAGCGGGTAGTTTGGCCGATTTGATACTGAAGTGCATTTTTGTAGCACAAATCAAGCAGTTTCTTTTTGTCGCCTTGCTGTGGGATGAAAAATGTAGCTTTATTTAATTTAATTTTCGGATTGAAAGGCACAATAATCTCTACTGCTTTTGATTTGAATCGCTGTCTCATGTCAATAATCGCCATGGATAATAAGTCTACTTTCGTCTCGTCCAGTTTACGTATCAAGCTTAGCGAATGATCACTGACTATTGTGCCATTCACAATTTTAAAATAATGAACGTAAGCTACTTTTTCGGTATCTCGGATGGCAAAAACATCCAATTCTCCAAGTTTTGGCGATACAATGGTTGACTTGCTTTCGTATTTTTTAAGGTGTTCAAGTTGCTTTTTCAGGCGGTTGGCTTCTTCAAATTCATACCCATTGGCTGCTATTTTTATTTGTGCTTTCAGAGAATTGAGTACAGCAGATATTTTACCACTCAGTATGTTTTTAATTTCCTCGAGGTTAGCAGCATATTCCGTCTCAGATTGAAGTCCTTCACATGGTCCCTTGCAATTTCCTATATGATATTCAAGGCAGATTTTAAATTTGCTTTGTCTGATATTCTTTTTATTTAAATTTAGATTGCAGGTTCTCAGTGGGTAAACCAATTTTATAAAATCCATGATGGCTCTCACCCGGGTAACCGAAGTGTAAGGCCCTAAATATAGTGAACCATCGTCTTGCCTTATTCGTGTCAGGAATATTCTTGGGAATGGTTCTTTTTTTATACAGATGAAAGGGTAGGTCTTTCCATCCTTAAGCATGACATTATACTTGGGTTGGATACTTTTTATTAGATTATTCTCGAGTAATAGAGCATCGTGTTCACTCTTTACAACGGTAACGATAATATGGTCTGTCTTTTTTATCAATAATTTAATCCGGGCGTGATGAACTTGTTTCGTATAATAAGAGCTTACTCGTTTTTTAAGATTTTTTGCTTTTCCAACATAAAGAGTCTTACCTGTTTTATCCAGATACCGGTAAACACCGGGTTGTTCTGGGATTATTTCAGCAAATTCCGATTTATATCGCTCGTAATCCATTATCGTCTAAATCAATATCGAAGATAAAAAGCCTGCGTTTAGCAGGCTTTGAGTTATATTGTAAGATTCTTAAATGCCTATGTCATTGCCATCATCCAAATTCTGATAATCATTCTGATTTTCTTCATCGTATTTGTCACAGTCGAGCTCTATCGTAAGGGGTTGAGAAGGTTTTGGAAATACTTTTTCAGGTGTAATGTTTAACGATGGATCGGCATAAACTTTTTTAAGAAATAAAGCAAAAACCGGAAGTGCCATATTGGCTCCTTGTCCTAAAGCAGTGGTACGAAAAGCCATAAGCGGATCATCTCCACCAACCCAGGTGGAAGTTACAAGTTGAGGTACAACTCCCATAAACCACCCATCAGTATTTTTTTGGGTTGTACCTGTTTTTCCGGCAATTTCATTCGTCAGATTATATTTGTATCTTAATCTGACACCTGTTCCCATTTTAACCACATCTTTCAAAAACTGAAGCATAATGTATGCTGTCTGTTCGCTGAACACTTCATTCTGCTCAGGGATAAAACGTTTTATTACGTTTCCATGTTTGTCTTCAATTTTGGTGATAAAGTAAGGTTTTGAATGCACCCCTTTGTTCACATAGGTTGTGTAGGAACCGGCCATTTCCAAAACAGATATATCAACCGTACCAAGACAAATGGATGGAACAGGGGGGATGTTTCCACTAATCCCCATATCATGCACAAGATTGATCACTGATTCAGGACCGATTCGCTTCATGAGTGCTGCCGTTACCCGATTGACAGAATGGGCAAGTGCATCGCGCAATTCTATCATTTCACCATCTTTATATTTACTTGAATTTCTTGGTGTCCAGTCTTTAAAGTCTTCAAAAGTTACAGGGACATTTGGCACTTTAAAACAAGGTGAAAATCCAATCTCGTCAAGTGCCATGGTATATACAAAAGGCTTGAAAGTAGAACCAACCTGTCTGCGTGTGCCTGCCACGTGATCAAGCTGAAAATACTTGTGGTTTATGCCGCCTACCCATGCTTGAATTTTTCCAGTTGTGGGTTCCACAGCCATGAAACCGGCTTGTAGAAAAAAGTTAAAATAACGAACCGAGTCCATGGGGCTCATCATCGTATCAATATCCTGCCCATAGTGATTTCTCCAGACAAAGACTTTCATGGGAATTTGAGTAGCAAAAATGAGAGCAATCGAGTCTTCCGGTACATTTTTCTTTTTCAAATTTCGATAGCGTTCAGATTGTTTCATCTTATTCTCAAGAAAATCAGGCCTATAATGATCGCCCCAGCGATCCCAATTCCATGGATCTTTCGAATAACTCGACCAATGGGTATTAAAATCGTGCTGGAGAGCTGATAAATGCTCTGACACAGATTGTTCAGCATAACTTTGCATGCGACTATCGAGTGTAGTATATACCTTAAGACCATCACGATAAATATTCCAGATAGATCCATCAGGCTTTGGATTATCAATGGCCCATTGTTTAAGCCAAAGCCTCAGGTATTCTCTGAAGTAGGGTGCAGATCCCTCGTGTTGGCTAACAGAATGATAATTGATTCCTAAGTCCAATGCAGATAAGGAATCGTATTCAGTTTTCGTAATAATATCATGATTATACAATTGTGACAGTACAATGTTCCTCCGAACTATGGTTTTTTCCGGATGTCTGATCGGATTATACAAAGAAGGGTTTTGCACCATTCCCACAAGCATCGCTGCTTGTTCAACCTGTAAGCTATCAGGTGTAGTATTAAAATAAACTTTTGATGCGGTCTTAATTCCAAATGCATTGTTCACAAACTCAACGGTATTCAAATACATGGTAAGAATTTCCTCTTTGGTAAATCTTTTTTCAAGCCTTGAGGCGATTACCCATTCTTTGAATTTTCGTAATATAAGCTGCGTCTTTGAGTGAATACCCTGACGTGGAAAAAGATTTTTTGCCAGCTGTTGTGATATCGTGCTTCCACCTCCCGATTCGCTGCGCCCCATGAAAACAGTTTTTATAAGCACCCTAATTAAACTGCGTGCATCTATGCCAGAGTGACTATAAAATCGCTCGTCCTCTGTTGAGACTAAGGCATCAATAACGAAAGTAGAAATTTCATCATATTCCGCTTTAGATCGGTTTTTTTTATCAAAATACTTCCCAAGTAATTTGCCATCAGCCGAATATACTTCTGTAGCCAAAAAACTTGTTGGATTTTCTAATTCTTCGAATGAGGGCAAATCACCCATCCATCCTTTAGACACTACACCTAAAGTTCCAAAGAAAAGCAAAAGGCAAAAGATGAATAATCCCCAAATTAGAATCAACACTTTCCGAAGCCAGGGATTTGATTTATTAATGGTCTTCTTTTTACTCATTGTGGCAGTCACTTTTTCAACTAATCAAGCGAGATAATAATACTAGTTCCCGGTTTTTAAATATTGTTCTGAAAAGAATTTCAGATATGCACCCACATCTTTCTCTCTGAAAAAAACTCCAAAATTGTTTTTGCTTGTAAAAAAGACGGTGAAAGTTTCCGGATTAATTCCTTTGAATACAGATTGGCTATACCTTATTTCGTTGTAATATTTTAATACTTTCTCGCTACCTTCAAAAGATTTTACCAGAACCATTTGCTCATCGTTATTCAATAGTAATGCGCTAATTTTCAAAGCGTCAAGCGAATGGTTTTGATTATTATAATCAGCCAGATTATTTTTTACTTGCTCAGCGTCATCATCAATTTGATAGAATAGAATAATAAAGTAGTGTTCGGCTGCAGGTTCTATTATGTAAGGCTCTAGTTTGTTATCATCAATGTTTGCATTGAAATATTCAGAGCCTTCAATTATATTGAGTATTTCGAGTGCATGAGATTGTACCTCAGTGCCCGGATATTTATTCACTATTTCTTCTAAAGCTTTTTTAAACTCATCCATCTTTTTCTGTTTCCCCAGAGATAAAGCGATTAGCATATCATACTGAGCCTTCATAGTATTTGGATTAAACAATGAATCTGCTTCAGTTGCCAGATCAAAAACATCCTGATATCGTTCCTCACTGAAAGCTTTATAAGTTTTTCCATAAAAGGCATTAATCTTTTCTTGTTCCTCTTTCGATTGATCAGCGTAGTTTGGGTTGATAATGAGTTTCGCAAAAAGGCTTTCAGGAAATTCAGTCAATATTTTTTGGCTGTATTCTTTTCCTATAGCTGGTTTTTTGTCCTTATAAAACAAATACAGTCCATAGTAAGATTGTAAAAGATAAAGATTATCTGGTACCTTTTTAATCAGCGTCTCCAATGTTTTGGCTGCTTTTTGTGGATTATCGAGTTTATCTCGGTAGATAGATGCTAATTCATAATAAGCAGTCGCCATCCGGTTTTTTGATATAAGCAGGGCAGAATCACTTAATGGGAGGTTTGCAAAATATTCTTCTGCCGTGGTGGTATTGGTGATTTGCTGGTTGTTGTTATTTGGGTTATTGTTATCGTTGTTTGTAAATGCACCTGAAGCCTTATCAGATCTTCTCCAATTATCCTCAAGTTGCCGGCTTCCCCATCTGGAGCGGAATATAGAAAACCCCCTGCTTTTTGACTCAATATTGTCAAATGGCCAATTTGATGAAGCTCCGCTTGAGTTATTTTCAAAAGCGTTGTTTCCCTGTTCCCCGTTCTCTTCCTCGGTTGTAGTGCCTTGTTCTTCTTTTATTTTTTCGAATATCGCCTCACGTTCTTCAGTGCTTAAGGCTGCTAATTGTTGTAAGCTGTCCTCAAGTTCAATAATCTGCAGCTGCTGAACCAACCTTTTCAATATGATATTTCGGTCACTGATTCTTGCATAATTATCATCTGATTTATTCAACGTAGCCAGAGTGCTGTCATGATAAGCTTGAGCAACTACATAATTATCTCGAGAAAAATATAAATCTGCCAGTTCCTTATAAGCCATCGCTTTTATCGTTGGCCTGTCTTCAGTATTTTGAATTGACAGATGAAAATACTCAATGGCAGTATTAAAGGCTTTATCGCTTAAATACAACTCAGCCATAGAATAGTAAATCTGACCCCTGAATTCAGCATACTTCTCGCTATGAAGCATGTCATTCAGCATTGTCAGGATATCATCTGTGCTTGATGCATTTGTTTGACGAGACAAATCTGCAATGTTAAGCCGGGTATAGAATTCCATTTCATAATCCGGCATCATATCAAGCACACCTCTGTAAGTTTGGATGGCTAATTGTTTCATACCAGCTTTATCTTGCAATTGAGCCAAAATAAACTGATATCGTTTTAAATCCTGCTTATCATTCGTATAGTTTATCGTTTTCTGTAAAGAAGCAATTGCTGCCGGGAAGTTTTTTTCTTCGATAAATAATTTCGTAGTTATTCGATACAAACTCTGTTTTAGTTCATCAGGGAAAACCTTATCGCTGTTGGCATATGTCAGGACACTTTGTGCTTCGTTAAATTCTTTAGCTAAAATGTATGAGCGGGCCATCCAAATCATGGCCTCCCATTTAACAGGTTTGTGATTTAGCTTTGTAAGGGGGCCATCATAATATGGATTTTCTTCATCAGCTTTTTTATGTTTTTTCTTTTTATGTCTCTTTCTTGAAGGGTGAGGTCTTATCCCCTCCGAAAAATCGGAAGTGATCACCTGAAATGTTTTTATTGCATCTTCATATTCACCTTTATAATATCTTGCTTCTCCAAGAATAAAATAACAATCGTCAGTCCATTTACTATTGCCATGCAATCTAATGGCCACCGAAACTTTTTTTATTGCCCGGTCAAGCTCAGCCCCTGATTCACTGAGAGAGATGCTTTCACGAATAGATAAAGGAAGAATTGTTGTATAATCATCATGATAATCTCTCTGCTTTTCTTTTAGAGCCGTTGAGAGTATTAATTTTGCATTGAAATAACCATTATAGCGAGCCGTTAAATCATGGTATCCCAGATAAAGAGGTTTTGTTTTTTGAGGTACTTGTGCGTTACACGCCATTAATAGGATAGCAATAAACGCTAAGAAAATTCGGCTTAATTTCAATGTTGTTGACTTTTTCAAATTATTAAAACTCAGTGAACACAAAAATATTTTAAATTTCCATTAAAATATACCTGTCTTATGACAGCGAAAAAGCGTAAAAAAATAGATAAATCAAAACTCATTCATCGGTTAAGGAAACATTATCGACTGGTTATCATGAATGATGAAAATTTTGAAATACGTACTTCGGTAAAACTCACACCCCTTAACGTTATTTTGATTGGGAGTAGTTTATCGCTGTTATTTATTCTCTTAATTGTCCTGATTTTAGTATTTACACCCCTCCGGCAATTTATTCCAGGTTATGAGTATAAAAAATATATGAACCAGGAGTTAATTACTTTGAAACTTCAGACTGATTCGCTAGAGCTATTAACAAATGAACAGAGTTGGTATATCGATAATATCAAAAATGTATTAACAGGAAATATTGATACAACTCTAAGTACTTATAAGCTTCAAAACATTGCTTACGATTCAGTAAAATTTGGTCCTCGTTCTTCCGAAGATTCCTCTCTCAGAATAGAAATGGAAACCGGATCTGAATTTGAAGTAATGCCCAAAGAGCATTCTAATTCGTTTGGAATACTGGAAATTGAACATCTTTTTAATCCCGTTAATGGAGTTGTAACTAATCATTTTAATCCTGAATTAAAACATTTTGGAGTTGATATTGTCTCAGAAAAGGATCAGGCCGTTAAAGCTGTTTCATCCGGTAAAATCTTTTTTTCAGATTGGACACTGGACGATGGTTATGTAATTGCTATTCAGCATCATCACAATTTGGTTTCAATATACAAACACAATGCGGTGATAATGAAAAAAGTTGGTAGCTTTGTAGAAGCTGGAGACGTCATTGCTACAGTAGGTAACAGTGGCAAATTGTCACAAGGGCCTCATCTACATTTCGAATTATGGTATGAGCGTGTGCCTATTAATCCGGAGGAATTCATGAACTTGTAATTTTTACAAGCTTTAAATAATACACGATGGATATGAAAAAAAAGGAAATCAAAAATGGAGGTACAGCATATGGGCCTTCCATTAACTTAATCAACAAAGGAACCAGTATTGAAGGCCAAATTAAATCGGATGGCGACATAAGAATTGATGGTACTATGCAAGGTACTATTAGCTCAAAGTCAAAGGTTGTCGTAGGTATTAGTGGCGCTGTTAATGGCAACGTTAAGTGTAAAAGCGCTGATATTCTAGGTAAAGTTGAAGGAACTCTTGAAATAAATGATACTTTATTTCTGAAAAGTACTGCACACATTGAAGGTGATATTATTGCTTCAAAATTAGTGATCGAGTCAGGTGCCGTATTTAATGGCAAGTGTAATATGGGAACTCAATCGAATACTAAAACAGAACCGAGAATTGAAGTGGTCAACAAAAAAGAAGCGGCCGGTTAATAAATATATTCAGTATTCTAACATGGGCATTCAAATGGTGGTCATGATGGCTCTTGGAATATGGCTTGGAATTAAAACAGATGGCTGGGTGAGTACCGGATTTCCTATTTTCACTTTGTTATTTTCATTCATTGGTTTTTGCGGGGCCATCTGGGTCGTTGTTAAAAATGTGTAGCCATTAGCATGATTCCATTGTTTAAATCTATTCTTTTCAGCCTGATTCTCTCATTAGCCTTACTATCAATTCAACTTACAGGTATTTTTCACTACCACGAAATAATACGCTATACCTGGTATTCGCTTGGTTTCTTTAGCATGCTTAATTTGATGATTATTTTTCTTGTAGAAAAAGGGGTCAAAGCCGGTTCATTGAGTGCCTTCATGTGGGGTATAATGGGTGGTAATTTGTTGAAAATATTTCTATCGGCTGGCGGCTTTTTTGGCTTTTTCTATTTTTTTCAAATCAAACCTAAAATCTTCATTTTCCCTTATTTACTCCTGTATGTTATTTTTCTGGTTTTTGAAACAACCTTAATATTGAAATTGAATAATCAAGTTTTCCAAGATGAGAGGGAAGCAGCAAATTAATACAAGCCGCATAAAACAATACTTGCCGGAAGGTGCTTTGCCTGTTCTTAAGGATTGGTTGGATCTTTACCCATGTAAATTATGGCTTGCACCTACCAGAACAAGCAAATTGGGAGATTTCAAAGCGGGCCATAGGAATGAATTACCAAGCATCTCTGTTAATTATTCACTCAATCCATTCGCTTTCCTCATCACACTAATACATGAAATAGCGCATGTTAAAACCTGGATTGAATTTGGCTCAAAAATAAAACCTCATGGTGATTACTGGAAAGCAAATTACCGCTTGATTGGCTTATCTTTTCTTGATTGTAATATATTTCCTGCCGATGTAGAGCAAGCTTTTCGCAAATCACTTATTCAACCCGGGGCAAGTAGTACAGGGGATGAAAAGCTTAGGATTCTGCTTAATCAGTATAATCAGTTACCTGATATCTATTTACAGGACATTGATAAGGATGCTGTTTTTTCAACAGGAAATGGAAAAGTATATATCAAAGGGGAGCAGCGTACTAAACGTTTTGTTTGCAAATCTTTGGTAAATGGGCAGAAATATCTGCTTCACCCACTCACTGAGGTAAGGCCAGTAGAATAGAGAGAAAAATTATAAATCTTCTATATCCGGTTCAGGCATCACAAAATCATCCAAAAAAGAAGTGCTGTATTTACCACTTCTGAATTGTTCGTTTTTCATTAAAGCCCTGTGAAATGGTAAGGTTGTCTTAACACCTTCAAGAATGAATTCCTCCAAAGACCTTTCCATTGTTGCTATGGCCTCTTCTCGGGTTTGGGCTATAGTTATCAATTTTGCTAGGAGCGAATCGTAATGAGGCGGGACTGTATAACCTGAATAAATATGCGTGTCAACCCTTACTCCATGACCTTTCGGTGTATGCAATTCAGTAATTGTTCCGGGCGATGGCATAAAGTTGTTGTATGGATCCTCAGCATTAATCCTGCATTCAATGGCATATCTTTGTGGTAGGTATGCGGTACCTGTTACAGGAACGCCTGCAGCTATCTTTATTTGTTCCTTAACAAGATCGTAACTAATAACTTCTTCGGTGATTGTATGCTCTACCTGCAAACGTGTATTCATTTCCATGAAATAAAATTTGCCATATTTGTCAAGTAGAAATTCAATCGTTCCAACGCTTTCATACTTGATAGATTTGGCCGCTTTAATGGCCGCATCACCCATTTTTTTTCTCAAATCTTCATCTACAAAAGGTGAAGGGCTTTCCTCAACCAATTTTTGATGCCTTCTTTGAATAGTGCAATCGCGCTCTGATAAGTGACAAATATTTCCATATTGATCACCGGCAATTTGAAATTCAATATGGCGTGGCTCTTCAATAAATTTCTCGAGGTAAATGCCTTCGTTGCCAAAAGAGGCTTTAGCTTCATTGGAAGCCAGATTGAAATTTTCTTCAAAGTCACTTTCATTATGTACAATACGCATTCCCTTTCCACCACCGCCTGCTGTTGCTTTTAATATAACCGGATATCCAATTTTTTTTGCTTCTTTTTTGCTTTCAGCTATATTCTTAATCAAACCTTTTGACCCCGGAATGACCGGTACTTTAGCTTTAATCATGGTTTCTTTAGCAGTAATCTTGTCACCCATTTTACGGATCATATCTGCTGTTGGACCTATGAACTTGACTTGATATTCCTTGCATATTTCAGCAAGTGATGCATTTTCTGCTAAAAATCCCCAACCGGGGTGAATGGCATCAGCATTTGTAATTTCGGCTGCCGACATAATTCGGGGTATACTCAAATAGGAATCAACACTTGCTGGCGGTCCTATACATACCGCTTCATCGGCAAAAGAAACATGCAGGCTTTTTCTGTCAGCTGTAGAAAATACCGCAACAGTTTTTATCCCCATTTCTTTGCAGGTACGCATAATCCGCATGGCTACTTCACCTCGATTGGCTATCAGAATTTTTTTAAACATGTTATCCCGGCTTATGATTGATTAAACAGCATTCGGGTCAATTAGAAATAGTTCTTGGTCGTATTCAACAGGTGAGGTATCATCTATTAGTACTTTTACGATTTTTCCACTAATCTCAGCATCTATTTCATTGAATAATTTCATCGCTTCAATAATGCAAAGTTTATCTCCCGGGTTTACCACATCGCCAACATTAACAAATGGAGGTTTATCAGGAGATGGTGATCGATAAAATGTCCCTACCATCGGTGATTTAATTTCAATCAGATGGCTGGTATCTTCATCGTCTGTTTCCTTCTTAGCAGGTGAAGTTTGTTCAGAGGCTATGGGTGAGCTAAGTTGAGGTGCTATGTTAGGAATGTTTGCATTCATCGGAATCATGCTTTGCCTTGTCTTCGTGTTTCCAATTGCTTCCGTAAACTCCTTTGTCCTCAGGGTAATTCGAAAATCACCGCGCCTGATTCTGATTTCGCTGATATTGGACTTATCAACCAGTTTGATGAGTTCTCTTATTTCTTTAAAATCCATAAGTATTTATTTTTTCACTCGCTCTACATACGTGCTTTCTCGAGTGTCTACTCTGATGATATCCCCAATGTTGACGAACAGGGGTATATTGATCTCGGCATCTGTTTCAAGTTTGGCCGGTTTTAATGTATTCGTTGCGGTATCACCTTTAAGCCCCGGTTCTGTGTATTTAACCTCAAGTTCAACCATATTAGGTAATTCACAGGCTAAAATTTCTTCTGTTTCAGCATGTACTATTACCTCAATAGTCAGGCCCTCTTTCAAGAATTGAGGAGCATTGATTTGAGATTCCTGAATATTTATTTGCTCATACGTTTGATTATTCATCAAACAGTATGAATCGCTGTCTTTATACAGAAATTGATATTGTCTTCTTTCTATTCGGGCAGTTTTAATTTTTACCCCGGCATTAAAGGTGTTATCAACTACACGGCCGGTATAAAGATTTTTTAATTTCGAACGGACAAAGGCACCACCTTTTCCAGGTTTAACATGTTGGAAGCTTACAATAGTGTAGAGACTTCCGCTAAATTCAATGCACAATCCGTTCCTAAAATCAGCAGTTGTCGCCATTATAAAAGTGGTTTATTTTGTAAATATATCTAATTTTTCGAATCATATGACCATTTCAAATAAATGGCACCCCATGTAAAACCACCTCCGAAAGCGGCCAATACGATATTGTCACCTTTCTTCAACTTATCTTCCCACTCCCAAAGACAAGAAGGGATTGTTGCGTTGGTTGTGTTGCCAAAGTGATCAATATTAATCATGACTTTTTCTGACGGCAGTCCCATTCTATTTGATGTTGCATCAATAATCCGTTTGTTGGCTTGATGAGGGACTAACCATGCGATATCATCTGAGTTTAGCTTGTTCTTTTTCATGATATCTTCGGCTACATCTGCCATATTTTTGACAGCAAACTTGAAAACGGCTTTACCCTCCTGATAAATAAAATGTTCGCGGGCATCTACGGTTTGATGAGATGCCGGCTTAAGAGACCCACCTGCTTTTTGATGCAAATAAGGTGCTCCTGAGCCATCGGCATGCAATTGTGCATCAATAATTCCATTGCCGTCTTCACTGGCTTCAATGAGTACTGCACCGGCTCCATCTCCGAAAATTATACAAACCTGGCGGTCTGTATAATCAACAATGGAAGACATTTTATCAGCCCCTATTACGATGACCTTTTTGTAAGTGCCTGACTTAATAAATTGTGCAGCCGTATTAAGGCCAAAAATAAACCCAGAACAAGCAGCATTTAAGTCATAACCAAATGAATTGATCATGCCGGTATTATTAGCAACAATATTGGCTGTAGCAGGAAATACCATATCAGGGGTTACCGTACAGCAAATAACTAATTCAATATCTTCCGGGTTTGTGTTTGTTTTTTTTAGTAATCCTTCCACAGCTTTTGTTGCCATGTAGGAAGTCCCTTTATTATCACCCTTGAGAATTCGTCTTTCTTTAATTCCTGTCCGGGTCCTGATCCATTCATCATTGGTGTCTACCATTTTTTCCAAATCAGCATTTGTAAGCTTGTCCGGGGGCATCCAACAATTAATACCTGTTATTGAAGCTTGGATTTTTTGCATAAATTTTAACTTAAAGATTTATCATGTGTGATAGAATCAAAACAAATCTATGGTAGTATTAAATAATAATCTGTGATTCAGACAGTATTGATATCTAGATATTCACTTTTGGCTCAACAGCAAGTTTGCCGCGATAGTGGCCACATTCAGGACAAACATGATGATGTAAAATTGCTGCACCACAATTTGTACAACTTAATACATGATCGGCTGTAGTCTTTACGTGTGTTCTTCTTTTATCTCTCCGTGTTTTTGATATTTTGCGTTTAGGATGTGCCATGATATATTCTTTTTAGTATACTTATTTCAATTTTTTCAATTTTTCCCACCTTGGGTCAATGTCTTTTACTTCCTTTTTCAATTTTATTACTTCTAGCATTGCCTTATTGCATTCCGTATTTCCTATCAGGCTGTCTTCACAAGTTTTCTTGATGGGAACTGAAAGTACAATGTATTCATAAATTAGTTGTTGTATGTTCAAGCTTCTCTCATGAGTTGCTAAATAAATCAAATCCGGATCAGCTTGAGGGGCATTTGCTAACTCGTCATTAAATTTTACCAGCATTTTATAATTTCCGCTTACCGGAATAAAGATTTGATTTAAGCAACGATCACATTCCCCTGTCACTTGCCCGTCAATATTAAAATCGAGCACAAACATAGCGGGTCTTTTGTCAAATGTCAAATGAACATACACATCGGATTCATTAATGGGTGATGATTCGAATTGACTAAAAAATGTTGCATCAATTTCGAATTCCAGAAGATGAATTTTATCTGCTAAACCAGCAAAATGAATGGTATATTTATTCTGGTTTTTCATCTTAGCTTCCATTAATTCAAACGAGGCACAAAAATACAAAAAATAATACGAATACTATGATTCATTATTTGCTTTCTTTTTAGTCGCAAATTTTAAAGGATTTTTTGTCATTTCGCTATATTGCTGTCTGTTTTTAACAATATCATAAGCAAGAAAAAGTGCTTTTCTAAATGAATCTACTGAGGCAATATTTTGTCCCGCTATATCATAGGCAGTTCCATGGTCAGGTGATGTTCTGACAAAAGGAAGTCCTGCAGTAATATTTACTCCTTCGCCAAAGCTGAGTGCTTTAAATGGAGCCAAACCCTGATCGTGATACATAGCTAATATTCCATCAAAATGATGTACTTTTTGATTTCCAAAAAACCCATCTGCTGGGTAAGGGCCATAAATCAAATGCTCCTGGCTTTGTGCCTCAATGACCGGATTAATTATAGTTTTTTCTTCCATTCCGATTTTTCCTTCATCTCCGGCATGAGGGTTCAGTGCCAAAACGGCTATGCGAGGTTTATTGATTAAAAAATCTCGTTCAAGACTATCAATAAAAAGTTCAATTTTCCGATTCAACTTTTTCTTTGTAAAATTTTTACTGATTTCTGATACCGGCAGGTGATTTGTCACCAGCCCTACTTTTAATTCATCGCTGGCAAGAATCATGAGACTTTCTTTTGTATTAGCCGCTTTTGTTAGAAATTCAGTCTGCCCAACAAATTCTGGCTGTAGCCCTGCAAGGTTCCCCTTATTAACCGGGGCTGTTACCAAGGCATCAATTTGCCCGTTTAACAAATCGATGCTTGCTCTTTCAAGGGCAGCAAGAGCTGCTTTTGCCCCTGCTTCGCTGGGTTTTCCAATCGTAATTTGTAGCTCATTATTCCAACAATTGATAACGTTTATATGGCGTAAATCTGCATTTTTTACAGCGTTCAATTGAATGTAGTTGAAGTCAACAATTTTCAGTACCTGTTTATAATAGTTCAGGCAATTGGTAGAGCCATATATAACGAGATTAAAATATCTGTTGAGCGCATTTTTTTGTAAAGTTTTAATTATAATTTCAGGCCCGATGCCATTGATGTCTCCGATAGTGATACCTATCTTTATCTTTTGCTCATTCATACTTTTAGCTTTTCCGTTTCTTTGTATAGGAATTGGCAAAGAAGGGGACAAAATTAATTTTAATTTCACACAAAGCTTTTTGAGAGATGATTTATAAAGCCAAAAAGTCTTTAGGGCAGCATTTTTTATCCGATAAGAATTTGGCTGAGGAAATTGTTTCTTTTTTACCCGGCTTGCCGGATAATGATATTATTGAAATTGGTCCGGGAAAAGGAATTCTTACAGATTTTCTATTTAAACGTTTTGGTAAAAGACTATGCCTTGTTGAATTAGATAGCGAATTCGTTATTGATTTGAAATATCGATTTTCTCCAATAGCCGGGCGGATTATTGAAGGGAATGCATTACGCATTAATCTAAGCGAAATCAGCGATCATCAGATTGAAGTGATTGGTAATTTCCCCTATAATATTTCGACACAATTAATTTTTTATGTGCTCGATAATCATGAAAAAGTAGATGTTGTGCTAGGCATGTTCCAAAAAGAGGTAGCTCAAAGGATTCATTCCTCCCATGGGAGCAAAAAATATGGTATTCTAAGTGTTTTGTTTCAGGCTGTTTACGATGTAGAGTACATGTTGGAGTTAGGTCCAGAATCGTTTAACCCAAGACCTAAAGTAGATTCTGCTGTCATCCGCTGTACTCACAAAAAAGACTATCTTCCGGAATATGATCCATCTGTTTTGCATCAGGTAGTAAAAATGGCCTTTAATCAGAGAAGAAAAATGATGCGGAACTCGTTGAAATCGCTTCCTGAATTTGAAAAAATAAAAAATAGTGTGCTCATGACCAAAAGGCCAGAGCAAGTGAGTTTGCTTCAATTCGAGGAATTGGCATTATTGCTTACAAATATTAGAAATGAGCTTAGATAATGATGACTGATAAAAAAGTACTGATTGCTTGCGATATGAATCAACGTTTTTTAAACGAACTTACCCGGATGGGCTTTTTACCCGAGTATCAACCGGAAATTGAGCAGACCGAACTGGAAAAGATTATTCATGATTATGCAGGACTTGTGCTTAGCACCAGTATACATGTTAATGAATCATTACTAAGCAAAGCAAGCCGGTTGAAGTGGATTGGACGGGCAGGGTCGGGCATGGAGAATATAGATGTTTCATTGGCAAATACAAAACAAATTTACTGCTTTAATTCTCCTGAAGGCAATCGAAATGCAGTTGCTGAACAGGCATTGGGTATGCTATTGGCGCTATTCCAAAATATCTCGAAAGCTGACAAAGAGCTTAAACAGGGTATTTGGCATCGTGAAGAAAATCGAGGTATTGAACTCGATGGACTTTGTGTCGGTATCATAGGTTTTGGCAATACGGGAAGTTCTTTTGCCAAAAAGCTCAGAGGCTTTGATGTCCGTGTTCTTGCCTTCGATAAATATAAAACCGGTTTCGGAAACACTTTTGTACAAGAAAGCCATCTGCAACAAATTTTTGACGAATCTGATGTCGTCTCAATGCATATCCCTTTAACCGGAGAAACTCAGTATTTAGTTAATGAACATTTTTTTTACAGTTTCTCAAAGCCTATCTATTTTATCAATACATCCAGAGGGAAAGTATTGAACACGTCCGAATTAGTGTATGCCCTTGATTCAGGGAAAGTAAAAGGAGCTTGTCTCGATGTATTTGAAACAGAGCCATTAGAGGCAGCTCATCTAAATAAACTTGACTGGTACAACAAGCTAAGTACACGTGAAAATGTTATCCTCACTCCTCATATTGCCGGTTGGACCCAAGAATCGAAAGAAAAGATAGGCAAAGTACTGCTTGAAAAACTGGAAAAACACCTGTTTTAATCATAATTGTGTAAAATACAATTAGCGCTTTTGTTTATTTGTTGACATTTCTTAACGTTTTTCTATTTTTGTTCGCAATATCTCATCGGGAAGTTAATTGAGATGTGGCTGGAATTTCCCTACTGATTTTTTTTAAAATGCATTATTTCAAAAAGGTCGATATGAAAAAATTTATCGTTACCCTAATAACTCTGATCGTTACAGTCTTTGCACTTAAAGCGCAAACCGGTGAAATACAAGGCCGGGTAAAAGACCAAACAGGAGCAGGTACCCCATTTGCAAGTGTTGCTGTTTACCTGAACGATGTTTTACAGGATGGTTCTGCCACCGATTTTGACGGTTACTTTTCTGTCAAACCACTGAATCCCGGAACTTACAGGGTCTCCGCTTCATTTGTTGGAAAGGTTGTAAACGTAATGGGCGTTGTGGTCTCTTCAGGAAAAACAACTTTCCTTGATGATATTATCATTAACACGGCTCAGGAAATTGGTCCTGTTACGGTTACTTATCAAGCTCCGCCTATTGATATTGGTAAACCTGATGCCGGTGACACAAAAACCAGAGAAGAGATTGAAAAAATGCCAAAAAATAATTTGGTTGGAATTATAGGTAATTCGGCTGCCACTTATCAATCTGATGATAATAACCTGATTAATATTGGGGGGTCAAGAGGCTATGCAACCAAGTATCTGATAGACGGAGTGGATATGACCGGAACCGTTGAACTGCCTACAGAAGCTATTGATCAGGTTCAGATAATTACCGGTGGTATTGAGGCTAAACAAGGTGACCTGACCGGTGGAATTGTAAGTATTTCTACAAGAGGTCCTTCCAAAAACTTTCACGGTGCTATTGAAGCCATAACATCTCAATATCTTGATCCTTCGGGTTACAATCAATTCAAATTTAGTTTGCTTGGCCCTTTGTTTACGAAAGACAAAGGCACAGATACTTCAAAAACGATTCTTGGGTTTTTACTTAGTACTGAAGTGCTTTATCGTAAGGATACCGATCCGCCAGCTACCAGTATGTGGCTGGTAAACGATAGTGTATTGCAGGAGATAAAACAAAATCCATTACGACCTTCAAAATTTGGTGCCGGTCTGAATAAAAGCACTGAATTCCTCAAAGCATCCGATTTATATGCCGTCAATTATAAGCCGAATAACTCCGCCTTTTCAGCTTCAGCCTTTGGAAAACTTGACTTTAAACCTTCACGAAGTGTAAACATCACTTTGGGCGGACAGTATTATAATCAGATTCGGAATGCTTATGTTAGGACCTTCTCATTACTTAATTCCGAAAATAATCCTTTGGTTAAGAGGAACGATATTCGGGTTTATGGAAAATTGACCCAACGCTTTCTGAATAAAATAACACAGGATCAAGAGCAATCAGCTAATGACGCTTATGTCTTATCCAATGCTTACTATACCATTCAAGTAGATTACCAGCGCGGTAGTTCCAGTCAGGAAGATGCACGATTTGGATGGGATCCGTTTAAATACGGCTATATCGGTAAATTTAATACTTATCGCAATCCTGTTTATGGCTATGGCACTGACTCTGTTACCGGTAATTCTGTCTATCGACTGCTTGGCTATCAGGATACTGCTGTTACATTTGAGCCCGGTACTGTGAATCCGTTAATGACACGTTATACTGAAATGTATTTCGATAACGAAAACCCTGCAACTTTAGCTCAGGTTCTTTTGGGTGGTGGTTTAAGAAATGGTGACTTCACTCAGAATCAGGTTGCTTACTCTATGTATTATAACCCGGGGGTTCCTTGGTTTAACTATGGTAAGTCAAGAAACGACCAGTTTGGAATGCGATTCGATGCTTCGGTTGACCTGAAGAAAAGTAAGGGGGAACACATTAACAAACATGCACTGGAATTTGGGTTTGAATACCAGCAAAGAGTCGAACGGTCTTACTATGTTTCTCCTATAAGCTTATGGGAATTAATGCGCCAAAACACAAACTTCCACCTTTCCAACCTCGATGTTAAGAATCCATACTATTTGATTGATGGCGATACCATTCTCTATTCTGATTATAATGGAACGGTAGGTCAATACGATACCATTTTTTATCAGTCTAGGTACAATCAAAGCGACCAAAAGTATTTTGATATGAAATTGCGGGAAAAGCTTGGAGTTCCTGTTGATGGATTAGATTGGATTGACCTGGATGCCATTGATCCGAGTATTTTGTCTCTCGATATGTTTAGTCCTGATGAGCTAATTCAGGACGGTAATCGACTGGTAACCAATCGGGGGTATGATTACTATGGGAACATGTACAAATCAGCTCCTGCTTTCAGCGACTTTTTCCTGAAGTATAACGACCTTAACGGAAATGGGAAGAAAGACTATAATGAATATTACACCAGAGACCTTGCAGCATACCGACCCATTTATACAGCAGCATACATACAGGATAAATTTAATATAGGACGGGTTATTTTTAGGGTAGGGCTCAGGGTCGATCGCTTTGATGCCAACCAAAAAGTACTGAAAGATAAATACTCCTTATACCCGATTCGTTCGGCCAGTGAAGTGACAAGTTTGGGAGGAAATGCGGTTACACACCCGGATAATATAGGAAGTGACTATGCCGTGTATGTGAACGATATCCAGAACCCAAGCAAGATTATTGGTTACCGATATGGTGATACCTGGTACAATAACCAAGGGGGTGAAATCTTTGATCCTTCCGTTTTAGCT
Organism: uncultured Chitinophagales bacterium; assembly: GCA_964413685.1. GTDB lineage: Bacteria > Bacteroidota > Bacteroidia > Chitinophagales > S012-47 > JAJRWN01. Next base: position 45,996 of record CAYPSW010000003.1, read on the forward strand.
GCTCAAACAAGCACTGGTAAAATCAGCCCGTATTTAGTTGACCCTACCATGGATATTAAAGACCCGAATAGTTTCGATCCGAACCTGACCTTTGGCGATTATTCACCTCAGTTAACGCCCATGCCCAGGATTGCATTCTCATTCCCGATCACCGAAACGGCCATGTTTACTGCACACTATGATGTATTGACTCAAAGACCGCTTACCCGAAATGAGGCAACTCCTTATCACTACTACTATATGCAGGAAATTGCCATTGACGGCTTAATTCCAAATCCGAATTTAAAGCCTGAAAAGACGATCAATTATGAATTAGGCTTCCAACAGGCATTGAGCGATCATGCAGCGTTGAAAATCTCTGCTTTTTATAAAGAACTCAGAGACATGATGCAGGTAATGCGCGTGAATTATGCATACCCGTTGAATTATTCAACGTATGGAAATATTGATTTCGGAACAGTGAAAGGTATGACGGTTACTTATGATCTGATGCACAGGGTAAGTAATACGCTGATGACTGCCAGCTATACCCTTCAATTTGCTGATGGAACCGGCTCAAGCGAAACCTCACAAGCTAACTTGATTGGAGCAGGCCAGCCAAACCTTCGCTCTATTTTACCTTTAGGCTATGATGTAAGACATACCTTTAATCTGAATATTGACTATCGCTATGGGATGGGCAAAACATACAACGGTCCGGTTCTGGGCGGTAAAAATATACTGGAGAATGCAGGCATTAATTTTGTTTTCAGAGCCCGCTCAGGTGAACCTTATACCAGGCAGGATGTGCCTACTCCTACCGCTATGTTTGGGGTACGTACACAATCTGCATTGGTAGGAACTGTCAACGGATCCCGATTGCCATGGAGTTTTAAAATTGATGCCAGATTCGATAAGGATTTTGCTATTGGTAGCAAGGATAACCCTAAGTATGTCAATATTTACTTCCTGATACAAAATTTGCTGAATACTCAGAATATTATAAGTGTTTATCACTATACAGGAGATCCACGAGATGATGGCTATCTTGATTATCCTTCGACATCCGAGGCCTTGGTTTCGCAGGTTGATGCACAATCATTTATCGATTTGTACACCATCAAAATGCAAAACCCTGATATGTTTAGCTTACCAAGACGAATACAGTTTGGTGTAAAATTGAAATTCTAAATCAGAAAATTATAAAGCATGCGCTTTTTTATTAAGAGAAATACACTTGTTGCCTTTGCCCTATTGGTCGGTTTTCAATCCATGGCGGAGAAAAATATATTAAAACCAGGCAAAACCTCACAAAAGAAATCCTTTAAAATATCGGCATCATGTTCACCTGCTACTTCACAGGTTGAATTGGATGTTAATAATGTAAGGACCACTTTATTGGCCGGGGGCGATATGTGGTGGGACCTCAGTTCTGCTAAGTATGAAATACCAAAGATTCAGCCCGGCTCAGGACAACCAAGTGTGCATTCCTTGTTTGCTGGTGCACTTTGGATTGGAGGTATTGATGCCGGTGGCCAGCTTAAAATTGCCGCTCAGACCTACCGCCAATCCGGGAATGACTTTTGGCCCGGACCTTTGGATAATAATAGCTCTGTCGATGATAAAATATGCTCAGATTATGACCGGCACTGGAAAGTAGAATTGGCCGATATCGAAACGATGGTTCAACTAGGAGTAGTTTATAGCGTTGATCAGGGTGGAACCATACCGCTTGGCAATATTCCTAATGCTGTACTCGAATGGCCGGGTAAAGGCAATCCAAGCGCAGTTGGTGCTAATGGTGTACCTCTGAATCTCAGCCCCAACAAACCGATGGCTCCCTTTGTAGATGTCAATGCTGACAATATTTACAATCCTGAAAATGGCGATTATCCGGACGTACCTGGAGATCAGGCTATCTGGTGGGTGTATAATGACAAAGGAAATATTCACTCTGAAACTGGTGGAGAAGCTATTGGCCTTGAAATTCAATCGCTGGCATTTGCATTTGCTACCAACGATGAGATAAACGACATGACTTTTTATAAGTACCAGGTCAGAAATTTCTCAACAACAACACTCGACAGTGTTTATTTCGGACAATGGGTTGATGCAGACCTTGGTTATGCTTTTGATGACTTTGTGGGTGCATGTCCTGATAATTCTTTAGGTATTTGCTATAACGGTGATGCTGTTGACGGCCCCGCTTCCCAGGCTTATGGAACGAATCCACCTATGGTGGGCGTTGACTTTTTCAAAGGCCCTAAAAAATATATTTACTCCGGTAATCAGATTATCGATTCTGTGACACTTGGTATGTCAAAATATCTTTACTACAATAATGATTTTTCACAAACAGGAAATCCTGAGGTCGCCTCACATTACTATGGTTACCTGTCCGGCACCTGGAAAGATGGTTCACCTTTTACTTTTGGTGGCAATGGCTTTCATACCGGAGCAGCCACTGATATTATGTTCCCGGATGCACCGGGTGGCGGAGGTTGGAGCGAATGTGATGAAGGTAATACTCCAGGCGATCGAAGATTTATGCAGTCTTCCGGTCCGTTTCGACTCGAGCCGGGTGCCAATAATGAAGTCGTTGTTGGGGTGGTTTGGGTAAGGCCCAATACACAAACCGGATGTAATGCTAACTTCAGCCTGATCTGTGGTGTCGATGAGAAAGCTCAGGCTTTATTCGATAATAATTTCAAATTGATTGACGGTCCTGATGCTCCCACTATGACGATTCGGGAGCTCGATCGTGAACTCATCATTTCGGTGTATAATGATTCTTCCGTTTCTAACAATGCAGGAGAAGATTATGAACAAACCGACCCGATTATTAAATCTATTATCAACGCTTTGCCCGATTCACTGACAAATGGCGATTCTACCTATAATTTTCAGGGCTATAAAATCTACCAGTTGAAAAATGATCAGATATCTTCTTCTGAATTCAGCGATCCGAATAAAGCCCGCCTTGTTGCACAGGTTGACCTGAAGGATAATGTTGCAAAATTGGTGAACCTGTCCTTCGATTCTAATCTGGGTGCCGATGTTCCTGAATTGATGGTGAACGGTAATAATGCGGGTATTCTTCATTCATTCAAAATTACTGAGGATGCTTTTGCACCGGGTGATAAAACCCTGATTAATCATAAAAGCTATTATTTCTCAGTTATTGCTTATGCTGAGAATAATTATATGCCATATCAGGCGGGTAATCCAGACAGCCAGAAGAAACCCTATCTGGAAGGTCGGAAAAATATCAAATCCTATTCGGGAATTCCACATATTCCGGATCCTGAAAATGAAGGTATGATTTTAAACTCAGCCTATGGAGATGGACCTGAAATCACCCGAATTGAAGGCTCAGGGAATGGAGGTAATATCGTTGACATTAGCCCAGAAACGATTGATGAGATATTGACTAACGGAAGTGCTCAGCATCCGGTTTACCAAAGAGGTATGGGCCCTGTTTTAGTAAAAGTATATGACCCGGTAAAGGTACCGAATGGCGATTTTGAACTTACTTTTACAGACCCTACCGGCTCATCATCAATACTGGATTCAAGCACTACCTGGACACTCAAAAATAACCTGACCGGGGATGTCTGGACATCAGATATGAGTATTAGACGAGTCAATGAACAATTGATTCCTGAGATAGGATTATCCGTTACGATTCAACAAACAAATAATCCGGGTGATGGCAATGGGGTTGATGCCAACGGTTTACTTGAATCGAGTATTGAATATGCCGATCCGGGGCAAGTATATCTAAGTGCGGTACCCGATGGCGAACAACAATCTATGTTCAACTGGATTAGGTCCGGTACTTATACCAACCCAAATGGTTCTGATTTTAATGATTATGCTGATCGTGATAATAACGAGTTATATGAAAATGTTGTAAATGGTACCTGGGCACCTATGGCCTTGTTAGGAGGAATTCAGGCCGGTGAAGATTATATGCCTGGACGTGGTGTCCCCGGTCTGCTTGCTTCATTAAGAATAGACAGTATATCAAGTGTTGACCTTGTGTTGACACCGGATAAATCGAAATGGACTCACTGTATTGTCGTGGAGCAAAACGATGACCCTGCCTTATCAGAAGGAGGCAGACGAAAAATGGAATTACGCGATCATGCCAGTTGGAATAAGGATGGAACTTATGATGCTTCAGACAGAGGAAGGTCGTGGTTTCCCGGCTATGCCATTAATGTAGAAACGGGAAATCGTCTAAATATAATCTTTGGGGAAGACTCATGGCTGGCAGCTGATAATGGTAACGATATGATCTGGAACCCAACCGATAACCTATTCACCGCTGCTGGTCCGAATGGCTTTGATTTGCGCTTTGGAGGGAAACACTATATCTACATATCAAATCAGCGGTATGACGAAGGAGTAGAGTTCCAGCAACAGTATCAAACCAATTCTGTCAATGTATCAACACGGAATGTATTTAAAACCTGTATTTGGGTTAGTCCGGCTATGTTGGCAACGGAATCAAGCCTTGCAAGTTTAAGTGATGGTTTGATTCCAACAATCACTAAAATAAGGCTGAGGGTTCAGAAACCCTATGTTAAGAAAGTAATTAACGGTGAAAACGGGGGCTATCCAAAATATGGCTTTTCTACCGATAGTCTGGCTGTTGAAATACAAAATACGGAAGTGGCCACCAATGCTCTTGATTTAATCAGAGTGGTTCCGAATCCTTATTATGCCTACAGTTCATACGAAAGAAGTCAGTTAGATAATCGGGTGAAAATTACTAATCTGCCGCGTAATTGTGCTGTCTCTATCTATACCATTGATGGTCAGCTGGTGAGAAAATTTGACCGTAATGCGAACATGGACAATACTCCGGGAGAGAAGTTAGGCACGACCAATCCGGAAACTTCCATTGACTGGGATTTGAAAAATCATAAAAATATACCGATTGCAAGTGGTTTATACCTTATTCATGTATCAGCACCCGGTTTAGGCGAACGTGTTGTGAAGTGGTTTGGTGTGATGCGTCCGATCGATTTAGATACATTTTAACGAAAACGATTAATCAGCTTTTATGAAAAGTTTTAAAAACATACTGTTACCATTGATGGCATTTTGCCTCTTGATTCCTGTTGGGAAAGCAGGAAATCCTGACCGGACTGCTCAATCAGGTGCTTCTGAATTACTGGTTAATCCCTGGGCACGAAGTGTTGGCTGGAACTGGATTAATGTAGCATCTGTCAGAGGTGTAGATGCTATGCGGCTTAATGTTGCCGGTTTGGCTTTTTTACAAGGTAGTGAGTTAAATTTCACAAGAAGTGAATACCTCGTTGGATGGAATGTTGGGATCAATGCCCTTGGATTTGCTCAAAAAGTAGGCGAAGGAGCTATAGGTGTCAGTGTAGTTTCTTTCGATTTTGGCAGTGTTGAGATTACTACCAACGATCAGCCTGAAGGTGGATTGGGATCATACAAACCCCAGTTTCTGAATATTGAATTAGCCTATGCCCATAATTTTGCCGATTTTATTAGAGGTGGAATTGTCTTTAAAATAATTAATGAATCGATTGCCAATGTGAGTGCACAAGGTATTGCTATTGATGCCGGTTTGATTTATAACACAGGACCAACGGAATATCCTGAAAAATTTAAATTTGGTGTATCACTTCGAAATATTGGAACTCCAATGAAGTTTTCCGGTGACGGATTGAATTTCCGGGCTGATGTAATTAACGGAACCTATCAACAGAATGTCGGCCAATTGAGTCAGCAATTTGAATTGCCTTCTCAATTACTGATTGGGGCATCCTATGACATGTATCTTCAAACCAAACACCGAATTACACTGGCTGGAAGTTTTACTTCAAATGCTTTTTATAAAGATCAGTTGGGTGTTGGTGTAGAATATGGTCTTAAAGTAAAGAATCGCGAAATGCTTGAATTGCGGGCTGGTTATAAGTATGAACCCGGCATTTTTAATGCAGCTACCAATACCAATGCGCATAATGGATTATCAGCTGGTTTTACTTTGAACGTTCCGTTCAGAAAAGATCAGGAAAGGCCTTTGATGGGCATCGACTATGGCTACCGGGCTTCCAATGATTTTGCCGGCACCCACTCCATTGGGCTACATTTGAATTTTTAGTTAACTTTGCAAAAATACTTTTGGGAACGTTTCTATATTTTAGAGACGTTCCTTTTTTTCTAAATATACTAATACAGAAGAAAGCGGAATGAGCAAAGTAAATTACTATACACCTCAAGGATACGAAAAGTTGAAGGCGGAACTTCAAGATTTGAAAACTCGCGGTAGAGCCGAAATGGCTAAACAAATCAGCGAAGCAAGAGAAAAGGGTGATCTGTCAGAAAATGCTGAATACGATGCTGCCAAAGAAGCCCAGGGATTGCTCGAATATAAAATATCGCAACTTAATGAGGCCATTTCCCATGGAAGAGTATTGGACAAAAGCAAAATGGATACCAGCAGAGTTCAGGTTCTTTCGAATGTAAAAATGTTGAATACTAAGTTGAATAAAGAATTTTCTTACCAATTGGTGTCTGAGACGGAAGCTGAGCTTAAGACTGGAAAAATATCTGTTACTTCACCTATTGGCAAAGGACTATTAGGCAAATCGGTGGGCGATGTGGTTGAAATCAAGGTTCCCAATGGAACCATGCAGTTTAAGATTCTAGAAATAACTGCCTAACTTTATTATTTAAATCAAATCATGCCCAGTATTTTCACTCATATCGTAAACGGTGAAATACCTTGTTATAAAATTGCTGAAAATAAAAGGTATTTTGCTTTCCTTGATATTAATCCATTAGCCAAAGGGCATACATTAGTTATCCCTAAACAGGAAACTGATTATTTATTTGACCTTGAGGATGATCAATTGGCCGGCTTAATCGTTTTCGCTAAAAAGCTAGCTGTAGGAATTCGAAAATCTATTGATTGCAAAAGAATAGGTCTTGCTGTTGTAGGCCTTGAAGTAGCTCATGCACACATCCATTTAGTACCGCTCAACGATTTATATGATATCGACTTCAGAAAGCCCAAGATAAAATTGAGCCCGGATGAATTTGAAGCTATCGCTGAGCAAATCAGAATTAATCTGGAATAATGCGCCCCGGATTATCTTTCAGAAAAGCACCCCATCCACCTTTTTTCCCTGAAGATTGAGGATTACTCATTTGATAATAATGGCAAACAGCGGCTGCTAATCCATCAGTGGCATCCAGATAGCTTACTTCCAGTTTCCTGCCCAGAATTTGTTCCAGCATTGCAGCTACCTGTTCTTTTGTGGCAGTTCCGCGTCCTGTTACGGATTGCTTTATTTTTCTTGGAGCATATTCAGTAACCGGCAGATCGCGGGCTAAAACTGCCGCAATGGCGGTACCTTGTGCCCTTCCTAATTTTAACATCGACTGGACATTTTTGCCAAAAAAAGGTGCTTCAATAGAAACAGCCTCCGGTTTGTATTGATCAACCAAAGCAAGGGTTTTTTCATAAATCCTTTTCAATTTCAGGTAATGGTCTTTCAGGTGGCCAAGCTTGATTACTCCCGCACTTAATAATTTTATTTGCTTTCCCTGTATTGATATAATGCCATAACCCATTATATTGGTGCCGGGATCAATGCCCATAATCACTTGTCCTGTATCAATAGCCATTAGATTGAACTTCTTAAGCGCAGATAAACTTAAAGCAAATGTCGGAAAGCATAGCAGTTTCTGGCTGAAAGTCCTGATTACAATCCTTCTTCTCGGATTTTTACTGAGGCATTTTTTGAGTCATGATCTTGTAGCCATGTATGACGAAATGCTGAAGCATCTCGATTCGCAGGGGCTGTTTTTCCTAATTTTAGCTATTATTCTGATGCCATTGAATTGGCTGGTCGAAGCTTTGAAGTGGCAACTTGTGCTACAACCTATCCGGCCATCCGGTCTTTGGTGGGCTGTCAAATCAGTTTGTGCCGGTGTAAGCATCGGGATTTTTATGCCTAACCGGATTGGTGAATTTACCGGAAAGATTCTTTTGCTCCCTCAAAAATATCGTTTGCGGGCCGGCATGGCCGCCATTCTGACAAGCATAGCTCAGTTTGCGGCCAGTGTTGCCATCGGTGCAGTGGCTTTGCTGCTTTACCTGCTTCATTTTGGCTCATTCGATCACAGTAACTTATTACTTTCTATCTCCGCTATCTTGATTTTAATATTGGTGCTTAGTATTGCTTATTTTTCACTTCCTTACCTCTTTAGGAAAATAGGTAAATTAAGTTGGACCAGCGGCCGAGCAAAGCTGCAAGCGGTATTGTCTGTAAGTACAAGCTATCATCGGAGGGAATTGATTTTACTTTGGTTGCTTGCAGCTTTCAGGTATCTTATCTTTTCCTTCCAATTTGTTTTCCTGCTGTATGCTATGGGGATTGATGCTGCCTGGATTATGCTGTGGATATTGGTTGCTTCAACCTTATTGCTTCAGAGCCTTATTCCTGTGCCCGCCATGATAGCTCTGGGCATTCGTTTTAGTGCTGCTATTTATTTTATAGGACAGATAAGCGGAAATGAATTTGGTATAATTGCTGCCTCAGCCATGCTCTGGATAATCAACCTGATTGTCCCGGCTCTTGCTGGGCTGATATTTATAAACCGGACAAAAATTTGGGAAAGATCCTCATAAGTATATTCTTTTCAAGCTTACTGGAGTTTAATCACAATACTAAGTTTACAGAAAACTTGTTGTATGCCCCCGTGCTGCTCGACACTTTCGAGATACCTGATTTTATACAGGATGCGCTCTCATAGATTTATTTAGCCCGCTGTATTGATTTTGAGCAATATAAGGAAGGTGTTAAAATCAGATGTCCATTTTTATTGACCGACCTGATCAGTTAGTGTTGAAATATACTTTTTGTGCCAGCGTGAAATAAGGAATAAAGGCAGCTTTCTTCCAATGGACACTTGACTTACTTCGGACTGATTAATAAGAGTGTTTTGTAGGATTTGAGGATAATCCTGCATTAAACTTTCCTCACCCGGACGGCATTCATACCTTTCATGCCGCGTTCGAGTTCAAAAGTAACCGTATCGTTTTCCTTGATTTTGTCAATCAAACCGTTGACATGAACGAAATATTTTTCCTGAGAATTGAAATCTTTGATAAATCCAAACCCTTTTGTATCATCGAAAAAGTCAACTTTTCCTTTACGTTTGGAAGGGTTTTCTATCTTTTCTCTTTTGGGGACACCAATCTCAATATTTTTTGCATTGATTTTAGTTTTCTTTGCCGGATCAGGTGGCGCATCAGTAATGTTTCCATTTTCATCTATATAAGCGATCATGTTATCAACCTCACCACTCTCCGCTTTTGCCTTGCGTTCTGCTTTTTTTTGTTGTTTGTCTTGTCTTTTCTTTAAACGTTTTTTTTCTTTTTCCTTTTTGTTATAGGTTTCCTGCGATTTCGCCATATTTCTTTTTTATTTATTGAATATTGATTTGAGTGCAAAAATAGGGATTAATTGACAGCCTGTAATAAATTAAGCTCAATTTGAAGCTTTATGTAGCAGTAAAGCGAAGAAATGAAGGGAAAAGTGGGCAGGGTTATACAGAAAAATGAATCTCTACGCTTAGTAAGCAAAGGGAAATAGCTCCGGGCTTATTAAATAAGGGTGCACTTATATTAACCTGTTTGCTTTCCTTTCCGAAAAATCGGGACTGGCGCCATGAGGAGTAAGGAAATAGTTTTTCAGAGACTGATGACCAGTAGCAAATGGCCTATTTTTTAATGACTATTCTTTTCGCCAATGCTTCAAGCGACCTGTAACAAAGGTAATAAGGAAAAGCAAAACGGCTGTAAGCACTGATATCCTTGCCAGCCAATCGCCATAGCGCGTATAGAAAGTTTCCTGATGATTCACATAGACTGTGCTTCTGATAGCGCTTTGTGTTTCGAAATCAGTAGCTTGCCTGATAATGCCCCTTTGATCGACAAAGCATGAAATACCGGTATTCGCTGCCCGTACTACATCTCTTCGGTTTTCAATGGCCCTGAGTGATGAGAATAATAGATGCTGTTGGTGTCCATCAGTATTTCCCCACCAATCGTCATTGGTAATCACAAAAATGAGTCCTGCACCTTGACGTACGGAAGCAGCCACCCAGGCTCCGAAAACCGATTCGTAGCAGATGACAGGAGTCACGCCTACTTCTGGTGAGGCATCGAAAAAGACTTCGGGGTCTTTCTGAACACCCAGGCTGCCTGTGATGCCACCGAGGTTGATGGCCATCTTTTCGAGAAAACGGAAAATAGCGGGGTAAGGCATTCGTTCCACACCGGGCACCAGTTTTGATTTATGATATACCGGTATGGTATCTCCCGAGCCAATAATAATAGCTGTATTGTAAGCGTCCCACCACAGACCCGCTTGGGTAGAAGCGCGTGAAGTAGCAGTTTTATGATTTTTATCCTGTAATAAATATCCGTCTATGCCGGTCAATAGCCAGACTTTCGGATGGTATGCCAGCAATTGGCGAAGGGAGCGGATCTGCCATGTTGCTTCCAGATTTGTTTCATCCATGCCACCGGGGATAGCGGTTTCTGGCCAGGCAACTAGACGGGTATCGGGCGTGATGGCAGAATCAGTCATTCTGATTAATCGATCAAGTTGCTTTTCATAGGGCATATAGCGGTCGCCATCAGGAAATTTTTGATGCCATGCGCTGATATTAGGTTGAATAGCCACTGCTTCAATGGGATTTCCTTGTTCGGTGTATGTATTGAATTTAACGAGTGAAATAGCGATAGGTAAGACGATGAAAATAAGGCTGCCTGCCAGCTGCATTTTTTTCTGTCGTAAAAAAAGTGGGTCTCTGCGATCATTTCGCAGTAAGCTATAAGCGCGGAAAAGTATAATATTGATACCGAGTATCCAGGCTGTGCCACCATAAACTCCGGTATAGGAATACCATTGAGCTAATTGCGGAAAGCCGGACAGACCATTGCCGAGACTCATCCAGGGCCAGGCTAGCTCCCAGCTATGATGCAGATATTCGAAGCTCAGCCAGTAGGCGATCAGCGCTATATATCCTCTACTATTTCCCAACTTTTTTTTCGTCCAGGTAAATAATAAGAGAGGAAGCGTCATCAGGAGACTGTTGAAGATGATGGCGAAGACAGCTCCGACATCTGATGCGTTCCATATCCACCAGGTGCTGAGACCATTCCAAATCATAAATGCCAGGAAACTAAAGCCGAAGAGCTTTACTCCTGGATGATTGGTTTCGGGCCGGCTGATGATGGTCTCGATATAAAGTAGTGGGATGAAGGCAACAAAAAGCAGAACGAAAAGTAGGTGAGGAGGCCATGCCAGCCAGAGCAAAATACCCGCAAGCAGTGCATTGAGCCATTTGTTTATTAAAACTTTTTGCATGAGGGTAAAAGTAAAGAAAATGCCAGCGTAGCTATAATTAGGTCTAAGCAGCTCCGATTACCAGAACAAATTCTCCTTTAATCGGTTTATCTTCAAAATAAGCCAGTATGGAGGCGAGCGTTCCTCTTTGAGTTTCTTCAAACATTTTACTGATTTCTCGTGATACCGATGCAGGTCGTTGGGATCCGAAAGTATCTGCAAGCTGTTTCAATGTTTTCAATATCCGGTGGGGCGATTCATATAATACCAGTGTCACATCAAGCGCTGACAAAGCCTGAAGTTTGCTTTGCCGGCCTTTTTTGGGAGGAAGAAATCCTTCGAAATGAAAACGTTCGCAGGGCAAGCCTGAAAGCACTAATGCCGGAACAAATGCTGTAGCACCGGGCAAACACGCTACCTTTATATTGGCTGCTACACAAGCCCTGACCAACAAAAAACCGGGGTCTGATATACCGGGTGTCCCGGCATCGCTTATTTGTGCGATCTGCATCCCCGCTTCGAGCCGTTCTATCACCGAGGGCAATTTTTTGTGCTCGTTGGCGAGGTGAAACGATTCCATCGTTTGTTTGATATTCAGATGCTGCAACAATCGACCGCTCACCCGCGTGTCCTCACACAAAATCAGGTCTGCATCTCTCAATACTTCTATGGCCCGCAGGGTGATATCCTGCAAGTTACCAATAGGTGTTGGTACTAAAATCAGTTTTCCGGCTGCTTTCATCAGGGAGTTAAATTAGGTGATTTCGCTGAACATGCAAATTATCTCGGGGAATGGAAGGAAGGGACTCATATACCGGAATCAGATATCGCTAACCCAAATTTCTATTAAAACCTCCCTTCCGGGCCCATGTTTTCATCAATTCTATTTGTTCAGCTTTGGGTAAACGATGCTTATCAGCATATCCATCTTCAATTCGCTGACGATAAGCTTCAAATAATATGACAGCACAAGCGACTGAAATATTCAGGCTGGGGACCATACCCCTTTGAGGAATTTGAATATTGCCATCAGCGGCCTGCAGCAATTCATCTGAGATTCCGTCATGCTCATTCCCAAATGCGATGGCCATTGATTGGGTAAAACTTGTTTCGTAAACCGATTTGGCCTCACTGTTTAAATGAGTACATAATACCAGGGGGTACTTTTTTCTGACTTGTTCGAGGCAATCTGATATGCAGCTAAATTCATGAACCCGAATCCATTTCATAGCCGAAGCAGAACTTCTTCTGCCAAGTTTTTTCCTGATTGAATTTTTTCTGATGATAACAAAGACCTCATAAATACCAATGGCATCGCAAGTCCTCAGCACAGCAGAAATATTGTGCGGATCATCAACCTGCTCTAGAATTACGGTCAGACCAGACTGCCTGTTTTCCAAAACATGCTGCAATTTTTTCAGCCTTCCATCAGTTATCGGCCAGTTGTTATTTCTGCTTAATAGTTCTTTTTTACTCATCCTTCTGACAGGCTAAAATACAAAGCAATCAGATGGCTGAAATACACCTATATATATAAAGGGCAGAATGGTGTAGAGCCCTATAATTTGGGATTTAAATAAGCGCATTGATAATCTAAATAAATTTTTTAAATCGGCTATTGTATAATCCTCATAATATTTCTACCTTTGCATTCCAAAAATTTCAAGAAAAAGAAGAATGCCGACTATTCAACAACTTGTACGGAAAGGAAGGAAACGCATTATAACGAAGAGCAAATCAAGAGCTCTTGATTCCTGTCCTCAGAAAAGAGGTGTATGCACCCGTGTTTATACAACCACGCCTAAAAAGCCGAATTCTGCATTAAGAAAAGTGGCCAAGGTTAGATTAACCAACGGCCCTGAAGTTATTGCTTATATACCCGGTGAAGGTCATAATTTGCAAGAGCACAGCATCGTGCTGATTCGAGGAGGCAGGGTAAAAGATTTACCAGGTGTTCGTTATCACATTGTTCGGGGTTCATTAGACACAGCAGGTGTTGCTGAAAGGAAGCAATCAAGATCTAAATACGGTACAAAAAGGCCAAAAGCATAAGCAACTGAATCATGAGGAAGACAAGAGCAAAAAAACGTCCTATACAGCCTGATTCAAGATATCAGGAATCATTGGTAACACGCTTTGTAAATAATTTGATGTGGAGCGGAAAGAAATCAGGTGCTTTCACCATTTTTTATGATGCAATGGATCTGATTGAAAAAAGGACAAAGGAAAAGGGCTATGATTTATGGAAAGAGGCATTGAATAACGTAATGCCGGGTGTTGAAGTCAGAAGTCGCAGAGTTGGGGGAGCTACATTTCAGATTCCTACTGAAATCCGGGCTGATAGGAAAATATCGCTTACCATGAAATGGATTATTCAATTTGCCCGCAAACGGAATGGTAAATCAATGGCCGATAAACTGGCAGCAGAAATTATTGCAGCCTCTAAAAATGAAGGCGGAGCAGTAAAACGAAAAGAAGATACTCATAGGATGGCAGAAGCCAACAAAGCATTTGCTCATTTTAGGCGATAAGGAAGATATAGCATTAGATAATGGCACGCGATTTACATAAGACAAGAAATATAGGCATAGCCGCGCATATTGATGCTGGTAAAACCACGACAACCGAAAGGGTGTTGTACTATACCGGTATCAACTATAAGATAGGTGAGGTGCATGATGGTGCTGCAACTATGGATTGGATGGACCAGGAAAAAGAGCGTGGTATTACTATTACATCTGCTGCTACAACAACTTTTTGGAAATATCCTACTCATCAGGGGAAATTATTGCCTTCTACACAAGAATACAAAGTCAATATTATTGACACCCCCGGACACGTTGACTTTACTGTTGAGGTGGAACGTTCGCTCAGGATTATGGATGGTGTTGTGGCTTTGTTTTGTGCTGTAGGAGGTGTTGAACCTCAGTCTGAAACGGTTTGGCGTCAGGCAAATCGCTATCATGTTCCGCGAATTGGATTTGTCAATAAAATGGATCGCTCAGGGGCTGATTTTCTGGAAGTTGTCAAACAAGTAAATGAAAAACTAGGGGCCAATCCTGTTCCATTACAATTACCTATTGGTTCCGAAGAATCTTTCAGAGGTGTGGTAGATCTTGTGTCTGGAAAAGCCATTATTTGGGATGATGAAACCCAGGGAATGACTTACAAAGAGATTGAAGTCCCTGCCGATATGGTTTCACAAGTTTCTGAATATCGGGTTAAACTCATTGAATCCGTTGCTGAATATGACGATGAATTGCTTGAAAAATATTTTGAAGATCCGGACAGTATTACACAGGATGAAATGATGGCTGCTATTCGTAAGGCTACAATAAATCTGACTATCATTCCAATGATGTGCGGATCCGCATTTAAAAATAAAGGTGTGCAGGCCTTGCTTGATGCAGTGGTTGCTTATTTACCATCACCTCTTGATGTTGTTTCAACAAAAGGGATTAATCCAAAATCTGAAAAAGAAGAAGAACGTGATGCAGATGTTAATGAACCATTTGCTGCTTTAGCTTTTAAAATTATTACAGATCCGTATGTAGGCCGCTTAGCCTATTTTAGAGTTTATTCAGGAGTTTTGAATGCCGGTTCCTATGTGCTAAACAGCAGGACAGGTAAAAAAGAACGCATCTCAAGAATATTGCAGATGCATGCGAACAAACAAAACCCTATTGATCGTATTGAAGCAGGCGACATCGGAGCGGCTGTAGGATTTAAAAATATAAGAACAGGAGATACACTGTGTGATGAAAAACATCCTATTGTTTTCGAAAAAATCAATTTCCCGGACCCTGTGATTAGCATTGCCATTGAAGCAGTATCTCAAAAAGATGTGGATAAATTGGGTATAGGCTTAGTTAAATTAGCTGAAGAAGATCCAACATTCAAAGTGAAGGTTGATGAAAATAGTAGTCAGACAATCATCAGTGGCATGGGAGAATTGCACCTTGAAATTATTGTTGACCGATTGAAACGTGAGTTTGGTGTTGAATGCAATCAAGGCACACCACAAGTTGCCTATCATGAGGCCATTAGATCAACCATAACATACCGCGAATTATTTAAAAAACAATCCGGAGGACGTGGCAAGTTTGCCGATATCCAATTTGAAATTGGTCCCGGAGACAAAGGAGTCCAAGGCTTGCAATTTATTAATGAAATTTATGGTGGTTCTATTCCAAAAGAATTTATTCCCGCAGTTGAGAAAGGGTTTAAATCAGCTATGTTAAATGGAGTATTAGCCGGTTTTCCGGTTGAAAGTCTGAAAGTCCGTTTATTTGACGGTTCTTTCCACGCGGTTGATTCTGATGCTTTATCATTTGAAATTGCTGCACGTCAGGGCTTTCGTGAATCTTGCCGCAAAGCAAAACCTGAACTTTTAGAACCCATCATGAAACTTGAGGTAGTAAGTCCTGAAGAATTTACCGGTGACGTGATTGCCGATTTGAATCGAAGAAGAGGGTTAATAGAAGGGATGGAAATGAAAGGTAATGCTCAGGTAATAAAAGCGAAGGTTCCGTTGTCTAAAATGTTTGGCTATGTAACGGCTCTTCGAACCGTTACATCCGGAAGAGCAACCAGCATTATGGAATTCTCACACTATGCATCAACACCTGCTAGTGTATCGGAAGAAGTAATTGCTAATATTCAAGGGAAAGTAAAAGTATAGATAGATGACACAAAAAATTAGAATTAAACTGAAATCCTACGATCACAATCTGGTTGACAAATCAGCTGAAAAGATTGTAAAAACTGTGCGCAGTACCGGTGCTGTTGTTAGCGGACCTATTCCTCTTCCGACACATCGTAAACTGTACACAATTTTAAGATCACCTTTTGTCAATAAAAAGGCAAACGATCAATTTCAGTTAAAAACATACAAGCGCCTGATGGATATTTACAGCTCGACATCAAAAACCATTGATGCGTTGGAAAAGTTAGAATTGCCGAGTGGTGTGGATGTTGAAATTAAAGTTTAATAACGAGAATGATATGAAAGGTATAATCGGTAAAAAACTGGGAATGACCAGCATCTTCCTTGAAGATGGCAGGAATGAAGTCTGTACGGTTGTTCATGCCGGTCCCTGTGTTGTCACTCAAATAAAAACACAGGATACAGACGGT
Organism: uncultured Chitinophagales bacterium; assembly: GCA_964413685.1. Taxonomy (GTDB): domain Bacteria; phylum Bacteroidota; class Bacteroidia; order Chitinophagales; family S012-47; genus JAJRWN01. The sequence continues at coordinate 62,516 of CAYPSW010000003.1, forward strand.
TACAGTGCTGTACAACTCGGGTTTGAAGATAAAAGTGAAAAAAATGTGCCTAAGCCTATGCTTGGACATTTTGGCAAGGCAGGTACAAACCCTAAACGAAAATTAGTTGAATTCCGTGATTTTGATCTGGATGTAAACCTTGGTGATACCATAACTGCCGATATTTTTGAAGAAGGCCAGTTTGTTGATGTAATTGGAAAATCTAAGGGAAAAGGGTTTCAGGGAGTTGTGAAGCGTTACGGATTTCATGGTGTTGGAATGAAAACTCACGGTCAGCACAACCGCCTTCGTGCACCAGGTTCTATTGGTATGTCGTCTGATCCTTCTAGAGTAATGAAAGGCATGAGAATGGCAGGCCGTACAGGTGGTGATCGTGTTAAAATGCTGGATTTAAGAATTGTAAAAGTTTTGCCCGAAAAAAATGTAATTTATGTTAGTGGGGCGGTACCCGGACATAAAGGTGGGTATGTGTTAATAGTGGACTAATCATGAAGTTGGATATTCTAAATTTACAAGGAGAAAGTACAGGTAAAAAAGCTAACCTGTCTAATGATGTTTTTGGGATTGAGCCCAATGATCATGTTCTCTATCTGGATGTAAAACAATACCTTGCAAATCAAAGACAAGGTACACACTCAACCAAAGAACGGAGTGATTTAAGTGGATCGACCCGCAAGATTAAAAAACAAAAAGGGACAGGAACAGCGCGCGCAGGTGATATTAAAAGCCCACTCTTCAGAGGAGGTGCCAGGGTATTTGGGCCTGAACCTCGTTATTATGGATTTAAACTAAATAAAAAAGTAAAAACCTTAGCGAGAAAATCAGCCTTATCTTATAAAGCTGCCGATAAGAATATTATTATCATTGAAGATTTTTTATTGGAAAATCCCAAAACCAGGGATATGATGGCCATTTTGAAGAATCTGGGTGTTGAAAACAAAAAATCTTTGTTTTTAACTGCTGAAAAAAATGATAATGTATGTATGGCCAGTCGAAATATTCAAAATGTTAAAATATTTATGGCAGCAGGATTAAATACTTATCAGGTTATGAATGCACAAAAACTGCTTATTACGGAAAGTGCACTGAAAGTAATTGAAGAAACGCTGACCAAATAAAAACTGAAAGCATCATGAGCGAAATACTATTACAACCAATTATTAGTGAAAAAATGACCGGTTTAGGTGAGAAACTCAACCGTTTTGCTTTCAAAGTAATTCTCAATGCAAATAAAATAGAAATTAGAAAAGCTATTGAGGAAATGTATAATGTTAATGTAACTGCAGTGAAGACCATGAGAATACCGGCAAAAGCAACGGTAAGATATACTAAAGCTGGCTGGATAAAAGGGAAAAAAAGTGGTTATAAGAAAGCAATTGTTACGCTTGCAGAGGGCGATACCATTGATTTTTACAGTAATATTTAAGACGAAGCAATGGCATTAAAGAAATTCAATCCAGTAACTCCCGGTACCCGCTTCCTTGTAGGAAACGCTTATAAAGAGATTACTAAATCAACGCCAGAAAAAAGCCTTTTAGCTCCTATATCAAGTAGCGGTGGCAGGAATCATACTGGCAAAATGACTGTAAGGAATATCGGTGGAGGCCATAAGAGACGCTATCGTATTATTGACTTTAAACGTGATAAACAAGGCATACCGGCCACTGTCAACGCGATTGAATACGATCCGAACAGAAGTGCTTTTATTGCATTATTATTTTATGCTGATGGCGAAAAAAGATACATACTGGCACCCGAGGGGCTGGAAGTGGGAAGTAAAGTGATATCAGGAAAAGATGCACTGCCGGAACTTGGAAATGCATTGTTTTTGAAGAATATTCCATTAGGTACAATTATTCATAACATTGAATTATCTCCGGGTAAAGGTGGACAATTGGCCAGAAGTGCTGGATCGGCTGTGCAACTTGCTGCAAAGGAAGGTAAATATGCTATTATAAAACTTCCATCTGGCGAAATAAGAATGGTTTTACAGACATGTCTGGCAACTATTGGAACAGTTTCAAATTCAGACCACAGTTTACAGGTATTTGGAAAAGCCGGAAGAAGAAGATGGTTAGGTCGCAGACCAAGAGTGAGAGGGGTAGCGATGAATCCGGTGGATCACCCAATGGGGGGGGGAGAAGGTAAATCTTCAGGAGGACAACCTCGCTCAAGAAAAGGGCTCTACTCCAAGGGGTTGAAAACCAGAAGTAAGAAAAAATACAGCAATAGACTGATCATTAGTAAAAAAGCAAAAAGGAAATAACAGTTATGGCCAGATCATTAAAAAAAGGACCTTATGTCTCCTCGAAACTCGTTAAGAAAATTAACGTGCTGAAAGAATTGGGGAAAAAACAACCTGTTAAAACCTGGTCGAGAAGGTCCATGATTACACCTGATTTTGTTGGAGTAACATTTTTGGTGCATAATGGGAATAAATTTATTCCAGTGTTTGTGACTGAAAACATGGTTGGTAACAAGCTAGGTGAGTTTGCCCCTACCAGAAATTTTAAAGGACATTCATCGAAAAAGATTAAATAATAAAAGGCAGAATGGAAGCAATAGCCAAACTTAATAACAACAGAGGATCGGCAAGAAAAGCCCGTTTGGTGGCAGATCTTGTGAGAGGGAAAGATGTGTATGAAGCACTGAATATTATGCATTATTCAAGTAAACATGCTTCAAACCGTATGGAAAAACTACTGGGGTCAGCTATCAATAACTGGGAACAGAAGAATGAAGGATTGAAACCTGAAGACAGTGATCTTTTTGTAAAATCGATTAAGGTTGATGGTGGTAAAATGCAGAAAAGATTTCAACCGGCACCATTTGGCCGAGCTCACCGAATCAGAAAACGCTCCAATCATATTACCATCGTTGTGGCAAGCAGGAAATTGATTAACCCTGATGCTATCGAAAATAAAGATTCAGAAACCAACGAAAATCAAGAAGCATAATTAATACCTAATATGGGACAAAAAACAAATCCGATAAGTAATAGATTAGGTTTCATCCGTGGATGGGATTCCAATTGGTTTGGTGGTAAAGATTTCCCCGGTAAACTTTTGGAAGACAATAATATTCGCAAATATCTGAATGCACGGATTACAAAAGGAGGTATATCGCGTATCATCATCGAACGGACGCTAAACCGGCTAATCATTACTGTTCATACAGCCCGGCCTGGAATTATTATAGGAAAAGGCGGTTCTGAAGTAGGATTAATAAATGAAGAGTTAAAAAAATTAACTGGTAAAGAAGTACAGATTAATATATTTGAAATTAAGCGCCCTGAAATGGATGCAACCATTGTAGGCGACAATATTGCCCGTCAGTTAGAAGCAAGGATTAATTTCAGAAGAGCCATTAAAATGGCTATTGCATCGACCATGAGAATGGGAGCAGAAGGTATCAAAATTCGAATTTCAGGAAGGGTTGGCGGTGCCGAAATGGCACGTACTGAAGAATATAAAGAAGGGCGTATTCCTTTGCATACATTTCGGGCGGATATAGATTATGCCATCCGAGAGGCCAATACAATTTATGGAGTCATTGGTATTAAAGTTTGGATATGCAAAGGAGAAGTCTTTGGAAAACGTGATTTGTCACCTAATTTCGGACAAAAGACCACTGACCAAAGAGGTAACCGGAGAGGAGGCAAGCGAAAATTTGCCCGTTCTGACGGAGAATTCAGAGGGAATAAAAGCAGAAGAGGTTAATAATTAATAAAAGCAAGAAAAAATGCTTCAACCTAAAAAAGTAACATACAGGAAAAGACAAAAAGGCCGAATGAAAGGCAATGCCCATCGTGGCAGTTCATTAGCATTTGGATCTTTTGCTATCAAAACCATGGAGTCAACATGGATCACGGACAGGCAAATTGAAGCTGCACGTGTCGCCATTACTCGGTATATGAAAAGGGAAGGACAGGTTTGGATACGAATTTTTCCTGATAAACCAGTTACAAGTAAACCAGCTGAAGTCAGGATGGGAAAAGGTAAGGGAGCACCAGACCATTGGGTAGCTGTTGCAAGAGCAGGTAGAATTTTATTTGAATGTGAGGGGGTATCATTTGATATTGCTAAAGAAGCTATGCGGCTTGGAGCTCAAAAATTGCCGGTAAAAACAAAATTTATTGTAAGAAACGATTACTCAGAATAGTGACTGATCATGGCAGAAATTAATAAAGAAATTATCAGAGATCTCAGTACACCGGAACTCGTAGATAGAATTGATGAGGAGAAAACATTATTGCGCAAAAAGAAATTTGCTCATGCTGTTTCACCCATTGAAAATCCAAATGAGATCAAAATTCTGAGACGAAACGTAGCCCGGTTAATAACGGAATTGAGAAGAAGACAATTGACGAACAAAGTCTAAAATGAGCAAGGAGATGGAAGAAAGGAAATCAAGAAAATCGCGTATCGGTCTTGTGAAAAGTGATAAAATGGATAAAACCGTAACGGTTTTAGTAGAGCGGAAAATTAAACACTCGATCTACGGGAAGTATTTAACCCGTTCGAAAAAGTATATGGCTCACAATATAAATAACGATGCTCACGAGGGTGACTTAGTTAGAATAGAAGAAACCAGGCCATTAAGTGCAAAAAAACGCTGGCGTGTAGCTGAGATTATTGAGCGGGCGAAGTAAAGTATTTAAAGATTATGAACCATAAATAATTGGGACAATGATTCAACAAGAATCCAGATTAAACGTAGCTGACAATAGTGGAGCAAAAGAAGTTTTGTGCATCCGTGTTTTGGGTGGCAATCAACGATACGCTTCCATTGGCGACAAAATTGTGGTGACTGTAAAAGATGCCATTCCTTCTGGACAGGTAAAGAAAGGTACTGTCTCTCGAGCCGTTGTTGTCAGGGTGAGAAAAGAAGTTAGGAGAAAGGATGGCTCATATATTCGTTTTGACGATAATGCAGTGGTTCTATTAACACCAAATGATGAACCACGAGGAACTCGTATTTTCGGACCTGTTGCACGCGAATTGCGTGACAAACAATTTATGAAAATTGTTTCATTAGCACCTGAAGTAATATAAAAATGAAGAAAAAAATAAACATTCCAGCAAAAATGCACGTCAAGCGTGGCGACATCGTGCGTGTGATTGCAGGAGATGATAAGGGTAAACAAGGCAAAATACTAGTAGTCGAAAGAGCGAAATACCGAGCTATCATTGAAGGAGTTAATATGGTATCTCGTCATACAAAGCCCAATGCGCAACACCCCAATGGGGCTATTGTAAAGCAAGAAGCTCATGTTCACCTGTCCAATTTGATGTTGATAGATTCTAAATCAAATGAAGCTACAAAAATTGGAAGAAAATTAGTGAATGGAAAATTGAAAAGATATTCAAAAAAATCAGGAGAAATAATAGACTGATGAATTACGTACCAAGGCGAAAAGCCATATATCAGAATGAGGTGGTGCCCGGTTTAATAGAGCGGTTTAAATTCACTTCATTAATGCAAGTGCCGAAATTGTTGAAAATCAGCATTAATCGTGGAGTTGGGAAAGCTACTGAAGATAAAAAACTTGTTGATGCCTCTGTTCAGGAATTAACGGCCATCACGGGTCAGCATGCGGTTGCGACCATCTCACGGAAATCAATTTCCAATTTTAAATTGCGTGAAGGAATGCCTATTGGAGCAAGAGTGACCTTGCGTAGCAATAATATGTGGGAATTTCTGGACCGCTTGATTTCAGTTGCAATGCCTCGTATTCGAGATTTCAGAGGAATTAGTCTTAAGAGCTTTGATGGTCGTGGAAACTATACTTTAGGCATTAAAGAACAAATCATTTTCCCGGAAATAGATATAGACAAAACCAATTTCATTAGCGGAATGGATATAACATTTGTTACTTCGGCTACAATAGACGAAGAAGCTTTCGAATTATTAAAAGCATTAGGGCTTCCATTTCAAAAAAAACAATAACACTAATGGCAAAAAACTCAATATTAGCAAGACAAAGAAAACGTGAACGGCTGGTTGCTAAATATGCTGATAAAAGGAAAGCGTTGAAAGCAGCAGGAGATTATGAAGCATTAGATCGACTACCCAAAAATGCATCACCGGTTCGATTAAAAAATCGCTGTTCCATCACAGGTAGAGGCCGAGGATATATTCGAGATTTTGGTGTATCGCGATTAGTATTTCGTGAAATGGCTTTATTTGGGAAAATTCCCGGGATTACAAAAGCAAGTTGGTAATTATTATTAAAAGCAAAAAAGGAACATGGTAACAGATCCCATAGCAGATTATTTGACGAGACTTAGAAATGCCCTCAAAGCTCATTATCGGGTTGTCAATATCCCAGCTTCAAATTTGAAGAAAAGAATGACCGAAATATTATATGATTGCGGGTATATCCTGAAATATAAGTTTGAGGACACGCCAGATAAACAAGGTAAAATCAGAATTGCACTTAAGTATGACCCTGTTACACATGGACCTGTGATAAGGAAATTGCAACGTGTGAGTCGACCAGGTTTGAGAAAATATAGCGATGTAAATGATTTACCTAGAGTATTAAATGGTCTTGGAATTGCAATTATTTCTACATCAAAAGGATTGATGAGTGATAAGGAAGCCAAACTGCAAAATGTTGGTGGTGAGGTACTTTGCTATATTTATTAAGTAAATTAAAACGACATTGAAATGTCAAGAATAGGAAAATTACCGATTGCCATACCACAAGGTATTGAAGTAAATGTTTCGGAGCAAAATGTGGTATCTGTGAAAGGACCTAAGGGTACTTTACATCAGAAAGTTGATGCAGATATTCATGTCAAGCAGGAAGAGGGTAGTATAATCGTAGAGAGGCCAACAGATCAGAAAAGGCATCGTGCCATGCATGGTTTGTATCGTAGTTTGATCAACAATATGGTCATTGGTGTATCTGAAGGCTATAAAATTGAATTAGAAATGATTGGTGTTGGGTATAGAGCTAGTGCTCATGGTCAACAATTGGAACTTAGCGTAGGTTATTCTCACCCGGTTATTTTTGTGGTACCAACTGAGCTAAAATTATCTGTTATTACAGAAAAAGGGAAATCTCCACAAATTGTTCTTGAAGGCATTGACAAACAACTAATTGGTCAGGTAGCTGCTAAAATAAGGTCAATCAGGAAGCCTGAACCTTATAAAGGAAAGGGTATCAAATACAAAAATGAAGAACTTAGACGCAAAGCCGGTAAGACTGCTGCTAGCGCTTAAATAATAGCAAATTATGGCAAATAATAAAGTTAAAACAGAAAGGCGCAACCGGATTCGATTTGGAATTCGGTCAAAAATTAAAGGAACTGCCGATCGGCCCCGTTTATCCGTATTTCGGAGTAACCGTGAAATTTATGCTCAATTGATCGATGATGTAAACAGCCATACATTGACTTCCGCTTCATCACGCGAAAAAGACATCGAAGGTCAGAAAGGCCCAAAGAGAGATATCTCTAAACAAGTGGGATTAGTTTTAGCTGAGCGGGCAAAAGCTGCCGGTATTGATACAGTAGTTTTCGATAGAGGTGGTTATTTGTATCATGGCCGGGTTCAGGCACTGGCAGATGGTGCACGTGAAGGCGGATTGAAATTTTAAAGAAGGAATTAAGAGAATATGTCAAAATCCACGATTAAAAAGGTAAAGGCCAGCGAACTGGATTTACAAGAAAAGGTTGTTAAAATCAGAAGAGTTGCCAAGGTAACTAAAGGGGGTAGAACCTTTAGCTTTTCCGCATTAGTAGTTGTTGGAGACGGCAATGGTATTGTAGGACACGGACTTGGCAAAGCCCACGAAGTGGTTGAAGCTATTGCAAAAGGTATTGATGATGCAAAGAAAAATTTGATAAAAGTACCGGTATTCAAAGGCTCATTACCACACGAACAGATGGGTAAATTTGGTGCTGCGATTGTTATGATCAAACCTGCAACACAAGGTACTGGTGTTATCGCGGGAGGCCCTATGCGGGCTGTGCTTGAAAGTGCTGGAGTTACCGATGTTTTGGCAAAATCTTTAGGTTCATCTAACCCTCATAATGTGGTTAAAGCCACTATTAACGCACTAACTACATTACGAGATGCGCATCGTGTATCTCAGGAAAGAGGCATTTCATTAAATAACGTATTCAACGGCTAATCATGGGATTGATTAAAATAACACAGATAAAAAGTACTATCGACCGGCCTAAGCGTCAGAAAGCCACTATTAAAGCCCTTGGTTTAGGAAAAATCAGCCAAAGTGTTGAAGTTGAAGCTACACCACAGATTATGGGTATGGTAGGAAAAGTACAACATTTGCTTAAAGTAGAAGACAAATAAATCATGGATTTATCAAATTTAAAACCTGCTAAAGGGTCTATAAAAAAGCGCAAACGGATAGCACGTGGTGAGGGATCTACAAGAGGAGGGACCTCGACACGAGGTATGAATGGTGCACAATCACGTTCAGGATACTCAAGAAAGTTGGGTTTTGAAGGTGGTCAGATGCCGTTACAAAGAAGAGTTCCTAAAAGAGGATTTAAAAATCGTTTCAGAGTTGAATATAGCGTATTCAATCTCGATGATTTACAGGCACTAGCTGAAAAAAATAATCTTTCGAAAATTGATTTTGACATTCTGAGGAAATACCATCTTATTGCCAAATCAGATAAAGTTAAGATTTTAGGAAGAGGCGAATTAAAAACAAAACTGGAAGTACATGTTCAGGCAGTAAGTGCTACTGCCCAAGCAGCTATCGAGGCTCAAGGAGGATCTGTAAACCTGGTATAACCTGATCTATGAAAGGCTTAATCAATACCATTCGCAATATTTGGAAAATTGAAGATCTGCGTAAGCGGATATTATTTACACTGGGTCTTATCCTTATTTACCGGGTTGGATCTTATGTAGTCTTACCGGGCATCAATCCCGATGCTCTTGCATCAGGAGGTGGTCCGGGAGGTATTTTGGCCTTGATTGACATTTTTGCCGGAGGCGCTTTTGGCAGAGCATCTGTTTTCGCCTTGGGTATTATGCCTTATATTTCTGCATCCATTGCTATTCAATTGCTTGGAATGGCCGTGCCGTATTTTCAGAAATTGCAAAAAGAAGGAGAAAGTGGCCAAAGAAAACTGAATCAAATTACCAGGATTTTAACGGTAGTTGTTACAGCTGTTCAAGCTTCAGGCTATTATGTTTATTTAACCCAATCATTTCCGGGCGCGCTGATAATACAACCCGGGCTATTCTATTTTGTCTGTATCATTGTGCTCACCACGGGTACTGTATTTGTCATGTGGTTGGGAGAAAAAATCACAGATAATGGGATAGGAAATGGTATTTCATTAATCATTATGATTGGAATTATTGCCCGATTGCCAATGGCTTTTCTTCAAGAATTTGCCTCAAAAGCTGAAGGTACCGGAGGCTTTGTTCAGTTTATTATTGAGCTGGCATTTCTGGTAATAGTCGTAATTCTTGTCATTGCTCTGGTACAAGGTGTCAGGAAAATTCCTGTTCAATATGCAAAAAGAATTGTGGGAAGCGGGGCCAGAAGGATGCAAATGGGTGGCAATCGTCAATATCTCCCTTTAAAGATAAATGCTGCCGGTGTTATGCCTATCATCTTTGCTCAGGCAATGATGTTTATCCCTTCTACCATTGGTACCTTTGTGGGTTTTCAAAATAGTGGATTTGTTCGGACATTTAACGATTTTACATCGGCTGGATATAATATGACCTACTTCTTTTTGGTGGTCGTGTTTACCTACTTCTACACTGCTTTAACGGTGAATCCACAACAAATGGCTGACGAAATGAAAAGAAACGGAGGATTTGTTCCTGGTGTGAAACCAGGGAAACGAACGGCCGAATTTATCGATAATATTATGTCTCGAATTACATTACCTGGATCGATCTTTCTTGCTTTTGTGGCTATCATGCCTGCCTTTGCAATGAAATTGGGCATCACTTCGCAATTTGCATTATTCTATGGTGGTACCTCATTATTGATCCTTATAGGAGTAATTCTTGACACATTGCAGCAAATTGAAAGTCATTTATTGATGCGACATTATGATGGATTGATGAAGTCGGGAAAAATTAAAGGAAGAGCATCTGGAGTATCCAGTATCTAACATTATGAGTGGCACAATTTATTATAAAACCGAAGAAGAGATTGAACTCATTCGGAAAAGTTCTTTGCTTGTAACAGAAACGATTGCTGAGGTCGGGAAATATGTCAAACCTGGGGTTACTACTCTGGAACTTGATGGTATTGCCGAAACTTTTATTCGAGACCATGGTGCTATCCCCGCTTTTAAGGGCTATGCCGATTTCCCAAATACATTGTGCACTTCTCTTAACGAGCAGGTGGTTCATGGCATTCCAAATAATGATGCCATCAAAGAAGGTGATGTTGTGTCTATTGATTGCGGAACCATTATAAATGGTTTTTATGGAGACGCTGCTTTTACATATGCATTGCAGGGCACACCGGAGAAAACCATGCAATTATTACAAACAACTATTGCATCACTTTATCGAGGTATTGGCCAAGCAGTTGTTGGAAAAAGGTTAGGAGATATTGGATATGCAATCCAGCAATTTGCTGAGGTAGAATTAGGATATGGTGTAGTTCGCGATTTAGTAGGTCATGGTATTGGAAGAGCATTACACGAAAGTCCAGAAGTTCCGAATTATGGTAAACGTGGAAAAGGGTTGAAATTGAAGGAAGGTTTAGTAATAGCTATTGAACCAATGATTAACCTTGGTGATAAAAGAGTGAAAGTGAGCAGTGACGGGTGGACCGTATCAACCATAGATGGTAAACCTTCAGGGCATTACGAGCATACATTAGTTGTGAAAAAAGGTGAAGCTGATATTTTATCATCATTTAAACCTATTGAAGAAGTTATAAAAAACAATCCTGATTTACAGGATATTAACTAAAAAATTCGGATATTTGCACTCGCTTTTGAAATTAGGCGATTTGCCTGAAATAATTTAGGTCTTATGTCAAAACAAGACGTAATAAAACAAGATGGTACAATTATAGAATCATTGTCTAATGCAATGTTTCGGGTTCGTTTGGAAAATGGACATGAAATTGTTGCACATATTTCAGGTAAAATGAGGATGCACTATATACGTATTTTGCCTGGTGATAAAATTGCCGTTGAGATGTCTCCTTATGATTTGACCAGAGGACGGATAACATTCAGGTATAAATAGAAAGATAAAACAACCATATCATGAAAGTAAGAGCATCGATAAAGAAGAGAAGTGTTGACTGCAAAATTGTCAGACGACACGGAAAGCTCTATGTAATCAACAAAAAGAATCCAAAATTTAAACAACGTCAAGGATAGTATATTATGGCAAGGATAGTTGGAATTGATCTTCCCAAAGAAAAAATTGGTTTAATCGGATTAACCTATATATATGGTATCGGCCGGTCAACAGCTTCTCAAATTTTAAACGATGCAAAGATTGACCCTTATACAAAGGTAAAAGACTGGACTGATGAGCAGATTACTGAACTAAGAAGGATTATTAACGATGATTATAAAGTTGAAGGTGCACTCAGATCTGAAGTACAAACTAACATCAAGCGTTTGATGGATATAGGCAGTTATCGTGGCATTAGGCATCGTAAAGGATTACCGGTAAGAGGTCAGCGTACTTCTACAAATGCAAGGACAAGAAAAGGACGTGCTAAAACGGTAGCTGGCAAGAAGAAAGTACCAAGGAAATAGATTTTAATACAGAATTGAAACATATATGGCAACCACAAAAGGAAAAAAATCGGCTAAAAAACGCAAAGTAATTGTTGAAGCTGAAGGTCAAGTACATATCAAGGCTAGTTTTAACAATATTTTGGTAACCTATACAAATAAACGGGGACAGGTGATTAGTTGGGGCTCGGCAGGGAAAGCAGGTTTCCGAGGTTCAAAAAAGAATACACCTTATGCCGCTCAAGTTGCATCAACCGATGCAGGAAAAGTTGCGTTTGATGCAGGTATGCGAAGGGCTATCGTCTATGTAAAAGGACCGGGATCGGGAAGAGAGTCAGCGATTCGTGCAGTGGGTGCTTGTGGCATCGATGTAACGATGATTAAAGATGTTACTCCATTACCGCATAATGGCTGCCGCCCACCAAAAAGAAGAAGAGTATAGTTGAGAAAATCAGAATCTAGAGAATAAACAGATATGGCAAGATACAGAGGACCGAAATCGAAAAAAGCACGTGCATTTGGCGAACCTATATTCGGTTTTGACAAAGCTTTTGAGAAGAAAAAATACAAACCGGGGCAGCACGGAACAAGCAGAAGAAGAAGGGTTAAGAGTGAGTATGCTTTGCAACTTCTTGAAAAGCAAAAGGCAAAATATACTTATGGTCTGCTTGAAAGGCAATTTAAGAAAACCTTTGTTGAAGCCGCCAGAAGAAAAGGGGTTACCGGTGAAATACTGATGCAATTGCTCGAAGCAAGGGTTGATAACACCGTATTCAGACTTGGTATCGCAAGCACTCGTAGGCAAGCCCGACAATTGGTACTTCATAAACATATCCTTGTAAATGGTAAGGTAGTTAATATCCCCTCATTTACCTGTAGAGTTGGAGACCTTGTTGAAGTGCGCGAAAGTTCAAAAGCCTTACTTGTTATTGCTGATTCGTTAGAAAAAAACATCAGCGGATTTCCCTGGCTTGAATGGAATGGAGAACTAATGCAGGGCAAAGTAATAGCCTACCCGGAACGAGAACAAATACCAGAAAATATTAAGGAACAACTGATTGTTGAGTTATATTCGAAATAACGATCAACCATTTATCGACTCAAAATAAACTTTGATATATGTCAATACTTTCATTTCAGAAACCAGATAAAATACTCCTTCAAAAGGCAAATGACTTTAATGGTACTTTTGAATTTAAACCTCTTGAACCAGGGTTTGGTGCCACTATCGGAAATGCACTAAGAAGGGTTTTACTTTCTTCTTTAGAAGGTTATGCTATCACTTCAGTGAAGATTAATAAAGTTGATCATGAATTTTCTTCAATTAAGGGCGTAGTTGAAGACGTAACCGAAATTATTTTGAATTTGAAACAAGTTCGGTTTAAGAAAATCATTGTTGACGAAACCCCGGCTACTGATAAAATTTACATATCAATAAAAGATAAAGATAAATTTACTGCCGGAGATATTGAAAGTCACACGAATGTGTATCAAATAGTTAATCCTGATTTGGTCATTTGCAATATGGAAACATTTGTGAATCTGGAAATTGAGCTAAGTATCGAAAAGGGAAGAGGATATGTCCCGGCAGAAGATAATCAAACGGAAGAAGCTGCCATCGGTGTTATCTTTACCGACTCAATATTCACACCAATTAAGAATGTGAAATACTCGGTTGATTATACTCGGGTAGAACAAAGAACCGATTTTGAGAAACTAATTATTGAAATTACTACTGACGGAACCATTCATCCTGAAGATGCATTAAAAGATGCATCCCGAATTTTGATTCAGCATCTGATGCTTATTTCAGATGAGAATATAACATTTGATACACCAGGCACCCGCGAAGAAGAATTGGTTGATGAGCATACATTGCATATGAGGAAAATGCTCAAGACACCATTGGAGGATATGGATTTATCAGTGAGGGCATATAATTGTTTGAAGGCTGCCAAAATCAATTCTTTGGCTGATCTGGTTAGGTATGACACAAACGAACTTCTGAAATTTAGAAATTTTGGTCGTAAATCATTGGTAGAAATTGAATCCTTGATTATTGATAAGGGACTGTCGTTTGGAATGGATTTGTCTAAATATAAATTGGACGAAGAATAAATTAATCATAGAATAAGGATTTAAGCAGGTTATTATGCGACACGGAAAGAAACTGAATCATTTAAGCCGGAAAACAGCTCATCGGAAGGCGTTGCTGGCTAATTTATCCATTGCCTTGATCGAACACAAACGAATCAAAACAACTTTGGCTAAAGCAAAGGCTTTGAGAGTATATGTTGAGCCTTTAATAACAAAATCTAAAAGCGATACAACACATTCAAGAAGGGTTGTTTTTAGTTACCTGAATAATAAACATGCTATCACTGAATTATTTGGTGCAGTTGCAAATAAAATCGGGGAACGTCCGGGCGGATATACCCGTATATTAAGAACAAGAACTCGTCCAGGTGACAATGCTCAAATGTGTATTATCGAATTGGTAGATTTCAATGAAACATATCAATTGGACAAGAAAGAAGTTAAGAAAAAACGCTCAAGAAGAGGTTCTGTAAAATCAAAGACAAGGGAAGCTACTCCAAAAATTGAAAAAGCTAAAACAACGGAAGTTGCTGAGCCATCCGAACCTATTGTGGAAGATATTGAAGAAGTGAAAGAGGATGTAGCTGAAGAAGTGAAAGAAAAGAATGATGAAGAGGTAGAAGTAAAGCCGGATACAGATCCTGATATTACTGAAAAGACTGCCCCTCCAGAAGACAATGCCAATACCAACGAAAAGCCAGAAGATAAAACTGAAAAGGAATAAAATTTCAGTCAATTAAAAAGCCAAAGGATAGTTCATTACGACTATCCTTTTTTTATTAACAAAGCATACCCAATTGCCAATTTAAAACTTCTGTATTTACCTTAACTTTGCCCGCATCTCAAGCAAACCCGAGGCTCCGGAATGAAATACTTTGAAAAAATACCTGCTGTTTTATTATTGGAAGATGGTAAAGAATATCATGGATATTCGGCAGGAAAAATTGGCACAAGTCAGGGTGAAATTTGTTTTAACACTGGTATGACCGGATATCAGGAAGTGTTTACTGATCCCTCTTATTTTGGGCAGTTACTGGTTACAACCAATGCCCATATTGGAAATTACGGAACACAACGTAACGATATAGAAAGCAATGGGATACAAATCTCAGGGTTAATCTGTAAGAATTTTACTAATCTTTATTCAAGAAAGCAAGCCGATTATTCAATACAAGAATATTTTATTGAAAATCAGTTGATAGGAATCTCAGATGTAGATACAAGGGCCATTGTCCGGTATATCAGAGATAAAGGGGCTATGAATGCAATCATTTCATCTGAAGATCTGAATATTGATTCATTGAAATCGAAACTTGCGCAAGTACCATCTATGAATGGCCTCGAACTAGCTACTCAGGTAAGCACAAAAAAACCGTATGATTTTGGATCGGAGAGTGCAAAATATAAAATAGCTGTTCTTGACCTGGGTGTAAAAAAGAATATTCTGAATTGCCTCCAAGCAGTCGATTGCAAAATGAAAATATTTCCAGCTACTACTTCATTTGCTGAAATGCAAAAGTGGCAACCGGATGCATACTTTTTCTCGAACGGACCAGGCGACCCAGCTCCGCTTGATTTTGCCATTAAAGCAGCAAAGAATATTCTGGATGTAGGCATTCCGTTTTTTGGTATCTGTTTGGGGCATCAGGTACTGGCCCGGGCACTAGGTCTAGATACTTTCAAAATGCATCATGGTCATCGTGGAGCCAATCACCCAGTGATTAATCTTGAAAACGGGCGTTGTGAAATCACCACTCAAAACCATGGTTTTGCTGTTTCTGCCGAATCACATAAAAATCTTAGCGACCTGATTATATTGACACATGAAAACCTGAATGACAGGACGGTTGAAGGATTTAGAGTAAAGAATAAAAAAGCTTTTTCGGTACAGTTTCATCCTGAAGCCTCTCCAGGACCTCACGATTCTAGCTACTTGTTTGAACAATTTATACAGTACTTAACCCAATCATAAAAAATAATAATCATGAGCTTAATCATCGATGTACATGCCCGTCAAATTTTAGATTCAAGGGGCAATCCTACTGTAGAATGTGATATCATTACCGAGAATGGCATTCTCGGAAGGGCAGCCATTCCCTCCGGTGCCTCAACCGGTAAATTTGAAGCCATTGAACTTCGAGATGAGGGTGATAAATATATGGGGAAAGGTGTATTAAAAGCCGTTGGTCATATCAATAATGATATGAAAAATCATCTGCTTGGTCTGAGTGTTTTTGACCAAGCAGCCATTGACCATTTGATGATTCAGCTAGATGGAACTGAAAACAAATCAAAATTTGGAGCCAATGCCATTTTAGCTGTCTCATTAGCCGTAGTGAAAGCTGCCGCTGATGAAACCGGATTGCCCTTGTATCAATATATTGGTGGTGTAAATGCAAGGAAATTGCCCGTTCCGATGATGAATATTCTCAATGGGGGTTCTCATGCCGATAATAATATAGATTTTCAGGAATTTATGATTATGCCTGCGGGTGCCGAATCTTTTTCTCATGCAATCCAAATGGGTTCTGAGGTATATCATCATCTGAAAAAAGTCTTAAAGGCAAAAGGCTATTCAACTAATGTTGGAGACGAGGGAGGTTTTGCACCAGAGATAAAATCGAATGAAGAAGCTATTGAAATAATATTACAAGCTATTGATACTGCAGGTTATAAAGCTGGCGATGATATTTTCATTGCACTTGACCCGGCCAGTTCTGAATTTTATCTGGAAGATGAAAAAATGTATCATCTTAAAAAATCAACAGGAGATAAACTGACAAGTAGTGAAATGATTAGCTATTGGGAAAGTTGGGTAAGTAAATACCCAATCGCTCTTATCGAGGACGGTTTGGCTGAGGAAGATTGGGATGGATGGGCTCAATTGAACAAACGATTGGGATCGCAAATTCAACTGGTTGGAGATGATATTTTCGTGACTAATGTTAAACGCCTTGAAAGAGGAATTAAAGAACATACCGCTAATTCAATCTTGATCAAATTGAATCAAATTGGATCTCTTACCGAAACAATTGATTGTGTTGAATTGGCCAACCGTAATGCCTATAAAAGCGTAATCAGTCACCGTTCTGGAGAAACTGAAGACACCACAATTGCAGACTTGGCTGTAGCGCTCGGGACCGGACAAATAAAGACTGGTTCGATGGCGCGTACTGACCGGATTTCCAAATACAATCAACTGTTGAGAATTGAAGAAGAATTAGGTGACTCTGCTGTTTTTCCGGGAAAAATGATGATAAGATAATCTCCGGATTAACTAAATCATGTATCCATTTTAAGGCAATACAAATTAATTGTTTATTTGCTTACTTGTTTTTGACAATGGTTACAAACATATTTGTAGCATCTTAACGTTTTTATCCAGATGAAGGTTTATATTCCGGCTCCATTCAAGAATCGATACTTGCTTACTATACTTGCATTTTTGGTGTGGATGACTTTTTTCGACAATAATAATTTTATCAGACAAATAAAGGCTTCACGGGAATTAAGCTCAACAGAAGCGCAAATCCACTGGCATGAGCAACAATTACTTGAAGTGAAAAAAGATTTGGATGAGTTGTTTACGAGTAATGAAACGCTCGAACGTTTTGCCCGTGAAAATTACCACATGAAAAAAGAAAACGAAGATATTTATCTGATTGTTCCTGATAATTAAATGCTTAAATTCTAAATACCTAAAATTCATTTTGGCCATTTTGCAACTCAATACGGTATTTTCCAGTTTTCCTATGATGGAGACATCAAGACTTGTATTAAGACGCATTTCACTTGAGGATGTTGAGTCTGTTTACAATCTATTTAAGCAAAAGGAATTACTGGAATATAATACATGGAAGACCATTTCAACACGTGATGAAGCATGGAAACTTGTAATGAAATTTGACCGAGAATACGAAACTGAATCTAGTATTAGATGGGGTTTGATGCACAGACAAGCATTGGAATTAATGGGAGATATTGCTTTGGGACATTTTATTGATCAGAATAAAAGTGCCCGAATTTCCTATGATGTTCATCCTGATTACTGGCAACAAGGGTATGCCACTGAGGCTCTACAAAATGTCTTGCAATTTGCTATATCTACTTTAAAACTACACCGGATTGAAGCACTTGTCCATCCCTTAAACACATCCTCTCTGGTACTTCTAGATAAATTTAATTTCAAAAAAGAAGGTATTCTTCGGGATTATTTTTACAAAGAAGAGCAATATCACGAAGCCTATCTTTTGAGTTTGCTTAGTCAGGATTTTGATCCACCTATTCAATAAGCACCACGCCATTTACGCAAAAACCACTCTATAGATAGCAAGGAGATCAATAAAAAGAAAATCCATTTTAAATTAATGAGAGGGTAGGTGCTTGTACGTGTTTTTATTAATGGTTTAATGGGCTCTTTATTCAGCAACTGATTAGATAGACTTTTTAATTGTTCCGGCAAATAAAAACGACCTCCTGTTGCATTACTTATCTTATGAAGCAGCATGTGGTTGGCAACTGTATTAAGGTTTTCTAACTGAAGAGGAACCACACTAAAGCGGGCTTCAGATTGTTGTTCTAAATCTTGATAACGTACACTAGCCTTGATCTCATAATCGCCCGAGGGAAATTTTCCTGCATTCAATGAATAAAATTGTTGTTGCCTGGTCATGATAAATTGGTAGTTTTTTCCGCTTGTATCTGTAATGCTGATATCTATTTCCGGTTCGTTAGTCAGTTCATAATTGTCGTTGTATAAATAGGCATTCATCGTTACAGACTCTCCTTCATTAAACAAGTTTTTGGATAATTCAAGTCTGAATTTTCTTTTGTCATTTCGTACAGATAGGAATTGCACAATTTGCCTGATCATTTGGTCAATCATCTGGTTGTTACCGGCTTTTGCATATTCAAACAAGCGCCATTTCCATAGTCCTTCACCACATAAAATTGCTTTGCGTGCACCTTGTCCAGTAGCTTGAAGCAGTAAAGGATAGTCGGTTACAATATTTCCTAATTTTTGATACAAGATAGTTTCAGACTGAATACTCGTTTTGTATTGTCCGAAAGGAACAATTAAAGGTGGATAATTATTGATATCTCCAATCCCATCCGGAAGTTTAAAATCATTGAAATGCTGATTTACTAATGCTGTGGCCTCGTCTGTATTACCTTGGTTATTGACGATTTTGAGCAGGGGCTGAACCCGCTCCAATGCCGCAATATCAGACTGACTTCCCAGGATATACCAAGTCGGTTTATCGCGTTCACTTAATAAGTTCATTAACGCTGGTGTGGTACTTCCAACAGCGGGTATTTGATAAGCTATCAGAATATCGTAATCATTAATCTGATCTCTGAAATCCTGAATCATTTTAACATCAATCGTATAATTTTCATTTAATAACAATGCGTGTTTAATCGCTGCAATATCTGGATGTGGTGAAGCAGCGAGAATCAATATTTTTTCCCGGCTATCCAGCACATCTATAAAAAAATCTTTGGCATTATTCTGCTCCGATATTTCATCAGATAATGGGTTTATGCTCATTCTATAATGATGCAAACCGGGTTGGGTTGCTTCCAATTTAAAACGTAACTTTTGCATTTCGGGGTCATCTTTAAACTCCAATGAACGACTCTCCAAAATGTCATTATTACCTTTATTAATTAGGCTTAATACAAGACTTGTTTCTTCACCATCTGCATGATATGCCTTAATGTCTGTTTGAATCTCAAAAATATCATGGAGGTAAACGATTTGATTGGCTTGAACGTTTGTGATTAACAAATCTTTTTTAGGCACCGTGTCTCCCATGCCAATCGTAAAGATCGGGGCATCAGGCAAGCGATGAGCTGCAGCAGGATCAATCCCTTGATTAATAATACCATCAGTTGCTATCACAATGGCACCTATATGTTGATTTCCAAATCGGTTTTTTATCGTATTAAAAACGGCTGATAAATCAGTGGCATTTTCTTCAGGATGGAATAGAAATCCGGGTTTTAATTCATTACCAAAATGGAATTTTCTTAGCTCATATTTATCCTCAAGCTGCTTCATAAACTCCTGCATTTGATTTACCCATAGAAGTGAATCTTCCCGATGTAAATCCAATAACATCGATGCTGAATTATCCTGTGCAATAATAATCAGGGGTTGCTCAATTTCATTAAACTTTGATTTTATAAAAGGGGAGAGAAGTAAAAAGGCCAAAACGCTTATTGTTACAAAACGAATAGCTGCTAATAGCCCGTTCAGCCAGCGCTCCGTTTTAGTATTATCATTAAGTTGTTTGCTTCTCCAGTACAGCGAGAATGCAAATAATGCACCTACCAGCAGACATAGCAACAGAAACCAGGATGGATAGGATAATGTAATGCTCAATTGTATTCCTTCAATTTTAGTTTAAACCTTGAATGCTGCAAACTTATTTCATTCTAAGCATATTTTAGAGTATGTTGCTATTTTACTTCAGAGCTGAAACGAAAACATGTACATTCGTATTCCGGCAATTTTTTAAATGTATGCCCGATTCAACACTTTATGTCGATGTCATTCTTCCGCTTTCCTTACCGGGTACCTATACCTATCTGGTACCTGAAGAATTTAAGCAAGATATAGCCTGTGGTAAAAGAATATTAGTGTCATTTGGCAAAAGGAAACTGTATTCTGCGCTCGTGTGTAATATGCATTATCAAAAGCCTGAGCTATATAAACCCAAGGAATTACTTGATGTGCTGGACCCCGCTCCAATTTTGCACAATTGGCAATTTGCATTTTGGCAATGGATGGCTGATTATTACCTCAGTAATCCGGGTGAAGTAATGAATTGTGCTTTGCCGGCCGGACTTAAACTCAGCAGCGAAACAGTCATCATTGCTGATGTAAGCCTGGAAGATACCGGGCAATTAGATGATAAAGAATTTCTGGTGTGGGAAGCACTTCATTTTCAACATGAATTACGTATCGATGATATCAAGGACATCCTGCAAATAAAATCAGTTTATCCTGTAATCAGGAGGATGCTTGATAAACGGATCATCTTGCTTAAAGAGGAATTAAAAACAAGCTATAAGCCCAAGACAATTCATCTTATTTCATTACATCCGGATTATGAAAAGAGTGAACAATTAAAAAAGTTGTTTGATGATTTAGAGAAAGCACCTCGCCAGCTCGATATTTTGATGCACTATATTCAAATGAGTCATGGTGATAAAAAGGTAAAAAAATCTGAACTAATAAAGGAGATCGGCCCACAATACCAAGCACTTAAACGGATCGTTGAAAAGGGAATTTTTATTGAGAAAGAAAGCACCGAAAGCCGATTGTGTGACTTTGATGGTAAGGTAAAGGGCTTGCACACCTTAAGCCCTGCACAGGACAAGGCACTGAAGGAAATAAAAGAACAGTTCAATAAAAACAAGGTAGTATTATTACATGGGGTCACTTCAAGTGGCAAAACGCAAATTTATTCGCATTTGATGGATGAAGTTATCAAATCGGGCCAGCAGGTACTTTATCTGTTACCCGAAATTGCACTAACTTCTCAATTAATTGGTCGATTGAGCGAAATCTTCGGCCATCGAATCGGAGTCTATCATTCACGATTTTCTAATAATGAAAGGGTTGAACTCTGGAATAGGGTGCTGAATCATGAACTTGATATTATACTCGGTGCACGCTCTGCCCTTTTTCTGCCATTCAGCCAACTTGGTTTAATCGTGGTGGACGAAGAACATGATGCTTCTTTCAAACAATCTGAACCATCACCACATTATAATGCCCGCGATGCTGCCGTCTATCTTTCTCAGTTATTAAACGCAAAAGTAGTGCTTGGCTCTGCTACCCCTTCAGCCGAAAGCAGGCATAATGCACGGCTTGGGAAATATGCTTGGGTCAGTATCACCGAAAGGTATGGGAACATCGCCATGCCGAAAGTTGAAGTAGTAAAAGTTCAACAAGGTCAGTTTATCAGCCAGCATCTTTGCAAAGCCATCGAAGATACCTTGAACAATAAAGAACAAGTGATTCTTTTTCGTAACAGGCGTGGTTTCTCACCCATGCTTGTTTGTCATACCTGTGGCTATATCCCCAGTTGTAAAAATTGTGATGTCAGCCTGACTTATCATAAATATTTTGATGAAATGCGTTGCCATTATTGCGGATCACATACAAAAACAATGACGGTTTGCCCTGCTTGCGGAAGTCACGATATTGGTCAGCAGGGTTTTGGAACCGAAAAGGTAGCTGACGAATTGAAATTGCTTTTTCCTGATGCTAAAATCGGTAGAATGGATTTAGATTCAGTTCGGGCTAAAGCGGGTTATCAAAAAATCATAAACGATTTTGAAGAAGGCGAAATCCAGATTTTGGTAGGTACTCAGATGGTTACCAAAGGACTCGATTTTGAAAAGGTTTCCCTGGTGGGAATACTAAGTGCTGATAATCTTTTTCACTATCCGGATTTCCGGGCAAGCGAAAGAGCTTTTCAATTGATGGTTCAGGTCAGTGGCCGTAGTGGCAGGAAAAAAAAGCAAGGACATGTGATTATACAGGCACTTGATACTAATCATCCGGTCTTAAAAATGATTCTTGCAGGACAGATGAAGGCTTTTTACAACATGGAAATGGCAGAACGAAAACAATTCGGTTATCCGCCTTATCTTAAGCTTATAAAGCTCACACTTAGGCATCGCGATTCCAAAGTATTGTATCCAGCGGCAAGAGAAATACATGCATTGCTTCATAAAAAAATCGGAAATCGGGCCTATGCACCTGCTACACCTTTAATTGGCCGGATCAGGGGTCAATATTTGCAAGATATTCTAATCAAGATGGAAACATCTCCCGTGATAATCAAAAAAATAAAAAAAAGCATCCGGGATGTACTGGATGAAATTATCACTCATCCTAAACTGAAATCAATCAGAATAAATATTGATGTTGACCCTGGATAATTTGAGTCTAACGGGCCACAATTTGAATGTGCTTTTTGACAAACAAAACGGGTGATTCAACGGTTCCTCCAACAATAAGTACCAAAATACCCATTTTCGATTCATCATCAGTGCTTACTTTGCACGAATAAATGCTGCCTGGTCTGAATGGTGCTGTATAGACATCATCCGGATTCAACCATTGGAAATTGGTCTGAATATGATGTCCGGCTTCGTTTATCTCATCCAGATCTATTTCATCTCTGATACTCGCATCACTCATATCTTTCATAATATCGAGTGTAGCTTCGGTTTGCTGGAAAAAACTAAAATAATTATTCATGGCACGAAGCACCAATGATTGTTTATTCCCTTCATAATTATATCCTCCACTTTGTGCTTTGCTGAGCGGAAGGAAAAGTAATAATGCCGCTATCAGGCTGAAGATTTTTGTTTTCATCTTACATAAGATTTTACATAAAATTACGGATAAACTGTGATATTAGGTAGACTTCGGGGCATTACTGTTTGCATCAATCCATCTGCCGCTTTCTTTAATCAGTTGAATTAAGCGATCAAGTGCCAACGTTGAGTTGATATTCCTTTCCACTACTTCCTTGCCTTTATACAAAGTTACTTTGCCCGGCCCTGAGCCTACATAACCAAAATCGGCATCGGCCATTTCACCCGGGCCATTCACAATGCAACCCATAATGCCAATCTTGACCCCTTTTAAATGATGGGTTCGGGATCGTATGGCCGCAGTGGTTTGCTGCAAATCAAAAAGCGTTCTTCCGCAAGATGGACATGATATAAATTCGGTCTTAGATATTCGGCATCGGCTCGCTTGCAATATGCCGAAAGCCGTTTGGTTGAGCAGGCTGTCAGCGCCACAGTTTTCAGCTGCTATAAATATACCATCTCCGAATCCATCTATCAACAAGCTTCCAATATCTACCGCACTGTCCACATGCAATTGTTCTTCACTCAGGTTGCCAAATGCCCGTCCAATGATTACCGGCACATCACATCCGGCTGCTTCAAGCTGGTAGAAAATTGCGCGTTGTTCTGCCATGCCATGCTCATGATAAGTATCAATCAGCAGAACGGCTGTTGGTTCTGCAGTAAGCTTTTTTATCAATTCTTCATTTAAATCGGGAAGGGTGGCGTAAACCACATTCATATGAGGGTGCAATTCTTCGGCAGATAAAAACTGGTAAAAATTGAAAAATGGAAAATGATTCGGCACTTGCGTATTTTTTTGCCAAACACGGGCAGCACAAATCACACCCAGACCAGGTGCTAGTTCAAAATCAAGCATTTGATCCTCTGAGAACACATAATCAGCAGCCGCATCTGTGATATTCCATTTGCTGTGTTCTTGGTCAAAATAATAGCCTAACGATTCTAAGTCATTATACTTTATTTCGTTTTTCATGCTGAAATCTGCCACTACAACTGGAACCTGTGATCCGCCAATATTTAATACTTCCCGGGTTTTTCTGCGTTTATAAGAGAAGGGATTGATGTTGATAGCAGGCATGATTCCATCAATTTCCCGATTTGATCTTTGTTGATACCGCATTACTAATTTCTTGGCAACAGGCACTTCCATTTCCGGCTCTTCAGTCAGCGATACCCGAATCGTATCGCCCAAACCGTCTTCCATCAAAGTGCCGATTCCTAGTGAAGATTTAATACGGCCATCTGCTCCGTCTCCCGCTTCAGTCACACCCAAGTGAAGTGGATAGATTTTTCCCTGTTGCATCATTCTATGCACCAATAAACGATAGGCCTGCACCATTACTTGCGTGTTACTCGATTTCATGGAAAGTACTATCTGTTCAAAATTTTCATCTTCACAAATAGCCAGAAATTCCATGGCTGATTCCACCATTCCGATCGGTGTATCGCCATAGCGGCTCATAATCCGATCAGAAAGTGAACCATGATTGGTACCTATGCGTATGGCTGTGCCATATTCTTTGCAGATCCTGATTAAGGGTATAAAATTTTTACGAAGTTTGTCTAATTCTTCAGTATAAGCTGAATCGGTATAATTGATATGCTCAAATCGCTTTTTATCTATAAAATTGCCTGGGTTTACTCTTATTTTTTCTACAATCCTCGCTGCTATCAGTGCAGCTTTTGGTGTGAAATGGATATCAGCAATCAGGGGTGTTTGATAGCCGGCTATTCGAATCGCTTTTTTAATAGGTGCCAGATTCTCGGCATCTTTGATACTCGGAGCCGTGATGCGGACATAATCACATCCGGATTCTATCAAGCGAATGCTTTGTTGCACGGTGGCATTCGTATCCATGGTAGAGGTAGTAGTCATTGATTGGATGCGTATAGGCAATCCGTTACCAAGCGATACAGAACCCACCTTTACTTCAAGTGATTTGAGTCTTTCGTAATGGCTGAGACTGGGACAATATTGATTTGGACTCATGGGTAGTGCAAAGTTACAAATCTCCTTCAAGGGGTCTGATAAGTATATTTTCTACCACGGTATTTGCAGGCATCTCCCATGCATGATAAATCAAATTAGCAATATCCTCAGGCTGAATAAATCGTGATTTTGGCAAACCCGTGTCCGGCCATGAATCGGTAAAGACTGCCCCCGGCATGACACTGCTGACTCTAACATGGTGAGGCATAAACTCAGCCCTGAAAGCTTTGGACATAGCTAACATAGCCGCTTTGCTGATACCATAGGAACCACCATTGGGATAATAATCGAGGCTGGCGATAGAGCACATGTTGAAGATATATCCTCTCTTTTGGCGGATAAAAAGTTCTTTCAGGGATCTTGTTAAACGATAAGCACTTAATAAATTTGTATTAAGTAAATATTCGAGCCGGCCATTTTTTTCTCCTAATACGCTGCCGCCCAGAAAAACTCCTGCATTGTTCACCAAAACATCTAGCTTGTTCCATTTTGACTGAACTAATGAAGACAATGCTTCCACTTCGTCCTCCTTTGAAAGATTGAAGACACCTGAGAGAATTTCAATTTCCGGAAAATCATTTCGAAGTTCTTCACATGTTCGCTTCACATTCTCCTGCATTTTTGAGGTGATGAAGAGGTTGAAACCTGCTGCTGCAAATCTACGGGCAATGGCTCTCCCAATGCCTCGTGTAGAACCTGTTATTAATGCATTCACCAAGGATGTGCTTTTGTGAAGGAATGTTTAATCAAAAATACAGTAATTTTGATTGGATTTAATCAGGATATGAAGCTGTTTTATCACATTGGAAGCTATTTAATCATGCTGAGACGCATGCTGAGGAAACCTGAAAAATCAGGGATGTATTGGCAGGAAATAATGAGGCAAATGTATGATATCGGAATTGGTTCATTACCCATTGTTGCCATGATTTCATTTTTTATTGGTGCTGTTACTTCTGTTCAAACAGCTTTTCAATTGCTAACCTCTTTTATCCCTGATTATTATGTGGGCTTCATTGTTCGCGACTCTATGTTGCTTGAATTAGCTCCTACCATCACTTGTCTTGCTCTTGCAGGGAAAATTGGTTCCAATATCGCTTCAGAATTGGGCACCATGCGCATAACTGAGCAAATTGATGCCCTTGAGATAATGGGCGTAAACACTGAGGGATATCTTGTGGGGCCTAAAATCATTGGAGCCGTTATCATGGTTCCTTTTCTTATTGTTATCGCTGCCTTTCTCGGTATGCTGGGAGGTTATGTAGCTGTTGTTCTTACCGATGCAGTTGAAAACCCGATGTATATTAAAGGACTTCTGGTTTGGTTTAAACCTTTTTACATCAATTTTATGGTCATCAAATCAGTGGTGTTTGGTTTCCTGATTACTTCTATAAGTGCCTATCACGGTTTTTATGTTAAAGGAGGGGCTCTCGAAATTGGTAAAGCCAGTACGAAAGCGGTTGTTTATAGCAGCATCGCTGTATTATTGGCTGATTATGTACTGGCAATATTGTTGACATGATAAGGATAGAAAACATTTGCAAATCGTTCAATGATACTCAAATATTATTTGATATCTCGGCCTCATTCCTAAAAGGGAAAACCAATCTGATTATAGGAAAGAGCGGCTCGGGAAAAACTGTTCTTGTAAAAACCATCATTGGCCTGTTACCGGTCGATTCGGGCCATGTGTTTTATGGCGATGATGATTTTACGACCATGGATTTTGCCCAACGAAAATATATTCGCAAGCAAATCGGCATGTTGTTTCAGGGGGGGGCTTTGTTCGATTCGCTGAATGTTGAAAAAAATATCATGTTCCCCCTGCAAATGTTCACCAGTCTCACACTGAAAGAAAAGCGAAAGAGAGTTGACGAATGTCTCGACCGCGTAAATCTCGCGGGCCAAAACATGCGGAGTACTGGCGATTTGAGTGGTGGTATGCGGAAACGCGTTGGCATTGCCCGCGCTATTGTGATGCAACCCAATTATCTTTTTTGCGATGAACCCAACTCAGGGCTTGATCCCAAAACGGCTATTGTCATCGATCAGCTGATTAAAGAAATTACCCATGATTACAATATCACCACGATTATCAATACCCACGATATGAATTCGGTGATGGAGATTGGCGAAAACATCATCTTCCTGCACGAAGGACATTGTGCTTGGCGCGGCAACAGGATGGATGTCTTGCACACCGACAATGGAGAACTGGAGTCGTTTATCTTCGCTTCCGATTTCCTTAAAAAAGCCCGTGCTGCCATGATTACAGAATAATAGGCTTTGGGCTTGACCATTCTTTCAATTCGCCTTAATTTAGCGGCTCATTAAAAAGCATTCACACATCTATCTAAGAAAAAAAGCATGAGCGTTTTAGTTAACAAAGATTCAAGAGTTATTGTACAGGGATTTACCGGTAAAGAAGGCAGTTTTCATGCTGAACAAATGATTGAATACGGAACCCATGTAGTGGGTGGCGTCACCCCTGGCAAAGCCGGACAAGAGCATCTAGGCAAACCGGTTTTTAACACTGTATCTGATGCTGTTGCTTCTACCGGTGCAGATGTTTCGATAATTTTTGTGCCACCAGCCTATGCAGCCGATGCCATTATGGAAGCCGCTGATGCAGGAATCAAAGTAGCTATTTGCATCACCGAAGGCATTCCGGTTCAGGATATGGTGAAAGTGAAAGAATACTTGTCTGATAAAAATACCCGCCTCATCGGCCCGAACTGTCCCGGTGTCATCACTCCGGGCGAAGCCAAATGCGGTATTATGCCGGGTTTCATTC
The DNA here is from genome assembly GCA_964413685.1 of uncultured Chitinophagales bacterium. Taxonomy (GTDB): domain Bacteria; phylum Bacteroidota; class Bacteroidia; order Chitinophagales; family S012-47; genus JAJRWN01. The sequence continues at coordinate 90,522 of CAYPSW010000003.1, forward strand.
ATCGCGATGGACATATCGGGATCATCTCACGAAGTGGAACCCTGACTTACGAAGCCGTTGATCAGGTAACCAAGGCCGGTCTTGGTCAATCTACCTGCATTGGTATTGGCGGTGACCCAATTATCGGAACCACTACCCTTGATGCCGTAAAGCTCCTTATGGCCGATGACGATACGCACGGCATTATTATCATTGGTGAAATTGGTGGCAATATGGAGGCCGATGCAGCTTATTGGATTAAAGAAAACGGCACAAAACCCGTGGCTGGTTTTATTGCTGGGCAAACGGCACCCAAAGGCCGCAGAATGGGCCATGCTGGCGCTATCATCGGAGGAAAAGCCGATACGGCAGTCGCCAAAATGGAAATTCTGAAATCTTGTGGAATTCATGTAGCAGAATCTCCGGCCTATATCGGGCAGACTATGGCCGATGCCATGAAAGTGGGGAAATAAGTGCTCACTGACGCAAGGTATGCCTGTTATGCCAGCTTCGATATCCCTAATATCTGCCATCTTTTCTGACATGCTGATAGTCTTTTCTCAAATATCAGCGATTATTATCCCCGATTTCACCCGTGATTTGGCTATTTGATACCATTACTAAAGAAGCACCTCTCATCATTTTGTTAAGAATTGGAGATTTGTTCTCATTTTCAAATACAGCTCTCCTGATCCATCTGTTATGATTTATTTAACAGATTTAATAATAGGCACGGATACGCTTTTATTCAAGAAATCAATTCCTAATAATCCATTCCAAGATTCCAGAAAACAAAGGCCCAGATATCTGCAGCTTCATCAATCTTCATCGAAACCGGTTTACCACCTCCATGACCGGCACGGGTATCAATGCGGATGAGGATGGGTTCATCACCGGCTTGTTTGGCTTGTAGGGTTGCGGCAAACTTAAAGCTGTGAGCCGGAACCACGCGGTCGTCATGGTCGGCTGTGGTAACGAGGGTAGCGGGATAATCAACTCCTTCTTTCACATTATGCAGCGGACTAAAACTATACAGGTTCTTAAAATTGGCCTCACTTTCCTCGCTAGTGCCATATTCAACCGCCCAGCCATAGCCCACGGTGAATTTATGATAGCGCAGCATGTCCTGTACACCCACAGCCGGCAAGGCAACCTTGCAGATATCAGGACGTTGGGTCATTACAGCACCTATCAGGAGGCCGCCATTCGAGCGCCCGCTGATAGCCAGTTTATTGTGCGAGGTATAGCCCGAATCGGCCAGATAATCGGCTGCCGCCATGAAATCGTCAAACACATTTTGTTTGTTCATCAGCATGCCGGCCTTATGCCAGGCTTCGCCATATTCACCTCCCCCGCGCATATTGGCCTGTGCATAGACACCGCCTTTTTCAAGAAAAATTATATTCGAAATATTGAAAGAGGGCATAATGTTGATATTGAATCCTCCGTAACCATAAAGCAATGCAGGACTGTTTCCATCTTTATTCAGACCTTTTTTATAAGTAATGAACATGGGAATTTTTGTGCTGTCCTTGCTTTTGTAAAACACCTGTTCGGTGGTGTAGTCATCAGGATTGAATTGTACATCCGGTTTAAAATATACGGAAGAATTTGCGGTAGCCAGGTTATAGCTGAAAATAGTGGTTGGATAGGTGAAGGAGGTGAAACGGTAATAAGTCACACTGTCATCATCTTCCCCGCTAAAACCACCGGCTGTGCCGATACCGGGCAGATCAACATTGTGCAAAAATTGGCCGTTATTGTCGAATATCGAAACAAGGGTATGCACATCCTGCATATAATTGGCGAAGAATAAACCACCCGTATAGCTTACCCCGCTGAGGGCGTTTTCACTTTCAGGAATCAAATTTTTCCAATTGTCAGGAATCGGGTTAGCCGGGTCAACTTCCACAAGGCGGTAGTTTTTAGCACCAAGATTTGTATAAACAAAAAGCCGGTCACGATCATTCCCGATGATATACTGGTCATTATCAAAAGTATTTACCACATCAATCCAGGGGCTATCCATCCCTTTCGAAAGATCCATAATCTTCAGCGTATTGCCGCTGGTACCTTCGCTACTGCTCAGCGATAGCCAGTGTTCATCTTCGGTTCCCGATACGAAATTGTAACGCAGGGGATGCTCTGTGTCTTCATAAATTAGTTGATCAGCTGATTGATCATCGCCTAGTTGATGGTAAAACACTTTCTGGTCGTGGTTTTGTCCTTTCATGGCATCAGCTTCGATGGGTTCCGGATAACGGGAGTAGAAAAAACCATTGCCAAACCAATCGGCACCACTGAATTTAATCCATTCTAGATGATCCGAGAGATCTTCAGCACTTTCAAGATCAATTACTTTCAAATCGACCCAATCGCTACCGGCTGCCGCAGTAGTATAGGCGGCATATTTTCCATTTTTCGATACCGAAAAGCTGGTCAGGGCCACCGTGCCGTCTTCAGAGAAGCTATTCGGGTCGAGCAATACACTTGCTTCGCCTTCCGGACCTTTCTGCATATAAAGAACCGATTGATTTTGTAGCCCGTCATTTTTATAAAAGAAGTAGCGATTGCCTTTGTGAAAAGGAGCCGATGACTTGGGATAATTCCAGAGCTCGGTCAGTCTTGCTTTCATTTTATCCCGGAAAGGAATTTCATCGAGATAAGAGAAAGTAGCCTTGTTTTCGGCTTTTACCCAAGCGGCTGTTTCTTCGCTATTGTCATCTTCGAGCCAGCGGTAAGGGTCAGCCACTTTTGTCCCGAAATAATTGTCCACCACGGTACTATCAATCCGGGAATCAGGAATTTTGACGTTAATTTGTTCACGGGTTGTATTGGTCTGATTACAGGCAGCTAAAATCATCGCTGCCATAAATGAAAGGGCCAGAGATTTTTTCATGATGTTTTCTTTTCTGCGAATTTAGTAAGATGATGAGTAAAGCTCTTCATGAAAATGTTAAAATCTGGGAATTCACAAATCAGGCATAAAGATTGGGTTGGAAGGCTGATATTTTGTTTTAATCAGACAAATGTCTAAATTCATTTTTCAAACCATTAAATAAACAGACCAATGAAACGAACAATTCTATTTCTATTATGCTCCACAACAGTTATTTTTTCGATATCTGGACAAAACATTAATCAGTTAATTACACAAGGTGTTGCTTTAAAAAATGCTTACAATGAGGAAGCAGCTCTGGTAAAATTCAATGCAGCTTTGAAGATAGATCCTAATAATTTTGATGCGGTCTGGAATGCTAGTTATTGTACCGCTATTTTAGGCAATCGACAAGCTACTTCGTCAGAACAAGCCGATTGGTTTAAGAGAGCGGATGAGCTGGCCGATCAGGCTTTGCAATTAAATTCCACAAGCACTGACGCAAATTATGTGAAAGCATTGGCCGTTGGTCGTTTGGCTTTAATATCTGATACTAGAACCAAGATTGAATTGTCGCGTGACGTAAAAACCTTTTCAGAACTTGCTATTAAATACGATAAGGGTAATGAAAAAGCTTGGCATACTTTAGGCCGTTGGCACTATGAAGTGAAAGAACTTGGCGCAACCAAAATGGTACTTATTAAATTGATTTATGGCGGCTTACCAAAAGCGAGCTATGAATCAGCCGTGGAATGCTTTAAAAAAGCCATCAGCCTGAAACCAGATTATATCTTGTATTACCTTGATTTGGCCCATGCTTATGACGAACTGAATGAAGATGAAAAAGCCATTCTGATTTTAAATAAAGCACTGGCATTATCACCGGAATCACCGGATGATCCTGGCAGATTAGAAGAATGTCGTCAATTGCTTGATGATCTGAAATAAACCGAAATATAGATCGCAATAAACCCGGCAATTACTGTATTTTTTTTATGTGTTTTTTCAGGAATTATGCTTGTCGATGTATTCCTTGATTTTTCTTTTTTCCCAGTTGTTACCAAAAATATCACCGACTACAAAAACCCGGAAGAAATGCATTGCCAGTCCAATACCCCAACCAAATAAAGGCCAGTAAAACCAAAGTTGATCAGGGCTGGTGATGTAATCAATGGCGAACAATCCGGCATTTACTACTATGTACACCATCAAATGGCTATAAAACGCTTTTACTTCTTCAACATACTCGCGGGCACGTTTTTGCAAATCATCAAGATTTTCCATTAATTATATTTTTAGATAAAGGTAAGAATTCGATGTTAAAATTGAAAATAGATAAAAGGCTGCACCTGAGCTGACATGACTTGAAACAGCCCGAAAGCTACCAATGAAAGTGTCAACGCCTGAGCGGGTATAGGAAGTTGTCCGAATATTTCTTCGCCTTTATCCTTCCATGTCCGGGGCATGAAGTGAAGCAGAAATCCAACTATTAATACCAGAAAAACATTCCTGTAGTTGCTAATAACATCAGGCACTAATGACCAGTAAAAATTAGATGTTATTTGCCTGATCATAATCATAGCTTTATCCAAACTTTCCGCAGCAAAGAATATCCAGGCAAGGCAAACAAAATGGAATGTGACCAAGCCGTAAAGCAACTTTTTCCAGAAAGATTGGATTTTATTTTTTGACGGAAATAATTCGCTGAGATATCTATGGACACTAAGACCGGCCCCATGCAAGCTTCCCCAGATCACGAATCGCCAGGCGGCACCATGCCAAAGGCCACCAAGCAGCATGGTCAAAAGTAGATTTTTGTAGGTATTCCATTTCCCATGCCGATTTCCACCAAGCGGAATATAAAGATAATCGCGCAGCCAGCTGCTGAGGCTGATATGCCACCGTTGCCAGAAATCACGGATATTGATGGCTTTATATGGGCTGTTAAAATTCAGAGGCAATCGGAACCCCAGCAGAAGTCCAATCCCAATGGCAATATCAGAATAGCCGGAGAAATCGCCATAGATCTGTAAGGCGAAACCATAGATAGCTGTCAGGTTTTGAAAGCCGGTATATTTGGTAGGATCGTCAAAAACTGTTCCCACAAAATTGGCTCCTAGATAATCGGCAATCAGAATCTTTTTAATCATCCCTCCCATGATTAGTACCATGGCATGGCTCAGATCTTTGCGGCTGACTTTATACTGTTTATAAATTTGCGGGACGAATGTGGACGCTCTTACAATGGGTCCTGCCACCAACTGTGGGAAGAAACTAACATAAAAAGCGAAATCGAAAATATCGTTTACCGGTTTCACCTGTCTCCGATAAACATCTATTGAGTAGCTTATGGTCTGGAATGTATAGAATGAAATGCCAATAGGCAGGAAAATGCTTTCCACATTGAAATGACTACCTGACAGGCCATTAGCCATTTGGGCAAAAATATCAATAGCCATGAAGTGTGTGCCAAAAACATCATTGATACTTTCCACAAAGAAGCCGGCATATTTGAAGTATGCAAGTACACTGAGATTGATAACTACACTGGCTGCAACCAGCCATTTTCGTTTCTTTTCATTATCGGAGTCAAAAATCCATCGTCCGATATTATAATCAACCAGGGTTGAAAAAATCAATAATAAAAAATAAAGCCCTCCTGATTTGTAATAGAAAAAAAGGCTGAATAATGTGAGGTAGATATTCCGCAATCTGGTTTTTTTATAAACCAGCGTGAATATGGCATACATGGCAGCAAAAAATAACCAAAAATCGTAGCGGTTGAAAAAGAATGCATGCGCAGGATCGGTGCTATAGCCAAAAATATATTGAAGCCAGTCAATCATTGCTATCTAATTATTCCGCTTTTGCAAATAGTTGTAATAAGACTCCATCAGTGCATCGTAAAAAAGATCAGCCTGCAAATTATAGCCGGCTACAGAATAATGAATTTTATCGGAGGCGGCCAGTCCGTTTTTATACCAATCATAAATTGAATTGGCTCCACCCATTATTGAATAAAAATCCCACACAGCACATTCCTGTTCACGGCCTAGTTCAATAATAGCTTGCCTCGCTTTCACATAATTGTAATTATAGTATCGCTTATACCGGTAAGCATCTCCGGGAGTAGTCAGTAAGATGGATGCTTTGGGTATGGATGTTCTTATTTCTTTAATAAGACGTGTATAATTGTGTTTAAATCCATCCACATCGAAAACCTTGGGATAGGCATCATTTGCGCCCAAACTGATAATGACTAGTTGCGGATTGAGAACGCTTAGCTGGCTATCCATCAGATTACAACGAAGCCATGCTGTGACATCAGCGCCATTAATACCCACCGAGCTATACATAATTCCCGGGTCGTCTGATTCTAGCGTTAAGCCGTATAGTGTAAAATGGTTTTGTGCAACATCGGCTTTTTCAAAAGTTATATTAATCTCTTCCACCGGTTTCAACAAAATAAATTCTCGATATTGCTTATAATCAGTTATTTCGATGACTTTGGCCTCTTCAATCATCACATTATAGCTTGAAGGTAGCCGGTCATAAAATATTTTGATTCTGGTGATTTGGTAAGGTTTTTCGGCTTTGCCCCGATTAGGATTAATGCTCAAGGTAGCCTCATCATCATAAGTTGTTGCCGACATGCCGGATAAGCCCAGATCACAATCGAGATTTCTTTGCATATTCCGGCATGATAACCATTCTCCTGTGTAGCTAACCCCAAAATTTAATGGATTATTGGTATTGCCGATTCGGTAAGGGAAGAGAAAACCTCGTCCACCATTATCAAGGGCGAAAGTTTGCTGGAGATCTTCACGAACCCGGTCTGAGAAATATCCGGCCTGAATATGTGAGTCACCTATTTGCAAAACCCGAAGTTGACGATCGCCACGCTTTATCAGGCTGTCTAGATTCTGGAATGCTGTCTCCAGATTCTGGCCGTTAACATGGATGAAGTTAGAATCAAGAACCAGAAATTGATATCTTTCGAAGGCCTCCCGATCTGGTTGAGCATGTAAACAAAGAGGGAAAAAGAGTAATACGAGTAATGTTCTGAGCATTTTATTGAGCACCTTTATAATTATAGTAAACCTCCATCAAAGCATCATAAACCATCTGTCCGATAATCCGCGCTCCTCTTGGGTTAAAGTGAGTATAATCTTTTTCGGCATAAGGGGGTTCGTTTTCAACCCAGGACACCATGGAATTATGCCCGCCCATGGCTTCATATAAATCCCAGAAAGCAGCCCCAGAGCGAAAGGCAGCATTGCGCTGTGCATTTCTGATAAGTTCTACATTCGGATATGATTCCATACTTGTTTCTTCTTTTCTTGCCATATCAGATACTCCGATAACGAGTACCGGTATGTCCGGAACGGCTCTTTTTAAAGCCATTATCTGCCGATACATCATGTTCTCGTAGTATTTATAATGTTCAACAACATTGGGCACCACGTTAACACCGAATTGTAAAATAGCCATCTTGCCATTTATTGCTTTTATCTGAGCAGCAAGCATCGTTGGGCTCATACCGGTGAAATTTGTGACTGCACTGCCCCTCAATCCCAGGTTATCAACCGATATCCCCTGTGAACAATCCAGTACAACATCATATATATCAGGGCTTGTAGTTCCTTTGAAATCAAAACGAACCGACTTAAAATTGCCATTCATGGGCCACGATTTTTCCTGTAACCCAATACCCGGGTCAAGTACTTCATGATAGATTTCACTTTCGTTGATGGTCATTATCAAATCAACTGGTTCTTCGACATGAGCATAAAATAATCGTATCTGATTAAAGTAGCGGGCGTGAGCTGCCGCTGCCCCATAACTTTTTACTTCAAACCATGCTGAATCAGGGTCGGCAAGTAATGGGACAGAGTCAACCTGAGCTAATATAATCTGGTCTTCCAGAGAATCCGAACTATCTATGGCGACCTGAGCAGTATCCGGTTCAGGATATGGGATGAAGCGGAAGAATTCACAATGCAGACCATATTGATTGTGAGCTGGATCAACGGTGTTTTTTTGAAAGTTGCTGTATTTGGTCCAGTTACCACTATCATGCAGACGCCAGGATGCAGAACCTTGAAGGACACCTCTTACAGGTATTAAACCTGGGCCACAGCCTCCGAACAAATCATTGGCTTGAAAATGTTCGCGGATAACTGAGCTAATCCGATCTCCTTCAATTTGCGAATCGCCATAATGCAGAATGTGAATATGTGCGTGATTGATTCTGACATCATCCAGTGCTTTAAAGAAATTATCAAGCACTCCTGCACTGTCAGCAGGAAACTGGATATGATGTTTCACCCGTGCGATTTGAGCAGGGTCAATCCGAAAAGTATCCACTTTGCTTATAGTATCAATTATGATTGCAGAATCTGTGGTCATAATGTTATCCAAAGTGTCATATGTTGCAATGATATCGCGTATGTCTTTTTTTTCTTTCGGCCATGGATGAGTGAACGATTTTAACGTAAAAAATTGAAGAGAAAAATGATAGGTAATCGGGATGTTTCCATTCGGAAAAATAAGTATAATACCTGAAAGCAGGCCAATTGAAATAAGAAATGTAAGGAGAATTCCTGATGGTTTAATCATTACGCGAGGCATCATGTGAAGGAGGCAAAGATAATGGATTTTGAACGTTCATTTTGGGTCGATATTTTAATATCTTACAATTTGAGCTGCTAGCAAAATCCGTATGAATTTTCTATATTAGCCCTTGAAATCAATTCAAACAAACTCATGAAATTATTGAAAGGACAAACTGCTATTGTTACTGGAGCGGCCAGAGGTATTGGAAGGGTAATAGCCACCAAATTGGCTGAGGCCGGAGCCAATATTGCATTTACCGATATTGCTTTGAACGAACAAACAGAATTGCTCGAAAAGGAATTAGCTTCAATGGGAGTTATTGCCAAAGGCTACGCCTCCAATGCATCAAGTTTTACCGATTGCGAGCAATTGGTAAGCGATGTTTTGGCCTCCTTTGGTCAAATTGATATTCTGGTAAACAATGCGGGTATCACCCGGGATAATCTTTTGATGAGAATGACAGAGGAAAACTGGGATATGGTGATGGAAATAAATCTGAAATCTGTTTTCAACATGACTAAGCAAGTTATACGTCCCATGATGAAAGCCAGAAAGGGATCAATCATCAATATCTCATCTATTGTAGGTATTAAAGGTAATGCAGGGCAAGCCAATTATTCTGCTTCGAAGGCGGGTATTATTGGTTTTACTAAATCGATGGCTCAGGAATTAGGTTCCAGAAATATCCGGGTAAATGCAGTTGCACCCGGATTCATTCATACAGCCATGACTGATCAACTTTCAGATGAAGTGAAAGCGGCTTATTTTAAAAACATCCCATTGAGAAGATTTGGAAGCCCTGAAGAAGTAGCCGGAACGTGTTTGTTTCTGGCCTCTGCTATGTCATCTTATATATCCGGTCAGGTGATTAATGTATGTGGTGCCTTAAGTACTTGATTTTATTCAAGAATCGGATAGCGTTTGAAAGGCTGATTTTCGTCAAAGAGCTTTTCGTAGGTGATGTGTCTTTTAACTTTTGAAGCACCCAGATTTTCTGCAATTCTGAACATTTTAGGGCTAAAATCACCTATCCAGGATAATTCAAGATAATCCCATCTTTTTTGGGGAATAATGTGCGAATTGGCTGCCATAATCAGGGCACCTTCAACACCTTTGCCCTGAAAATCAGGTGATATGCCAAAAACAACACCATAGAGTTTTCGATTTGTCTTTAGCCATTTATGATAAAGGAACTTAAGTTTACCAATCCCATCAAACTTGCCATTAACATGTTTAATGTACTGATTTAAATCCGGCAGCATCATAAAAATAGCTATTGGTTGCTCTTTGTAATAACCTAACCATACCAGATCGTTAACCAATACATCCTTAAGTTTTTTGAACATGCTTACGGATTGCTCCTTACTCATTTCCCTGAATCCGGCATGTTTATTACCCCAGGCATCGTTGTAAACTTGTCTGAAATCTTCAACATTTTTTGTTGCAGATTTTTTAGAAAAATGTTCAAAGTGATAATTCGGATCAACAGCAATTTTTGCAGCTTTTTGATAATAAACATCCGGTCTCGCTGTGTTCACATTAAGTCCGAATGAAATTTGGTTGTAGTATAATTGGAATCCATAATTCTCAAATAATTTTTGATAGTATGGATGATTGTAAGTCATGCCGTAAATAGGGGGGCTGAATCCTTCAACTTGCAAGCCCCACCAATAATTTCTCTCTCCAAAGTTAATCGGTCCGTCCATGGCCTCCATACCTTTTGATTTCAGCCAGTTTTTGCATGCATTAAAAAGCATAAAAGCTGCATCCTGATTATCAATACATTCAAATAAGCCCATACCTCCTGTTGGGAAATTATTATTATTGATGGCAGCAGGATTTACAAAAGAGGCCACTCTTCCTATTAATTGGTTCTTATCGTTTTTCAATATCCAACGGATGATTTCGCCACCCGATTTGAAAAGTTTGTTTTTGTGGGGATCGAAAATATTATCGATGTCTTTATCGAGCGGTCTTATCCAATTCGGATCTTTTTTATAAAGCATTACCGCAACTTCCAAAAAATCTTTTGCTGTTCTATTGTCGGTCACTTCAATTAATTCCATTGATTAAAGTTTTTTGTAAGGAAAAGCAGCATAATTTCGCATGCAAGATGCGAAATTATTCATCGCTTTGGAATATTCAGGAAATAGAGTCTTAAAACTTTGAATATTCAATGGCATAGTTCTAATTTTGCGCCCGAGTATAAAACACAGTTAAAAATAAAAAAAATATTATGTCCAACGTTGGTAAAATCAAGCAAATTATCGGTGCTGTATTAGATGTATCATTTGAAGGAGAAGGTGTTAAGTTACCGAAGATATATAATGCACTTGAAATAACAAGAGACAATGGTGAAAAGCTTATTCTTGAATGTCAACAGCATCTTGGTGAAGACAGCGTAAGGGCAATTGCCATGGATGGAACCGAAGGTTTAACACGTGGAATGGATGTAAAAGATTTGGGCAGGCCTATTTCCATGCCTGTTGGCCCGAATCTTAAAGGTCGATTATTTAATGTAATAGGGAAAGCGATTGATGGAATTGGTGAAGTGAATAATAAAGAGACTTATTCTATTCACCGGGATCCTCCAAAATTTGAAGATCTCGCAACTGGTGAGGAAGTCCTTTATACAGGAATTAAAGTAATAGACTTATTGGAACCCTATTCAAAAGGAGGGAAGATTGGTTTATTTGGTGGAGCTGGAGTTGGAAAAACGGTGTTGATTATGGAATTGATTAACAACATAGCCAAAGGTTATTCGGGCATGTCAGTATTTGCCGGAGTGGGAGAAAGAACACGTGAGGGAAATGACCTACTACGGGAAATGATAGAGTCGAACGTTATCAGATATGGCGATGCTTTTAAGGAAGATATGGAAAATGGCGGTTGGGATTTATCAAAAGTTGACCACGAAGAATTAGCCAAATCGCAGGCAACCCTCGTTTTCGGTCAAATGAATGAACCCCCTGGAGCAAGAGCGAGAGTGGCTTTGTCTGGATTAACGGTTGCTGAATATTTCCGCGATGGCGATCCCAATGAACCAAAAGGTAACGATATTCTTTTCTTCATTGATAATATATTCCGATTCACACAAGCTGGATCCGAGGTTTCTGCGCTACTCGGCCGTATGCCATCTGCTGTAGGATATCAGCCAACGTTGGCTACAGAAATGGGAAATATGCAAGAGCGGATCACCTCAACCAAGCGGGGATCTATTACCTCTGTTCAGGCGGTTTATGTCCCTGCCGATGATTTAACGGATCCTGCTCCTGCTACTACCTTCTCTCACTTGGATGCAACGACTGTTTTGAACCGGAAAATTGCCGAGTTGGGTATTTATCCAGCAGTCGATCCTCTGGATTCAACATCACGTATCCTTAACCGTGAAACTTTGGGTGATGAACATTATGATACAGCTCAGTCTGTTATTCAAATTCTTCAGCGATATAAAGAATTACAAGACATTATTGCCATTTTAGGTATGGATGAATTATCTGAAGAAGATAAACTTGTGGTTCATCGTGCCAGAAGAATTCAACGATTCCTTTCACAGCCCTTTCACGTTGCCGAAGCTTTTACCGGTCTTGCCGGAGTGATGGTGCCCATTGAAGAAACCATCAGAGGTTTTAATATGATACTTAATGGTGAAATGGATGAATATCCTGAAGCGGCATTCAACCTCGTTGGAACAATTGATGATGCTATTGAAAAGGGTAAAAAATTAATGGCAGAAGCTACCAATTAAATCATTACAATATGTATCTCGAGATATTAACTCCAGAAAAGGATGTCTTTAAAGGTGAAGTAGATGGTGTTCAATTTCCCGGATCGGCCGATCTCGGCTCGTTTGAAGTTTTGAATAATCATGCTCCTTTAGTTTCTGCTCTTGTTCCGGGAATTTTAAAAATTACTCATTCTGATGGTGATCTTTTTATTCAGATAAAAGGAGGATTCGTTGAGGTATTGAATAATAAAGTGGCGGTTTTAGTCGAAGGAGCCGAGGAGAAGAAATAATTATTACTCTGCCATAATTAATAGAGCCGCTTAGGCTCTTTTTTTTGTTCTTACATCAAATTGTATGGCAGGAAATGCAATTTCTTTGATTATCGCAAAGAAAAAGGCAGGTTTTTAAACCTGCCTTTTCGGAACTTGATACTGACCTTGAGATCTTATGTGGCATATGAGAGGGTGTCAGTATCTGGTGTTGTTGCTATTTATTGATTCTGAATCATTTCTATTGTTATAATGAGTACGATAATAACCTCTTAATGGTTCAATATATTGCCAATAAGAAATAAATTTTTTGTTTTTTTAAGATTTTAGCTATAAAAGAGATCATCTATCACAAGGAAACAGACAAAATCTGATGTATTATTGTTCTAAAACGGATCTGTTTCTTTCAAGGGTTTTCTGAATTACCGGTTGCAATCGTCTTCCTCCGTCCATAATCATTTCATAATCTGTTGGAAATGGTGCAGGATTGTTCCGAAGCAAAGCGGTTGTTTTATCGTCTAAAGCTTTTTTATTACCAAATGCTTTTGCAGAGCCATTATCAAACAACGCATTAACATTAAAGGGCTCGGTTCTTACAATTTGATTATCCCAAATCCTTTGGTATTCAAAATTGCCCTTTAGCATTGCCGCTTTGGTTTGATGAGTTTCAATCACATGGCAAGTAATCACTTTGTTAACTGGTATCTTTATCTTATTACCAAGAGAATCAAGAACATAATCATTTTTTTCATCCTTCTGATATTCATAATGATCCACAACTTCCTTGCTTTGATCATATTCGCGCTCTTTAACTTGTTCCGGTCCAACATCTACAAATTTTAAGTTGATTCGGAAAATAAAATCATAATCTTCAGATTGAGCCGAAAAACTGGTAAATCTAAACCATTTTCCTTCTACACCGGCAACATTGGTTTTGTATAGTTCTTCTGCAAAATCTTTAGGAATTAGATTAGGAGAATTGTTGACAACCGAGAATTTTACCCAATTAACGCCCATGTTAAAAGCTTTTTCAAGTTGTTGATCCACATCTTGGTAATTCGGAAAAATATCTTTGGCTTCAAGCAATTCGTCAAAGGCTTGTCGCGCACTCAATTTGTCCTTCTTATCAAGTAATTGCATGGCGTGAGCATATAAGTAACCTGCAGCTTCCTTCTTCCAGGCAATAATTTCATCGTCAACATTGATAAAATTAAATGTTACCTCTTCCCCATCAGCAAACAAGGGCAAGAGAGGTTCTATCATTTCCTGACGCTCCTTAATGTGCTCATACAGTCTGTATATTTCAACCGAATTATCGGGATTATCTTCTTTTTTCAAAAAAGAAACTCGCTTAATATCTCTTGTTAAGGATTTCCTGAAAGCTTCATCAAGGAAAGAAATTTCTTTCTCCTTTTTTTTGTTCTTTCTGAGTTTCTTCACTGCATGATTAATGGCAGCATCATAATCACCTTGATTAATTAATTTTTGGGTATTCACACATGCTGCCAAACCAATGGTTATGAAAGCGATAAGTAAAAAATGAAGTAAATTTCGTAGCGTAAAATTCTTTGGTTTCATAATGTATTCAGTTTTAAATTCAATTTGCTAAAATTGTGCCATGATCATTTGATCTATCTATAAATGTTATTTTTTCCGCTATAAATATATTGCTTAAATGTCTGTCGGAAGTTTTTTAATTGGGAAGATTATTCTTATTCTCCACATTTTTCATTGAATATGACTTGTTTAATTCAAATGGATTTATAAATTTGCCAACAGATTTTGCTAAAGCTCATTTTTTTATCATTTTACAATAAGTATTTCTGGTGAGAGGGAATTTGTATACTAACAGGAGACATCTGTTAATAGGCATGGTGTTGCTCATTTTTACGGGTATTGGTTTCAATGTACATGCACAAGCTAATGGCAAAGACCTTTTTAAAGCGAATTGCCGCAGTTGCCACGCTATGGATAAACACATGGTTGGACCGGCATTGGATGGTGCATTTGACCGGATCAGGCAGGCCAAAGGAACGGATGAGGCAGCAACTACCGGCTGGATGAAAAGCTGGATTAAGAATTCGGCACAGCTGATAGCTGATGGGGATGACTATGCTATGCAGGTTTTTGCCGACAACAATAAGGTTCAGATGACCGCTTTTGTCTCATTAGCGGACCAGGAACTAGACGCGTTAATTGATTATGTAAGATTTTGGAACGACCCGGTTAAATATCCGATTGAAATTGCACAAGTACCTGTCAGTGAAGCTCCTTCTGATAAAGGATTCTTAGAAGCAAATACGTTATTAATAATTCTAGTCATTGCCTTATTAATTATTGCACTCATTCTGATGCGTCTTACCAGAGCACTTAGCCGCTTAAATGATGCTCGTGAAGGGATAGAATTATCTCCTGAAGAACCTTTTTTCAAAACCCGGAAATTCCATATATTGATTTTAATGATGGCGGTAATATTCGTTGCATATAAAACAGTTGACGGAGCCATTTCTCTGGGCAGGCAACAAAATTACTCTCCCGAGCAACCCATTGCTTTTTCGCATGCTTTGCATGCAGGTATTAATCAAATTGATTGTAAATATTGCCATATTGGTGTTGAGCGTGGCAAACAAGCCACCATTCCTTCCGTCAATATTTGTATGAATTGTCATAAAGCGATTCAGCAAGGACCTACGGGTGACACAACTCAGATTGCTAAAATTTATCGTGCTGCGGGATATAATCGACTATTACAGACCTATGATAATTCAAAGGCCAAACCTATTGAGTGGATAAGAATACACAATTTGCCTGACCATGTTTATTTTAATCATGAGCAGCATGTTAAAGTTGGGCAGCTACAATGCCAAACTTGTCACGGGCAGGTACAGGAAATGGATCAGGTTAAGCAGTTTGCTACTTTATCCATGGGCTGGTGTTTGGATTGCCATAGAAATCATAAAGTACAATTTAATAAAGGCGAATATTATAAAGAGAATTATAAAGATTATCACGAGCAACTTTTAAATGGCGACATTCAGGAAGTAACGGTTGAGATGATTGGGGGGACAGAATGTCAGCAATGTCATTTTTAATAAATCAAAAGCAGCTACTAATTGCAGATAAATAGTACCGAATGAAGCATAATAAATATTGGCAAAGTGTTGATCAAAAGAAGTCTTCGGCAGCCCTGAATAAATCAGGGATGCATGATGAATTTCAGGAAGAGTTGCCCATATTGGAAATACTGAATGAAGAAGGAGGGAATAGCCCTACCAGTCGCAGAGATTTTCTGAAACTAATGGGTTTTAGTATTTCTGCAGCGGCTTTGGCAGCAAGCTGTGAAATTCCTGTCAACAAGACTATCCCATACGTCAATAAACCTGAAGAAATTACGCCCGGTGTAGCCAATTATTATGCAAGCACTTTTGCCGATGGTCAGGACTATTGCAGTATTTTAGTTAAAACAAGAGATGGCCGACCGATTAAAATTGAGGGCAATAGTTTATCTCCAATAACCCGGGGTGGAACCAGTGCCAGAGTACAGGCTTCAATTCTTGGATTATATGACAATACACGTTTACACGGTCCAACAATTAACGCTAAAGAAGCAAGCTGGGCCGATTTGGATACCGGCATAATAGGCGCTTTGAAAGAGACTGTGACCAATGGAAAGCAAATTGTCATATTATCATCCACCATATTGAGCCCTTCAACCCGGCAGCTGATTGAAGACTTTAAAGAAAAATTCGGAAATGTTCAGTGGATCTCATATAATTCCCATTCTTTCAGTGGTATGCTCACGGCCAATGAAATTTGTTTTGGTAAAAGGTCAATTGCTGGTTACGATTTTAGTAAAGCAAAAGTAATTGCCTCTTTTGGTGCCGATTTCCTCGGTACCTGGCTTTCTCCGGTTGAATTTACGGCTCAGTATATCGAGAATCGAAAATTTGAAAGTGAATCAAACCGCATGTCACGACACTGGCAAATTGAATCTACTTTAAGCCTGAGTGGCAGCAATGCTGATATCCGAATTCCTTTGAAGCCTTCTCAGGTTAATAATGCCATTCTTAATTTATACAATATTCTTGTCGCAAAATCGGGAGGTAGTAGTATTCCGGGAGTTACATCTGCACCGGAACAAAATAAATTATCTCAACTTGCTGATGAATTATGGGATAATAAAGGTGAATCTTTGGTAATTGCCGGAAGCAACGATAGTGATATCCAGATAGTAGTAAATAAGATTAATGATTTGTTGGGGAATTACAGTTCAGCACTTGATCTTAATGCACCATCCTATTATAAGCAGGGAGATGATGAGAAACTGATTCAATTACTTGATAATATGGAAAATGGTCATGTTGGTATGTTGATGATGCATGCATGCAATCCGGCCTACGACCTGCCATTTTCCAATCGGTTTTCAGTAGCTTGTGTTAAAGTTGATCATATTATTTCTTTTAATACAGAAGAGAACGAAAGCTCAAAACTTTCTAATTATCTGGCTCCGGATCATCATTACCTCGAATCATGGAATGATTCGAATCCTAAGGGCAATTATTATAGCCTCTCGCAACCTGTTATAAAAAATATTTATAATACACGGCAAATGCAAGACAGCCTCTTAAGTTGGATGAATGGTAAAGAAAGGGAAGAGGGGCAATCTATAAAAATTGATAGCTATTACCATTATATACAACAATATTGGGAAGAAAATCTATTTTCCCTGCAAAATTCATATCAACAATTTCAGGTTTTTTGGGACAAATCCCTGCACGATGGTGTATTCACATCCAATGCCGAAACATCATCAGCATCAGATTACCAGACGGATGTTGCCATAGCTGGAGCAAAAGCAGCCGGGAGATATAAAGAGAAAAATCAAATAGAATTCAATCTATACGATAAGGTAGCTATTGGGAATGGAATGTATGCAGATAATCCCTGGCTTCAGGAAATGCCTGACCCTATTACCAGGGCAACATGGGATAATTATCTAATGATTAACCCTTCGGATACCGAAGAGAATGGATGGGAGCAAGGTCAGATAGTTAAGCTTACTTTTAATGATATTAGCTTTGAATTGCCAATATTGGTTCAACCCGGACAAGCTAAAAATTCCGTATCGATTGCACTCGGTTATGGGCGTAGCCATTGTGGCAAAGAGAAGATGAATAATATTGGGCAAAGTGCTTGGTCGATAATTCAATCAGGCAATGGGTTCTTGCAATATCATGGAGCCGGTTTTGTAATTGAAACAACAGGTAAAAACTATGATCTGGCTCAAACACAGACTCATCATATACTTAATAGCATTGACCGATTGGAAGACCGGACCATTATTCGCGAAGGGATTTTGCCTGCAAAAGAAGAACTCATTGAGAAAATCGCTGAGCAACGAAAGGAATTTGCCAAGCTTAATGAACAAACATTATATCCCGGGCATGCCGACAAATATAATCATGGTCACCACTGGAAAATGGCTGTCGATTTGAATAGCTGTATTGGTTGTGGCGCATGTACAATAGCATGTCAGGTTGAGAATAATATACCGGTAGTTGGTAAAACAGAAATAATCAGAGCCCATGAAATGCACTGGATTCGTATTGATCGCTATTATACAGGCGAGGATATGGAAAATCCGGATGTAATTTTTCAGCCTATGATGTGTCAGCATTGTGACAATGCACCTTGCGAAAATGTTTGTCCTGTAAACGCCACAAATCATAGTAGCGAAGGGTTGAATCAAATGGCTTATAACCGATGTATCGGAACACGCTATTGTGCCAATAACTGCCCTTATAAAGTAAGACGATTTAATTGGTATGATTATCTGGGAGCAGATAGCTTTCCTGCCAATATCCATGACCCTTTTGATATGTCGAATGATCTAACCAGAATGGTTCTTAATCCGGATGTAACTGTTCGAGGCAGAGGAGTAATGGAAAAATGCAGTATGTGTGTTCAGCGTTTACAGGAGGGTAAATTAAATGCTAAAGCTGAAGGCAGAAACATTAGAGATGGCGAGATAAAAACAGCTTGTATGCAAGCCTGTCCATCAAAAGCAATTGTGTTTGGCGATTACAATGATAGCGAAAGTGAAGTGAGAAAAATGTTAGATACTGATGGTCGTACTTATTATGTAATTGAGGAAATAAATACAGATCCTTCGATAGGATATCTGGCAAAAATCAGAAATAGAAGCGAAGACGAAAATAACGAAAGAAGAGGACTAATTAGTTAAATAATAAACTGATATCAAATGTTTATATCTCCACTCAGGGAGCCACTAATAACCGGTAATAAAGATTGGAATCAGATCACCGAGGATATTTCGGGTGCAACCGAAGGCCGTCCCGGTTTGGCCTGGATGGCCACAATTAGTATTACTTCTCTGGCCATGTTGACGGGACTGGTGATGATGGGTATAACTATATGGTATGGAATCGGAACATGGAATCTGAATAAAACAATTGGCTGGGGTTGGGATATTACCAATTTTGTTTGGTGGATAGGAATAGGTCATGCCGGCACCTTGATTTCAGCTATTCTATTATTATTTCGTCAACACTGGCGCACCGGGGTTAATAGGGCAGCCGAGGCAATGACGATTTTTGCGGTGTTATGTGCAGCCGTTTTTCCGGGCATTCATATGGGGAGAATATGGTTACCATTTTTCATTTTCCCTTATCCCAATACGCGTACCGTCTGGCCAAATTTTAATTCTCCTTTAATGTGGGATGTATTTGCAATAAGTACCTATTTCACCGTCTCACTACTGTTCTGGTACACCGGCTTGATTCCTGATCTTGCTACCTTACGCGACCGGGCTAAATCAAAAATCAGAAAGATCTTTTATGGTTCACTTAGTTTCGGCTGGCGTGGGTCTGCAAAAAACTGGCAACGCCATGAAGCACTTTCATTGGTGTTGGCAGGTTTAGCAGCACCTCTAGTGTTGTCAGTTCACTCAATTGTTAGTTTCGATTTTGCAACAGGCGTTGTTCCAGGTTGGCATACAACCATTTTCCCACCTTATTTTGTAGCAGGTGCTGTTTTCTCAGGTTTTGCTATGGTTCTCACTCTGATGATTATAACAAGAAAAGTTTTGCATCTCGAAGATTATATCACCATCAACCATATAGAATCGATGAACAAGGTGATTATTTTAACGGGTTCAATTGTAGGTACGGCATATATCACCGAGTTTTTTACAGCGTGGTATTCTGGAAATATTTACGAGCAATTTGCATTCCTAAACCGAATGTTTGGACCTTATTGGTGGGCATACTGGATCATGATGACGGCTAATGTGATTTCACCACAGCTGTTCTGGTTCAAGAAGCTAAGAAGAAGCATTGCTTTCACTTTTGTGATGTCTATCATTATTAATATTGGAATGTGGTTTGAAAGATTTGTCATTATTGTTACATCTCTTTCGAGAGATTTCCTTCCTTCTAGCTGGAGTTATTATGCTCCGTCTATAGTCGAGGTAGGGATATTTATTGGTACCTTAGGTATTTTCTTCACTATGTTTTTGCTTTTTGCCCGGGCATTTCCAGTAGTGGCTATGGCAGAGGTTAAGCATATTTTGAAACAGAACGGAAATCAGGCAGTTGACAAAGCTCGTACTGAAACCGAATTACAAGCAAATAAAAACAAACCATGAGTAAGAAATATTTGCTAGGTGTTTTTGATGATGATGAGAAAATCACACAAGCTGTGAAAATCATTCGTGACAACGGGGTTCACGTTGATGACGTGATGTCTCCATTTGCTATTCATGGATTAGATGAAGCCCTGGGATTAAAAGAAAGCCGTTTACATACAGTTGGGTTTCTGTTTGGAGCGACAGGAGGAATTAGCATGCTACTTTATATGACTTGGATTAGTACGGTGAACTACCCGAATATTTTCGGTGGTAAACCCTTTTTCTCATTACCAAGTTTCATTCCGATTACCTTCGAATCTACGGTGCTTTTTGCAGCCGTGGGAATGGTCGTTGCTTTTTTCTTCCGGGCAGGTTTATCTGCTATCAGACCCAAACCTGTTCTGGACAATAGAATTACTAACGATAAATTTGTAATGGTATTCGATACGAAAGAGAAGTCTGAGGAAGAGCTCAAAAAAATTCATCGATTGCTTGGTGAAACAGGAGCAATTGAGATAAATGAAAAGGAAATTTAAGCGATTATGTTCAGGTATTTTTGGAACAAAAATTTGATAAAAGTTAATCTGATAGCTATGTTGCCTCTCCTAATGGCTGCGTGCAATACTGGCAAAGATCATCCCGGCTATACTTATTTCCCTGATATGACCTATTCGCAAGCGTACGAAACTTATTCGGAGAACCCGAATTACAATAACGATATGACCAACAGGCCCCCCGTTGAAGGAACCATTCCGCGCGGATTTATGCCTTTTCACTTTACAAATACACCGGAAGAATATGAACGGGCAGGTTTAGAACTTGTAAATCCGGTAGCCAATTCGTCTGAGAATATTGCAAAAGGGAAGTACAACTTTGAAATTTATTGTGCCATCTGTCATGGTAATTCAGGAGAAGGGAATGGTCCCATTGTAGTATCTGAGAAATTCCCTGCTGTTCCACCTTCTTATTTTAAGGATCCTGTATTAAGCCTTCCTGATGGTAAGATGTTTTTCAGTATCCATTTTGGTAAAAATATGATGGGCTCTTATGCCACTCAACTGAATCAAACAGAGCGGTGGGAGATTATAGGTTATATCCGCTTTATGCAAGAACAAAAATCAGGACCAGTTGCCACAGAAAAACTAACTAAAGATCAATAAGATCAAACTAATTAAGCATTCAGAAATTCATAATAGATGGACTCGCAAATTGAAAAATTTATTTTTAGTACCCGACTCAAAAGAGTTTGCTATATCCTGATGGGTATTGGTTTGCTTGCCTTGATATGGGGTATTGTGCAAGCTTCAGGTGGCCATGGACATTGGAGTTCAAAATTATGGGGTAATATACTGACGAACAATATGTTTTTCCTTGGATTATCCTTATCATCATTGTCTATTATTGCAATCAATTATGTTGGCTATGCGGGTTGGTATGTTACGGTGAAACGAGTTGCCGAAGCCATCAGCATGTTTATTCCGGTTGCGGCTGTTTTAATGTTGGTTGTTATCGTAGGGCTATGGTTACATGCCCATCATTTATACCATTGGGCTGATGCAGATGCAATGAGAAGCGATGCTATCCTGAAAGGTAAATCGGGATTTTTAAACCTTCCTTTTTTTACGCTCCGCTATGTTATCTACTTTGGTGTTTGGTCTTTGGTTGCCCTCACATTGCGCAAAGCCAGCATGCAGGAGGACATTGATGGTGGGATAAAATGGTATCGGAAAAGCCGTAGCGTTTCGGCCATGTTTCTTGTATTTTTTATGGTTACAAGTTCTACTTCGGCCTGGGACTTTATTATGAGTATTGATCCACATTGGTACAGTACGCTTTTCGGTTGGTATAATTTCAGTAGCTATTTTGTAGCTGGCTTTGCAGCCATTATTCTCTTCACAAGCTATTTGAAATCAAAAGGTTATTTGCAAAGTGTTACGGATGAACATTTGCACGACCTTGGTAAGTTTATGTTTGCCTTCAGCATTTTCTGGGCTTATCTTTGGTTCTCTCAATATATGCTAATATGGTATGGAAATCTTGGAGAGGAAACAATTTATTTCAGAGCTAGGCTTGATAGTTATCCGGTATTTTTTTATAGCAATTTGATAATCAATTTTGTTGTACCATTTTTTGTATTGATGCGTGCAAAAGCGAAACGAAGAACTGCATCATTATTGATCGTTTCAGTTTTCTTGTTATTTGGTCATTGGATGGATTTTTATTTGATGGTCATTCCTGGATCAAGTGGAAACTCAGTTCATTTCGGTTTGTTCGAAATAGCGATTGCATTAGGATATATTGGCTTATTCAGCTATGTTGTCTTCGGACAATTAACGAAAGCTTCGCTACAAGCATTTAAACACCCCTTGTTCAAGGAAAGCTTGGAACATCATACTTAATAAATAAAAGCTCAATAATTTGACAATGATTGGAATACTGATTTTTGCCGCTATCGTATTAGTTTTTGCTATTGTAGTGTTAATAGCAAGAAGCTCCGAATTGATTAGCAGCATTAAAGGAAAAGAAGACCAGGAAAACAGCTCCAAAAGTCAAGCTGTATTGTCCATCTTATTTCTGTTGGGCGGGCTTATTTTGTTAGTTTGGTCTGTTTATAATTTTAAAGGGCGTTTTTTACCTCCACCTGTATCGGTTCACGGGAAATACATAGATGAAAGTTTTAAACTTACGCTGCTTTTTACCGGCATAGTATTTTTGATAACCCAAATATTATTATTCTATTTTGTCTTTAGATACCGTTTCAGAAAAAATGCAACAGCTCTTTTCTATCCGGAAAATAATAAACTCGAGCTTGCCTGGACTATTATCCCATCTATTGTACTCACTATTTTAGTTATCAATGGAGTATCACACTGGTATAAAATTTTTAAACCGGCTCCTGAAAATTCATTGGTAATAGAAGCAACTGGTAAACAGTTTGAATGGATCATTCGTTATCCCGGTGAAGATGGAGTTTTAGGTAAGCGAAATCCTGTGGATAGTATTTCGGCAAATAATATTCTAGGTATTGACTGGAATGATCCTGCTTCACGAGATGATATTATTGCAAGTGAAATCCATATGCCGGTAAATAATCCTGTACTTATTCGGATTCGAGCGCTTGATGTCCTGCATAGTTTTTACTTGCCTCATTTCAGAGTTAAGATGGATGCTGTACCGGGAACACCAACCCGATTTTGGTTCATTCCTATTAAAACTACTAAGCAAATAAGACAAGAATTGGCTAATCCTGATTTTAATTATGAATTGGCCTGTGCCGAGCTCTGTGGATCCGGGCATAGTTCAATGCGCAAGCTTGTTGTTGTTGAATCTGAACTTGATTATCTCGATTGGATCACATCTCAATCAACCTATTACGAGTTGACACATGTTAAACAAAATGCACAAGCCAAACCGTAGCACCATAAACAAATCTTAAAACGTAGAAATATGAGTACAAATGCTGCTGTAACAAGTCACGATAATCACCCACAAGAGTTAAACTTTGTGACAAAATACATTTTCAGCATGGACCATAAAATGATTGCACGTCAATTCCTTATTACAGGAATTATTTGGGCAATCATTGGAGCATTAATGTCCGTTCTATTTAGAATTCAACTTGGATATCCTGATGCTGATTTGGGCTTTCTCCGGGTCATCTTTGGCAAATGGATAAATGCCAACGGACAATTAGATCCTAATTTTTATAATGCCTTAATTACCATGCACGGTACTATTCTGGTTTTTTTCGTGCTTACTGCCGGCCTCACAGGTACTTTTGCTAATTTTCTCATTCCACTTCAAATTGGTGCACGTGACATGGCATCACCTATGATGAACATGTTGTCTTATTGGTTCTTCTTTTTCGCCAGCCTTATCCTTTTGGCATCGTTATTTGTGCCGGATGGACCTGCTAATGGTGGATGGACTGCTTATCCACCACTATCGGCCATTCAAGGTGATGGCATGACACTTTGGTTACTTAGCCTGGTGTTTTTTGTTGCTTCCACCGTTTTGGGTGGTCTCAACTACATAACCACCATCCTGAACATGAGAACAAAAGGCCTTTCGATGTGGAAACTTCCATTAACGATTTGGTCAATCTTATTTACTGCCATTATCGGACTGTTGTCTTTTCCTGTTGTAGTAGCAGGATTTATACTTCTGATTTTTGACCGATCATTGGGTACAAGCTTTTATCTCTCTGACCTTATCGTGAATGGCGAGGTGATGCACCATGCCGGGGGTAGCGCTATTTTGTATCAGCATTTGTTTTGGTTTTTAGGGCATCCGGAAGTTTATATTATTGTGTTACCGGCCATGGGCCTGGTTTCTGAAGTTATATCAGTTAATGCGAGAAAGCCAATCTTTGGCTACAAGGCAATGGTTTATTCAATGTTGTCTATCACCGTGTTTTCATTTTTTGTATGGGCACATCATATGTTCGTATCAGGATTAAACCCATTTGTCGGTTCCATATTTGTCATTTTTACCTTGATTATTGCCGTTCCTTCAGCTATAAAAGTTTTTAACTGGCTCACAACTTTATGGAAAGGCAATTTGAGGCTAAACCCTCAAATGATGTTCGCCATTGGATTTGTTTCTATGTTTATTTCCGGTGGATTAACCGGCATTTTTCTCGGTAATTCAACCATTGACCTGCAAGTACATGATACTTATTTTGTAGTCGCACACTTTCACATCGTGATGGGGGTAGCCGCTTTTTTTGGCATGTTTGCCGGAGTATATCAATGGTTTCCAAAAATGTTCGGACGATTTTTGAATAAAACCCTTGGATATATTCATTTTTGGGGCACACTCATCGGAGCCTATTTAATTTTCTGGCCCATGCATTATATGGGGATAGCCGGAGTGCCAAGGAGATATTATGCATTTGATACTTTTGATTCATTCAGCCATTTTGTTGGCTTGAATAGCTTCATTACTATCGCGACAATTGTTGTTTTCATTGTGCAGATGATATTCATATTTAACGTCTTCTACAGTATTTTCAAGGGAAGAAAAGTGAAAGAGATGAACCCATGGCAAGCCAATACGCTTGAATGGACAACACCTGTTATTCCGGGGCATGGCAACTGGCCCGGTGAAATACCTGAAGTACATCGCTGGCCTTACGATTATTCGAAAAATGGTCGCGACTATATTCCACAGACTGAACCATTGTCTGAATCTGAGAAAGAGCATTAATTGAAATTTATGGGGATTGAGACAACATATCAATTTAGCAAGACTGAGTGGATAATTCGTAAACTTGGCGACCTGAAGCAATTAGTGAAATTCAGGTTGACGCTTACTGTAGTTTTCTCTTCAGCCATGGGGTATGCATTTGCGCTCAGAAGTACTCTGAATTGGAGTGAATTTCTTCTATTTATGCTTGGTGGATTTCTGGTTGCCGGTGCAGCCAATGCATTGAATGAGATTATTGAAAAAGACCTTGATAAACTCATGAAGCGAACCGCTTTACGACCCTTACCGAGTGATAGAATGAGTATTGTTGAAGCTATACTAGCGGCCGGTATTTTTTCAGTAATCGGAATTTTTATTCTTACCTGGTTTTTCAATCCTTTAACGGGCATTATTGGCGCTGTTTCTATGCTTACTTATGCTTTCATCTATACGCCATTAAAGCGTATTTCGAATATTGCTGTTTTTGTCGGTGCTATTCCCGGTGCTCTTCCTCCTGTCATCGGTTGGGTTGCTGTCACCGGTCATTTTGGCTTCGGTGCTATGCTTTTGTTTTCTATTCAGTTTTTATGGCAGTTTCCACATTTCTGGTCCATTGCCTGGTTATCGTTTGATGATTATAAAGCTGCTGGATTCAATTTATTACCAAGTGATTCAGGCAAATCGAAAAATAGCGCATTCTATAATATTGTTTATATTGTTACATTGATTCCGGTAAGTATTTTACCCTGGATATTTGGCCTGAGTGGTCTAGTCTCTTTACTTGTTGTGATAACTTCAGGACTGTTTTTTCTATGGCTTGCTTTGAATCTTTTTCAAAAGCTTAGTGAATCCGCTGCCAGAAAATTGTTATTCGGCTCATTATTCTATTTACCGGTTGTTTTACTTGCTTTAATACTGGATAAAATCTGATGGAAGTTCAAATCAATGTCATACAGAAAAAGAAGCTATTCGCTCAGCATTTCGGTTTGTGGCTGGCTATTGCAACATTCATTATGATGTTTGGTGGCTTTACTTCTGCCTACATTGTAAAGAAAGCGAATGTCCAAAATTGGAATGTTTTTGCCTTGCCTGTTAAATTTATTTATAGCACATCTTTGATTATTTTAAGCAGCCTTGCGCTTGTATTTGCTAATAATGCCTATCGCAGATCAGCTTTTAAACAATATGGCCGCCTATTGGGATTAACACTTTTTTTAGGCATTGCTTTCGTGTTCGTCCAGGTTTTAGCATGGATAGATATGGCTAATCAAGGTCTGATGTTGAATGATGACACAGCTGCAGCTTTTCTCTATATTATTACTGGCGTTCATGCACTTCACGTGCTGTTTGGCTTGTTTATTTTGTTTTACAGTTGGGTATCGCTGAAAATAAAAATAGCTAAGGGCTCTCTTGTAAAAGGACAATCATCCACCGAATATGGTAAGAATAGAATTCACATGGTAGCTACCTATTGGCACTTTGTTGATTTTCTCTGGATTTACTTGTTTTTATTTTTATTATTATATCGATAAAAAATATTAAATGTCAACTCAACCCAATATAGAAATTGACCACAAAGGAGCATGGAGAGGAGGGCAGTCTCCATTCAGACTTAACTATGGTAAAATGATGATGTGGTATTTCTTGCTTTCTGATTCATTCACCTTTGCTGCTTTATTAATTAGTTATGGAGCTATAAGGGCAGGACAAGCTATATGGCCTGATCCTAATCAGGTTTTCGATGCATTCCCCGGCTTTGGGCATGCTCATTTGCCCTTGATGTTTGTGAGTGTAATGACCTTTATTCTGATTATGAGCAGTGTAACTATGGTTCGGGCGGTTCAAGAGGGTCATCAGATGAATAAAAAAGGGGTGTTAATGTGGCTTGGTTTGACTATAGTAGGCGGAATTGCATTTTTGGGCTGTCAAGCCTGGGAATGGACGCATATGATTGGCGAAGGGATTAGTATCAGCAGTCCGGTAACCTATGCCATCGGAGGTCACGGAAGTGGACAAATATTTACTGGGCCTTTGGCATTCGGGCAATTGTTTTTTACAATCACTGGATTTCATGGCTTCCATGTTACAACAGGTGTTATCATCAATATTATTGTGTTTAACAATGTGCTATTGGGAACTTATGACCAAAAAAGCGACTATGGAATGGTTGAAAAAGTGGGTCTTTATTGGCACTTCGTTGACTTAGTATGGGTTTTTGTCTTTTTATCCTTCTATCTTTTGTAAAATTGAAATACGCTTAATATGTCGACTTATTCACCAGAAGAATATAAATTTCACGTTAATCAGGTTTGGAAAGTAACAGCTATTTTGGCTGTTGTTACTGTTATAGAGGTTGCCATTGCATTATTGTACAATGCATTTTTACATGAATCAGGATTGAGAATCGGGCTTGATGTTTTGATGCTTGTTGCGGCAATTGTTAAGGCATTTTTTATCGTGTCAGTCTTTATGCATATGAAATATGAGCAGCAAGCCTTCAAACTGACTGTTTTGATGCCTCTGATCTTTTTCATCTGGTTTATCATCGCGATGCTTTGGGAGGGGAACTCATGGCTGGCATTAAGAGGATTGTTTTAATGAATAGGAAAGGTCGTATCCGCTTATTCATTGCCGTATTTGTGCTGTTTATATTGCCATTGATTTCTTACCTTTTTCTTACAAAAGGAGCTGAGTTGCAGAAACACAAAAGAGTTCCTCCATTTTCATTAACCGATCAGAGTGGGCAGACATTTGATAGCCAAATGTTAGATAAGAAAGTGTGGGTTGCATCATTCATCTTTACCAGATGTGATCAATGTGAGAATCAAATTCAAGCTTTTGAAAATCTTCAGCAGAAATATGCTGATAATGCTGATGTTGAATTGGTCATGATAACCATTGACCCTGAAAATGACTCTTTGCCTGTTCTAATGAATTTTGCCTATTCCTGGAAAATTGATCCTGAGAAATGGCATTTACTACGAGGTGAAAAGAAAAATATTTATAATTTGATTTTAGGAGGTTTTTGCGGAAAAGTTAATTATGGTGAGGGGAATCCTGAAATTATGGAGGCTGATGACAAGATTGTTCTGATTAATAAAGAAGGTTTTATAAGAGGTTATTTTCCCGTTGAAGATGCAGATGATTTGGCAAGATTGACTAAGGCAATTGAAAATCAACTATTGGAAACTCCAAACTAATGAGGCTTCTTGTACCAGTACTAATTATCTGTGCAGTTTTTGGGCTGGCCTGCAATCAAACTACAACTCATAATAGTAAAGAGTTAAAATATTCCGGCATTCTGAAAGATGGTACGGGGAAACCTTTTCATGTTCCTGATTTTATTGCCCAAGCTCAAAACGGGCAATATATTGACCAAAA
Source organism: uncultured Chitinophagales bacterium (assembly GCA_964413685.1). Lineage (GTDB taxonomy): Bacteria > Bacteroidota > Bacteroidia > Chitinophagales > S012-47 > JAJRWN01. Next base: position 119,207 of record CAYPSW010000003.1, read on the forward strand.
CGACCTGAAAGGTTTGGTATATACCGTAAATTTTTTCTTTACGAGCTGTCCTGATGTTTGTCCGGAGATGAATAGAAAAGTAAAGAAAATTCAAGATCAATTTGTAGATGTATGGGACTTTAAATCTCTCAGCTTTACTATCGATCCTGATTTTGATACAATGGATGTTTTAAGAGATTACTCCGTCAAAATGGGGGTAAAAGCCGGCAAATGGTATTTTTTGCGCACAAGCCAGGACAGCGTAATGCGATTGGCGAAGCAGGGGTTTTTGCTACCTATAGAAAAGTTATCGGGGAAGCAAGCCTATATTCATAGTTCAAGAATTGCATTAGTTACCCGAGAAGGGTTTATTTTTGGTTATTACGATTCGGCTGATGAATCTGACTTCAAACAATTGAATACCGATATCAAATACCTGCTTAGATAATGTCTGATAAAATAGTTGCCTCAAGTTATCGTGCACTTAGTTGGGGTATTATTATGATCTCTGTAATTGTACCGGCAGTAGTTGCTGTTTTATTTTTCAGCTCCGGTTCTGTCATCAGAAGTCAATACGATTTTAGCTTTTTACCGAAGTTGAATGCAATGCTGAACTTAAGCACTTTCTTTATACTTTTACTGGCATATTATTTTGTCAAAAGCGGCAAATATACAGCTCATAGGCTAAGTATGTTAACCGCTGTATTTCTCTCTACTTTGTTTCTTGTATCTTATCTTACTTATCACGCCACATCAGAAGCAACTCATTTTGGTGGACAGGATACCCTTCGATATGTTTATTTTATCTTACTGATTTCACATATTTTATTAGCAGCTGCCTTATTGCCTTTTGTGTTGTTTACATTAATAAGAGCTTTGCGTGGCAAGTTTATGCTACATAAAAAAATAGCAAGAATTACATGGCCAATCTGGTTGTATGTTTGTGTGAGTGGTGTTTTAGTGTACATTATGATTTCACCTTATTACGCATAAAACCTTAATTTTACGAAAAGTAATGAGAAATAAACTACTGAAATCAATCTTCTTTTTTATTCTAATAGTGATATTGAATGCCAATTCATTGTTCAGCCAATGTGCCATGTGTCAGGCCACGGCAGAAAATTCAATTGCGGAAGGAAGCACCCAGGCTTTGGGTTTGAACTTTGGCGTAATGTATTTGCTTCTGTTACCATTTATGGCTGTTTCTCTTTTAGGTTTTCTTTGGTATTTGCACAATCAAAAGGAAAAAAGCATTTAGACATCTTATTTTCCTTTCCCTTGCAAGATAATCAGGACCGTATAAATCATGATTTTGAAATCAATGGCTAAGGACATATTTTCGATGTAAAGCAAATCGAATTTCATACGCTGAATCATTTGTTCCACATTTTCAGCATACCCGAATTTCACCATTCCCCAAGATGTAAGGCCGGGTTTCACTTTTTGTAAATTTTTATAGGCCGGAGAAATTTGGATTATTTTTTCGATAAAATATTGCCGCTCAGGCCGTGGGCCGACCAGCGACATATCACCTTTCAGTATATTAATAAACTGGGGAAGCTCGTCAAATCGCCATTTCCTCATTACTCTCCCCCAGGGGGTAATGCGGGTATCGAATGTGGAGGAAAGTGCAGGTCCCTCTTTTTCAGCATCCAAATACATTGATCTGAATTTATACATGTTGAACAATTTTCCGTTTTTGCCTATTCGTTTTTGCACAAAGAAAATAGGACCTAGACTTGAAAACCTAACCTTTAATGCAATAAATAAAAAAGCCGGAATAAGAATTATAAGTGAAATCGCAGATACAATAATATCTATCATACGCTTAATAAATTGCTGCCAGCGGGGCATCAAATCCGGATAGATTTCAATAAGAACTGCACCCAAAACGCGGTTCATTTTTACCGAACCAGAGATAATATCATAGATGTCGGGTATGATGTTGATGATTACCTTGCAATCTGCAAGAATACCCATGATTATTCGCAGTTGTTTATGTTCAGATGTTTCTACTGCAATAATTACTTCATCAATATTTCGCTTTTTAATTAGATCGTGCAATTCATCCATCTTGCCAAGGCAGGGTAAATAGCTTGACAACCCATTGCCACTGTTGCCATTTGTGTCAATAAATCCAATGAAATTATAGCCCATAGAAACGGTATCCATATTAATTTCATTGAAAATTTCGATCGCATTTGAATTCCCTCCTATGATGAGTGTATTGTATGCTACATGGCCATTTTTCAATCTATATTTTGCAATTGATAATATAATAATACGGCCAATTGCTGTCAGTAGAAAATGAGCCAGGAAAAGTACCGTAACAGCTTGATAATAGTCTTTATAAGAATCTATCCGGTCATCAAGCATCAAAGCCAGAAATAGTACCAGAACACCAAGAATACTTATTAGAAAGGTCTTGAATAATTCATTGATACGAGATTTTCTGTAAATGTCAGTATATATACCCTGCAGAAAATATAGAAATATCCAGCCTATCGGTATGACGATTACACCCCATATATATCGGTTGCTGAGTAAGTTTGCAACAGACTCATAAGCACTATGCTCAATTGAGATTTTTCGAAACAGAAATAAAATAGACCAGGAAATTATAGCAGCAAATAAATCGGAGATAAGATAAGCGGCTATGCCAAATCGCTTGTTGTGTTTCATATTGTATGGAATCTAAAATGTAATGATCTTAACATTATCAAAATAGAATCCGGCCTGATCAGCCTCAGCGGGTTTTGAACCTGAAAATACCAATTGGTAAGAATCAGCCGGATTACCGCTCACTGCACTTGTTAAGTCAATGTAGATTTTATTCCATACTTGCTTTTTACTGATGCTTATTACATAATGTTTTACAAACTCGCTCTTAGCAAAATTATTAGATTGAACGTAAACATTAAAAGCTGCGTCACAATAATAATCCATTTCCAGATAAATTCGGGTTCCTCCACCCGGTAAATTGTAATCTGAGCTTAGAGCATCGAATTCAGGAATCGTTTTTGTTGCAATAATTTCTCCTGATTTATTCCCTTCAAAAACTTTATTTGAAGCTGTTGTAATTCCCATTCCGATAAAATCATTGCTCGTTTCAAAGTCATTGATTAATTCGAAGTGAAGTCCATCTGTGTATTCTGTTTCGGGGGAAAGGCTATCTATTTCTCCAGCTGTAAGTGTATGTTGAATCGTGTAACCTTTATAGAAGGGATATTTGATTCGGTCTACTGATTGGCCGTTGTTCATGATTCCCGGTGCAATAGTAATCTTGTGTAATCCAGTACTTAGCACCGGGATTTTTGCCGGAAGTTCTACTACTCCTACCGGTTGATCATCCACATAAGCCCATGCATCTGTTATTTTTGATGATGTGCTGCCGGTTCCGCTAATTTTTTTGACTGAAAAGTGATTAATAAATAGATATGCCGGAGTAGGCTCCTCCGGATTAATCAGATTGCATGATAAGCTAAGCAAAAGCAGAATACCGATTAACAGATTAAATTTGTTCACTAAAGTCAAAATTACAGCATTACGCGCTTATTCACTTTTTCTAAAATCTCATTTGCTGTGCGAATCGCACGAAAACCATCAATTACTCCGACTTCAGGCTCCGTTCCATTTAAAATCGAATTGGCAAATAATTCTAACTCATTTTTTATAGCATTACTCATTTTCACATCAGTTTCCTCCATTTCAACAAATTTATCTGTATAATTTGAGCCGGTATAAATCGGGAAACGGCTGCCTGATGAGTTTTGTTGTTCAAATAAACTAAACATTTGAGCTTTCTTTTTTAAGAAATCCATGCTGATATATGCATTTTGCTGGAAGATGCGCATTTTGCGCATTTGCTTCACAGAAATTCTACTTGCTGTGAGATTCGCAACACAGCCGTTATCAAATTCAATTCGGGCGTTGGCAATATCTGGGCTATTGCTCACAATGGCAACACCACTTGCACTAATTGAACGAATACTTGATTTAACTATGCTCAAAATCAAGTCAATATCGTGCACCATTAAATCCAGAATAACACTCACATCAGTTCCCCTTGGATTAAAAGATGCCAGGCGGTGCGATTCAATAAATAAGGGTTTACCAATTTTATCTTTTACTGCTAAAAATGCAGGATTAAATCTCTCGACATGACCAATCTGAACTTTTACTGCCGCTTCTTCTACTAGATTGATAAGTTTTCGTGCCTCCTCCAGCGTATTTGTCATGGGTTTCTCAATAAATATATGCTTGCCATTTTTTAAAGCTTTTACTGCACAATCGAAATGAGAAAGGGTAGGTGTAACAATGTCAATAACATCTACTTTTGAGATTAACTGACCCGAATCTTCAAAAAAAGGTATTCCCATGCTTTCATTAATTTCTCTGGCTACTTCTTTATTTGGATCATGAAATCCACATACTTCAAAAGCTGGAATTTCTTTTAGTAGTTTGATATGAATTTTACCCAAATGACCAGCACCAAGCACACCAATCCGTAACTTATTTTCCATTTTGTAAAAATAACGATACAATCATCAAGCTGCTTCAAATTGATGATTCAAATTGCACAGGGTTTTTTGTAAATGCTTATAAATTAGTACATTTATTTCTCATTGAAACCATCTCTTTCAATATTGTCGCTTTGCCCATTTCTTCACAAAAGGATTGACAATAGATTATTGGAATCTTCAAACTCAAACGGACAGGCACATGGATTTACAAACAACTATATTAATGCTTATAGCCATTCGAATTTATCTGAAACGATCAAGCAATCAAAACTTCATTAGATTTATGAAGATGGAGAAGTTTATGCATTTTTGCAAGATAGAACAATCGAAAGTGATTAAATATTTATAAAATGGTTTCAATTTTTTTAAGAGCATATCCTGACATTTCTGATATTATAAATGATATTACGGGGTGGCATATTCAATTGCCTATCCATAGTTTTGGGTTTTTTGTGGCCTTGGCCTTCTTAACCGCAGCATGGCTTTTATCGAAAGAGTTGAAACGAAAGGAATCAGAAGGACTTCTTCAACCTAAAATACAGGAAGTTTTGGTTGGGCAAAAAGCCACAACCAGTGAGTTGATGTTAAATGGGCTGATTGGTTTTGTTGTAGGATATAAACTCATTGAAGTACTGTTTAATTATGGTGCATGTGCATCAAATCCACAACAATTTATTTTTTCACTTCAGGGCAATTTTATCGGTGGAATCGCAGGAGCTTTTATTGGAGTTTGGTTGAAATTTCGCGAAAAGAAAAAGACAGAATTACCTAAGCCAAAAATTGAAAAAACAAAGGTTTGGCCTCACCAAATGGTTGGTGATATAGTAGTAATTGCGGCTTTCTCAGGTTTTCTTGGGGCCAAAGTGTTTAGCTTTCTCGAAGATCCTGCCGATTTCAGGGCTTTCCTCCATAATCCTGCTGAAGCACTTTTTAGTGGTCTGACCATCTATGGAGGATTGATTTTTGGAGCCATAGCTGTAGTTTGGTTTTCAAGGAGAAAGAACATTAAATTCTTCCATTTAGCAGATGCAGTTGCCCCTTCAATGATGCTGGGCTATGCAATAGGTCGAATTGGATGTCAGGTAGCAGGAGATGGTGATTGGGGTATTGATAATTTGTTGGTGAAACCCGGGTGGCTATCCTGGCTGCCTGATAGTATGTGGGCTTACAACTATCCTCACAATATTTTAGGGGAAGGTGTTCCTATAAACGGATGCACCGGGCCTTATTGTAATGTACTGGTAAATCCGGTATTTCCTACTCCATTATATGAAACCATTGTTTGTTCACTTTTTTTTATTGTGCTGTGGAAAATGAGAAAGAAAATCAAAATCCCGGGTATGTTATTTGCCTGGTATGTTCTCTTTAATGGATTTGAGAGATTTTGGATAGAAAAAATTAGAATCAATACTCAATATCACATCGGCAATATGGACATTACTCAGGCTGAAATTATAAGCTCATTGTTTATTCTTGTCGCTATTGGCCTATTTATTTACTTAAAAAGATCCTCGAGAAATAAGCCTATCATTGATTAATATCGTTTATCAAATATTCCCATTCCTATTGCATAAACATTCTGTGTCACAAAAATTGGGTTAGCGCGTAGGTTTAAAATTCTTTAAATAGTTGATATACAGTACATAGGGAAATATTTATAATAGGAAAAGCGATATTTGACATGTCACAAAATCCAGTAAACAGATACTTAATCCACCTTCAACAAGGAATAGCTTTGGTATCAGATGCGAAGAGATAAATTAAATAAGCGAATAAAAGATAAAAGAGAAAATCGATAAGGATACTGAGAAAAGGACATAAAAAAAAGGTGTTATTCCGTTTTAATACCCCCCAAAACGTTGGAATAACACCCTTATTCGCTTTTGTACATGTACAAAGATATAGTTCGAAACTATTAAAAGCAATAGTTTTGTAGTAATTTCTGTAAGATTTTTTACCAGGAAATATATATTTCAATCTAACGGATTGCCTATCAGGCACTTGTGTCCGAAAATTTCATTAATTATTTTTCATTTTTTTGAAAATAACTCCTTTCAACCCTAGAAATATTTTATTTTCTTTATTTATCTGCAAGAACGGGCTATTTTGATATATTTGTATTACCATAACCAAATAAACCAGTTCAAATTCTTGCTATGACCCGCATTTCTATAGCATTATTTTGCACCTTGCTAACGATTGCTTTCACCGAATGCCTCAGTAATGCCCAAAGCGGGCTAATTGTAGACTCAACGATAGCCGATAGTCAGTTAGTGAAGGTATTCGTGGGTTCGGGTGTACAAATAAGTAATATCACTGTTGATTGTAAAGGCGTTGCATATGGTTCCTTTGATGGAACAAATTGTAATGTGGGTATTGATAGTGGCTTAATTATAACTTCAGGATTAGCTACTAATGCAATAGGCCCCAATGACCAATCCGGAGTTACCGGTTCAAATGGTGCAAGTGGCGATGTAGATTTGGATAACCTTATAATAGGTTACACTACACATGATGCTTGTGTAATTGAATTTGATATTACACCTGTTTCTGATACAGTCAAGTTCAATTATGTATTTGGGTCTGACGAGTATCTTGAGTATGTCAATTCAACATTTAATGATGTGTTTGGCTTTTTTATTAGTGGTCCTGGAATTATTGGCTCACAAAATATTGCATTAATACCGGGTACTTCAACTCCTGTGTCAATAAATAATGTGAATGATGTTTCAAATAGCCCTTATTATATAATTAATGGTGACGGTTTTTCAGCGCCCCAAAACACCAATGCTTCATATATTCAGTATGATGGATTAACAACTGTACTAACGGCACAGGCACTTGTACAAGCCTGTCAAACCTACCATTTAAAGTTGGCGGTAGCAGATGCAGGTGATTTTGCTTTGGATTCAGGTGTTTTTCTGAAAGCAGGAAGTTTATCAAGCCCTGGAATAAATCTTTCAGTTTCGTCTACAGCAGGAAATGGTTTTGCAAATGCTATCGAGGGATGCATTGATGGAATCCTAACATTTAAGTCCAGTACAGTATTGGCTGTTCCTCAGGTATTACATTTTACTATTACTGGTTCAGCCATTCCCGGTGTTGACTATGCATCAATTCCGGATTCGGTTGTTATTCCTGCCGGAAGCGATTCAGCTAAACTATTTATTATTCCTTTCAACGATCAAGTAATTGAGGGCAACGAGGATATTCGGATCATTCTACACGATCCATGCTTTAATAAACCTATTGACAGTGCAATAATTTATATAGAGGACCCTGTAAAAGCAATAATTTCCTCTGATACTACTATTTGCCGTGGCGATACGGCATACCTTTCGGCATCTGGCGGCATAAATTATACTTGGTCACCCATCTTGGGAATATCAAACGTTTCTGTTTCTAATCCGTTGGCTTTTCCTGATTCAAATTCACTATATCAGGTTATTGTTGCAAATCAATATGGCTGTGATGATACAGCCTGGGTTAATGTGTCGGTTATTCAACCCTTCGTTTTTGCTGGAAATGATACCTCAATACCCTTGGGATCAAGTATTAATTTGCATGCCGTAGGCAATGGAATTAACTGGTATTGGAATCCTCCAACATGGCTTGATAATCCTAATGTTAACAATCCGATTTGCACTCCGCTTGATACAATTACCTATGTCCTGAATATGACTACAACAAACGGATGCACAACAAATGATTCAATAACGATAAATATTTTGGCCGAACCGCTTATATTTGTTCCAAATGTATTTACACCGAATGGTGACTTGCATAACGACAATTTTGGCCCATTTGCCAGAGGATATGTTGAATTTATTGATTTTAGTATTTATAACCGATGGGGTCAAAAAGTATTTTTGAGCGAAAATTCGGCCATTATGAATAATGCCGGATTAGGGTGGGATGGCACCTATAAATCGCAAGAACAGGAATCAGGTGTGTACACCTATTTGTTTAGAGGGGTAGACATTTTTGGTAATAAGGTATTAGTTTCGGGAAATGTAACCCTTATAAGATAAGAAGCCTTTAAAGATTGATAATATGAAAAAATTAATGACATCTCTTAGTATTTTGGTGCTAGTTGTTTCCACAGATTTGAATGCACAAGACATTCACTTCTCACAATTTTTTAATTCACCTCTTACACTTAATCCGGCTCAATCAGGAAATTTTGATGGTACTTATCGGGCAGGATTAAACTATAGGAGTCAGTGGACTAGTGTTGACTCACCTTATAAAACATTTTCTGTGTTTTATGATCACATTTTCAATGTAGGGCTTATGCCTGGTGATTATGTGTCAGCCGGGCTCGTGATGTATAATGATGTGGCAGGAGATGCAAAATACTCAAACTTGACTATGATGCTTAACGGTGCCTATCACAAGGCACTCACTAGTTCTAGCAATCTTACTTTGGGTGTGCAAGCAGGAATGATGCAAAAAAAACTGGACCCTACTAAGCTAAAATTTGGTGATATGTTTGATGGAACGGGTTTTAGCGGAACAACAGCTGACCCATTTTCCAATGCAAATCTTAAGAATCTGGATATTAATGTCGGGTTGCAATACGCAACGGTTATTACAAACACAATAAATGCCTATGCCGGAGGAACCGTTTACCATGTTACACAACCCAAGGAAGGTTTTATAAATGTGGATGAAAGACTTAAAATGCGCTATAGTGGAAATGCAGGGGCAACCATTGTGTTAAATGAATTGATGACCTTGCATCCAAGTGTTTTATACATGAATCAGGCAAAAGCCAGTGAATTTATTATAGGATCGGATATAGGCTATTTATTACAAACTGAAAAAATAAATGCAATACTATATGGTGGTTTGTTTTATCGCCATAAAGATGCTATCATTCCTTATATCGGTATGGACTATAAAGATTTTAAATTAGGACTCAGTTATGATGTCAATATTTCGGGATTAAGTGAAGTAAGCAATGGTAAGGGAGGCTATGAATTATCATTGATTTATAAAGGCTTGATTACAACAACCCCCACAACAATTATTGTACCTTGTATCCGATTCTAAATATCAAATCTGCTAAAAAAGAAAACTAACGAAAGCATGAAAAAACTAATTAGTCTGGCTTGTATTCTTCTCCTTGGTGGCCATATAGTATTTGGTCAGGTACATCAGGATGATAAAGATTTGAATTGGAGGCAAAAACTTAAAAAAGCCAACGAGTTATTAGCAAGAGGCAGCTACTATAATGCCATTGATTATTACAAGGAAATTCTGGAAGAAAAGACAGGTGACCCTGATATTATGTATAATTTGGGTCTTGCCTATTTTGGTGGCCGTGATTATCAAAGCGCTGAACCTATATTTAATTCAGTTTATGATTCTGATAATAAGAAGTGGATAATGGCGGAGTATTATTATGCATTAATGGCGAAAATGAACGGAAAATATCAGGAATCACTAGATGCATTTAAAGACTTTAGCAAAAAATACAAAGGGTCAGGAAAAGCAGGGCAAGAGAAGAAAAAAGAAGCAAGAAAACAATATAAAGGGTGCGAATTGGCAATGCAAATGCTTGCCGATACCAGTAATATCGAGATAACACACATGTCTGAAAGCATAAATGCTCTTTATACAGAATTTTCACCGAGGCTAATGGGCGATTCGGCTTTGATTTTCGGTTCGCTCAAAGTGGATAGTATCATTGTAATTGACCGTCAGAATCGCGTGATGCCAAAGGCTCGTCTTTATGAATCATCCAGAATAGGGGATGTTTGGACCCCTGCGAAGGAAATGCCAGGACCATTCAATAATACCAGAGATCATACTGGAAATGGTGCCTTCAGCTTGGATGGTAAACGATTTTACTTTACACAATGTAGCGAAGACAAGGGGCAAAACGTTTCGTGTGACATCTATGTTAGTGTATATGATAACGGGAAATGGTCGAATCCGAAAAAATTGAGCATAAATGATAACAAGGCAAATGACACGCATCCTTGGATTGGCCCTTATAAAGGTAATGATGAAGTGCTCTACTTCTCTTCAAATCGCGAAGGAGGTAATGGAGGTATGGATATTTGGTATTCGGTTATAAAAAATGATGGCAAAGATTATGCTGATTCTAGAAATATCGGACGCAGAATAAATACTGCAGGGGATGAAATCACACCATTCTTTGATAATACTGCGGGAGTGTTATATTTCAGCTCAAATGGTCAAATTAATATTGGCGGATTCGATATATTTAAAACTAAGGGAAGCGGGAGATCGTGGGCAAAACCCATTAATGTAGGATTTCCCCTCAATAGTCCGGTTGACGACATGTATTATGTACATTATAATGATGGCGAAAATGGCTTCTTAGTTTCAAATCGAATTGGTACAATTGCTCCTAAAAGCCCAACATGTTGTGATGACATATGGTCATTCAGAGAAGTAATACCTCCAATTTTCAGCATCATGGGATTTGTATATGAGAAAGGAGACTCTACTAAAACACCTATTGACAGTGCTACTATTCAATTATTTTATGCCGAATCAAATGGTGTCATAGACTCTGCTGTTTCTGATTTAGACAGTATGTACGACTTTTTCAGAGGTACTGAATTTAAAAATTATCGGGTTGAGGCTCGTAAAGCCGGTTATACTGCCGGTGTAAATACTACCTCAACAGTCGGACTGGAAAAATCAGATACCTTATATGTTGACTTGTATCTGACGCCAATCAGGCAATTTGGTAAAATTATTCTCCGAAATGTTTATTTCGATTTTGATAAAGCTTTTATTCGTGAAGATGCCAAACCTTCGCTCGACACAATTTATAATGTGTTGGTTGAGAATCCCAATATTAAAATTGAGTTGAGTTCACATACCGACTCGCGCGGTAGTAAAGAGTACAACCGCGATCTCTCTCAACGTAGAGCAGATAGCAGCAGAGCTTATCTGATTGGAAGAGGCATTGATCCTGAAAGAATTGTATCTGTTGGGTATGGAGAAGATTCATTGTTGAATAATTGTGCTGATGGTGTTCCGTGTACAGATATTGAGCATCAGCTGAATCGTAGAACTGAATTTATGGTTATTGGCGAAATCCCTAATACTATTATTGAGTATGACAAGAGTGAAATTGAAAATGTAAGAAAGAAAAAAGAAGAGGGTATTTTAGAAGGGGATGAAGATCTTTGGGAATTTGGTCCTGATGAGGGGAATCAGGAAGAAACCCCTCCACCTGACGAGCAGTAAATAAAAGAAAAAGAATCCTTTCCATAATCGGAGGGGATTTTTTTTTATCACCGCTTTTCAATTTGTAAATTCATGGCCGGAAATGGTACATGCAAGCACTCAAGCTGATTTAAACACTTTTCATTGGTTTAATACTCGTGTACAAGTTGCGATACTTGTGATTCTGGGTTTACTATTCTACTCCAATAGCATAAGTAATGATTATGCACTGGATGATGGACTGGTAATTAGTGATAATCCTTTTGCCCTGGAAGGTTTGGGAGGAATTGCTGATATTTTCTCTCACGATAGCTATTTTGGTTATTATCAAAAATATGGATCAAATGGTGAGTTAACAGGTGGAAGATACAGGCCTTTGTCTATCGCAACCTATGCTATTGAATACGAGTTTTTGGGCCTGAACCCTCATTTCAGTCACGCTGTCAATGTCTTCCTGTACCTTCTAAGCATTTTTGTATTGTACTTATTGCTATCTAAATATTGGTTTTCTAGGAAACCATTATTGCCCTTCTTAATTACCCTTTTGTTTGCTATTCATCCGCTGCATACTGAAGTGGTTGCCAATATTAAAGGACGGGATGAAATTTTATCACTGTTATTTCTTTTGCTTAGCCTTATTGGGCTATTCAAATTTCTGAATAGCGGTATGTTGAAAAAATCCTCCTTAGTTTGGTCCCTTTTGGCTTATACACTGGCTTTATTTTCAAAAGAAAATGGCATCACATTTCTGGCGGTTATTCCACTCTCACTTTTTGTCTTCGCAAAAAAACCACTATCAGAATCTCTAAAAATCACACTGCCTTTTTTAATGATTGCCATTGGTTATTTGATTATAAGATTTCAGATTGTTGGTTTTGGTGCTTCGAAAATGGATGATGTGATGAATAATCCCTTCATCTTGGCATCCGTAACACAGAAATTTGCAAGCATTTTCTTTATTCTACTCTACTACTTACGTTTATTAGTATTTCCAAGTCCATTATCTTACGATTATGGTTTCAATACTTTTCCATACCGTGATTTTGCTGATCTCTGGGTACTGTTCTCTGTTTTAATTCAATCTGCTTTATTGCTTTATGCCATAGCTAGAATCAAAAAAAGAGAGCCAATTGCCTTTGCCATTCTTTTCTACTTTATCACATTGTCTATTGTTTCCAATTTGTTTGTCGATCTGGGAGGCACTATGGGCGAACGGTTGATTTATCATTCTTCTTTAGGGTTTGTTATGCTTATTGCCTTGCTCACAGATAAGCTCTTTATGCGATTGAATCGGTTCAGCCCTAGCTTTTCAAAACACTTAGGTGGCCTGCTAATTTTATTACTTATCATGTCTTGTGGATTTCAAACGATCTCCCGAAATCAGGATTGGAAGAATAACAATACGCTCTTTATCCATGATGTTAAAGCAGTACCTAACAGTGTGAAGGCGAATGTTGCTGCTTCAACAGCTTATATCAGTTTGGCCGATGCCAATGATGAAATGAACGCCAATTATCTTGGCAAAGCCGAAACCTTGTTGATTCATGCAAAAAGCATCTATCCTAATTTTGCCGATATTTATATGAATCTGGGAGGAATCTACTACAGGCGAGAGCAATATGATGCTGCTGAATCAGCATGGCTTACCGGGCAGCAAATTCAACCAAATCACCCCAACCTGCCTCAATATTTTGATTTATTGGGCTCGGTTTTCTATAAGCAAGGTATGGAAGCAGGAGCCGCATCTGATTTTATAAACTCAGTTGAATTACTTAAAAAGGCCGCTAAATATATGCCGGCTAATGCCGAAGTATGGTATAACCTTGGGGGAGCGCAATATTCCAGTCACAATTATAAATCTGCAGGACAATCTTTCGAAAAGGCCATCAACATCAGACCGGGGTATAAAGAGGCACAACAAGGTTTGGATGCCGTAAATTTTATGCTTTCTAATAAGTAATACCTGCTTTCAAGGCAGCTTTCCCAAATGGGTCATGCTACTTAATCCTGATAAAATAATTACGGTAATTCAGTTTTAATGCTGTTTAGCTAATCCTGCTTTTAAAATTTTAAGATCAAACTAAGAAAAAGAATCATCAATCAAACCAAAACATCCCCAAGAGAATATGTTACCTGTCCTAAGCAATTTGTAAATTCACGACTCAAAACGATATTTAAAATCAATCATTGCTTTGATAAAGTTGATATCGGACTCGTCATTTTTAAAGTCACATTTTTTATTTCAAAACTATGCCGAAACAAAAAAGGAATGCTTATTTGGAGTTGCATTTCTCTGTGATCCTCTTTGGATTTACTGCTATCCTTGGCCGACTGATTGAAATGAGCGAATATGAAATTGTCTGGTATCGATTGTTAATCACTTCTTTAAGTCTTTTACTTTGGCCAGGCGCCATTAAAGCAATTATCAACATGCCCAAAATAAAGCTTGTAAAATTGCTTGGAGTCGGTATCATAGTAAGCATGCACTGGCTTTGTTTTTATGGTAGCATCAAAGCCTCAAATGTTACGGTTGCCCTAAGTACTTTTGCTGTCACCTCTCTATTTACTTCTATTATTGAACCACTTTATTTTAAAGAAAAATTCTCTAATTCCAATCTGTTTTTGGGATTGTTTGTAATTCCTGGCATGTATTTAATCTATTCGTTCGGAAATGGATATCATACTGGCATTCTGCTAGGATTGTGTGCTGCGCTCCTGGCAGCTGTTTTTTCCACTTTAAACCGAAAATTAGTAAGAGATACCAATCCAATCCACCTCACACTCATGGAACTTGGAAGTGGCTGGATATTTATCAGTTTACTTTTTCCTTTTGTTAGTAGCTATTTTCCAAACGCAACTTTTGTTCCTTCTGCCATGGATTTTGCTTACTTGCTCATTCTTGCTTTATTATGCACATCGGTAGCCTATGTTGTAAGCAATCACAGTCTTCGGCAATTGTCTGCTTTTACCGCTACCTTAACCGTTAATCTTGAGCCTGTTTACGGAATTATTCTTGCCTGGCTGATATTCAGCGAAAACAAAGAAGTGGGTTATGAGTTTTATCTGGGGACCTTCATTATATTACTATCTGTTTTTTTGCACCCATTTCTGGAACGAAGATTTCATAAACAGACAAATTGAACCGATATTGGTAAATTTGTTGACATAAAACCAAGGACCATGAAAAACAAATTTAACATTATGTTAATTGCATGTGTTGTATCCGTTGTCATCAGCGGGTGTACTTCGAAGAAGAATCCGGCAATTAACCATATCCCTGCTAATGCAGCCATGGTAGTTAGTATGGATATTGACCGCTTGAGCGAAAAATCAGACTTTAACAGCATCAAGGATAATTTTATCTTCAAAATGTTGGGTATGATGCTGACTCAGAAGAATATCCCCGATTTTATTCAAGACCGAAGTGTTACCGGAATTGACTTCAAACAAGAAATTTATGCTGCAATCCTGAATGATAAGGAGGAAAGCACAAATGTTTTGTTATTGATTCCATTAAAGGATGAGGACAAATTAATTGAATTGCTCGAAAAAGTTGATGATGAGATAAAATTTGTTGATCAAGATGGAATCAGGATGGCTGCTAAAGATAAAGTACTTGTTGGTGTGAAGGATAAATTAGCCATCGCCCTGATAGCAGAAGATTTGGATACAGAGGATGGATACGCACGTCTGAAAAGCAGTTTTGATCTTCAACCTGAAGATGAACTGGAAGCCGGAAGTGACGGTTTCAGGGCTTTCATGGATCAGAAAAATGATGTGGGATTATGGATAAATATGGCAGGGATAAACTGGGACAAGCTCAAAAAGCATAGTAAAATGCCTTTTAATCCTGCTGAAACTTTTAATATGAATCTTCAGGTAAGCCTGAATTTTGAAGATGGCTATATCCATGCTCATACCGAGAGTTTTGCTAATGACAGCAGTTTATACTGGATGAAGAACATGATGAAAAATGATTTTGATGAATCACTTTATGGCTATTTATCTAACCCAGCACCTCTTGCAGTTGCCCGCATGAGTCTCAATCCGGAAGTTCTTTACGAGTTACTAAACCGCTTAACAGTTCTCGATTCCATGGAGGCTCATTCCGGTATGTCAAAAGAAAATTTGAAAAATATTTTCGGTGCATTTACTGGGGATATTCTCTTCTCATTTGATGGTTTTATTGCTAATAGCGAAACGGGACCAGATTCAGATAAACCGGCTCTTTTGTTGGCAATGGGTATCAAAGATTCGGGTGGCTTTCTTCAGAATATAAAGAAGAATCTTACTGTCTCATTTATGGCAGGCAATGACTCAGCAAAATCAAATCATTTGATGGATTCAGTGTATCGAATGATGGTACTTCAGCCAAATGCATGGATTATGGTTTCGAATCCTGATCGAAAAGCTAGCATGGAGTCTGATGGTTTTCATCCTGAAGGCCATCTCGATCTGGAAATTAAAGAGGAGTTTAAGGACAATCAGGGAGCTGTATTGGTTGACTTTCAGGCATTACAGAAAGTTTTATCTGCAATCCCAAATGAAAATGATTCGCAAAAGTGGTTAGATGCACTAAAAGCGCTTGACCGGTTGGTTATTTACCAAAATCAGGATGGTGACTTTCATAACTCGGGTGACCTCTATCTTTACCTGATGGATAAAAATGGCAATAGTCTGAATTCTTTAATTCAAACCGCCTTGGGTGCTGCCGGAGGTTCATTATTCGGCAATTAGAAAACTAAGATTGAAAATATCATTTCAAAATATTGTACCGGTTCCATTATTAGAAAGGAATACTAGTAATTCAGAGATATGGAATAAGGAATTAGAACTCGAATCAGATAAGAAGATTCTGGTGACTGCTCCCAGCGGTTCGGGCAAAAGCACATTTTCTCATATTTTATATGGTTTGAGAAGCGATTATCAAGGTAATTACTTACTTGATGGTGTAAACAGCCATACTTTTGCTTGGCAAGCCTGGACAGGATATCGACAACATGCTATCAGTATTATGTTTCAGGATTTAAGGCTGTTTTCTACCTTAAGTGCATTGGAAAATCTGATGCTGAAAGCATCTCTTACTGATGGGGCATATCGTGATCAGATTGAACAAATGGCTTCAGCTCTTCATATTGCAGACAAGCTTGGGCAAAAGGTGGCCAATCTGTCAATAGGAGAAAGGCAACGAGTGGCATTGATTCGTTCATTGTTGCAGCCTTTCGATTGGCTGATACTGGATGAGCCTTTCAGCAACCTTGATCACGACAATATAACAGCCGCAGTGGCCCTTATAAATCAATCATGTAATAAAAATGAAGGAGGATTAATTGCTTGCCAATTGCATCCTGATGAATTGTTTGATTACGACCTGAAATTGAAATTATGAGCAAGCAGCTATTGCGTAAAGTATATAAACCTGGAAAACGGAGCGTTTCCATGTTGGCTGCCTCAGCCGGTTTCACTATTGGATTGCTGTTTGTTTTGCTTGCAGTTCAATTCTATTTAGATATTCAGCAGGCTTTGCAAAAGGCGGGAGGCAGAAAAGGACTTTATGATGTTCAAATTGTTTACAAAAAAGTAAAAGTTACAAACTCGCTAAGCCTGTTCGATAATAGTTTCAGTGCGAGATTTAATCAGGAAGATTTGAATGTCATCAGAAACTTCAAAGGGGTTCACCGAGCTGAACCCTTCCGCTTGAACACTTTTAAATTTAGTACCGACCTAAATGAAAAACTTAATATTTATGCTGATTTATTTTTTGAATCGGTACCTGATGAATTTCTTGATACCATTCCGGAAGGCTGGAACTGGAGAATTGGTGATACGGTCGTTCCGGTAATGATGTCGCGCGACTTTTTGGATTTATATAATTTCAACGTTACGCTCTTGTATGATTTGCCACAGGTATCACCTGAAGTATTACGTGAAATTCCTCTTCATCTCACACTAAACGGATATGGCAAAACAAAGCCATTTGAAGCCAGAATCGTTGGTTTCAGCCAGCGGGTGCCGAGTATTATTATTCCTGATTCATTCATGCAATGGGCCAACACAAATTTCGGAAACGGGCCGCATAAGACCATCAGTAAAGTTGCTGTGCAATTGATCAATTCATCAAACCCTGATTGGTTGCATTTTTTGGAAGAGCATAAAATGGAAACAAGAAATGAAACACCCAAAAATGGCATCATGAAACAGGCTGCATCACTTGTATTATCGCTTGGTTCTGTAATGGGTATTGTTTTTACAGCACTTTCGATTCTAATATTCGTATTGACCCTGCAACTCAGTATTGCTCGCTCAAAACGAGAGTTAAGCTTGTTGATAATGATTGGTTACCCCCCTCCGGTACTTACAAAAAATCTTTTCAATTTTTTGCTGCGTTACGCTTTGGGAAGTACCATTACGGCCTTTGTCTTGTTTATTTTATTGCATTTTGGCATGAGTTGGTGGATGAACAAACTCAGTGTCGAATCTACTATCATTCCTCATTATCTGTCCTTTTTAGCGGGTTTACTTTTGTTTTTTCTGGCCTTGCTTGTAAATTATTTTTCAATCAGAAGATCAGTATTTGATTGCTATAATAGTGGCTCGGCAAACATAAACTAATCAAGAAAATAAATTAAAACATGAGGTTTATTATAAATTTAACTGGTGCATTAATGATGGTATCGATGGCTTTTTCTGCTTGTAATAATAATAAGGCAATTGATGCTGACACAAATCAGAAATTTGAAAAATTTACTAAGCGCTTTATAGAAAAGCTATGGGAAATAAACCCTGTTTGGGCATCGGGCGTAGGGTACCATAAATACGATAGCAAATTACCCATACCCGGGGAAGAAAACAGACAAATACAGCAATTATTTGCATCAAATTATCTTGATTCAATCAGCCGTTTTGATGTTGAAAGGCTGGATGATGCCCACCGTATTGACTTGCTGATGTTGAAAAATATGTTGGAGGAAAGTTTATGGAATCTTAACGAATTTAGAGATTTCGAGTGGAATCCTTCAAATTTCAATATTGCTGGGGCACTATCGGCCATTTTACATGAGCAATATGCTCCGCTTGACGAGCGGCTGAAATCCTTGTATGAAAAAATATCTCACGTACCTGCATATTATCGTGGAGCTAAAAAGAATATTATTCATCCAACAAAAATCCATACTCAATTATCTATTGACCAGAATGAAGGTAGTCTGACTATTCTTCAAAACGATTTGGCAGATTCTGTGATTAATTCTGGATTAAACGACTCGCTTAAAAAGGTATTTTCGATTAGGATTGACTCGGCATCAATGGCCGTGCAAGACTACATTGATTGGTTAAGAGACACAATATTACCTGGATTGGACGATTTAGGAAGAGACTTCCGAATTGGGCAAGCATTATACACTGCCAAATTTAAGTTTGAAATGATCAGTCATTATTCTGCTGAGCAAATTTACCAAAAGTCTCTTCGCGCTAGAGACTCGGTGCAGCAGGAAATGATAAAACTTACTGAAAGTATTTGGGATAATTATTTTGATGTCAGTCCTGATGTTTTTGATCTGAAATCGGTCAAAACAATGCTCAATACTTTATCAGCTAATCATGTCCCTGCCGATAGTTTTGAAAAAAGTATCACCACTCTGCTACCCAAGTTGTCCCAATTTGTGAGTGATCATAACTTGCTTTGGATGGACCCCCAAAAACCGCTAAAAGTACGCCAAACACCAGCCTATATGCGGGGAATATCGATTGCATCTTGTTCATCCCCAGGTCCTTATGATAAAAATGGCAATACTTATTATAATGTTGATCCAATGAATGATTTTGGTCGTGAACAAACTGAAAGCTTGCTTAGAGAATACAATCGCTGGATGATGCAGATCCTGAGCATTCACGAGGCCATTCCCGGGCATTACGCTCAGTTGGTTTATGCAAATGAGTCGCCTAGCTTAATTAAATCTTTGTTTGGCAACAATACTATGATTGAAGGTTGGGCATGTTATGCTGAGCGTTTTATGCTCGAAAATGGTTATGGAAAACACCAAGCTGAAATGATGCTGATGTATAACAAATGGCTGCTGCGAATTATTTGCAATACCATTCTTGATTATGGAGTTCATGTAAAAGCTATGAGCAAAGAGGAAGCCATGGATCTGCTTATCAATCAGGCTTTTCAAGAACCATCGGAGGCAGAAGGGAAATGGAGGAGAGTAAGCGTTAGTCAGGTTCAATTGGATAGTTATTTTACTGGCCTTACCGAAATTCTGGCTCTTCGGGAAGCTTGGAAAAAACAAGAAGGCAATAACTATTCGTTGAAGGTATTTAACGAAAAGTTTCTCAGTTATGGTTCAGCTCCTGTAAAATACATCCGCGAATTAATGCTGACTAAGGAGTAGTTATCGTTTTGTTTTTACTAAATACCATTAACCGGTGCTGAAACACCAAGCCACTATTAATTACACTTTCATGCTTTAGCTCCATCCCATTTCCCTGGAACATGTTTCGGTACTCATCCGCGCTAAATTGCCAGGGATGCATTCTGTCAATCTTGATCCATCGTAATAAGTATTTTAATAGTTTTATCCGGTGTGTATCAATGGAAAGGATTAGCCTTCCATTAGTAGCCGTTAGCTGGATTAACTTTTTAACTGCCTTATCAATATCTTTAAAGTGGTTGATAGCATTCATAGCAAAAACAAGTGGATACATCTTATTAGAAACGAAATCTTCAAAAGCGAGTGTCTCAAAATGAACATTCGGATAATCAGCCACTTTTAAAAAGGAGTATTTTTCATAATCTGCGATAAGAGGATCTACTGCTGTAACTTGTTTATCATGTAGTACCAGGAAAATGCCGGCAGGGCCACAGGCCACGTCTAAAGCTGAATCAGCATTTTCGGGCAGTAGATGTTCAATGCTTTTTAAAATACGAAGCCAATAAGATGTTTTCCATGCATGATATTGAGTAGGATTTTTGTTGGCGAGATATCGTTTCCACCATCTGATTTCCAATTGTTGTGCATGAATCCATATTTTTTCTTTTCTCTTGTACACAAAGGCTAAAATAAAGCATCGTGAACTTTTAAATGTTATTGAAAAGCAGCAGAAAAATATAGACATATCTGATAAATTCGTTTAGCTTTGAATCTAATAATGAAGAGACGATCAAGACCCCATGTTGCACTGGCTTTTCTACCTGTAACCGATTTGGATGATCAACCGGTTAAATATGATATTTACTTACTGAACAAACTTACTTATGATTTTGAATTTTGCATTTCTTGCTCCATTGCTAATAAAGTGATTTGGACAAAAGAAGACATACTGGCAAATGAAGATGAATTGTGTATAGGCGAAATTAGACATGAAGCACTGAATGACCGGCCTGACTTTCAATTAGTGCTTAATGTTTGGGATCTTCCGCCTGAATATCTTAAAGCCATTCATATTACCCAAAAAATCAGAGCCAGGTCTTTTCATGCAAACCTGGCGGAAGATGTCATTTATGGCCAAAGCGCAGTCTATTATTATTTATTAGAAAAACTTTCGGTTAGATCAGATCGGAATATGGTTGATTTAAAAAAGATTGATTTTAAAACTAAGCGTTCTCAATATCGAAATCACCGCCATCCTGCACCTGAACAAAGAGCGAACTTTCCGGCAGAAATTGATTTACACATTGAAAAAATATTAAAACCCGAACAATATCCGAAATCCGGACACTTTCTTGATATTCAGATTAAGGCTTTTGAAAAATATATAAATGAGGCTATTCTGTTGCAAATACCACAAGTCTTTATAATTCATGGCGAGGGCAAAGGGATTTTGCGTGACGAAATTCACAGAATCTTGCGCGAGGATTATCCTAATCTGACCTCAGTATATCAGTATCATCCAAAATATGGATTTGGAGCAACAGAAATTCGCCTGATGTGACCAATTTATGGTACAATACCATTAATTTAGCTTCGTTAAAGATCTTTGACTGCAAACTGGCTTGTCGCGTTGTAATCTGATAAGAAAGCAATGAGGAAAGTCCGGGCAACACAGAGCACCATACTTCGGGAAACCGGAGGCATCTCGTAAGCGATGACAGCAAGTGCCACAGAAAATAACCGTTCTGATTTATCGGAATAAGGGTGAAAATGGAGTGTAAGAGACTCCGGCCACGGATAGTGATATCCCTGGCGGGTAAACCTTATGGGTTGTAAGACCAAATAGGCTGCGTTATTTGCAGTAAATGCAAATAAAGAATAGCTCGTTCAATTCCTGATTAGGAAACGCAGCGGGTAGGTTGCAAGAAGCATTGGGAAATCAATGTTCCAGATAAATGACAAGCATTTTATCGAAAGATAAAATACAGAACCCGGCTTATAGGTTTGCAGTTTCTTTTGTATTTGCTTAACTAAAAATAAATATTTATCATGCGTTTTGGATTATTCTTAATTACCGCTTTAATCGTACCATTCTTTCAGCTTTCTGCTCAAAATGTACCGGTTACGGTTACAGATACTATTGTACAAAGTTTAGCTGCCGACCCGACTTTAGTTATTTTAGATTTATACAATAACTCGGGTATTTTGGTAGAACATCAGGAATTCCGTAATGATAAAAATGATGGAACCTGGATTCAATACAATGATAAGGGTGCACCGGTCAGCTATCGACAATTCAGAAATGGTGAGCTTAATGGAGCCAGCTTAAACCTGAACCCGAGAGGTGTAGTTGTGAGAGAAGAATCCTATTTGAATAATGAGCTGAACGGACGGGTGCATAAGTATGATTCAAATGCTCGCCTGAAAGGCATCGAGTATTATAAATATGGGAAATTGAACGGTGTGAAAATAAGCTATTATTCTAATGGGAAACCGGTTCAATCATTCACATTTGTAGATAACAAGAAAAATGGTCCTGCAAAATGGTATTACCAAAACGGTCATGTTACTGCAGATTATGTATTTACCGATGGATTACCAAATGGACCATTCACAACCTATTACGAAACAGGCGAATTGTTGAGTAAAGGGACATTTATAATGGGTGAATATACCGGTAGCTATAAGGAATATTATTTGAACGGTGCTCTTAAAAAGTCTGGTCAGTATAAAGATGGAAATAAAACAGGAACCTGGAAAGAATATGACGAAAGTGGCAAAGTAAGTCATACAGAGAGATATTAAATACTGAAAAGAAACATTATGCCCAACATATTAATAATAGATGATGAAAAAAGTATCCGGAGAACCTTACGGGAGATTCTCGAGTATGAGCATTATTCGGTATCAGAAGCTGAAAATGGGAAAGATGGCTTAGATGAAATTAAATCGGGAAAATACGATGCAGTTTTACTGGATATAAAAATGCCTCAAATGGATGGCATTGAAGTATTAAGTAAAGCAAAGGAATTTACTTCGGACGTTCCAATTATCATGATTTCCGGCCATGGTACCATCGATACAGCTGTTGAGGCGGTGAAAAACGGTGCATATGATTTTATATCCAAACCACCTGATTTAAATCGTTTACTCATAACCATTCGGAATGCTCTCGATAAAACCAAATTGGTTACCGAAACAAAGGTGCTTAAACGCAAGATTAGTAAAACTCGAGAAATTATTGGCGAATCACCTTCCATTGCTCAAATTAAGGAAACCATTGAAAGAGTCGCTCCTACTGAAGCAAGAGTCCTTATTACCGGTGCAAATGGAACCGGTAAAGAATTGGTGGCTCGTTGGATTCATGAAATGAGCCCCAGAGCGAGTGGACCCATCGTTGAAGTAAATTGTGCCGCCATTCCATCTGAACTTATTGAAAGTGAATTATTCGGCCACGAAAAAGGAGCTTTTACCTCAGCTATTAAACAACGAATAGGCAAGTTTGAGCAAGCCAACGGAGGGACACTTTTCCTGGATGAAATTGGTGATATGAGTTTAGCTGCTCAATCTAAAATGTTGAGAGTATTGCAGGAAAACAAAATTACAAGAGTTGGGGCCGATAAAGATATTGTTGTTGATGTTAGAGTAGTGGCAGCTACTAATAAAGACCTGCTTGCTGAAATTGATGAAAAACGCTTTCGCATGGACTTATACCATCGCTTAAGTGTCATCCTCATTCATGTTCCGTCATTGAACGAAAGAAAAGATGACATCCCGCTACTTGCTGATCGTTTTGTAAAAGAAATTTGTGAAGACAGTGGAATTCCTTATAAAGTTATTACTCCTAAAGCTATTACTGCTTTACAGGAATTTCAATGGTCAGGAAATATTCGTGAACTCCGGAATATCATTGAACGTCTTGTGATTTTGAGTATAGATAGAATTACTGAGGAAGAGGTTAAAAAATATGTTACAGCCCCGATGGCTAATGAAAGCCCGCTCAGGCTCTATGACCGCTTTCATCGTTTTCAGGACTTCAAGGACTTCATTGAAAAAGAATTCATTGAATACAAATTGAAACGCAATGGCTGGAATGTATCGCGAACAGCTGAGGAACTAGACATTCAGAGAAGCCATTTGTATAATAAAATTGATAAGTTTACTTTAAAGCGTGACAATTAAACTTTAAATATCTGACCTTCAATTGCTAATTCTGTATTTGAAAATACTTCCTGGGCTTCTGTAAGTAGAAGATCTAATGATTTGTACTTAGCTGAAAAATGTCCGATAATCAATTTTTTTACTCCTGCTTTCAGTGCAATTGAACCTGCTTGCAATGCTGTAGAGTGTTTTGTTGCAGCTGCGCGTTTCTCAAAAGATTTGTCAAAAGTGGCTTCATGATATAATAAATCAACACCCGAAATAAATGGGATGATTGATTCAAGATACTCGGTATCGGTCACATATGCATATTTTCTGACTGGCTCAGGAGGATCGCTAATCAAATCATTCGCAATCGATGTTCCATTTGCCAATACAAAATCTTCCCCTTTTTTAATAGCAGGTATTTTATCGACCGGAATATTATATGCAACTCCCTTGTCAGCTTTAAATTTCCTGAGTTTGGGAGCCTCTTCGAATAAAAATCCATTGCAGTCAATTTTATGAGATACAGGGAAAGTGGAAACCTTTAAGGTATCTGATTCAAACAAAATAGACGTTGACCCTGATTTAATCGAATGGAATTGCAATAAATAATTTAGGGTAGTTCCTCCGATTTTAAGTTGATGATGAATCGATTCCTGCAAAGGTTGATGCGCATAAATATGAAGTGCTTTTTTCCGGCCTAATAAATTATATGTTGTAAGTAAGCCAATTAAACCGAAAATGTGATCTCCATGTAAATGACTAATGAAAATATGTTCTATCCGGCTATATTTAATACCCGCTGGTTTAAATCGCATTTGGGTTCCTTCACCACAATCAATTAAAAACAAGTGTTCATTATAATTTATTACCTGAGATGTTGGATTACGACCAAAGGCAGGGATAGCAGAATTACTACCTAGAATGGTTACTTCAAATTTCATTCATCAACTTTCAAATCTCTCTCTAACTCTTCCATTAATATAAAATCTGTGGACTCACTCAATGTAGGAATAATATTTAGTACATCTTGCAATTGTGAAATACGAATTAATCGAGAAATTGCATCGTTTATATTTGTAAGAACAAATGACCCGTTAGCATCATGAGATAATCTGTTTCCTACCAAAATGGCACTTAATCCGGAAGAATCGATAAAATTAACCTCTTCAAAATCAATAATTATATTCTTGATACCTTCAGCATTTAATAGCACCATTTCCGATTTCATTTTGGGCGCAATTAAAGTATTTAATTTAGATTCTCGCAATTTGAAAATACAATACTTTTCTTTTTTATCAATCGAGAATTTCATAATATATTGCTTTTAATACCACCCGTAAATATACGTTTAAAATGCTAAACAGTCTTACAAAAAAATGTTTGAAATCTTTTATCCTCCGTTAAGAAAATTAGTACGAATTTTGACATACGGAATTTGTTCTGCAACTTGACTGTTGTAATTTTATGGTTTATTTTACAGTTAATGTTATTTGCAACAAGGGTTAGCATCAACAGAACTTGATTGTATTTTGAACTGATAATTATATGGAAGCTAAATTTTCACCAGAGGTAAAAGAAGTAATTTCAAATAGCAGAGATGAGGCTATGAGGTTGAGACATCAGCATATAGGTATAGAACATTTGCTGTTAGGCCTGATACGTGAAGGCGAGGGTACAGCTATTAAAGTACTCAAGTCTTTAAACCTTGACGTTGTGTTAGTCCGCAAAGCTGTAGAGGATGCAGTTAGAGGAAATTCAGGATTATCTGAAGCTAGTACGAATAACTTACCGCTCACAAAACAAGCTGAAAAAGTATTGAAGATTACAATATTGGAGGCTAAACTATATAAAAGTGATACAGTAAGCACCGAACATTTAATGTTATCTATACTAAAGAACAAGGATAATATTGCAACAAGAGTATTGAACCAATTTGAGGTTGATTACGATACCTTTAAGGCCGAATTGGAGTATATGAAAAATAAACCAAGTAGCGAATTACCTAACGAGCCATTCGAAGAAGAGTCAAGGGAAGAAAGGTATCAAGGTCCGAGATCGAAAAGAAAACAAGGAGCAAGTAAGTCGAAAACCCCTGTACTTGATAATTTCGGACGTGATATTACTTTTCTTGCAGAAGAAGGAAAATTAGACCCTATCGTTGGCAGGGAAACTGAAATCGAAAGAGTATCACAAATTCTTAGCAGAAGAAAGAAAAACAATCCTATTCTTATTGGAGAACCCGGTGTTGGCAAAACTGCCATAGTCGAAGGATTGGCTTTGCGGATAAAAATGCGCAAAGTATCAAGAATCTTATTTAATAAGAGAATTGTTATGCTCGACCTTGCGGCATTGGTAGCCGGAACAAAATATCGAGGTCAATTCGAAGAACGCATGAAAGCCATTATGACTGAACTGGAAAAAAGTCGCAATGTAATTCTGTTCATTGATGAAATTCACACAATTGTTGGGGCAGGTGGAGCAACCGGCTCACTCGATGCATCCAATATTTTCAAACCAGCCTTATCAAGAGGCGAATTACAATGTATCGGAGCATCAACACTAGATGAGTATCGACAATATATTGAAAAGGATGGAGCACTGGATCGAAGATTTCAGAAGGTTCTGATTGAACCTCCTTCAGCGGAAGAAACCATTGATATTCTTCGACATATTAAAGAAAAATATGAAAATTACCACAATGTTCAATATAGTGATAATGCTATAAAAGCATGTGTGAGTCTCAGCGACAGATATATTACCGATCGACTTTTACCTGACAAAGCTATTGATGTACTTGATGAGGTAGGAGCAAGGGTACACTTAAAAAATATTCATGTACCTAAAGATGTTTTAGAAATTGAAGAAAAAATTGAAAAAATTAAGGAACAGAAATTTCAAGTAGTTAACAGCCAAAGGTATGAAGAAGCTGCTCGATTGCGGGATACTGAAAAAAAATTGCTTGATGACCTCGAGAATGCTAAAAAGGAATGGGATGAAGAAGTAAAAAATGAGAGCTATCCTGTAAAAGAAGAAGATATAGCCGAAGTTGTAGCTATGATGACAGGTATTCCAGTGAAGCGAGTTGCCCAGAAAGAGAGCAAACGACTGGTTCGTATGCGTGATGATATTCAAAAAGAACTTATTGGCCAGGATGAGGCAGTTGCCGTTGTCAGTCGGGCTATTCAGAGAAATAGGGTAGGATTGAAGGATCCCAGAAAACCCATCGGATCTTTTATATTCTTAGGTCCAACTGGTGTTGGAAAAACAGAATTAGCCAAAGCTTTATCAAGATATTTATTTGATTCGGAGGATGCCTTAATTCGGATTGACATGAGCGAGTATATGGAAAAGTTTTCCGTAAGCCGCCTGATAGGAGCACCTCCGGGCTATGTTGGGTATGAAGAAGGTGGGCAATTAACCGAAAAAGTTAGACGAAAACCATACTCCGTTATCTTACTTGATGAAATTGAAAAAGCTCATCCTGACGTCTTTAACATTTTATTGCAAGTACTTGATGATGGGACGCTGACGGATGGATTGGGTCGTAAAGTTGACTTTAAGAACACCATAATTATTATGACATCAAATATTGGTGTGCGGCAATTGAAGGATTTCGGACAGGGTGTTGGATTTACCACATCTGCCAAATCCAAAGGAGCTGCTCAATATTCAAAATCTGTTATTGAAACTTCTTTGAAAAGAACATTCTCACCTGAATTCCTCAATCGGATTGATGATGTTGTGATCTTTAACTCGTTGAACAGGGAACATATTTATAGAATTATTGACATCGCTATGAAAGATGTTCTTGATCGGGTTAATAAGCTAGGCTACACTTTGAAATTATCAAAAAAGGCCAAAGAGTTTCTATCAATCAAAGGATATGATCCACAGTTTGGAGCAAGACCATTAAACCGGGCTATTCAAAAATATCTGGAAGATATACTTGCCTCAGAAATATTGAATGCAAGAGGGAAAAAAGTTGGAAAAATCATACATGTGGAATTTGACAAGGAAGCTGATAAGTTGAAAATGAATTTTATAAAAGATAACACGAGTAAAATCAAAGTGAAAGCCTCCAAAAAATCTAAAAAGGAGAAAACGAATGATCAAAAGCCCGAAGAAGAAACTAAAGACATTTGATTTTATTTAATCAAGGTTATGTTTCCGGTTTTTTGAATGGCCTCACCTGAGCTTGAATGTCCGGTTAAAATGTAAATGTATGATCCAATGGGTTGAGCATAACCGCTAAATGTACCATCCCATCCAATGCTTGAGTCTTGAGTATAGAAAACCATTTCACCCCAACGATTGAAGATCATAAAATTATCGAGAATAAACCCATAACTATATTCAATATTGAATATATCATTCAGCCCATCCTGATTTGGTGAGAAAGCATTTGGTATCGTGATTTCTGCATCCTTGAACAAAAATATTGTGAGCTCGTCAGATGCAGAGCAACCATTTTCGTTGGTGCCAATGACAGTGTAAGTAATAGTATCTAATGGCGTGGCTAGCGGATTCGAGACCGTTGGATTATCGAGCCAATAGCCCGGAGTCCAATAGTACTCATCAGCGCCTGAAGCATTTAGATAAATACTTGATCCAGACTTCAGATAGATATCTTCACCTGCATCTAATTGAGGCGGAGGAAGAATGTAAACCCAAACAGAATCATAGCTTTTACATCCGTTAATATCAGTAATTTCAATCTGATAATTTGTAGATAGTGAAGGGTTTGCACTGGGTTGTGAACAAGAAGGACAATCAAGTCCGCTGACAGGTGTCCAACGATATTCAACGCCATTGTGTGCACTCAATTGAGCCATTCCATCTTCACAAATAGCCGTGTCATTTGAAATTTTTGGATTCGCAGGTATAACTATCGAAATTTTAACTGTGGTATCATTGCTACATCCTGCAGAATCACTTATCGTGACTGTATATTCTGTAGTAGTTAATGGTGTTGCTAATGGACTGGCTATACTTGAATTATTTAATGAAATGAATGGAGACCATGAATAAAAATCTCCTCCATTTGCATGCAGCTTAATAGATGTTCCTAAACAAATGTCGGTATCCTGCTGAATGTATACTACGGGAGCGTCATGAACTTCAAGTAATGTATTGGCTGAATCTTTACATCCATTCATTGAGGTTACAGTAAGCGTATATAATGTAGTGGATGTGGGATAAGCGAGCGTTTTTGAAAGGTTCGGTGTATTCAAATTTTTCTTTGGCTTCCAACTGTATTTCACTCCACCACTTGCTTCCAATTGAGTGTTTTCCCCTTTACAAATCACCTGATCAGCTGAAATCCAGATAGCGGGTAAAGGATTTACAGTAACCTTTACGGTTCCGGTTCCGGGGCAACCAAAGGGATCGTTAGATTGAACAGTATATACTACTGATGAAGCAGGACTTGCTTTAGGTCCTGAACATTGAGTACAATTGAGCCCCGCAGCAGGTGTCCAGGTGTAGTTGCTGCCACCCGATACACTTAGTTTGGTTGAATCACCATAACAAATGGAGATATCCGGGCTAACTGTAATATTAGATCCATTATGCACAAAAATATTTACAGTATTTGTATTTAAACAACCATTCAGATCAACTCCGGTTACCGTAAATATTGTCGTGATAGTCGGATGAAGAACAGCAGATTGCATACTTGTTGTAACAACCGCATTTATTGGCTCCCATGTATAGCTAATAGCACCACCCGCTTGTACCATAATATTATTTCCTAAGCATACCGTGTCGTCCGGACTCACACTTACTACAGGTAATGGATTTACATTTACCTGAATTGACTTTATACTACTACAACCATATTGATTTGAACCGATAACTTGATAAACGGTTAATGATGCCGGAAATGCCATTGGGTCAGGACATGTTGAACAGCTCAATGAAGTAGTTGGTTGCCATTGATAATCGGCTGCACCTGAAGCGGATAGCTGTATTCCGGAACCCAGGCAAACACTTGTGTCATTTGTGACTAGCATGTTTGGAATTGGATGAACATCAATGAAAATTGAATCTTCAATGAAACAACCATCAATGCTGCTTGCTTGTACTTGAAACCAGGTAGGAACGATTGGTGAGAGTAATGGATTTGCACAACTCGTACAGGAGATTAATGAAGAAGGTGTCCATACATAGTTTTGAGCACCTTGTACCGTAATTTGAGTTTGTTCTCCTTCGCATAAACTGGTATTTCCTGTAAAGTTCAGCTTAGGTATCGGGTAAACAGAAATCTCTACACTATCAATACTTTGACAGCCATTTAACCCTGTGGCTACCACGGAATAACTGCTTGATGTGTTCGGAGATGTTATAGGGTTTGGGCAAAACGAACAGTTGAGTCCCGAACTCGGTATCCAGTGATATTGTGAAGCCCCATTGGCATGTAGTTGAACTTGTGACCCCGGGCAAATAACTGTATCATTACTCATCTGAAGCAATGGGTTCGGTTTCACTGAAACCCATACTGAATCTCTGCTTTCACAACCTTGCACACCCGTACCCGTCACATAGAAATACATGCTTGATAAGGGGCTTGCTATGGGATCTGAACAATTAGAACAACTGAGAGCAATATTGGGATCCCATTTAAACTGTGATGCTCCTGAGGCATGCAATTGAATACTTTCCCCTGCACAGACAGAAACACTATTACCGGCATCTACCGCCTGTATATTTAAGATATAAACCTTCACAGAATCAGTAGCATGGCAGCCTTCAGCATTCGTGATTGTTACAGAAAATTGTTGAGTTAAGGATGGATTTACAATCGTATTTGCTTGGTTAGGTGTTATAGCATATTGAACCGGAGACCAACTATAAGCTCCCGACTGATTACTCAAAGCTTTTAGTTCGATGCTTGAACCAGGGCAGATTTGAACGTCTTGTCCGGCATCAATATTTATATTGTCTCTTAATATTTGAATGCTGTCTGTTGTTGAGCAACCAAAAATATTAGTACTGGTGAAAAAATAGGTAGTTGACTGTGGAGGATTTGCAGCAGGATTGGAAATTGTCGTACTTGATAAACCTATGGAAGGAGACCATTGCATAGAAATTATACTGCTACTATCCACAGATTGGGCATTAAGTTGAATTATATCTCCTTTACAAATACTTGTATCCTGCCCTGCATCAACTGCGGGCCTTGCAGCTACCTCTACTTCGAAAATAGCTTTCCTGCTACACCCTTGCTGATTATAAACACTTATGGAATAAACGGTTGTTACCATAGGATGTGCTATGGGAAACTGACAAGTGTCGCAGCTAAGGTTTGCAGCAGGCGACCAACTGTAACTAAATGCAGCAGGAGCGTAAAGTTGGGCTTGATCACCAGAGCAAATTATAGTATCTTGATTGTAAACAAGATTGGGTTGTAATTTCAAATAAACTATAACCGAGTCGCTTCCCTGACAACCGTTGCTATCTGTACCAACAACTATATATTCTGTCGCATAGGCTGGTTTAGCAAATGGATCAGCAATATTAGGGTCGCTTACTGATTGAACAGGTGTCCAATAATACGTTGAAGCCCCCGTGGCTTGTAATTGAACGGAATCATTTTTACAAATATATTTGTCGGTGCCGACTTTGACATCGGGCCTGGGTAAAATTGTTAATTGCACGCTATCAACACCTGTGCATCCATTCATATCTGTCAATTGAACCCAGTAGAGTCCGCTGACATTCGGGTGAAGTTCAATAGTGGTATCACCCGTTGACCA
Organism: uncultured Chitinophagales bacterium; assembly: GCA_964413685.1. Lineage (GTDB taxonomy): Bacteria > Bacteroidota > Bacteroidia > Chitinophagales > S012-47 > JAJRWN01. Next base: position 151,196 of record CAYPSW010000003.1, read on the forward strand.
AAGATATGAGATACCCTGATTTCCTGCATTTAGGGTATAATTTGTACCGGCACATACGCTTGTGTCCGATCCCAGATTTATAGCAGGAGGAGATAGTATTGTCAACTGCTGCGTTAATGTTTTCATGTTAGCATTATAGTAAACGAGAGCCGTGACTACATAGGTCCCTGGTGATGAAAAGGTATGCATCGGTGCTATGTAAGTCGATGTATTGTTTCCTCCTGAACCCGGGTCACCAAAATTCCAGGATACACTATCGAGTACTGAAGTATCGCTTAACTGAAATGAGGTAGCCTGATTTGGGCAAAGTCCTGAGAAAAGAATATCCGGTTGATAATAACTTTGGATGAATGCAGGTAATCCTAGTTTGCATTTTCTTCCGAGAAGGTCAACAGCATTGTTTTGATAATTGCATGCTGTTCCTAAGGCATTTGGATCGTTTATTCTGCTTAAAAATGTTTGATTTTGTTTTGCGACATAGATTTTATAATCAGGCCCGAGTTGCATTGTGTAACCTGCGGCAGCTCCACTGGCTATCTGCGTGGCTGAGTTTATAATTGCTGTTGGTGATCCTGCAAGCAAATTGAATTGATAGATTCGATATGGCTGTCTGGTAGTTACGTACAATCTTGATCCATTTGGCGAAAAGGCAATACCATAAGGTTTATTGTAGCCACTTATAAGCAAAGGATTACTGACGACACCGTTCGAGTTATTAAAATCAAACAATTCAATTTTATTACTCATTATAGAAACAACATCCGCAAGTTTATCTCCATTTGGTGAGGTCATAAGACAGCCTTGAAAGTCCATGCTTCCTTGAGATGAACCTACTGAGCTGATTACTGCATTGGTGTCAATTCCAGCTGCTGAAACATGGTAGGCTAAGAAATTATTAGAATTAAAAGCGTGAGAAATAACCCAAACATCCTGATTATTAATGTGTTGAACTGCGGTAAGCTTTTCAGTAACGGGTGTGCTCAGCAATTGGTTCTTAATTGTTACATCGCCTAAACCTGATTGTAAAGCCATATTTACTATAGAATATCGAAGTCCGTTGCTCCCTCCCCCGTTATCAGTTGTGAAAATGTAATACAAGTTTGAAGAGCCCGGTTTCGGAACAATAATGGCAGATTGTGTTGAGGACAAATCACCCATTAGCCCATTTCCATTAGGCATTTGACTATGGTTGGCATCCCACACTTTTATACCATCTGTATAAAAAAGTAAATTTCCGCTTGAATTTGATATGGTGGCACAACCTTCATAGGTATTGAGGGCACCGTCTGTACGAGCAACTGCAGTACCTGAAGTGAAATCAATGCCAGCTTGTTCACCAAAATACCAGTAATCACTTTGATGTTGAGCCTGAAGGCTATGAAAGCCTAAAATGCAAAGTGATACATATGCTATGAGGTATTTGATTTTCATTCGGAAGTTAAGCTAATAAAGTATGTAAAATCTATACTAATATACTCCAATTTATGGAATAAACCAATTGTAAAGGTAAATCATAGCCTTACTATCAATACTTCCGTATCGAATATTCCACAATGGCAAAGCTGGGATTTAAAAAAGTTGCCCGGAAATCTTATTCCGGGCAACTCATGTAATTTCAATATAATTGAATGAACTTCTAATTAATCAAGTAAATTTATTTTGCTTTATTCACTGTAATTGATTTTGATGTTTTGTCAGTGATTAAGCGAATCAGGTATACACCTGCATCAATGTTTTCCTTTTTTGTATTCCAGGTAAGTAAATTATTACCTTCGTTTAAGGAAGTTGCATCGAATTCGTTGACCAATTGACCTGAAACATTGTAAACATTCAAACTAACGGGTGTTTCACCTTTTGCTAGATTGATGCTTAAAGTAGTCTCTTCAGCCATTGGTATAGGATATACACCCATACTTGTTTCAGCAGTATTCAAACCTTCGTCACCTTTTTTTAGTGACATATTGGCGAACAAGCTAGACTTGAAAGCAATTCCAAGTTTATCCTCGTCATAGTAGGAATAAAATGTCATTCCAGGTGTAAAACGACCAGCAATTGCAGGAGCGTTTTGGTTACCGTTGATATCTTCATCTACGATAGAATAATCAGGGAAAATCCAATCACCGTTTAAATCTAATTGACGAACGATAATATCTTGGTCTCCGTTCAACATTCCACAAGCCGTGTCTGTATAAGTCCACGCTGTGATAATTGAATTACCAACATAAGCTACAACAGGGTCACCATTCGTACAGGTGCTAATATCATTAGGCTTGGTATTAAGCTCATGATATACTACATTATCGAATCCACCATTAGCAAGATTGTGCGTTAATGCAACGATAACATCAGCTGTTGTACTGAATGACATACGTAAAACTACTGTATAGTCATATGAGCTCATATTACCACTAGCAGGAGCAGCAATTCTTGGTGCTCCAATCGAACCGGGAGCGCCAGACATGATTTGTTTGGTAAATCCATACCCATAATTCTTTGTGCCTTTGCCACCTAATGTAATTTCGTCTAATGATAACCTTTGTACCCATGTTGAAGATTTTCCAACATAATCTTTGTTGAATACAATATTGACCATATAGTTAGCATTGGCAAGCGAACTTGAAATTCCTGAGATTGCTACATCTGGATTGCTGCATGTTCCGGTAGGAGACATTGGATCGCTACCATTAACTTTCAATACATGGGAATAAAAGCCTGTTGTGAAATCGAACCTTCTGGCGAAAATATCACCATCCTGTGCCCAGGTAACTACGACATCACCTGAAGGAGATACATCAACATTCGGGCTGCTGCAAAAACCGGGTGAAGGATTAACTAATCTAGGGGTTGCAATCTGGATACCACCTAGGTCGCTAAATTCAAAAACCTCACAATAAATTTGACTGGTATTTTCACCAACATAAACTACAATTGATCTACCTGAACCGGAAGGATCAACTACTACGTCCGGATCTAATGGTTTACCAATATTGTAAATACTGCCTTGACCTAAAGGAAGAACGCCTTGAACGGCTCCGTCTTGAAAATCAAAGGCCCAAGATGCTTGGTCTCCATCCCATGCCATAACACGCAGATCACCTGCTTTAAATATAGAGGCATCAGCAGCTACATTTTGAACTGCAATAATTGGAGCTGCTACAACATATTTGTCAGGAGTTGTGGCAGGAGTGAATTGCGCAAATACTGCGCTTGTGCTAAATGTCAAAACAACGGCTGACATTAAGCCAATCAAAATTGTTTTTGATGTTTTCATGATTAAGGGGTTTTGTTAATAAATAATTACGAAACTTAGTTCTCATCAGAGCTACAAAATCGTAATCAGGTGTGTTCTACGGACACCCCTAGGTGTTGTTACATTTTTTTTTTGTAAGTATAACTTTTCACTTTGTATAAGCCTATTTGAAGCATATTCCTACAAAATACATAAATAAACACCTGATAACCGATGCAATGAAAGGTGAGATAGGAAATGAATCGATGAAATTTGATTGTAAAAAACTACTTCTTTAGAACCAAGTCCATGATTTCATTGCTGATGCCGGTAAAAGAGAAGCCGCCATCGTGAAATAAATTTTGCATGGTCACTTTTCGTGAATAATCTGAAAACATCATCAAGCAATAATTTGCACATTCATCAGCAGTTGCATTTCCTAAAGGTGACATGGCATCTGAATAACCCAAAAAACCATCAAAGCCATTTACTTTAGAACCGGCTGTTGTAATAGTGGGAGATTGAGAGATGGTATTAACCCTCACTTTTTTCTTTTTACCATAATGATAACCATAGCTTCTTGCAATAGATTCTAACATCGCTTTTGCTTCAGCCATTTCACTATATCCGGGAAATGTTCTATTGGCAGCAATATAGGATAAGGCTAAAACAGAACCCCATTCATTAATCGCATCTAATTTCATTGCCGTTTGCAAAATTCGATGAAATGACATAGCCGATATATCCAAGGTTTTGAGAAAGAAATCGTGGTTTAGATCAGTATAAGGATTATCTTTTCTAACATTTATAGACATACCAATAGAATGAAGTACAAAATCAACCGGTCCGCCAAGAATATCAATCGAACTTGTAAAAAGATTCTCTATATCGTTCATATTAGTGGCATCAGCAGCTATCACTTCAGCATTACAAATCTTTGCCAATTCATTGATTTGTCCAAACCGCAGTGCTGCCGGTGCATTAGTTAATGTAAATCTAGCTCCTTCTTCATAGCAGCGAGTGGCGACTTTCCATGCTATAGATTTGTCATCTAATGCGCCAAATATTATTCCGGTCTTTCCCTTTAGCAAATTATTCATGATGTTATGTACGTTTTTCTATGTTGAAAGGCAATCCCAGTGTAGGGTTATCCAATTGGGCTTTCGGATATCTAATCTACATAATTGCGGGCAAAGATAGAACTATTCCAATGATTTACAGAAAACTACTAATCTGGGCCAACTTTGCTGGTCTTGAATAATGCTGCATAATATCATATTTTTCTTGCTCTTCTCTTATATTTGCGTCACCATAAAAAATTAATTATCGAGAATGGATAAGTTTAAGATTGTTGTCTTGGTAAAACAAGTTCCTGATACCCGCCATGTTGGTAAAGACGGAATGAAGGCGGACGGCACAATAAATCGTGCAGCATTACCTGCAATTTTCAATCCTGATGATTTATTAGCACTGGAACAAGCTTTAAGCATAAAAGATAAATATCCAAAAACTTGTATCACTCTATTAACAATGGGGCCTCCCAGAGCTGCCAATATTTTAAGAGAAGGTTTGTTCAGGGGGGCTGATAAGGCATATTTATTAACAGATAAGCGATTTGCCGGTTCTGATACATTAGCTACTTCGTATGCATTGTCTTTGGCGGTTAATAAGCTTGCACCATTTGATATTGTATTTACCGGCAGACAAGCAATTGATGGAGATACTGCACAAGTAGGCCCACAAACAGCTGAAAAGTTAAGTATTCCTCAAGTAACACTTGCTGAAGAATTATTAGATATCGATAGCAAAAGCGTTACTATAAAAAGAATCATTGCGAATGGAGTTGAGACAGTAAAAGCAAAGTTGCCAGTTCTCATTACAGTTACCGATTCAGCCACACCTTGTCGCTCTAGGAATGCAAAACGATATATGCGCTATAAATATGCAAGAACCGGTTCAGAATTAATTAAAGAAAGCGCTGATTTTCAAAAGATTATCGAAACCAGGCCATATTTATTAATAAATGAGTGGAGCGTTGATGATCTGAATGCAGATCCACTCTGGCTTGGATTAGGGGGCTCTCCGACAAAAGTTAAGAAGGTTGAAAATGTTGTGTTAGCTGCAAAGGACTCCAAAGTACTGGATAATGATGAAACTCAAATTAATGAATTGATTCAGGAATTAATGAATAACCACACCATTGGATAAAAAGCTGACCGTGAAAAATGTTTTTGTTTACTGTGAAATAACTGATGGGGCAATAGCTGAAGTTAGCTTAGAGCTTCTGACGAAAGGACGTCAATTAGCCTTTAAATTAGATTGTGGATTAGAGGCCATATTAATTGGGCATCAGCTTGATGAACTGGCCCAAACGCTTTATCCCTACGGTGTGGATATTGTACATATAGCTGATGATAAACGCCTGATTAACTATCTGACATTACCCCATGCACGAATTTTGATAAATCTATTTAGTCAAGAGTTACCTCAGATTGTTCTTTTTGGCGGCACTATGATTGGTCGCGATGTCAGTCCACGGGTTGCATCTGCACTCCGCTGTGGTCTAACGGCCGACTGCACATCTCTGGTAATTGGCGATTATTCCGAGAGAAAAACAAAAAAGGAATATCATAATCTTTTATATCAAATCAGACCTGCCTTTGGTGGCAATATTCTGGCTACCATCATTAATCCGGATATGCATCCTCAGATGGCAACGGTTAGAGAAGGAGTAATGAAAAAAGAAATTTTTGATCCTGATTATAAAGGGAAATTGAATCAACTTGATGCAGAAAAGTGGCTCTCAGATGCTGAATTCGCTGTCAGTATTATTGACAGGCATATTACTGAAAAGAAAATTGACATAAAAAACACACCTATTATTGTAGCGGGCGGTTATGGCGTAGGCACGAAAGAGAATTTTGAATTACTTTTTCAGTTGGCGAAACTTTTAGGTGGAGATGTTGCAGGAACTCGTGCAGCTGTTGATGCCGGTTTTATCGAACATGAAAGACAAGTTGGCCAAACCGGTCTTACTGTTCGTCCGAAGCTCTATATTGCCTGTGGTATTTCTGGTGCAATTCAGCATGTTGCCGGTATGGACCAATCAGCTCAGATTATCTCCATCAATACAGACCCACACGCCCCGATAAACGCAATTGCCGATTATGCTATTATAGGTGATTTGATGGAGGTAATTCCAAAAATCATCAGAACGTATATAAAAAATTCTAAGTAATGGCAAATCACTATACTGACAATCCAAACCTAAAATTCCATCTTAATCACCCTTTGTTTAAAGAAATTGTCAGGCTTAGGGAAAATGACTTTTCCGAAAAAGATGAATTTGACTATGCATGCCAAAATTATGAGGATGCAATCGATACTTATGAAAATATTTTGGAAATTGTAGGTGATATTTGCTCCAACATTATCGAACCTAATGCCAAATCAGTTGACGAAGATGGACCTGTAGTGAAACAGAATCATGTCATTTATGCTAAAGGAACTCAGGAAAATCTCGATGCATTAATTAATGCTGGTTTGATGGGTATTGCATTGCCCAGGAAATATGGAGGGCTGAATTTCCCTTTGACACCCTATGTTATTTCAAATGAAATAGTATCTAGAGCTGATGCAGGATTTGCTAATATATGGGGCCTTCAGGATTGTGCAGAAACCCTTCGTGAATTTGCTTCTGATGAAATTATTGAAGAGTATTTGCCTAGATTCCCCAAAGGTGCAACAGGTGCTATGGCACTGACAGAGCCTGATGCAGGATCTGATTTGCAGGCTGTTCAATTGAAAGCAACTTATAATGAGAGCGAAGATCAATGGTATCTAAACGGAGTGAAACGATTCATTACAAATGGAGATGCTGATATCTCTCTTGTTTTAGCACGTTCTGAGGAAGGAACATCTGATGGGAGAGGCTTATCATTATTCCTGTATGATCGAAAATCGAACGCGGTTAAAGTAAGACGAATTGAGCATAAATTAGGTATCATTGGTTCCCCAACATGTGAATTAGTTTATAAAGATGCTCCGGCAATCCTGGTTGGTAATCGTAGAATGGGACTCATAAAATATGTGATGTCCTTAATGAATGCAGCCAGATTAGGTATCGGTGCTCAATCGGTTGGTATTTCTGAGGCTGCTTATCAAGCAGCTTTACAATATGCTCACGAACGTGCACAATTCGGCAAACCGGTAATGCATTTCCCTGCGGTTTATGAAATGTTGACTGAAATGAAGTTCAAAATTGATGCTGAAAGGTCATTGCTATACGAAACCACCCGCTATATTGACATGTATAAAGCATACGCCTATATTCAAAAGACTCGCAAGCTGAAATCTGAAGAGCGAAATACTATGAAGTATTATATGCGACTTGCTGATGTTTATACTCCTTTGCTAAAATTAATTTCAAGTGAATACTGCAACCAGATTACCTATGATGCCATTCAGATACATGGCGGAACCGGCTATATGCAAGATTTTCCGGTAGAAAGATTATACCGCGATGCCAGAATAACTTCAATTTATGAGGGCACTTCGCAATTGCAGGTAGTGGCTGCCATTAGAGGAGTAACGACTGGTTTATTTTTAAGTCGAATAAGAGAATATGAGAACATGGAATTTGACACATCATTGGGTATTCTGAAAAAAATACTCTTGAAAATGACAAACCAATACGATGCATTATCTCAAAAAGTGAACGATTTTAAAAATACCGAATATCTTGATTTTCATGCCCGCAGGTTAGTGGAAATAGCAGGTAATATTATTATGGGTTACTTGTTGCTTTTGGATGCATCACGCGATGGTATGTACAAAAAAACAGCTGAACTATTTATCATCAAAGCACAAGCCGACAATAATGGGAAAGCAGATTATATTTCAAACTTTAAACCTGAAGAATTGGATCTTTACCGAATTGTAAATTAATTTGCCTGAAGAAACATTAATGCTTTTGCATTCTTGATGGAAGCAGAGGTAATTGTTTTACCACTCAGCATTTCTGCTAATTCTTGTATCCTTTCATTGAGTCCGAGCTTTCTTGCTCTCGCCACGGTGGTATCTCCAACTATCTCTTTATATATATATAGGTGTTGGTCTCCTTGTCCTGCAATTTGAGGTAAATGCGTTATGCATATCACCTGATGGTTTTGACTTAGCTTTTTAAGTATATGGCTGATTTTTATGCCGGCTTCTCCTGATATACCAGAATCAATTTCATCAAACACAAGACTTGGAAGAGCGGTACTTTTCGCAATCATTGATTTCATGATCAACATTAGACGCGATAATTCTCCACCAGATGCAATTTTACCGAGGTCTTGTAATGGCTTTCCTTTATTAGCAGTAAAGGAAAAGCGAATGACATCCTTACCATGGGCTGTATATTGTTCTTGTGCTTCAATGAGTACTGAAAACCTTCCTTCTGGCATAGCTGCTTCAGGCAGCATATTATTCACATAAGTTTCAAAACGGGTTGCTGCTTCCGCTCGGTTTGATGTAATCCTGGTGGCCAGCTTAAATAATTTATTATTAACCTCTTCAATGTTTTCTTCTAACTCAGCAATCAGCACATCTAAATTGTTTATCGATTTTAATTGTTGCTGGAGTCCGTTTTTTAGATTAATCAGGCTTTGTAAATCGTTTTTATGGTGCTTATTGAGTAATTGATTCAGCAGGTTATATCTTTCTTCCAATAATTCTAAGCGGTTCGGGTCCGATTCTGTTTTATCCAGCTTTTGTTGTAATTCAGAAACCAAATCAGCCAATTCAATCTGTATAGAATCCAGTCTGTTGACAAGCGTTTCAAAATCAGGATTAACGGACTTGAATGTTTCGAGCTGTCGAAGGGAATCTATCAGTAGCTTAGTGGCTGATCGTTCATCTTGATCAAGCATATTGATGCTTGCAGCAAATGCCGTTTGAATTTGGGCCGCATGGTCAAGTAAAACCTTTTCTTTTTCAATCGATACCAGTTCATTTGCATCCAGAAGATTAGCTTGATCTAATTCATTGATTTGAAAAGTGATGTAGTCTTTGTCTTGTTCAGCTTTTCTGTTTTTCTCCATGGTGTTCAAGAGTCGCCTTTTCAATTCTCTGAGATGTTGAAATTGCTCTGAATATTCGGCTAATAGAGGCGCATGATTAGCTACGCTATCAAGCATTAATAATTGAAAATGTTCGGCCCTTAAAGCTTGTGTATCGAATTGCTTATGGATGTCTATCAGTTCTTTCCCTATTAATTTTAAGATGTCTAGCGTAACGGGGCTATCGTTTATGAATGCACGTGATTTACCGTTTGGCAGAATTTCGCGTCTGATAATAGTTTGCTCGTCATAATCAAGTCCTGATTCTTTAAAAAGATTTTCAAAATGATATGCTTTGATAAAGAAACTACCTTCGATGATACATTTATTAGCTGGGTTATTAATTAGACCGGCTTCAGCTCTTTGGCCCAATAGTAAGGATAAAGCGCCAAGGATTACAGATTTTCCAGCACCTGTCTCTCCTGTAATAACAGTAAGACCTGCATCGGGCTCAATGAAGATTTCATCGATTATAGTATAATTTCGGATGTATAGTTTGCTTAACATAGCAAGTGAAATCTACAAAAGAAAGCTTACTTGTTATTGAGAATTCTACGATATTTTTCAGAATTTCCAGCATCAAGTTTCGTTAAAATATTCACTGCTTTTATTTTATCGCCTTGTAATGCCCCACTCATAATTTCAACCAATTCATCAGATTTGGAATTGAAAAATAATTGAATGATCATGATGTTTGGATCACGATCATACACTTTTTCAATTGTATACAATGCTTTGAGTACTTCTCTTGTAGCAGTGTTTCGATCATCATACATGTGGTCTAAGCCTGCAAAATGGTATTGATAATAAGCTTTTCTGTAAGCTTCATATTTACTATTAGTAAGATTTTCAATCAGCCAATATCTGTTACGCGTTCCGTCAAAAGCCTTCCATCCTTTTTGGGCTACATTTGATGAGTTTGTTACGATACTTTGAGCCTGTTGGAAATAGGGGTCACCTCCTTTTTCTGAAAAGGAATCATAGTCAAAACCAATGATTATATAGGCGTAGAAAGCCAGCATTGAAGTGATGTTGGATAAGTTTGCATTTTCATTAAACTCCAATGGCTGATAGGCTGAATAAGAAATGTCCCAATCCTTGTCGGCATAATTAAGCATCACTGATTGATAATCTGAATTAAAAACCGGTCTGCTTGATTGGATATTAGCAGTGGCTAGAAAATGATCATTACTCAGCTCTTTGCTTATGGTAATAATTAGTTTACAATCAATGCGTTCAATGGGTTCAAATGAATCATTTGTCCATTTTCTATTGTTCATGAATTCCCGAATGGCGGATTCCAGTGTTTTAAAAATAGCAGGGTCAGTCATTTGCAACTGGGGTGTCAATATTTGCACTTCACAATTTAGCTCTTGAGCTAAAGAAGATTGAAGTGAAAGCAGGCTAAATAGCAGGAATATTAAATTACGCATCGAATTCTTCGATTAAATAGTTGACAATATCGGCAGCAACTTGTGACTTTGGTTTTAACTCAAATTTAGTCATTTTATTATTTCTGTCAATAAAGGTCACCCGGTTTGTTGCGTTGCCAAATCCGGCTCCTTTGTCTTGCAAAGAATTAAGAACTATTAAATCTAAATTCTTATCGAGCAACTTTCTTAGTGCATTTTCTTCAGCATTTTCTGTCTCCAGGGCAAAGCCTACCAAAAGCTGTCCCCTGTGTTTTCGCTCTGCAAGAGTTTTAAGTATATCAACGGTAGCTTTAAGTTTGAGGGTCATTTCGGCTCCCGATTTCTTCATTTTATTTTGATTCATTTTAAGGGGTGTGAAATCGGCAACAGCAGCTGCTGAGATAAAAATATCAGCAGTTGAAAAATATTTTGAAGATTTTGCCAACATTTCGCTAGCTGTATTCACCCGATCAATCTTTACGTTTGCATGTTTAATATTGAGATTAGACGGGCCAAGAATTAATTGAACTGTTGCACCCTTGTCAGCAAAAATCCGGGCAAGTTCAATGGCCATGGTACCTGTTGAATGATTTCCAATATATCTTACCGGATCAATGGGCTCGTAAGTAGGCCCGCCCGTAATCAATATCTTTTTATTCAGGCTTTTTTTTTTGCTCTTTGCTAATTTTTGATTTACAAAATCAAAAATTAATTCAGGTTCAGCCATACGGCCTTCCCCAATTAAACCACTGGCTAACTCGCCCGATCCAACAGGGATGTAATCCACTCCATCAGATTTAAGTATTTCAAGATTCCTTTGAGTCGAGGCATTTGTCCACATATCCATATCCATAGCGGGTGCAATTACTATCGGGGCATTACAAGACAAATAAGTAGTTAATAGTAGGTTATCAGCAATTCCACAAGCCATTTTTGCCATAGTATTAGCCGAGGTCGGGGCAATCAACATCAGGTCGGCCCAACGACCTAACTCAACATGATTATTCCAAATGCTATTATCTTCAGAAGTAAAATCACTGAGTGCCGGATTGCCTGATAAGGTTGAAAAAGTAATCGGGTTGATAAAACCAACTCCTGCTTTTGTTAAAATAACTTTTACATCATAAGTATTCTTAACCAGCAGTCTCGTAAGATAGGCAGATTTATAGGCAGCGATACTACCACAGACTCCAAGCAATATATTGCCTTTTGAAGCCATTACTTTTCTTCAGAAGTTTCATTGCTTACTTCTTCTTCACTTGCTAATTCAGGATCACGGAAGTAAGTCCCTCCTTCAATAAATTCTTCAATGGCTAAAACCACAGGATTTGGCATTCGTTCATAATATTTTGAAATCTCAATTTGCTCCCTGTTTTCGTGAATTTCCTCAAGACTATCCGTTGAACTGGCAAATTCTTCCAATTTTTGGTTTAGCTCTACCTTGAGTTCTCTAGCAAGTTGGTTCGAGCGTTTTGTGATAATAACGAGTGATTTGTAAATATTTCCTGAAATATTACTGATATCTACTAAATCGCGAACAATAATCGAAGGAGAAATTCCTGAGTTAATTGATTCTTTAAGCTTGTCCATATATAATCTATTTGTTTTATTGAATAATTCTTGTGCTTGCCTCATATATCGAATCTGCATTCGACATATGCTTGCTTTCCGGATAGCGTTTTTTAAATTCTTTATAAATTTTTAAAGTATCACGATAACGACTCTTTTGTTTCGATTCCACACTATTTTTAGCCAGCAGATAACTTGAATTCAACATAAGCCAATACGAATTTTCGGCTTGTGGACTTTCAGGATATTCTTCCAAAATATTTTGAAATGCTGTGACAGCAGCCTTATAAGTGCCCATATCGTAATATAGTTTAGCCGCTAATAATGCTTTCATTTCTAATTTACGATTCAATTTTTCAATTAGGATATTTGCCTCATCAAAACGCTGACTCTCAGGGTATGTATTTATAAATAGTTGAAAAGCATCAATGGCCTTATAAGTATATGTTTGGTCCAATTCCGGTTCAGGCGATACCTCATAATAACTGTATGCATGCATAAACAGGCATTCTTCGGCTTTATCGCTCTCAGGAAATGAGGATACAAAATTTTTAAAATTGTATGCAGCTACGATATATGATTCTTGCCCATAGTAACAATAGCAATAGATGTAGTAGAGATACTCTAACTCTTCGGTGCCACGATATACGCTTAATAATTCTTCCAGCAAGGGTAACGCTTTGTAGTAATTACCTTTATTATAGTATTCCTTCGCCTTTTCTTTTTTCAGTTCAACATTATCGCTTTTCAACAATTTGCTGTATGAATCGCAACTACTGTAAAAAAAAAAGATTGAGGATAGGATTAAAACAATTGAATACCTGCTTTTCAACATGGCCTGCAAAGATACGGAAATTGATATAAATACACTTAAACGAATTGATATAGTATTAATTACTTTTCAGGAACTAAATTTCAATAAATCAATCTAAGGGCGTAACTTTGTGCGCAATTATCAAATCAATTGACTATGGACTTATTTGAGAAACTATTATTGGACCGTGGGCCTTTAGGACAATATTCTGATGTTGGCCATGGTTATTTTACTTTTCCAAAATTAGAGGGAGAAATATCTAATAGAATGATGTTTCGAGGTAAGGAACGAATTGTTTGGAGTTTGAATAATTACTTAGGCTTAGCCAATCATCCTGATGTAAGGAAAACCGATTCCGATGCGGCTAAAGCCTGGGGATTGGGAGCTCCAATGGGAGCGAGGATGATGTCTGGTGAAACTTCATTTCACGAAGAACTTGAAAATCAATTGGCTGAGTTTGTCAAAAAACCTGCTGGTTTACTCGTAAATTATGGCTATCAGGCCATGTCTTCTGCTATCGATGCTTTAGTTGATCGCAGAGATGTTATTGTTTATGATTCTGAATCACATGCCTGCATTATTGACGGTGTTCGTTTACATCAGGGCAAACGTTTTGTTTTTGCCCATAATGACATTGAAAATCTTGAAAAACAGCTCAAGCATGCTGAGGCACTTGTCAAAAATAGCGATGGTGCGGTTCTGGTCATCACAGAAGGTGTATTTGGTATGGGTGGAGATCAGGGAAAAATAAAAGAGATCGTTGCATTGAAAAATAAATATCATTTCCGATTGCTGGTTGATGATGCTCATGGTTTCGGAACCATGGGAAAAACAGGTGCAGGTACAGGTGAACATCAGGGTGTTCAGGATCAAATTGATATCTACTTTTCCACCTTTGCTAAATCAATGGGTAGCATAGGTGCATTTATGGCCAGCGAAACTCAAGTAATTGAATATTTGAGGTATAATATTCGCTCTCAGGTTTTTGCTAAATCAGTACCCCTGCCTATAGTAATCGGGAATCTGAAAAGGCTTGAGTTATTAAAAACTCATCCTGAATTAAAGGAAAAATTATGGCATAATGTCCGTAAACTTCAATCTGGCCTGAGGAAGAGAGGTTTCGATATTGGTGCGACCAATACTCCGGTAACACCCGTCTATTTCTATGGAGGAATTCCACAAACTACTCAATTGATTTTTGATCTTCGTGAGAATTATAATATTTTCTGTAGTGTTGTGACGTATCCAGTCATTCCTAAAGGACAATTAATGCTTCGCATTATTCCAACAGCTTCTCATACAGATCAGGATATTGAGGATACCCTCATTGCCTTTTCTGCAATTAAAGAGAAACTGGAGAATGGAGTTTATGATAGCGAAACGTTTGCAAAAGTTTAATTTACTCTCTATGAGAAATGCAGTTGTTGAATTGAAAAGACTCATTGAAGAGGTAGAGGATGACTTCTCAAGGTATTATGATAAAAGGAATAAAACAGCAGGCAGGAGAATCAGGCATAATATGCAGTTGGTAAAGAAACTGGCTCAGGAAGTTAGAATGGATATTTTGAAGAGAAAGAATGGTATCTTGTAATAGTAGAATAATCGAATTTATGGAAGCATTGTCAGCGTGGCGATGCTTTTTTTATGCCTAAATTTGTTTGATACATTGTTTAATAGAAGAATTAAGCGCATCGCTGATCTTACTTAATGGTAGCCGAAGATATGATGAGCAAATACCCAGCAATTCTAAGCCGGCTTTTGCTCCCGGTGGATTTCCCTCTCGGAATATGAGATCTATTAATGGTAATAATTTAAAATGAAGCGCTTTTGCCTGCTCAAATTGCCCTAATGCAGCTAAGTTTACCATATCGCTGTATATATCAGGGTATAAATTGGCAATTACAGAAATTACACCATCCATACCAAACGACATCATGGGCAATGTTAACGCATCTTCTCCGGAGATGACTAAAAAGCCTTCAGGTCTTTTCCTTACAATTTCCATGCACTGGACGATATTTCCTGATGCTTCTTTGATTCCGATAATATTGGAGAAATTGTTTGCAAGTCTTAAAGTTGTTTCAGCACTTAGGTTACTTGATGTTCGACCAGGAACATTATATAAAATGATGGGAAGTGGACTGGCCTTACTCAAAGCTTCATAATGCCGGTAAATTCCTTCCTGAGATGGTTTATTATAATAAGGACTTACCGAAAGTATGGCTGAAACCCCATTCAAATTCATGGATTTCAAATCATTAATTACTAATGATGTATTGTTACCGCCAATACCGGCAACAATCGGAACTTTGCCTGAGCTGCAATCAACGGTAAATGAAAGTACTTCTTGCTTTTCACGTTTAGAAAGCGTTGACGATTCACCTGTGGTTCCCAGAGATACTAAATAATTAACTCCGCCAACAATAACATGATTAACCAACTTTGACAATCCTTTAAAATCAATTTGACCGTCCTTTAAAAAAGGAGTAACCAAAGCAACCCCTGTTCCTGTTAGCTTTTGCTTCATTAACTTTTTATCATTTTGGTGTAATGTAAAATCTGTGTGCTAAGTTTTTCAACTCCATTCATTTCACTCCCTACATCTACCATAATATCATTGCAATGTTTTTTATCCGGGAAGTACTTACCAATTCGGCATCTGGCCGGGCTATGGCAAGCAATATATTCTAACGGAGGCTTGACTTCATCAAAAATATTCATCAAAATATCGAAACGTGTTTCTATAAAATCCCGGACTTGATAAATATCTCCGGGTTCTTCAAACCAATTCAAATCTTTCCGGCAGAAAAAGGGATGTCCTGGATGTCCGTCCACATGTTTAAAATCAAAATAACCCAACACAGACACCTTTTTACCCATTTTACTAAGCTCCAATTCTAGAGAATGAATAGATGCGAAATTCCCTGTAGTGGTAGCATTGAATAATATTCCGATATGTTGGGCGTTTTCCAGCGACATGGTAACTCTTGCAGGCGCAGCTGTCTTAATATATTTCTTAAGGTTATGATTAAAAAAGAATGATTTTATGGATTTGGGAAGCCACATAAATTCTTATTTAATTTTTACGTTTTTATTAGAGCCTTTTTTCGCATTCGTATCCCGGCCTTTATTGAAAACACCCATTTGTTCGAATTTCTGAATACGTTTTCCTATTCTTATATCAGGATCCATTTTCATCAATGGCCTCAAATGGTCTAATATATGTTTTTTCAGGGTACTTGCCATGGCTTCAGGGTCATGATGTGCTCCCCCTAAAGGTTCATTAATGATCCCATCAACAAGTCCGAATTTTAACATATCGGCAGAAGTAAGTTTTAAATTTTCAGCTGCTTGCTCTTTATTGTCCCAGGTTCGCCATAAAATGGAGGAACATGACTCAGGAGAAATGACCGAATACCAGGTATTTTCAAGCATAAAGACCTGATCTCCAATACCAATACCCAATGCTCCGCCAGAGGCTCCCTCACCTATAATTACAACAATAATGGGTACTCTTAATCCGAACATTTCATACAAATTTCGCGCTATGGCCTCAGCTTGCCCATGTTCTTCTGCCTCAAGTCCCGGAAAGGCTCCCGGAGTATCTATCAGGTTGATAATTGGTTTATTAAATTTTTCAGCCAATTTCATCAATCGTAATGCTTTTCTATAACCTTCAGGATTAGCCATACCAAAATTTCTATATTGCCGCATTTTGGTGTTTACTCCCTTTTGGTGGCCGATAAACATCACAGTTTGCTTTCCTAATTTGCCAAATCCTCCTACAATGGCTTTGTCATCGTGCATAATTCTGTCACCATGTTGCTCAATAAACAAATCAGTCATCTGTTCAATATAGTACATTGTGTAGGGTCGTTCAGGATGGCGTGACAATTGCACGCGCTGCCAACCGCTAAGCCCGCTGTATATTTCTACTTTTTTTTGTTCAATTTTAATTTGCAATTCCTTTATCGTGGCATCAACATTAACATCTCCTTTTGCAGCAATTTGCATCATTTCTTGCAGTTGTTGATTTAGCTCGGCTATCGGTTCTTCAAAATCAAGATAGATCATGCGTAATTTCTTAATTAATTATTAAAGCGGATTAGCAAATATCGACTTTTTCAATAAAAATCCTTTCTCAGACTATCATGATTTCATTAAAAAGCCATTATATTTGCATCGCTTTTAACGCGCCTGATTTTAATAAGTCAGATAGTTTATTAAAAAGGATAATTGGTCCGGTAGTTCAGCTTGGTTAGAATGCCTGCCTGTCACGCAGGAGGTCGCGAGTTCGAGTCTCGTCCGGACCGCTGATGAAAAAAGCCACTCATTTGGGGTGGCTTTTTTATTTTACTGCCTCAGGGATTACTCGAAATCCCATTTTTTTACTATAATTACACTTCCCTTTTTGTTGAAAATTAAGTTTAGGCCTACAATATTTCGCATGAAAAGATATTTACTATACTGTTATGCTGTTATATTGAGCATGTTCAGCTCATCACTAAGTGCTCAGAATATACAGCTTTTTGCGGAAACTTTTGATCTAGGGAACACCTCTTTTATTCTTAATTCAGGCACTGTTGGAACACCACTCGGAAACAATAAATGGATTATCAACAATGAGTATATCGGTACTCCTCTATACTCTAATACTATTTCCGAAGATAGCACGGTAAGTGGTACAATTGCTAATGCTCCTTTCAGCAATTATTTGCATATCCACGATACCGTAGCGCTTAGCAGTAATAGTATTGCCAATGCTAATTTTGATCCTACTTCTCCATCGGATCATTTTGTGGAATTGGCTTCCGGAATTTGTACTAAAGCTATTTATGACGTAAAACTGACTTTTTTCTTTTTGTGTGAAGGAGCACCTAATGCTTATGGAGAAGTATATTATAGCATTGATGGTGGCCCATGGATTAAAACCGGTGCCGCTAAATACAATAATCAGAATCATTGGAAATACGAGCTAATTCAGAATCCTGCTTTCGATAATGTTGAAGATCTTCGTTTTGGTTTTCGTTGGCAGAATACCGGTGTTGGTGGGCAATCGAACACATCCATGTCAATCGATGATATTATTGTGGTTGGCTCATATGATCCCATAAATCATCCGGTTGATATCACTATTACCAACGTACTACCAAATCCTGTTTGCAGAGGCAGCAGCCTGATTGTATTTTTCAGTCTTTCAGACTCGCTGTGTTACGGAACCTATGAATACGAACTTTCTGATGGAAATGGTAATTTCAGTAGCCCGACTAACCTGGGGGTAATTACGTTTAATTCCTTTCTCACTCAAGGTGCCGTAGCTGTAGGCATTCCGCCAATGACACCCCCTGATACCTGCTATAGGATTAGAATGAACCGTGTTTCTCCTGCACCGGCCATCTTTGGTATACCCGGCCCTTGTTTTGAAGTAATTGATTGTCCGAATATTATCACAACACATCAGCCTGTTGTAACTATGGGTGGCGACTCTTTATGCATCGGAAGTGTGATTGATGTACCCTTTAATTCTACGGGCGTTTATAATGCAAATAATGTTTACACGGCACAATTATCAGATTCTTCAGGAAGTTTTGCCAACCCGACCATTATAGGTAGTGTACCCGATTCGAAAGCGTATCCTTCTATGCCTCAGGGGTCTGTAGGTGGAATGGTTCCCAATGTGCCTCCCGGTTGTGGCTATTACATCCGTGTTATATCATCCAATCCTTCTGCTATTGGTTCGCTTTGGGGTCCTTTCTGTATTAAAGAATGTGATATTACAACCAATAAAATGCAAGACATTCAATTGTGCATAAACGAATCAAATGGAGATTCAACCACTATTGATGTTGATATCAATACCTATAATACTTATGCCAATTATTTCAACGGAAACTTGTTTGCCATTGAAGTTCATAGCAGTATGAATTTTGGTGTACTAAATGTTGGAGGCCTTGGTGCTACATACGATACGGTATCAAATACATTTACGATTTATGCTCCGCCTTTACCACAATTACTTGCCATGGGCCTGGCTCCCGGTATGTATTATATCAGGATTATTGCAGACAGTTCAAATGCAACCTTCGATCTCCTGGGCTCACTCATTCACTTGACGATTGGGGCACCCAGTGAAATTGCACCTATTTTGATTCCTTCTGACTCTGCTTTATGTTCAGGTGATGTTGGAAATATCCTTTTCCTTCCTTATAATTCAAAGAGTCAGTATGAATGGCAATTTGGTACAAATACACCTTTCATTTGGCCTGGCGATCCTATATACATTAATTTCAACGGTTTTGCCGGTAATTTTGTGGCAAAGGTTCGGGAAATCAATTTTGGATGTTATGGCCCCTGGTCTGCAGAAGTTACGATCAAAGTACTGACTGCCCCCAACGTTAATATCATCGGACCTATTAGAGTTTGTGTCGGTGATACAATTAACTTTCATGTCCCTTTCCAGGATGTGACGTATTACAACTGGGATGCAAGTGGTGGTACCCTTGTCGATACTTCTAATAATGTGTCCCAGTTTTATTGGGATACGGCCGGTACTTATATTGTGAGTATCTCAGCGTTGAACAAATGTGGACTGGATAATGGGTTTAAGCAGGTTACAGTGTATGACTTCCCTGATGCGCAATTAGGAAACGACACAACAATTTGTGCCGGAGACGAAGTTATGTTGCGTGCAAAACCTGGAGAAGGATTTTATCAGTGGACTACAGGTAATTCAACATTAGGACAGAATGATTCATTACTCGTTGCACCGAATACTGAAACAACCTATATCCTTAATGTAAACAATCAGGGAAATTGTTCTAGTCAGGATACCATTACTGTATTTGTTGAGCAGCCCATCGTGTTGAGCGATAGCGTAAGCATTTGTGCTGGTGAAAGCGTAGAATTGGATGCCGGTATTTCCGGAGTTCAATATCAATGGAGCACAGGACAAAGCACTCAAAAAATTATGGTAAACGATACAGGTAGCTATTCAGTAAGCATCATTGATGCCAGCAAAATTTGTGACGATGCTCATAATTTTGACGTTAACGGGAAAAATTGTGCAGTCTTTATTGCCATTCCTAACGCTTTCACACCTAATGGTGACGGACATAATGACTTGCTGAACATTTTTGGCTCAAACATCGCCACGCTGGAAATTTATATTTATAACCGCTGGGGTGAAGAAATCTGGTATTCCAATGACGTGAGTATGATAAATGACGTTTCGAAAGGCTGGGATGGTATATTTAAGGGAAAACCTCAAATTATGGGTAGCTATACTTATTTTGCAAAGGCCTCTTCTGCCGATGGGGAAATGATGGAGAAACATGGAAACTTTACCCTAATTAGATAAAGCTTTGATGAAACATACTGCTGCCCTTTTTCTGCTTCTTATTCTGGCAATTTATGCAAATGCTCAAAAGGCATTGCAGAACTATACCTATAATTTCAGCTCGTTTAGTCCCTTAAACCCGATTTATATTAGCCATGATATTGACTCACTGACTCCTGATGCATTTAAGTCTCATCCTGAATATGGACATGTACCGGAAGATGCACAATGTGATGATTGCGAAGAATTGATAAACAAAAGAACCATTGATAGCCGGTATTTTTTAAAAAAAGGTACCAGCGGAAGAGGCTTTTATGTCCAGAAATCTTATGGCCCGATGCATTATTTTGACCACCATGGACAATTGATTACCATTGATGCAAAATTAAAACCTGTTCAAAACAAAAAAGGTGTTTTTGCTGCCCTTCATCAACCTATTCCGGTTAGTATAGACCTGAATGAAGACTACTCATCCCTTTTGCTGGAAAATGGCTATGAGTTTCGTTTCAACCATAAAACGAGATTACTAATTGAGTATCCGGATAGCAGCGTTTATTTGCCTGCTTCTGACCTTTCGAAATATACTGCCGGTGACGATGGTGTGATTAATATGAACTTCTGGCCGGGTATCGACCGCAAACAATTCATTAGTAAAAGTAGTATTGAGACGGACTATATTATTCGCCAGGCACTTCATTTGCCTGATAATACCAATCTCGTTATTGAAGAACAATATACATTGCCTGATGGGTACCGCCTTCAATCTGATAAAGACAAAGGCTTTTATACAGGAAAAGATTGGTGGAATGGTGATATTGTGCTTACGGACAACCATAATGCTGAAATAATGACAATAAAAGGGCCCAAACTTTTCGATAGTTTACTGAATAATGGCCCCAACCGAATAGGCTATCAGTTAGATGAATTATCTGACAATATTTACCGGTTTAGAATTAAAATATCTGCTCAGTGGCTTAACCGACCCGAAAGAGTATATCCGGTTACAATTGATCCGGTTGTAATAGGTACTGATACTTTCTATACAGGGCTAATGGGATTTAAATTTTCAACTTGCTATGATTCAATTAACTATTGCCCATACACTTTGGTTGTTACCGTTCCGGGTAATTCAAGTTTAAGCAATGCTTATTTCGATGCTCGTTATGTGAGTCAGATTCAAGGATGTGGTTTTGCCACGGATTGTAAAAAACAAGATGCATGGTTTAAAATTATCGGACCCTGTGGAATCAGCCCAAGCCAAAACGGTTATTGGTCATGTACTCAACAACCGCAAGGATCGCTACCCGGTACCTGCTATGGTGATACTATCCCAATGTTCAATACCATTAATTGCCTCGCACCTTCCTGCCCGGATCATGTGATAAGTTTTGAATTGCGCAATGCTCAATGCTCCTGCATACTCCCCGGATGTGATACAAATTGTCATGTCATGAATGTGGGTACCTGGCGGATTACCATAGAAGCCCGAACTCTGGAAAGTAATGTGATTGGAAGTAAAGCAATCTGTTTTCAGGATAGCGCCCAATTAACAGCCTTCGGCTATTGGGGTGTTCCACCTTATACTTATTCATGGAGCCCGGGAGGACAAACCAGCAAATCAATTAAAGTCTCACCAAATGCAACAACAACTTATACTTGTACGGTAACTGATACCTGCGGCATCACTTCTCAATCCATGGGAACGATTACCATAAATCCTTTACCAGTTTTGAATTTGACCAGTACGAATGCTTTTTGCACTGGAGGAACGGATGGATCGGCTACAGTTTCAGCATCAAGCGGAACTGCTCCTTATACCTATAAGTGGAATACAAGTCCCCAACAAAATACCTCAACAGCTACTAATTTGCCGGGAGGCACCTACACCGTGACGGTTACTGATTCAAAAGGATGCAAGCAAATTGATTCGGTTATTGTTGGATTTGATAATCTTTTGGTCGTGTCTTCCACCCTATACAACGCGACTTGTCCGGGAGTGAATGATGGCCGGATTGATTTAAATGTTGATATCGGACAAGCCCCTTACTCTTTTAGCTGGTCGAATGGAGACAATATTGAAGATCCGCAGAATTTAGCTCCGGGTAATTATGATGTAACGATTGTTGATAATCTCGGATGTACAACGATCAAGTCTTACACTATCGGGCAAGATGCAGCTGTGTCGGTTGACGCAGGAGCCGATCAAACAATCATGATCGGAACCAGTGTGCAATTAAACGCCAATGTAAGTCCTGCTGGAAGCTATACCTATCTTTGGACACCTTCCACAGGGTTGAGTGATCCTACGATACCAAATCCAATGGCAACCCCAGACACCACCACTACATACACTTTAACAGTTACATCTAACAAGAACAACGGCTGTTCGGATATTGATACCATTACAATAATTGTTTTACCCGACCTCGATGTTCCAATACCCAATGCTTTCAGCCCGAATGGTGATGGTCTGAATGATGTATTCTTTAAGCCGGGAAATTATGAAATTGTAAATATTCAGATTTTCGATCGATGGGGGAAAATCGTCTATGAAGGTGTTCAGCCATGGAATGGTTTCTATAAGAACAAAGCTCAACCTATCGGCACATACGCTTTCCAAGTCACACTACAATTTTCATTGAATGATGAAGAAGTGATTAAAAAAGGAAATGTCACCCTAATCCGATAGACTGATTAAAGGCCAAATGCCTTTTTCAAATCATTCACCCGGTCGAGTTTTTCCCATGTAAAAAACTCAACTTCCCGCTCAATCTTTTGTCCGTTGCTATTGAACGAAACGATTCTGGTTTCCGGGTTTCGCCCCATATGTCCATATGCAGCGGTAGCAGAATAAATAGGATTTTTTAGCTTTAAATCTCTGATAATGGAGGCCGGTTTCAGGTCGAAATGCTGTTTAATTTTCTTAGCAATTTCACCATCTGTCAGGTTAACATTTGCTGAATTATAGGTTTCAATATTAATGCCCACCGGATCGGCTACTCCGATTGCATAAGCAATCTGAACCAAAACCTGCCCGGCAATGCCGGCAGCTACCATATTCTTAGCGATGTGTCGTGCGGCATAGGCTGCCGAACGATCAACTTTTGAAGGATCTTTGCCGGAGAATGCACCTCCACCATGAGCTCCTTTTCCTCCATAAGTATCGACAATAATTTTTCTTCCGGTCAGTCCGGTATCAGCGGCAGGACCTCCGTAAACAAACTTGCCGGTAGGGTTAACGTGATATTTTATCTTGCCCTTGAAAAGAGCTTGAATTCGTGCTGGTAACTTAGCAACTACCCGGGGTATCAGAATATTTATAACATCTTCTCTAATTCGTTTCTGCATGGCTTCTGTTGCTCGTTCATCATCCTCTTCCGATTCTTCGAAATTATCATGCTGAGTAGAGACCACAATAGTTTCAATGAACTGAGGTTGATGATCATCAGAATATTCAATCGTTACCTGAGATTTGGCATCGGGTCTGAGGTATGGCATCAATTCCAAATGGTTTTTTCTGATATCGGCAAGTTCAACTAATATAAGATGAGCTAAATCGAGTGACAGCGGCATATAATTTTCTGTCTCATTACTTGCGTAACCGAACATCATACCCTGATCTCCTGCTCCTTGCTCTGCCTCTTCCTTTTTCTTTGTGTCCAAGCCCATAAAGATATCATCTGATTGTTTGTGGAGTGTGGTTATAATGCCACATGAATCAGCATCGAATTGATATTCGGTTTTTGTGTAGCCAATTTTTCTGATTACTTGACGAACAATATCCTGAATATCAAGTGATACCTTACTCCTTACCTCACCGCTGACTAAAACCAGACCGGTAGTAACCAATGTTTCGCATGCTACTTTTGCATCAGGATCATGCAATAAATATTGGTCAAGTATGGCATCAGATATTTGATCAGCCACTTTATCAGGATGGCCTTCCGAAACAGATTCTGACGTGAAAAGGTAAGACATAATTAATATCGTTTGAACAATAAATTTTGGGTTGCTAAAATAAGCAATAAGATAATCAGGGATCAATTATTTCACCTAAACTAATTGAATGTACAAATTGATTCAAAAAATGCATCTAATTTGCATTTTCTTGATTGTGATATTTTGATTTATCTCTTGGCTCTTTTTCTGCTTTCACTGTACAGGTGAGTACACTTTGGTTTGCAATGAATGCTTCAAGAAAATCTCCTTCTTTAACCGGTCCAACCCCTGCAGGAGTTCCCGTAAATATGATATCACCAATATTCAGAGTAAAGTACTTTGAGATATGGTGTATCAATTGGTCAAAAGAAAAAATCATTTGATTAGAATTGCCTTGTTGAACCATTTCATCATTCTTTTTCAGTGAAAAAGGGAGATTATAAATATCATCAAATTCGCTGAGAGAATAGAATTGACTAACAGGGGCCGATCCGTCAAAAGACTTGGCAATTTCCCATGGCCATCCATTTTCTTTGCATTTATTTTGCAAATCTCTTGCCGTAAAATCAATGCCAATTCCAATATGCTTGTAATAGTTTTTAGCATCTTCCAAGCTAATATGCTTACCGTTCCGGTCAATTTTAATTGCAATTTCTACTTCGTATTCAATTTGCTTTGAAAAGGCAGGAAGAACGAAAGGCATTTTGTTCTTAAGAATAGCAGAATGTGGTTTATGGAACATGATTGGTTCTTCCGGAACCGTATTACCCAGTTCGTGGGCATGTGCCGCATAATTTCTACCAATAGCTATAATTTTCATAACTTAGTATTAAAACGGTTCATGGTTCTTTCAATTCCTTCTAAACCAAAATTCAAAACAATTTCTCCTGCAATTGTAATGGGTTCAATAATTTGTTGCCACTCTTCATTACTCCATTTTCCCAATACATAATCAATTTGATTTCCTTTAGAAAAATGTTCTCCAATACCGAATCGTAGTCTTGGATAATTAGTTGTGCCCAGGGCTGAATTGATATCCTTTAGTCCATTATGACCTCCATCGCTACCGTTTGGTTTCAATCGTAAAGTTCCAAGAGGTAAATTCAGATCATCAACAACAATAAGCAGTTTGTCCGCTTCGATTTTCAACTTTTGTAGCCAGTATCGTACTGCCTTACCCGATAAATTGACATAAGTACTGGGTTTAAGAAAGTGAAAGGTTCTGCCTTTATGGTGCCATTGACATATTGCACCAAATCGTGCATCCTCGAAGATCAGGTTATGTTGCTCAGCAAAATTATCCAGTACATCGAATCCGATATTGTGCCGGGTATGCAAATAGCCCTGACCAATGTTGCCTATACCAACGATCAGGTATTTCAAGGTCAATAAGTTTATTCTTCAGTCTTTTCAGTAGAACCCTCTTCTCCAGCAACTTTTTTAGTGCCTTCTTCGCCTTCTTCACCTTCTTCGCCTTCTTCTTCAGAAAGCTCATCTTCAGCAGATATTGCAGCTCTTGTTACTTCAACAGCCACTACCGGAGCGGCCGGGTTTTGAATAAACGTAAAGTTTGAATAAATATTAATTAAAGTTTCAATCCTAATAGAATTTCCAATATCAAGATCCGTTACATCCAGCTCAAAGAAATCAATCAAATCTTTTGGCAAGGCAGTAACTTTGATTTTCCTCATTTTCATGTAAAGATTGCCTCCTAAAGCAACACCTACAGAACGGCCGGTAACTTTTACCGGAATTTCAACATTCACAAGCACACCCTCGGTGAGCTGTTGAAAATCAATATGCAATAGTTGATCAGATACCGGATGAAATTGTAATTCTTTGACGATAGCTATGTAGCTATTATCTTCTAGATTTATTTGGGCTCTGTGCAAACCTGATGCGTAGATCAAGTCTTTAAATGCATTGACCGGTGCCGAGAAATGCAAAGTACTTTCTTTTGTATAGATAGTACAGGGAACCATTCCTGCTCTGCGCAATAATATAGCTTCCTTACTTCCGTGAGCCGTCTTAATTTGGGCATCTATTTTTACTGTTTCCATTATATGAATAATTTATTTTAGATCAAACCTTCAATAAACAATGAGCTTATCGATTTATTTTCGTGTGTATTTCTGATTGCTGTTGCAAAAAGACCTTCTACTGACAATACTTTGATTTTAGTTGAGTGGTTTTTAATGGGTATCGTATCGCATACCCAAAGTTCTTCCATTGCTGAAGCCTCAATTTTTTTTACAGCATTTCCTGATAAAACCGGATGAGTTATCATGGCTTTAACACTTAATGCACCTTTTTCAACCAATTTATCAGTGGCCATGCATAAGGTGCTGGCAGTATCAACGATATCGTCAACAAGGATTATATTTTTTCCTTCTACATCACCAATTACCGTGATATCTGATACTTCATTGGCTTTCTGGCGATACTTATCACAAATCACCATATCTGTATTAAAATACTGAGCATAAGCTCTGGCCCGCTTCGTACTTCCTACATCAGGAGCAGCAAAGATGATATTTCCGGGATTGATAACTTCAAGAGCCGGTGCAAAAATGGCAGTACTCGTTAAGTGATCAACCGGGATATCGAAAAACCCCTGAATCTGATCGGCATGCAAATCCATGGTTACAATTCGATTGGCTCCGGCAGCGGTCAATAAATTAGCAAATAATTTTGCTCCTATCGAAACCCTTGGTTTGTCTTTTCGATCTTGCCTTGCACCACCAAAATAAGGGATTACAGCAGCAATATATCCGGCTGATGCCCTTTTTGCTGCATCTATCAGCATCAGCAATTCCATCATATTGTCGAAGGGTGCATTAGTCGATTGAATCAGGAAGACGTATTTTCCTCTTACCGATTCAACAATATTCGGTTGATATTCACCATCACTGAACTCCTGAACAATTACTTCACCCAATGCCTGACCATAGCTTTTAGCTATTTTTTTCGCAAGATAAAGCGAATTACGACCTGAAAATATTGCGACTTCTTCGTTGATCACTACCTATGTGGTTTTGGAGGCACAAAAATAGAAAATAATTCCGGTTTACTGTTACAATGTGCTATGATTATAGTATATCATAGTACAATAAAAAAGCTGCCCATTTTAAGAGGCAGCTTTTAGTTGGCCGACCAGGGCTCGAACCTGGACTCTTCTGGACCAAAACCAGACGTGTTGCCTGTTACACCATCGGCCATTAGCGCATGCAAAGTTAAAATCTTCCTGTCTGATTGCAAAACCTTGTTAATTTTTTCTTACAAACAAGTTAATTCAAAGGATAATTAATTGGTTTTGAAATTCACTGTTGTGGTACTCATCAATTCCTTCCTTAATTTTTTAACTTTGACCATCCTTTTTTCAAAAATGAAAATCTTTGCGGATGAACCGTTTTAAACGTTGGAATAATATTGCCGGATGGGCCGTGTTTCTTGTTGCCTTGATTGTATATACGCTTACCATGCAACTTACAGTCAGTTTTTGGGACTGTGGTGAATTTATCTCATCCTGTTTCAAGCTGGAAGTGGTGCACCCACCAGGAGCCCCATTGTTTTTATTATTAGGACGCATTTTTACGTTGTTCTCAGCTGATCCTGCCGGAAAAGCAGCCACGGTTAATTTTTTAAGTGCACTGGGATCTGCCTTTAGCATATTATTCGTCTATTGGAGTATCACCATGCTGGGGCTGAAACTCTACGAAAAGAAAATAACCGAGCTCAATACAATTAATATCATTGTTTTACTCGCTGCGGGTGCGGTGGGAGCCTTGTCAGGTACATTCCTCGATTCATTCTGGTTTTCGGCTGTTGAGGGAGAGGTTTATGCTCTCAGCTCCATGTTCACTATCATGATTTTTTGGGTGATGCTGAAATGGGATCGCAGATCTGACGATATACACAGTGATCGCTGGATTGTTTTTATCGGATTGCTCGTAGGACTTGGTATTGGTGTCCATCTGTTGCACTTGCTTGCCTTACCTGCTGTAGCCTATATTTATTATTTTAATAAGTATGAGGTAAACCTGAAAGGTATGATAATTACCTTTCTGGTAGGATTTGGATTAACAGCTTTCGTGCTATTTGGAGTGCTCGACTATTTTGTAAGGTGGGCTGCCTGGTTTGATTTGAAATTTGTAAATGGTATGGGTTTACCATTCTGGAGTGGAGCTATTTTTTATGTTTTACTTGTTGGTGTCATTATGTTTTTTGGATTCCGATATGCCCGAAGGACTCATAAATGGTGGATTCAAACCGCCTTAATCTCCTTCATTATGCTGCTTATTGGTGCTTCATCTTACTCAACCGTTATCATAAGAGCCAATGCCAATCCACCCATAAACATGAACGAGCCAACCGATATTCACACGCTCTTATCGTACTTGAAACGTGATCAATACGGTCACCGGCCTTTGATTTACGGACCTGCTTTCACCGCACAGCCAATTAATACAAAAGTTACCGGCACGCGCTACATCAGGGGTATAGACAAAGATGGGAATGAAAGATATATCGAGACCGGGAAGAACTTCGAATATGTATATACTTTCGGAAAAGATTTGGAAGATATGTATCGCAACAATGGCTACAGCCAAGCTCAAATATCCCAGATTAAAGCCAATATTGACCGAACAAATAAGATGATGCTTTTTCCAAGGATGGGCTCCATTGGAAATAGAGATCATGCCAGAGCATACAGAACATGGCTTGATATGAATGAAAAAAGTGTTCCTACATTTGGCGACAATATTCGTTTTTTCCTTAAGTACCAAATTGGATACATGTATTTCCGATATTTCTTTTGGAATTTTGCTGGCCGTCAGGATGATATGCAAGGCCATGTCCAACGTGGACGAACGAACGGCAATTGGTTGACCGGAATTAATTCGATAGATCGCTCAAGAATCGGCCCTGAATATGACAGACCCGAATCAACGAATAACAAAGCCAGGAATAACATGTATATGATTCCATTTTTTCTTGGTTTAATAGGTTTGCTCTATCATTATCGGGAAGATAAAAAAGGTCTTTGGATTATTTTTATGTTGCTGCTGTATACCGGCTTCATGAATATCATCAACGCAAACGAACCACCCTTCGAACCCAGAGAAAGAGATTATGCTTTAGCTATTTCTTTCTACAGCTATGCTATGTGGATTGGTTTCGCAGTATTGGCTATATTCTCCTGGCTTTCTACAAGACTCAACCGTAAAACAGCTGCCGGGTTAGCTATATTTATCGGGCTAATAGCTCCTGTTTTAATAGCTTCTCAGGAATGGAATGACCATGACCGTTCAAATTCAACGATGGCTCGTGACTCTGCCATCGATTATCTGGAATCGTGTGCTCCCAATGCCATATTATTTACGCAGGGAGATAACGATACGTATCCATTATGGTATGCCCAGGAAGTGGAAGGTATCAGAAATGATGTCAGAGTAATTAACCTGAGTCTGCTGGCCGTTGATTGGTATATTAACCAATTACATAACAAAATGAACAATTCTACTCCGGTGAAACTTCGTTTTCAGTATCCTGATTATATGGGTGATAAAAGGCAGATGATTGATATTAAAGAGGATGAAAGTTTTACGAATAAATATGGTCACGATATTAGCACAGTACTTGATTTTATTAAAAGTGATAATCCAAACACAAAACTTAGTAGTAGAGGAAGCTCAGATGATTATTTGCCAACCAGAACCATGACCATCCCAGTTGATTCTGCCACCGTGATGAACAATGGAACGTTTGATCCGCAATATGCCACTAATCTGGTTAAAACGCTGACGCTGAAATTGCCAAAGGGTAAGAAGAGCCTTGTACGGGATGAATTAATTATCATGGATATCATCGCTTCTAACAAATGGGAGCGTCCGATTTATTTCGCTATAACAGTACCTGAAAATAAGCACATGGGTTTGCATAAATATCTGCAACGAGAGGGACTGGCATATCGTCTTGTCCCAGTTAAAGGGTCATCTGATGAATGGACCAATACTGATCTGATGTATGAACATGTGATGACAAAATGGAAATGGGGGGGAGCGGATAAGCCAAACTTATATGTTAATGAAACTGGCATGCGCACAGCGCAAATGCTTCGCTCGAATTTGATTTTTCTTGCGCAAACGCTGGTAGCTGAAAATAAAATGGAAAAGGCTGTTGAGGTAATTGATAAATCGAGAGAAGCTTTCCTTGAGGAAAATCTGCCTTACTATGATCCACAGCAACTGTATCCCCTTGCATCCATATATTACAGGGCCAAGGTTATCGAAAAAGCAAAACCGATTGCAATTCAAATGGCTGATTTAATAGAAGAGGATGTAAATTATTGGATGAGTACAGAAAGTATTATCAGAGCCAAACAATCGGCTGGTAACAGTCCTGATTTTTTGAAAGGATATATGACACGCGATCAACGAAATGTGCCATTTCCAGTCAGAAATCTTTTGCAGGATTTCAGTATGTATGGTTCATTAATAGCTTTGGCTAAACAGGGGGGAGATGAGGAAACTTCCTCTGTGCTTACAAATCGATTTGAAGAATTGCAAACAAACCAGGGAATCACAAATCCTATGGGTGCTATGTTTGGTCGTTAAATTCAGAATTTGGCAAACGATATTCAACTCATCTTTGGGAAACACCCTTTGCTGGAAGCATTGGATGCCGGTCAATCGGTTGAAAAAATATTTATTCAACAAGGAAGCCGGGGTCCTCAAATTGATCAGATTCTTCAATTGGCACGTCAGCGAACCATTCCCTTGCAATCGATGCCTTTAGCAGGCATGAATCGCTTAACAAGAAAAAATCATCAGGGTGTGATTGCCTATTTGGCTTTGGTCGATTATTATCTTGTGGAAGATGTATTACCTACCATTTATGATAAAGGGGAAGATCCGTTGATTCTTATTCTTGATGGGGTGAGCGATGTGCGAAATCTGGGTGCTATAGCCCGCACGGCTTATGGTTCCGGAGTACATGCATTGGTTTTTCCTGCCAAGCACTCAGCACAAATTAATGCCGATGCAGTAAAGGCTTCAGCCGGAGCTTTATATAAACTTCAGCTATGCCGGAGCTATTCTTTGGCTGATTCACTCATTAATTTACAATTGTCAGGCCTTACAATTTATGCTCTTGATGCCCGGGCTGAAGCTAGTCCCAATCAGGTTGATTTTAGTGGTCCTGCCGCAATTGTGATGGGGGGTGAAGGTTCCGGGCTAAGCGTTCAGGTGCTGAAAACGGCCGATCACTTATTGCATTTGCCGATTGTTCATGATTTCGATTCCTATAATGTTTCGGTGGCTACCGGAATGGTGCTCTATGAAGTGATGCGACAGCGTATGGCCTCACGAACTTAAGCTCTCAAATGTTGTAGCATATCTGCAACCATCTCATCCAGATTGTACCCGGGTTTCCAATCCCAGTCTTTCCTTGCCTGCATATCGTCTATACTTTCGGGCCACGATTCGGCAATGGCTTGCCTGAAGTCCGGATTGTAATCAATACTAAATCCAGGTAAAACTTTTTTTATGGCTGCTGCAATTTCAGCCGGTGTAAAATCAATTGCACTAAAATTATAACTCGTCCGTACCTTTATCTTCTCAGTCGGTGCATCCATCAATTGAAGGGCACCCCGAATGGCATCGGGCATATACATCATAGGCAAACGGGTATCTGCTTTCAGGAAACAGGTATAATGATTCGATTTCAGGGCATGATGAAAAATGTCAACTGCATAATCAGTAGTGCCACCACCCGGCAATGTTTTATAACTGATAAGCCCGGGAAAACGTAAGGAACGAACATCCAGATTTTTCTTTTCATAATAATAATTGCACCAAGATTCTCCGCTCAGTTTACTGATTCCATAAACTGTGTTGGGATCCATAATCGACCATTGGGGGGTATTTTGCCCTGGAGAATGATTCCCAAAAGCCGCTATGGAACTGGGCCAAAAAACCTGACTTACGCCTAAATCAACAGATGCCTGCAGAACATGTAACAGGCCACCCATATTCAAATTCCATCCACTTAATGGTTTGCTTTCTGCAATAGCCGATAACATGGCTGCGAGATGATAAATGGTGGTGATCTTATATTTCCGGATAATTCTTTCCAAACCGGATTTATCCAAAACATCCAATTGCTCAAAAGGACCTTTGTCTATTAAATTTTCATTGGCTGGACGAATATCAGTTGCAATTACACAATCACTTCCATATTCTGTCCGCAAAGTAGCAACCAATTCACTACCAATTTGCCCGTTGGCACCAATAACTAAAATCATATCCGGATGAGGCATAAATCAAAGGATGTAAAGATTGGCCTCAAATTTAAGATTTGTTCTAACTTTTTATAATGATGCCTATCAATTGATCGTGGGTATTGGCAAATAAAAAAAAATTATTTTTGTGCTTCTGCAATCATAGCCTTTGAATCATTTATATGCATTACGACCCTATCAAACGAAGTCTTGGTAAAGTATTTAACAAGACTCCCTTTCTTCGCAAATTATTTTATCGTTTGCTCGACCTCTTGCTACTCCGCTCATGGCATGTACATAAAAGTTTGAGGAAATGGTCGCTTGGTCGAAAAGGAGATCAAGTCAATTTGCTCGATGCCGGATCCGGATTTGGTCAGTATTCTTACTACCTAGGCAAAATGAGCAGGTATTGGCAATTAACAGCTGTTGATGTAAAGGAGGAGCAAGTTGAAGATTGCAAGCATTTTTTTTCGCAGATTGGTCTTGACAATGTCCATTTTGAAGTAGCTGATCTGACAAAATTCAGGCAAAAAGAAAAATTCGATCTTATTTTATCGGTTGATGTGATGGAGCATATAGAAGATGACAAAGCGGTCTTTCTGAATTTTTATGAATCGCTGAAAGCCGGTGGCTTATTGCTCATAAGTACCCCTTCCGATCAAGGTGGTTCTGATGTGCATGAACATGATGAAGGGTCATTTATTGAAGAACATGTACGTGATGGTTATCCGGCCACTGAAATCGAAGAAAAATTAAAATCAGCTGGTTTTAAGGATGTGAAAGTTAGATATTCTTATGGCAAACCAGGACAAATCTCGTGGCGGCTTGCCATGAAATACCCAATGCTTTTGTTGAATTTTTCGAAAATATTTTTTATCCTTCTGCCTTTCTACTATTTGATTACTTATCCTTTTTCTTATGTCCTCAATTGGGTGGATGTATCAAAAAAGCAGGCTGTGGGTACGGGTTTAATCGTAGAAGCCCGGAAGTAGTTCCACAATGCAGGGAATCCGGGATTTATTAGCCCTCATGGGTATCAATTACTGAAGCTGTTTCAAATTCATTTACTGACTACCTATTTTCGTATTTTTGAAATTCAAGATCACTAATCAAATAGCTCATGCAATCAAGGATTCCATTAAAAAAACTGGCCCCTTATCTGGCCTCTTTATTGATTTTTATTGTCATTACCTTTTTCATGTTCAAGCCTTTGTTTGACGGTAAATCTATCAAACAGCAGGATATCAAGCAATCGAGGGGCATGTCGAAGGAAATTGTTGATTTTAGGCATGATACCGGTAAAGAAGCCCTTTGGACAAACAGTATGTTTTCAGGTATGCCTGCTTATCAGATTTCGATGAAATCAAAAGGCAATTTAGTCACTAGCATCCATCACGCTTTGTCACTGGGATTTATACCTGGACCCGCTAGATATTTCTTCATTTCTTTGATTAGTTTTTTTATTCTGATGCTTGCTTTCAAGGTTGATCCCTGGCTCAGTCTGGTGGGCGCTTTGGCTTTTGCCCTGTCGAGTTATTTGATCATTAATATTGAAGCCGGACACAATACTAAAGCTGCTGCCATAGCTTATATGCCTTTGGTGCTGGCAGGTTTTGTCTCTGCTTTCAGAAATAATAAGTGGATAGGAGCTGCGCTGGCAGGTTTAGGCATGGCTTTGCAATTGCTCACAAATCACCCACAGATATTCTATTATACTATGATCATCATTTTGATTTACGGTATAGCGGAAATCATTCGTGTGAGTCGGGAAAAACGATGGTTTGACTTTTCAAAAAGAGCCGCTCTGTTAGCCATTGCCCTCTTGCTGGCCCTTGGCAGTAATATCACAAGACTATGGACTACCTATGAGTATAGCAAAGCATCGATCAGAGGAGGCACAGATCTTGAAAATCCTAATAAAGCGAATACCGGAGGGCTGGATAAAGACTATGCTCTGGCATGGAGTTATGGAAAAGCTGAAACGCTTACTTTGTTGATTCCAAATTTTGTGGGTGGATCAAGTATGGTTCCCTTATATGGCCAGGGAAGCAAAACACTCGATTATTTGCAGCAATCTAATTTTGGCAAATTGCAACAAGATAATCCGAAAGCGGCTCAATCGGTATTGCAGGTTCTCGGATCGTATTGGGGCCCGCAGCCCTTTACTTCCGGGCCGGTTTATTTTGGTGCTTTGATTATTTTCCTTTTTGTTTTTGCTCTGTTTGCCCTGCAGGGTAATACATTGAAATGGTGGGTTCTGGCGGCAGTAATCCTTAGTATTATACTCTCATGGGGAAATCATTTCATGGGCTTTACCAATTTATTTTTCAATCATTTTCCCTTGTACAATAAGTTCAGAACCGTATCTATGATTCTGGTGATGGCTCAACTCCTGATACCGATGCTGGCCATGATAGGATTGGCCCGTTTGCTTCAGGGAGCGTTAGATAAAGAAAGAGCACTCAAATCCTTGAAAATAGCTGGTATCGCAGTAGGCGGCATTTTATTATTACTTAGCCTCTTTCCATCGATTGCCGGATTGCAAGGGCCTAATGATGATACGTTGTACACTGCCTTGCCGACTCAAGCTGAGCAACTTTTAAAGGCAGTCCATGCAGATCGGGCTCACATGCTTAGGACCGATGCATTTCGCTCCCTTATTTTCGTACTGATTGGTGCCGGTTTGATTTTTTTGTTTCTTAAAGAAAAAATTAAATCCTTGATCGTTGTCGCTGCTACGGGCGCACTCATCTTGTTTGATCTTTGGGGAATTGATGGCCGCTATTTGAATAAGGACAGCTATGAAAAAGACTTTATCGAGAAAGCATTAACACCAGATCAGGCTAGTCTGGCTATTTTGCAAAATGGGTACAATGTCCATCCGGAATTAAGTCAGGTATTTAACGATGCCGTGAATGCCCGGCAGGAAGAAATGAAAAAAGCACATCCTTCCCGTTATCAGCATATGGGTCCAAAACTAAATACCCGTGAACTGACAGATTTAAAATTTAAAGTGCTGAATCAACATACTGATTACAGAGTGTATAATCTTTCAGTAAGCCCGTTCAACGA
The DNA here is from genome assembly GCA_964413685.1 of uncultured Chitinophagales bacterium. Classification (GTDB taxonomy): domain Bacteria; phylum Bacteroidota; class Bacteroidia; order Chitinophagales; family S012-47; genus JAJRWN01. The sequence continues at coordinate 186,952 of CAYPSW010000003.1, forward strand.
TGCCACTACTTCTTATTATCATAAATCGATTGGAGGTTATCATGGCGCCAAAATGCAGCGCTATCAGGAATTATACACAAAATGGATGCAGCCTGTACTGAGTCAACTGGGACAGGGTCAAGGTGGGATTGAACTATTAATGAGTTCAAATTTCCTGAATATGCTCAACACGAAATTTGTGATATTCAGTAATTCAGCCGATGGAGTTTTACCCATGACTCATCCTCAGGGAAACGCATGGTTTGTGCAGGAAGCTGCTATTGCAAAAAATGCTGATGATGCGCTTGATACAATAGGATTGCTGAATCTGAATTATACTGCTGTTGTTGAAAAACCATTTGCCGCCTATCTCGAAGGTTTCATCCCTTATCGTGACACACTGGCTACTATTACCCTGACTGATTATGCCCCGAATCAAATGATTTACCAAACACATGCGGATGCTGAACAATTAGCCTTGTTTTCTGAAATTTATTATGACGGAGGTCAAAAAGGATGGCAGGCATATCTTGATGATGAACCCGTTGAACATATCAGAGCTGATTATATTTTGCGTTGCATGAGAATACCGGCAGGCGATCATGAGCTAGTCTTTAAGTTTGAACCTAAAGCATATTTTGCAGGTGAAAAAATAGCACTTGCATCTTCCGTTTTGTTGCTGCTCTTTTTCTTTGGTATCATCGGATGGCACTTGAAAACAAAATATTTGGACTCTGATAATACGAAGGCAGAAACAGACGCATGAAGAAGCTTATAATTCTGAGCTATTATTGGCCACCGGCCGGAGGTCCGGGGGTACAACGCTTTCTGAAATTTAGCAAATATCTCAGCTCTTATGGATGGCATGCTATTGTCATTACGCCTGCCAATGGCTCTTATCCTTATCTCGATAGATCGCTCAATAAAGACATTCCTGATGATATCGAAGTGGTAAGAACCAAAACTTTCGAGCCTTTTACTCTTTACAATCGCTTGACCGGGAAAAAAGGGAAAGAGGTATCGGTGGCCATGACCGGATTTAAAAACAGCCGTTCACCGGTTCAACGAATGGCAAAATATATTCGGGCCAATTTTTTTATTCCTGATGCCCGTAAAGGCTGGATACCCTACGCTGTGAAAGCAGCTGAAAAAATATTAGCACTGGAACCTATTGATGCTATTATTAGCACAGGTCCACCGCATAGCACTCATTTGGCCGCCTGGCAATTGAAACAAAAATTTAAGCTTCCATGGATAGCTGATTTTAGGGATCCCTGGACCAGTGTTTATTATAATCGGTTCTTTCCCCGCAGCGACAAATCAAAGCGTAAAGACAAAGCATTGGAAGACAAAGTGCTGAATACTGCAGACGCGGTATCAGTCATCAGTCCGGGTTTAAAAGAAGAGTTTGAAGACCGGGCCAAACGCCTGGAGATTATCTATAACGGGTATGATCAGGATGATTTTGAACATCTCAATCATCCCATTCACAAACATTTTATCTTGGCTTATGTTGGTAATCTTAAACCCAATCAAAATGTAAGCGCTTTATGGAGTGCTCTGGCTGCTTTAAAAAAGAGTATTCCTGATTTTTCCAATCATTTTTCATTACAAATTACAGGCTTGGCTGATGACCGGATAAAAGAGGATATGAAGCTTGCAGGTATCAGTGATTTGGTAAAATTCTATCCTTTTGTTCAGCATCATGAAGCAGTTCAGCGAATGGCTTCGGCTGATATGTTGCTTTTTGTCATCCCCGACTCCGAAGGAAATCAGCTCATCCTGACCGGAAAAATATTTGAATATCTTGCTACACAACGACCTATGTTATCAATAGGGCCAGCAAATGGCAATGCGGCAGAAATATTGCAAACCTGCGGAAGGGAAGCGATGATTTCTTATGAAGATAAGGAAAGCATGCTGAAAGCAATAAGAACTGCCTATTTGCGGTCGCATAGTCCGGGATATGTTCCCCATAAAATAGAAAATAAAGCACACGAGAGATTTTCGCGGAAGGGAATGACAGAAAAATTAGCTAATTTGCTGAATGATCTGACTGCATGATTAAGTCAAGAATAGATATTGCCCAATTTGATGAAGATGCAAAATATTTTGGCCGCATCAATCTCATATTGACGGTTAAAAGTTTTGATTTGAAAGCCATCAGGAAACGATATCTGGCTAGCCGAGGAAATAAATCGGGACGGGCCGGTAGCGTGGAAAGACGCCAAGCAGCTATCGGTGGCATTGTAAGTCTGGTGATCGAGGGAAATAAAATTGTTGAAGAAGAAATTCTTTGTCGTTTGCCTGAACCTCGTGGTATTGATTCAAGAGCCGGTTGTCTGGCTATTGCGGCTGAAAACAAAATTTTTGTGCTGGATGGGCATCAGATTGAGCAAATCGAAAATAGCTGGTTCAGTTATATCCATACTGTAAATTTCAGTCGGGGAGGGCATCATCTTTTAATTTCTTCTTCCGGCCTTGACTGTATTTTCGACTGGTCGCTGAATAGCAAACAAATACGAGCCGAATGGTTTGCCTGGGAGCACGGATTTGACCAATCCATTGATGCCTCAGGGCAAATACTTCGCTTGACTCGCTCAGCCAATCAGGCAAGTGCCTGGCAAAAGGAAGGAATAGCCTGTCGCTTTATTGATCAGCCTGAGAAACAAGTGTTGCCAACGGCTCAAAGGGCGGCTTTTATCAATTCAGTAGTTTATGATGATCGGGATCCTGCTTATTGGCTGGCCACTTTTTTTCACGAAGGAAAAGTATATCGCATTAATCCGGTGGCAGGCATAGCTACACCTGTACTCGAGGGATTGAGCAATCCTCATGGCGGGCGGGCCTGGCAGCGTGCTTTGATGGCCACAAGTACCACAGCAGGCATGGTAATAATTAAATCATCCGAAAGGGAATTGATGTATGATTTTACCCATTTACCCGGGAAAGCGAATGCGCTTACGAATATGGAGTGGATACAGAATACGATCGTTTCAGGTAATACCTTTATTAGTATAGACAGTAATCGGGCGGCTTTCCATCTGTTCGATCCTGTGGCAGAAAAACGAATCTCAGTGGCCTTTAATCCCGATTGGGCAGTGCAGGATCTCGTGGCCGGAAAGCTTAAAAAGGAAGTAATTCATCAGGCTGCAACACTGGCCAAACGTTAAAAAATCCAACGAATACATTCAAAAGCTTCGGCATATTCAGCACCAATCTGAATACCACGGGTTTTGGCCAGACCGAAGAAAAATTCTTCATTATGATAAGGCCTGAAAGCCTGTGAATGGTACGCCTCCAACGCTTTCATTTTTGCCTCCACATGACTTCGTTTCAGGATAGAATGACCCGAATTGTGAAAGATAAAATTATTCCAAGGTAGCTCATAGCCGAGTAGGCGGCATTGCTTAAATGCTCTGATACCTTCACGACTGATGACTTCATGATCCTGATGAATATCACGGGTGTTGGGAAGGAAGACTAAATCAGGTTGAATTTGTTTTTTTAGCTTTATCAATTCATCCAGTATTTCCTGACGGTGTGCCGGAAATTCTCTGACCGGATAATTATACGTGATCACCTGCTTTTGTGGAATCCCTAAAATCCCTACCGCCTCTTTCAATTCATTGAATAAAGTATCTTTCCCAAATCTATCAGGGAGGGACTTTTCACAAGGCGAGAAAGCGGCATAATGGATATGACAACCGCTTTCACCCAGTTTTTTCAGCGTTGCCCCACAACTAAATTCGCCATCATCAGGATGAGGAGCTAAGACGAGAGCTGTTTTTGTATCAGATAAATGCATGGATTAATTTGTGTTTGTACAATTTTAATACAATTCCCGCTTATTAGACAATTATTATGCTTTTTTATCATCGTAAGGTCTTTGTAATGCTGCTATCTTTGCCTTCAACACTACACATTTATGGGCATTATTAAACGTCAGGCTATTCCGGCAACATTTATTTTATACGTGGGTGTTGCACTTGGCTACGTGAATTTGGTGATTCTTTTTCCGCTGGCATTAAGCCCTACTCAAATTGGTCTTTTACGCTTTTTGATGAACACGGCTATATTGCTGGTACCATTTGCCCAGTTGGGTATGTCGAATATCCTGATTCGGTTTCATCCCTTTTTTACTGAGGATGAAGCACATCGGAAATTTTTATTCATGGCATTTGCGCTGCCCTTTATATCATTTGTGATTTTCTTCACCATTCTGATGTTTTTTAAGGCGCCATTGCTATCAATTTTTCAAGCTAAATCGCCACTTATACTTGACTATTATATGGCATTAATCCCGCTGACCTTTGTATTGATGTATAATGGGATTATTATAAATTATAGCCGTACCCTACTTAAAGTTGTGGTGCCTAATTTCTTCAGAGAAATCGGAAGCCGTTTTCTGGTATTTATATGTATTTTACTTTTCTGGCAGCATTATTTTGGCTTTAGGCAACTAGTCGTTTACTATATAACTTGCTATGGTGTGGTTATGCTGCTGTTGTTGACTTATACCAATGGTATCAAAAGATATCGCTTTAAAATATCCCGTCAACTGGTTCCCGGAAATTTGCGCAAAGAAATTTTATCATTCAGCTTGTTCAGTATATTGGCAAGTGCGAGCAATGTATTGGTAGGAACCATTGATACCATCATGTTAAGCGCAATGTCGGGCCTTGAAAAAACCGGTATCTACAGCATTGCTTTTTTTATTGGCCTCGCTATTGAATTGCCGAGACGATCTATATCCCAGATAACATCACCGCTTGTTGCGAAAGCCTGGGCTGACGGGGATATGCCGATGTTGAGAAAATTGTATCAGAAAACGTCTATCAACCAAATGGTTGTTGGTGCCTTGCTATTCCTGGGAATCTGGTGCAATATTGATAATATTTTTGGATTGATACCTCATGGTGAAATTTATACCGAAGGCAAATTTGTTGTGCTTTTTATCGGACTGGGTAAACTGATCAATATGACAGCTGGAAACAACAGTGATCTGATCACTAATTCAAAATATTTCCGTTTTAATTTTTATAGCGTGAGCCTGCTTGCTTTGCTTACAATAATCACAAACCTGATCTTTATTCCAATTTGGGGTCTTGCCGGAGCTGCCATTGCTTCTGCTTTATCTATTCTGATTTTTAACCTTGCTAAGTTTATTTTTTTGTTGATTAAAACGGGCTTACAACCTTTTGATCAATCCTTTTTAAAGGTGATTATTATTTCCGGCATTACTTTTCTGGCTGCTTGGTACACACCTTATGCAGGAAATATTTTTATTGATTTAATACTTCGTTCCTCTATTATTATTTTGCTCTTTTTACCGGGAATTTATTTCTGGAAAGTTTCGGATGATATTAATACAACGATCGTTAATACCATTTTGCGTTTCCGAAAATCAATTAATGGAAAATAATATTTCTTTAAATTTAGTTTGAGAAAAACTAAATTGTGAAATCAGAATTAGAATATTAAAAAATAGTGTGAGCTTTTTGATTTGTAGTAGTTATTCAAACTTTAAATTGAATATTATTCAAATTTATGAACTAAACTCAGGAAAGGAAAGTAGATTGAAATCTAGGTATGCTATCCAATAAAAAGCTACAAACTCAAATTACGAATTATCTACTGATAAGGTCTAAAAAGCAGACTTAATCTTTTCCAGATAAAATTGGCAAAGCGGTATTTACGATAAGTTGGTTCCCTGAATTTAAGTTTATCAGGGTCGATGCTTCCAAAGTTAATGTTGTCGTGATTTAATCCGCAATATTCCAGTAAACTTTTCGCGGTATATTCATCTTTGAGAATGAGTCTTTCGGCTACAAGGGGATAAACCGGATAGCTGCATTTAACCATAAAATTATAAGTCCAGGCTACTTTTTCGTAATGATAAATAAAGCTTTTTCCTGACTTGTCCATAGAGCTTAGTACGATGTCTTCCGGATTTCTGAATACATAAACTACTTTAATTTCTCTGTCGGTAAATTGTCGGATTTCATTGATAAATAAGATCAGTAAAGGTGCTTTAAGGGTTACAATCTTATCAGTGGGCAGGGATTTAAAGAAATCGGTTAAATCTTTCTTTTTAAAATTTTTCCGGTCGTTTACAAAATCCTGAATTTCTTTGTTTTCGTAGCGGGAGTAGGGAAGGTCAAATTTAGGATTATCCCACAAATGTGTTGTGAAACCGCCATTATCAATAAGGAATTTGCTGGTTAACGAGGTATAAGAATGCGGTGTTCCGCAAACTAGAATAATAGGCTTCATTGGTTTAAATTTTATTTGCAACGAGTGTATTGAATGAGTGAACGATTTCGCTTGCATCAAATTTCATGCATTCGTAATCAATTTTACAATTAATTCTTCCCCAGTCGAAACAGGGAGAACAGGACAGTTTTTTAGTAATGATCCGGCTGGCAGGATATAAGGGTCCATTTTTTATGATGCTTGTGCTTCCAAAAATAATGAGTGAGGGGATTCCGAGAATATCTGCCAGATGCATTACTCCGCTATCGGTTCCTATATAAAATTGTGCCCTTGAGAGTGTTTCTTTCAAATCTGTAAGACCTGGTGTTTTTATATGCTCCTGCACACCGGGATTATGATCCACTACAAGCACTTTATAACCCTGCTTTTTTAGTATTGATATCACTGCTTTCCATGTAGCATCAGGCAATGTTTTCTCTTTTTTGGGAGAAATCGCTATAACAATTGTTTTTGCTTCGGGGTGTTTGCCCGGTAATGAAAAATCAATTTTTCCAATCTGTTTTTCAAAGCAATAATTATAAAGATTCAGATTGTTTTGTGTCTCATGAATGTTATTGTTAAAACGTATAGATTTTGTGTATCCAAAACCTATATTCTTCCCTTTTATTCTGTACTTGAATCCGTAGAACTTGCCACTTCGTTTTCTACGTTCTTTCCAGAATTTTTCATGATTGTAACCAAATACCGTAATGTTTATATCAGCTTTTAGAAATTCTTTCTGTTCTAGCACTCCAAGTTGGTAAAAGACCGAGGAATCACTTGCAACGTCAAAATCTTTCTGTAGTAATTTGATAATAGGAATAAACTGGATTTGATTGCCTAATCCGGTCCGCTTTCCAAGAATGTTTATTTTTTTTCTCAAGCTCTAATAATTACCTGTACTTCCCTTACCTCAAACATCAAACTCAATACCTTGTGCCAGCGGTAAATCTTCACCATAATTAATGGTATTGGTTTGTCGCCTCATATATGCTTTCCAGGCATCGGAACCTGACTCGCGGCCACCGCCTGTTTCTTTTTCTCCGCCAAAGGCACCGCCTATTTCTGCTCCCGAAGTGCCAATATTCACATTGGCTATACCACAATCGCTGCCGGCAGAGGAAAGAAATTTTTCCATCTCGCGCAGGTTGGTGGTCATGATGGCTGAAGACAATCCCTGATTTACTCCGTTTTGAATGTCGATGGCCTCATCCAGGGTTTTATATTGCATCACATAAAGAATGGGCGCAAAGGTTTCGGCCTGAACAATGTTAAAATCGGGTTTTACCTCTGCAATACATGGTTTCACATAGCATCCGCTTTCATATCCGGGGCCTTCGAGCTGCCCACCTTCCACAAGGAAACTTCCACCTTCTTTTTTAACCGCTTCAATCGCATGCTGATAATTTCTGACCGCATCCCGGTCAATTAGTGGCCCGACATGGATATCCGCGTCCATCGGGTTCCCGATGCTGAGTTGCGAATAAGCTTTTGCCAGTTTAAGGGTAAATTCTTTGTAAACGTTTTCATGAATGATCAGCCTGCGGGTGGAGGTGCAACGCTGACCACAAGTGCCTACAGCTCCGAATAATACTCCACGCAAAGTCATATCAAGGTCGGCATTTTCGCTGATTATGATGGCATTATTACCACCTAATTCGAGTAATGATTTTCCGAGCCTTGCTGCTACTGTTTGTCCTACTATTTTACCCATTCGTACCGAACCGGTGGCCGATATCAAGGGCAAGCGTTTGTCTGTTGTCATCCATTCACCAATATGATAATCACCGGTGACAATGCAGGATACGCCTTCCGGTACTTTATTTTTTTCTAAAACAGGGCTGATAATATTTTGAATGGCAACTGCACAAAGCGATGATTTTTCTGAAGGTTTCCAGATACTTGTATCTCCGCAAACCCAGGCTATCATAGCATTCCAGGCCCAAACTGCTACCGGAAAATTAAAAGCAGTGATGATGCCTATCGGCCCGATTGGATGCCATTGCTCATACATCCGGTGATTTGGTCTTTCGCTTTGTATAGTCAATCCGTATAATTGACGGGAAAGACCTACGGCAAAATCGCAGATATCAATCATTTCTTGCACTTCACCATATCCTTCCTGAAGGCTTTTGCCCATCTCGTAGCTCACTAATTTGCCTAGCGGCTCTTTAAACTTGCGCAATTCATTCCCTACCTGCCGCACTACTTCGCCCCGTTTAGGTGATGGCCATGTGCGCCATTCCTTAAATGCTTTTTGAGATTGCTCAACAATATGATCATACTCTGCCCGGTTGATCATATGTAAACTGCCAATGACAGAACCGTCAATTGGCGTGGTCGATACAATGTTATCACCCGATCCTGTAATACTGTTCGACCCGCTTGATCCCCCAGGATTTTGCTCTGCAATTCCAACGGTTTTCAGAAAGCGTGTATCAGTTTCTGCTGTTTTCATTATTCAATCATTTTTTTCTTAATGAGGAAAAGGAAAATCCTTTTTATTTCATGGCTCAAAGGTAGGCTTAGCCTGTAGATAATCCAATCTTGCCGACTATAATTTCAGATTTCGAATGACTTTGAATGGATCGAGCTTATTGAAATTGATCATGAACGTAATTCGCTGCCAATAATTCGTGGTTCCTGCCAGATAAGCTTGTTTAATATCAGAGCTCATCAGGAAAGGCAGGGGGAAATAAATTTCCAGATAATCAGGGATGGGGGCCAAAACCAGCCCTGCTTCTGCCATAATCGGGTTTGTATTTGCTTTACCTGCCCCGGCATAGGTCCCGAAATCGGTATAAAACTGAACCGGTATTTTGGGCAATGGAATTCGCAAATTCAGGCTTGCCAGCCATTTGGATGATGAACCGAATGGAAATTTATCCGTCCGGACTTTAAAGGCACCTTCTCTATTATACATTTGTTGATAGAGAAATCCTGAAAATGCATTACGCCCAAAGTAAATATGGTCGAATAAAAAATCTTTCGATCCCGGGATACCTGACATATTGAAGCCGAATAAATCCTTGTCTATAAAATTGAGATTATTATACAGGAAAGTTCCCGCAAATAACCTGACGTTTATTTTTTTCTTCAGGCTCCTGATCAGGAAATTCATGTTCGCTTCAACACTTGCCCGTCCGAAATCATTACTGAATAAATTTACAGAGCTCAGCGAATAATCACTTAAAACACGCTTCCGGCTTAAAGTATAGCTGAGTTCGTGATAATATTTATGATGTGGTGGATCAGCTAGAGTAGTATCTAAAATCACCGGTGAAAAAGAGCTTAGAATAGCCCGGTATTTCAGATCACTTTGCCAGCCTGTTCGTGCATCAGCCGGTCGAAAACCTGCATGGATAGTAGCGCTCAATTTTTTAAAGGGAACTGAATCGTTTTTGAACTGAAAGCCTTCAATTCCAACATCAAATTGATTAAAGGTACCCTGCAGCGGATACCAGTATTTAGTGATACGCCCCATACCACTAAACTGATTTTGAAAGGACCACATGGGAGCCAGTTCAAATTCCAGATTTCGGGAGGGTACGATACTATTGTAAATGGCCAGCCCCGGCATCCATTTGTCGTATTTGTTCCAGCCCACAATTGGTGTAAAAAAGATTTCAGAGCGATCATCTGCATCCAATCCGATACCCCATTTAAACTTAGGCTTTTCAAATTTGTGCAGGCCTTTCAGTTTGTAAATCTGATTATTCCTCCGTACATCAATCAGTATCCGGTCGCGGTCAACCCAGATTTTATCAGCTCCGCTTTCAAGTGGTAAAAAATAGCTTGTTTCGCCACTAAATGGTGGCACCCAGTGCGTGGCCAGCACGCTATCGCCCTGCATTACCTGAATAGGAACGGGTACTTTTGTCTTTCCCTTGTTTTTGAGATGAACCACTATTCCCGGAGCTTTAGGTGATTGATCAACATCTACAATGGCGATATCGGTCCGTTCCTTTTTATTAATCAAATCGAAAAACCAGTTAATATCTTCTCCCGTGCTTTTTTCAAATGATGATTTAAAGTCTTCGGGTTGCGGATGTTTTCCATGCCATTGTCTGAAAAAATCCTGCATCGCCAGATCATATTTCGTTTGGCCGAGGTATTGCTCCAGTAATGTAAACAGGATAGGTGTTCTTCCATAAACGATGATCCCATAATTGATTTTTGTGAAATTCTCAGCCGGGTCTCCAAGTACCTGGCTTCCTCCGGTAATGTCTTGTTGCTGATTAGCGAGGTTCATCAGGAATTTGCTGTTTGAACCCAGACTAATGTTGATTCCTTTTCTGTTAGATTTTTCACCGCTAGATGGAGTCATCAAAGCCATGAACCTTTGTTCGTAGAACGAATTGATGCCTTCATCCATCCAGGGATAATCACGCTCATTGAATCCCAGCATTCCGTAAAACCAATTATGCCCCACTTCGTGAGCAACCACATCTTGGAGGCCATCCACAGAATTGGCACCGGAAATAACGGTAACGGTTGGATATTCCATACCTCCGCCAGCACCCAAGGCACCTTCTACTGCTGTAGCCTGATTCCATTGATAATCGCCTACCCAGGCTGAATATAATTGCAGCGTATTTACAACCGTATGAACAGCATGTTTCCAGATCGCTGCATCATCAGGCAAAAACATGGCCCAGGCATCGACCTTGCGGTCTGAGGGTAAAATCGCATCTTCGTGAGACACCATCCATCGTTTATCAGCAAACCAGGCAAAATCATGGGCGTGTTTCAAGGTATAGTGCAGGGTTTTCATCTCTGACGCAGAAGGAGGAAAACTATCATCAAAAGCTTTTGGAGCAGAATCTTTTAAAGCGATGGTGCTTAGGGCAGCTTGTTCACGAAGAAAATATATTTCTGAGCTATCCTGTAAATCTCCCGAAGCAGCCACAATATAATTAGCCGGCAAGGTGATGGCAACTTCATAATCACCAAATTCACTGTAAAATTCTCCCTGATCGAGATAGGGTATCGGATGCCAGCCTTTCATATCGAAAACAGCAGGTTTCGGATACCATTGACTAATCTGATAGGCTTGCCCGTCATGCCCCATGCGGGAAAAAGTCTTAGGGATTTTTACATGAAAGGGTGTTTCAATTATTATTTTTCCTTCCGGTTCAAGGGGTTTATTTAGTTCTAAAACAGCAATATCCGGATTCCCTTGCCAAGTGTGCCAGGATGCTTTGTCGGCATTTACTGTGAAGTTAATATCATCTATATAAGCTCTGTCTTCTTTATTAGCATAGTAAAAATCTGTACTGTTGTTTTCCAGCTGTTGCTTTGCAAATGCTGTGTTATAATTTTTGTAAGCATTGGGCCACAGATGCATAAAAATACTGTCGATTGAGTAGGGCGAGTGGTTGATATAGGTAATACTTACATAACCGTCTAATGTATGATCTATGTCATTAAGACTAACATTAATGCGATAATTAACTTCTTGTTGCCAGTAAGTTTGCCCTGCGAGATGAGTATTTAAACATATTGCAAGGATTAGTAGTGAATAGCTGTTTGAAAACCTCTTCATGGGTAAGGATTTGAAAAAAACAAAGTCTTAAATAATGCAAGTTATTGCTATTTCTGTTATTGCTCAAATTGAATGGATTGAATCATATTTTCGACTTGAGGCAGATACCGGGTATAAGTATCTGAAGGGCCTGTATAGTCGAGCCTGAAAGCACGGCTTCCCTTAATAAAAAGGTATTTAATTCGCACCTGATTGGCAGGTTGTTGCTGGCAGATGACTTTATAAGCAGGCAAGCCGGCAATGTGTAAAGTATCTTCTTCTTCAACTTCAAGTGTCTCTCCATACCGCTTCCAAATGCTTACTGCCGAGTTTACGTGATGATCAGTATAACTTTTCAGATCAGACCCTGATGAAACAGCTTCGGAAAGAAAAGATACCGTAAAATCTCCTGGATAATGGCCATCTTTTTTCTCCGGATAAAGCATTAGCGAACTACCTCTTGCATCCCGATGCCAGGATGCCGGATATAGCAGAGTTAAATCATTATGAACAAAACTAATTAAGGAATCCTGATTGTTTTGGCCGAAAGCATGATGAGTAAAAAAGGGGAGGCTGCAAAATGAAAAAAGAATTAAATGAAATCGAAAACATTTTTGCATAATGATAAACTTGAATTAAAGACAAACGAAATTACGTAATTTTGTGCCCCTGAACATTACCTTACATTAAATTAACAGTATGAAATCTTCTCTGAAAGTAGTATCGATATTATTCCTTTTTTTCTCGTTTATCATTGCCTGCAATAATGGCAAAGACAAAACTAATGAGGGGAAGATTGAAAATGATTCGACATCGGTTTTGAATACAGATTCAAATGTCACGGCCGATACTTCTATATTATCTGCAATAGATGATAGTTTAGCTCCGGTTGAACCCATTGAAGTATCAACTCAGGAGGAAACAGACCCGCTGAAAATTGGCCATATCAATTCAAATGAAATTCTGGCCCTGATGCCCGATATTAAGGCTGCCGATACTCAATTGCAAAATTTTGCCCAACAATTGGATAATGAGATAAAACGACAGTATGACGAATATCAGCAGAAATATGCTGCTTTAATGACTGATACAACCTTACCGAAAGCGGTAATGGAAGCCAAGGCTCAGGAACTGGCTTCTCTGGAAGCGACCATCACTCAATTGCAACAATCATCTCAGGATCAGGTACTCCAGAAAAAGGATGCTTTATATCAACCTATTCTGGCCAAAATTGACCGGGCAATACAAGCTGTGGCGAAGGAGCAACATTACACTTATATTATAGATGCCTCTACCGGCACTTTGGTTTATGGTATTGATACCTACGATATTACTCCTTTTGTGAAAAGGAGACTGGGGATATAAGCTTATCAGCACTTTTTTAGCCAACAATAACTCCTGCGATGACGGCCGTCAGGAAGCTGGCAACCGTGCCTCCAATCAACGCTTTAACTCCAAAGCGCGCTAGTGTTTTTCGCTGATTAGGTGCTAAGGCTCCGATACCTCCGATTTGAATACCGATAGAGGCAAAATTGGCAAATCCGCAGAGTGCGTAAGTTGCTATAATTACCGATTTCTGATGAAGAAATAAACCGGCATCTTTTACAACATTCATCCTCTCATAGGCCACAAATTCATTGATGATGGTTTTTTTACCCAGCAATTCCCCCAGCAATAAAGAATCAGACCAAGGTGTTCCGAGCAGCCAGGCAACCGGTGAAAAAGCCAAACCGAGTATATAATCGAGCGATAAACCATCAAAGCGTCCATTGGTTGCAGCCTGAATATTGTCGTTGATATTTACCCAGCCTCCAATAATTCCAAGCAGATAGTTCACCATAAATACCAAAGCAGTAAAAGTCAGAAGCATAGCTCCTACATTGATAGCCAGACGCAAACCATCCGTTGTTCCGTTAGAAATTGCATCGAGCAAATTGGAACCAATTTTTGCTTTTGGGATTTTTACTTCCCGGTCAATTTTATCGGGTTCGGTTTCAGGGAAAAGCATTTTAGCCGCCACAATGGCTGCCGGAGCTGATAAGATTGAGGCTGTGAGCAAATGAGTAGCAAAATATTGCCTTTGCACCGGATCGGTGCCACCAAGGAAACCAACATAAGCAGCAAATACGCCTCCCGCAATTGTGGCCATGCCACCTACCATCAGGCAGAGTATTTCTGATTTGGTCATATTCTCAAGATAGGGCTTCACAACCAGCGGTGCTTCTGTTTGACCGATGAAAATATTGGAAGCCGTTGCAAGACTTTCTGCTCCTGAAAGACGCATCGTTTTGCTCATAACCCAGGCAAATACGAAAACAATTCGTTGCATAATGCCGAGGTAATAAAGCAAACTCGACAGGGCTGAGAAGAAAACGATAGTTGGTAATACCTGAAAAGCAAAGATATAACCAAAGGTGTCTGTTCGGCTCACTAAATCGCCAAAAAGGAAAAGTGAGCCTGCATAGGAAAAGTCAAGTACTTTAACGAAGAAGCCGGAAACTGCTTCAAAAAGTTTCATTACAATTGACAGTTTGAGTACTAAGAGGGCAAAAACAATTTGAAGACTGATGCCAGTTGCAACCAGTTTCCAATCAATCGCTTTTTTATCGGAGCTCAATAACCAGGTAATGAATAATAATCCGAACACACCAAGCAAGCCGCGGCCCAAATCATTGAGTGTGATGGGAGCTTGTTTCAACTTATTATTGTAGCTGTATTTGTAATTTTTACCGGAAGCTTCATTTTGAATAGTAAAACTATTTTCACTCAGATGCCGGATGATAAATTTCATAGAAGCATGTCCGTGTTCCAGCCCCTGATCTGTAATGCTCGCCAATTTTTCTCCGGTCCGGTAGATGTCGAGTCTTGCACTATTTGATTCAATCACAAAAGCCAGCGAATCAGGATTTGTGGCAATAGGTTCGAGTTCCAGGTAAAAAATCAGCGTGTCATAATTCAATGCCCAATTTCCTTCCAGCGTGTCTCCCTCAACTGAGAATGTATATAAATACCCTTCTCCGCTTTTATCGAGCAATAGATAGCCGGCTTTTTCCTGAGATTGCTCCCCTTGTGACACATTTTCCAGATGCCAAACACGTAATAAATTTTCCTCTGAAAATGTAGGATTATCTGCAGCTTTCAGTGTAATAGAAAAAACACTGAATAAAAGGAGGATGCTTAATCGGATTGAATTGAAGCGTAGCATATATTTCATAGATACTAATCAGTTTTTTGACCGCTTCTTAATTTCATCTCTTATTTTTGCGGCCTTTTCATAGTCTTCATTAAGCAGAGCTTCTTTCAAAATCTCATTTAATTGTTCTATCGAAATTACATTGGTTTTTTCTTCTTCCTCTTTGCTTTCTGATTTAGCAGATTCTTCCAATTCTTCTGATTGCGATTCCAGATCCATAAGAATACCGGCCGAATTCATGATTTCCTGTGAAGTATAAATTGGGCAATTAAAGCGTACGGCCAATGCTATGGCATCAGATGTCCTTGAATCCAGTGTGATATCTATTCCTTCCGATTCTAAATGAAGGGTTGCATAGAAAATACCTTCTTTCAAATCACTAATAAGCACTTCTTTCAAATTTATACTGAAAGCATCCATCAAGTTCTTCATGAGATCGTGCGATAATGGTCTTGAAGAAGGCATATTCTCAATGGCCATAGCAATGGCTTGTGCTTCAAAAGGTCCGATAACAACCGGAAGTTTTCTGCTACCATCCAATTCTCTGAGGATGACGGCATAGGATGTAGAATGCACGAGTGCCTGAGAAACGGATTCGATTTTTAATTCAATTTTATTCATGCTTTCAAAGCCAATATTATTGTTGTTAAGTAATGGCTAAAGTACTTAAATGTACTTAATTATCGTGGGTTTTACTTTCATCCCAATTGAATAAGATTAGCAGACAATTCATTTATCTCCTTCTTTTCACACTCTTTTTTAAAGATTAAGATTCCTGTTTCATTTTCTTTGCCGCTTCAATCAGTTTAGGCACAACTTCAAAAGCATCGCCAATAATTCCGTAATCGGCAGCTTTAAAAAATGGAGCCTCCGGATCGGTATTGATGACAGCGATAACTTTGCTTTGGTTGACTCCGGCCAAATGTTGAATGGCACCAGAAATACCGATGGCAAGATAAAGATTTGGACGAATGGTCCCACCCGTTTGGCCAACATGCTCATAATGAGGACGCCAACCTGAATCAGCTACGGGCCTCGAGCAGGCTGTTGCCGCCCCGAGTTCATCCGCTAATTCTTCAATCATACCCCAGTTTTCAGGCCCTTTTAAACCGCGTCCTGCCGAAACCACTAATTCAGCCTCTGATAAAGGTACTTTTCCTTTAATTCGGTCAATCGAAGTAACGGTAACTTTTTTAGTTGAGCTATCTAACCCGGGGTTCCATTCTTCAATAGATACCGGTTTAGGATTTTCAATGATTGCCGTTGCGTTTGGTGTTACAGTAATAATTTTTATCTCACTATCGATCACACAATAAGCAAATGCCTTTCCCGAAAAAACACCCCGCTTAACTTTAAATCCTCCTGCTGTTATCGGATAATCAACTGCACCACTTGCAAGACCTGCCTTCAATAAAACAGAAAGACGGGGAGCAATGGCCCTGCCGCTGGGATTATGTGCCATTATAATGACATCTGCTGCTGTTTTTTCAACTCCTTTTGCCAGGGCAGTGGCATATAATCCGGCATCAAAATCTTTGTACAAAATATCTTTCACGGCTAACACTTTTGAGGCGCCATAGGTGCCGAGCTGACTATAATCGGCCTCGCCAAAAGTGAGCGCGATCACATCTGTATTAAGCAATTGGGCAACATGGTAGGCGTAGCTAAGCTGTTCGAAAACTGATTTTTTATAAGCACCTTCCGTGCTTTCAGCAAATACTAATACTGACATATTAAATGATTTTAGCTTCGTTATGTAAAAGATTGAGCAATTCTTCCGGATGCTCGGCATCAATATATTTGCAGCTACCTTTTTCAGGGAGTAATTCAAATTTCTCAATGTGAGTCAATGAATCACAGGCAATTGCTTCCAGTACTTCCAGCGGTTTGCTTCTGGCGGCCATAATTCCACGCATATTGGGAATTCTTTGTTCAGCCATATCTTTTTTGGCACTTACAACGCAAGGCAACTTTATTTCACTTATTTCTTTACCTCCTTCAATTTCCCGTTCCATGGTCAGTGTATCGCCATCAAGTTGCAGATTAGAACACATTGATTCAAAAGGTAATTCAAGCAATTGAGCGAGCATAGCTCCCAGAGCTGAACCATTAAAGTCGATGGTTTCTTTGCCAACAAGAATCAAATCATATTCTTCTTTCCTGGCGTGTTCTGCAATTTGAAAGGCAGTATAATAAGTATCAGTGGGGTCTGCATTTACACGAATAGCATTATCAGCACCGATGGCCAATGCCTTACGAATAATCGGATCGTTTTCATCCGGACCCACATGAATAATTGAAACGCTGCCACCTACTGCTTCTTTCAGTTCGAGTCCACGCACCAGTGCGTACCATTCGTCATAAGGATTGACGATAAATTGGATATTATCGGTGCTAAATTTGGTGTCACCATCTTTAAAAGTAATTTTGCTTGTAGTGTCCGGAACCTTGCTGATACAGACTAAAATTTTCATAGAATTAAGTAGTTTTTGCTTAAATTCACTAATGCGACAAATATACCTATTTTGAGAAACACTGCTTTCATTTGATGTTGAAATTAGAGCATCAAAATTGTTGATAAAACCAATGGAAAAACAATTTCTTCAGTATGTGAAACAACATAAACTCTGGAGACCGGGCGATACCTGGTTGCTGGCCATTTCGGGTGGTTCCGATTCGATGGTTCTTTGTCATGTAGCTCAAAAATGCAAGATACCTGTCATGCTCGCCCATGTTAATTTTCAACTTAGAGGGTTTGACTCTGATGAGGATGAACGCTTTGTGATGGAGTATGCCAAAGCCCATCGTTTGATTTGCCATTCTATTCATTTCGATACCAGGGAATACGCTGCTTTGCATCATTTATCCATAGAATCAGCTGCCCGGGACTTACGTTATCATTGGTTCGAAACCGTAAGATTTCAAAATAAATTGAGCTTTACAGCGACCGCCCATCATTTGGATGATCAGGTTGAAACCCTTTTTATGAACCTGCTAAAAGGTACAGGTATTGCCGGCTTGCGAAGTATTATGCCGAAGAAGAACAGCATCATCCGTCCATTGCTCTTTGCTACACATGCTGAGATTTTGAACTATGCAAAAAAACATAGGCTGAGTTGGAGGGAAGATGCCTCAAATAAGGATGAACATTTTACTCGCAATAAGATCAGAGCCCGCTTAATTCCATTGCTCAAAGAATTAAATCCAAATCTTCACGCAGCTATGGGAAGTAATTTCAGCATTTTCAACGATCTTGATAAAATCTATTCTGAGCAAGTCCATTCCTGGCAAAAAAAGTATGTAGAGCATCGGAGAAATGCTGATTATATTCTGCTTAGGAAATTGGCTCCTCTTAAATATAAAAGATCGGTTTTGTTTGAATTGCTCAGACCTTTTGGATTTTCGTCTGGCCGGATAGATGAGATTTTGCAATGGATGAAGAAACTCGGGCAGGGAAAACAATGGCTTAGCCAAACGCATCGCTTGTTGAGTACTCCGCGCTTTTTAATACTTACAGAGTTAGCACCTGAAAAAGCGTCCATTATTCAGATTGAAGAAGCGCGAGGTACGGTAGCTTGTGATACCTGTAAGCTGAAATTATCTACTCATACCAAGTCGTCATACAAAATCAGCCGATTGCCCGAAGTAGCTAATTTGGATTTGCAGAAATTAAGTTTTCCAATGATCGTAAGACCCTGGGAAGCCGGAGATTATTTCTATCCTTTCGGTCTGGGTAAAAAATCAAATCCTGCTAAAAAGGCCAGAAAAAAAATAAGCGATTATTTGAACGATTTGAAACTCGACCCGCTGGAAAAAGAAAATATCAGCGTGCTGTGCTGTGGAGAGAAAATAGTTTGGGTTGTAGGATATAGAATAGATACCCGTTTTGCCATTGAGCCATCAAGCACTGAAGTTTGTAAAATTAAGCTTATGCAGGGTAAGCCCAAAAGCATATGATCCGGATACTGAAAAAAATATTCTTTGCCATTTTTGTTAAAATAGATGCCCGGTTGAAATTTCCAAATCTTCAGGCAGGAGATACCGCTATTCAGGTGGGATTTGATATGTCATCGCCCATTACTTCCGATTTATTTGAATTATGGAATCGGGTGAAACCGGACGGGCTGGTCATAGGTATTGATCCTGATCCAGAAAACCACAAAATCGCCCATCAGATGATATTGGAAAAGGCAGCCAATATCCGATTAGTTCAAAAGGCGACTTATTTTGAAAAAACAAAAACAAAATTGCGTCTGGGTGCCCGTTCCAGTTGGAATCAACTGAATAATATTCCGATGGATCAGACAGTAGAACTTACCAATGAATATCTCGAAGTGGAGACAGCTACCCTCGATAGTCTGATGGAAGAAATGAATATACCTCCGGATGACATCTCGCACATTAATCTTACAAATAATGGGGCCGAATATCATACTTTGCTCGGGATGAAGAATGTATTGGAAAACACGAAAAGCCTTTCGTTGACGGTGATAGCTGGAAGACCAGATGATTCAGGAACAATTAATGGGCAAGCGGATAATGATTTGATTATAAAATTGCTACAATCACATGGATTCAAGGTGCGCTTCAGGCGGATTAATCAAATATTCTGGTGGGCTGTCATAGCGAAACTTATTATTAATCGCCAATGGGTTTTCGGACGAAAAAACTATGGAGTCGTGATGGCAGTAAAGGTTCCTGAAAAGTTACCCTGGTTTCAATCATTTTCATGACGGATAAGGATATACAATACAAACTGGCATTTGTTTCCAAATCAGCCGTGCTGATTATTTCAGGAATATTGACGTCCTTACTTTTTTATTGGCTCCAAAACCTTTCTAAAGTGCCGGCAGGAGGCCCGGGTATCATTAATTTACAACTGGCTTTTTCATTACATCACTTTAATGAAATACTGCAAGCCTGGGGGCCTGATGCGGTCCGGCAATTTCAGCACACTATGTGGATCGATTATTTCTATGCTGTGGCCTATGGTATATTTCTGAGTGGTGTTTTATTCAGTATAGGTTCTCGTTTGCAAATCCGTCCTAAAAGGCTTCCTTTTTTTGCATGGCTTCCTTTGGTGGCTTCTTTACTTGATTGGGCAGAAAATACGATTCACCTTATATTGTTAAGGGAAGGTGCCAATGATGCGGGCGTATTGTTGGCATCTGTTATCGCTTCAGTCAAATGGTGGCTGCTTATTCAATCCGTACTCCTGATCATGATCGGGCTGTCAGTATTGCTGCTGAAGAAGAAAATCAAAATTTAGTCTGTCACAATAAATTTCCTGGTATAAATACCTTCGTTTCCTTCCACCTGCAGGAAATAAATCCCGGGTGTAATATGAGCTAATTCGATGCTGAAATGTTTTCCTGTATCTGGCAAATCCTGTGTTGTATTGTACAGCAACTGACCGGAAAGAGTATAAATCTTAATGTTTGCATTTGCCAGGTTAAAACCTGAAATTTGAATCTGCAACGGCTGCGATTTGGATATTGGACTTGGAAATAAATTGA
Organism: uncultured Chitinophagales bacterium; assembly: GCA_964413685.1. Lineage (GTDB taxonomy): Bacteria > Bacteroidota > Bacteroidia > Chitinophagales > S012-47 > JAJRWN01. The sequence continues at coordinate 207,419 of CAYPSW010000003.1, forward strand.
TAGCCACCGGGCTTGAATGATCAGCCATTCCACTCGGGGCTCCTGCCGTAAATCGCCACACTTCAGAATAGGGCGCACAGGTATTCGATGCCATCAAAGGTTTCACTTTCCAACGATAGGTAAGTCCTTCTGCAAAAGGTCCGCTTATCAAAAAGGTATCAGACACAATCAGATCAACCACAGGAATGGCAAAAGTGCTAAAACGGGATGCAATCACATGATAAGACGTAGCTCCGGGAACAGCAGACCAGGATAAGGGGACAGAATTGGCCGGCTGATCAATGGCATTATTCAGAGGAGAGGCGAGCAGCACGGTATCCAATGCCTGAAAAGGAGCTGGTGGATTATATAACAGATCCTGATGAACTGCCATAATATATTGGCGCATGGCTGATCTTTGCTCAGTACTGAACTTATCCTGACAATGATCGGATGAATAGCTCATGTAAAGTGTCTCATCAGGATGAACAGTATCGCCTACCGGATCAATCAGAGCTGTGCCTGAATAGGGACAATTCCAGCGATAGGCTACATAATCGGCTTTTGTATCGCAGAATCCGTCACCGGCAGATTGACAGTTTGAGCCATCCGCTCTTTCCTGATCAGCCGGTGCAGGGGTTCCACCTTCCCAACCTGAAAAGGTATGAGGCAAACTCAGGAAATGTCCCAGCTCGTGAGCCAGCGTGGTATTTCCCTGACCAGCACAACTTTTTGCCATGGCAACAGCATCGCGATTGGGAGAATAGTAACCACAATTACCGGCAGGATCTGATACGAAATAAACATTCACCCGGCCGGATACATTATTCTGTTGCATCATTTGAGAGCCTACCTGAAAAGTATGCTCATAATAGGATGTATTGTTAATGTAATCAATATCACCCATAAGATACCAGTAAATATTAGCCGGCTGATATTGAACATTCAAAGAGCAAATAGCATTGAATAAATCTTCCACCCGGTAATAACCCGATCCGTTATCAGTGCCAACAATATGAACCTGAATAGGCAGGTAGATAATAGCACGATCTGTAACTGTGGCATCAATACTTTTCGATTGAAGATTTTTTAGAAATGCCTGTTGTACAGGACTTAGTTCAGTAGTACCGCAATAATTTGACGGTTGCAAATCTGATTGGGAAAATAAGGAGGCAGATATCAGTAAAAAAAGGAAAGAAAGGGTATATTTTTTCATTTAATATGATTTTGAAATCAGGGGCAAAATTAAGAAAGATTAAAACATCCCGAAAATGATGACTTATCTCATCAAAAACAAACGAATTGTGTCATAAATTTGTTCGAAAATAAAAAAGACATGAAAGTAACTGTAGTAGGAGCCGGTCACGTAGGTGCAACAGTCACCGATACCCTGGCACAAAAAGATTTTTTACAGGAAATTGTTTTACTCGATATCAAAGAAGGTGTTGCCGAAGGCAAGGCTCTTGATCTTTGGGAAACTTCCTCCGTCAACTATTTTTCGACCAAAGTAACAGGTGTTACGAATGATTATACGGCCACGACCGGATCAGATGTAGTAGTGATTACCTCCGGCATACCCCGTAAACCGGGTATGAGTCGCGATGATTTGATTTCGACTAATGCCGGAATTGTTAAATCTGTTACCGAAAATGTAATAAAGCACTCTCCTGATACCATCATCATTATAGTTTCTAATCCGCTTGATGTAATGAGCTATGCAGCTTACATGACGAGCGGATTTGATTCGAGCCGGGTGTTTGGCATGGCTGGGGTATTGGATACAGCCCGTTACCGGGCCTTCCTTGCCAGCGAAATCGGTTGTTCACCTAAAGATATTCAGGCACTTTTACTGGGTGGACATGGCGATACCATGGTTCCGCTACCTAGATATACTACCGTTGCAGGTATTCCTGTCACCGAATTAGTTGAAGCAGAAAAATTGGAAGCTATTGTGAACCGTACAAAGAAAGGTGGGGGAGAAATCGTTAATCTGCTAGGTACTTCTGCCTGGTATGCACCGGGTGCCGCAGCCGCTCAAATGGTGGAAGCCATTTTGAAAGATGAAAAACGAATTGTACCTGCTTGTACCTGGTTAAGCGGTGAATATGGCATTAAGGACATCTACCTGGGGGTTCCGGTTATGCTGGGCCGTAAGGGTATTGAAAAAATTATAGAACTGGATTTGAATGCGGCTGAAAAGGAATTAATGAATACCAGTGCCGGTCATGTACGTGAAGTACTTGCTGTACTGGATAAAATGAATGTTTTGGCATAATTACGTTTAAGTGGAATAAAGGAAATAAGAGCCGGACAATCTGTCCGGCTTTTGTTTATAGTATTATTCAGTCTTGACCGATTGTATCAATAAGTCCACTTGCTCTTCTAAGCGCTTAATACGTTCTTCCTGCAAATTGATTTGCTGTTCATCGGCTGTTTTGTCTGCCTGTAATTGGTCAATGATAGCCTGCTGCTCCTGCATACCTTTCACTAAAGGCACTACAAACTCTGCATAGCGGAGGGTATATAGCGTGTTATTATTCACAGGTGTCTGGACACCACTAAAATTATAGCCTGATTTTAGGGCAGCTTGTTCCACCTCTTGAGCAATAAAACCACTAAAACGTATTTTTTCGATATCATATTTGCCCTCCCACTCATTTTGGTCCACTTGTCCGGTCATAAGTAATTGCTCTTTGTCTATATCATATTGATAAGACACCGGCCTCAGATTGAGAATAAAGTCTAAGCCATGTACATCTTCCAAAACATTTTGTTTTACGCGTGCATCCGAATAGGTAGCCCAGGCAACCTGCCCACCTATCCAGCCAACAGAGGTGTTCCCTATGTACACCCGGTTAGAAACAGTAGGACTAGTGTTATACCCAAGGCCGGTTGAGTTGCTTAAAGCTGCTGCGTATCCGTTAGCACTATAGCCTACACCTGTATTGTAACTGCCCGTAGTATTGGCATCTAAAGCATAATTGCCAACAGCCACATTACGAATTCCACTTGTATTTTCAAACATCACTTCAGAGCCAATAGCTACATTATGATGGCCGCTTGTGTTTTTATATAAGGGACGATTACCAACTGCTGTATTATGGTAACCTGTAGTATTGGCCAATAAGGGAGTTATACCAATGCCGGTATTCTTAAATCCGGTAGTATTATGATAAAGCGCCCTATAGCCAAATCCTGAATTAGAATAGCCTGTTGAAGTATAACGCAAAGCCCGCGAGCCGATAGCAGTATTCTGGGTTCCCTGATATGTTTGAGTTGCCCCGATGCCGTTATTGTATAAGGCCGAATCACCAATGGCAATTAAACTGCTCCTGGTAGTGTTATTCAATAATGTACGGTACCCAATGGCAATATTAAAACTGCCTGAAGTATTTAGCCCAAGCGATGTATTACCGACAGCCGTGTTATTGTATCCCGAAGTGTTAGAGTATAAGCTGTAATTGCCATAAGCTACATTACCAAATCCGGTGGAATTTGTATATAATGAATTCCATCCGGCAGCTGTATTATAGCTTCCGCTTATATTGGAGTACAGTACACGAAATCCATTGGCTGTATTACCTACACCGGTTGTATTGCTATACAAGGATTGATAACCGATTGCGGTATTCGCAGTAGCAGATGTGTTTGAATACAGTGCTTTCGATCCTATAGCCGTATTGCTGGCTCCGGAAGTATTATTGTATAAGGCAGAATCTCCAATGGCTACCAGATTGCTTTGGATCGTATTAGAGTATAAAGCAGATGCACCAATAGCCGTATTCGAATATCCACTGGTGTTAGAATATAAAGCTTCTCCACCAAATGCCGTGTTTGAAGATCCACTTGTATTCTGATATAGCGCGTACACACCCGATGCAGTATTCCCACCTCCGTTATTTTTGTAAAGGGCAAAAATGCCTACACCTGTATTCCAACTACCGGTTCCATTATCGTGCAATGCAAATTCTCCAAGCGCTGTATTAGCAGTACCACTGGTATTAGAATATAAAGCTGACGCTCCAATGGCTGTATTCGATACCGCCCCAACATTCGAATATAGGGATTGATATCCAACAGCCGTGTTCTCCGTGCCCCCTGTATTTGAAAACAAAGATTCAAAGCCTAATGCCGTATTGTAGCCTCCCGTAGTTGTTGCTTTCATAGCTTTCGAACCTATAGCCGTATTGCTGGCTCCGGAACTATTATAGTATAAGGCAGAATCTCCGATGGCCACCAGATTGCTTTTTGTTAACGAACTATGCAATGCTTTTACTCCAATAGCCACATTACTGTGACCTGTTGTGTTAGAATTTAGTGCTTCTAATCCTGTAGCCACATTATGGTGACCTGTGGTATTATTATAAAGAACCATATAACCTATTCCAACATTTCCAGTCCCGTTCGTATTACGATACAGTGCCTGCGTTCCCAGAGCTATATTAAAATAGCCAGTTGTGCTACTGTACATGGCATCATTCCCTACTGCTATATTAAAGTTGCCTGATGTGTTTGAATTGAGTGCCCGGAAGCCGATAGCATGGTTAAAACTCCCCCCTTGATTGGAATACAACGCTGCCTTCCCCAAAGCCACATTTAAATTACCGGTTGTATTAGAATATAGTGCGTCCATTCCGTACGCAGAATTTGAATATCCGCTTGTATTAGAAAATAGTGCTCTTGATCCTGTAGCCACATTACTATTCCCATTATTATTAAAATGTCCGGATTGATGACCAATAAAAACATTTTCATTATTCGTTAAATCATCTACCTGGCCGGCCCCCTCACCAATAAAAATTGAGTTACCTGTATTCAGAAAAGCGAGATTGCCTGCATGCATCGACAACATGGGCTGTGTTCCGGAGCCCGTTTCAACTGTTTTGCTGCTGTCCACATAAACAGTATTACCCGAAATTAGCCAGTCGTTATCCATGCTGGAGTCTGTTGCAGGAGCCCAAACAGAGCCATTCCATTTGAGGATTTCGCCTGTGGCAGGTGCCGTACTGCTCATGCTGTTGCCTTGCAGTTTATTGGCATTCCATAAGGCCGTTGAGCTTTGGGCATTGAAAATGGTACCACTCAGGGTCATTCCTGTTCCTGCTGAATAAGTGGTATTATTATCGGTGCTGCTGATACTGAAGTTTGGGTAGGTACCACTAACCGATGTGGCTCCTGAACCTGCCAATACTACGATCTGATCGGGAGCTGTATTGTTGAAGGTAGTTCCGCTTAAATTCATTCCTGTTCCTGCTGAATAAGTGGTATTATTATCGGTGCTGCTGATACTGAAGTTTGGGTAGGTACCACTAACCGATGTGGCTCCTGAACCTGCCAATACTACGATCTGATCGGGAGCTGTATTGTTGAAGGTAGTTCCGCTTAAATTCATTCCTGTTCCGGCTGCATAAGTGGTATTATTATCAATAGCGGGTAGCCAGGCACTTCCATTCCATTTCAAGACCTGACCGCTGGCAGCACCCTGCTGAGCTATTCCTAATTCATTTCCTGTGATTCCTGTACCTGATACAGATACATCACTTTGTACAACCTGTGTACCCCAGTTATCTCCATTACCTCCGCCTATATCATTATCCGGTACCCATGCAGAACCATTCCATTTTAAAACCTGTCCGCTTGTGGGAGTGCTTGATGCCACATTCCTGCCTTGTATGGCCTGTACGGTAGGGTTGGGAAAAGTGCCCGATAAATCACCTCCGGCCGTGGTGCTGTTAGTGATGTCATCCGATGCATCCGTGTCACCAGTATTATTGATGGTGTTAGCACTAATACTAATACCTGAACCTGCAGAATACTGAATAGCATTAGCGGCTTCTTTAGCAAACAAGGCATAAGGAACACTCACTAATTGGACAGTTCCCATATCGGTGTATCCGCTTCCAGCATCAACTTCCACCTGAAGGAAACAGGTATTGCTACCCCATGGGATGCCTAAAAAGGTACCACTGACCACGCTACCTTCTCCAATATGGAGGCTGAAGAGGCCGTAATTATTGGTAGCGGTAGCTTGAGTCTCCTGATAAACCACAGTTCCGGTGGAAAATGTTTCATGCACCGTGAAGCGAACATTAATTGCTTGATTGCTTAACAGGCTTCCACCGGCATCGCGAGCCACCGCCTGATAATTGATGCTTTGAGGGGTCTGTGCCCAAATCATTGTTGCAGAAAAGGCAAACAGTACAAGAAGGAATAACTTTTTCATACGTTTTGTTTTACTGATTTAAGTTTATAAATACCCTATAACGGTAAAGCTAAATAAAACAAAAGAATAGCAAATGATTTTTTACCCATAAATAAAAGCAGCCAGATTTAGAGCTATGGCAGAATTATTAGCGGGGTATTGCCGGATTGTTCAAAATCTTCGACTCTGATTATATATAAACCTGCAGGAAGTGATTGTGTAGAAAATGACAGTGTTTGCTGGTTTGCCCCGATATGTTGAGTCAGCAGTTTCTGTCCCGTGCCGGTGAAAATGCTGATTTCAGCTCCGTGGCTGAATATTCTTGGAATGTTTACCTGAATCAAATTTTTTGCCGGGTTTGGGAATACGCTGATCAAAGCCGGTTCAGGCAAAGTAGGCTTCAAGGCAGTCATAAGGGTATCTCCTGAAGACAGGATAGAGAGCCCTCCCCGTAAGGAACCAAGCACCAAATCAAAATCACCATCATTATTAATATCGGCAATATCAATCGTTGTACGGTAGGTAAGGAGCGAGTCAATCAGGGCATTACTTACTAAATGAAAATTTCCACCCAGATTACCTTCAATAGAATCATACATAAACAATTTTCCCTTCTCTGAGCCCACAAAAAGATTGTATTCCTGATTAGGTCCGTATGGGTAGAGCCTCGGTGCACTGAAACCAAAAAAACTACCGTCACGCACATCGGCAGCTCCCCAGAAATTCGATTCGAGGGTAAAATCCGGGTTGCTTGCAGTGCCGGTATTACGCCACCAAAAAACGGTTCCCTGCCGGCTGCCGGAAATAATATCAGGCAGGCCATCACGATCTACATCTACAATCTGTGGATTGCTGTATTCGCCAACACTCAGGTTTTTATAAGATGATGTGACATAATTGAATTGAGCCACATTGCCTGCACCGGCTGTATTCTCAAAGTAAACAAAAGACCCGTCAATATTTCCGCAAAGCATATCGGCATCTCCGTCTCCGTCCATATCGCCAAAAGAAGGGGAGAGCCCCCGGGTTTCGAGGGCTGAAAATCCGCCAAAATCGTGGCTTACTAAGCGGAATTCAGGAGAACCTAAGCTGCCGGTATTCTCGTAAAGAGTTATACCCCGAATGAGGGTGTCCTCGCGATCATACCGGTAACAGTCGCCTACAAAAAGGTCGGGTTTCCCATCCTGATTATAATCAAAAAAGGCTGGCATAGGGTTTTCTCCAATATCCAAAACACCCGCTATCAAAAAGCGATCGTTCACATATTGAAATAAATCAGTTGAATCAGGGCTTACATTTTTATAATACAACACATTCTCTACGTTGGCGGAAGTATCGATCAGAGGATCGAGCAGGCAATAGTTGATATTGAAAGAAGAAACCAGCATATCTTCTTTCTGATCATTGTTTACATCGAGGATATAAGCAGCCGGAAAAACAGGCATGGCTACCGGTAAATTATAGACAGGGAAGGCACTATCGGCACTATTCATTTTATCTTTATTAGCAATGTTATTATTGTGCAGATAAACAAGATTATCAAACGACACATCACCAATCAATGCTTCCATATCGCCATCTTTATCCTGATCAAACAAGGTCATAGTAGAGCCACTATGGCGTGTCAGCGTATCCTCACTCCAATTGGTAATCCAGTCCTTTCCCTGACCTGAGCTGAAAGGCAAATAGAAACAGACCGGATTTGAATAATTCAGCGTGATATAATTATTCCAGGATGAGCATTCACAAAACTCGGCCCAGCAATTAGATTTCTTTATGAAAAGCAGACTGTCGCAGCCATAGCCCATTTCTTCTGACTGGTTTTGAAAATAGGCAACTGTACCTCCGAATTGTTCGAAAGTAATAATATCCAGATCACCATCTCCATCCACATCTACAATTGAAGGAAGGTTAACAGGATCGATATAAATATTAACATCCCATGGCGGATCGGGATATGTCAAGCGATATTTGATAAACTGAAAACATAACTGATTTTGTGCATTATAATAAGCTTTCCAAACCTGGATGCCGGCACTGCTGTAGGCAAACATATCCTTAATGCCATCGCAATTGTAATCACGGAGTAAAACGATATCGTGCATTAAAGGGAACTGACGGGCATATTCCGGTGCAAAAGTATAATCTACTTTCCCTAGGCTTCCTCCGTTCAGATAAGTATAGAATCGATTATCAGAGGCATCAAAAACGACCAAATCTTCAATACCATCATTATTTAAATCGGCAGCAGAAAATTGTGGATTATTGAAACCGCCATTCCAGGGATGACTGAGTTGATTCCCATTTTCGAAGACCCTGATATGGTCAAATTGAGTTAATACAGGTTGAGCCGGAGCAGGCAGAAAGCCCTGCCATAACATGACAAGCAAGAAACTTATACCTGAAACCTTCATCCGTCTTTTGTATAAAAATGTGATGTTTCAAAATTACAATTTTTAAACCTGCTTTGCAGGCAGTTTCTCATTCCCAGACAATTTTTTACTTTAGCCATTTGCCATTCAATTCATTGCTGCAGTCTATGAGACAAATTCGCCCATTACTTGCTATTCCTTTTTTGCTTTTTTCTTATTTGTTCTCTTTTGCACAAACGGATCAATCTTTCGAGTTTAATTTTCGGGATGATCTTTTCAGAATTCATGATTTCAGTGCTACAATCAATGAAGAAGACCATGGAAATAATTTACTTATCAGCGCATTAAATGAATCAGGAGAGAAAGATCTCAGGATAGCCGGTGATTATGTTTTTATCATCAACCGAGTAGATACCGTGAGCCTTCATTTTATGTCAGGTCAGGCTTTTCTGCCCATCGATAAAATAGAAGCGAGTTATCTCATTCGTTATGTCATCTTCGAAGCCGGTGAGAACAAGGGCTTTAAAAAAGTACAGTACTCGAAAAGCCATTTATTTGCTTTCCATGCCCAGGATGGAACCTATACTGCCAACCGGATTCCGCAATGGCTTTCTTTACTGCCTCCTTTGGTTGCCATTCTGATGGCTTTACTGTTGAAAGAAGTGGTCTTTTCACTTTTTGGTGGTATCTGGATTGGCTCATTTATTTTGTACGGGTTCAGGCCACTTTACTTCTTTCGCTCACTTTTCGATGTTATCGACACGCATATCATCAGAGCTTTGTCCGATACAGGTCATTTATCCGTAGTCATTTTTTCTTTGCTTATTGGTGGGATGGTTGCCATCATATCGCGAAATGGAGGCATGGCCGGTATCGTACAACGATTATCGAAATATGCCAATTCGGCCCGAAATGCCCAGCTCATTACCTGGTTGATGGGTATTGCGATCTTTTTTGATGATTATGCCAATACGCTTATCGTAGGCAACACCATGCGTCCTGTGACCGACCGCTATCGTGTATCGCGCGAAAAACTGGCTTACCTGGTTGACAGCACGGCTGCTCCGGTAGCTGCCATTGCCTTTGTCACAACCTGGATAGGGGCTGAGCTTGGTTATATTGGCACCCAAGCTACTTCACTTGGTATTCATGAAAGTGCTTATTCCATATTTTTTCATTCACTGCAATATGCATTTTATCCTATCCTGACTCTGGTTTTTATCTATTTACTGATCAGGATGAAAAGAGATTTTGGCGGGATGTACCATGCTGAAATAAGGAGCCGGAAATCAGGCAATCTTTACGAGACACATCATGCTGATTTAGGAGATACTCCCGTTGACAATTCACTCAAGGCCCTTAATCCGGTGCCCGGAATTTCTTATCGCTGGCAAAATGCTTTTTACCCGATTTTAACGGTTATTTTGCTTACTATCGGTGGCCTTGCTTTCACTGGTTACGATAGCACGGTGTGGTATTCGGATAAGGGATTCTTCCAAAAATTGAGTGAGACTATCGGTGCGGCTGATTCATATAGGGCATTGCTATGGGCTTCGCTCAGTGGTGTAATTGTAGCGGTCAGCCTTTCCGCAATTAGCCGAGCCCTTTCTTTTAGAAACAGCATTGAAGCAATGGTTGATGGTTTTAAAACTATGATGCCTGCTATCATCATTCTTGTGCTGGCATGGTCGCTGGCAAGCGTTACCGAAAGCTTGCATACAGCCGAATTTCTAAGCTCAGCTCTCGGTGGTGCAGTTCATCCTTTGCTCTTACCCTTGATTATTTTCCTCTTAGCCAGTCTGATTAGTTTTTCAACCGGTTCGAGTTGGAGTACCATGGCTATTCTTTACCCCATTGCCTTGCCTACAACCTGGGTACTTAGCCAGCAGGCCGGCCTGTCGACCGACACATCTATGCAACTGATGTACAATGTGACCGCAGTTGTTTTAGCAGGTTCTGTTTTTGGCGATCATTGCTCACCTATTTCCGATACCACTGTAATGAGTTCGCTTGCCAGCAGTTGTAATCATATCGACCATGTAAGCACTCAATTGCCCTACGCCTTAACAGTTGGTCTTGTAAGCATGCTTGTGGGTACTTTGTTTGTTTATGTCGGACTTCCCTGGTACCTGAACTTTGTGGTGGCTTTCGGCTTGCTCTATCTGATCATTCGATTGATTGGAAAGACTGTCCCTGATTTTACCATAGAAAGTGTGGATCAGAATGGATAGCCGATGGCCAGATTCAGCACTATATTGTTTTTTATCCAGCTTGTATTGAAGGGCTTCATCCCTTTTAGGCGCATCCGCTGACCGGCCGGCAAACCGGGGTCGTAAACCGGAACACCCAGATCAAAACGAAGAACAAAAAAAGAAAAGTCCATGCGTAATCCGGCACCTGTACCGAGTGCAATTTCTTTGTAAAACCGGTTGAATTGAAAATCAGCACCGGGACTTGCCGTATCTGCTCTCAGCATCCAGATATTACCGGCATCAGAAAATATTGCACCATGAAAGATGCCGGTGATTTTAAAGCGATATTCCAGATTAGTCTCCAATTTTATATCTCCGCTTTGATCAGGGAACACAGATTGACCGCTTTCCCTGAGCAAAGAGCCGGGTCCAAGGGTTCTGATTCTGAACGCCCGTAAAGAGTTCGATCCTCCGGCAACATATTGTCTGATATAAGGCATTACCTGAGAATTACCAAAGGACAAACCTGCACCCATAAACAAACGGAAAATAAAAGCACTGTTATCTGATGTTGAAGCGTACAGTCTTAATTCAACATCGGGTTTGATATACTGAGAAAATGGCCGGTTGAAAAGCTGATAAATACTGTCTTTTACGGATTGATTAGCCAGCAAATTTCCGGCTCTGAGGGTATTTCCTGCAATATCCAGATTGCCCCTGAAATACCAGGACCAGCGGGGATGATTTGGGGCAGTGTTATGATAGATAAATGAATAGTCACTTCCAATAATCAACTGTTCCTGAAAACTCTTTGCAAGCAGCGGATTATTGGTAAGAATTTCGGTAAATTTTTGCGTAATCTGTCCCAGGCGAGTCAGGTTGATGTCAATAGGATTCAGAATATGTGTTTTTGAATCTGATTCATTCCATGAATAACCATAGGATAAAGTAAGCGAATTGAGGTTGAAATATTGCAGACGCCTGAAATAATTATAGCTGGCAGTAATGTGTGTTTTGGGGTTAAAAGATTTGGCTGTCGTAATGTGAAAAGGTAACAGAAACATAGGAAAATAAAAGCTGGCTTCTGTATTGAAGTCGAGGGTATTGAAGGAAATAAAATTGCTGTCGAGCAAGGTCTCAACACCGCCATTCAAATTAGCAATAAAGCGATCGGCCTGATGAAACAGATTTTTATTTTGATAAGACAGACTTAATCGCGATCCGAGGAAATAATCAGAGCTGGTATTGGCTTCCACTTCAGTTGTGAAGGCTTGTTTCTTTGCCGGGCTTAATTTAATGATCATATTGACTATTCGATTCAAACTATCAGCTCTTTCATTTTCGAAGCTGATGTTCACGAAGCGAAACAGTCCTAATTCAGACAATCTTTGTATGGTTTTCTGATACAGGCTCTGTGAGTAATGATCGCCCGTTTTAGCAAAGATGGAATTGATGATTGGTTTTGGATTGAAAGGCAAATGCTGGCTTGCAAAATAATAGCCCTTATAATGGGTATAGTTTTCGGGTCTGACTGTTTCTGACCCGGATAACACCTCAGGGTAGATGATGATGCTGTCGATGAAATACAGTCGGTGAATTGAATCATTTTCGGGTGGTCTGATTTTTACAAAAACACTAAGCTTTTCATTTTTATTCAGCGTATCCATCTCGAAATAGACATATTGCTTTTTGAAATTCAGATAGCCGTTGTTTTTCATCAGGGTTTCTATCCTTTTCCGCTCATGCAGTAAATAATCAATATCATAAGCTCTGGCATTTTTGAGTTCCCGTTTCTCAAAATCATAATGTACAATCTCGTTAATATGCCAGTCGGGCATTTCATAGAAAACCGAATCGATATAAATCAATTGGCCAGGCTTTATCTGATAATCAATGCCCACTTTTTTACCCTGATAGTGCACTTTATAATCCACTTCTGCATCGAAATATCCTTTGTAGTACAGATATTTTTTCATGGCTTCGATGCTTTGTACCGCATAGAGTGAATCAAAAATAACCGGTGCTTCACCGGTTTTTTTATTTATCCATCGGCTGATTCTGTGAGAAGTATCACGGGTTGCATTGTAAATCCGCATTCGAAGTCTGACAAGATTCATGATTTTCTCATTGGGCTGCTGTCGGGTAAGGTCCAGCAAATCGCTTTCGAGATCACGCTTGTCATTCGGTATTCCTTCTGTCCAGATAATGTGGTTGCCTACCAGTAGATATTCAGGTGCTTTCAAATGACGCGTTGCACTGCAAGCACTCAATAGCACCAGGAACGATACCAGGATGAAAGAATTTGCTTTATTTTGCTGCATGCTTTCTACTGCTCAAATTAAATATATCCGCAAACTTCGGCAAAAAAAATACCGTGAACAAAATAGATTATTTGTTGCAGAGGGGCCACGCTCAATTGTTGATCTTTTAAACAGCCCGATTTTACTTCATAGTATTTATGCTACACCTGAATGGAAGATGCCGGCTGGTTTTTCAAAAGACCGCTTATTGATTATCCCGGAGAAAGTAATGCAGCAAATTAGTGGCATGGAGCAGGCTCAGGAAGTATTGGCTATTTTTCAAATACCTGAAGATGTTTTGCCTACACGCTATTCGGGTCTTTATCTTGCGCTTGACTCGGTGCGCAACCCAGGCAATCTCGGTGCCCTGATTCGTACAGCCGACTGGTTTGGCATTAGGGATATATTCTGCTCTACCGACTGTGTGGACGTTTATAATCCGAAGGTGGTACAAGCTTCTATGGGATCTATAGGCAAAGTAAATGTACATTATCTTGATCTCGCAAGCTGGCTCGAAACGATGCATATTCCAGTCTACAGCATGATGCTTGAAGGGGAGGATATTTTTACTTTCCCCCTGGCAGAAGATTGCATCCTGGTGACCGGCAACGAGGCTCATGGTGTATCGGAGGCAGTTTTGAAACTATCCAAAGCCCGTTTAACGATTCCTTCAGCTAGTGAGGCCGCTACGGCCGAATCGCTGAATGCCGCTATAGCCGGCAGCATTGCTATGGCACTTTATGCTTCACAACATAAACACTAGTCATTTCAATTAATTTATCGACTTTTATAAGCCTTATGAAATCACCCGTTAAATCCACTACTTTCATATTATTCATCAGCATGTTGCTGGCATCCTGCAGCAGCGATCCTATTGATTGCATCACTTGCGAGAGTCGTACTGTTTTGCCTCAGGATACTATTGAAAAAGTGCTGATTATAGGTATTGATGGTTGTCGCTCTGATGCGCTCTTGCAAGCCAAGACACCCAATTTGGATGCGCTGGCGGCCGGAGGGGCTTATCATTATCATGTTGATCGCGGACCGTTTACCTGGAGCGCTCCCGGCTGGTCTGATATTCTTTGCGGGGTATGGCCTGCCAAGCATGGGGTGACTTTTAATACTTTCGACAATAAGCATTACGACCAATATCCACCTTTTACTGAAACACTGACGAAGGTATGGGGCTGCCTCAATTTTGGCTCCTTTGCCCATTATATTGCCCTCAATAACCAAGTGCTTACGGAGGCAAGTGTCAAGGTAGGAGTGAAAGATGATGAACAGGTGACAAATGCTGCAGTGCGTTACATAGAAGATTGCAATCCCGATGTAGTTTTTGTGCATTTGGGCGAAGTGGATCATATCGGCCATCTGAAAGGATTTGATCCAACGGTGCCGGAATATATAGGCAAAGTGGAGCAATCAGACCGTTTTGCCGGAGAGCTGATTGCAGCGGTGCGGCAACGAGAAGCGCTCTATCCCGAAGACTGGCTCATTATCTCGGTGACAGATCACGGAGGCACCATGAGCGGACATGGCGGCAAAGATGATATTGATGTAGTGCGCTACGTATGGATGATCCTCAACGGTAAAAGAATCATCCCGGGAGAAATCCAGCCTGCACCTGCAATCGTTGACATTGTACCAACCATTTTTCATTACCTGCATATACCTGTCTGGTTTAGCCTGCCGCTGGATGGCGAAGTAGTGGGGATGTGATGGCCTTTTCAGCTGACAGAGATTGATAATAGAACACGCTGTCCGGAATTATAATTTGCTATCCTTTCTTTTGGGTTTAAGGATATTATCTTACTATAAAAAATAGTGCCCGATTAATTATTTCTTAGTTTTACTTAATGGGTGTAATGAAAACCTACTTCGGGTAAGTTGCCTTATCGAACACAGACAGGCTAATGAAAGAAATTGATTAACAAGGTAAAAACGTAGGGATGTTATGTGTATGAAGACCCTTGCGCTTTATACAGCCGTTGGCATTCATTAGAGAACATAGGGTATGCAAAAGAAAAATAAAGTATTTATAGCAACTAGTTTAGATGGGAAAATTGCCGATAAAAATGGAGGAATAGATTGGTTACACTCAATACCTAATCCTAATAATAACGATATGGGCTATGGAGAGTTCTTTTCTCAAATAGACGCGCTTGTCATGGGGCGTATTACTTTTGAAACAGTATGTGGATTTGACATGGACTGGCCTTACCAGAAGCCGGTTTTTGTCTTGAGTAATAGCTTAACGAATGTCCCGGAAGAGTATAAAGGCAAAGCAGAAATTGTACATGGTAGCTTACAGGAAATACTAAATAATATTCACAAAAGGGCTTGTAATAGTTTATACATTGATGGAGGCAAAACAATTCAAAGTTTTCTACAAGAAGATTTAATTGATGAAATGACTATAACAACTATTCCCTATTTGTTAGGCGGAGGTATCCCATTATTTTCTGAGCTACCAAAGAGATTAGATTTTGAATGTGTTGATTCAAAAATTTATCTGGAACAAGTTGTCCAAAATCATTTTGTCAGAAAAAGATAAAAACGAAATGCCAACAAAACCTAAACTGCATTGAAACGCAGTTTAGCCAAACGTTAAATGCAATTTTAAAACCATGCCACAAACCAAACAAATACCCGGAAAGCAAACAGAACAGATTGTAGCAACAGGGCACCTCGCCACAGGCTCCAAAAACGGAGTGATTCGCTCAACTCCATTAGGCTCTTGTGTGGCAGTTATTGCTTACGATAAAACGTCAAAAACCGGGGGAATGGCCCACATTATGCTTCCCGGCAAATCACCAACAAAAGGCAAGGCAGAGGAAAACAAATATGCCGAAAACGCGATAGCAAATTTATTGGATGCGTTAAAAAGCCTAGGCAGCAACCAAGCAAACATCGAAATCTGCCTGCTTGGCGGGGCAAATGTGCTGAGAAAGGAGAACGACACAATAGCTGATACCCTGATTTTTAGTATCTTTAAAATTATTGAACGGGAAAAGCTACACATAAAACAAACATCGCTGGGCGGATACGAAAGACGCATGGCAAAACTGTGTTTGCATTCGGGAAGGCTTACTTATACGCTTGGAGATAAAAGCGAAGTGGAATTATTTAATTTTATTTCCGGTAATACAGGAGGAATGAGTTATGAATAAAGATAGCGATAAAACCAAAGAACAATTACTTGCTGAACTGGACGAATTACGCAAAAAAAGTAAAGAGCAGGAAGATAGGCTAAAGGCTGCGAACCAGCAACTTGATGCAAGCAATTTTGAATTCAGGGAAAGCTTGATCGATACGCTGGAAAATATGAGCGATGGCTTTGTCTCATTAGATGAAAACTGGTATTATACTTATGTCAATAAAAAAGCCGGAGAAATGTTTGGCAGAAAGCCTGAAGACCTTGTAGGAAAAAATATCTGGACGGAGTTTCCCGAAGGAATCGGGCAGCCATTTTATAAAAATTATTATAAAGCTGTTGAAACGCAAAAGGAGATTCACTTTGAAGACTATTATCAGCCATGGGATCGCTGGTTTGAAAACAGAGTGTTTCCATCCAAAAAGGGCCTGTCTATCTTTTTTCACGATACCACCGAGAGCAAACAGTCGGAGGAGGCCTTGCGGGATAGCGAACTACTGCTGCGCCAAATTGCCGCTAACTACCCCAACTCTTACCTTTCCATCATTGAAAAAGATTTTACCATCGGTTTCACCTCCGGGCAGGAATTTTCAAATCGGAATCTTGACCCCGAACAGTTCATCGGCCTTTCGGTTGAACAGGTGTTTGGCGAAAACGCACCTAAGATCAAAGCGATGTATCAGAAAGCTTTTAATGGCGAAACCGCGGAATTTGAGATGTTTATCGACAATCAACACCAGCTTTATCAAATTGTGCCGTTGGCAGATGAAAAAGGGAACATCGACAGAATACTGGCGGTGGTCAGAAACGAAACCGAACGCAAACAGGCGGAGGAAGCGCTGCGGGAGACTGAAACGAGGCTTAAAGAAGCGGAACTTATAGCCAAAATGGGTAATTTTATCTGGGACATTAAGTCTGGAGATGTCACCTGGTCGGATGGCTTACATGAGCTGTTGGGCTACGATAAATCGGAAAAAATAGATTACAATAAAGTAAATGCTGAAATACACCACCCCGATGATTTGGAAAGAATTACGGCATGGCTTAACGAATGTATTGCATCGGGTAAAACCAGTTTTACGCCCAACGAATACCGCCTGCTGCGTAAAGATGGCAAAGTAATACATGTTCAAACCACCATTACAGTTTCATATAAGGATAACGTGCCCTTTAAGATGTTTGGAGCCGTGCAGGATGTTAGCGAGCGTAAGGAAGCAGAGGAAAAAATAAAAGCAACCAACCAACAACTCCGGGCAGCGGAAAAGCAATTAAGGGCGGCAAATCAACAACTCGAAGCAAGTAATGAGCAATTAATCAGCAAAGAGAAGGCACTAAAAGAAAGTGAGGAGAATTACAAACTTACGGTAGAAAATCTTCAGGCGGGAATGGTGGTTCATAGCAGTGACGGCAGTGTATTATTCAGTAATCCTAAAGCCTCTCATATACTTGGACTAACACAGGAGCAAATGCAAGGGAAAGAGCTGATTGATCCATCATGGAGTTTTGTAAATGAAGACCTGTCGATTATGAAAGTTGAAGATTATCCTGTCAGCCGGGTAATTGCCACAAAACAAAAACTCGACTCCTATCTGGTAGGAATAAAAACAAAGGAGAGAGATTATATTACCTGGGTGGTTGTAAATGCCAAACCTATTTTTTCCGATAATGAATTGGATAAAATTATTGTGAATTTTGTGGATATCACCAATCGCAAGCAGGCGGAGGAAGGGTTGAAGGAAAGTGAAGAAAGATACCGTTCCGTGTCGCAATCTGCTAACGATGCTATAATCTCTTCCGATTACATG
>CAYPSW010000004.1:0-222163 GCA_964413685.1 uncultured Chitinophagales bacterium
GGTGCAGGCGCTAATGATGACCTGACGAATAATTATAATGTCTTTGTGGGATATCGTGCAGGTACTAACAACACCACAGGAAAATCCAATACGGCCAGTGGAACTAATGCGCTTTATTACAATACCACAGGAAATTACAATACCGCCAACGGAAATACTGTGCTTTATTACAACACAACAGGAAGTTACAATACCGCCAACGGAGCTTCCACGCTTTATTCCAATACCAACGGAACTTACAATACCGCAAACGGAGCGTATGCGCTTTATTCCGATACCAGCGGATCTTACAATACCGCAAACGGAGCTTCCACGCTTTATTCCAATACCAGCGGTAGTAACAATACCGCAAACGGAGCTAACGCGCTTCATTCCAATACCACCGGTGGCAACAATACCGCAAACGGAGGTTCCGCGCTTTTATCCAATACCACAGGAAGTGCCAATACCGCCAACGGATATGTCGCGCTTCGTGATAATACCACAGGAAATTTCAATACCGCCAACGGAAATCAGGCGCTTCTTTTGAATACCACAGGAAATTTCAATACCGCAAACGGAGCTAACGCGCTTTATAACAATACCACCGGTAGCAAAAATACCGCCAACGGAGATGCTGCGCTTGCTCACAATACCACAGGTGGCAACAATACCGCCAACGGAAATTTTGCGCTTTATTACAATGACGCAGGAAATTACAATACTGCCAACGGAGATCAGGCGCTTTATAACAATACCACAGGAAGTGACAATACCGCCATTGGAGTGGCTGCTTATTTTAATACGGGTACCTTAAGCAATACTACCAGTCTTGGATACAGTGCAGGTGGAGTTTCCAATGTCAGTAACCGGGTTGAGATAGGGAACAGTAGCGTAAGTTGGATAGGAGGACAGGTAGCATGGGGTACTTACAGTGATGAACGCATCAAAGACAATGTGAGGGATGATGTGCCCGGACTTGACTTCATTACAAAGTTGCGCCCGGTAACCTATAACCTGAACATCCATCGCGAGAATGAAATGATATACCAGGGAACGGATAAGGATAATGCGGAATGGGAAGGCAAATACGATATTGAAAAGATCAGAATGACCGGCTTTCTCGCCCAGGAAGTGGAGCAGGCAGCCAGAGAAAGCGGTTATGATTTCAGTGGGGTCCAGGTACCCAAAAACCCCGATGAACTGTACTCCATTAGCTATTCCGAATTTGTGATGCCGTTGGTTAAAGCTACTCAAGAGCAACAAAAAATTATTGACCAACAAAACGAAAATATTGAAAAGCTTACCAGTACACTTGATATTTTGCAGAACAGGCTTCAATTATTAGAACAAGAAATAGGTAAAAATTAATTTTTTATACGATATTAAACTTACTCCTGTAAAATTTAAGTCCTGCATAGGCAGGACTTTTTTTATGGGGATTAATGTCATTGTAAATATTAAATCGGCAGTATAAATTAGCGTTTTATTCCACAAAGCTCAAAACAGTTATGAAGTACTTTTATCTTTTTGTAATCAGTCTTATTTTTTCATCGGTATTGTCTAAAGCACAAACACCCGAAAAAATTAATTATCAAGCCGTGGCGCGTAATGCTGCAGGTTCAGTTCTTGCCAATCAGGCACTTATCATTCAGTTTGATATACACAGCAATACGGCAACAGGCTCCATTGTTTTTACCGAAACACAATCGCTTACTACAAATGCTTACGGCTTGTTCACCAGCTCCATTGGTAGCATTTCATCACTTGCTACACTTGATTGGGGGAATAACACTTATTTCCTTGAGGTCAGCATTGATGATGGAAGTGGCATGACATCCATGGGAACAACTCAATTAGTGAGCGTTCCCTATGCTTTATATGCCAAAGAAGCTGCTAATGCCGTACAATATACGGCAGGACAGGGCATCAGTATCAATGGGTCTACGATTACAAATACCGGTGATACATCGGCTACTGATGATATAATGATTGGCACATCTGCAGGAGGTGATCTTTCAGGTACTTATCCATATCCGGTAGTTTCCGGTTTGCAATCAAGGGCAGTATCTGCCGGTGCTCCGGCTGATGGTCAGGTATTAAAATGGAATAGTTTTAGTGCTACATGGGAACCTGCAAATGATATTGGTGGCGGTACAGGTGATAATTGGGGAAATCAGGTTGTTGAACATGATGTTTCATTAAGCGGAAATGGTACAAGCAGTAATTTACTCAGTATTGCCCAGCAAGGTGCATCTACAGGTCAAGTCCTTAAATGGACAGGTAGCACCTGGGCACCAGCCTTTGATGATACGGGTAGTGCAGCAGTTCCCCCTCAATTATGGCAACAAGGATCATATGGATTGTATTACTCCGGAAATATTGGAATTGGTAATGCAGCAGGAATAAATACAAGATTAAATATCTCAGGAAACACGTCTATTTTATCAAGTGATAGTGCCCATAATGTTCTAATGGTTCAAAATCAGATTGGAACAAATTATCCCGGTACATTTATAGGAACTAGCAGCGCAAGTATTCTAACCAGTTCAGATGGGAATGAAGCCATTGCCGGAATTTTTAATAATACAATAGGATACGGTACAGGCCCTGTTTATGGTATCAAGAATTTTGTAACAGGTAGCTCCACAGGAAGCAGTAACACGGGATATTATGCAACAGTTAGCAATAATTCCAATTCAAATATCGGCCTTGAAGTTCATTCTGCGGGTTCAGTTGGTAAAAATTATGCTGTAAAAGCTTATACCGGTGGCAGCCAATCAGACTCAAAATATTTGTATTATGGATCAGCAAGTGGTTCTGGTACAAGATGGGGATTGTATCTAGAGGGTAGTACTCAGCATTACATTGAAGGGTATCTTGGAATAGGAATAGCTACTCCGGATGCCGGTCTTGTAGTTGCAGGCTCCGGATATTATGATGGAGCCATAGGACTTAAAAATACCGGTGGTGGCCTTGAATGGGCAATCAGTTCTTCTACAAATGGTCATCTCGATTTTATTAAAAAAACAGGAGCCCCCTTTGTGGCAATGAGCATTGAGCAAAATGCAGGTAAGGTAGGTATCGGAGTAGGTCTTCCCTTGCAAAAGTTGGATGTAGATGGAAATATTCTTTCCCGAGGCGCTTATTATATGAGTGATAAAATATCCAGAATCTTTATGAGTGGAACAGATATGCACTTATCTGCTCAGGGAAACCTTTACTTGGATCCTGGTAGTGGCAAAAGTTATTTTAATAATAATGGTGTTCCATACGCATTCTTTGATGGTAGCAACAAGAATTTGATAATTGGTACCACAGCTGCTCATCCTAATACTAAGCTCTATGCCACCAATTCTTCGGCTCAATATACCGCTCAATTTGTAAACGATTATCCTTCATCCGGTACACATGTACTGCAAGCTGAATTTACTTCAAGCTCTAATTACGATGCATCAGCCATTTATGGACTAAGTGCACCGGCTGACAACTTTGGATATGGTGGTTATTTTGAAGGAGGTTATGTTGGTGTGGAAGGGACCGTTTCACCCACAGGCAATTTCTCATACAGGGGATTGCAAGGCATTGTTTCAGGAGGTGCAGGAGTAAACTATGGCGTATTTGCTGATGCATCGGGAGGTGCTGCAAGCTTTGCGGGATATTTTAATGGGAATGTAACGGTAACAGGTACCTTTTCCAATCCATCTGACCGGAAATTTAAACAAAACATCAGGCAATCTGAGGATATGCTTGCTAAGCTAATGCAAGTTAAGCCAAGCGATTACTTGTTTATTCAGGATGGTGATGGTGCTACCATGCATTTTGCAAAAGGTCTGCAGCATGGTTTTATTGCACAAGAATTAGAGCAGGTATTTCCGGAATTGGTTCAGGATGAAATCAGTGTGCTACCCGGCACAAAGAATGAAAGGATCGAATACAAATCGGTCAATTATTTGGGAATGATTCCTGTTTTGACAAAAGCCATTCAAGAGCAGCAGGCCTATATTGAACTATTGGAGCAAAGGATAGAAGCACTGGAAAATCGCTAATTCATGTTTGAGCATACCATACACAGGCTGCCCGTGAGAGCAGCCTGCGTATGGTATGGCTTTACAAATCTTTAATCTTGAAGAAGACATTCCCTTCTACTACATCAGCGATAATATGACTATGATTCTTTATTTTGCCACTGATCAAGTCTTTTGACAAGGCATTAATCAGTCGATTCTGAATAACCCGTTTCAGCGGTCTTGCTCCAAATTGAGGATCAAAACCTTCTTCTGCCAACCAATTGAGCAAATATTTTGTGCATTTGATCTGAATATCGTTTGCTTCCAGCCTTTTGTTCAGCATGTTGAGTTGTAAGTTAATAATCTCCCTAATCTCTGAACGCATTAAAGGTTTGAATAAAAGGATTTCATCAATCCGGTTCAGAAATTCAGGTCGGAGACTTTTTCTCAACAAAGCAAATATTTCATCTTTTGTAGATGCCAGCACCTGTTTCAAATTTTCTTCTGAGGCATTTTCAAAATTACTCATTATAATATCTGACCCCAGATTACTTGTCATAATTATCAGAGAATTTTTAAAATTAGCTACCCTCCCTTTGTTGTCTGTAAGCCTGCCATCGTCCAGCACCTGCAACAAGATATTAAATACATCCGGATGTGCTTTTTCAATTTCATCGAGTAGTATAACCGAATAGGGCCTTCTTCTGACGGCTTCTGTAAGTTGTCCACCTTCATCATAGCCAACATAACCGGGAGGAGCTCCGATCAATCGTGACACCGTATGACGCTCCTGATATTCTGACATATCAATACGCAGCATGGCGTGTTCATCATCGAAGAGATATTCAGCTAATACTTTAGCTAATTCCGTTTTACCAACACCGGTTGGTCCTAGAAAAATGAATGAGCCCATCGGCCGGTTAGGGTCTTGCAAACCTGCCCTACTCCGCCTGATGGCATCAGCTACAGCTTGGATGGCTTCATCCTGACCGATCACCCTTTCATGCAATCGGTCTTCGAGATTGAGTAATTTCTGTCGATCAGATTTCAGCATTTTATTCACTGGAATACCCGTCCACTTGCTCACAATATCTGCTATATCTTCAGCATCTACTTCCTCTTTCATCAAACGACCTGAAGCATCCATATTTTGCAATTTAAGTTCTGCATTTTTCAACTGGGCGTTTGCTTCCTGCAATTTGCCATAGCGCAATTCCGCAACCCGGCCAAGGTCGCCATATCGTTCAGCCTGTTTTGCTTCCATTTTGTATTCTTCAATTTGCTGTTTGACTCGCTGAATCTCATCAACCAAGGACTTTTCTTCCAGCCATTTAGCTTTCAGTGTATCACGTTCTTCGGTGAAATTGGCAATCTGTAGCCCAAGCGATTTCAATTTCGCTTCATCATTCTCTCGTTTTATAGCTTCCCGTTCGATTTCGAGTTGTCTGATTTTTCGTTCTAATTCATCTAGTTCCTCGGGCAGTGAATTAATCTCAAGTCTGAGTTTTGCTGCCGATTCATCAATCAGGTCAATGGCTTTATCAGGCAGAAACCGATCGGTAATATAGCGCTCCGATAGTCTCACCGCTGCAATAATAGCTTCATCCTTTATCCTAACTTTATGATAAGTTTCATATCTTTCCTTTAATCCCCGTAAAATGCTGATAGCATTTTCTTCATCGGGTTCACCAATTATCACCTTTTGGAATCTGCGTTCCAGGGCTTTATCTTTCTCAAAATATCGTTGATATTCCTTCAACGTAGTGGCACCTACTGCTCTTAGCTCACCCCGTGCCAAAGCAGGCTTTAGAATATTAGCTGCATCCATGGCACCTTCCGTGGCACCCGCACCTACAAGTGTATGAATTTCATCGATGAATAGGATGATTTGTCCGTCACTTTTGGTCACTTCCTTTATAACAGCTTTCAATCGTTCTTCAAATTCACCCCTATATTTTGCACCAGCCATCAGTGCACCCATATCCAGTGCATAAATGGTTTTTGATTTTAAATTTTCGGGTACATCACCATTCACAATCCGATGAGCTATTCCTTCAGCAATTGCCGTTTTACCAACCCCTGGCTCTCCTACCAGAATGGGATTGTTTTTTGTTCTGCGCGAAAGAATATGTAATACCCGCCTGATTTCCTCATCCCTGCCAATTACAGGATCCAGTTTACCTTTGTTTGCCAGTTCGTTTAAATTGCGCGCATATTTTTCCAATGCCTGATATGCTGCCTCTGCATTCTGATCAGTTACTGTTGCTCCATTTCTTAAATCTTTGATTGCTGTTTTCAGATCTTTTTCATTTATGCCCTGCTCAAGCATGAGTTTGCTTGTGTCGTCTCCGGCAGCTAGTAAGCCGAGAACAAGATGTTCAACCGAGACGTACTCATCGCCAAAGTCTTTCAGATATTTATTGGCTTTAAGCAAGGCTTTATTAGCATTTTGACTTAAATATTGGCCTTCAGCTCCGCTAACCTTAGGCAAGGTATTCATCTTTTCATCAATTGCCTTTGACAATGTTGGAATGGAAACATTCAACTTCTTCAGTAAGTGCGAAATAGCATTTTCATCAAGACTTAACAAACCTTTTAAGATGTGAATGGTATCAATTTGCTGATGCTCCAGGCCAAAAGCAATTTCCTGTGCCTTTTGTATGGCCTCTTGTGCTTTTAAAGTATATTGGTTGAAATTCATGATTTATTCTCCTTTTAGTGCAAAGCGGACATCAAAGCATATTCCATTGAGGCTAATCAGAATTTATGACAGAATACCTTAATAATATTAAGTCTATTTGGCAGATATTAATAATGCTTAACTAGTATGATCTGCAACTATTACCCATCGGCCATGTCTTTTCATCCAAATTAATGTGAAATAGCCATTCAAATCTCCCTCACTTCTTATAAGTTGCCAATTCCCTCTTACCCACACAGTGCGTGGATTCATGCGTTTAAAATGAAGATCAGAAAATAGAAGTTGCCCCATGCTTTCAGCATCCGGGTATGATTTATTATAGCGGTCAAGCATATTCTGCCAGCCATAAGTAATACCGCTAGAAGAAATAAAAACCAAGGAATCGCTCTTCCAATAAGCTTGCATAAAAGCGTCAGGATCGCCTCGACTCCAATCCAATACCTGTTGTTGCATTATACCCGATATGACCTTTTTATAACCCTTTGGCCAATGTTGCGCTTGAATAGCAAAAACAGGGAAGAATATTAAGTATAAAATGAACCGCATAATACTAGTTTTCATAAAGTTATAAACAGCCAGGAGCCAGCATTAATTAAACAGGTTTTCAATTAATTATCAAACGATTACCGAAAAAAGCCTACTGCTTCCTTCCCCAGTTCTGTTAAAACTAAAATACAAAAATGAAACTTTTAATCGTTTATGTTGTTTTAAATGGCTGAACCAGGAAGAAGCTACTAAATCACATCGGTGTAAAACTTAAATCATGCAAAATCCAGCTCAAACAATACCGCATCTGGCTATTATGGCTGTGATTCTTTCTTTGGCACTTACTCAGGTTCCTTTACAAGTTGAAGTACCTAAACCGGAACCAATCACGCTCGATAATCTTGCAAACGAATTGATTGCAAACAATATTGAACATTGGGATGTTGTGATGGCGCAAGCAATATTAGAGGCTGGTTGGGAATTTTCCAGTCCATTATTTCATAAAACCAACAATTTCGTTGGGATGCGAGTACCTAATGGCCGCCCGAGCATGCGAATTGGCGCGTTCAGGCAATATTCTGTGTATGGTACCTGGAAAGATTGTGTACAGGATATTAAGTTGTGGCAAGATCAAAACTGGCATGGCGGAAGTCAAGGACAATACATCCATATGATGCACAGGATTTGGGCTCAAAGCCCGGACTATCAGCGTCAACTGAGCATCATCACCCGAAAAATGAATCATAGGTATAGTAAATTAATCGTGCAGGTAAATGTCCTAAAGTCGGCCCTTCAAGTAAATTTACTGCTCTATACCTAAATTGGAAAATTGCTTATTTTAGATCTGCGTTTTCAAAATAACTTTTTAATGCATTCCGGAAAGGAAAAAAATAAAAGAGCATCAGGTCAGACAGATTTTATCCGGTCTGTCAGTAGTTTATATCTGCTCAATGATGATGTCAATAGTTTTGAACACGTCATTGAGGTGCTTATGGATTTGTGTCATCATTCTTACCTTCAGGCTGAACAATGTGCCATGCTGACACACTTAAAAGGTTCATGCTCTATAAAATCAGGTTCAAAAACAGCATTAGAATCTTTAAAGCAGCATCTGAATAGATTTAATCTCAAGGCTGAAATCCGATAGAGCAATCGCTTCTTATTCTATTTTCTTTGTACATTCGGATTCGAAAAGGAGATGCTATTTGGCAGAGAAAATATCAACCCCTTAATGCAGGGAATCGGCATTTTTACAGTTACTGTAATAATGATTTTAATATTACATGTAGCTATGCCTACCTATGAATTGGAATGGTCAACTTTTGCAACAGCCATTCTATTTTTTATTAGTGCAAATACGCTGATGGGTATTTTCAAAGACCATTGGAAAAGTTATTTTCTTCAATCTGTTGCTGTATTTACCGTCATAAGCATTGTCCTGCTTATTATCACCGGCTTATTAACCGGTCATTTTGCATTTGAGAAATATGAAGAAAGCGCCATGCTAATTGTACTGGTCATTTTCTTTATTTTCGTGAATCTGCTCGCTATCATATTTCGCTTAATTTTATCCTGGTTAAGAAATATTGATTAATCTAACAATGAAAAATGAGAAAATCTTTAACACTCTTATTATTATCCTTGTTCGCCTGTGCTTTGTTTGCGCAAAGCCCGATTATTATCAATAGTTCGGACATGCCCGCCACAGGTGATACGTTCAGATATCACACAAGTCCGAGTATATTAAACATTGATTTGAATCAAACTGGAGCAAATCAGCAATGGGATTTCAGCAATTTAATTAGTAGCTCCAACTATCTGGATGAATACGTGAGTGTTCAAAGCACTGGTTTGATATACAGTTTTGCCTTTTGGCAATCGGATAATGCCTTATTGTTAAATCTTCCTGACACTATGGGGCAAATACCTCTTCAGGATGTTTACAATTATTTAAAGATTAACTCAGGTGATTATGAAATCTCAGGATTTGGTGCTACGATTTCTGGAGCCCAAATCCCCATTAAATATAATAACCCCGATGTTTTGTACACTTTCCCCTTGACATACAATACTGCTGATTCTTCCGATGTTGATTTTGCTATTAATATCCCCAGTATGGGAGCTTACGCAAGAGTCCAAAAGAGGATAAATTATACGGATGGATGGGGTACACTCACAACACCGGAAGGAACTTATGATGTACTTAGGGTAGTATCGCACCTTGAAATGCAGGACACACTTACAAGCAATTCGATCAAATTCGGATACGCAAGTACCCGGTTGGAATATAAGTGGATTAGTAAAGATAAAGGTGTTCCAGTGGTTCAGGTATTGGCACAAGAAGTCTTGGGGCAGATCATTCCTTACAGTCTTACTTATCTGAATGAAACGAACACTATACCCTCCGGAATAAATCAGCATTCAAAAGCGGAAAACTGGCAGATTTATCCAAATCCGGTGCATAACACAATGCATTTAATATCACCGCATGGTAATGGACTAAATCAGGAAATTGCATTGATAAATACAAGCGGGGCTTTAGTTCAGTCATTTCCTGTTCAGCCTACCGATGAAAACGGTCAGTTCACTTTATCGCTGGACCGATGTGTTATACCTTCAGGATTATATTGTATTAGGATTATATCTGAAAGCAATACTGCAATCATCCCGATTATTGTTGAATAAATCAACTAATCCTGATCTGAATTGTTTTTTCGGGTTGGTTTGTATAGATAACGGATTATCATCTTCGGGAAAGGTTTTTGTTTTTTCTCATTCCCTTCAATCTCATAATTCCAGTAAGGCAGATTAGGATCGTCTGGTTCATCTTCCGGGAGAAAAGATTTTGGTCTGTTAATCGGATAAAAAACCAATGCAGAAAGCAAACCTGCGACAGCTCCAAATAAGTGAGACTCCCACGAAATACCAGGCCAGAAAGGCAATATGCCCCAAATCAAACTACCATAAAGAAAAGCGACAAAAAGAGCAACTGCTATCGATTTTTTATCCCTTCGAAAAATTCCGATAAAAAAAAGAAAAGAGGCAAGGCCATAAACAATACCACTGGCTCCGATATGGTAAACCGGCCGGGCAGCAGCCCAAACCCAAAACCCGGTTAGAAAATAAATCCAGGGTATAACTCTCTTGCTGATCCGCGGATAGGTGGACAGAATAACAAATCCCAGAACCAGTAAAGGCAGGGTATTCGAAAAAAGATGATTCCAGCTTCCATGAATCAGAGGTGATGTAAAAATACCTATAAGCCCTTCAAAAGTGCGGGGAAAAACCCCTAAGCGATATGTTTCGATATCCCAATACCAGCTAATAAAATGAATCACCCAGAGTATAGCTACAAATATTAACGGGTAGATAATGGCTGTCTTAGTTTCCGATTTTGTGACTTGACTATTCATCATTTATGCTGCTATCAACCAGATTAGTATCATTTTGGTTTAAACTTTTTTCCATTTTTATGCATTAGCATTAAAGTCTCTTGCGTAATAATGTTATTAAGCGAGACAAATTAAACACCATTTTTTTTGGATAGCTCGATAATTCAGCGTATATTACGTTGCGCAATTGAATTGAGACCCATCTTTCACCTAAATCAATTATTATGAAAACTCAGGAACAAGAAGTATTGCTGTATTATAATCCGGGAACTTCTGTTGGCAAGAAAACCAGGGCATTTGCCCATAGTTTGGCCTCTCATGTAAGAGATGTAGAGTTTCATAAAACTAAGTTTACAAGCACAATGTGGCGTCAGGTGTTGAATATGTTAGAATTGGAACCCAAAAAATTACTGGATAAATCTCATCCTTATTATCAGGAACATATCCGGGGCAGGAATTTTGATGAAGAGGGTTGGCTCAATATATTATGCAATAATCCGGACATTATCCGGTCACCGATTGTTATTAAAGGTTCAAAAGCGGTTATGTGTGATAATCCTACCGATGTTTACCGGCTGTTAGGAAAAGAAGAAAATGCTGCTTAAATCGCATCTTTGTCAAGATCCAGATTTCTCCTTTCTTTTTTAGTAGGTCTGCCTGAACCTCGTGTCCGGGATGGCATGGTATAGAAAGCAGTATCTAAACCCCGATATGACCTTTTAAGCGACTCTGAAATAATTTCAAAACATATAGCAGCCTGCACAGCACTGACCCGTTTTACCAAAAGTTTTATCACCCGAACCCGTATTTCTCTGGTTTTTAAATTAACGTTGATTTCGGTTTGAACAGTAATACTTCTCGAAGGTTTTACTTTTTGGCCATTTATCTTAATTTTCCCATTCGTGCATGCTTTAGTAGCAGCCGAGCGAGACTTAAAAAGCCTGATAGCCCATAACCATTTATCGATTCTAACTGAGTGCAGTATTTCTTTCTTGCTCACTGGTAAACTTTTATTCCTTGTTCGAGCCAAAAGCCCCATTCCTTGTTATAGGCATGAATTGAATCAGTGGGTGCTCCATCAAGCCCCTCAACGGGCAAGCGCAGATTAATCCAATCGAAGATACCTCCATATAGATTTTTTACCTGACTAAAGCCCTCCTCCTGCAACTGCTCACCTATTCGCTCACTTCGATAGCCGACTGAACAATAAATGAGAATGGGTGACGAATGACTGATATTATCAACCTTGTCGAGTGAGAAATCCTCGTAACCAACCCAAATCGCTCCCGGCAAATGGGAAACATCAAATTCCCTTTTTTCTCTGGCATCCAATACTATATAATTGTCAATATTAATAATCGAATCAGCCTTAATTATCGGTACTGTGTATTGATAAAGATTGTCAATAAATTCATAATATTTTTCAGATTGTGCCATCATATTGACCGGGATGATCCATTCAAAAAAGAGTAGTAAAATAAACAGGTTAAAAAGGCCTTTCTTTTCCTCAGGCATAGATAATTAATGCTTTAGGATTTGAACAGCTCTAGTCGAAATTTGGTTTCCTGCTTTTACCCGGCAATAATAAATCCCTGGCGATAATTGTCCGGCTCTCATGGGGAAATAATGAGTTCCGGGGGGCAGATAAGCATGTAAAATGTCATCAACTTTTTGACCGTAGATATCAAACAATTCAATTTTTACATCCTGCCCCTGATCAAGTACAAATGACAAGGTAGATTGATCACTGAATGGATTTGGATAATTGCTTAGGTGCATCGAACTCTGATCATCCGGATGCAGACCAATAGCTGTATAGCAAGGTATAAATGCTTCTCCGGGACTTCCCCCCTCACATCCGCTGAACCAGGATCCGGAATTGTTTGGATTGTTGTAAAAATCAATCCGCTCTAATGTTGAACCCTGTCCATTTGGCAAAAGTGGCCAGGGAGGACTTACCAAATAAGAAGCTTCAGCCTGCATATTTCCTCTTTCATCAAACAATCGTAAATCTTCTCCCGCACTACTCAGCCCGAAGCTGAAAGGACCGACAATATTGTTAACTGCAGGGTATGCCGCTCTGAATTGAGCCGTATCTTTAGCTAGCACCAGATATTGATTTTTCTTCAGCATGGTTGCTGGAGGTAAAATAAATTGGTGTAGATCATTGCTATCTTTAAATATCCAACCGGATATATCAATGTCAACACTGCCATAATTATGTATCTCCACCCAGTCAGCTCCTTGGTAATTCAACCCTGAATTATAATTGATTTCGCTGAATGCAATACCGGCACTGTCCGGTGAACCATAAAAGTAAGCCGTAAAATAATCAGTAGTATCCAGATTAAGTGTGATAGACTTATTCGTATCCTGACCGGGAATCAAAATTCCTGATTCCCAAAATGAAAATTCATACCCCGGATTAGGTCGCGCGCTAATAGTAATGGGTACGCCATCGTAGTAGATGCCACCCCAAGGGAAACTATCAGGCTCAATCGTATTGATTTGAATAGTGCCGGCTCCTTCAGGATAAACATTTAACGTGATAGGGACCTGTTTTGCCAAGCCAAATTCCTGCTGAATATAAGCACGTGCATACTGTGGCCTGTAATGAATAAAATCTATCAAACGGATTCCGATATTATAATTCAACCAGGTATTCATATTGCTATACCATCTGGCAAAATGCTTGGGCATTTCAGGGTAAATGGTATCGCGGAAAGCGAAGGCCTTTTCTGTTAAATGCTGAGGGGTAAAAATGGTATTCATTAAATCAGCATAGCGGTTGATGAAGTAATTTCTAAAGTCAATATTACTGAGTAATGAATTGAACATTTTTGAATGATAGTTATTCGTGGCAATTCTTGCCCGATGTAGGTCGTTTTCTGAGAAGGTACCCGCTAATCCCAGTCCAAAATCAAGGTCAGTCAGAATGTATCGCCATTTTGAATTCGAAACCGGATCCTGCCAATATTTAATATTGTTTTGTGGCCAATCATGATTTACATAATACGTCTCGGTGATGAAATGGTCGCAAAAGTTTTCAATGTCCAATACTTGGTTGACCAGATTATAATTGGCTGAGACCGCCATATTATTTGTAGTGATAAAATCGTACATTGAAAGGAAACCAGTGTTATTTCCCTCTATCACGTAGCCACTGAATTGCAAAAGATTTACTTTGTCAGGATTTACTCCCGGATGATTTTCGGCCAGATAGAAACGACTGATTTTCTCCCGCATATTATAAACACCCCAATAAGCTCCGTTGATGTAAACAACTGCCGGTTTATAATCCTGAATCTCGTTATTCGTTTCGAACTGCACATTTTTTTGTTCCAGCCCATCGCGGAAATGAACCACATTTGTTTCGTTACCTGAGTTCCGTAAAAGGAATCTTTTAAAACTATAAATTGGCTTGTCCGGGAATAATTGATAATCGATAGTCGATTTTCCATATTCACTGCGAGCAAGTATCCGCAGTGATTTCTGATCGTGTGAGCGGCTCCAGCCTCCATTAATCTTGCAGCCCAGATCCTGCTCAAACTGTTGCTGTCCGTTTGGAGCGAAATATTCCATGTGAATGGGTACTTCCCAGTCTTGCCAATAATTAGCTCCAAAATGAGGTACCTGTGGCTTAGCATTGGGTCCTGCAACATAAATACCGGTATCCCAATCGAAAAAATATCCCGGTGCTGTGCTGATGGATATTGATGGCAGCGTAGAATATTCATCAATAAAATAGGTATTTGTGATAACTTCGCTCGGCAATAAATTAAGGGCATAGGCTCTTGCTCTAACTACCATGGTTGAGTCAACAGATAATGAACTTGAATAGATGGGTGAATTTATATCAGGCTTTGTTCCGTTTGTGGTAAAATGAATATCAGAACCGACAGTACCGGGCAATAAAGATAAAGTCTGTGTCGATGGATAGAATCCGGGGGATAATGTAAAAATTGGTTCTGAGATATATCCGCTGTAAGCACTCGAATTATTATTGGTTTTGTTTGGTGTTGGCTGAGAAAAGATAAATGTGTTAGCCATACCATCATTTTGCCGACCGAAAGAATTATCCAGTTGGGTATATGGATAGCTTAAAGAATCAAGAACAACATTAAGCGGATCACTAATCAGCACAGTTTCGCCAGCACCAGATAATTTGAAATTGGTATGCATCCAGCTATTTCCTGCATTAAACCATGCTGGAGGATTGATATAAAATGTCGAATTATCCTTTATTGCAAATGTAAGATATGGTCTACAGGTCATATCGTCTGAGAGGCTGTCGTTATTATGGACCTCGACTGCCAATATATTTATCCCATTTGTAATAGCCTGTTTCAGATCTTTTTCAGAAATAAAAAACCCTTCCGGTGTCATGCCCTGATACATCAATGCTTCATGTTCTTCATAAGCCAGGTCTTCTACAGCAGGGGGCTGGCCGGTGATACCGATATTAGCTCTGGTTAATTCCTTTCCATTCAAATACATCACAAAACCATCGTCATAATCCATATGCAGAAATGCAGAGCCAATTACGGCTGTATCCATCACAATAAAAGGCATACGGACATATACCGTAACAGTAGGATTTGGCAAGACGGTATTATCATCTCCGTCACCATAGCCCCAGCCTCCGGTTCCTGATGGCCATGAAACATCATTATAGCTTGCTTTGGTCCAATTTGTACCAATGGATGTTGTTGGAAGAAAATAGCGCCAGACCATCTCAGCTTGAACAACCGATCCCCAATGGTCGATCGTGGAGGTTTTATCCTTGCCTGAAGCGAAAATGGTTACATATTTCTGAGGTGCCAGATCATATGAGGGGAATGACCATTTTGAGGGCTTAGCCGGATCATCACTCAACATATAATCCAACAAATTTACCGTTGAACTTCCCTGGTTATATATTTCTATCCAATCTGGATGATCGCCATCCTCATCAGATGCAGTATTGGCATTACGCGAGCAAACTTCATTGATTTTCAGTTGAGCAAATCCAAGGTTTACTAACAATAATAAAACTGCAATGAGTATGAGTTTCTTCATCCCTGATAATTTAATTTTTAACCCATTTCAATGGATATTTCATCCCTGATTGTTCGATAATGATTGCATAAATCCCCGTAGGCAAATCAACAATTTCAGCACTTAAATCAACGACTTTTTGGAAAGCCAGTGTCTCAATAAATCGGGTATGTAGTAAATGTCCGCTGATATCGTAGATAGCAATGGATGCTGGAGATGCTTCAGTACTTGAAAATTCGATTTTCAATTCTTTGCTTCCGGGATTAGGAAATACATGTGCATTAATGGCTTGTACTATGGATTCTTCAAGACCGGTAGTCAGGAATAAATAGGTACTTAAAGTATCGCTTCCACAATCATTAGAAGCAAGAAGTTTTACATGCTTTATACCCGGTACACCATAATAATGCTTAGGATTTGATAAAACAGAAGTACCGTTAATCGGATCATCGAAGTCCCATAAATAATCAGTAGCATCGGTTGATAGATTGATAAATTGAATGGTATCAAAAGGGGTAGCATTTGACTTATCAACCCAGAAATCAGCAATAGGCGATTGTAAAGCAGTTACCTTAATATTTGCCAGTTTCCAGCAATCAGCCTGAGCACTTACATAAACACCGTAGGTCCGGGTAGAATCAGCCAAAACGGTGATGCTTTGGGTGGTATCGCCTGTTGACCATTTCCAGCGATTACCACCAAGGACTCGCAGTGTTACCGATGCTCCGGCACAAACTGTGGTATCAGCAGAAACCGAAAAAACTAAAGGATCACAGTATTTACAAGAGCCATCATCCCAGGTGGCTAGGGGGTTATAATTTAGCGAGCTAGTATCCGTGCAACCGTAGATATAAAAAGGTACTTCTGCTAATTCCATATACCATATTTTTTCATTCTGATTCATATGTATAATGGCTGCAGGAATTCGAAAACCTTTAGCTATAAACCAATAATCATGCGTAGTATCGTAGGATGCATTATCTAAATTTCCATTCACAAAAATGCTATCTGCCCGATAAGTCCATATATTCACCCGAAGTACGCTATCAAATGAGCCCATGGGCGTATATAATAAGCCGGCACCATCCACCTGAATATCACGCTTTGTACGGAAGCGGGCAAAAACACCCGGGATAACCGGAATATCTACTTTGCTGTGTTCTGTTTCAACGTGCCCGTATTGATAGGCATTTGATAAAATCGTATCACGCCCGGCAAGATCATTGATTCCATAAAGTGTGTCCCAACCGGCACCAAAATTCCCGATTACAATAGTGGCACTCTGCCACAATGCATTAGCATCTTTAGTATAAGCCGATAAAAAACGGGGGTTCCCCCCAAGATCTCTGTAAATCTGACTTCCGGGTACATGGGGTGAAAAAGCCGATGCTTGCATATCCCAATAGCGAATGGTATCTTTTGAAGCTATATAAGCATTGAGAAAATTATACACAACATTGTTGCCTGCTGGTCCGGGATTGCCATTCCACAAATAAGCGATACGGAAGGGAGATACTTGACCGACTTTATAAAACTCAGAAGGGCCGACAGTAATTTGAGCGAAAGAATTGAAAGAAAAAGATAGTGTAAATAAAAGAGGTAGAAAACGGCTGATCATAGGTTTCTGAAGGTTAACAGGAAAAGATGAAGGTAATAAAATTATTACGCTCAGAAACTGACCTGGTTTCAAACGAACTGAGAGGTGTGCGTTTGATATCATTCAATGCCAGTTATCATGACAATGTTTAGAACTTTAAAAATTATTCAAAAAACCGGTATTCCGCTTTGATGGTATCGGGGTCAATGTGTTGAAAATATGAACTGAAATCAAGGATGTCGGGAATGGTATTGAATTTTGATAAGGTAATGTTATAGTTTGGTGCCTCTACTTTTTGAATTCCGTTTTTCAAATTCCCGAACAGAATTCCAGGAGATATAATGACCGGGATACCAGGACAAGTTGTTACCAAAAAAGTATCATCAAAACCTGATACCTTTCCAACAAAACAACTGTCTTTAAGACTATTGCCTATCAGTTCATATTCAACGATCCTTTTGTATTGTTTTTCGTCCGGGAAATATATAATTCCAGATTTACGGTCAATGATGATTGTAGAGTCTGAACCATGAGCTGTGACGGAATCCGGAGTACTGACACTTAAAGTCTTTCCTTTAACATAAAGGTAATTTGCATCAGCTGAAACCATATATTTTAATTCTATCTCAACCGGAATATCAATTAATCCATAAAAAGGGCTGTCTTCGGATAATGGTACTACCCGATGCATCGCAACGTGGTATTCTGCATACATAGCCTGTGCATAAAGCTTTCCGGTTTGAACGGTAAAGATTAAAGTTAGCAATAAGTAAATAGTTAATTGTTTCTTCAAATAGAACATTGGTCTAAATTACGGACAAATAGTTCTTAACTGTTCAATCAAAGCATCGTTAACCACTGATTCATTAAGAATATTAACAACTTGTGTATTACTCCCTGACCAATTAACACTAGAAACTATACAAGGGTTTGTGTTGTTCAAAGTTGCAGTCAACGCGCTTCCTTGTGAAACCATGCTAAAATGCAAAGTTACGTTAGGACATGGATAGCTACCACTAATTGTAACAGTTCCGCTAAAACCATCAATAGCGGGTGGCCATAGTCCGTAAGATAAGTCCCCAACGATATGTACAAGGCATCCTTCTTTTGAGGTTACTGTAACATCAATAGCTTTATTACACGTTCCTTGACCCCGTTTTATGCATTAAAATAGTCTATATTTTAGGGAGGGGGGGGCTGATAATGAGTGCGTTATGTGATTTATTTTTTAGAAAAACATTGATTTTGTGACCAGTAAATGAAGTTATTTTTATTAATATAGTCACAAGATGGAAAATGATGCTTCCATACCTTTTCTCAAAGTATCCGGAATGTTTGAATCTACTTGTACCGGATGAACCGATACGATTTAATTTCCATCCCATCCAGGCAATTGGCCGGGTGTCCAGGGTGCTCCTGATTTCTCAAGATCAGCCCGTATCCGGTTGATGTGCGTATCAATTCTCTTTAATTCGGTTAATACATTAGCGAAAGCCTTGCCCGCAAATTTCAAATTATCTTTCATACTATTAGTAGGTGCTCCGCTCGTGTACCAAAGATTATAAACTACATCTGAGATCCGGTCAGTTATAGAAGACGGAACTTCAAATTGTTCTCTTGCAATGCTGGCATCTCCCTGTAGTTTTATGCGCAGGCCTGCAAGTTGCGATTCAATGTCACGGATTTCTTCACTCAGCCTGATATCTATGTCCGGTGTGTTGCTGATAGCCGCTTTCATCAATTGCAATTGATGCTTGGTATCAGCCAGGTAGCTATTGGCTCCCTGTACTGCTCTGAATAAGTCTGCTGTTTTCTGATTAAAAGCGAGCAAAGCATCCTGATCAGTAGCAGCCAGTTTATTCATCCCCAAGGGTTTCACGACAAAAGAAACCGGACCGGCCAGATCGGTAATTATGCCATCAACACTTTTGGCCATACTCACAGAATAAGTACCCGGCACCACCGGATATCCGGCATCTTCATCGGCAAAAATATCCACCTCACCCGATTGCAAAGAAACCGGACTGGGTGAAGGATAGCGAAAATCCCAGGTCATGCGATGGATTCCTGCAGCAGCCGGTTTTTTTATGCGCCTAACCACATTCCCACTGGCGTCTTTTATGGTAAAGAGTAAAAAAGGTGCTTCTTCCATGTCTTCGGTCCGAATAGCGTCAAAAGTCGGATAATCTACATCGCCACCTTCCTTAGCTATTTTCTGCTCTTCAATCTGTCTTTGTTGTCGGGCAGTTTTGATGTCTTCCTTCAAATAATATGTAATAACTGCACCTACATCCGGATTTGGCGTTGCAAAGAATGATGCTCCCTGAAAAGCTTTCCCTGATAATCCAAGTGTGCGTTTTGGCTGGAAGATCCAGGCATCTTTTACTGGAAAAATAAATGCATCCTGATCCAGATTTTCTTTGTTCATGCTCCTGAGCGGACTATAATCATCAAGGATATAAAAACCACGGCCAAAAGAGGCAAGCACCAGATCGTTTTCGCGTTGTTGAATATCCATATCATAGATGGCGATCGTAGGCAAACCGGCTTTCAACGGAAGCCAATGCAGCCCACCGTCATTGCTGAAATAAACACCAAATTCGGTACCGCAAAACAATAGCTTGGCATCCACATAATCCTGCGCAAAACAATATACAGATCCGCGTTCCGGTAAGGTAGCTTCAATATGATTCCAGGTTTTACCCCGGTCAGTGCTTTTCAGGATATACGGTTTAAAATCCCCGTTTTTATGATTATTAAATACAGCAAAAACCGTATTGACATCAAAGCGGGAAGCAAATAAGTAGTTTACATATGTTAAGTCGGGAATCCCCGGAAAAGATTCAATTTTGCGCCAGTGCTGGCCTCCGTCTTCGCTTACCTGTATAAGTCCGTCATCTGTACCCACATAGATTAACCCTTCTTTCAGAGGAGATTCTGACATTGAAACACATTGCCCATAAATAGAAGTAGATCTATTTTTCTCAACAGCGTCCATACTCCAAACCCTTCCCATTACTTTCATTTTATTTCTGTCAAGCTGTCGGGTAAGATCATCGCTGATGGCAGTCCAGGTATTGCCACGGTCATCGCTTTTAAAAAGCTTATTGGCGGCAAAATATAATCGGGTGTGAGCATGCGGACTAATTAATAAAGGAGCATCCCAATTCCATCGCAAGGCAGGCTCACCGGGTTGTTCCAAAGGCTTGATACCAATATTCTCACCACTCTTCCGGTCGTGCCTTACCAGGCCTCCATACTGCCATTGCGAATAAACGATATCTGGATCTTGCGGATCAATCTGGGTTTCAAAACCATCGCCAAAAACT
Organism: uncultured Chitinophagales bacterium; assembly: GCA_964413685.1. Lineage (GTDB taxonomy): Bacteria > Bacteroidota > Bacteroidia > Chitinophagales > S012-47 > JAJRWN01. The sequence continues at coordinate 20,532 of CAYPSW010000004.1, forward strand.
GTATTATACCAATCAGAATTCATAATACCTGCGCTGTTGCTTGTACGTGAAGGACCTCCCAAACTGGCATTATCCTGTGTACCTCCATACACATTGTAAAAAGGAAAATCGTTATCTGTTGCTACTTTATAAAATTGTGTAACCGGTAGGTTGGCTTTGAATTGCCAATTTTGAGCATTATCCCAGGTTTCGTACACGCCCCCGTCACAACCCATCAGAAAATGATCGGTATTCTTTGGGTCTATCCACATACAGTGATTATCAACATGTTTGTTTGGCTCTCCTACCCGCTTAAAAGATTTACCACCATCTTCTGTAAACATAGCCCAGGTATTCATTGAATACACTTTGTTCTTATCGAAAGGATGACAATATATCTCCTGATAGTAATTTCCACTGGTATGATAACTATTGCGCTTTTCCCAACTGGCGCCCCGATCTGTTGAGCGATAGAAACCGGCAGTCTGATCGGTACCATCAATAATCGCATATACATAATCAGGATCGGCCGGTGAAATGGCCAAACCAATTCGCCCGATATCTCCACCCGGAATGCCGTTGTCAAGCTTATTCCAATGAGCACCGGCATCTTTCGATTTATAGATGGCTGATTCAGGACCGCCACTAATGAAAGTAAATACCTTCCGTTCTCTTTGCCAGGCTGATGCATACAAGACATTATGATCCCGGGGATCCATCACGACATCATTAACACCGGTATTGGCGCTAATTTCCAACACCTTAAGCCAATGCTTGCCTCTGTCGGTTGATTTATATAATCCTCGATCTCCACCCGAACTCCATAAAGGGCCTTGTGCAGCCGCATATACAAGCTCGCTGTTTTCCGGATCAATAACTATTTTACCAATATGCTCTGAGTTTTTCAAACCCATATTTTCCCAGGTTTTACCTCCGTCATCACTCCGGTAAATGCCATCTCCATAAGGTACAGATCGTTGCCCGTTATTTTCACCAGTGCCAACCCAAACAGTATGAGGATTGGAAGGATCTAGTGTAATACATCCTATGGAATAAGAACCCTGTTGATCGAAAATCGGATTGAAAGTAGTTCCATGGTTCTTGGTTTTCCAAAGGCCACCCGATGCTGAACCGATATAATACTCAGCCGGATTAGTAGGGTTAACCGCAATATCTGCAATCCTTCCTGAAGTGAGAGCCGGACCAATGCTGCGGAATGATAAGCCGCTAAGATTTGCATCTTTCAGGTAATAATCATCTTGTTTCTGATTTTTCTTTTGAGCAGATGCTATGTTTAAAGTAATGAAGAGTAATCCAATGAATAGCGAGATACATTTTTTCATGCTTAGATGATTAAAATGGAATAATGGTTCAACATTTCAAAAGTACCAATCTTTAACATGAATTTAGAATAAGCCAATAATCAGAATCCTAATGTAGTCAGAAAAAAAAATACCGAGTACTCGGTATGTAGAAAAGGCCTGTTTACGTGATCATTATGGGAAATTAGGAATTAATTTTTATTTTCACTAGCTAAACAATATCACTTATGAAAAAGATTAAAACTTTATTAATGCTCTTGCTAGCTTTCACCGTAAACTCTCAAGCACAGATTTTTTCGCTAGGGGCTAACTTTGATTTGCATAAATATAATCAAGCTCCCTTAGCCAATCTTTCATCCATGGGATTTGGTGATTTACCATCTTCCTATTCATTAAAAATGTACGCGCCATTAATTGCAGATCAGGGTATGTACGGAACTTGTGTAGGCTGGTCAACGTCCTATGCAGCCATGACCATAGCCTGGGCAAGGTATCTGGGCGAAACGAATACCGATATAATCACAGCTTCGGCCTTCGACCCCTATTTCACTTATGCCCAGATTAAATTGCCTGAAGATGAAAGCTGCCAGATGGGATCAAACATCTATGATGCTTTAACAGTATTTAGAAATCAAGGCTGTAAAAAGCTATTCTTAGGCAGCAGCGATTGTGGATATAATCCGGATGAAACGGCTGTTTCTATGGCGAAAATGTACCGTGTGAAATCATTCAATCGATTGTTTGATTATCCTGAAACTTTTCTTTGGGATGATTTCTTCACGACAAACATAGACAAATCATCACCGATGAAAGAAGCACTTGCTGCCGGACAACCGGTTGTAATCGGTACTTATTTACCCAACTCAATTTTTTCCCTCATAGGAACCGGCATCTGGGAACCTACTGCAGCGGAAAAACTGGATTTGGAAAGTGCCTGCAAAAATGAAAATGGTGACTTTAATGGTCATGCCATGTGCGTGGTTGGATATGATGACAATGTAAATGGTGGTTCGTTTCAAGTAATGAATTCATGGTCAACGGAATTTGGTGATGGTGGATACTTCTGGATAAAATATGAAGACATGAACAGTATCTGCACCGATGCCTGGACTTTTGAACTGTTTCATGATGATCTCCCGACCACAGGTTGTATAACCGGTGATTGCGATAATGGTTGGGGAATTTTCAAATTTGACAATGGCGACACCTATGAAGGTCATTGGGATGCATCTGCTTTTGATGGTTATGGAATCTACGAATGGAGCGATGGATATAGTTATTCCGGCCAATGGAAAAATAACTTGAGACATGGATATGCCATGACTATTTATAATAGCTCTCAATCATTTGGCTATTGGGAAAATGATAATTCAGTAACCTACAGTGTTTCAAACGACAATGGTAACAATGGATGTACCAGCGGAAATTGTGAGAATGGTTATGGTACCTATGTTTATGACAATGGATCATATACCGGTACATTTAAAAATGGATACCGGGACGGATATGGAAATTATCTTTTTAACGATGGCACTGCATTGGCATGTACATGGATTAACGGAACAAAGCAGGGATTCGGGAAACTGACATTCACCGGTGGGCAATCTTTAATCGTTGAATTTGACGATGATTATGCCAATGGATATGGTCTGGTCTATCAAATCGGAGGTTATTATACTGGCATTTGGGTGGATGGGGAATATATAGATATGGATGCCATGGGTTTTGGAGATAAAACCATGACAGAAGATGCCACAAAACTTAATACCCGCGACAACAATCATCGTCCGGCATTAGGTGCTGCTCCGACAGGATGCGTATCAGGTGATTGCAACAATGGTTATGGAACCGTTCGATATGAAAATGGATCTTATACCGGGTATTTCAAGGATGGATACCGCCATGGATATGGCGTGTATACCTGGTCTGATGGTATTAAATTCGAAGGTAACTGGGACAGAGGTCTTCAAGATGGTATGGGAGAGATGGTATGGCCAACAGGCGAATATTTCTTTGGAGAATACAGGCGTGGATACCAGGATGGTTATGGAATTGAAGTACATGCAGATTATATGGTAGCAGGTATTTGGGAAATGGATATTTATCAACCCGGAAAAGCTGTGTTAGGATTTGGAGAAGAGGCAGTGGCCACGCTGGATGTTAAAGATCTGAATACAAGTGGTTCTAATCCTGAAGCAGACAAAGCACGCGAAACAATTGCAGCCAAAAGTGTTCAATCAAGGAATTAATTACGATAGACATACAAAAAGCTCCGCAGATATCTGTGGAGCTTTTTTAAGAATATACCTAGAACTCGGTATATGGAAGGCTTAATCAAATGATATCTTCTTTACTGAATGCGCCAATGCACATTCATCCATAAATTAAAGTTTATGAAACCTTTACACTACTTGCTTGCATCTCTCCTGCTTTTGGCTTCCACTTCGCTAAGGAGTCAACCCATAAAAGTAGGAAGTGAGACATACGCTCTCGTCATTGGCATTGCCAAATATTTAGAGATTGACAGTTTACAATATGCTGATGATGATGCCCTCGCTGTGTATGAATTCTTCCGTTCGCCATCAGGAGGAAGTCTCGATGATGACCATGTGCATGTGTTATTGAATGAGAATGTGACTAATTTCAATATGATAGAAGAATTACGATGGCTGAAAAGCAAATTACATCGGGGTGATAACTGCTTCATTTATTTTTCCGGTCATGGCGATAATGACGATGACACGTATGATAAGTATGGATTCCTGCTCACCTATGATACTCCCAAAGGGGTGTATATGGCAGGTGCCTTCAACATATCCTATTTGCAATCCTATGTAAAAACATTCTCAGCCAACGGGGCTAAAGTTGTATTAGTCACCGATGCCTGTCATTCAGGAAATTTGGCCGGAAACAGTATTAACGGGACCGCTATTGCCGCTGCTGCTTTGGAACAACAATTTGGAGACGAAATCAAAATTCTATCTTGCCAACCCAACGAGTTTAGCTATGAGGATGAGCAATGGGGAGGAGGACGGTCTGTCTTTTCATGGTATTTCGTCAGAGGTCTGATGGGACTTGCTGACGGGAATGCAGACGGAAAAGTAAGCGTAAAAGAAATTAGACGCTACCTTGAAGATCACGTACCGGAAGATGTAAGCCCGGAAGCTCAAAACCCAATCGTAAATGGACCCATTGATTTTATACTGGCTGAAGTGAATCCGGATATATTGGCTGAACTTAAAAAAGAAGAAGAAACCGGAATCATGCTGGCTATGACTGAACTGAATTCAAAAGGTTTTGAAGACAGAATTCTGGAACAATCGGACACCACTACCAAATTAAATTACACCTTATTCAAACAAAGTTTGAAAGATGAACGGCTAACTACACCTGACTCTGATTGTGCATATTATTATTACAATCTTTTGAAACAAGACACTAGCATTAGCTCTATATATGGTTTGCTCACCAGAAATTTTGCCGCCAAACTTCAGAACCAGTCTCAATTGTTTTTAAATCGTTACCTGAAAGGAGACAGCCTTAAAATGGACGTGTACGATGTGAAGCAAATTGCAAATTACCTGCAACTTTCCGCTGATCTCCTCGGACCGGATCATATTTTATATACTTCCATCAAAGCCCGCGAACTTTTCTTTAGCGGTATGTACGAAGAGTATTCACCCTATATGGTGAGCCAAAAAGAGGCATACCGTAAAGCTATCAGCTTTTATAAGAAATCGCTTGAACTTGATGATCATGCCCCACATGTCTATAATGAAATGGGCTCCATTTATATCGATCTGGACGAGATTGATTCGGCTAAAATGCTGTATCGTAATGCATTGAAATATGCTCCCAGATGGACCTATCCCATATTCAATCTAGGCTTAAGCTTTGACCTCACAAATGAAGCCGACAGTGCATTGTTCTATTATCAAAAAACGGTGAAGGTCGATTCTAACTATATAAGCGGTTGGATTGGTATGTCAAATATTTATAAAGATAAGAAAGACTATGATCTGGCTTTATACTATTGTTCAAAAGCTCACGAAATTGATACAGCTGCCGGAAAACCATATTATTATCTAGCCATGATTTATGATGATTTGGATTCAGTGGAAATTGCTAAAGATTATTACATAGAATCTGTATCACGAGATTACAGATCCGAAGATGCTATCTATAACCTGGCCTACATGTTTTATATTCATGATGAGTATACCCGATCGAAAAATGTTCTGGAAGTGGCGGTAGACAGTAAAGATGAGCTTAATCTTGATGCAGATATTTACAATTTACTTTCCCTTGATTATCAATATTTAATGGACACAGTATCCAGAATATGGGCATTGCAGAATGCACTTTCACTTGACTCAACACATTATTACGCTAACCGGAATATGGGCCTCCATTATGCAGACATTGGAGAATACAATTTATCGCTCTACTACCTTGAAAAGGCCAGAACAAAACGCCCGGATACGGAAGATATTTATGAACAGATTGCAAAAATTGAAGGCAAAGCCGGTTTATACAATGAGCAAATAGGCACTTATCAGTCCCTCATTACATTTGCAGCAAATCCGGCTGCTTATTTCGATAGTCTGGCAACAAGTTATTTAATGATCTATGACACAGCCGGATCCATCAACCAAATGGGCCTGAAAGTGGCTTATTCAAAAGACTCTCTTTCCGCCATGGTGGATTGGGGGTATTGGGCATATGCGCTGGATCAGGGAAAACAGAGCGCAGAAATACTCACTGGTATTTTGAAAATTGACCCTGACAATATTGATGCTTTGGTCTATCTAGGGATGAACTCGTTATACAATAATGGAGATTTGCCGCAAGCAAAAAGCTGGTTCGATCAATTGGAAAAACTTGACGATGGTGACCGGTACAATTCATGGGTATATGATCAAATGGCGTACGTTTATGGGGCTTCAGGAGATAAAGAGAGAGGAAACAAATACTTTAAAAAGGCCTTGAAAGCTGATGATGCCGATGAAGTTAATATTTACTATAACCGGGCTTGTGCATTGGCTCTTCAAGAAGAATTCAAGGATGCTCTTAATGCCATTGAAAAGAGTTTTAAAGCGGGTTATACGAATTTAACACAGATTTATACTGATCCGGATTTAGCAACATTAATTGAATTGCCTGCCTTTAAAAATTTGATAAATAAATACTTTGGAGATTAATTCATAATTCATGAAACGACTGCTTTTTCTTTTACTTCTTTTACCTGCTTTCAGTCTTAGTGCTGCTCCTAAAACAGCCCGGGAAGTGTTAGAAGAAACCTATATGCGGCTATGGCAGGTAACCGGTTTAAATGAAGACCCACCAGAAGTCCGCTTTATTAGCACAAATAGCAGGGGAGCATTTATTGCCCACGATCATGGGAAATTTACCGTTTATGTCGAAGAAAAGGTTTATGAAATCTGTATGTCGTTTGGGGATCGTGGTACCGATGCATTGGCTTATATCTTAGGACACGAAATAGCCCATTATAGTTCTGGTCACCAATGGGGAAGTACTTTTGTTTCTACCTACGGATTTAATGATGTTAGCGGAGAAATTGACACAGCAGTTAAGGCCCTGAGCCGACTTCCCTATTGGGAGACGCAAGCAGATTTGAAAGGAGGTATATATTGTTATATGGCCGGATTCAACCCACATGGAATTGGCGACACATTGCTACAGGCTCTTTATGCAGTATATCCCTGGAATCCAGAAGGAAAATCTATTCGTAAAAGTTATAAAAATGGTCAGTATGAATACGATACAATTAAACCTTATCCAAGCTTAGAAGAGCGCCTGGCCATTGCATCGCTAAATGATTCCTTAGTCAGTACCTTGGTTCAGGTATTCGAAGCTGGTAATCTCGCTATGGTCATCGGCCGATATGATGATGCCATTCAACTATTAGAGTTCACTTTGAAACGTGGTATAAAAAGCAGGGAAGTGTATAATAACCTCGGTGTGGTTTATGCTCAACAAGCTATCAAAGCTCTTGGAAATAATAAAGTAACCTTTGCCTACCCTTTCGAACTTGACCTGCAATCGAGGATAAGCTACACAACCAAAGGTGTGAATGATGAGGCTGTTGCTTTGCTTGAAAAAGCACTTATAAAATTCAGGCAGGCTTATACTTTTGATCCGGACTATGCTACCGCTTTAACCAATATGGCGGGTGTCTATTCTTTATTAGGTGAATTACGCAAAGCGCAATTTTATGCAGAGGAGGCTATTAACCTGGCAGATGAGAAACATCAAGACAATACTTTATCAAATGCCAAAGTCATGCTCGGAATTGTCCTGGTGCAACAAGACAATAAGAAATCTGCCCAAAAATTATTTGAAACCGAAATAGAAAATGGTAATCTGATGGCTTCCGTAAACCTTGAGATAATAAAAGGTGGAAAATTAAATAAACTGAAACCCGGTTTTTTTGCAAAATCAAGAGAGGATAATGAAGTGCATGAGGCCCAATTCGGTAATATGGACGGGGTTGATCTTTATGGGAATTTTAACATAGAAAATTATAAAACGATCCCCGTATTTTATGGCATGTTGTACGTTTCAGATTATCCACACTCAAAATTATTCTATTGGATGGGTGAAAGAGATAATCACCCTTTAATCATGCAAAAGAGTGGTGAGGATTTTGATGAAGGAAGTGTCTGGGGAATCAAAAGAGGTAGTTCCTTTGATGAGTTAAAGTCATTACTTGGAAATAATTATAAAATGCAAAATACCAGCCAGGGCATACTTATCCATTATCCGCTTAATCAAGTAGTATTTCTTGTTGATAGTAATCAACAGGTAGAGAGTTGGATGATTTATCGGCTGGATGCCTGATTACTGTATTAAAGCAAAACGAGCTCTTCTCTATCGGGACCGGTAGATAAATATTTAATAGGAACCTCAAGCCTTGATTCCAGGAATTTCAGGAAGCGTCCCAGTTTTACCGGAAAATCTTCTCCCTTCTTTACAGCTTCAAGCGTTGATTTCCAACCCGGATATTCTTCAAGAATAGGAATAATTTTTTCGGCACCCATATCATAAGGAACTTGTTTGCTCTCCACCTTTCCGATATGATAAGCAACACAAGCTTTTATTTCGTCAAAGTCATCAAGAACATCAATTTTTGTAATCGCCAGTTGAGTTACTCCATTAATCATAATGGCATATTGTAGAGCAGGTAAATCAATCCATCCACATCTTCGGGGTCTCCCTGTTGTTGCTCCGAACTCATGTCCTGCTTTCCTAAGTTTCTCACCAGTTTCATCATGTAATTCAGTCGGGAATGGTCCGCTACCCACGCGGGTACAATATGCTTTGCTGATTCCAATTACTTCTCCAATTTGATTCGGGGAAACGCCTAAACCAGTCAATACACCAGCCGTTACAGTATTGGAGGAAGTGACATAAGGATAGGTACCAAAATCAATGTCTAGCATGCTGCCTTGTGCACCTTCAGCTAAAATCCTTTTACCATTTTTCAATAATTCCTGTACGTAATAAGCATCATCAACCGCTTCTAGTTTACGAAGGCCCTCAATACCATCCATCCAACCATTTTCAAATTCTTCAAGATTCAAATTAGCCTGATACAATCGAAGTAAATCAAGATGCTTTTCCTTGAGTTGTTGATAGCGTTTCTCAAAATCTGCGGCATATATGTCGCCAACGCGGAGCCCGTTTCTTCCGGTTTTATCCATATAAGCCGGTCCGATGCCTCGCAAGGTAGAGCCAATTTTTTCTTTTCCTTTTGCTGCTTCAGATGCAGCATCCAGCATCCGGTGGGTAGGAAGGATTAAGTGTGCCTTTTTGGCTACTTTTAATCTATCGGCTACGCTGATTCCCCTAAGCTTCAATTCATTGACTTCTGCACCCAAAGTAAGTGGATCGATTACAACACCACTTCCAATCAAGGTTTGTTTACCAGGATGTAAGATTCCGGATGGAATGGTGTGCAATACCATTTTTTGGCCTTCCACAACAAGTGTATGGCCAGCATTAGGTCCCCCTTGAAAACGAGCAATCAGATCATAATGTGGTGCGAGTACATCCACAATTTTACCTTTACCTTCATCTCCCCATTGAAGGCCTAATAGTACATCAACCTGCATGAAAATTCTCCCTAATTATTTATTGTCTGATTAACTGAATTGATGCTGTAAAAACTCAATGGCTGCAGCCTGCGATTCTTTAGTGATGAATATTGAGTTGAGTTTGGTCATCACCAATAGTTTATTTAAATCATCCGGAATATCGGCCAACACAACTTCACCTCCGGATTTGCGTGATTTAGTTAAAATATTAATAAGGAGACTAAGTCCGGTGCTATTCATAAATTTTATACCTCCTAAATTAATAATAAAGCGATTTTCACCTGAATCAATCGATTCTTTGACCTCAGACAATATAGGGTTGTTTTCGGTACCTGTAAGCATATTGCCTGAAAAAGTCAAAACCTTCAGACCATTGATATTTTCTAGTTTGTAGTCCATACAGCTATTTATTTTTGTCGTTTCTATTACGTTTAGTGCATGCCGGATTCTGGCACGTACCATACAAAGTTAATGATCGTTCTTCAATTTGAAAATTAAACAATTTCCCGATAGTTGTTTGTATAGGTTGGATTCTTGGGTCACAAAATTCAATTATTTCTTTACAATCTGTACAAAAAAGATGATCATGCTGACTGAATCCATAGGAAGGCTCATAAACTGCGTGACTGTTTGTAAAAAGATGCTTTTTTATTAAGCCACAGGTTTCAAGCACTTCGAGCGTATTATATATGGTCGCTTTACTGACAGACACAGAGCTCATTTTAAGCATATGAAAAAGCTGATCGGCATCAAAATGACCTTCATGTTTATAAATTGTGTCTAATATTGAGAAGCGTGTATTTGTTTTTCGCAGCTGATTATTTTCAAGATAATTTTCAAAAATCTCTTTTACTATTTCACGGCTGCTCGTATGATGCTTCATTGTTTACAATGGTAATATATCAATTTGTAAAAATTACTTGTTTACTATTCTTCCACATCAAATCGATTCACACTATTGATGCCATTCATTTTTTTTAGATTATTAATAAGAACATCAAGTTGGACCTTATCTTTCACAAAAATTTTAATAACCCCTTCGAACATGCCTTCTGTGGTTTCAATCGAAATAGATTGGATATTGATACGCAAGGTTCCGGAAATAACATTTGTAATCTTGTTAATAACTCCTACATCATCAAGGCCGGTAATTTTAAGACCCGTTAGGAAAGCAATTTTTTCCTCCGAACTCCATCGTGTTTTCACTACCCTGTAGCCATATTTCGAATTCATTTGTATGGCATTGGGGCAATTTGTTCTATGAATATTGATTGAACCATTTACCGAGATAAAACCAAAAACATCATCACCGGGTATCGGATTGCAACAATTAGCGAACTGGTAATTAATCAAATTGGCAGATTGTCCAAAAATCAATAATTCATCACTATGTTTTTTGGTTTCACGAATAGTATCTGCAATTTTGTTTTCCTCTTTTTGCTCAGGTTTGGGCACTTCAATCCGATTACCGTTTCTCAGGTCTTTAAGCTCTTTAAGATTTATCTTTTTGCCGGCAATGCGATAGAATAATTCGTTGAAAGATGCTAAATTATAATAATGCACTAGTGCTTGAATGTTTTCATCCGAAAATTCAATTTTCAAAGTTTTGAATTTCCGTTGCAAAATGTCTTTCCCGTCAATGGCTATTTCACGCCTGAATGCTTTTAGTTTTTGCTTTATTCTCGACTGGGCTCTGCCTGTAACCGCAAACGACAACCAATCTTCTCTTGGTGTTTGTTTTTTAGATGTAATAATTTCAACCTGATCACCATTACTAAGTTTATAGTGTAATGGTACAAGCTTTTTATTCACTTTGGCTCCAATGCAGTGGTTGCCTACCTCGGTATGAATTTCGTAGGCAAAATCAATAGTTGTAGCTTCTTTAGGTAATATTTTTAAATCGCCTTTAGGTGTAAAAATGTAGATTTCCTTAGAATAAAGGTTGAGTTTAAAGTCATTTAAAAAACTCAAAGCATTTGATTCAGGACTCTTAAGCATTTCCCGAATCTTACTCAGCCAGTTATCTAGTCCCGAATCTACAGAACCTTCTTTGTATTTCCAGTGAGCTGCATATCCTTTTTCGGCAATTTCATCCATTCTCTCTGTGCGAATCTGAACTTCTACCCAGTGACCATTAGGCCCCATGACGGTTGTGTGAAGTGATTCGTAGCCATTGGCCTTAGGAATAGAAATCCAGTCTCTAAGTCTTTGTGGATTGGGTTGATAGAAATCCGTTACGATAGAATATATACGCCAACAGGCAGCCTTTTCTTTTGCTGGCTTTTCATCCACAACGATCCTCACAGCAAACAAATCATAAACCTCATCAAAGCCTACTCCTTTGTTTTTCATTTTATTGGAAATAGAATAAACAGACTTGGTTCGGCCGGCAATCCGGAATATAAATTGCTGTTTCTCCAATTCTTTCCGAATGGGTTTTATCATCTCATTGACATATCGGGATCTGATTCGCTTATATTTCTCCAGATTCTCACTAATTGATTTATAAAGCTCAGACTCTGTATATTTAAATGCAAGATCTTCCAGCTCAGTTTTGATAGAATAAAGCCCTAACCGATGTGCCAAAGGAGCATACAAATACATCGTTTCAGATGCAATTTTTAATTGATTTTTTCTCGACATCGAATCGAGCGTACGCATATTATGTAAGCGGTCGGCAAGTTTAATAAGTATAACCCTCACATCTTTTGATAAGGTGAGCAGGAGTTTCCTGAAATTTTCTGCCTGAAAAGAGTTTTTAAAATCAAAAACAGATGAAATCTTTGTCAGGCCATCAATAATTTCAGCAATTTTCGAATCGAAATGATGCTGAATATCTTCTAATGTAATTTCAGTATCCTCCACCACATCATGAAGCAAAGCACATATTATTGAAGTGGTACCTAATCCCATATCGGAAACAATTTGCGCCACAGATAAAGGGTGTAGGATGTAAGGCTCTCCTGATTTTCTTCTCGCCTCACTGTGGGCATCTGATGCAAATTCGAATGCAGCTCTTATTTGAGTTTTGTCATACTTTGACAAGGTAGGTCCCCCAGCCTTTTTTAGCATAATACGGTATTCCTTCAGGATTAATTTACGCTCCTGTTCCGCATCAATTGTATAAACAAAATCTTTATTGCTCATGCCTGTTCCAGATCGTCCTTATTATTTAACAAAACTAGTAATTTAAAGAATGCAATACGCAGCTTATACCAACATCCAAAATGATTATCAAGAAGTCAAATAAGAAGCTAATTAATTGGTATTTTTGCAATCCTTTTGCGGATGTGGCGAAATTGGTAGACGCGCCAGATTTAGGATCTGGTGCCTTCGGGCTTGGGGGTTCGAGTCCCCCCTTCCGCACCATTTGATTATCAAAATCAAAAAGAGACAAATTCTTATTAGATATAAATTAAATTACAACAACTAACATTGTGCAAATTAAACAAGACACTCTAGCAAAAAATCATGTGAAACTGACGGTTAGCTTACATGCGTCAGATTATTCACCAAAAGTTGAAAATAATATTAAAGATTATAAGAAGAAAATAACACTTGCAGGTTTCAGACAAGGCCATGTTCCAAAAGGGGTCATCAAGAAAATGTACGGTATGCAAATTCTGGTTGAAGAACTGAACAAACTCGTCAATGAAAATATTACAACTTATCTGAAGGAAAACGATATCCATATTCTTGGCGATCCGCTTCCAATGGATCAATCAAAGCTTGAACTGGACATTAATTCTGATAAAATCTATGACTTTACCTATGAAATGGGCTTAGAGCCTGAATTTGAAATTACCGCGTTAAAGCAAAAAAATAAAGTTGTCCAATACGAAATAACGGTAGATGGCAAAATGGTAAATGATGAAATTGAACGAATTGGTATTCGTTATGGTGATACAGAGGAAGTGCTACAGGTTGAAGCTCAAGATGTGGTCCAGGTAGAATGGACAGAGATAGATGATTCAGGTAATACCAAAGAAAAAGGTATTAATGGAAAAAGTGCTTTCCCTGTGAAAGACTTGATTGAAAAAAAGCAGCAAAAAAAGTTGATTGGATTAAAAAAAGGAGATACGCTGGATGTGGACTTATTCAAATCATTTGCAGGTACACCGGAATCCATTGCGTCTTCCAAACTAAATCTTGAAATCATTCCGGAAGATATGGGATCTAAGTTCCGCATGACTATTCTTAGCATCAATAGAACAAAACCGATTCAGCCAGGACCTGAATTGTATAATAAGATATTCGGGGAAGATCATGTAAAAACAGAAGATGAATTTCGTGAAAAAATAAAAGAAGAACTCGAGCACATGCTAAAACATGAAATAGAAGTTCAACTGAATGCTGATATCGTGAAGATGTTGCTGAATGAGACAATGATCGAAATGCCGGAAAGCTTTCTTAGAAAATGGCTTAAAGAAACAGCAAAAGAACCACTGAGTGATGATGAGATGGATAAGGAATTCGGGCCATTTATTCGCAACCTTAAATGGAATCTTATCGTCAATAAAATAGTTAAAGAACAAGATATCAGCATAGAACCTAAAGAAGTTGAAAACAGAACAAAAGATTTGCTAAAACTTCAATATGGCTTTAAAGACGATACCCAGGAAGCAGTAGAACAGTTAAATCAAATTGCGAATCAATTGATGCATAATGAAGAACATGTTACCAAAACCTACGAAAGTTTGCGGGATGTCCAATTGTTTGAGTACTTAAAAGGAATATTGACATTTAAACCGAAGAAAATAAGCTACAAACAATTCCAAGAGCTGGATAATAATTAGGTAACAATTCCTACAAGATTTAGTATTACTTAACTTAATGTAAAACAAGTATCAGCATGAAGAAAAATGATTTTCAAGAATATGCAAAAAGTAAAGGTCTTGCCAGTATGCATACAGAAAAATATATCGACTCTGTTTATGGTTCAATAAAAGGTATGACCCCCTACATTATTGAAGAACGGCAGCTTAATGTTACGCCTCTGGATGTTTTTTCAAGACTCATGATGGATCGTATCATCTTCATGGGAACAGCTATTGATGATTATGTGGCCAACATCATACAAGCTCAATTATTATTCCTCGAATCAACCGATGCAAAACGCGATATCCAAATATATATCAACAGCCCGGGCGGTATGGTGTATGCAGGTCTTGGAATTTACGATACTATGCAATATATTAATCCTGACGTAGCTACAATATGTACTGGTATGGCCGCATCGATGGCTGCTGTATTGCTTGTAGCAGGTACCAAAGGAAAAAGGACCGGATTAACACATAGCCGGGTCATGATTCATCAACCTTTAGGAGGTGCACAAGGCCAGGCAAGCGATATCGAAATTACTTATCGCGAAATATCTAAGATAAAAAGTGAATTGTATAATATCCTTAGCGACCATAGCGGTCAGAAACTAAGTAAAATTGAAAAAGACGCTGATCGCGACTATTGGATGATTGCTGGCGAGGCCAAAGCCTACGGCATGATAGATGAAGTATTAACTAACAACACTAAAAAATAATGGCAAAATCACCTGATCAAAAATGTTCTTTTTGTGGTAAAGGAAAAGATGAAGTTCAGATTCTGATTGCCGGTATTGATGGGCATATCTGTGAAAATTGTGTAAATCAAGCTGAACTGATTATTCAGGAAGAACTTCAATATCATTCTTCTGACTCAGACTTCAAAATGACAAGCGTCATGAAGCCAATAGAAATGAAAGCATTTCTTGATGAGTATGTTATTGGTCAGGAAGAAGCTAAAAAAGTAATCTCGGTTGCTGTATATAATCACTATAAAAGATTGCAGCAAAGTATAAACGATGATGTTGAAATAGAAAAATCAAATATTATGATGGTGGGCGAAACCGGTACTGGAAAAACACTGTTGGCCCGAACCATCGCACGCTTCCTTAATGTGCCATTCACTATTGTTGATGCCACTGTTTTTACCGAAGCCGGCTATGTTGGAGAAGATGTTGAAAGCATTTTGACCCGGCTATTGCAAGTGAGCAATTATGATGTAAAAGCAGCTGAAAGGGGTATAGTCTATATTGACGAACTGGACAAAATTGCCCGTAAAAGTAGCAATCCGTCTATAACTCGTGATGTTTCAGGAGAAGGTGTGCAACAATCCTTACTTAAAATGCTGGAAGGTACTGACGTGCAAGTTCCACCGCAAGGCGGCAGAAAACATCCTGAACAAAAAATGGTAAAAGTCAACACGCAAAACATACTGTTTATTTGTGGCGGTGCCTTTGATGGAATTGAAAAAATTATTGGCCGCAGAATGAAAACACAACTGATTGGATACAGTAAAAAACAAAATGAAGAAGAAGTAATTGATAAAGAGAACCTGCTTCAATACATCAGCCCGATGGATATCCGCCAGTTTGGCCTTATCCCTGAATTGATTGGTCGTTTACCAGTTTTAACCTTCTTAAAACCACTGGATAAGCATATGCTGAAGTCGATACTTATAAAACCGAAAAATGCCCTGATCAAACAGTATAAGAAACTGATGCAGTATGAAGGTATTGAATTGAGCTTCACGAACGAAGTGCTCGATTTTATGATAGAAAAAGCGATGGAATTTAAGTTGGGTGCACGCGGCTTACGTTCAATTTGTGAAATAATTATGACAGATGCCATGTTTGATTATCCTTCAAAGAATGACGTTAAAAAGCTACAAATTGATAAAAAATACGCTGAGCAACACCTGACCAAATCAAAACTGCAAAATCTGAAAGCTGCTTAAATTCGATCCGCATCAACAAAAAATCCATTGCCCCATAAGGCAATGGATTGTAAGTTTTTTGTTTAACTAATCTTTCTTTGGGTGTCTGTATTATAATTCGTTGACATCAACGATGATTCCCAAATCGGCATTTCCGGCCGTATTAATATGGACAGGATTACCATCATTGTTTGCTGAATAGGTTTGCACATTTGCATTACCTGTGAAGATTCCAAAGTTCATTAAGATTGCTAATAAAATTCCCATGATTACGTGTTTTAGGTGAACAAAAGGTTAAGTGTGTAATTTTTACAAACCTAAAGGTATGACACAGCAACACATGCATATTGTACAGAAATACGGCTTTTGTGACATGGGAAAACCCGTTCGAAAATAAGTCTAAATTTTCAATAGCCTGTTTATCAAGCTATTAGGGGTACTTGGTTTTTCGGTTTTTCTCGTTTTTGTGACAAGAAAATGATTAATTATGTCCGATTATTCCTACAAAATGGGCATTTTTTTGTTGATTCATTAAATGGATTCATTCATCAACATCAAAAATATACCTCCTATACTTCATAAAATATAGCTAAATTCACCTTTTTGTGACATGGTAAATCAAGCCTTTTCTATTATTGTTAATTGCCACTTGACGTGATATTCAACTATTTACAACGATATTGACATGAAATATTTGCAGGAATTAGTCAGAATTGTGACACGCAAAAAAATCCAGAAAGTTGATATTCTTGAGGAATCAACATTTAAAGATGAGAATTCCCTTTTTGGAAAGTACTATAATGGTATCGCGAATGGAGATTATAATACAGATGAAGATGCTGCCTTTGACTTATACCAAAACCATCCAAAAAATTCGGCTTACAGACAGCTAAAATCCAGATTTAATCGCAAATTAATCAACAATATCTTCTATCTTGATGCTAATGATACTTCCTTTTCAGAATATCATAAAGCCTACTACAACGCTCATAAAAATTATGCCTTGTGCAGAATTTTCTTAAGTAATGGTGCCAGAAATAATTTTGAAAAATTGGCTAAAACAACTCTTGCCCTTTGTCTGAAATATGATTTCTCCCGACTGTCTGTATTACTATTGAATGATCTTATCTCTCATTATATAGTTTCCCGGAATGCCAGAAGATTTACTGAATCAAGCAAGTTGCTTAGATCCGAACTCGCTACCTTAAATCAAACAATAAAAATTGAACAGATTTATTACAATATTGCATATCATTTCTTAGCTAAAACGCCCAAGCCGGAGGTTTTGACTGATGAGTTGAAACAAGAGGTAAGTGAATCTATTGAAATTGCCAAAAGAACATCCCACTTTAGTATAAAATATTTTAGTTTTCTAACTGAGTACCATTATGCTCTGATACAGCGTGATCATCATAAAATCATTGAAATTTGTGAGCGGGCAGAGGATTACTTCGAAAACCACCCGATTATTAAGCCCAATGTAAGATTGTCTATTTTTCTAATGATTAAAATGGAAGCTTATCTGAATATAAGAGATTATAATAACAGTATTGGCAGTTATGGAAAAACCTTGAGATATTTCAGAGAAGGCACTAATAATTGGATGATTTTCAATGAAACTTATTTTCGCTTGCTGATGCACACAGAAAATTATTACAAGGCACTGGAAATATTTGTAAAAGTGACCCATGACAAACGCTTTAGTAATCAACCGGAAATCACACAAGAGAAGTGGAAAATTAACGAGGCCTACTTACATTATATACTGCAATCTGAGGGGCATATCATGGAAGAAACTGAAGCCATGGGTTTACGTAATTTCCGCTTAATGCGTTTTATGAATGAAGTTCCCACTTTTTCTAAAGATAAAGCAGGAGCCAATACGGCTATCGTAATTTTGCAAATCATATGGTTGTTGATGAACAAACGATTCGATGCTATTATAGACAGAAGCGAGCCTTTGCGAATTTATCGATTCAGGTATTTGGACAAAAACGAACATAAGCGTGAAAACTATTTCACAAAAATGTTGATCCTGCTGGAAGGGCGTAGTTTTAAATATCCACGTGTTAAGCGAGCGACAGAAAATTTATTTAAGGAAATCAGCAAAAGAGAAAACAACATTTATTCAGAATGGGAAATTCTACCGTACGAATTACTCTGGACTCAGGTGCTCAATTACATCCGTGATTAATTATTCTTAAGTTTCTGGCGAAAGCCTTTAAAAAAGCGGGCGAAGTATTTGCCAAGAATGTCAAACTCGATATTTACGACAGAGCCCTTTTGCAAATCACTAAAATTGGTATGTTCAAATGTAAAGGGAATGATAGCCACTTTAAATTGATTATTGCCGGGTTTTATGATGGTTAGACTGACACCATTCACGCTGATGGAGCCTTTATCCACCAAAACTACTTCGTCAATAGGTTGAAATCCAAAAGTATAATATCGGCTGCCATCCAAATCTTCAATACTCAGACATTTAGCTACCGTGTCTACATGACCTTGCACAAAATGACCATCAATGCGATCATCCACTTTCAGGCTTCTTTCTAGATTGATGCGATCTCCAATCTGTAAGTTCCCAAGATTACTTCGTTCAATGGTTTCCTGTACGGCAGTAACGGTATGAATATCCCACTCCATATCTTCTACAGTCAGACATACTCCATTGTGTGATACACTTTGATCAATCTTTAAATCTTTAGAAATAGACGATTCAATCTGGATAGTCAGGTTGCTACCTTGCTTTTGTAAGGATTTAACAATACCTATGGTTTCAATAATTCCTGAAAACATTTTCTAATTTCCTCTGATTAAATGAATATAACCATTCAATGGTTTGCTTATCGGGTGAATGCCATCTACCCTAATTTCATACACATCACAAACGTAATAATATACCCCTTCATTCAGGTCTTTACCGCTGTTAAATCGTTTGCCATTCCAGTTGATATCGGGGTCAGTGCTTTCAAAAACCAAAACGCCCCAAAGGTCAAAAATCTTAATATCAATATGATCGACAAAATAATAAGGAAGAAATGGGTGGAAATTATCATTACTTCCGTCTCCATTCGGAGTAAATACATTAGGAAGAATATATTCCGGGCAATTATCGAGGCAAACCTCATTACTGTAAATACTCTCATTACCGAATGAGTCAACAGCAGTAACTACATAACATCCTGCCAACGATGTCAAATTTCCATGTACATAACTGGTATCGTTTGCCGATTGCAGCGTATCCAGGAGTTGATAGATTCCATCATAAGTTGCTTTGAAATAAATGCGATAAGCTGCCACATCATCAGCACATGTATTGTTGGGATTATTCCAGATGAGGATATTTTTTAAATCAGTCGGATCGATAGACAAGGTTTCACCATCACAACCATTCGAAACTTGCAAATCGGGTGGGCAAGGAGCTGTAGTGTCAATGGGAATGTCGCACTTAATTTCCGAAAAATTGATCAGCGGATCTGGCAATGACGAATTTGAATAGGTGCCATAGGATTTAATCTTATAGCAATAGCTTTTCCCGATTACTACCTGATAATCGCTATAAGAAAATTGTGTCGTGCTAGTCAGCGAATCAAATTGTCCGGGAATGCTTATATTTTCTTTATACACATCAAAGCGATAATTTGTCCAGGGTACTTCATAATGCCAGGAAAGATTGAGATGAGATCCTCCCGATGCAATGTCTACATAAATCGATGAGGCATTTTCAGCATCTCCCACTTCATAGAAATTGCCGGATGAATTTGTTGCAAAGAACTTCAGGATATAGTTGAAAGGCTGATCAAGCGTATTTAAACCTGAATCTAGGAAGGTATCCCGTTTAATTGCAGCAAAGTTAGCCGATTGATCTGTCATCACGAGAGTTCCTCCTCCTACTGCAATATAATTATCGTAGCGATACAATTCATATTTATAAGGTCCCGGATTAATGATGGTATCTAATGCAATGGGGTCGGGTTTCACCCACTTGACCATAATTAAACCTGCAGCAGGATCGGTCAATCTTACATCAACATGGGTAATAACCGGAATATCTCTGGGTATCTCGACACAAGAAGTACCGGAAGGCAGACTTGATACAGGATTAAAAGGATAGCCCGCTATGGTTGTGTCAGCAAATTCAGCCAAAACCCGGTATGAATAGACATTGCCGCTTTTTACATTAAGGTCGGTAAAATTATAGGCCTTAATAGGATTATTCCCTGATAATTTGGTATATCCCAGACCTGAGATACCCGCCTCACAAGTATCAAGTACAAGCGAATCGCAGCCTTTTTTGCGCCACACTGAAAACCCAAGGAATTTGTATGATCCTGCACAGGCGTATGGATTGTTCCATGAAATATCAACCTGATTTCCATTGGGTAGGGCCTGCACATTTTGAGGAGCAGGTGCAACTACTTTAATATTCCATGTTTTAATATCGACAAAAGGCTGAGGTGCTCCATTGGTGCCAAAATAATTATCTTCTGCCTTGAAGACAACCGTATATGGCTGGGGTCTTATATGGTCACAATTAGTTTGCCAGTTAAAAATACCGGTTACCGGATTTGCCGGAGAATTGGAGCTGAAAGTGGCCGGGCTATTTGTCAGGAAAAAAGGGCCCCCTTGTGCCGATAATGTAACTTTCTGAAAGATGGGAATCTTGTCGGGATCAGAAGCGTGAATTACTTTATTAAGATTAGATCCCGCAATGATACAAGTATCGTTCACCTCAGATAAAACCGGAGGATTGTTAGAATTATCCAGCACAATTATTTGCATATCGCGCACCAAAGAACCCATAAATTTTCCCTGCCGGTATTCCCTTACCAGGATGGCTACATTATAAATACCAATTGACTGCGCAACATTCCATACTAATTCACCGTCATTGGAATCGATATCAAACAGATCAGGGTTTGTGAATTTATGGGCTGGATTATCAGGATACGTATAACCGGGAACAGCTGTATTCGGATCCTGCATGGGTTTAATGATTGAAAATGTCAAACTATCTCCATCGGGGTCGTAGGCTGCCGGATTATGAATAAAAATATGGCCCATGGAGGCAAAATCGATGGGTGGGGTGAGCAATACCGGTGAACTATTATAGCCAAAAAACTGGGGATCGCTAATCATCAGAGTATCTTCAATGTAAAAAGCCACATTCACCGAGCTTGTGATATTGACAATTCCATCAATCCGGTTTGGGTCGCGCATGGTCAGGCGATAGCAACCCGGTCCTGGAAAAGTGAAAGAAGGATGTTTGTATTCATTTCGCTTAATACCACCACCTACAGGAACTTCAAGGGTACGCTCTATCATAATGCTGGCAATGGTATTGCCGGTTCCGCAAGCGATAATTTCCAAAGTTAGTGAGTCCCTGTCAGCCGGTGAAGCGGATTCGGTATAGGTGACAATTGTAAACTCATAGGTGGCGGTGTTACCCGGCAGATGGCGATACAAAATCTCACCGGCCCGATTGTGGGTAGCAAGCAATGCAGGAATCAAATAATATGAAAAAAACAGAAAAAAGAAGAGTTTCTTCATAAAGGGATTTTCATAATCAAATGCAATTTACAAATTTAAAGTTTGTTTACCGCTTGCTAAAACGTCAAAGTAAAGTGAAAAATATGCACGTGAATGAATTTGATTAATAGTTTGTGTCTGAATGCATAAATCCATCAAAGCATTTTAATTTATGAAACCAGCTCAGAGCATCCTGATTCGAAAGTAGGCTGATAAGCAACAAGATTAGATAAGGACTAAATAAAGCAAAGATTATCCCTGTTTTTGCGTATCTTGCGATCAAATCGGGAAATAGATTACTGGGGAACTACAGAGCAATCCGTGCAATAAAAGTCACTTAAAATTTAGGGCAAGTAAGCAAGTATTATGACAGATAAATACTTTAATGAAGGATGGTTTGGCAAGCATCCGGCTATATATGAGTTTGCTTCTTTTTTCATCTCTCCTATACGTAGGAGAGGCGTGCGGATGATGGGTGATAAACCAATAAAAATTCTAGATTTGGCTACCGGAACCGGAGCTCATGCTTATGAATTAGCAAAAAAGGGGCATAAAGTAATCGGAGTTGATTTGGATGATAAAATGTTGCAAAAGGCCACACTGAAAGCAACCAAAGAAAATCAGCTTGAATTCCGGCAAGCCGATGGGACTAAATTACCTTTCTCAGATGCTGAATTTGATGCTGCCACCATTTCATTCGCTATGCACGATGTGCCCGCTGAAATTGGGATTGATATACTTGCTGAAGCAAAACGTGTGATTAAAAAAGACGGCTTTATTGTAATCGTTGATTATAATAATCTCAAAAGTAGCTTTGGTGCGAAATTTCTACATCCATTTGCCTTAATTTATGAGACCTCTAATTACAAACCTTTTGTAAAAAAATCTCTGGATTTTTATCTTCAAAAAGCCTGCTTAAAGATTGTGGATAAAAAGACCTTCCTTGGTGCCGTACAGTTTACCAAGTTGATGTAAGCTAAGTCTTTTTACTGATTTTCCCATTCATTGGGTCGCTCAGTCCATCGTTTTTTCGCTGCACATAGTGGCTTTCAGATAATCGCGGTTCATCATAGCGATATGTTTTACCGAAATTCCTTTCGGACATTCGGCTTCGCAGGCACCGGTATTAGTGCAGGAGCCAAAACCTTCAGCATCCATAGCTTGCACCATATTGAGGGTGCGTTGGTAGCGTTCAACCTGTCCTTGCGGTAACAAGGCAAACTGAGCAAGTTTAGCACTTACAAATAAGGAGGCTGAAGAATTCTTACAAGTGGCAACACAGGCACCACAGCCAATACATTCGGCAGCGTTGAAGGCGTCATCTGCGGCTTCTTTCGTAATCATAATATCGTTAGCATCTGCTGCCGAACCTGAATTCATAGAAATATAAGCACCAGCCTGTTGAATCCTATCAAAGGCAGAGCGGTCAACCATCAAATCTTTAATAACCGGAAATGGTTTGGCTCGCCAGGGTTCTATTGTGATAGTGGCACCGTCCTTAAAATGACGCATATATAACTGGCAAGTAGTGGTCAGTTCGTTGGGGCCGTGTGCCCTTCCGTTAATATACATGCTACACATACCACAAACACCTTCGCGACAATCATGATCGTAGGAAACAGGTTCTTCTCCATGGCTTACTAATTGTTGATTGAGTACATCCATCATTTCGAGAAATGAAGTATCTCCATCAATATTCTCAACTTTGTATGAAGCAAAGCCACCACGGTCTGAAGCATCTTTTTGCCGCCATATTTTTAAATTGTAGTTCATATCCTGATTGCTTTTCCTGTTATTTGTAATTTCTTTGTTTGAGTTCAATATCATTAAATTCCAATGGTTCTTTATTCAGGATTGGTTCTTTATCATCTCCCGTATATTCCCATGCAGCTACGTATCGGAAATGGTCGTCATCACGCTTGGCTTCGCCTTCTGCAGTTTGTGATTCTTCCCTGAAGTGAGCACCACAAGATTCCTTCCGATTCAGCGCATCTCTGGCCATTAACTCGGCCAGTTCAAGAAAATCGGCCAATCGTTGAGCTTTCTCCAGTTCTATATTCATACCTGTGGAAGTTCCCGGTATTTTAACATCTGTCCAAAATTCAGCTCTGAGTTCTTTTATCATGCTGATAGCTTTTGTAAGTTTCTCTTCATTTCTCGATAAGCCAATATAATTCCAAACTATATGTCCTAGTTTTTTATGCAACTCATCAACGCTTTGATTTCCTTTAATGGATATAAATTTGTCTAATCGATTTTTAACTTCTTGTTCTGCTCTGTCAAATGCTTCATGAGTAACAGGATAGGCATCATGACGAAATTCTTCAGACAAATAATTGCTGATTGTTCCCGGCAATACAAAATAGCCGTCAGCAAGACACTGCATCAGGGATGATGCCCCCAAACGATTAGCACCATGATCAGAGAAATTGGCTTCGCCAAGCGCATAAAGACCGGGAATAGTAGTACTCAATTCATAATCAACCCAAAGACCGCCCATAGTATAGTGAGAAGCCGGATAAATACGCATAGGATAATTATAGGGATTGTCACCGGTGATGCGCTCATACATTTCAAATAGATTTCCGTACCGGTCACGAATGAGGTCTTCCCCAAGTCGTGCAATAGCATCCTTAAAATCGAGATATACGGCAAAACCGGTAGGTCCGACTCCATAACCTGCATCGCAACGTTCTTTAGCAGCTCTTGAAGCCACATCGCGTGGCACCAAATTCCCGAATGCCGGATACCTGCGTTCCAGATAATAATCGCGATCTTCTTCAGGAATTTGCCTGGGGTCTTTCTTTATATCTTCCTTCTTTTTAGGCACCCAAATTCTGCCATCATTCCTCAAAGACTCTGACATCAAAGTCAGTTTTGATTGATATTCTCCTGATACCGGAATGCATGTTGGGTGGATCTGAGTATAACAGGGATTAGCAAAACAAGCTCCTTTTTTATAAGCTCGCCAGATAGCTGTGGTATTGGAAGCCATGGCATTGGTTGACAAATAAAATACATTAGCGTAGCCACCTGTAGCTAACACAATAGCATGGGCACTATGCCGGCTTATTTCACCGCTTACGAGGTCACGAACAATTACCCCACGTGCTTTGCCATCAATCATAACAATATCCAGCATTTCGTGCCGAGTATATGATTTTACGGTTCCTTTCTTTATTTGACGGTTCAGCTCACTGTAGCAGCCTAATAAAAGTTGCTGTCCGGTAGCACCTGAAGCATAGAATGTCCGGCTAACTTGTGCACCACCAAAAGAGCGATTAGCGAGCGTTCCTCCATATTCGCGGGCGAACGGAACACCTTGCGCAACACACTGATCAATAATGGCTCCGCTTAATTGAGCCAGACGATATACATTAGCTTCACGCCCCCGATAGTCACCACCTTTTACAGTATCGTAGAATAGACGATAATCTGAATCGTTATCATTTTGATAATTCTTTGAAGCGTTGATACCACCCTGAGCGGCTATACTATGTGCCCTGCGAGGACTATCCTGAAAGCAAAATGTTTTCACATTATATCCAGCCTCTCCAAGAGTAGCTGCAGCGGAAGCACCAGCGAGTCCGGTGCCAATAATGATAATATCAACTTTTCTTCGATTGGACGGATTGACCAAATGGGTGAAAGAACGATAATTTGTCCATTTTTCGGCTATCGGGCCTTCGGGAATTTTTGCATCCAGTTTCATAATACTATAGGATCATGTTAATCAAAAAGTAAGCAGGTATTGAGATAAATCCAATGGTGAAAATTAATGTAAGAAACACACCGAGTCCTCTTACAATGGGTAAATACTTTTTATGGCTCAAACCCAAGGTTTTAAATCCGCTTAATATGCCATGAATCAGATGGAAGCCCAATCCAAGGAAACAGAAAATATAAAACAGGGAATACCAGACCGTGGTGAAGGATTCATACACTTTCGAGTAGATATCCTTGTTGCCGTTAGCATCTAAACCCAAATCACCAAAACGAGCTGAAACGAAAAAGTTAGCAAGATGCAATACAAGGAAAATCAAAATGATTAAACCAAGAATGCCCATATTTCGTGAAGCCCAGGTGCTTGTTTCTCCTTCTTTATGAACGGCATAATGAATCTTTCTTGCTTGTTTATTTTTTCTTGTTAAAATCCAGGCTTGTATCGGGTGAATAATAACAGATAGGAAAAGTACAATCTCAACAATTCTGATAATCGGATTGTTAGCCATAGTCTCCGAGTATGCGTTAAAAGTCAATCCATTATCACCCAATAATAGCAACAGATTTCCAATCAAATGTTCAACTAGGAATAAAACCAGAAATAAGCCGGTGATACTCATCAGAAATTTCCGGCCTATTGTTGATGTAAAGTAATCTTTAGTCCAACTCATTTTTCAGGATTTTAAATAATTACTGCGCAAATTTAATCGAATTCAGCACTTAATCAAATGATACAGGTCAACTCTAAGTACTAATTTGGTGATAAAAGGCAAGTAGGTCAGGGTAATGCTTCAATGCCAAATGATGGGGATCAGATTCAGAAGAGCCAATCCAGATTTTACGCATTCCGGCATTTTTGGCAAAAAGCATATCAGAGGCTGAATCACCCAGCATAAGTGCTTTTGAAAAATTGATTTCAGGATAATCCTTTTTCGCTTGCAAGGCCATTCCAATCTCAGGTTTTCGATTTGGATCATTTTGCGATGCCAGAGACGGGCAATAATAAATAGCATCAATGCGACCTCCCGCTGCTTTGATAGTTCTGAGCATAAAAGCATGCACTTTTTCAAGTTCTTCCACTGTCATTAATCCTTTGCCAATTCCTTGTTGATTGGTGACAATTATTATTTTTCTGAAGAACTTTTTGAATCCTTTTAAAGCCTCCAGCACTCCGGGTAGAAATTCAAATTCTTCGGGTGTCTTCACATAATCGTTCTCCAGTTTTCGATTTATTACACCATCACGATCCAGAAATAAAGTAAAATGTTGCCAACGGCTCATATAAAAAATTTAGGTAGGTCCTTTTGTGCTTTTCGGTAATCATCAGGTATTCCGATATCGATAAAATAAGCTTGCTCCTGATAGCCGTAAAACTTTGCATGGCCGGACAAAGCTTCAAAGACATCTTTCTCAAGTGAAAATTTTCCAGAAAAATTTAAAGCGTTCAGAAAGGCATGACGGAATACATAAACTCCGGCATTAATCAGCCCTGAACTGCCGAGGGTTTTCTCACTAAATCCGGTAATATGTTCATCATGTCCCATTTGAACTGTACCATACCTTGATGCATCTTGCATGGCTCGTAAACCCATCGTGATATCTGCTTGCTTAGTAGCATGAGCCAGATACATTTTCTCCAAATCAGCCATAAAGATCGAATCTCCGTTAAGGACCATAAAATGCGGTGCCGACATGAGTGATAAAGCTGTTGCAATAGCACCACCGGTGCCTAAAGGTGTGGCTTCAACAGAGTATGACAATTCTATGCCTTTATATTCTGGCCCGAATTGATGACGAATAAGTTGATATTTAAAACCGAGGGAGAGCACTACATGCTTTACACCACAGCGATGCAATTGCAAGAGTAAATATTCCAGCATGGGCCGTCCGGCCACCGGTGCAAGCGGCTTAGGGACATCGCTGATTACAGATTGTAAACGGGTGCCAAATCCTCCAGCCAATATAAGGGCTTCATCCATTAATCAGGAGAAAAGTTTGATTTCAGTTATTTCGCAAATTATATGCCCCATCAGGATGTGTGATTCTTGAATCCTTGGAGTATCAGCCGATGGAACATTCAGTAAAATATCACATGATTTTTTCAGATTTCCTCCGCTTTCACCTGTCATACCGATGACTAGCATTCCGGCATGATGTGCTTCTTCAGCGGCTTTCAGAATATTGTCTGAATTGCCTGAAGTAGAGATGCAAAACAATACATCACCTTTCCTCCCTTTTGCTTTTACCAGGCGTGCATAGATATAATCGTAACCATAATCGTTGGCAACGGCTGTCAGATAAGAGGTGTTTACATGCAATGCTTCGGCAAAAAGCGGATCACGGTCTTTGTAGAAGCGACCACTCAATTCAGCAGCTATATGCTGAGCATCGGCCGCTGAACCGCCATTGCCACAAAGGAGAATTTTTCCGCCCTTATGCAAACTTCCTGCAACAGCATCGGCTGCTCCGGCAATTCGTTTAAGCAGGGCATTGTCCTGCATAATCATTTCCTTTACATGAATCGAGGCTTCAATCCTGTTTTTAATCATTTTCATGGGCTTATCCAAGTACTTAAACCTGTTTTAGTAAAATTAAAGTTTTTCACTGTACCCCCAAAATGCAGTAAATCTCTGATGACATCAAATCGCGTATTTTGCGGACAGTAAAACATGATGAATCCTCCGCCTCCTGCTCCCGAAACTTTGCCTCCCACAGCTCCTGCCTTCATAGCAGTAGCATACATTTCTTCAATCATCGGGTTGCTGATGCCGGCAGCCATTTCTTTTTTATAATGCCAGCCAAAATTTAGAATTTCTCCAATTTCTTCTACTTTACCCTGTAATAAAGCTTCTTTCATTCTCACGGCCTGCTCTTTGAGCTTGTGCATAGCATCAATTGCAGTGGCCTTTTTCTCCTCAACATTTTGCCGCTGTTCATCGATGATAGTTGAAGAAAGTCTGCTGGTTTCTGTATTATACAACAAAAGGCAGGATTCCATTTCATGAAGATATTCAGGCCTGATCCTCAGCGGGTTAACAATGACTTTATCATCGGCAAAAAATTCCATAAAATTTACGCCACCAAAAGTCGCAGCATACTGGTCTTGTTTACCACCCGACATGTTTAGCTCTACCCTTTCTATCTGATAAGCCATCCGGGCAATATCATATTCGCCCAAAGCCAGGCTCAACCACTCGCTAAATGCACCAAGCATGGCTACCACTAATGTGCTTGATGAGCCCAATCCAGATCCGGGAGGTGCATCGACATAGGTAGTGAGGCGAAAAGAAAGTTCTTTTTTAGCGAATTCCCGCTTAATAAATTGATAGACTCCTATATGCAGTGGTAAATTGCCATCCCCCTTCATGTTCTCACCGGCAGTAAAAACGCTGCTTATTTGTTTATCTCTTGCAACAAATTCAATGAGCCCTGAATTGAGCGGCTCTATGGATGCATAGGCATAGGAATCGATAGTGGCGTTCAGAATAGCTCCGCCATATTGGTCAGAATAAGGGCTTACATCGGTGCCTCCTCCTGCCAATCCCAATCTTAAAGGTGCCCTACTTCGGCAAATCATGAGCTTTTGCTTTGTTTAAAATTCAAATGTAGGATTAATGCGCTAATCCTGCTTATTGCTTTCCGCTAATTCGAGAATATGCTTAACCATTGTATCCCAGCTAAAACGTTTTTTTTCTTCTTTCATATTAGCCCGGAATACAGGCTCAAGATGAGCTGAAAAATATTTCTCTATGTCAGCGGCTATTTTATCCGATTCAGGCTCTGATACAAGTCCTACTTTGTTATGTGGTACAATTTCCGGCAAACCGCCCACATTAGTAACAATCATAGGCAGATTGAAATGATACGCAATTTGTGCCACACCGCTTTGAGTTGCCGAACGGTAGGTTTGAGCCAGAGCATTGGCAACAGAGAAATAAAGATAAACCTGACTGTCAGGGATAAATTTATTGAACTCATGGATGACCGGTTTCATGGCCGGATCATCGAGCCATTTAGCGTAGGTATCGCGCGATTCATAATATTCTCCTGCAATAATCAAGTGAATATTTTTATTCTTAAAATCACCAAGTTTAGTGGCTTCAAGCAACAAATCAAGGCCCTTATATTTTCTGATGAATCCGAAAAATAGCAAATAGTTGTTGGAAGGATCGAGGCCTAATTGCTGACAGGCATTTTCTCTGGATATCTGCTCACCAAAATGATCAAACATGGGATGAGGACTCAATAATCTTGGTTTAATTGTATCAAACCGGTCAATATCTTCAAGCACAGAAGCTGACTGTGCTACAAGGCCGTCCATGGCTTTAACAAAATAGTTTGAGAAAATCCTGTCGCCCGGCCGGTGTTCGTGTGGAATCAGATTATCAAGAATGCTGATGATTCGGGTGAAGTGATTTTTGTGTACTATCCGGGCAATGCTTCCGAAGCATGGGCCCATGAAGGGCAACCAATATTTAAATAAGAGTAAATCAGGCTTTAACTTTTTAATCTCCCTCCCCACTTTTATCCAATTCAACGGGTTTACTGAATTTACTTTTCTAAAAATTGACAAAGCTTCGGGTGCCGGATCAGGTGAATATTGTGATTTCCCGGGAAAGAGGAAGGATGGATATTGAAGTGTAAAAGTGTATATCAAAACCTCATAGCCGCAGCTGATAAAAGCTCTGGCAAGCCTTTCATTATAGCTGGCAAGTCCTCCGCGAAAAGGCCATGCGGGACCTAGTAAAACAACCCGTTTTTTCAATTTTCAGGTATTGTTTTATCAATCAAATAGTTATTTCTGTCAGGTGCATTTCGCGATACTAACTCGGCAACGAAACCGGTAAGGAATAGCTGTGATCCAATCATGATTGTCAACAAACCAAAGTAAAATAAGGGACGTTCGGTCATGTGATAAATTCCGTAAAGATATTTTGTAATGGTCAGATAAATGAGAATGACAAAACCAAGAAGAAAAGTAAGGGAACCAAGAAGCCCGAACAAGTGCATGGGTTTTCTGGCAAAACGGGTAACAAACATGATAGAAAGCAGGTCGAGGAAACCACGCATGTATCGCTCTATGCCATATTTTGTTTTCCCGAAATTACGTTTTCGATGATTCACCACTTTTTCTCCAATCCTGGAAAAACCTGCCCTTTTCACCATGACAGGAATAAATCGGTGCATTTCGCCATATACTTCTATACTTTTTATCACCTGATTCTTGTACGCTTTTAACCCGCAATTCATATCGTGTAAGCGAATGCCAGACATCATGCGAACGACTCTGTTATAGAGTTTGGAAGGTAGGCGTTTGCTAAGGGGATCGTGACGTTTTTTCTTCCATCCACTCACCAAATCGAATCCGTCTTGGGTAATCATTTTGTATAAAGCCGGTATTTCGGCCGGATCGTCCTGCAAATCGGCATCGAGGGTGACGACAACCTCTCCTGAAGCTAATCTAAAACCTTCATTTAAAGCAGCAGCTTTGCCATAATTGCGTTGAAATTTGATGGCTTTAATGTGATTATCATTTTGACAAAGGCCGGAAATGACTTGCCATGAATGATCCCTACTCCCGTCATCTATTATTATAATCTCATAGCTGAATGACTGTTCAGCCATGACGCTTACAATCTGTTGATGCAGTTCCGGCAGCGATTCTGCTTCATCAAATGCAGGAATGACGAGAGATAAATTCATTATTGAAAAACTTATTCGGATTGGTTGCGCTTGAATACAGCTCCGGCTATCAAAGAAAGCACAAATCCCACTACCAGATTCCATAGGATACTCATGAAAACCATGAAACCGGGGGACATAAATCTTTTTATAATGCTCATTTGTTGTTCAAGGGCTTCACCCTCAACACCTCTTTCCAAGATTTTTTCTCTGGCTATACGAAGGGATTCATCCATAAATCCGGGATCAAGTACATTGACATAAATTAAAAAATACAAAGCTGTTACTAAACCGGAAATTAATGCAATGACGGTTCCTAAGCCAAGCGCATTCCCGATGCTCATATAGCCACCCAATTCATTGTCACGATAACTCTTTATGGCAATAAATAAAATAATGGCGAGAATCAGGAAAGCAATCCAGTTTAAGGAATTATTGTACGTCTGATCTATTAGATAAAGAATCAAGTTGAATATAACGACTACAGAACCACTGATTAAACCCCATTTAAGAGCAGATGGCCACATTGATTTCTTTTCTTCCATACGATTAGATTTTATGAACAAACAATTGATTATTATTAATAATACCAAGAGGCTTTCCAATTAATTTCATACCAATAAAAGGTGTGTTGGCCGATTTGCTTTTAATATCTTCCTTTTGCACGATCCAATCCTGTTTAGGATCAAATATAGTCAAATTTGCTTTTTGACCTTCTGCGATTTGAGGTATTGGCAGACCTAAAATTTTTCTCGGATTAACCGCAAGTATCTCAATAATACGTGATATCGGCAATTGATTATGAAGCGCTGTATTGGCCACAGCAAAAGCTGTTTCCAGATTTATCATGCCATACTCTGAATACGTAAACTCTTTTCTTTTGGCATCAATATCTTGTGGATTGTGGTCGCTGCAAATCACATCAATGCTTCCGTCTTTCAGGCCTTTGATTAGAGCACGTCTATCCTTGGGAGTTCTAAGTGAAGGCGTTAGTTTATAATTGGAATCATAAGTATCGAGCACATTTTCATCAAGCAGCAGATGATAGGCCGTTACCGAAGCTGTAACCTGAATTCCTTTTGCTTTAGCTCTTTTAAGCAAGGCCACAGAACCGGCAGCAGAAATTTTAAGCAAATGGCAAGATGTATTGGTATACTCAGACAGATAAATATCCCGGTTCACCATCAATTCTTCAGATAAGGCTGGCTCTCCGGCCATTCCCAATCGAACACTGGCTTCGCCTTCATTCATCTGAGCATCCGGGCTAAGTGACGAGGTTTTGGGAAAATTAAGAATTGCTTTGCCGGCACCTTTCGAATAAAGTAAACTTCGCATCATAAGGCCGGTATCAGCAATCGGTTTGTCGGCATCGGTGAAGGCAATGGCTCCTGCATGAGCCATGTCAATCATCTCCGTCATATTGCTTCCCCCGCGATTTTGACTTACAGCTCCGTAAGGAAAAATATCAACGATATTTCCTTTGCTTGCATTGAGGATATACTCAATGCCACCTTTGTTATCAAGCACCGGATTGGTATCGGGTCGGAGGGCAACACCGGTAAAACCACCGGCAGCTGCAGCAATTGACCCACTTTGCAAATCCTCTTTATACTCGTAGCCAGGGTCGCAAAAGCCGGCATATAAATCGAACCAACCCGGAGAGACATAGCTGTTTTTTAAGAATAATTCTCGTACTCTGGATGGATTTTTTAAATCTTTTCCGAGCGTAGTAATAACTCCGTTTCGAATTAAAATATCAAGAATGCGAATGCGTGAAAACTGAGAGGGGTCTATAATTCTGGCTGAACGCAGCAGAATGTCCATACCTTATAAGGTTTTAGATAAATCTATAAATTGGCTAATTATCCTTTTAAAAGTCGTAATAATAATATCTCAATAGCCAAAAATGCAAGTGCTAAGATAAGGCAAAGTTTCCATAATGAGTTGATGGAGTTCAAACCATTAATAGCTTCAAACTTCATCTCGATACCAGACTTGATTACACTGACATTGGGCTGAGGATATCTTTCCTTCAATTCATCTGCTTCAAACACTGACAGATCGGACTCAGACCGATTATAATTAAAAGCCAGTACATCTATAGGGGTAGAATCTTTGATACCCAATTTATAATGGCCCGATTCTTTAATAATGGTACCCAAATGCAAGAGGATATCCATCCCAATTTTCTGCTGTGGTGCAAGTAAATCAATTTGCTCATTGCTTAAGTGAAGGATTTGATCATTTTCCAGATCAACCTGACGTTCTCGAATAATTTGTTCTTTTCCTATAATAATAGAAGCCTGTGAGGATGTTGCTTCGCTCGCTGCCATCTGAACCAATCCCACGGCAAACAAATCCGTTTTTGGCCAGTCGCTGAATTCGATTTCAGCCGGTACAACGGAAAGAAACAAGTGTCCTTTGCCTACTGCTGCCGAAGTAAGAAAAGCATCTCCATTATCAAGCAGCATTAATTTGTCCATATCTGCCCTGTTGAGATAGTGGATGGGAAAATATTTTTGGCATTTCGGAAGCCTGATTCTTTCCTGAATATTTTCAAAAACGTCAAAAAAGAGACTTTGCTGTTGCTCAAGATAATTTACCGTTGCCTCGTGATTATTCAATGCCTCATATTGAATGCCGCTCAGATTTTTAAGCCAGCTATTTAGTGTAGATGATTCAATAGCTGAACCGGGTAAGATGAGCAAACTGCCCCCCAGCCTGACATATTGTTCGAATTGCTGGAGCACACCACTACTTATATTTGAAATCTGGTTGAGAATCAGAAGGCTGTTTCGATTGAGTCGGCTGAGGTCTATTTGCCCGATATTCATCGATTCGATACGCATGAGACCTGGAATCTGCATCGCTTGTATGAAGGACGATGCATTTCCACTATTAATTTCAAGCACACGAAATTCAGGTTTCACATAGTAGCGTTGAAAATAAGTGTCGTCAAATTGTACAGGATAATCCTGCAACATAAGCTTCATAAGGTTCCAACCTGTGCTTTCGAAACGGAACGAAATAGTATCGATCAGGCTACTGTTTGCTTCGATACTAATTTCATCCATGGCTTTTTGCTCGTCATTAATAAACAACCTTAGTGGAACCGATTTAAGTGCTTCATCGCTATAATTATGAATACGAACCATTAATCTATTATCTCTTTCGAGCAAAAATACGGGGGCATCGAGCCAAGATGAATCGATAGCCAGATTAGAAGGCCTTGTAGCTTTGGCAGGAATAAGTTTATACTGAATCGATGAATCTGGAGTAAAATCGCTGCTGTTTTGTTGAAAATCTGAAAAAAGATAAACGATTGAACCGAATTCATTTCTAAATATTTCTTCAACATTTTGGTTGATTTGCCGAAGGGTAAGCGGTACCGGACTGACCGTAACACGATCTATTGCTTCGAGCATTTCCTCGCGTGACATTTCGCCCTGATACCCTGCATTAAAATCATTAGTAATTAGATAAAATCGGGCAGATACGGGGTAGGACATCACCAGACTGTGTGCTGCCTTTTTGCTCTGGTCGAGCAGATTAATCTGTACACCTCCTGATTCCATGCTGAAGGAATTGTCTATATAAATTGCACTGGGACGGGCGGTCGCTTTCACTAGATTTTTATTTTCCGAAAAATATGGCTGTGAAAAAGCAAGGATAAGGGCACTTAGAGCAAACAGGCGGCTAAGCAAAATAAGAAGATGCTTGATATTTGACCTCGAGGCGGTTTCTTCTTTAATCTCTTTGAGGAAGCGGACATTTGAGAAATAAATCTTTTTGAAACGCCTGAAACTGAACAGGTGAATAATGATAGGAATAGCCAACAAAAAGAAAGCCCACAAAAAGCCCGGATAAACAAATAGCATAAGTTGTCAAAATTAAGAAATGTAGCTTGCCGGAAGCTATATAATGACTAATAACGCAGAGAAAGCTTTGTAACGCATGTGCACAATAATAAACGAAATATTGGAAGCACTGTTTTTGCTCATGTCATCATTTGAATCTGATTTAATATTCAGTACTTGATTTTAGAACAAATCGAGGAACCAACAATCAGAAGATAAAACTTTGCTTATAATGAGGACATCCGGTGCATCATTTACCCGGCACAATGAACTTTAATTTAGTATGCAATGCTATGAAAAAGTCATAAATTTGCAATCAAGTGATCGGGGTGTAGCTCAGCTCGGTAGAGTACACGTCTGGGGGGCGTGGGGTCGCAAGTTCAAATCTTGTCACCCCGACAAGATAATAACCGTTGTCGATTTACGGCAACGGTTATTTTTATACATAAGGATTTAAAAGAAAAGCACTCTAAAGTGTGCTTTTAGATAATGTGTAAACTATACGTTAAGCCTGAGCAGTTGGCCCTCCGAAATTAAAAGGAATGGGTGGCACCTGACCTTTATCATCAATTTCACCATGAGTTGATTCGTATTTCGAAATATTATCTGCCATGGCTTTCATCAGACGCTTTGCATGCTGTGGGGTAAGCAGGATACGTGATTTCACTTTTGCCTTTGGAATTCCTGGCATAACCTTGATAAAGTCCATCACAAATTCTGAATTAGAATGGGTAATTACGGCCAGATTTGAATAGATACCTTCTGCAATATCTTCGGGTAATTCTATATTAATCTGTTGATCTTTTTTATTTTCTTCTGCCATTATTAAAAGATTTAATCATCTAATTATTCAGTAGCATTAGGATTGCCTAATAATTGTACATCATCGGATTCAACCAATGTTTCTTCATTTATTCCTTGCAATTTTTGATACTCCGACAGATTGCCAACAATCATATTACTAAACTCTGGCATTCCGGTTCCTGCAGGAATTGTATGTCCAACGATCACATTTTCTTTCAATCCAGTAAGTTCGTCAATTCTGGCTGCGATCGCACTGGTGTTGAGCACCTTGGTTGTTTCCTGGAATGATGCAGCTGAAATCCAACTTTTAGTTCCGAGAGACGAACGGGTGATACCTTGCAACATAGGACGAGATGTAGCAAAAATCACATCCCTAAACTCAACCGGTTTTTTATCGGATCGTTTCAGGGAAGAATTTTCTTCTCTGATTTGCCGTATTGTTACAATCTGACCTTCTTTCAAGAGATCAGAATCGCCAGCAACGGTCACCACTTTCTGGTCATAAATATTATCATTCACTTCAATAAATTCAAATTTATCGACTGCCTCACCTTCAAGGAAGCGGGTATCTCCGGCATCCGTAATCATAACCTTACGCATCATTTGGCGCACAAGCACTTCTATATGCTTATCATTAATTTTTACACCCTGCAATCTGTAAACCTCTTGAATTTCGTTAACCAAATATTCCTGAACTGCAAAAGGACCTTTGACTTTAAGTATATCAGCAGGGGTAATGGCACCATCAGTTAAAGGCATACCCGCTTTAGCAAAGTCATTGTCCTGCACCAGGATATGTTTAGTTAAAGGGGCAAGATATTTCTTTATTTTACCATCTTTAGACTCAATTAATATTTCTCGATTACCTCGTTTAATTCCACCAAATTTTACAATACCATCAATGTCAGAAACTACGGCTGGGTTAGAAGGATTTCTTGCTTCAAACAATTCAGTTACCCGGGGTAAACCACCTGTGATATCCTTAATGGCTCCAATTGATCTTGGGATTTTAACTAAAATATTGCCTGGTACAACCTTCGATTTATCATCAATATTAATGTGTGATCCTACAGGTATATTATATATTTTAGCTACTTCACCATTACTATCCATAATTTTAATAGAAGGTATTCTCTTCTTATCCCTTGATTCAATTATTACTTTTTCACGGTGACCGGTTTGCTCATCTGATTCTTCTCTGAAAGTGATACCTTCTACTATATTTTCGAAAACTGCTTTTCCAGGTACATCGGTAATAATGACAGCATTATAGGGATCCCAGTTACATACCAAATCGCCTTTCTTAAGCACTTTGTTGTTTTTGACATGCAAAATAGAACCATATGGGATATGATTGGAATAAAGTACTTTTCCAGTCTTCGGATCTTTGTAACGAATTTCTCCAGTCCGGCTAAGAACAACTTGCTGATTCTTGCCGTTTTCATCTTTAATTTTGATGGTATTAATCTCGTCAAATTCGGCAATTGAATCCAATTTAGCAAGGTGTTTTGACTCAGATACAGCGTGTGATGCCGTACCTCCTACGTGGAAGGTACGCAGTGTCAGCTGAGTACCCGGTTCACCAATTGATTGTGCGGCAATAATGCCAACCGCATCTCCCCGTTGAGCAATTTGATTATTTGTCAGGTTTAGTCCGTAGCATTTGACACAAACACCATGACGAGATTCACAGGTTAAAACCGATCGTATTTCAATACTATCAATAGCTGAAGCTTCAATTTTCAGAGCGATTGGCATAGTAATATCTTCACCTGCACGAATTATCATTGTACCATCGATCGGGCTATAAACATCGTGAAGGCTAGTCCGGCCAAGAATTCTTTCAGACAATGGAACAACAATATCCTCATTATCTTTTAAAGCACTTATTTCAATACCTCTCAGCGTTTGGCAATCCTGATCTCTGATAACTACATCATGAGCAACATCAACAAGTCGCCTTGTGAGGTAACCTGCATCAGCAGTTTTCAATGCTGTATCAGCCAAACCCTTTCTGGCACCATGTGTAGATATAAAGTATTCTAATACCGAAAGGCCTTCTTTCAGATTGGAAAGAATTGGATTTTCAATAATTTCACCTCCAGTGCTACCTGATTTCCGTGGTTTAGCCATCAATCCCCGGATACCTCCCAGCTGCCTGATTTGTTCTTTCGAACCCCGGGCACCTGAATCCAGCATCATATAAACTGAATTGAAACCGTCTTTATCCTCAGCCAATTTGCGAATCAAATTCTCGGTAATCCTTGTGTTAACTCTGGTCCAAATATCAATAATAGCGTTATAGCGTTCATTTTGGGTAATTAATCCCATATTGTAATTGCTCCAAACTTCGTCAACCTCTTGCTGAGCATTATCCAATAAATTGATTTTTTCTTTAGGAATTATCACATCTGATATATTGAAAGATAAACCTCCCTTAAACGCCCAAAGAAATCCCATATCCTTTATTTTGTCTAGGAAATCGACTGTATCTGGAATATCAGTTCTGGTGATAATATTTGAAATTACCTCTCGCAAAGCTTTTTTTGTGAGTAAGACATTTATATAACCGGCTTTCTCTGGGACAGCTTTATTGAACATGACTCTTCCTGTAGAAGTTTCAATAATTTTTTCAATCAAGTTGCCTTTTTCATAAACCTTGGTTTTAAGGTGAATAGAAGCGTGTAATGCCAGTTTGTTTTCGTTATAAGCAATGATTACTTCTTCTGGTGAATAGAAATATCCACCCTCACCCATTACTTTATTCTTCCCGTGAGATTTACGGATTTTAGTAATATAATACAGACCTAAAACCATATCCTGAGAAGGTAAGGTCATGGGAGTTCCATTCTGCGGATTGAGAACGTTATGTGCTGAAAGCATGAGTGTTTGAGCCTCCAAAATAGCGGCCTGGCTAATTGGAACATGCACAGCCATTTGGTCACCATCAAAGTCGGCATTAAAGCCAGCACAAGCAAGCGGATGTAGTTGTATCGCTTTCCCTTCAATAAGCTTTGGCTGAAAAGCCTGAATACTTAAACGGTGCAATGTCGGAGCCCGATTAAGCATAACTGGATGACCTTTTAATATATTTTCAAGGATATCCCATATCACTGCTTCTTTCTTATCGACCAATTTCTTGGCAGATTTCACTGTACGAACAATACCTCTTTCAATGAGTTTTCGGATTATGAATGGTTTAAACAATTCGGCAGCCATATCTTTTGGCAATCCACATTCATATAATCGCAATTTTGGTCCAACAACAATCACAGAACGACCAGAATAATCAACCCGTTTTCCAAGTAAGTTTTGACGAAAACGGCCTTGTTTCCCTTTTAGGTTATCGCTCAAAGATTTTAAAGACCGACCACCTTCGGCTTTAACAGCATTCGATTTTCTCGAATTATCGAACAATGAATCAACGGCTTCCTGAAGCATTCTCTTTTCATTTCGCAGGATAACTTCCGGAGCCTTAATTTCGAGAAGTCGCTTCAGCCGATTATTTCTGATAATAACTCTTCGATATAAATCATTGAGATCGGAACTCGCAAAACGACCCCCATCCAAAGGAACCAATGGACGTAATTCCGGAGGTATAACCGGAAGATACTTCACAATCATCCATTCGGGTTTGTTCTCAATATGTTTGTTTGCTTCTCTGAATGATTCAACAACGCGTAAGCGTTTCAATGCTTCTGCTTTACGTTGTTGCGAAGTTTCTGTAGCTGCTTTATGTCTTAAAAAGAATGAAAGTTCATCTAAATCAATACGTCCAAGCATGTCACGAATTCCTTCAGCACCCATTTTGGCAATGAATTTCTGAGGGTCATCATCATCGAGCATTTTGTTTCCCTTAGGTAGACTTTCCTGAATTTCAAGATATTCTTCTTCAGTAAGCAGATCTAATTTGTTAACCCCATCCACTTCTTTCACGCCAGGCTGAACCACCACATAGCGTTCATAATAAATGATCGTTTCAAGTTTTTTTGAAGAAAGGCCTAACAGATAACCGATTTTATTTGGCAATGATTTAAAATACCAAATATGAACAACAGGCACAACGAGTTCAATGTGCCCCATTCGTTCACGTCTAACCTTTTTCTCGGTTACCTCAACACCACAACGATCGCAAACGATTCCTTTATATCGAATACGTTTATACTTACCACAATAGCATTCAAAATCTTTGGTAGGGCCAAAAATCCGTTCACAAAATAAGCCATCCATTTCCGGCTTATAGGTTCTGTAATTAATGGTTTCAGGTTTTTTGACTTCACCATGAGACATTTCCAGAATTGAATCTGGAGATGCAAGACGAATGATAACCTTTTTAAAATTCGAATTACTTTGTTTATTCTTTATGAAAGCCATAAATAAAGCTCCTGTTTTATTAAGTGTATTAATCGAATTTAATATCAACTGCCAAGCCCTTAAGCTCATTCAACAAGACGTTGAAGGATTCAGGGATTGAAGGTTCCGGCAAGGGTTCGCCCTTGACGATTGCTTCATATGCTTTAGCCCTTCCGCGAATATCATCTGACTTAATTGTCAACATTTCACGGAGATTATGCGCTGCACCATAGGCTTCCAAAGCCCAGACTTCCATTTCACCAAGTCTTTGTCCACCAAACTGTGCTTTACCACCCAGTGGTTGCTGAGTGATTAAAGAGTAAGGACCAATTGATCTTGCATGCATTTTATCATCAACCATGTGCGCTAATTTAATAATATAAATAACGCCAACAGTTGCAGGTTGATGAAACTGTTCACCTGTTTCTCCATCATACAAGTAGGTTCTGCCAAATTCAGGCAGTCCTGCTTTTTTAATTTCTTCGTCAATTTCCTTAAGAGACGCGCCATCAAAAATGGGGGTAGCATATTTGACACCTAACTTTTGACCGGCCCAACCCAAAACTGTTTCGTATATCTGGCCAAGATTCATTCTAGAAGGCACACCCAAAGGATTTAACACAATGTCAACGGGTGTACCGTCTTCGAGGAAAGGCATGTCCTCATCACGCACAACCCGTGAGATAATACCTTTATTACCATGACGGCCAGCAATTTTATCACCTACTTTCAGTTTTCGCTTCTGAGCAATATAAACCTTGGCTAGTTTTAAGACACCTGCAGGTAATTCATCACCAATGCTGATGTTAAATTTTTCCCGTTTATACCGTCCAATTTCCTCATTTCCTATCAGCTTGAAATTGTGCAACAATTGCTTAATTAACCGGTTATTTTCCTTTGAAGCCGTCCAATCGTCTGATTTTAAATTTTGGTAATCTAATCTTGAATCAGAAAGCACTTTTAAGGTAAGTTTTGTGCCTTTCGGGACGATTTCTTCATTATAAATCGTAAAAATACCTTTAGTTACTTTATTACGAACAATAGCTGCAATCTTCTGTACCAATATTCCCCGTAAATCCTCCAGGGCTTTCAGATGGTTCTTTTCAAGTTTTTCAAGAGCTAATTTTTCACGTTGCTTACTTAATTTGTCTTTTTTGGCCCGGGCAAATAGTTGTTTATCTATAATAACCCCTTTTGTTGACGGTGATACCCTTAAAGATGCATCTTTAACATCTCCTGCCTTATCGCCAAAAATAGCCCGGAGTAATTTTTCTTCAGGGGTTGGATCCGATTCACCTTTGGGTGTGATTTTCCCTATAAGGATATCGCCTTCCTGAATATTTGCCCCAATTCTTATAATTCCGTTTTCGTCCAGGTCTTTTGTAGCCTCTTCACTTACATTTGGAATGTCAGAAGTAAGCTCTTCTGCGCCCAGTTTCGTGTCTCTGACTTGTAAATCATATTCAGAGATATAGATGGAAGTAAAGATATCTTCCCGAGCAATTTTTTCAGAAATCACTACGGCATCTTCATAATTATAACCTTTCCAAGGCATGAAGGCAACTTTCAGATTACGACCAAGTGCCAATTCACCATTTTGCGTGGCAAATCCTTCGCATAAAACCTGCCCCGGTTCAACCTTGTCTCCTTTCTTAACAATAGGTTTAAGATTGATGCATGTGCTCTGATTGGTTCTCCTGAATTTGGTTAGTTTATAAACTTTCCTGTCTTCTTCGAATGAGACAAGCCGGGCTTCTTCACTTCTGTTATAGCGAATGATAATTTCATTGGCATCCACATATTCAACAACCCCATGTCCTTCTGAGTTGATTAATGTCCTTGAATCACGTGCTACTCTTGCTTCGATGCCGGTCCCTACGATAGGGGATTCTGGTCTCATCAAGGGTACACTTTGACGCTGCATATTAGAACCCATCAATGCTC
Source organism: uncultured Chitinophagales bacterium (assembly GCA_964413685.1). Taxonomy (GTDB): domain Bacteria; phylum Bacteroidota; class Bacteroidia; order Chitinophagales; family S012-47; genus JAJRWN01. The sequence continues at coordinate 62,595 of CAYPSW010000004.1, forward strand.
TATTTGCATCATCATGCTCTAGGAAAGTAATCAAGGATGCTGATACTCCAACAATTTGGTTAGGGGCGACATCCATGTATTCAATTGATTCTGGAGTTAGAATAGGAAAATCACCATGATTACGACATTTTACTTTCTTATTAAGAAAAATACCGGTATCATCTATGGGAGCATTAGACTGTGCAATGGTTTTATCGTCTTCATCTGCTGCAGATAAATAATAAACATCCGAATTCATATTCACATTACCTTCTGCAACTTTTCGATAAGGCGTTACAATAAATCCCATTCTATCAATCTGGGCATGAACACAAAGCGTAGAAATCAAACCAATATTTGGTCCCTCAGGCGTTTCAATAGTACACAATCTCCCATAGTGAGAATAGTGTACGTCACGAACTTCGAAACCTGCTCTTTCGCGTGAAAGTCCTCCAGGACCTAAAGCAGAAATCCTTCTCTTATGAGCAATTTCAGCTAATGGGTTAGTCTGGTCGAGGAATTGCGACAATTGGCTGGTACCAAAGAAAGAATTAATAACGGATGATAATGTTCTGGCATTAATCAAATCGATTGGAGTGAATACCTCATTATCTCTGACATTCATTCTTTCACGGATGGTCCTTGCCATTCTTGCAAGACCAACTCCAAATTGAGAATATAGCTGTTCTCCAACTGTACGAACACGTCTGTTACTCAAGTGGTCAATATCGTCAATTTCAGCTTTTTGGTTCGATAATTCGACCAAATACTTAACAATAGCAATAATATCAGGTTTTGTAAGAATTCTAACATCGGCAGGAATATCGTGTTCGAGTTTACGATTTATTTTATATCGTCCAACCTCACCAAGATCATATCGCTTGTCTGAAAAGAATAATTTTTCGATAATTCCACGAGCGGTTTCGTCATCCGGTGGATCTGTTCCTCGCAATTGTCGATAGATATATTTAACAGCTTCAATTTCAGAGTTGGAGCTGTCCTTTTGCAAGGTATTATATATGATTCCGTAATCAACTCCTAAATCTTCCTTTTGCAGTATGATATCTTTAACATCTGTATCGAGAATTAATTGGATATTATCTACATCGAGTTCGGTATTCCTATCGAGTATTACTTCATTTCTTTCAATAGAGACTACCTCTCCTGTATCTTCATCCACAAAATCTTCAATCCAGGATTTTAAAACACGAGCGGCCATTTTACGGCCTATACATTTTTTGAGTTGTGTTTTATTTACTTTAACCTTGTCAGCCAAGTCAAAAATGCTGAGAATGTCTTTATCTGCAGTATATCCAATTGCCCTGAGTAATGTAGTAACAGGGAATTTTTTCTTCCTGTCGATATACACATACATGACATTATTAATATCAGTTGCAAATTCCATCCAGGCCCCTTTGAAAGGAATTATTCTGGCCGAATAAATTTTTGTACCATTTGGATGAAAACTCTGACCGAAGAATACCCCCGGAGAGCGATGTAATTGAGATACGATTACCCTTTCGGCTCCATTTATAACAAAGGAACCTTTGGGGGTCATATAGGGAATATTGCCAAGAAACACATCCTGAACAATAGTTTCAAAATCAACATGTTCCGGATCGTTACATGAGAGTTTCAGTTTGGCTTTTAAGGGTACTGCATAAGTTAACCCTCTACCGATACATTCTTCAAGAGTGTATCTTGGCGGGTCAACAAAATAATCCAAAAATTCAAGCACGAAAATATTCCTCGTGTCGGAAATTGGAAAATTATCAGTAAACACCTTATAAAGCCCCTCGTTTTGTCGATTTTCAGGTGTAGTTTCTAATTGGAAAAAATCCTGAAACGACTTTAACTGAATTTCAAGTAAATCGGGATAGTCAATGGTTCGTTTGATCTTACCAAAGTTGATCCTGGCTTGATTGCCAGATGTATTATTTACCATAAACGAATGAACTTTTATTTATAAAAAAAATTATCAGGCATCAGTAGGGCAAACTGCAGCCTAATAAAAAACCATCAAAGTAGCAATGTATCAATTAGCGCATTTCTACTTCGGCACCAGCTTCTTCCAGCTTGGTTTTGAGTGCTTCAGCCTCGTCTTTCGACACAGCTTCCTTAATTGCTGTAGGTGCAGAGTCCACGAGTCCTTTTGCATCTTTCAGCCCCAAGCCAGTCAATTCTTTAACTAGTTTAACAACTGATAGTTTTTGACCACCAGCAGCTTTCAGAATTACATCAAATTCTGTTTTTTCTTCAACAGCCGCTCCAGCATCGGCACCACCGGCAACCATCATGGGAGCAGCAGCAGCCGGTTCAATCCCATATTCATCTTTTAGAATTTGGGCTAATTCACTCACCTCTTTTACACTTAAATTTACTAATTGATCTGCAAATGTTTTTAAATCCGCCATTTTATCCGAGTTTTTAAATAATTACCAATTAATCTTGTTTTTCGCTCAATGTTTTCAATATTCCACTCAGGTTTCTGCCTGGTGCTTGCAATGCGCTAATCAAATTGTTGATAGGCGATTGTAACATACTAATAATATCTCCTATTAGCTCTTCTTTCGATTTCAAGTTCGTTAGGATGTCCAGATTTTCATCACCTACATAAACATCGCTGTCAATGTAAGCAGCTTTTAAAATCGGCTTTTCATTTTTCTTCCTAAAATCTTTAATAATCTTGGCTGGTGCATTTGATACATCTGTAAAAAATATTGCACTTTGCCCCTTCAATGATTCGTAAATAGCTGAATAATCACCTGTTGCCTCTTCAAGGGCTCGTTTTATTAAAGTATTTTTTGCAACTCTATAAACAATGCCTTGACTATGCATCTTTCTTCTCAAGCTGTTGACTTGGGCAACTGTGAGATCAGAAGAATCGGCCAAATAAAAATTACTGGTTTTTTCAAACCTTTCTTTTAAATCAGCCACTATATTTTTCTTTTCTTCCAGGTTCATTTCCCGTTAATTTGCTGGTTAATATAATTTTGAATCAATAGCAATACCGGGGCTCATGGTTGATGCCATGTGTACCGATTTAAAATAAATGCCTTTGGCAGAGCTTGGTTTCATTTTGGCTAATATTTGCAATAGAGCATCGGCATTTTGTTCAATTTGTTCTACACTAAATGACACTCGACCAATAGAGGAATGAATAATACCATACTTATCTACCCTAAAAGATACTTTTCCCTTTTTTACTTCAGTTACCGCATTGGCAACATCATTAGTCACTGTTCCAACTTTAGGGTTTGGCATTAAGTTTCTAGGGCCAAGAATTCTTCCAAGTTTTGCAACTTTCCCCATAACATCAGGAGTTGCAATTACAACGTCAACATTGGTCCATCCGCCCTGAACCTTATCAATCATATCCTGTAATCCGACAAAATCAGCACCCGCCTCTTTTGCTTCTTTTTCTTTGTCACTATTGCAAAATACCAATACGGTTTTAGTTTTGCCAGAGCCGTTCGGCAAACTAACTGAACCTCTCAAGGCCTGATCTGCTTTTCGAGGATCAATACCGAGTCTGATATGCAAATCGATAGAAGCATCGAAATTGGCAGTATTTACTTGTTTGACCAATTGAGCGGCTTCAGAAAGCAAATACAATTTGCCTTTTTCAACCTTATCTATAGTACTTTTCCTTTTTTTAGATATCTGCACGTTTCAATTAATTTTCAATTCCATGAAATTATTCTTCCCAAGGTGCTTTACCTTTTACAAGCAAACCCATGCTTCGAGCTGTCCCGGCTACCATTTTCATTGCGGATTCAACGGTAAAAGCATTAAGATCAACCATCTTCTCCTCAGCAATTTCCTTTACCATATCCCAAGTAACTTTTCCAACTTTTTCTCGATTCGATTCAGGGGATCCTTTTTTAATTTTCGCTTTTTCTAAAAGTAGCACTGCTGCAGGTGGTGTTTTGATAATAAAATCAAATGATTTGTCTTTATAGACTGTAATTACCACCGGCAATACCTTGCCCATTCTATCTTGTGTTCGGGCATTAAATTGTTTGGTGAAATCCATGATATTAACACCTTTGGATCCTAACGCAGGACCGATAGGCGGTGCTGGGTTTGCCTGTCCACCACGTATTTGCAATTTAATGTATCCATCTATTACCTTTGCCATCTTGCTATGCTTGTTTTTCCACTTGCATGAAATTCAATTCAACGGGTGTTTTTCGCCCGAAAATCTTCACAATTACTTTGAGTTTTTTCTTCTCTTCATAAACCTGCTCAATCGTTCCGAAGAAATCGTTGAAGGGACCATCAATAATTTTTATGGTTTCTCCTTCAATAAAAGCTTCATTCATTCTCTCACCCATTTCGCTCATTTCGTCAACCTTTCCAAGTATTCGATTTACTTCAGATTTTCGTAAAGGAACAGGGTTATTATTACCTAGAAAATTAATTACACCGTTTGTGCTTCTAATCATTTGTAGCATTTCACCGGTAAATTTCCCGGGTTCCACTTCAATTAAAATATATCCGGGGAAAAAGTTTTTTTCTTGAATTACTTTCTTCCCTTTCCTGATTTTATATACCTTTTCAGTAGGTATCAAAACCTGAGGAACAGCGTCTGTCCATCCGGTCCGTTCAATTTCATATTCAATCAGCTCCTTGAGTTTTCGCTCCTTGCCACTAATTACTCGAATGACATACCATTTGGTATGGCCTTCTTGCTCAATGTCTAATGCATCATTATCTGCCATAGCTATTAAATTGCGTTGTAATAAAGCTCCATGACATTACGTGAAGCAACATCCATCAGCAGGATCATGATGGCTATCAATACAGAGGCTACCAATACAACTACAGCACTATTTTGCAATTCGCTCAAAGTAGGCCAAGTTACTTTGAACCTTAATTCCATATAGGCCTCTTTTAAATATGCAATAATCCGGTTCATATTTTTATTTCTATAAAGCACGGGTGGAGAGACTCGAACTCCCAACCTACGGTTTTGGAGACCGTTGCTCTGCCAATTGAGCTACACCCGTTCATTATTTAATAAATAGCGTGCTCAGGCAATTATATCAGTTACCTGACCTGCACCAACAGTACGCCCACCTTCACGAATAGCAAAACGTAATCCTTTTTCCATAGCAACAGGATAGATTAGTTTCACAGTCAGGGTTACATTATCACCAGGCATAACCATTTCAACACCGTCAGGTAATGTAACTTCACCAGTAACATCTGTTGTCCTGAAATAAAACTGAGGTCTATATTTATTAAAGAATGGAGTATGTCGACCACCTTCTTCTTTGCTTAATACATAAACTTCACATTTAATTTCTGTGTGAGGTTTAACAGAACCCGGAGCACACACTACCATACCACGTTTAATCACTTCCTTGTCAATACCGCGAAGCAATAAACCGACATTATCACCGGCTTCCCCTTGGTCAAGAATTTTACGGAACATTTCAACTCCGGTCACAGTAGATTTTAAATGTTCTTCCTGTAAACCAATAATTTCAACCGGGTCACCGGTATGAATCATACCTCTTTCAATACGACCTGTTGCAACCGTACCACGCCCGGTGATTGAAAAGATATCTTCAACAGGCATCAAGAATGGTTTATCAACAGCCCTCACAGGTAGTGGAATATATTCATCAACGGCTTTCATCAGGTCTTTGATAGACTGAATTGCTTCAGCATCACCTTCAAGTGCTTTCAAAGCTGAGCCCTGAATAATTGGAATATTGTCTCCGTCAAATTCATAGAAGCTCAATAATTCTCTGATTTCCATTTCTACCAATTCGATCAGTTCAGGATCATCAACAAGATCTGTTTTGTTCATATACACTACAATGGCGGGAACACCAACCTGGCGAGCCAGTAGAATGTGTTCACGTGTTTGAGGCATAGGCCCGTCCGGGGCAGCCACAACAACGATAGCACCATCCATTTGAGCGGCACCAGTGACCATGTTTTTAACATAATCAGCATGACCGGGACAATCTACGTGAGCATAATGCCTGTTGGAGGTTTGATATTCAACGTGTGCCGTGTTGATTGTAATACCTCTTTCTTTTTCTTCAGGAGCGTTGTCGATTGAGTCGTATTCGGTTTTCACAGCTAAACCTGCCTCTGACAGTACAGAGGTAATTGCCGCGGTTAATGTGGTTTTACCATGATCAACGTGACCGATTGTACCAATATTAATGTGAGGTTTCGTACGCTCAAATTTTTCTTTTGCCATTTTTCAAGAATTTAAATAGGTGAAAATTTTGATTCGATTTTAAGATTAAAAAAAATAATTTAATTAAGTATTGTCCGAATAATCGGAATATTTTATTTTTTCATTCAATTCCTTTGTTAAAGGTTTGTATGTTTATTGTCAACTTCAAATACGCTGAAATACCAGAGTTGATTGCAGAGCCAATGAGGGGATTTGAACCCCTGACCTCGTCCTTACCAAGGACGCGCTCTACCAACTGAGCTACATCGGCTTTATATAGCAGAGCGGGAGACGAGGCTCGAACCCGCGACCTACAGCTTGGAAGGCTGTTGCTCTACCAACTGAGCTACTCCCGCATTTCATCAATGAACAATACTCCAATTCTGTGGGGAGAGGAGGATTCGAACCTCCGAAGGCGTAGCCAACAGATTTACAGTCTGCCCCGTTTGACCGCTTCGGTATCTCCCCCAATTATTGCCTAACTTGCAATTAAACGAGCCAGTGGAGGGATTCGAACCCCCGACCAGCTGATTACAAATCAGCTGCTCTGACCAACTGAGCTACACTGGCCTAATTACTCAAAATATATCAAAGACCCATTATGCCGCCCAAAATTGGATTGCAAAATTAAGAATTATTTTTTGTCTTTTCTAATACAATTAGGCTAATTTCTAATTTTTTCTTTGTGACGACCAATTTGCTTTTTTAAACTGCCAAGCGCAAGGTCAAACGCTTCTTCAAATTTCTTGCTTGTTTCTTTCACAATCAAGGAAGTACCGGGTAAATTTAATTTAATTTGAACAGTTTTATCTTTGACTTGTGAGTTCTGATTTTCAAAAGATAAAAAGATTTCTGCATCAATGATTCGATCATAATAATGACTGAGTTTGCTCACTTTCTTTGTGATTAAATCGATGAGTTTCGAATCTGTTTTAAATTGGATTGACTGAATGTTGATGTTCATAGATTCTATTTTTTAAAAAATGTTGCTTTTTCAGGCTCGAGGGTGTGCCTGCTTATAAACTTCTTTAAGTTTTTTAATACTTGTGTGGGTATAAACTTGCGTAGCCTGTAGGTTACTATGGCCTAATAATTCTTTTATTGCATTTAGCTCAGCGCCATTATTAAGTAGAAGCGTAGCAAAAGTATGCCGTAGTAAATGGGGGCTTTTTTGCTTCATGGTGCTTACTTTGCCTATATATAGATTTACAATTCGGTATACTAATGTCGCATAAAGTGCTTTCCCTTTACTATTAAGTAAAAAGTGAGCACTTGTGGGAACACTGAATTTTTTGTTTCTCGCCTCCCTATATATATATAGTGTATCAACCAGTCCGGGAGCCATCGGAATAATACGTTCCTTACTTCCTTTTCCCATTACCTTAATTGTTTGACCTTGTAGGTCAATATCTTCATTCTTTAAACCTATCAACTCTGATCGCCTGATTCCTGTTGCAAATAAGAGTTGAAATACCACTTGAGCCAAAATACCTTCGTATCCATCAACTTGTTCAATTTCATAAAAGATTGATTGCATTTGCTGCTTGGAAAGAAATTGTGGTAATTTTTTCAGAGATTTTGGTGCAGCAACTTTTATCATGGGGTTCTTATCAATTATTCCTCTTTTAATTAAAAATCTGAAATAGGTTTTCAAACATGAAAGCTTACGATTAACCGTTCGGGCTGTTACTTTTTTCAAAAGATTTTTTTCAGTTTCTTTATTCTTTAAGCTTTCATTACCCTGCAATAAATAAACGACCCAATTTCTAATTTGAAAATGTGTGATATCAGCAGGAGATTCCGGGAATATATCCTGATTTTTCAGGTAGGATAAAAATTGATTCAAATCAGACAAATAAGCTGAAATGGTATATGATGAATACCGTTTTTCGAATTGCAGGTACTTGGTAAAAGAGTCCCTGTTCATAAGATAACCTCCCCTTGCGCGTTATGAGCTGATGATACCCTAAATATAATAGATTAACGGGGAGAAATGCAATTTAATTCTCTAAATTCTGCATTTTTTGGCGGTAGCGAGCTTTTAGTATCTTATCTCTGTTTAGCATGGAAGGCTTTGTAAAAACCTGACGGCTTCTTAATTCACGTAATACACCAGCTTTCTCAAATTTCTTTTTGTATTTCTTAAGTGCCCGTTCCAGTGAATCGCTTTCTTTTACATCAATTATTAACATGCTGTTTAAATTTTTGAAAGTGCAAATGTAGTGCTTTTCCAGCAGTATCAAACAAATTAGTGAAGAATTTCTCTTGCAATTACAATTTTTTGAATCTCTGATGTTCCCTCACCGATGGTACAAAGTTTTGAATCGCGATAATATTTTTCAGCTGGATAATCTTTCGTGTATCCATATCCCCCGAATATCTGAACTGCATCAGTTGAAACTTCGACTGCTGTCTCTGATGTATAATATTTCGCTTCTGCTGCTTGTCTTGAGCAGTTCAAACCCCGTTCTTTCAAATCGGCAGCTAAAAAAGTGAGTAATTCACCTGCTTGAATTTTAGTTGCCATATCAGCCAACTTGAAGGCAATGGCTTGAAATTTTGATATAGGTTTCCCAAACTGTTCACGTTCTTTAGCATATTTCAGGGAAGCATCGTAGGCTCCTTTGGCTATACCTAATCCCAGAGAAGCAATAGAAATTCTACCACCATCTAAAATTTTCATAGACTGAATAAATCCCGCTCCTACCTCACCAAGTCTGTTCTCATCAGAAATATGACAATCCTCCAAAATGACCTCTGCAGTTTCAGAAGCTCTCATGCCTAGTTTATTTTCTTTTTTACCCGCTTGTAAGCCTAGAGTACCCCGTTCAATAATAAATGCACTTATCCCTTTTGAATCAAGTGGTTCTCCTGTTCGGGCTAGTACCACTAGCGTGTCAGCCGTTTTTCCATGAGTAATCCATTGTTTGTTTCCATTTAGTACCCAATCACCACCCTTTTTAATAGCAGTAGTTTTCATGCGCATGGCATCTGATCCGGTATTAGGTTCAGTTAGTGCCCATGCACCGATTTGTTTTCCTGAGGCCAGTCCGGGCAAATATTTTTGCTTTTGTAGTTCGTTGCCAAACGATAATATATGATTCGTACAAAGTGAATTATGGGCTGCCACGGACAAACCTATGGCCCCGTCAATTCTAGATATCTCTGAAATGGCTGTTACGTATTCGGGATAGCTAAGACCTGCTCCTCCATATATTTCAGGTACCAATGCGCCCATTAATCCCAGTTCTCCCATTTTTTCAAAAAGCTCGAGCGGGAAGATTTGTTGTTCGTCCCATTCCATCATTTTTGGTCGAATGTATTTTTTCCCAAAATCGCGAATCATTTGGGCAATCATTTGTTGATTTTCACTCAAGGCAAAATCCATAGATATTTGGTTTTAAATTCAGTATGGCTGAATTACTTATAATCAAGTGGTATAACTTGCTATCGAAAATATCTGTTCGCTATAGGGTAACAATTTTTTATACCCCTCGAGGAAATCGAGCGATACCAGAAAACTAAATGCACTTGTTTTGCCACCCACCGATCGAATTAATTCTGCTGCAGCTAATGCTGTTCCACCGGTAGCTAAGAGATCATCATGTATCATTACATTTTTACCAGCACTTATTGAATCCCTCTGCATTTCAACAGTTGCTGTTCCATACTCTAAGTTATAAGAGTAAGCAAATGTATCACCCGGCAATTTTCCAGCCTTTCTTATGGGTACAAAAGGTAGATTAAAATGATGGGCCAGTAAGGTGCCAAAGAAAAATCCTCTGCTTTCAATAGCACAGATAACATCAATGTTCAGATGTGACATTTGCTCCTCAAACCTATTCAATATAGCCCTTGACAATTCCGGCTGCTTCAAAACAGGTAAAATATCTTTGAACATGATTCCCTTTGTAGGAAAATCAGGAATTTCTTTGATAGTCTTTTTTACTTGTTGTTCAAGAGTCATAAAGCTAAATAGGGTGCAAGTTTACGATATAAATCATCATCAACCAAGAAGCTTGTTTTGATTTCCTCAATGTTTTTAAAGGGCATTCTATTTCTTCGATTTACAATATATTCTGCTATGGCCCGGCTTATATATGGATGCATCTCGAAGTCATCAAAGCTTGAATGATTCAGACTTAATTTATTTATTTGCCCTTCTTCTAAGTATATCCTCGATTTGATAGCATCCAGTGTTTCAGTCCTGAAATTCGAAATTTCGAGCAATTGATTAACTGAAATAAATCCACCTAAATGCAGCCTGTATTGAACAATTTTTTTTGAATAGAAAGAACCTATCCCTTTCAAACTTTTTAATAATGTTGTATCAGCTGTGTTCAAATTGATTCGTACTGTTTCATCCGTAGGTTCAACTTTACTGTGGCCACTCCTTGAGAGTGAGTCGATCAATATACTATCGATGGATAGATACCTGCTTATTTGATTGAATAACAAACTATCGATTCCATAGACTTGCAACAAATCTTGTTTCGAACTAAAAAATTTCCGGGCTTCCCTATAGTGAACAATGCGGCCTGCGTAAACCGGTCCGATTCCAGGCAAGTTTTGCCAGTCTTCAACACCAGCCTTATTAATATCAATTATCCGGGCTTGATTTTTTGTGAATCCACGATTGTTCCATGAGCTATTTTTATCGAGTTGTATGTAAGGATACAAGGCCAGATATTCTTCTTTGCTGATCAGGTACAATTTGAGAAAATCGACCTTTTTATAAAAATGCCCACCCTTTTTCCTGTAATGCTCAATGGCTTCTGCTTCTTTATTGCTTAGCCCGAGCTTTAAGAAATCAGAGACAGAAGCTGTGTTGGGGTTGAAGGGGAAATACTCCTGAATAGCCGTTACATCAGATCTATGAGCGGAACGCATGGCCTTTTCAAATGAATCGATGGCCGGTGGAATTTGATTGTTTTGTTTGTCATTAATTCCCGCGGCATCGAACACATATGGTGCCACTGAGACGATAACAATGAGCAAACAAAGTAGAAGAAGACCTCTTTTCTCAGAAGCAGAAAAAGTAAAATAGTGTTTTAGATACGGTTTCATTCCGGTTAGTTAATTGATACCGGAGCAAACAATCGTTTTCCTCTAATGGCGGGCAATCTCGCCTGATCTTATCAAACCAACATAGCGGTTGAGCTCCTTTTTGACTTCCGGCATAAGGAAATAAAGTCCGAAAATATTGGGGAAGCACATAGCAAAAATCATTGCATCAGAGAAGTCAGTGACTTTACCAAGTGTCATGGCAGCACCAATAACTACAAATACACAGAATAGAATTTTATAAGTATAGCCGGAAAGTTTCGTTTTGCCAAATAAGTAATACCAGGCCTGCTGCCCGTAATAGGACCATGAAATCATAGTGGAAAATGCAAACAGCATCACGGCTACAGCAAGCACATAGGGAAACCAACTGATAACCGTTTCGAAAGCTGCTGAAGTCACAAGTACTCCTCCTTCTGTGCCAGTTACGGTAGCAGCAGCTTCGTGTTGTCCGGTGATAATGATGACCAAGGCAGTCATGGTACAGACCACAACCGTATCGATAAATGGTTCAAGCAGAGATACCAAGCCTTCGCTGGCAGGGTATTCTGTTTTTACAGCAGAGTGCGCAATAGATGCCGATCCAATGCCTGCTTCATTCGAGAATGCAGCACGTTTAAATCCCTGTATCAAGGTTCCGATAATACCTCCATATATGGCTTTTGATCTAAAGGCTCCATCAAAAATTGTATAGAAAGCGTGTGGGATTGCATGATAGTTGATACCCATAACTACCAGTGCCGCTACTACATAAATCACCACCATAAAAGGCACTATTTTTTCGGTTACCCGAGCGATGCTTTTAATGCCTCCAATGATTACCATGGCAACGAGTACAGCCATGATGATTCCGAAAACCCAGCCTTGGGTGCCTTCACCAATAACCGGAATATGCGCAAATTGCTTGTAGGCTTGATTAACCTGAAACATATTACCCCCTCCGAAAGAACCTCCAATAGCCATGATAGAAAAAAAGACAGCAAGGACTTTTCCGAAATTACCAAAGCCTTTTTCTTTCAATCCGCTGCTTAAATAATGCATAGGGCCACCCATCACTACGCCATCAGAATCAACCTTGCGGTATTTCACTCCTAAAGTACATTCAGTAAACTTGGACGACATACCTAAAAATCCGGCAAGAATCATCCATATGGTGGCTCCGGGTCCACCAATGCCGATGGCAATCGCGACTCCGGCAATATTTCCAAGACCTACAGTGGCACTCAACGCTGCTGTCAGAGCCTGGAAATGCGAAACTTCTCCTTCGGCTGCAGGATCAGAATATTTACCACGAACAATATCAATAGCTAACTTGAACTTCCGAAAATTGACAAAATTGAAATAGTAGGTAAAAAATATAGCGCCCAGTATGAGCCAAATAAGGACAAATGGCACGCTGATCTCTGAGCTGATAGGTATCTGGAAGAATATGATTTTTGAGACCAGATCGGTGGCAGGGCTTATAAAATTATTAATGCGCTCGTCAACACTCAGAGACTCTTGTGCAAAGACACTTTGCTGAAAAATTCCAAACAAACTCAAGGCAAATAATAGGATTCGCTTCATAAAACTTAATTCAAATTTTCATAGCTTCGAAAGCAACGAATATATCAAATTAATGCCTAACAGTTTGGATAGATCCGGACTTACTGAATAACAAATGCTTTATTGATTATTTTTTCATTGCATACAATTCTCAACCAATAATGGCCCGATGACATACCCATGAGTGGAATCATAATCCGGTTCTGCAAACCATCTTCCTGCCTGCTGAAGGTTTCCCTTCCTAGTTCATCAATGACAGATATCGTACACTGTTGCGTTGGTAAATCAGCAAAATGAACAATCAGCCTATCGTATGCGGGATTCGGGTAAATCTCGATTCCGGATTCCAGTGTATTGATACCAATGTTGATATCTGCTGCTTCATCATACAAATACAAATCATCTACTCCTGCTTCAACAATGCTCCCACCATCAAAAGGAAGGCCGGTTATCAAACTATCAGAAGCCACAAACCTAAAACTAACAGTGGAGCTCGGTGTTACATAGTCTGACACCCGGATGGCATGTTTACGCCATCTGACATCAGAGCGGTCAGTTCTTTCAACTTTTACCCAGGTGGAGCCATCATTTGATATGAATACTTTCCATGTATCGTTTCCGGGATTGGCACCACTAGCAGGATCGTTGATATACCATCGCCAGTATGAAAAGGCGGGGATAGTATACTCACTCAAATCAAACTCTGGAGATTGTAGTGTTGTATGGCCATCATCTACATCATTGGTTCCCATGGAAGCGCCAAAAGTTGAATTTCCTGTGACGGCACATATATTCAGGTTAGCACCCTCTGATGTGTGATCGGTTCCTGTTTGAACAATATTTTGAAAAAATAGATCAGAATAAGTTGCTGTAGGAGAATTTATATCCCATTGTCCTGTTGATGCGTCATCAGTTCCATCAGGGTCAACTATCCAATTGCCGAAATTATTATCATAATCTTCCTTTTCCTTTACTTCAAACCCAATCAATACCTGAAAGGGAATATTCGGATCGGCATCATTGGCCAGGAAAGGTTCGATGACAGCTGAATTTCCGAAAATATCGTTCACTGTGAAGTAATAATCTACAATAGTCCCCTTTGCCTGAGCAGGAATGCTGGCAGTATAGTTCGTTCCTGTTGTGTGCACCAAAGCCGTGGCAACCCATTGGCTATCCTGATGAACCCGATAATGCAAATCCGCATCACCGAGATAAATAGGTAGATCCACAATCAGGGTAGCATCAATGGATATAGGAACATTTGCAGGCTCCACCAACAGTTCCTGATGGATAAGTGTTGAATTCGTAATTAAAGTTATGCCGTGTTTTGCAAAAGCCTGAATGATGGCTGTATCATGAGGTGTGCCGTTTGTAAGATCAGCATCAACATCATCTGCCTGCAGGCAACTGATCAAAACATCTCGGTAAAGCAGTCCTTCCATACCACTGGCTTGCATATCAGTAGCCAGCAGGGTTTTTGCAAACAGTGAAGACATGGTTGGCATATCATTACCCAGGTTCACGTACAAATCCCACCAGGCACCGGCTATAATTTCTCCATCGGCATGCACCTCACCTACTAAATCTTGAGGATACACTTTAGGATCCATATCATAGCGTCTCACATAAGTTGAAGCTCCGCCAGAAAAGCCCAGTCCTAAAATGGGATTCTGCGTAATCATGAATCCCCAGATATCAGAGTAGCCTTCACCAAGAGCTCCATTTTGAAAACTCGAACCCAGATAATCATAATAATGACTGCTAATTCCATGTCCGTATTCATGATAAACTACATCATTAAAAAGTGCTGTTGAGGGACAACCCCCTCCGGCTGCATAGAAATTGACATCACCATTATAAAAGGCATTGCAACTGCCCGAAGTAATTCCAACAATAGTATGCATTGGTGTGTCTAATTCTGTGAATCCGCTTTGGAGCAGCGTTTTCATAAAATCGTGAACCGTACTTACATGGGAATAGGCTGAAATGGCTGCAGTATCTGCATAGGGATCAAAATCCTGTAAATTAGAACCCGCCTGTAAGGTTGTATTGTATGATGGCGAAGTAGTGGCCGGATCAACCATGGCCATGCTCCATCTCCCTGCCAGGGTAAAAGTGGCTGGAATAGGTGCGTTGAAATTATTTGCCAGATGACCTGAAGCATCCGCATAATAATTGCCACCATTTACGGTCATTTTTATATAGGGCAAACGGGTAACTGTGCCAGCCTGCAAAGGATTGCTCACTACCGTTCCTTCAACATCGGCTGAAACCGGTACGGGAGGATGAAAAGTATAAATTGTGTTTTGGCGGTAAAGAACCACTCCTGATTGCGCATCAACCAGCGTATAGTATTTGCCGGGCACGCCATCAGGATTATCCGATTCGAGCCAAACAATATAGACCAGATGATATTCGTAGCCTTTATCTAAAACCGGAACCGGTAATATAGCCAGTTGAGATTCGGTACTGAAAGAGCTTACAGCAAAGGGCAGATTGGCAGATGCCATTAATCCGGCTGCATGAGCATCGATTGACGGAATGTTGTTAATATTAATATCTCTGTATAGGTTCAATCGAAATGAAACCACATCAGACTGTATATTCATCACAACCTGAGCATTGCTGAAAAGAACCTTTAGTCCCTGATGGATCTGGCTGAAATTCACATATCGCAACTGATCAGAAGTATTGATTTTACCTTTTATCAATTCATTGACCGGTAATTGAAATGCCGACAGTTTATCAGACATAAATTGAATGGATGCCTGGCCCGGATCACTATTGTTCATATCAATCGGCTGGCCAAATGCCCGGTGAGGTAATTGGCTGAATTCATCAAAGGTGGCCGACCAATTGCCGTTTTGGCTCACAAAATTTACCCAGGATTCCTGATTCCTCAGGCTGTATTGAGCAAAGGGATGCAAGCGTGCGGTATGCTCGTTTACATAAGTCACATTTCCTTCGTCAGCGGTAAATAAATCAGCTGCAAAAAATGGCAGCGAAAAGGTGCCAATTAGGCATACAATGATAAGTTTTTTCATTTCAATGAGTTTTATCCGGTATAAAACTATGAAAAGACTGCTTATCAGCAGAATTCAGATTGTCACAATTAAGCCATCATAAGCAAGATGGACTCCTTGAGGTAGCTCTTTTTCAATCATTTCGTGCACTTCTAACTGATGGCTCATGTGGGTAAGAAAGGCCTGTTCCGGATTTAATATTTCGATAATATCCAGTGCTTCCTGCAAAGTAAAATGAGAAATATGCGCTTTCCTCCGCAAAGCGTTTAAAACTACGACCCGACTTCCTTCCATTTTTTTCATTTCCTCAGGGGCTATTTTATTGGCATCGGTGATGTAGGTGAAATCACCTATTCTGAAGCCCAGAACCGGCAATTTATAGTGCATCACTCCGATGGGCTGAAAGGGGATATCGCCAATTTGAAAAGGATGATCCTTGTCTATCGTTATAAAGTGGATTTTCGGCAAGCCCGGATACTTCATTTTCTGAAAAATATAGGGAAAT
The DNA here is from genome assembly GCA_964413685.1 of uncultured Chitinophagales bacterium. GTDB lineage: Bacteria > Bacteroidota > Bacteroidia > Chitinophagales > S012-47 > JAJRWN01. Next base: position 78,913 of record CAYPSW010000004.1, read on the forward strand.
GTCTGCCTGATCGATTCCTGCACCTGCAGTGTTGCATATAAGGGAATGGAAGCCTGCTGAATCCAGTTCAGCGAGCGGATATCATCGAGGCCGGCTATATGATCTCGATGCTCGTGGGTATAGACTATAGCGTCAATCCTTTTAACCTTTTCACGAAGTAGCTGATAACGGAAATCAGGCCCGGTATCAATGATGACACGGGTGTTTTCAGATGCTACCATTAAAGAAGCGCGAAGCCTTTTGTCCCGGGCATCATCCGATTGGCAAACCGAACAGGAGCAAGCTACTACCGGTATGCCCTGTGAAGTGCCCGTGCCAAGGAAAGTAAATTTCAAGAGGCCGATTTTTGAGTCATGACACTTTCTAGCAATACTTTTTCCTTTTCATCAAGCTTTTGTGTGCCCTGATTCAACTCAGGAATCAATTCGAGCAGGCTGTTGATACGCGATTCGAGACTATAGAATTTATTTACAACCACCACTTTTTTCTCTTGCAAAACACAATAGCCCGGTTTGAAACTTCCCCGCTCATATCGAAGATAATAACCCAGATGTTTCACCAAGGTTTCGAGTTTGCCTAAGGTTGATTTCGAGTATTTAAAAGCCATGAAATGGTAAATTTACGGGCTAGCTTAGATGATTCGCAGTAAAATTATCAACTTTGAGCGATGAAGTACCGGATTTTTATAATCATTTTAATGGAAACTCTTTCTTTGCCTGCGCAACGCTTCGATGCTTCTGTTCTGGCCGGTTTCAATATGTCGCAGATTGATGGCGATAATCTGGCAGGCTATAATAAGCTGGGAGTGAATGCCGGTCTGGGGGTGGATACCCGTATCAACGATTATTTTGGCCTAGGACTGGAACTTTTGTATGTTCAAAAAGGCAGCCGCAGTAGTAGTTCGCAAATGGCAGCGGGTCAATCGGTGAAACTCTCAACTACCTATGCTGAAATCCCTGTTTTGTTTCGATATCACGATAAAAATGGAGCCATCTTTGGTCTGGGCCTCAGCTATAGTGCACTGCTGGGATTTACGCAATGGGAAAACGGCAGTCAAGTAGCCCCTGTTGACAGTCTTCTGGGTAAAAACGATATTCAGAGTCTGGCCGAGTTCAGCTTCCACATTAAAAAACACTGGGCTGCCAGCGCCCGTATCGGCTATTCTTTTTTGCCCATAGCCCATTGGTCATCGAGCCGCTTTCGTCATAATGCGGTTTTTAATAACAATATCACTTTTCGACTAATTTACTTTTTGTAATATTCAACGATAATACGCTTGAATTAATCATGGACCGGGTTTCATCTCAGCCGATTTAATTCAAATGAATTGATATTGATTTATTGTCTTTACATGCAGCTCAACCGGCCCATTTCTGTTGTCTGCATCACGGATTTTGACTAGCACCTGTGGGATGCTGATAGCTTCAGTCTATGTTAGCACGTCATTCTGAGGAAAGCGTCAGGCTTTGTGTGGTGCTCCGAAGAGTCTCATGGCATGTAGTAGGGGGCAATTCTGTACTCTGTTCAAGAGGGGAACTAATAGGTGTGGATTGCACGAACAAAAAGCCTGATTATTTGATGCCGAGAAAATCCTTCACTTGCTGGAAATAAGCATCCTTATTGGTTGACAGGTTTTGGCTGTTATCTTCTGAAGCAACCGTAAAGATTTTGCAGCCTTTTTTATGAATTTTTTGCAGGTTCTGGATATCAGATAAAGGGATAATCTGGTCGCTTGTGCTGGCAATTAGCAAAATGCCTTTTAGTTGAGCACCTCCGGATGCTAAACCAAACTCAGGTTCGATGTAATTTTTATCAAATCCCAGGGGGATCATGATTTTCTCATTGTTCGCTTTCATCCAGTTATCCTGCACTTTGGTGAGGGTGGTATAAGGTCCGTCAGCAATCACATATTCCACCTCCGGACGGTTGGCTGCTACTGCAAGGCTGAGACCGGCACCGATACCTACGCCATACATATCAACCGAAAAGGAGGCTTTGTATTTGTGCACCCAATCGAGTGCCCCGGTAATGTCGCGGGCAAATTGTGAATAAAAATAAAAGCGGTTGCTGATATGAAATTCATCGCTGGTACCGTAGCCACGATAGTCATACATGAGCACATAGTAGCCCAGTGAAACGAAATTCGAAACATACTCGAGGTATTCCTGCATATTTCCTTCGCCCGAATGACTGAAGACGATACATTTTTTCGACTTTTCATCCATGGGTTTCAGCCACCAGCCGGTTAGATTTACATCATCTTCGGTCTTAATATGTACCTCCTGATATTCCATACCGAAATCTTCGGGTGTAAAATCATAACCACGCTGAGGATTCAGAGATGATGCCATGATGCTTACTAATAGTGAGGTAGACAGCAGAATGATAGATTTCATGATTTTATCTTTTTACGTTTTAAAAGTAGAAAAAAAATGATTCATCCTGTTGAAGTATGTCTTGTTCATCAAAAGCTACATTCACAATTATTATTGGAAAACCAATTGCCTTTCTGCGAGTGAAAGATTGAAGAATGGCGGTGCTATTCTTAATTTCGCAGGGATGATTGAAGACAGCTACCAACATAAAGGTCTCAGACATAAATTAGTGAAGAAGCTGGGAAAGAAAGGCATCAGCAATAAGACAGTTCTGGACGCTATTGGAAAAGTACCGAGACATTTGTTTATGGATCAGGCCTTTTTGAAATTTGCTTATGAGGATAACGCTTTTCCGATAGATGAAGGTCAGACCATCAGTCAGCCCTATACGGTGGCTTATCAAACGCAATTACTCAATCCTCAATACGATGATCAGGTGCTCGAAATTGGTACCGGTTCAGGCTATCAGGCTTGCGTTCTGGCCAAAATTTGCCGGAAGGTTTACTCCATTGAGCGCTTTCATAAGCTGTATATCAAATCGAAAAATGCCCTTAAGAATCTGGGATACAAAAACATTAAAACTTTTCATGGAGACGGTTATCAGGGTTTGCCGGCCTTTGCTCCCTACGATAAAATATTAGTGACAGCCGCAGCTACTTATGTCCCGCATGCCTTGAAAGAACAGTTAAAAATAGGTGGCTGTTTAGTGATTCCTGTCGGTAGCGATAGCGGACAAGTAATGCACAGAATCACAAAACGGGAGGCTGATGATTATTTGGACGAAGCCTTTGATGCATTTAAATTCGTGCCTTTCCAACATGGTAAAGTGATGTAAAGTGCTTGTTATTTCAAGAGGATTTATTCAGGCGATCGAGGTTCACTTTGTCCTCCCTTTCACGAATGCTTTGTCTTTTATCATACTGACGTTTTCCCCGGGCCACAGCAATCTCGAGTTTGGCCCAGCCTCTGTCGTTGATAAATAAATAGAGCGGAATAATCGTGAAACCTTTTTCCTTACTTTTTTTCTGCAGTTTACGAAGTTCCTTTTTCTTCAGCAGCAATTTTCGCTCGCGCAGTGGTTCATGATTATTGTAAGAGGCGAGTGGATACTCGGCAATATGAATGCCTTTAACCCAAAGCTCATCATTTCTGATATAACAATACCCTTCGCCTATGCTAACTTTACCATCTCTGACCGATTTGATTTCAGTTCCGGTAAGTTGCATGCCGACCACCAGACGATCAATCAATTCGAAATCGAAAAAAGCCCGTCTGTTCTTAATATGTATGTCTTTCTTTGCAGCCATGATTTATCAGGCTTCAAAATTAATGTTTTCTTTGTAGGAGCATTGTATTATAGCTTAAGCTGCAAATGGTCTTGGTCTGTTAATGTGAACAAAATGATAGAGATTGAAAAAAATCATTAAACAATTTATAAATCCGGTTCAACTTTTTCGTGCCTGGCGATATCATCGCCAAATGGCCCGTTATGATAAATCGCATTTTGATCTGGAACTGGCTTTTTATGCCAAAATTCTGAATAATGATATGTTACATTGGGGCTGGTTTAACAACCCTGATGTATTGGCATCTACCATTTCAATTGGTGAATTTGAGCAGGCTCAATGTCGTTATGCCGATGAGATTATAAAACGGATTTCTGATCATGAGCACCCCATATTGGATGCAGGTTGTGGCATGGGTGGTCTGACCAATCTGCTTAGCCAAAGGGGTTTTGATGTTGAAGCATTAACACCCAACAATAATCAAATAGAGCATATCAAAAAGGTCTACATACAAATCCCGTATCATGCTTGCCGTTTAGAAGATTTGCAGTCAGAAAAGCAATATGGTACGCTTGTCAATGCTGAATCGCTACAATATATTAATCTGGACGATGCCTTTAAAAAGGCGAAAAAAATATTGTTGCCACAGGGGCGGTGGATTATCACAGATTATTTCCGTTTGCATGATTCAGGACTAAATCAATCAGGCCATTTACTTTCAGATTTTAGGGAGCATCTTCGGGATGAAGACTGGGTTGTTTTAGAGGACATGGACATCACAGCCCGGGTTTTGCCTACTATCCGATTCATTAAAATGTATGCCGATCGTTTTCTGCTGCCATTATTTGTTTTAGGTAGCGAGAAATTGCATTACAAGAAAGCATGGCTCTATTATCTGACTTCTGATGTACGAAAATCTGTTGCTAAAAAGATTGAGAAAGAACTGGCTTCGGTTGATCCTGAAGCATTTTTAGCCGAGAAACAATACCGATTATTTGTGCTAAAAAAAGAGATTAATAAAGGTCAGGTTTTATAATAAGCTTATGAAAACAGAAACATTCAATTCAGAAAATCAACCAATCTGTCCCTGGGCTCAGACTCATCCCTTACTGATTGATTATCACAACCATGAATGGGGTGTACCGCAGCATAACGGCTCAAAATTGCTTGAAGCTATTATTCTCGATGGATTTCAGGCCGGGCTTAGCTGGTTAACGATTCTTAAGAAAAGGGAAAATTTTCGGAAAGCATTTGATGGCTTTAATCCTGAAATGATAGCCGGTTATGGGAATGACAAGGTGAATGCATTATTGCAGGATGCCGGTATCATTCGTAACAGACAGAAAATTACTAGCGCTATTCGCAATGCAAAGGCCTTTCTGGAAATCAGGAAAAATGCGGGTAGTTTTGACCAATATCTCTGGGCCTTCACAAAGCAGAAAACCATAAAAAACAAGTGGAAAGAAGAGGCTGAGATTCCAGCTAAAACCGAGCTATCTGACCTGATAAGTGCTGACCTTAAAAAGAATGGGTTCAGTTTTGTTGGCAGTACCATTTGCTATGCGATGATGCAAGCCATTGGCATCGTAAACGATCATTTAGTTACTTGTTACCGCTATCATGAAGTTTAGATAAGCGGAAATCAGGCAGATTCATACTGATCGGTGGCCAGCAAAACCAGTGTACAATTCTCAACCGCATGTATACCTTTTTCTCGCACATACAATTCCATCGCTTCATTTTCGGCACCAGGGTTGAAGATGATCCTTTTCGGATTAAGCGATAGCAGATAAGCCATTACACCTGCTTGCTTGTCAGGATTCAGATAAAGACTGATAGTGTGTACATCGGCAATTTCAGGTTGACCAGTAAGGATTTTGATTCCGGCAATGCTTCCTTCTTTTATACCTATCGGAACGACCGGAAAACCGTGTTCTTTTAGTTTGTTCACCGCCTTATTCGAATAGCGGTTTGAATTTGCTGAAGCACCAAATACTACTGTTTTTAAAGCTTTCATTTCTTTCAGTGGGTAGTTAACTGAAGTAGCAGTTTACGGAAATGGTAAATACAAGGTTTATATTTATATATGTTGAATTTATGCTGTTGTAAGTACTGATTAAACTTGACAAATCATAAACTTCGAGATTTTTAGTAACCCGGATTCTGTTGCAAATTCGTATTGGCTACTACATCAGATTCAGGTAAGGGATAAAGTCTCCTAAAATCAGGAACTGAAGTACCTTCCATAACATCACCCTTCCATGGCCATAAATAGCTGGCTCCGGTATATTTTCCATAACGAATCAAGTCCGTTCGTCTTCCACCTTCCCAATATAATTCGCGAGCCCTTTCTGCCAAGACATAATCTGCATCATAATTTGATATCAGAGCTGTATTGGCTCTTTGATGCAGCAGGTTGATATATTGAAGACCTATAGTGGTATTTCCACCCCCTTTGACGGCCGCTTCGGCATACATCAGATAAACATCTGCCAAACGGAATAAGGGAAAATCATTATCAACATAATTACCGGTTTGGTCTGAGCCTGCAATACCATTTCTGTCCACATTCTTCCATTTAGCCACGGCATATCCATCGGTAAAGGTTGCGATATCATTTATTTCAAGATTTTGCCCGTCTTTGTAAAACAGATAACGACCGGAATTGGTATCAGGAAATACCTGAACCAGTGCCTTGGTTGCCCGATAGCCGGCCCAACCTCCGTTTATACCAAAATCTGCAGGATCCATATTCCCACCAACTGGGGCGTGAGTAAGGAAAGTGGTACCACCATATGTTTGCGATTTGCTGCCATCATACGTAACAGGGAAAATCACCTCTTTCGACAGATGATTATCAGCTAAAAATAATTGTGCATAACTGGTATCAAGCACATAGCCTCCCTGCCCAATTACTTTTTCGCAATAGGTGATACAGTCATTCCAACGTGGCGTACCGGTATAAACTTCAGCGTTTAAGTATAATTTGGCAAGTAAAGTCCATGCTGCTGCTTTATTGGCTCTGCCATAAACATCCGAGCTATAGCCTGCTATTGGATCTAATAAATAATCTTGTATTGCGAGTAACTCGCTTTCAATATACTGAAACAAATCTGTTCTTGAAATTTGCTGCGGGAAGTAGGCACCTATCGGATCAGTTTCAACCACAAAGGGAACAGATCCATATAAATCCATAGCATGGTAATAGCTTAATGCACGCAGAAATCGGGCTTCATAAACATAAGTGCTTATCCTATCGATGTCAGACTGGACAAAATTTCGATCAATCAATATTGCGGGGTCAGCTTGTCTGATAAATTCATTGCATAGAGCAATTTGAAAAAATATGCGATAATACATGGCCGATGACCATGAATTGGTAGCTACCCAGGTCATTGTATTTAGTTCGGGTAGCCCCGGATCGTTCCAGCCTACAACGGCTTCATCAGTAGGGTCTTCCTCTAGGTTCCAAAGTACCCGGATATAGGAAGAAAATCCTTCGTCAATTCCGCTTATATCTGCATCTCCGGCCGGTCCGTTATTTCCTGTCATTGAAAGGCCGGCATAAAGTTTTGCCAGCACGTTGATATAATTATCCGGATTGCTATAAACGGTTCCGGCATTGATACCATACTTTGGCTCCAGATTTAAATCCTGAAAGCAGGAAGATAAACTAAAACTCAGGCTGATAAACAAAGCACTTGTATAAATAATATATCGTTTCATTTTATCTGGATTTAAAGGGTGATATTTACATTGAGAGAATAAATTCTAGGTCTGGGATAAATGGTATTATCAATACCTCCAACCACTTCAGGATCAATGCCACTATAGTTTGAAAAGACGAATGCATTTTGAACAACAGCACTTACTTTAAGCGAGAATCTGTTCGCAATACTGGGGAAATTATACCCCATACTGAAATAATCAAGTCTGAGGAAATTGGCCTTCTCTAAATAATAATCGGAAAGGAATTGGGTAATATTTCCTTTATAAAATTGAGATTTATAGTAATCATTTGTCAAATTGTTCAAGTATTTTTTAGACCCCTCAATAGCTTTAAAATATCCACGCTGTGCAGCAACAGCATTGTATCGATAGGCACCAAATTCACTGCGCATAGAGAAGCCAAAGGACCATTGTTTGTAATTCAGATTGCCAAAAAGGCCTGCAAATACTTTTGGTTCGGGACTACCATTGAAAATATATTGATCTCCCAGTCCTAAATCAGATCTACCGGGTGTAATGGTACTATCTCCATTCAGGTCTTCATAAGCACCTTCAATAGGCATTCCGTTTTCGTCATATAGTTGTTTGTAGACCAGATAGGAATATGCCGGAAATCCAACCGCATGAATTTGAACCGTGTTACCGATTCCTCCAGGAATACCTCCAATGAGAATGCCGGGGTCATCTGGATTTTGGGTTTTAGTGAGTCGTGTAATCATATTATTATTCAGTGATGCATTGGCGCCTATCTCCAAGCGGGTGTCATTGTTATTAATAATTACAGCACTCAAAGTCATCTCAACGCCTGTGTTTTGAAGATTACCAACGTTGGTGAAAATCCGGTTTGTGAAATTTGTACCTGCAGGCACGGGAACAATGGCCAATAAGTCACTCGTTAGTTTACGATAGAAATCAAGTGTTGCACTAACTCTGTTATTCATAAATCCAAGGTCTAATCCGATATTGGTACTGGCTGTTTGTTCCCACTTAATTTCGCTATCATATCCATCAGGACGTAAAACGGTATAAAATTTATCGCCAAACTGATATTGGGCTGTTTCTGTACCCGGACTATAATTTGGAATATATGGATAATCATTCCCAATATCCTGCTGTCCGGTTACTCCGTAGCCGGCACGTAATTTCAAGTACATATGCGTATTCTTCATGAAAGGTTCATCGCTGACATACCAAGCGGCTGCCACAGATGGAAAAAGTCCCCAGCGTGTGCTCGGACTAAAACGGGATGAGCCATCATCACGAAGGGTTGCTGTAATTAAATACTTGCCTTTCAAAGAATAATTTACTCTGCCGTAAAATGATATCAAAGTATTCTCCGTTTCGAAAGGAATTCCGGGAGGTGTAATCGTATCTCCAAGTGCGTTTATATCAGCTTGAGCTGGGCTTTTGGTAAGCCAATTCTGGTAAGAATATCCACCGGTAAGATCAAGTTTGCTATCAATACCGCTTAGATCTTTCTTGTAATTTCCGTAAAACTCGAGCAATCGGTTTGATTTGATTTGACTATATACATTGTCCACGCCATGCCTGTAAAAGGAGGAAGCTGCTGTTTCCGGTATTTTAACATAGCCGTTGCTGGATGAATAATCCATACCCAGATTCAGAATGGCGTGTAAGCCATCAAGAAAAGGAATTTTATAATCGAATTTTGAGCTTCCGATAAATCGATTTATCTGACTGACATCATCTTTTTGCATAATCAGACCCACCGGATTTTTAGGTGCCAGTACATTTGGCTTTCCTGAGCCGGCCATTACCCATTCGTAGTAGCCGCCATATAAATGGGCAGAATCAGAATATACCGGTTTGGTTGGATCGAAAGTTACTGCTGCTCCGATGGCACCCTGATCTGCAAAAAAGTTTTGAGTATGGGTCATCTTAGCACTTGCATCTATTTGAATTTGATCATGCAGCAGAGAAGGAGATAAATTTAAATTCAAACCATATCGGTTGAGTTGAGAACGCTTCAAAACGCCCTGATTTTTAAAATATTCCATATTCAGCCGATAGGGCAATCCTTTTATTCCACCAGCAAAAGTCAGGTTGTTCTGAGAACTGATACCGGTTCGATATATCTGGCTTTGCCAGTTGGTACTATTAAGCGTGTCTAATAAACTGATCTGATTATTTGAGCCGGTATCTTTCACCAATGTCCTGAACTCATTTGCGGTAAGTACATCAACAAAGCGTGTATTTTGAGATACTGAAGTTACATTACTATAGTTGATTTGCAATTTGTTCCCTGCTACCCCTTTTTTAGTGCTTATCAGGATAACACCATTGGCCGCTCTTGAACCGTAAATAGCTGCTGCCGAGGCATCTTTCAGTACCGTAATATTTTCAATTTCAGCTGAATTAATCATATTAAGCGCATTAGCCGATCCTGCTATTCCATTGTTGTCAACGGGAACTCCATCAATAACAATCAACGGGTCATTGCTGGCATTCAGCGAACTTCCACCACGTATTCTTATGCGGCTTCCCGAACCGGGGGCTCCGCTATTTGAAGTAATATTCACACCGGATATTTTTCCAGCTACAAGTTGCTCAGGTGAGCCAATATTTCCTATGGTGAAATCTTTTGCTGATACTGAAGTAACCGAACCGGTCAGATCTTTTATATGTGCAGTGCCATACCCTACCACGATTACTTCATCGAGTTGATTACCCGGTACAAGGGCAATACTGAAGTTTCTTGTGCTGCCTATTGAAACCGTTTGAGCTGTGTATCCAATAAATGAAAAAACCAAAGATCCTGTATCACTTGGTACATCAAGATCGAATTGACCGTTCACATTCGTTGACGTGCCAATTATGGTTCCCTGATAAACTACATAGGCCCCAATAAGGGCTTCCCCATTTTTTGCATCACTGATACTTCCGGTAAGATTTATCTGTGCCTGAGCGCCACTACTTATTATAAATAGTAGCACATAAAACCAAGCTAATTTATTTAGTTTTCCATTTTTCATTTCTATACAAGTTATCGAATTACAAAAAAGTAATGCAGCCCCAAAGTGGATATCTAAGCTAAAGGCAAATGTAATTTTTATTTTGCAAAAAAGGAGAAAACCGGTATCACCTGAGGCAAGCAAATGAATGTTTAATCAATGGTTAACGGGTGTATAAATCAGTCCTAAGTTTATTTCTGAAGTGCTACACTTGCAAACCAATTTGATAGGTTGGGTTCAACCTTAAAAGTGCATTAAAAAAAGAAAGACCCTTTCGGGCCCTTCTTTGTGCTTGTTAATAATTAAATAATTCTTCAAGAGTCAACTCCCGGAAGTCACCAAGTGATTTTAAGAAGTCCATATCCATCAACTCTTTGTTTCCGATGATACAATAGACATATTGTTTGCCGGCTACATGCTTATCAAAGAAATCTTGCATACCTTGCATGTTAGCAGTTTGAGCAACGCTATAAATGTCTTTACGGATATCATAGTTAATGCCTTGTTTGCGCGCGTTCAGATAATTCCAGAAAATTTCTTCTTTAGTTATTCTGTTGCTGGCTATGTTTTTTAACACTGATTCGCGGGCAGCGTTAAACTGCTGATCAGACTGGGGCATATTATTTAAAAGTTCCTGTACAGCAGTAACCGCATCTTTCAGTTTATTGTTTTGAGTTCCGACATATGAAAACATGTAATGGTGCAGATCGGGTTCTGCTGGAGTTGTATATGCTGCATAAGCTGAATAAGCCAAAGCCCTTGCCTCACGAATTTCCTGAAAAAAGATGGATGATAATCCACTACCAAAATAATTATTAAATAAGCGGGCATAAGGGATGTTGGTGATATTCAATTTTTCATCCTGAGCCAATTGAAGAACCTCGCCTTGAACCATGTCATAATCTACGAAGTAAACTTTATTATTATTGATTGGCAGCTCCTGATATTTCGCTTTTGCAGGAGTAGGTAAAAAACGAGTTGGAATGCGATGGAAACGGTCAAGTAATGTTCTGACATTTTCCGGCAACTCGGTTCCGTAATATAAGATTTCGTGCTTATACTTTGTTAAATCATGAATTTTATTAACCAAATCCTGCGGGTTAATTTTCTGCAAATTTTCGGCAGAGATAATATTTCTGAAAGGTGAATTTTCACCGTATTGAGCATAACTGAATAAACCCCGGTAAAGGATTGTACTTTTGTTTGACTTGGCATTTTCACGATCTTTCAGAATTCCTTCTACCATATCCTGATAAGCGGTTTGATCGGGCACTACATTACTGAGCATGTGTTCTAATAATTCAGTCCCTTTTTCGAGCGAAGCTTTTAATCCAAATAGCGACACATAAACCTGATCGCGTGATGTGCTGACATCGAAATTAAGACCGAGTTTGAAGAACTCTTCCTGAAGCTGCTGTGCAGAATATTTGTTGGTACCGAGGTAAGGTAGATAATTAACGGCAAGGGCTAATTCCGGGTCATTGTCACTACCCATATCCAGCACATAATACAAACCAAATAAATCGTTGGTTGTATTCTCGATATAGTTAAACTCGATCCCTGAATTTAAAGGGAATTGCCGGATCGCGGTTTTATAGTCTAAAAATTCAGGTTTCAATTCTGCAGATTGCATGGTATATAAAGTTTTAGCAAAATCCGATTCTCTGTCCCGGTTAACCTCAAGTGGAGTGATATGCGGTTTTTCTAACAATAATTTGTCTTTATTTTCGCCTTGCCTCTTGTACATTGTCACAAAATTATCTGTAAAATATTTGTTGGCAAATGTCACCACGTCATCTTTAGTTAATCGCCCGTTGGCATCAATCTGTGAAATATAATCTTGCCAGGGCGATTCAAGTATAAAGGCATTTACCATCATGCTGGCTCTTGCGTTATTGCTTTCTAGCTGAACCATTTGCTGGTATTTCAGGTCATTGGTCGAAGCGTTTATTAACCACGATTCAAAACCACCATTTTTTAATTTATTCAGTTCTTCAATCAATAAATCTCTAACTTCTTCGAGACTTTGTCCTTCCCGCGGGCTACCTGATAAAATGAACAATGAATAATCATGCAATCGATAAGCATAGGCCCAGGCATTCAGTACTTTTTGGCTTTGAATCAAATCAATATCCATCATTCCGGCTTTTCCGTTATTCAGCATTTCATTCACAAGGTCCATTGTGCGCGAATCGGTAGTATTGAAACCAGGGAATCGCCATGCAAGTACCACAGAAGGTTCTTGTTGACCCCAGATTTCTTTAACTACAGGTTTTTTCATTTTCTTTTTTTTCGGCATTTTCTTCGAGACAACAGCTTTTTGTTTTAGTTGTCCAAAGTATTTGTTGATGACCTGAATAGCCTCATCCGGGTTGAAATCACCAGCCATACAAAGTGCCATATTATTTGGTACATAATAATTGTCAAAGAACTCATGAATCTTCACCATGGAAGGATTTTTTAAATCAAATCCTTTTCCAATGGTCGTGTGGGTTCCGTAGGGGTGTTTTGGAAAGGCAGCAGTAAAAAGGGCATCCCAAAGGCGTGACATATCATTATCTTGCCCTCGGTTGAATTCTTCAAAAACTGCTTCCAACTCGGTATGAAATAGGCGCAAAACCAATTGACTAAAACGCTCGCTTTCCAATTTCGCCCATTTCTCAAGTTCATTGGAAGGAATATTATTGATGTATACAGTTCGTTCCATGCTCGTGTAAGCATTGGTCCCGGTAGCACCAATAGAAGATACTATCTTATCATATTCATTGGGATTAGCATATTTTGCAGCTATAAAGGAAAGGCTGTCAATCTGCTTGTATATGATCTCTTTTTCCTTCTCATCCTTTGCAGCCCTATGCAGTTCATATAGATCTGATATGCGGCTTAAGATTTCTTTTTCTGCCGGCCAGTTATCCGTAGCAATTTGATCAGTTCCTTTAAAAACCATGTGCTCAAGATAATGAGCCAGACCCGTTGCATTATCAGGATCGTTTTTCGAACCAGTTTTAACAGCTATTAGGGTTTGGATTCTTGGCTCATCTTTATTGACGGACATATAAACCTTCATGCCATTGTCGAGGGTGTAAATCCTGACATGCATGGGGTCATTTTCGAATTGCTCGTAACTCAGATTTTGAGCTGTAAGTGAGGCAAACATGCTGAGGAAGAGCAGCATGAAAATAGATTTAAAACATTTTGAATTCTGCATAATGATTATTGTTTAAAGTTCGATATCAAGATTTAGCCGGTCTTTGAATTTTTGCAAATTCGGATTTTTATTATTGAGGTAATCAAATTTTTCGCGAGCTGTGTATGGATTTCTTTTACTGTTTTCTTTATTCAGGGCTTCATTGATGAAGAAATTAATCTCAAAGTCATTTCTTTTCAAGTTCGAGCTCATATGGTCTTTAAAAGTATGCAGTGAATCTTTCAGCAATTTCAATTCAACCTGGTTTGAAACAGGGCAGCGCAAGACCTGCTTTTCAATTTCAAGACCTTCTTTATAGTTAAGTAGCAAACTTCCGACTGCTTTTTTCCCGTTATTCTTCATTACTCTGCAAGCATCATCCCAGGCTTTGATTAAATCTGTCGAAGTCAATTCAGGTAATGGGGCAGTCATTTTTGTTTCAATCACTTTCTCTTCCTGATGTTTGATCTCTGATTCTTTTGAAATACTTTTTGATTTTGAGTTTTTCAAAATCTCTGCTCCGAACAAATCGCTTTCAGGCAATTTCTTTTTTTTAATTGCATTTGATGCAAGGGGTACTTTTTCAGGATATTTATTTTCTGGTTCGGGCTCCTCAAGCTTGTGTTCAACTTTTGTTATGGCTACCGGATGTTCCTGTTCAGGCTCTTTTTTTATCGTCTCTTTTGTCTTCAGTTCAGGCTCTTTCTTATTATTGTTTTTCGTCTTGTCTGACTTTTTTTTTACCGGTTCATCGCTTTGCGAAGCCACTCTGATTAAAGCCAATTCGGTATGAAGCCTTTTGTTGTTGCTGGTTTTATATGAAATTTCAAATTTATTGAGCGTTTCCAAACCCTGGAGCAAAAAATCGGGAGATGTTTGTCCGGCTTGCGAGACATAATTTGCCTGAAGATTTTCTGGAATTTCCAAAATCTTCATTGTCTCAGCATTTTGACACAAGAGCAAGTCTCTGAAATGTTGACTTAATCCGCTCAATAATGTATCTCCTTCAAAACCATCCGAGAGAATATTATTAAACATGAGAAATACGGCTGGAATATCATTAGCCAGAAGCGCATCTGTAATTTTGAAATAATAATCGTAATCTAGGATGTGCAGATTCTCGAGGACTCCGTTCATGCTTATTGCGCCTTCTCCAAAGCTCACAATCTTATCGAAAATGGAGAGGGCATCACGCAAGGCCCCGTCAGCTTTTAAGGCTATTAAGTGCAGGGCATCTTTTTCGAAAGGCAAGTTCTCATTTGTCGCAACTTTCTCAAGATGTGAAGTGATATCTGAAACACTGATCCTTTTGAAATCAAAAATCTGACAACGACTGAGAATAGTTGGTATAATTTTATGCTTTTCGGTAGTTGCCAGTATAAATTTTGCGTAGGATGGTGGCTCTTCCAGCGTTTTCAAAAAAGCATTGAAGGCTTGCTGAGTAAGCATGTGAACCTCGTCAATGATATATATTTTGTATTTCCCTTTTTGAGGCATATACCTAACCTGTTCAATAAGCCCGCGCATATCATCCACGGAGTTATGCGATGCAGCATCCAATTCATGAACATTGAAAGAAGCAGATTCATCGAAGGAACGGCAAGAGTCACATGTACCACAAGGTTCAGTACTGTTTTCGGGTGATTCGCAGTTTAATACCCGGGCTAGAATTCGGGCACAGGTAGTTTTACCTACTCCCCGTGGACCACAAAACAGGAAGGCCTGACCGAGTTGATTGTTTTTGATGGCATTCTTAAATGTGCGGGTCACATGTTCCTGCCCAATCACATCTTCAAATCTGACGGGGCGATATTTTCTGGCAGAAACAATAAATTGACTCATATTTTAAATGAAAAGTGTGGAATGCAAATTTTTCGAAAATTTAGGACAATCCGGTACTTGTCATCAATTTTCTTTTTGATTTAACACAAAATATAAAAATCTGCCGTCAAAAGGGATGGACAGAAATAATAAGACCTTGCCGAAGCAAGGTCTTATTAGGATAAGAAATGTTTACACTTTCGGTATAAGATGGTACTCATTATTATGTGAGTCGAGCAGCCATAATTCCTTTACTTTAAGTTTTAATATGGTGCTTGTATTATCATAAATGTTTTGGTCAAAATCAAAAATAATCTCCGTTCCATTTGCTGTAAGTGCCCAGGTACCAACCGTGGACATGGTGAAAGGTGTTCCCAGAACTTCAACAACAATAGTCAGCGTAGCACCACCTGTTTTAGTCATCATTAGTTCATAACTAGTAAATGTGCTTGTGACATCAGTACCAGAACTATCAATGAGTTGGTCTGCCGACCAGTCGTTTACGATTCTGGATGTTTTTGAATGCAAACTAAAGGCTGGTCCATATTGATACTTTTTGCAAGACGAAAAAATACTTGCCACACCAATTAGGAGTATCAAGGATCCGATTCCAATTTTTTTCATGTGAATTTTAGTTTATGGTTTAATAATTTATTGACTAATACGATGCTCTCTGTAAAAATATTGCATTTTAAGATAAAATATCTTGGCCGATGTCTTTTCTAAAAAATTTACTTTCAAAATGTATTTTTTTTATATTTTTAAGCGATGTGTCTATAGCGGTTGAGAGTTTATTATTTAAACTGGTAACGGTCAACACCCGGCCACCGTTGGTTAACAAATTTCCTGATTCGTCAATTCTCGTTCCTGCCTGAAAAACAATACTATCATCCACTTTATCAATTCCTTCTATCAGTTTGCCTTTCTCGTAAGTTCCGGGATAACCGCCTGAAGCCGCTACAATGGTAGAACAAGATCGCGGGTCAAGTCTGATGTATTTTTCGTTCAGAGTACCTCGGTGAATATGGAGAAAGATATCAAGCAAATCACTTTCAATGCGCGGTATCAGCACCTGGGCTTCGGGATCTCCAAAACGGCAGTTGTACTCAATGACATAAGATTTTTTATTTACTGCCATAAGACCAAAATAAATAATGCCCTTATAAATAATTCCATCTTTCTTAAGACCGTTTATCGTTGGCTCAATAATCTGGTCGATAATTTTTAACAGGAAATCATGATCTATAAAAGGAACCGGGCTAACTGCCCCCATACCGCCAGTATTGGGTCCTTCATCATTTTCAAAGGCCCGTTTATAGTCTTTGGCAGGAGGCAGAATTTTATAATGTTCACCATCGCTTAAAACGAAAATGGAGACTTCCCTGCCATCGAGAAATTCTTCAATAACAACCTTCGATCCGGCACCACCAAACTTGCCATTCAGCATGTCTGAAAATCTTGATTTTGCTTCTTCATGAGAAGTACAGATCAGAACACCTTTACCTGCTGCCAGTCCATCCGCTTTCAAAACAACAGGTAATGTATGATTGTCAAGATATCGCAATCCTTCTTGTAAATGCGTTACATCAAATGCCCGATAAGATGCTGTTGGAATATTGTGACGATGCATAAAAGATTTTGCAAATGATTTGCTACCCTCCAGCCGGGCACCTTCTGCTGATGGACCTATCACAGGGATATGGGCAAGGGCATCGTGATTTTTGAAAAAGTCGTAGATTCCGGCAACAAGCGGGGCTTCTGGTCCGGGAATCACCATATCAATATTTTTGTCTATTGAGAATTGAGCGATGCCCTCCAAATCATCTGCGGCCAATTGAATATTTTTACCATGTATTAATGTCCCTCCATTACCTGGAGCTATATATAATTTCTTACATAGTGAACTTTGACTAAGTTTCCAGGCCAGGGCATGTTCGCGTCCTCCTGAACCGAGCAATAGAATGTTCATTGATTATTATTTTGCTTGAATTTAAAACCGATGCCGGATGGGCTTGC
The DNA here is from genome assembly GCA_964413685.1 of uncultured Chitinophagales bacterium. Classification (GTDB taxonomy): domain Bacteria; phylum Bacteroidota; class Bacteroidia; order Chitinophagales; family S012-47; genus JAJRWN01. The sequence goes on from CAYPSW010000004.1 coordinate 96,299, forward strand.
TTCTGTATCGATGACAAAATCATCAACATCATCAAGCGTCAATTCATGTATCATGGCCTTAGTCCTTTGATCGGCAGGGACATCGGCCATTCGCAAGTTCTGATTCTTTACTACCTGCCCTACTAGTTTTCTAATCGCTCGTGCATTTCCAAAATAGCGTGTTCTGTTTTTACAAAGCAATTCAATATATGAGTTTACATGCTCAGCAGCTTCTTTCGATATGCTTAGATTATCTGATGATAGCATTAGTTTGAAGATCGACATCAACTCGGCCGGATTAAAATCTTCAAAATGAAAAGTTTTATCAAATCGTGATTTAAGACCAGGATTTGAGTGAATAAATTCCAACATTTCGGCAGGATATCCGGCTGCAATCACGGCAAATTTACTTCTGTTATCTTCCATTCTTTTTAGCAAAGTTTCAATAGCCTCTCTTCCAAAGTCATTATCTCCGCCTTTGGCAAGCGAATAAGCCTCATCAATAAATAATCCACCTCCAATAGCCTGATCAATTTTTTCAGCCGTTTTTATAGCTGTTTGCCCTACGAATCCGGCAACCAGGCTTTCCCTGTCACATTCTACAACTTGCCCTCGTTCAAGAATTCCTAAAGCTTTATATATACGTACCAATAAGCGGGCAACCGTGGTTTTTCCGGTTCCGGGATTACCTGTAAATACAACATGTAAAGAGAATGCGCTGTGAATATCCTTTCCGATTTCCCGGTAATATCTGACCAATTTCACCAGCTCATTAATTTCATTTTTTATTTCACAAAGTCCAATGAGTTTATTCAATTCATCCAGCGTGTCAGTAAGCAGCGCTTCATCAACAGGTAACAATACTTGCTCCCGGCTCGATTTTTCAAAAATATCTTGTAAATCAGATAAAGTGATTGTACTCAGGCTTTTCTTTGTAAAGGTTTTTCTGTTTTTATCCTTCATCACCCTAAGACCCATATTCATTTTAGCCTCACTTAGGATGGAATTCACATATCTGGCATTACCAAATTGATTGTTTCTGTCGCGGTATGCATCAACGATGTGCTTGTACAGTACCGCAAGAGCATTATCTTCAATTTCTACTTCCTGCTTATGGGCTGAATATTTCGCAATTGCCAAGAGTTCATCAGGCGTATAGTCGGGGAAGACAATGAAATTATTGAATCTGGATCTGAGGCCGGGATTTGATTGCAGAAAGTCCTCCATCGGGCCCGGATAACCGGCAACAATAACTACTAAATCGCCTGGACCGTCAGACATTTCTTTTAAAATAATTTCAATAACCTCATGCCCAAAATCTTTTTCATCATCCTTTCTTGACAATGAATATGCTTCATCAATGAAGAGAATGCCACCTCTGGCTTTTTTTATTTGCTCTTTTACCAAAGGGGCGGTTTGACCTATATATTGAGCCACCAAAGAAGAACGGTCCACTTCGTGCAAATGGCCGGATGAAAGAATACCTATAGATTTATATATTTTTCCCAGCATTCTGGCTACGGTCGTTTTACCTGTTCCCGGATTACCGGTAAAAACAGAATGTATTCGTAGATTACCAGATTCTTTGATACCTTTTTCTTTTCGAATCTTCAGAAACTGCAGATAATCAGCATATTCGTGAATGCTTGATTTTACTTCTGTAAGTCCAATCAGATCATCGAGTTCTTTCACCGCTTCTTCAAATGTTAGTTCCGGTTTTATTTCTGCGGCATGACTTTCTTTATTTGTGCTCGAAAAACTTCTCGGAGCATCTTCTTTCTGAAATGATTGCCCTATTTTAAAAGGTATAAGTGCTACCAATTCCCCCATAAAAACCAATTCAACGGTATAATTATCCTCAAACCAACTTCCCCCTTTGTCACTTCCCCACCCTTCAGTAACCGTATAAGTAAATCCCTTTTTCATCCAGGTAAGGTGTGAAATAACACCTTTCAACTGGCCGGAATCATTCACAAAATGGATAAACAATTCGATAGGAACAGGGTTTGAGTCCGAACCAACCTTTGCCACCAATTTTGTTTCTGTCCAGACAAAGCGTGTTGTCTTGGCATCAAAAGTCTTAACATAGGTTCGATCTTTCTCAACGATTTGCTGGTTTGTTCCCTCGTAAAGTCGCAATGATGTGATGTCGAAATACGGATTATTATCTTTTTTTACTGAAGCTATTTCATTCACATAAAATTCTGTTTCCGCAATAAATACCTCGTCAATGTAGGCTTTGTACAAATAGGTACCTTTTTTCCAGAATCCACCGATATTTTTATTACCCCAACCTTCACGCACATAGATAATATTTTCTTCCTTTGAAATATGAAGATCCTTTGTAAGGGTGCACAGGGTTATTCCGCTTTTTTTATCTATTCCGAGAATTTTAATATGGACGTCCCAATCTTCTTCGTCAAATTTTTTATTAAAAAAAGAAAACTCAGCATATAGATAGCTGGTCTCTGATGCTTCAAAAACCCTTCTATAATCTTTTTGTTTATGAGCAAACCACTGGGTTGATCCGTAAACTTTAAGTTCACGAAATTTCATGCAATCTTTAATCTTGGATTCGTTCATTATTCAAGTTAAATTGTTCTTGGGGTCTAAAATAAAGAATTGATGGTGACACTATAGCTTTCGTTGAAAAATTATTTTTGACAATATAGACTCATACAACCGGTCATGATACAGGAGAATACAGTCATTATGACAGTGAAACCCCTTGATTCGTTCAATTTCTATACTCAAATGTTATTTAGTATTATTTTTGAGCACTGAGCAGCTAGCACTTAAAAAACTATTATGGCTAATATAATTGCAAATACACTTACCAGCATTTTTGGAGGTAAAAAATCAGACAAGGATGTTAAAAGCATTCAGCCAATTGTCGTAAAGATTAACGAACATTTTAAGCAGTTGGCAAGCCTGTCTCATGATGAACTTCGAAATAAAACACAACAATTTCGGGCGATAATTCAAGAAAAACTTAGTGATATTCAAAGCAAAATCGACCATCTTAAAAAACATACTGATGACGGCAATTTGTCGCTTGCGGAAAAGGAAGATAATTACAATCAGATTGATAAACTGATAGAACAGAAAGATGAGCAGCTTGAGAAAATATTAAACGATTTATTACCGGAGGCTTTTGCTGTAGTGAAGGAGACTACCAGAAGATTCAAGGAGAATGAAGAGTTAACATTTACTGCAACTGAGCTTGACCGACAATTGGCCGCTTCACGCGATCATGTCATTATTCACGATGACAAAGTGACTTACAAAACTTCGTGGATGGCCGCAGGGAGCATGGTTAACTGGGATATGGTTCATTATGATGTGCAGCTTATTGGTGGTATTGTATTGCATCAGGGAAAAATTGCGGAAATGGCTACCGGAGAAGGAAAAACCCTTGTAGCTACACTCCCTTGCTATCTGAATGGATTGGCCGGAGAAGGAGTACACTTGGTTACGGTCAATGACTATCTAGCAAGACGTGACAGCGAATGGATGGGGCCAATACTTCAATTTCTGGGGCTAACGGTTGATTGCATTGACAATTCACAGCCGCACTCACCGGAAAGGAAAGCGGCCTATAATGCAGATGTAACCTACGGGACTAATAACGAATTTGGATTTGACTATCTACGCGATAATATGGCCCATTCGCCCGATGACCGTGTACTCCGTAAATTTCATTATGCAATGGTCGATGAGGTTGACTCTGTCCTCATTGATGATGCCCGTACACCGTTAATTATTTCGGGTCCGGTGCCGAAAGGTGATCAACAAGAGTTTCATAACCTGAAACCAAGAATTGAGAAATTAGTTGAAGCTCAAAAAAATGTAGTCAGTAAGAATCTTCTGGAAGCAAAAAAAACAATTGATACTAGTAAGAACCTGGAGAAGGAAGGTGGTTTGGCTCTATTACGGGCTTTTCGCGGATTGCCTAAAAATAAAGCTATAATAAAATTTCTGAGTGAAGAAGGGGTAAAGCAGAAATTACTGAAAACGGAAGCATATTATTTGCGCGATCAGGAAAAGGAAATGCCTTTGGTTGATGAAGCGTTGTATTTCACCATTGATGAAAAAAACAATCAGGTTGAAATGACCGACAAAGGTCTTGATTTAATCACCATGGAAGGTGAAGACAAAGATTTCTTTGTGATGCCTGATGTTGGATCCTTAATTGCCGAAATTGAAAAATCTGATTTGAGTGAAGCGGATAAACAACAAAAGAAAGATGCTGCATTTACTGATTTCGCCATCAAATCAGAGCGAGTTCACTCAATTGTTCAATTGCTTAAAGCCTATGCACTTTTCGAAAAGGATATCGAGTATGTAGTAATAGATGGTCAGGTGAAAATTGTTGATGAGCAGACTGGTCGTATCATGGAAGGCAGACGCTATTCTGATGGATTGCACCAAGCCATTGAAGCGAAAGAAAATGTAAAAGTCGAAGCTGCCACCCAAACGTTTGCTACTGTGACCTTGCAAAATTTCTTCAGAATGTATCATAAGCTGGCAGGTATGACCGGTACTGCTGAAACAGAAGCTGGTGAGTTTTGGGAAATTTATGAATTGGATGTGGTTGTTATTCCAACGAATGTTCCCATTATTCGTGACGATAAGGATGATTTTGTCTACCGTACAAAACGGGAGAAATACAATGCAGTTATAGAAACCATTGAAGACTTACGGAAAGCAACAAGACCTGTATTAGTGGGAACAACTTCCGTAGAGGTTTCAGAATTATTAAGCCGGATGCTCAAAATAAAAGGCATACCTCACAATGTGCTTAATGCCAAACAACATCAGAGTGAAGCTCAAACAATTCAGGAGGCAGGAAAACCCGGACAAGTAACTATTGCTACAAATATGGCAGGAAGAGGTACTGACATCAAGATTTCCCCTGAAGTAGTTGCTGCCGGTGGATTAGCCATAGTAGGAACTGAAAAACACGAAGCCAGAAGAATTGACCGTCAGTTAAGGGGGCGTGCCGGAAGGCAGGGCGATCCAGGAAGTTCTCAGTTTTATGTGTCTCTTGAAGATGACCTTATGCGCTTATTCGGCTCAGAAAGAATTGCCAAGATTATGGATCGCATGGGCTATAAGGAAGGTGATGTTATTCAGCATTCCATGATTACGAAATCAATTGAAAGGGCACAGAAAAAAATTGAAGAAAATAACTTCGGTATAAGAAAGCGTTTGATTGATTATGATGACGTGATGAATTCGCAACGTGAGATGATTTACCAAAGAAGAAGCCATGCTTTATTGGGTGAAAGATTAAGTGTTGACATTCAAAACACTTTCTACGAATTGGCCGATTCTTTTGTGCAGGATGCTCATAGTTCTCAAGACTATGAATTGCTGAAATTAAGCTCGCTTCGTTATTTTTCGCTTGATCTGCCATTTTCAGAGGATGACTTTCTAAAATTAAGCTCTTCTGAACTTACAGCCCAACTTTATGATAAAGCTTCAGCACTTTATAGCCGTAAATCGGAAGCTATCAAGAAAATGGCTATGCCGGTATTGGAGGATGTTTACAGAACCCGAAAAGACACAGTTGAATTTGTGGCAGTTCCATTCACCGATGGTGTTAAGGTAGTAAATACCCGGACCAATCTGGAGAAGGTGATAAATACCGGAGGAGATGAGTTGATTCGTTCTTTAGAGAAAACGGTTGTATTGGGCATGATTGATGAAGCCTGGAAAGATCATCTCCGGCAAATGGACGAATTGAAGCAATCGGTTCAGGCAGCCGTTTATGAGCAGAAGGATCCTTTGCTTATATTTAAATTTGAAGCTTTCGAATTATTTAAAAATATGCTTTATGAGCTTAACCGTGACATTGCTTCCTTCTTGTTTAAGGGAAATATTCCACTCCAGCAAGGCAATCAAGTACAGCAAGCACGTGCCCAAGAGCGTAATAAGGATGAAGGACTGCAAACCAGTAGAAGAGATACTTTTGAACACCAGAATCGGCAAATTGCAGGAAATGCAGGAGAACCGAAAAAACAAAAACCAGTACACGTTGAGAAAGTGGGGCGCAATGATGCTTGTCCTTGTGGATCAGGCAAAAAATATAAGAAATGTCATGGGGCGCCAAACAGAATTAATGCCTGATAAATAGTCCCTGAACAATAAAAAAGATTTAAAACAGTAAATGAAACCCATGAAGACTGTGCATCAAAATGTAATGATTCTCACCCTACTGCTGATTTCTCCTGTAACAGTATCTGGACAAACAGGAAATACTAAAACTTTTCAGGAGGGACATATCCGGGTTCATGAACCTGAAATGGTCACTGATTTACTGAAAAATCATGCAGAATTTATTGATGAAATTGAAACGATTGACGGTTATAGAATTCAAATAGCCTCCTTGAAAGATTACCGAGATATCAATTCCTTAAAATCAGATTGCCGATCTAAATTGCCTGCGTATGAGGTTTATACTACCTACAAAGCACCTTATTACAAGATACGTCTGGGGGATTATGTAAATTATCTCGATGCTTACAGAGCTTATCAGGAAGTTTTGAAAAAATTTCCGGTTGCTATGATTGTGAAAGACAAAGTGAAAATAGCTGAGATTGAATAACCCGGAAACACTAAAAGAGTTGAGAGAAATTGCCAGTTTCGTTCTTCCGGAGGTACTGGAAATCAGAAGGCATTTACACAAATATCCTGAACTGTCATTTCAGGAATTTGAGACTTTTTCTTATCTGTCCACTTCGTTGAAAAAGCATGACATACGTTTTCGGCAGGCAGGTGAAACAGGTATTATTGGTGAGCTAAAAGGAAGAAAGCCTGAAAAGAGAACAATCCTCCTTCGGGCTGACATCGATGCTTTACCCATTGAAGAAAATACTACCCTGCCATTTGCATCCAAAACGAAAGGTGTTATGCATGCCTGCGGACATGATGTTCACAGTGCGACCTTATTTGGCACCTTGCTCATTCTAAAACATCTTCAAAATTCGTGGGAAGGAACGGTTCGTTTTGTTTTTCAACCGGGCGAAGAAAAACTACCTGGTGGTGCTTTGAAAATGATAGAGGAGGGTGTTTTGGAAAATCCAACGCCATCCCTGATACTGGCACAACATATTTATCCTGAACTTCCGGCAGGGAATGTCGGGTTTTGTCCCGGTCCTTATATGGCATCGGCTGATGAAATATATTTTGATGTGATGGGTAAGGGAGGTCATGCGGCACAACCGGAGAGAACCAGTAACCCGGTTTGGGTAGCTGCCAAATTACTGGATGCTCTGCACGATTTACACCTTAGTTTCCAGAATAAACATTGCTTGTTGAGCATCGGAAAAGTGGATGCTCCGGGAGCTACCAATATTATTCCTGAGTGGGTTCATATGGAAGGTACAGTACGCACCTTTGATGAAACAGTACGCAAGCAATTACATCGGGAAATAGGATCCATCGCTGAGAGGCTTTCAAATAAATACGATATCCTGATAAAACCCGAAATCAGAAAAGGATTTCCTCCCTTAAATAACGATCCGGAGATTACTAACAATGCCCGGCTTATAGCCATTGATTTAATCGGAAAAGAAAATGTTGCTTCCATTAATCCCCGCTTGACCTCTGAAGACTTTTCCTGGTATGGGCAACAGGTACCGCTTTGTTTTTATCGCTTAGGAACGGCTTTCCCCGGCAATGAATCAGCTCCGGGCTTACATACTTCAACATTGAATGTCAATGAGGATGCTATAAGGACAGGTTTGTTACTGTTTGCCGCACTAGCCATGAATTTGTAAATTTTCAATAAGCCTGCAGCATGAATTGAATAGTGTTTTCAGTAGCTTATTTGTTGTATCTTTGCTCCCCGATTATGACGGCACACGACAGCCATATTTATCCTATTTTCTCCCAAATTTTGCAAAGGGAAGATAAAGAAATATTGCTTAAACAACGGGCTATAGTTATTTGGATGACTGGACTTTCCGGCTCAGGAAAAAGTACGGTAGCCAAAGGGCTTGAGAAACAACTACATCACAATGGATTTTTAAGTCAGTTATTGGATGGTGACAATGTTCGGATGGGCATCAACAATGACCTGAGCTTTACTGAAGATGACCGTCACGAAAATATCAGGCGGATAGCCGAGGTTTCGAAGTTGTTTCTTGATTGTGGTATTATCACGATTAATTGTTTTGTAAGCCCAACCAGACAAATCAGAAAAATGGCCGAATCTATTATCGGGAAGAACAACTTTTTCGAAATCTTTGTGCATTGTCCTATTGAGATTTGTGAAGCACGTGACGTGAAAGGACTTTACAAAAAAGCACGGGCTGGAGAAATCAAAAATTTTACAGGTATTGATGCACCTTTTGAAGAGCCCTCAAATGCCCGGGTGATTATAAGCACTGATCTCCAGAGTCCTACAGATTCAGTAAAAGAACTTTACAATTTTATTTTACCATACATTCAATTGGAAAAGAAAAGAGGCTGATGTTAAACTATAAAATCAACCATTTACAAGAACTGGAAGCCGAATCAATTTATATTTTTCGGGAAATTGCGGCACAATTTGAACGACCCTGCCTGATGTTTTCGGGAGGCAAAGATTCTATCCTGCTTACTTATCTGGCAAGAAAAGCATTTTGGCCTGCCAAAATTCCATTTCCTTTATTGCATATCGATACGGGACATAATTTTGATGAAACGATTGAGTTTCGGGATAAACTAGTGAAGGAGATCGGTGCTAAACTCATAGTGGGCTCAGTGCAGGAATCTATTAACAAGGGAAGGGTAATGGAAGAAAGCGGTTTCAACGCCAGCCGAAACAAATTGCAAACAGTAACTCTGCTCGATGCTATTGAGGAAAATAAATTCGATTGTGCTATCGGAGGTGCCCGTAGGGATGAAGAAAAAGCACGGGCAAAAGAGCGTTTCTTTTCACATCGCGATGAATTTGGCCAATGGGATCCCAAAAACCAAAGACCTGAACTTTGGAATATCTTTAATGGCAATCATCGGATAGGCGAACATTTCAGAGCCTTTCCGCTCAGTAACTGGACCGAATTGGATGTTTGGCAATATATAGCTATGGAAGAGATTCCCTTGCCAAATTTATATTTCACTCATACGAGATCTTGTATCAGACGGGATGGAAGCCTTTTGGCCATGTCAGAATATTTGAATTTACGTCCTGATGAAAAGCCGGAAGATGTGGTGGTCCGCTTCAGAACAATAGGTGATATGACCTGTACAGGAGCAACTGAATCAAATGCTTCAAGCATTGAAGAAATTGTGCTTGAAATTGCGACTACCAGAATAACCGAACGTGGCGGTCGTGCTGATGATAAACGATCTGATACGGCTATGGAAGACCGGAAAAAAGAAGGCTATTTTTAAATTAAGGCAAGAAAAAAAAATGACAGAAAATAAAGAGGAAACTACTTTCGATAAGAAAGAATATATGCAAATGGAGCTGCTTCGCTTTACCACTGCCGGTAGTGTGGATGACGGGAAAAGCACTATGATTGGCCGGTTGCTTTACGACAGCAAATCAATCTTTGAAGACCAGTTTGAAAATATCAAAGAAACCAGTGAGCGCAGAGGAGAAGAGCAGGTAAACCTCGCTTTGCTTACAGACGGTTTACGTGCCGAACGCGAACAGGGAATTACGATTGATGTGGCTTATCGATATTTCCATACACCCAAACGAAAATTCATTATTGCAGATACACCCGGGCATATTCAATACACCCGTAACATGGTCACCGGAGCATCAACAGCTAATCTTGCCATTATTCTGGTGGATGCAAGGAATGGGGTTGTAGAACAGACCCACCGGCATACCTTTATAGCTACTTTATTAGGCATTCCGCATATTGTTGTCTGTATAAATAAAATGGATCTTGTTGACTATAAACAGGAGGCTTTCGATAAGATACAATCTCAAATGGCAGATTTTGCCTCAAAACTAAATGTGCAGGATTTACGCTATATCCCAATTAGTGCACTCAAGGGTGATAATATTGTACATCGCTCAGCAAACATGGACTGGTATAATGGCCCTACCCTGATGTATCTGCTCGAAACCGTCCACATTGCCAGCGATCATAACTTTATTGATTGTCGATTTCCGGTTCAGTTTGTCATCAGACCCCATAATACAAAGTTTCACGATTATCGGGGCTATGCCGGCAGAGTAGGTGGAGGTGTTTTTAAACTGGGCGATGACGTCATGGTATTGCCATCCGGGTTTACTTCAAAAATTGAATCAATTGACACTTTTGAAGGTCCTGTTCAGGAGGCATTTCCTCCCATGTCTGTATCCTTCAGATTAAAAGATGATATCGATATCAGCCGGGGTGATATGATTGTTCGTGAAAACAATATGCCTGAAATATCACAGGATCTGAATGTGATGATTTGCTGGCTGAACGAAAAACCTTTGCAGCTACGTGGAAAATATCGATTGATGCACACAAGCAAGCAAACCCGATGTTTGATTAAGGATGTGTTGTATAAACTCGATATCAATTCTTTACATCGGATTGAAGAAAATATAAGTATAGGACTGAATGAAATTGCAAGAATTAGTATCCGGGTTACAGAACCTTTATTATTCGATTCCTATACCCGCAACCGGATCACTGGCAGCCTGATCTTAATTGATGAGGCCACAAATAAAACGGTTGCCGCAGGAATGATTCTTTAACTTGAAAATTGAATATGTTAAACAGGTTTGTATTTCCTGTTTTTGTTTTTAGCCTCATTTTGATGAGTATGGTTTTTTCCTGCAAAAAGCAGGATACAAGGCCTCCTGTTATATATCATCCAAACATTCATAATGCGGATCATTTTACCGATGGAGATACTTTATTGCTCAAGGTGACGCTTACAGATAATACGGCACTTTCATCATACAATTTTTCAATTATACCTGATTCAAATGATCATTTGAAGTATGCTGGTCAATATTTAATTCACCCTTTTGAATATGCTAAAAATTTCACGATAGAAGGGAATACCATCATGAGAGAAGACACTATTTTTATTGATACTGGTATTGCAGCAGGTGGCTACAAACTGATTCTCTCAAGCAATGACAAATCAGGATTGAGCCAAGAGGATTCCATTGCGCTAACTTTTTCAAATCATAAGGATATAGAACTTCCTGCCTTTAACCATACAGAACTTCCTGATTCAGCGCATATCAATTCTGTCTTTTACTTTTCCGATACACTGACCGATAATTTAAAATTAAACTCTTTGCATTTTGATTTGATCCCTGAGGATAAAAATCTAAAAACATGGAGCTGGACTTTTTTGCTGAATGGCAATAAATCGGAGGGCCCCTGGGCATTGGTTGCACCTCCTGATGCCGGTAGCTATACCTTGAAAATTTATGTAAGAGATTGGGTGAATAATAAGCGTAGCTTATCCAGACCTATTATCATTGATTAGTATTCTTTTATCTAATGTATATGGAAATTGATGCCTAGAGAAACAATAAACGGATTGTATCCAAAATTAAGCGTTGAATTTGTTGGATAACTTATACCAAACTGTCCAAAGACTTTAAAGCTATTGGTCCCAATTCCTGTATATAAAACCGGTTCTAACATCAACATACTGGCATTAGGAGGAATATTCTGGTTACCACTTGTATAAGTCATCCAAACCCAGGCCGCCCGGGCCGAAAGTCCCAAATCAAAAATCCCGGTATTTAAACCGACATTCCCTTGAACAAAGGGACGCAAATAAGTGCCGGTGGCATGCTCAGTAAAGCCTGTGCCTCCATATGACCAGGTACTTTTCCCCTGACCTGTTCCGGCACCCATTCCGGCAAACGCACTAAAGCGCCCTACTCCATTAGCTGAGAAAACGCCATAAGCTCCTTCTCCATAAAAATGGGCCGTTTTGCTGGTTCCCGCTGAATCGGAATTTGAACCTACTGATATAGTTGCCATGAAAGCCTGATGGTCAGTGGCGGCATAAGAGCCTTGCAAATCAAGCCCGTTCATTCCATAAAATAGTCCGTACTGCATTTCACCTTTATGTTCCAATTGGGCTACGTGAGCAGCCGGAGGAATATAAATTGGAGCACAGGCTCCTAAAATAACAAGCAGAGTTAACACCGTAAGCCATTTTTTATTTACTTTCATGATTGCCATTATTTTTATACCAATTGCTCAAAGTTAGTATTCGATTTTTAAACTCAATAAATCATTACGCATGAATTATACCCGATTATTCGACATTCTGCCTTATCAATTAGACAAATATCCACAAGATGCTGCTCTCGTTAGCAAAGAAAACGGCCAGTGGCGCAAGTATAGTACGCAGGAATGCCTCGATACCATTCGAAAATTCAGCCTTGGATTGATGTCCTTGGGTGTAAAGAAAGATGATAAAATTGCTATTGTATCGAACAACCGGCCTGAATGGGTTTTTACCGATCAGGCTATTCTTCAATTGGGTGCGGCAGATGTACCGGTTTATTCCACTATCAGCCCGAGAGAATATAAATTTATTTTTAACGATGCAAAAGTGAGTTATTGTTTTGTCAGTGATCGTGATTTATACGATAAGGTAGCCTCTATTAAAGATCAGGTTCCGACCTTGAAAGAGATTTACAGTTTCGACAAGATGGATGGTATTAAGCATTGGTCAGAGATTCTCAGTTTGGCTGATGAAAGTAAGCTAACAGAATTGAATGCCATCAAAAAAGCCATTGATCCGGCAGCCTTAGCCACTTTGATCTATACATCCGGTACCACCGGAAATCCTAAAGGAGTTATGCTTTCTCATAATAATCTGGCAAGTAATGTGCGCAATACATTGAAGGTATTGCCTATAAACAATACACACCGAACCCTCAGTTTTTTACCCTTATGTCACAGTTTCGAGCGCATGGTTACCTATACCTATATGGCGACAGGCGCTTCCATTTATTATGCCGAAAATATGGATACCATTGGTGAAAATCTTAAGGAAGTACATCCGAATTTTTTCACAACGGTTCCCCGACTGCTCGAAAAAGTGTATGATAAAATTGTTGCCAAAGGGCTGGATCTTACAGGAATCAAAAAGGCATTATTTTTCTGGGCACTCAAACTCGGACAGAATTATGATGATCAGGGGAGAAATTCAGCCTGGTATAATGTCAGATTAAAAATTGCCCGAAAACTGATTTTCAGCAAGTGGCAGGAAGCTTTGGGTGGTGAAATTGTTGGTATCGTTACCGGAGCTGCTGCTTTGCAAAAGCGTCTTGCCAGAGTGTTCAATGCGGCAGGTCTTACTGTCAGGGAAGGATATGGAATGACTGAATCCTCACCTGTGCTAACCTTTAATCGTTTCGAAGAAGGAGGCTATATGATGGGAACAGTTGGTGTAGCGATTCCCGGAGTTGAAGTGAAATTGGGCGATCAGGGTGAAATACTTGCCCGTGGCGAAAACGTAATGATGGGCTATTTTAATATGCCCGAACAAACTACTGAAATGCTTCGTGACGGATGGTTACATACCGGAGATGTAGGCGTATTCATTGATGATAAATTTTTAAAAATTACAGACCGTATCAAACAACTCTTTAAAACTTCAGGTGGCAAATATGTAACTCCTCAACCCATCGAAAACAAAATGTCTGAATCTTTCTTTATTGAACAGATTATGGTGATTGGTGAAAACGAAAAATTTGTCAGTGCCATCATCCAGCCGGCATTTGATGCTATTTACGATTGGGCTAAGAAGAACCACATTGGGGTGAGTTCAAATGAAGATATTTGCAATAACAAGGAGATAATCACACGCATTTTTGAAGATATTCAAGAGCGCAATCCTGAATTCGGCCATGTCGAGCAAATCAAGAAATTCAAACTGGTTCCTGATGCGTGGAGTATCGAAACAGGAGAACTGACACCTACCATGAAACTGAAACGAAAATTTGTTTTGGAGAAATACAAAAATCTGATAGCGGAATTATACACTGATTGATAAACAGATTCATTCTATGATGCCGACTGGAAATAAATTCAACGGGCATTTTTTATTTTGAATATAAAGTTTTAACTTGCTATTCTTTAGTCATTAAAACTACTAGTAATAAGACAATTTACACTTAGTGTATTGCTGCTGCTTACTATTGCCTGCAACCATCAATATGACAACTCCAACAGTCCAAACACACCTGAAAACATTCCGGAATCTTTCAAGGAAAATGCGGAAGCCTTTGTTGCTAATATTGAAAAAGACGGCCAACTCATTACGGAGATTATGTAATTGCAAGAAGAAGACAGAAATGGAGAATCCGTTTTAATAGTTAAAAAGGAAGTGGTGGATTATACGCCTGAAGCATCTATTCTCAAAGGGCTGATGATTATGCCGGATGTCATTGACACATTTTATAAACAAGCGATAATCAATTAATCATAAAGTTGAGGCAGGACAAAAAAGTATGGAACATTCCCTTCAATAATACGGAGGATATGACGGTGTATATGGATGATGGTCTGGGTAATAATGCTTCACAGTCAGTTGATGAACCGCTTGTTATGGCCACGGCCGATGCAATTGAATACAGAGGACAGATTTACCGCTAGAGCATTTTATTCTTTCAGCCAGCTTATTGATACAACACTCGAAATTGATACCATTCTTAATAAGTATACCCCCACAGGCCAGGAACTGATATTGAGCGTCATGTCATGCTCTCCAGGCTGCAGGTTCTGACTATAAACCATACGCCCCAGAACATCTGTAACTTCAAGACGGGCGGGGGTTTGCCTGGTTGTTACCCATGAAATATTCAGTTCCTTGTTGGCAGGATTGGGATAGACCCGGAGCTTGCTGATTGCTTTGACCTGATTCATGCCGTTACAGCCCACCTGAACATTTAGATACACACTGTCTCGGCAGCCTTCCATATTTTGCACCAGCAGTTTGGCCAAATAGCTTCCTGCTGCCGGATAGGTAAAACTTGTGTTGCCCTGCGTGCTATCGTCCACTACTCCGTCATTATTAAAATCCCATGCATATCGGTAAGGAGTGCTCATTTGTGTGAGATCGGTAAAATGCGTTGGCTGACCTAGGCAGACCGTGTCGGTAGAAAAACCGGCTTTTGGTTCTATTTTAATGATGACAGTATCATAGCCGGTGATACCATAAAATCCTGAAGTACTCCAATACTCAGCCCAGATAGTGTCTTGGTCTATTGCCGGTTGCTGTAAGTAATGGCTATTTGCAAGCAATAGCCCGTTTAGATTGTACCAGTTGACCGAGTCTGTCGCACAACCACTATAAAAAGTAATAATCTGCTCTTTACAGACAGGGTCTTTGGGTTCCTGATTGATATGCCCCGGGCCACATATTTGCCATACATGAACTTCACCCGGATCATTATAATTTATAAAATTAAATATCCGTCCAATAGCAATAAACCTTCCATCAAACCCGACACTTTTCCCAAATTGTCCGTAATTCGGGGCATTGCTTGCAGCGAAAGATTGCTTTTGAATCCATTGATTGCCATTGTATTCAAACAAAAATGCTCCGCCAACATTTATATTGGAAATCGTCAGAAAAGGAGTACCAACCAGTAATCTGTTGGCATCCAAAAAAAGGGAAGAACCAAATTGCGCATTGAATAAATTTGTAGCATTAGGAGTAATTTTTTGCTCAAGTGTCCAATTGCTTCCATCATATATAAATGAATATACAGTACCTGTTAATCCCTGTGCACTGGCACTGACCATAATCCGATGATTAGAAATGGCGACCTTGTCTCCGAAAAAATCGAAATCAACCAAATCGTTTGGTAATAAAATATCCCTTTGAATCCAGACACTATCATGATAGGTAAACACGTAAGCTTGTCCGCTATATTGACCAAAAATCGTAGATTTATCCGAAGCCCCTATTACAGCAATCGTATCTTCAATGGCAACTGTCACACCGAAATGATCATCCTGAACTCCATCAGAGGCTAACAATTTTGCTTGCTGTATCCATTGTTTGTTTTGGTATTTAAAAATATAAGCACTTCCACTTTCCGGTCCCAGATCATCATCGGAAAAGGAACTAACAATGGCAAATTCAGCGCTAATATCTACTGAAATTCCAAATCCGTCATACAAAGCTCCGTCTGAAGGTACAATTCGTTGGAAGGTCTTCCATGAGCTATCCTGCCTGATATTATAGATATAGGCTGAGCCGGTACTACCACCTCCGGGGCTTCCGATTATTACCTGAGATGAGTCAGTAGCAATAGAAAGGCCAAACCAGTGATCATTTGCGGATGTAGGAGCTAATATATGCTTCTGTTCCCATTTTTGATTTACAAATTGGAATGCATAAGCACGTCCCGATTCCTGATATTGTTCTTGATTTCCGGCAATTAACCATGGATAACTAATTACTAGTGATTCACCAAAAATTTCTGGCGCTGAAGTATCATTTTGATACAATATGGTATCATTCTGAGCGTATAAGCTAAAACCCATAAATAGGCTTAACCATACAGGTATATATTTAGCTATATTCATTTGCCAATAATTGCGTGCCAGTTGCCAAGATAATAAAGGGTTGCCGGATTTATCGGTCCATTAACACATTCTCCTAAAAGGGACTTGCCAATGTAGAAACAATAAGTATCTCCTACCTCTCCATAAACTCCTGAGCCACCTTGATAATAAGCTTTCATGGAAACTACCCGGCAGGATGCACAGGCACTATATGGCAATGGTAAATTAATGGTAGTTATAGAATAGGCTGTAACTGTTTGAGTAATCACATCAGGGTAATAGGGTGTGCATGCAGAATAAGGAGCAACCGAAAGGGATACATCCCAATCACATCCTGTATGATTTTCTACGATAAATTGTGCTTTCAATCCCATCGGTATATTCAAAAGCAGGATAATCAAGAATAAAAATTTCCGCAAACCTGCTTTTATACAGATATTAGATATTACTGCATTGTTTAAAAGACGGGGGGGGCAATTCTTTCTGGATTTTCATGATGTATGTTTTGAGGAGTTAATAAATAATTACTTGTGACAATGTAAGTATATTTTTCTATATTTCCAAAAAACAATGTTTGTTTTCAGGTATTAACGCTTTGCTTGCTTATCACTTTCCGTGTTTTGTCTATTTCCCGACTTTTCTTCATTCTACCTTTTTCTTCCGAATTATTTTATCAAACAAACGTTTGGTATATTGAAAGTTCTTTGCTAATTTAGTGCCATGGCCAAGCAGAAAATTGATAAGAAGGGCATTATCAGGCAGTCATTAACCGTGTTTAAAACCAAGGGATATGCAGGAGCCAGTATGGCGGATATAGCCAAAGCCTGTGGCCTGTTGAAAGGTAGTATTTATCATTATTTCCCTTCAAAAGAGATACTCTTGGAGGAAGTTATTCAGGCATTGCACGATTATTATAAAAGAGAGGTATTTGCTTTGGCGGATGACGAAAAATTGGATGCAAGAAAGAAGTTGGATCAGTTAGCTAGTATATCAACTGAAATATTTGTAGAAGAGCAGGCAGGCTGCCTGATGGCGAATATCGGATTGGAAACGGCTCATGTATTTCCCGGGTTTACAAAAATGATCCGCAATTTTTTTGAAGATTGGGTGATTTGCTTACAAAAGATATTCTCTATGCAGATGTCTAAAAATGAGGCACGCCTGCTGGCCGAGCAAAGTGTGGCGGAAATTGAAGGTTCGGTTTTATTGATGCAATTGTATAATGACAAAAGGTTTCTTGATCAGGCACATCAGCATATACTTGACCACTTTGAAAATCATAAAATGTAAATAAAATGCAAAGAAAAATTAGAAATGTTGCCGTTTTGGGTTCGGGCGTTATGGGCTCACAGATTGCCTGCCATTTTGCTAATATTGGCTGCGAAGTTTTGCTCTTAGACATTGCTCCGCGCGAATTAAATGAGAAAGAAAAGGCCAAGGGGCTTAGCCTTACTGACCAGCAGGTGAAAAATCGGATAGTGAACCAATCACTGCAAAGAGCTTTGAAAAGCAAACCGGCTCCGCTTTTCTCTAAAAGCTATACCAGTCGTATTAAAACTGGCAATTTCACGGATGATTATGCCAAAATTGCTGAAGCAGATTGGATCATTGAAGTAGTGGTAGAAAACCTCGATATTAAAAAGAAAGTTTTTGACGAGGTTGAAAAATATCGCAAAGCAGGTACCCTGATTACCAGCAATACATCAGGCATCCCGCTGCATTCTATGCTGGAAGGAAGAAGTGACGATTTTCAAGCCCATTTTTGTGGAACACACTTTTTCAATCCACCCCGTTATCTGCGTCTTTTCGAAATTATTCCAACCCCCAAAACCAAGCCCGTAGTACTGGATTTTCTGGTGCATTACAGCGATTTGTTCCTCGGTAAAACCCCGGTTGTCTGCAAAGACACTCCGGCCTTCATCGCGAACCGGATTGGTGTATTCAGTATCATGGCCATCTTTAAACTAATGCAGGAATTAGACCTGAGTATTGAGGAAGTAGATGTTTTGACAGGACCTGTGAGCGGACGACCGAAGTCGGCTACTTTCAGAACCACCGATATTGTGGGCATCGACACCCTGATGAAAGTGGCCGCTAACACCTATGCAGCTTGTTCGGATGATGAAGCACGCGAGATGTTTAAAATCCCCGCATTTCTTGAAAAAATGCAAGAGAAAAATTGGCTGGGTGATAAAACCGGACAGGGTTTTTATAAAAAATCAAAAGATAAGACAGGGAAAAAAATTATAGAAGCCCTCGATCTTGTCACAATGGAATATCATCCAAAATCCAAGCCCCGTTTCGAATCAATAGGTGCTGCCCGTCAAGCTGATAATTTGTCAGACAGGTTGAAAATTTTAGCCAAAGGCAAAGACAAAGCATCCGAGTTCTTCAGACAATTGTCTTACCACTTGTTCGCTTATGTCTCGAACCGAATTCCTGAAATTAGCAATGACCTCTATAAAGTAGATGATGCCTTGCGTACCGGTTTCGGTTGGGAACTAGGCCCTTTTGAGACCTGGGATGTGCTGGGCCTTGAAAAAATGTGTAGTGCCATGAAGGAAACCGGCAATCAACCGGCACAATGGGTTGAAGATATGCTAGCTGACGGATTCAGCACTTTTTATAAAATCGACAATGGGACAAAGACTTATTACGATCAGAAAAGCAAGAAATATGTAGCTATTCCCGGTGCCGAGGCATTCATCATCCTTGATAATTACCGTGACCGGAAAGAAGTGTGGGGTAATGAGGGATGCACTTTACATGATATTGGAGATGGCGTTTTGAATCTTGAATTTCATACCAAGATGAACGCGATAGGTTCTGAAATTATTCAGGGAATTCACAAGGCAATCGACCTAGCCGAGAAAGATTACCGGGGTCTCGTGATTGGCAACGATGCAACGGCTTTTTCGGCAGGTGCCAATTTAGCCATGATTCTGATGCTGGCCATCGAACAGGAATTTGATGAACTGAATATGGCTGTTTCCGCTTTTCAGAAAACTACCATGCGCACACGCTATTCGTCTATTCCAGTTGTAGTAGCTCCACACGGGCTGACCCTCGGAGGAGGTTGTGAACTCTCGATGCATGCCGATCATACACAGGCTGCAGCCGAAACATATATCGGCTTGGTTGAAGTTGGAGCCGGTTTGATTCCGGGTGGAGGAGGAACCAAAGAAATGGTGCTAAGAGCTTCTGATGAATATCAATCCGGTGAAGTTGAGTTTCCCGAATTACAGAAAAGATTTCTGGCTATTGCACAGGCACAGGTGGCAACATCTGCAGTCGAAGCCATGGAGAAAGGAATCCTTCGACCGAGCATAGATAGTATGACAATGAACCAAAATCGGCTAATTGCTGATGCCAAAAGAGCTGTGATTGAGTTGGATGAAGCCGGATATACACAACCGGTTCTGCGCAACGATATAAAAGTGTTGGGACGAAGTGCGCTTGGTGCATTTTTCAGTGGGGTCTATGCTTTTGGTGTTGGCCATTATGTGACCGAATATGATATGAAAATTGCCAAAAAGTTGGCTTATGTTATGAGTGGTGGCGATCTCACCAGCCCGCAGTTGGTTAGTGAGCAATACCTGCTCGACCTCGAGCGCGAAGCTTTTTTAAGCCTTCTGGGTGAAAAGAAAACCCTGGAAAGAATTCAAAGCCTGCTTAAAACAGGAAAACCATTGAGGAATTGATATAGATGAATTTTAAAAGAGAAGAGTGTATAAAAATATGATTTTTAACTGCAAAGATAATTAAGGAAATAGGACTTGATACTTTGTACAAAAAAACAAACAGAATGAGAGAAGCATACATTGTAGCCGGTTTCCGCACAGCAGTTGGCAAAGCCAACCGGGGTGGATTTCGTTTTATGAGGCCCGATGATTTGGCCGTTAAAGTGATTGACCATTTACTGAAAAGTATTCCGAAACTTGACCCGCATCGTGTTGACGATTTGATTGTAGGCAATGCTGTACCGGAAGCTGAACAGGGCTTGCAAATCGGACGGATGATATCAGTCAGGGCATTGCCTTTGGAGGTAGGAGGAGCCACGGTGAATCGTTATTGTGGATCAGGCGTGGAATCTATTGCCATTGCCACTGCCAAAATACGCTCCGGCATGGCTGATTGCATCATTGCCGGTGGCGTAGAATCTATGTCGCTGGTACCGACTGTTGGATGGAAAACAGTACCCAATTATGAAACCTCAAAGGAACATCCTGATTATTATATGGGGATGGGATTGACAGCAGAAGAAGTGGCCCGAAAATATAAGGTATCGCGTAAAGACCAGGATGCATTTTCCTATGAATCACATCAGAAAGCTTTGAAAGCGATTAAAGAAGGAAAATTTAAAGATGAAATTGTGCCTATTGAAGTGGAAGAAGTATTTGTAAAAGATGGAAAACGTCAAACCCGTTCCTGGGTGGTTGATACGGATGAAGGCCCTCGCGCTGATACATCACTGGAAGCATTAGCTCGTCTCCGGCCTGTTTTTGCTGCCGATGGAACCGTAACAGCCGGCAATTCATCACAAACCTCAGATGGAGCTGCATTTGTTGTGGTGATGTCAGACGATATGGCCAAAGAATTAGGCCTCACTCCCATCGCCAGAATGATTACGGCTGCAACAGTGGGTGTTGAACCTCGCTACATGGGCATTGGCCCGAAAGAAGCCATTCCGATTGCATTGAAACGTGCGGGATTAAAAATGGAAGACATCGACTTAATCGAACTCAACGAAGCCTTTGCTTCACAGTCGCTGGCAGTCATTCGTGAATTGGGCCTTAATGCTGACATAGTTAATGTCAACGGAGGGGCGATTGCATTAGGACATCCTCTTGGTTGCACCGGCACTAAACTCACCATTCAGATAATCAATGAGCTGAGAAGAAGAAAAAAGAAATACGGCATTGTTACCGCCTGCATTGGAGGCGGACAAGGAGTTGCATCCATCATCGAATTATTAAACTAAAAAACTTTCAACCATGGATAATCAAAAAAGTAAAGTACTGAAGGGTGGAGAATTCCTTGTCAGGGAAAGTAGTCCTGAAAATATTTTTATCCCGGAAGAACTTAACGAAGAACAAAGGATGATCAGTGATATGGCCTCAGAATTTGTTCAAAAGGAAGTTCAGCCGCTAGTCGAAGAAATTGATGCGCAGCAGGAAGGCCTTATTCCTTCACTTATGGGAAAAGCCGGTGAACTTGGTTTGCTCGGCACGTCCGTTCCCGAAGAATTTGGTGGCTTTGGTCAGGATTTCATCACCAATACAGCCTTAACTGTAGCCATTGGACCGAGTTATTCTTTCGGAGTGGCTTTCGCTGCCCATACCGGCATCGGTACTTTGCCGATTCTATACTTTGGTACCGATGAACAAAGAAAAAAATACTTGCCGGGTCTCGCTAATGGTCAAACGAAGGCAGCATATTGTCTCACCGAACCCGGTTCAGGCTCTGATGCACTGGCTGCCCGTACCAAAGCAATATTATCTGACGATGGAAAATATTATATCCTCAACGGTCAGAAAATGTTTATCACTAATGGTGGCTTTGCCGATTTATTTATTGTCTTCGCTAAAATTGATGGTGAAAAATTTACCGGTTTCATCGTTGAAGGAAACCGGGAAGGACTGACCCGCGGGCCGGAAGAAAAGAAAATGGGTATTAAGGGCTCATCAACAACTGCGATTTTTCTCGAAGATGTGAAAATACCCGTTGAAAATTTGCTTGGTGTTATTGGAGAAGGGCATAAAATTGCTTTTAATATCCTGAACATCGGACGCTTTAAATTATGTGCTATGTCGGTGGGCGGTTGCAAAACTGTCAGTTCAATTTCGGTAGCCTATGCTAACGAACGCAATCAATTTGGCCACCCGATTTCAGGCTTTGGTGCCATTCAATATAAGCTGGCTGAGCAAGCCATCCGTATTTTTGTTGCGGAATCGGCAACCTATTGGGCTGGTGATCTCATCAATCGGAAGGTTAAAGAAATGAAAGCCTCGGGTAGTTCTCATTGGGATTCCATTATGACCGCTGCCGAAGAATATGCTATTGAATGTGCCATGCTTAAAGTGATGGGCTCCGAAACCCTCGATTATGTGGTTGACGAGAACGTTCAGATTCATGGCGGATATGGCTTCATTGAAGAATATCCGGCAGCAAGAACATACCGCGATGCCCGTATTAACCGGATTTTTGAAGGAACCAACGAAATCAATCGCCTCCTCACGGTGGATATGCTGCTAAAAAGAGTCCTCAAAGGGCGCCTCGACCTAATGGGGCCGGCACAGGCAGTGCAAAACGAACTGATGTCGATTCCTGATTTAGGGGGCGATGAAGATACCCGTCCTCTGGCAGCCGAACGCAAAGCCATTGCCAATGCCAAAAAGGCTGTGCTCATGGTAGCTGGAGCGGCTGTTAAGAAATTGATGCAAAAACTTGAAGATGAGCAGGAAATTTTGATGAATGTGGCCGATATGATGATGGAAGTGTATGGCGCTGAAGCTACTCTGTTGCGTAGTTTGAAGCTCCTCGATATGAAAGGAGAAGTAACTGCTCAACCTTATATCGAAATGACTCGTGTATTTATCAGCGATGCCATGGAAAGGCTCAACCTACACGGCCGCCATGCCATTGCCTCCTTTGCCGAAGGTGACGAACTGCGCATGATGCTGCTAGGTTTAAAACGTTTCACTAAAACAGAAGTGGTGAATACCAAAGCCCTTAGAAGAAGTATTGCTGCCCGGCTCATCGAGGCCAATCAATATGCCTTTTAAAATATTTTGACACCCTCACCCTTAAAACCGGTGCTACATCTTTTTAGCTGTGGCATCGGTTTTTTCAATTCATGGGACACTTGGCGGTCATTTCAAACAGATGGAATTAGCGGGAATTGAACACGAGTCCGGTCGAGGTATCCTAATAATACCAAATTATGATGGCATATGAAATTACTGTGGAAGCAGGAGAATAGTAAGAAAAAATACTTTGTTATGAATAAAAAAAGGCTGCCCACTTGGGTAGCCTTTTTTTATTAAGTGGAGCTGGCGGGAGTTGAACCCGCGTCCAGTCAAGGCATTCATAAGCCTTCTACATGTTTATCGAACGCTTGATTGTCGGGCAAGTGTCGGGTGAGTTCGAAGACCCAATTACTTGCCGTATCCCTTAGTTTTTGCTTCATCCCCAGGGAGACAGGATGTTGCTATTCCGGCCTTCTTATGCCTCCCGATCCGGTTGCCGGAAAACCCGGGGGAGACAATGGTGCTTAATTCCTGGAACTAAGCAGCCATGGCGTAATTAAACTCGCCATTTAAAAGAATGATTTGATTACTGAGATTTACGAGCCAATAATCCATGCTCGACATGCTTACTTATACATGACCATGCTGTCAAAGCCGGTCAGCCCCATATTTTCAAAGATCTATTGATTGCAAAGGTAATGATTTGGCTTACAAGCTCAATGCCAATGAGCAGAATCGCTATCTTTACAGTTCTTTATTTTAAAATCTTTTTTGCAATGATTCAACGGAAAAAGCTTTCGATAGGTTTAATAAAAGAGGGAAAAATTCCACCAGATACCCGCGTAGCACTTACACCATCACAATGTGCTGCTTTGATGCAAAAATACCCTAAAATCAATATCAAGGTTCAAAGCTCAGCCATCCGATGTTATTTAGACGAGGAATATCGTAAAGCCGGCATCAACGTTTCAAAAGATGTTTCGGATGCAGATATCCTGTTGGGAGTGAAGGAAGTGAATTTGGATAAATTGATAAACAACAAAACCTATCTTTTCTTTTCTCATACCATTAAAAAACAGCCCTATAATAAAAAGCTTTTGAAGACGATATTGAAGAAAAAGATTCGTCTGGTAGATTATGAACGATTGACGGATGACCATGATATCAGAGTGATTGCTTTTGGCCGGTGGGCAGGCATTGTAGGTGCCCACAATGGATTGATGACCTATGGAATGAGGCATGGCGGTTATTCATTACCCAGAGTGAAAGATTGTCATAATTACAAGGCATTGAAAGATATTTACAAAACTGTTGAATTGCCTCCCATTAGAATTGCTCTCACGGGAAATGGTCGGGTAGCAAAAGGTTGTGAAGAAGTATTGCAATCGCTCGGAGTAAAACGGGTAGCCCCGGAAGATTACCTTCACCAGTCATTTGATGTTCCCGTTTATGTTGAGTTGCATGATGAACATTTGTATTACCGCAAATCAGATGGAGCTTATGATCAACAGGAATTTTTTGCAAAACCTAATTTATATAACACGTCTTTCGATCAAATGCTGGATAAGACCGACCTGATGATTAATGGCATTTTCTGGAATCCTGCCGCACCTGTATTTTTTACCAGGAAACAAATGCTTCAACCCGGCTTTTCAATTCAGACTATTGCAGATATTACTTGCGACATTCGTGGTTCCATTCCCTCAACTTTAAGAGCTACTACCATTGCGGAACCTATAATGGGTTACGATCCGAAAACCGATACAGAATGCGAACCTTTTACACCGGATTCTATTGACGTGATGTCGGTTGATAATCTGCCCAATGAACTTCCACGAGATGCGTCAGAAGCATTCGGGCAAATGCTTATAGAACATGTTTGGAAAGAGCTACTTAATTCCGAAAGTGAAATGATTGATAGAGCATCTATAACGGTTGACGGCCATTTAAATCATGGTTACGAATACTTGTCGGATTACGCAGCTGACTGAAAGCTACAGCAATTTTCGGCCCGGATATACTTTCAGGGCGGCTTCAAGGCAATCCATGGCTGCATTGAGATCGTCCATTTTCAGTACATAAGCAATCCTGACTTGATCTTTCCCTGCATCAGGGCTGGCATAAAAACCGGTAGCAGGGGCCAACATCACACTGGAACCATTCAGGTCAAATTCTTCAAGCAACCATTGGCAAAAACGATCGCTGTTGTCAATTGGCAAACGAGCCATGCAATAGAAAGCTCCCTGAGGTTTAGGACATAAGACACCGGTCATGGCCCGCAATCGGTTTACAACCAAATTTCTTCTGGCATCATATTCAGCATGAACCCCTTGAAAATAGCTTTCCTCAACATCGAGGGCAGCCTCTGCAGCTATCTGACCAAGGGTGGGAGGACTTAGCCGGGCCTGCGCGAATTTCAGTACTGTTTGCATCACTTCTTCATTTCTGGAAATCAAGGCTCCAATTCGAAGACCACATGCCGAGTACCTTTTCGAAACTGAATCCATTAATACTACATGTTGGTCCAATCCCTCAAGATTTAACACACTGGTATGTCTCTGGTGATCATATACAAATTCGCGATACACTTCATCAGCAAAAAGAAACAGATCATATTTCAGCACCAGGTTGCGTAATTGATCGAGCTCTTCGGGCTTATACAAATAACCGGTCGGGTTATTCGGATTGCAAATCATGATGGCTTTAGTCTTGGGACCGATTAATTTTTCGAATGCGGAAACCTGAGGTAGCGCAAACCCGTTTTCTATTTTACTGGTTACAGGTTTTACCACAACACTTCCGGCAATAGCAAAGCCATTGTAATTAGCATAAAAAGGTTCGGGAATAATCACTTCATCACCGGGATCGAGGCAAGAAAACAGGCCAAACAAAATGGCTTCAGAACCTCCCGTTGTGACGATTACCTGATCAGGATTAAGATCAATATTAACGCTTTTGTAATATAGCAATAGTTTTCTTCTGTATGATTCAAATCCGGCTGAATGGCTGTATTCAACTACCGTTCGGTCTGTATTTCTGATGGCTTCCAGGG
Organism: uncultured Chitinophagales bacterium; assembly: GCA_964413685.1. GTDB lineage: Bacteria > Bacteroidota > Bacteroidia > Chitinophagales > S012-47 > JAJRWN01. The sequence continues at coordinate 122,581 of CAYPSW010000004.1, forward strand.
CAATTTCAGGAGTCAGAATATCAGGTTGACCAATATTCAAATGGTAGATTTGTTTTCCTCTTTTTTTAGCTGCTTCAGCAAATGGCACCAACTTTCGTATTGGCGAGGCTGGCATGAACTTTCCTTTGTTTGAAATTTTTGGCATAATGCAAAATTAAAAAGCCCGCAATCAACATTGCGGGCTTTTTTAAAATTGTAAAAATTATTATTCCGGTTTTGTAATCGAATTATCATTGGTAGGTACTCCTGTATCAGCCGGTTTTTCAATTACTTCGCCCTCAAAATATAATTTATTAGGAGAGTTTACTGCATTTGAAACAACAGTGATTGGCTTTTTAAATCTGCCTACACGAGCGGCATTATACTGTGCCGTAACAGTTCCGGTTTGCCCGGGTAAGACAGGATTTTTACTCCAATTAGTAACGGTACAACCACAAACTTTTTGCACGTTCTGAACAGTCAAAGGTTCAGTTCCGGTATTTGTAAAAATGAATTGGTAAGATACCGGCTTACCTTGAGGTACTTTTCCAAAATCATGTGTAGTTTTTTCAAAAGTAATTTTTGCACCACTGGCTGCAGGTGTAGCATTATCTTCATTGGTTGTTTGGGCAAACGAGAGTGTGCTCAAAACACTTAATGCAATAAAAAATGTCATAATTCGCTTCATCATGTTTGTGTTTTGCTGTTAAGAAAAAATATATCAATAGCGAAGTTCAAATTTAGTAAGTTTTATAAACTAATACCAATAAACTTCAGATTTCACACAAATTAACAATGTTTGTGCCAAAGCAAACATAGCCTGAAAATAAATTTCCGTAATATAACTTTTTATAAGCTTTAATCACTTTTTGATACCTTTTGATTCATTAACTTTGAGAATTGAATTGAAAAAGTATCATTATGGCGGATAAGGGAAGCAAGGGAAAAACGACAGACAAAATCTCCTTCGATGATTTTAAGAAAGAAGTACTGCACGATTATTACCTCGCTAATCTTAGCAGAAATGCCAGTGTTATCGGTCGAAAGGAAGTTTTAACCGGTAAGGCAAAATTTGGAATCTTCGGGGCAGGTAAAGAAATTGCTCAGATTGCTATGGCAAAAGCATTTAAAGATGGGGATTTCAGATCAGGTTATTATCGAGGACAAACCTTTGCACTTGCCAGTGGAATGTGCACTGTCGACCAGTTGTTTTCTGAATTATATGCCGATATTGACCTAAACCATGACCCATTTTCAGGGGGCAGGCAGATGAATGCTCACATATCGACACCTACGATTGACGAGAATGGCGATTGGCTTGATTTGACGAAAAGGAAAAATTCAGCAGCCGATTCTTCACCTACTGCAAGCCAAATGGCACGTGCTGTTGGTATAGGTTTGGCCACGAAGAAATATCGTGAAAATCCGGAAATAACGGATTCTCATTTGTTCTCGAATAAGGGAAATGAAGTTGTTTTTTGCAATATTGGTGATGCCAGTACCTCCGAAGGCATCTTTTGGGAATCTGTAAATGCAGCCGCTGTTATGCAAATTCCAGTAGCATTTACCGTATGGGACGATGGATATGGAATTTCTGTTCCAAAAAAATATCAGACCACTCGTGGCAGCATATCAAAAGCTTTGTCTGGTTTCGTTTCTGATAAAGAAGATGAAGGAATGGATATTTATACCGTGCGTGGATGGGATTATGCAACTTTGATTGAAGTATATCAAAAAGGGATTGAAAAGGTCAGGAAAACGCATAAGCCTGCTTTGTTTCATATCGAAGATGTGACTCAGCCGCTCGGGCATTCTACCTCTGGTTCACATGAACGGTATAAATCAAAAGAAAGACTTCAATGGGAGAAGGATTTTGATCCTATCCTGAAAACCCGTGAATGGATTCTGAAATCTGCCATTAGCACTGAGGCTGATTTAGACGCTATAGAACAGGAAGCTTTGAAGGATACTAAAGAGGCGAAAAAATTGGCATGGAATAGATATTTCAACCCTATACTGAAAGAACGTAGTGAGCTGGAATCATTGATCAGAGATCTTGCGGCTGTCAGCCAAAATCGGGAAAACATATTGCAGATGCAGAAGGATTTGATGTCGATACCTGACCCAATAAGAAGAGACATGGTGCATATTGGCAAAAAAGTATTAAGGCTTACCTTGGGTGAGACATCAGCAGAACATGACCGGTTGAAACAATGGACCGAAAAACAAGTTGATCTGGGCAATGAGTGTTACGATTCTTATCTCTACTCTCAATCTAAACAATCTTCATTAGCTGTTCCTGCTGTAGCTGCCAATTATAATGATGATGCGCCACTGCTTAACGGATTCCAGGTATTAAATCATTATTTCGATATTATTCTATCGGAAAACAGCCGGGTGTTTGCTTTCGGTGAAGATGTTGGCAAAATTGGAGATGTTAATCAGGCCTTTGCAGGTATGCAGGAGAAATATGGCGAATCGCGGGTTTTTGATACTGGTATCCGGGAAGCGACCATCATTGGACAGGGAATTGGGATGGCTATGCGAGGACTCAGACCTATTGCCGAAATTCAGTATCTGGATTATTTGATTTACGGGTTGCAAACGATTACCGATGATCTTGCTACGCTTCAATACAGAACAAAAGGTCGCCAAAAAGCACCGCTTATCATCAGAACAAGAGGACACCGGCTGGAAGGAATCTGGCATACAGGGTCGCCTATGGCCATGATATTAAATGCTACAAAAGGTGTTCGATTACTAGTTCCAAGAAATATGACTCAAGCAGCAGGGCTTTATAATACCATGTTACAAAGCGATGAACCGGCCATAATCATTGAATGTTTAAATGGATATCGTCTGAAGGAAAAATTGCCATCTAATCTTGGTGAATTCTCGGTTCCTTTGGGTGTACCTGAAATTTTACAGGAGGGCTCGGATGTGAGCCTTGTAACGTATGGCTCAACTTTACGGATTGTTGAAGATGCTATCCGGCAACTGGAAGAAATGGAAATTTCCTGTGAATTGGTTGATGTGCAAACATTAAATCCTTTTGATCGCTATCATATTATTCTGGAATCATTGAAAAAAACAAATAGAATTGCGTTTATTGATGAGGATGTACCGGGCGGTGCTACTGCTTTTATGATGCAGCAAGTAATTGAAGAGCAGGGAGCTTACCGTTATTTAGATTCCCAACCGATTACGATTACTGCCAAAGAACATCGGGCTGCATATGCATCTGATGGTGATTATTTTTCGAAACCCAATGCTGAGGATATTATTGAAGCAGTTTATGCCTTAATGCATGAATCAAATCCTTCGGTATACCCTGAACTTTACTAATTGATATTTTCCCAATAATAAACCAGATTACCTCCTGTATCGATGGCCTTAAAATCAGTAAAGACCTTCTTGAACCTTTGTTCAAACAGTACCCTTAAAGTTTGCTTGCTTCTCATTTCAAGGGTGCTATAAAGTAATCTACCACCCGGGGAAATTAATTTTTTCAATTGGTGCAACGATTCAATGGTCCAGCATCTTTCAGGAACCACATGGTCAACATAAATATCCATACAAACTAATTGATAATTGCTTTTGCATTGATTAATATAATCCAACACATCAGCTTGCTGTAAATCAATATGTTTCATATCCGTGAATTTTTTTGCCCACGTGATAACTTGTGAATCATATTCTACACCGGTAATTCTTGGTGCAGAACCTGATAATTGTCGAAGTAATTTGGAGATACTCCCTAAGCCATATCCCAGAATCAATATGGAGGATGGCTTGTTTTCTTTAATATTTATGCTTTGAAAAGCTTTTTTAAAGGAGGGATAATCAGCTTCATCTGAATAAATCGCATTTGGTGTATGCAGGCTGAGTCGACCATTTTTCAAATAGAGTTTCAGATTTGTTCCATCCACCCCTTTGCCATATTGTAGCGTGAATGGAAAGAGATAACTGAACAGCATTTGTAAAGGCTTTATAGCACTCATGAAATTATGTTAAGCAAATCAAACTAATTTCCTTTGTAGTATTTTAATGCTTCTGGTAAATATTTGTTCCGGATATCTTGAATACGCGTTTGATGACTGGGATGTGTACTTAAAAATTCAGGTGGACTTCCACCAGATAAGGCCTCCATTCTTTGCCAGAATGTTAGTGCTTCTCGTGGATTATAACCGGCTTTTGCCATAAATATTAACCCGATATGATCAGCTTCTGATTCGTGTTTCCTACTAAAAGGAAGCGTGATACCAACAGTTGTCCCCAAACCATAAGCTGATAGAAACAGATTACGCGTTTGCTCAGCTTGCTGGCTCATGGCCACATCCAACGCCATCCCTCCTGCAAAAAGTGCGAGTGATTGGCTCATTCTTTCATTACCATGACGGGCAACTGCATGTGCAATTTCGTGTCCCATAACAACGGCAAGAGCTGTTTCGTTTTGAGTGACAGGTAGAATGCCTGAATAGACCACTACTTTTCCTCCCGGCATGCACCATGCATTTTGCAAAGTATCATCAACCAGATTAAATTCCCATTGAAATTCAGGAATTCTATCCTGATAACCCAATTCACGAAGTAAGGACTCTGTAGCAATAGCAATTTTTTCACCTACACGCTGCACCATGCGCGAATCAGTTGTGTTTGTTAGTACTTTATTTTCCTTCAGGAATTGACCGTAGTTGTCGAGGCTTAGACTGAGCATTGTGCTTTCCGGAAGTAAGTGCAATTGTCTTCGATTGCTCACCGGTACTTTCTGACAAGATATTCCAAGAAAGATCAGCAGGATAAGTGCATTAAATACTCGTTTCATAATTATTTATTTTGGTGTATTCTTTTGGGATCTTCTTAAATCCTCCAAATATTTCATTCTGTTAACAAACAACTCAGCTTTACCCGGATTTGATATGGCGAAGACAATAAAGTCATCGTCTTTCCCTAAGGTTCTTCTGTCTTTTGGCTTTGTATCCATCACCATATCATTAAAGTGTGGGTTCGATGATAATACCTGAAGCATATTGGCCTGATAGGTAATAAAATACCAATCGTGTAAGTCTGTTTCAAGATAAATATTAAAAAAATCTCCGGCTGTTCTGCGACCAATTTCAACATATCCATTCACTACTTTGCCCATTTTTGTGCCATTAATATGAGATAAACCAATCTTGCCAATGGAGCGCCAGCTATTATAATAATTGTCCCAAACCATTTCGACATCGGTAAGAATCAAGTGCTTTGGCAATTCGGCAGGTAAATCCGGAATGCCGGTCATCATGGATGAATTTCTAAATTTTTCTGCTTCTTTGTCTGTGGTCAATAATTGGATAAAATCGGATTGAAAAGCCTCATCAGTATAATCAATATCTGGTGCATCAAAGGCTAGTGTTTGCCAATCATCAGTCATGATTTGCCAAATATCTTTAGTCAGATTAAAATCGAAAGCCAGATTAGCTTTCATAATATAGCTTGTGTCTTCAGCAGATTTTGAAATTTTTACGGCAAATCGATGCTCAATCATTCCCAGATCTGCACCAAGGTCTGCTTTGCCTTCAGCGTAGATATTATCTGCAGCTTTGTCATAGATTATTTTATTACCAATTTCAGATTCACCAATTGCTACAAGAGAATCCAGTATTTCATATTTGCCTTCATCCGGATTATATCGGACAGCTCCGTTTACCCGAAAAGCCAGGTCATCCCTCCTATAAATACGTGGTGCAGCTAAGTTTGTATAGAGCAGGCTTGTGTCACTTCGGTATAAAATTCCGGCAATCAAGGAATCCCGATGAAGATTCATCCATTTTGACGGAAAGAGTGTAACATCATTGGCATGTACTTCCTGATCAATCCAGAACCAATCAGTATTAACTGTTCCACTATCCGGTAAATCGAAGTGGCTGATACCTTTGAAAAGAAGATGTTGTCCTCCGGGTTTTAGCGTTGCATCTCCCTGAAAAAATATATTGGGGTCAAGAAGAAAACTGTCAGATTCCAGTACAGAGGTGGAAGCGGTGGTTCGGACTGTGTCGTTTATCAGCACGACACCAATGTTTGTAAAATTCAACAGCTGAGCAATGCCAGACCTATTGATATACGGATAATCTCCACTTGCCTTGTATTCGTTTCGGCCCAAAATATTTACCGTTGCGTTGTAGAATTTGTGGTATTGATTGATGGTGTCTATGATAATCAAAGCAGAATCAACCGGTTCGAATTTGGCATCAGCTCCTATGAGTACTATTTTATTACCGGGAATAATTCTAGCATCGGCTACATCAATACCGGGCACACCTTCGGCAATCAGGGTATAGTCATTTAAATTGTAGCTACCTTTTGAAGCTATAAACCAAAGGCTGTCTTGCCCAGGCCTCATAGATGTGAATTTGGCAAAGGTTTTATTTTTTGGTGGGTTGAAATGAATAATTCTTTTTTCAATATCCCAAATGAACGAGTTCATAGTAGTCTGATACTGGTTATAGGGCAAGAGGGTAGGAACATTTTCTTCATTGCTGGTAAAAATGCCGGTTTGAAGATCAAGGTCAATATTTGAACGGACGTTTGGCAAGTTAAAAGCAATCTTATCTTCAGTCACTGATTTGATAGTCAGATTTGAAGTGTCAGCCATCAATGATTTCATTCCAAAAGTAAATTCATCAGCGATAATTTTGGCATCGGGCCAATCAAATGTACCCTTGCCGGTAATCCCTTCAGATTGAATATGAACACTTCCTTTTAAGGTTCCCATTCCATTGAAGAAACGGAAAGGTGTTTTGAGCGATTTTGCATTTAAAAATCCGGAATGGGGTTCCCAATGTACTTGTACAGTATCGCTGACAATGGAAGGGAAGGGAATATCTTCCAACAGTTTCTCTTCAACCTCAAATGTTTTGGTAATGCTATTTACCGAGTCAGGGAAAATCCGAAAATCTTCTGCTGCAAAATTTGTGCATAGGTATTTGAAATTACCTGTTCCGTGTAATCCCGTAAAATTCATGTTTAATTTACCTGTATAGAGTCCAAGACCTTCATAAGCCGGAAAGCCTTCAGTGGGTGCTATATGTGTGAATCCCAGAGATAGGTCAGGTTCGACAGTCAAATTTTCTTGAAATTCAGGGAATATCCCGGAATGGAATTGACCTGCAAAAGCTTGTGAAAAAACATCGAAAGTCTGGAGACTGTCTAACATGAAAGGGTTTACAGCAAAATAGAAATTATCCCGTTTATATACATCTTGATAAGCACAGTTCTTATCATAGTAAATATAGGAAGGCACAAGATTTTCAAACATAGGATATTGACCAGTCTTTCCTTTTCCTGCTTTATTATCCGGGTCATCAATGTAAATTACTCCTTGTAAATCTTCAAACACAGTTTTAATAGGTTGAAGAACTGGTTGGCCGAATTCATCCAGTTTATCGCTTGGTATGTTAATCTGCATCTTAGCCAATTTGTCAATAGTGATGCTGTAATCTTCATAATCTAATTGATCTTTTACACCACTGAAATCAACTCTGCCAGCAAATACAGTCCCTGAGAAATTCATATTCCGGCCTTCTTCAAGCACTACGCTACCGGAATCGGGCACTACTTGTACAAAATTTTTATTGCTCAGATTGAAATGATCTACCCCGGCAATCGTCAGGTTTTTTGTATTCAAATCGATAACTGCATTTTCACGCGTACCTATTGAACCTAATTTGATAACATCGTAATCTTCCTGCTGATAAGCTGCAGCAACATATTTGAGCACTTTATCCTTAACTGTTACCAGTTGCTTTTCCTCATCATAATAGATAAAGCCGTCTTCAACAAGATTATAAAGTGTCCTTTTTATTTGGTCAACCGACAAGGTGCTTTTGAAAGACTGAGCGAGGGTGAGTGCATCAATTTCTCGGGTTTGATGATTTATGCAGTAATTTTTCATTACTACGAGCGGATTATAAGCTAATACTCCCTGATACTTATTGAAGAGGTCAATATCAAATAAGTCAGATGATTCGAAGTAAGCCATTTTTTGTCCCCCTCCGCCAAGCATAGACATGCTGATCTTTTTTTCATCCAGTTTCCAAATCAGCCTGTCAACATCCATTTCCAGTTTATGATAAGAGTCATAAAACCTGGCTTTCGAAATACCCTGGTCACCTGTTGTTAATGTGATTGTTTTATCGGGAATACTAAATCGCATTTTGATACCGGGATGATAAATTGAATCATTATCAAAGTACAAGGAAATTTCTGCTTCGGTTGCACTGGCACGGGTAGTAACATTTATTTTAAAACTTTCTGATTTGGCTAAAGCCTGAACTTGTCCCTCCTTCCCCAAAAAGGTCAGGCAGGCTTTTTGGTCTGCATCACCCGTGCCAATCATGTTTGGGCCACGCAAACGAAATCCACCCTGGTATCTTACATGATCGATGAGATTATCAATAACAATTCGCTTTTGGTAAGATGTAAAGTCGGGAAATTTTGGATCGCCATTGGATTTATTAGCCATTACCCTTTGTACTAATTTTCCTTCAATAGCCTCGCTTATCATCGGCTTATAATGCATCAAAACAGAATCTGCCGAAAATTCACTTTTTTTGGTATCAATTTGATAATTACCAAGTTCGCAATAAACATTTTGTGGATCCAATCCCGAATTTTCCCAGGTTATCCGCCCACTATTTCCCTGCCATATCTGATCAACAGGGAAGTATATTCCCTCCGTATTGAAGATGGTAGCAGTGTCATTTTTTGTTCGGGTGATGAGATCCACATTTTTAAATCGTACCAAGGCTTTACCGGCTTCAAAAGAAAATACGGGTATTCCACCTTCAACGACCCATTGTTTGCTGTTTGCATCGCTGATGGCATTAGAATTAAAGAAGGACAATGCAAATTTGATCAGGCGTTTGTATGCGCTGACGTTACCGGGTTTCAGTGTATGTAACAACGAAATCATTGTCGTATTGAATTGACTGATAGTCCTAGGTTCGAATAATGCACTATTGGCCAGATTTATTGCTCTGAAGTAATTTTCGGTTTCAGGAAAAACCCGCATTTTTAAACGTAAAATTTCATTATATATTAAGCTCATCTGTTCTATCTGGCTTTCAGAATATACACCGGCTGTGTAATTATTCAATAACTCTTCCGCAGTGTTTTTGCAAATATCATTATGTGTTGACCTTAAGCGTTCAGCTATCGAGCTAATCCACTGTAATCTCGAATTTTGCAAGGTATCTGTTGTTTGTGAAATTCCAGTATAAAAACTGAAGAAGGCAAATGCTAGTAAATAGAATTTTCTCATAATCATTATTGTACAATGAATAAGGAACAAACCCATCCTGATTCATGTAATTGAAAGTTATTTGTAAATCCAGCCAAATTTAGTTTTTTGTTAATGGAATCAAATTCAACCGATCGTATTCCACTTACCAAAACCCGGCCATTACGAAATAGTTTTTTTCTTAGTTCATCAGCTGATTCTTCAATCACTTCCTGGTTGATATTTGCTAAAATAATGTGAAATGAAGCTTTTTCCTCCCATTCAATACCACCCTTATTAATCCTTACATTTTCAATTTGATTGAGTGCTATGTTTTCTTCTGCTATTTCAATTGCATTAGTATCGCTGTCAATAGCAACAACGCTTTCTGCCCCAAGTTTTGATGCAAGAATTGATAAAATTCCGGTACCGCATCCAAAGTCCAATACACGTTTTCCTGTAAACGGAATCAATTGCATTCCTTTAATCATTAAGGCTGTGCTTTCATGGTGTCCTGTTCCGAAAGCCATAGTAGGGTCGATGGTAATACTGTATTTTATCTGCTTAGGGAATGGGGGATGGAAAGACGCCCTGATTCCAACTTGTCCTTCGGTCACTGGATTATATTGCTTTTGCCAGATATTGCTCCAATTTTGAGTTTTCACCGAAGAGAGTCTAAATTGCATTGGAAAATTGTGAGACAAGCATTGCATCACTTTTTCCCAATAAGTCAGGGGATGCTTATTCGGAAAAAAAGCTTTCAAGCAGTTTTGACTTATTTCTTCAATGCCATTGCATCCTTCTGATGTCAGTAAGGCAATTAACATGTTTTTCTGACTCGCATCCTGCATTGAAATATCAGCTACGAAATGATTCATAGCTTATAAAATTGCCTGATAGATGTCTGTAAATTCTGAAGCTTTTAAAGAGGCTCCACCAATCAGGCCTCCGTCCACATCTTTTTGTCTGAATAATTCGATTGCATTAGCAGATTTTATGCTTCCCCCATATAAAATGGTGCATTCTGAGGCTATAGTATTATTCCAGTGTTTGCCTATCCATTGTCTGATTGTTTTATGCATAGCCTGAACTTGATCAGGGGAGGCTGTTTCGCCTGTTCCAATAGCCCAAACTGGTTCGTAAGCAATGACGATATTTTTGAAATCTTTAGCTAATAAAGTACTCAAACCTGAATTGAGTTGTTGTTCAACTATTTCAATTTCACGACCTTGTTTCCGGTATTCAAGCAATTCTCCGCAACAGAAAATCACTTTCAAATCTGCTTTAACAATAGCATGTACTTTTGCTGCAATATCCTCATCAGATTCATTGAAAAGATGTCTTCTTTCAGAATGCCCTATGATGATATATTCAACGTCCAGACTTTTCAACATATCAACCGATATCTCTCCTGTAAAAGCTCCCTTCGATTTGAAATGACAGTTTTGTGCTCCAATTGAAAATCCATTTTTGTTTTTCAACAATTTTCCAATCATCGACAAATGCGTGAAAGGAGGGCAGATAATGCATTGTGCTTCTGTTTCAATATCCTCGGGCCAATGATTCAGCATTTCAGCTATTAATCCAACTCCTTCCTCAGGAGTAGTGTTCATCTTCCAATTGGCAGCTACCGTTTTTATTCTCATATTAATACTTCCTATGATTATTCGTCAAAACGAAAATATGTCTTAGTATATTCTTGTCTTGATCTTCCATGACGAGATTTCTTCGGGCCATCACTTTTTCGGCAACTTTGATTGCTGCTTCAACATGATATGTTTTTTCGGAGTTTATGCCTCCCCAGGTAAATGATGGTATAAATGTAGGGGGAAAGCCGTTACCGAAAATATTTGATGATACGCCTACAGAAGTACCCGTATTAAACATAGCATTGATTGAAGTTTTGGTATGGTCACCCATAAATAAGCCACAAAATGTCAATCCGGTAGATTCAAAATTTTCAAGCGAATAATTCCACAATTTTACCGAAGCGTAATTATTTTTCAAATTTGAATTGTTAGTATCGGCACCAAGATTACACCACTCCCCGATAATGGAATGCCCTAGGAAGCCATCGTGAGCTTTACTACTATATCCAATGATAATTGAGCTGTTGATTTCGCCTCCGATTTTACAATATGGACCGACACTTACTGGGCCATAGATTTTTGTGCCCATTTTTACTTGTGAAGATTCTCCAATTGCAAATGGCCCGCGAATCACACTTCCTTCCATCAGTTCTGCGTTTTTCCCGATGTACACTGAACCATTGCTGGTATTGATGCAAGCTGCATTTATTATGGCTCCATCTTCTATAAAACAGGGCTTGGCTCCAATCAAACGAGTCGTTTTTGGTAGTTTAGCAGATATTCGATTTTTCGTTATAAGTTGGAAGTCTTGTTCAATTTCTGCTGCATTGAAGTTTAATATATCCCACAAGCGGGTAATGTGATTCAATGGCATTGACACCTGTGTTCCTTTTATTTGTTTATCCCATAGCTGAGGTTTTGTAACTAAATCTTCATTGATCAACAATGCAATCCAATCACTTTTAATTTTTAATCCTTCACCGGGTTTTAGCTGGTTGACTTGTACTATAAGTTCAGGATTGGGGAGAAAGGAAGCATTTATTAACAAGTTTGTTGCTCCTAATTTTAATGAAAATTTCTCCCGGAGATAATCTAGCGTCAGATATGAAGCATGTAATTCAAGTTGCTTTTCCCATTTCTCACCCAATTGCATGATGCCGCATCTCAATTTGGCGATTGGTCTTGTGTAGGTGAGAGGCAATAAATGAGCACGCTCCGGACCATCCCAAAATATTAGATTCCTGCTGTTCATGTAACAAAAATAAAAAAGCCTCCGTGAGTGGAGGCTTTTTTATGAGGTTTATAAACTTGTTTATTTCTTAGATTGCATCTTATTGAATTTGGCATATTTTTGTTGAAATTTCTCAATGCGTCCAGCCGTATCGACAAACTTCATCTTGCCGGTAAAGAAAGGATGTGACATATTAGAAATCTCAAGTTTAATTAAAGGATATTCTTTGCCATCTTCCCAAACAATGGTATCATTGGTTTTGGCCGTTGATTTTGCCATAAAAGTATGATCGCAGGAGAAATCTTTGAAGATCACATAACGGTAATCTTTTGGATGGAGTCCTTTTTTCATTTTTATTTGATTTTTTCGGAGGGCAAATTTACAATAAATATCCGTTTATGAAAGTAATAGCCTCTAAAAGATTTAAAATATGGTTGGAATGTAAATGCAAGTACTATGAAAAACAAGAAATGGAGAAGATTTAATGGTGAGCCAATTAAGCAACCAATAAAAGATGAGGTTGAATGGGTGCTGAAATCTGAAAAGGCAAAAGGGTATAGTCTTAAAGTGTGTGTCGGCAGCGACTCACAGGTATATGGAAAGCATGTCGATTTTGCTACCGTCATTGTATTTCTGAGGGAAAAAAGTGGTGGATTTATGTTTATCCATAATGAAAGGCAGCCCAACTACAAGTCGCTTAAAGAAAGATTGCTTGATGAAGTTTCTATGTCTATAGAAGTTGCTTATGAAATTTGTGATTTATTGGATCGGTATAATATTGATTTGGAGGTGCATGCCGATATTAACACGAATCCACAATTTAAATCAAATAGTTCTTTGACCGAGGCGATGGGTTATATTCTGAGTATGGGATTTGCTTTCAAAGCTAAGCCTGATGCTTTTGCCAGTTCGGTTTGCGCTGATAAGATGGTCTAGATATATTGCTTAATAAAACTCAGTAATTCTTCGCGGCCAATAGTTTTATCAGATGAAGTACTGATTTGCTGTGGCAGATTTTCCCAGTTTTTCTTAAGTACATCTTCTATTTTATGAATACTGGCTATTCGCTTATTCCGGGTGCTTTTGTCAATTTTAGTATAAATTATAATAAATGGAATTCGATACTCACCCATCCAATTAATTAATTCGAAATCATTTTGTTGCAGCGGGATATTAGCATCTATCAATTGAAAGGCGCAAACAAGGTTTTGTCGTTCAAGCAAGTATTGTTCAATCATTTTAGGAAAGGTATTGCTTTCTGATTTTGAAATCTTAGCATAACCATAGCCGGGCAAATCGGCTATTTGCCATCTTTGATCCATTTCAAATAAGTTTATCAATCTGGTTTTGCCGGGAGTTTGCGATGTTTTAGCCAGGTTCTTCTTGCGTGCCAGCATATTGATCAATGATGATTTACCTACGTTGGAACGTCCGATAAAAGCAAATTCGGGTAAGTGGCTTTCAGGGCATTGAGTAAGAGATGGGAAGCTTCCTTTGAATACTATATGCTTGATTTCAAAGTTCATGAATTAATTATTCATTTGAATGAAGCTGTTTTTAAATTCAGCTATCTTTGCCATTTGGCTTTGCAAAGTTAGATAAATGAACAATAGCCCATATATACTTATGGTCAAACCCTACGAAAATAGAATTACCGGAAAGAAATTTCAGGTTGAAGAAATGTTTGATTCAATAGCTCATCGCTACGATTTTCTTAATCATTTTTTATCATTGGGCATTGATTATCGTTGGCGGAATAAAACAGTAAAAAGTCTTAGAAAATTTGCCCCCAAAGTCATGCTTGATGTGGCATGCGGAACGGGTGATCTTGCCCTAGAATTATATCGGCAACTGACACCTGAACAGATAATCGGAATTGATCTGTCAGCCAAAATGCTCCATATTGGTCGGAAAAAGATTGAATCAAAAAACTTATCAGCAAGTATAAGTTTTCAGCAGGGAGATGCAGAATTGCTTCCTTTTGCTAACAATACCTTTGATGCAGTATGCGTTGGTTTTGGCGTTCGGAATTTTGAAAATCTTGAAAAAGGTGTTGCAGAAATGTACCGGGTGATAAAAAATAATGGACAACTAAGAGTGCTTGAATTCTCAAAACCAAGGAAAGGGCTATTTCAATGGATATTCAAGCTCTATTTTAAAAGGATTTTACCTGCATTGGGCAGAATGGTTTCCGGAGATGCCAGTGCATATACTTATTTACCTAAGTCAGTTGAAGCATTTCCTGAAAGGGAAAAGTTCGAAAAAATGCTGATGGAGGCAGGATTTAAAAATTGTCAATGGAAGGAATTAACTTTCGGAACTTGTTGTCTTTATATGGCAGAAAAATCATAATATTAGGTCTTATTTGTGTCTCTTCACTTTCAGGCAAAGCACAGATAAACGCTCACTTCTTTGATTCAAAGTTTTATACAAAGCCGATACATTTTGGTATTCTGATGGGCTATAATACCTCAGATTTCAGAATACAGCGTTCACAAGCTTTTCTTTTTAATGACACAATCACATCGCTGAAAAGCTATAAAAGTCCTGGATTCTCATTAGGCATTATATCAAACTATCGGATTTCAAGACATTTTGACTTTCGGCTATTGCCAAGTTTAACTTTTTCAGAGCGAGGTATTCAATTCAATACATTTGAAGATACAAATGTTGTGAAATCCCTTGAAGCTATTAATCTCGATATCCCGCTGCTTATCAAATTCAAATCGGACCCTTATAAAGATATGAGAGTGTATTTGATAGGGGGCTTAAGATATGGACTGGACATGGCATCGAATGTGAAATCGAGGAATACTGAAGATATGATTAAAATTAACCGGCATGATGTATCACTGGATTATGGAATTGGTCTCGAAATCTATTTTCCTATGTTTATTCTTGCTCCCGAAATCAGAATTTCTCAAGGCTTATTCAATATCAATGTTCCTAATAAAAAGCTGATTTATTCCCGGATGATCGATGCTTTGTTTTCCCGATCGATTCTTTTTACGCTTCATTTTGAGGGCTAATTAAAATTTATTCTTCCACATCATTGACTCGACAGGCTTAACGGTCTGATGCGTATATTTGGCATCTTTCTTTTTGTTATACAAGTGCTTAATTTCTCCGTTCACTTCAAAATATATTAATTGTCCGATGGGCATACCCGCGTAAATACGGACGGGTTGAATGCATGATAACTCAAGGGTCCATGTATTACAATACCCTACATCTCCTTTTCCTGCTGTTGCATGGATATTGATCCCTAGCCGACCGATGCTCGATTTGCCTTCAAGAAAGGGTACATGTGTATGGGTTTCAGTATATTCTTCTGTAACCCCAAGATATAGAGTACCCGGTTGAATGACGAAACCATCTTCAGGTATTCTGATTTCCTCAATCCGGTTATGTATTTTGGCATCAAGGACATGATTATGATAAACCGCCAAACATTTTCCCAAATGGACATCATATGAATTAGTACCCAGACATTCTTTTCGAAAAGGTTCGACTAAGATATTTCCAAGCTCAATTTCTTTTAAAATTTCTGTATCCGTCAATATCATCTATTACATTTTTTAAATCTCGCTGATTTTCCAGCAATAAATTATTTTATCATCTCCTGCCGATAGCAGATACTTATTGTGTTTCGACCAATAGAGGCAATTTACTGATCGGGTATGTCCTGCAAATTTATGATTAATAACTTTTAGCAAGGACCAGTCATGTGTACTCCAAATTCTAATTTCTTTATCACGACTTGCTGATGCAAGCCATTTTCCATCGGGGCTAAAAACTAAGGCGTTAATGGTATGCATGTGAGCGGGAATGACATGGTACTTCTTTAAAGTTGGATTTGCTGTCCAGATATTGATATGTGCATCCCTGCCAGCACTGGCTAAATATTGACCATCGGGCGACCAGGTCACAGAGAAAACTGAATTTCCATGTGCCTCCGTTTTGTAAAAGATTTTTTGCGTTTTCAAGTCAAAAAGGTAAACATAATTGTCGCTTGAACCTAAAGCAGCAAATTCTCCTTCAGGATGAATACTGATACTTCGTAAACTCGATAGCGATACATTAATTTGATATTTTAATTCGAAATCCGGTATTGAAAATCCTAATAATTTACCATCTCCGGTACTTGCCATCAGGATATTATTGCGAGGATCGACACATATTTTGAAAATGGCTTTTTGAGCGAGGTAAAGCTTTTTAATTTCTTCTTTTTTATGAAGGTCTATTATGTTCAGGTTGCTTTTGAGGTCTCCTACTATCAGAAATTTCTTATCTGGTGTTAGGCAAGCGGATAGTACGGCAGATTCGGCTTGAACCAGAACCCTTGGTTTATTATTACCCTTAAGATCCCACTCTGCTAAAAGAAAATCTCCGGCTCCACTGATCAATGTATTCGAATTACGTCCCGGTATTAAAAGATATATGCCACCATTATGGCCTGTGAACTCGGATATCTTTTCAATTGCTAAATTTGCCATGAATCTATTTATACTTCAAGCCAGATATTTACCCAAAAATAAGAAACAGTACCTTGCCTCTCATTCAGTTCAAACAGATTAATAGTGGCACGCACGCGGGTTTGTGGCAAATCAGCGAATCGGCCGATGATCTCATCAATAGATTACAACTCAGTAATCAGGAACTTGATATGATTAAAGCTTTTCAAAGTGGCAAACGATATTTGCACTGGCTGGCAAGCAGGGTATTGCTTCGTTCGATGTTGAATACAGACAAATATATTGAAATGGAAATAGGAAACAATGGACAACCTGTAATTTCAAATTTCCCATTCAAGGTTTCAATAACTCATTCTCATGAGATGACCGCTGTAATTATTAGCGATTCTAATGAGGTTGGAATAGATGTAGAACTCATCCAACCGAAAATAATGAAGATTCTTCCTAAGTTCCTGTCAGAAAATGAGATTAAAGATTTAGGAAATAATCTAAATCCTCAAAATGTTTGCATTGCCTGGTGCGCCAAAGAAGTGATGTTTAAAGCATATGCTGCAGGCGGAATCGATTTCAAATCAGTTTTATCTTTAGACTTAAATAAGCTGGGTAAGCATGGCGTGCTAAATGGACGCCTGAGAAAAAAAAATATCTTTCAGGAATATGCTATTATTTACGAATTAATTAGTGGGTATGTATTAGCATATACTTTGGGTCAAGTCTTATGATCGCTACTGACAATTACAATATTTATTCTTGCACCTAAAGCAGTTCTTTTCTCAAGCAACGATTGATATTCTGTTAGAAGTTCAGACATTTCTTCTGCGTTTATGGCCGTTTTCATCGCCTTATTATTCCGGTCAATTTCTTCAGAAACACAAAGAAAATTGTATCGGGTCATACAGGAAATCACATCTTTTTTATAATTATCATCTTCTGTGGGAATAGTAATTCCACGTTTGTCACTCCAGTTATTACTTAGTTCATAGTTTGATTCTGTCATAAGATCAATGCAGGCCTTCCGAATTTTATCATCAGGATGATGTTTGTAGAAATCAATAAACACCGGATTATCAATTGAATAATAATATTCTCTGATCGCTTCTAACAGTTGTTGATAGTCAGGGTGTTTAAAATTGATCCCTTTAAGGTTTGAAAGAATACTCGCGACAACGGTGGTATCATTTTCAATAGTTTTATCTCCATAGCTGAGAATCAAGCGGATAATTTTTTTTTCGAAATTGTAAAATTGATTGGTGTTTCTCAACTGATGTGGGGCAAATGAATTCGCTTTATCCTTTTCACCCAGTGTACGACTGTCACGAGCATTTAATTTGCCTTTATCTTTTAAAATTTTTCTTATTTTTTTACGCACTTCATTAGTCAGCATTTTTTCATCTAAATGCATCAGATGTGCACATTCACGAATGTAAAGACTTCTTTGAATGGGATCAGGAACGATTCCTATCGAATCCACTACATCATGTATTACATTTGATAATTGAACAGGATCGTCTTTGGCAGATTTCATCTGCTCTTTTGTCTTAAATAATATGAAGTCCTGTCTGTTACTTTCAAGATATTTTTTAAACTTTTCTGTGCCTGTTTCTCTGATAAATGAATCAGGATCGTGATCTTCAGGAAGCATCAGAATATGAACCGTTAGACCTTGGCCCAGAATAATATCGACTCCACGCATAGCTGCTTTAATACCGGCTTGATCACCATCATACAGAATAGTAACCTTAGTCGTGAATCGTTTAATCAGTCTAACCTGATCAACAGTAAGTGAAGTACCGGATGAGGCAACAACATTTCGAATATCATATTGATACAAACTCATTACGTCAGTATATCCTTCTACAAGCAAGCATTCGTTTTGCTTTCGGATTTCAGTTCGTGCCAGATCAATACCGAATAAAGTTTTGCTTTTTTCATACACAGGTGTTTCAGGCGAGTTGATGTATTTGGGAGCCTTGGCATGATCGCCCATGACCCTGCCGGCAAAAGCAATAGGTTTGCCGGAGAGATTACGAATCGGGAAAATTACCCGACCCTTGAAAAAGTCAACAAGTTTATCTCCGTAATTTTTCACAAGCCCAAGCTCTTTTAACAGCTCGAGTCGATGACCGGATTCCATTGCAGTCTTTGAAAAATCGTCATCTTGATTTATGCTATAACCAATTTCAAAAATTTTTAGCGTCTCAAGCAGGAATCCTCTTTGTTTTAAATAGCTCAATCCCACTGTTTTCCCGTCTTCAGTGTTGTGCAAGCGATTTTGAAAATGATGTAGTGCAAATTGATTAACAATATAAAGACTATCCTGCTTATCAATAGTACTTTGATCAGATTCATTCGGCTGATCTTCTTCTATTGGTATATTGTATTTCTCGGCCAGAAAATGTAGCGACTCAGGGAAATTGAAGTGTTCATGCTCCATCAGAAATCCGACAACGTTTCCTGCTTTGCCGCAGCCAAAGCATTTATAAATTCCTTTGGACGGTGATACAGAAAATGAAGCAGTTTTTTCGTTATGGAATGGACATAATCCAACAAAATTGGAGCCTCGTTTCTTCAGAGAAACGTACTCGCCAATAAGCCCCTCAATTGGTACAGTATCTAAGATGGTTTGAATGCTGTTTTGTCTGATCATCGGATTGCCTAAATTAAGAAGTTTGGCAGCCATTTACCAAGTTCTTTTTTGATTTTGGTATGAAAATTGAATTTCAACAAACATATAAAATAAAGGAGCGCATTATGAAACGTTTAGTATTTTTTGCAGCATTATTAACCCATTTCCAGTTAAGCGGTCTGATGGCAAATCCTGTGTATCAATCGGCTGAAATCAGAACCTTTAATTATGCACCCATTAAAGTTTGGATTGATGGCAACGGCATATCTTCCCATCCGGAGTCAGTTCAGAATATTCATGGAATCCGAACCGGCAAACACTTGTTGAAAATTGTGAAATATGAGCCGGGTCATTTTAATGCTTACCATCACGTAATCTATAAAGGGTACATTATTATTAAGCCCAACACGTTGATGGAAATTATTGTTGATCGTAGAAACAGACTTCGGGTTTCTGAGAAAATCAATCGACCAAAAAGATCTTGTGGTCACCAAAACAAGGGTCAGAATTGTTGTGATAATGATCGTGATAACTATTACGAAGACAATGGCTATAATTGGAATAAGAATCACAATGCAACACTTTCTCAACACGAATTCAATAAGATTGAACGTTTAATACGAAAGCAATCTTTTGAATCTGCAAAAATGGATATTGCTAAGCAGGCACTGCAATATAATTGGATGACCAGCAAACAAGTACGCGACATTATGTATTTGTTTAGCTACGAATCAAGCAAGCTTTCTTTTGCAAAATATGCTTTTTACTATACTATTGATAAAGAACGTTTCTATCGTGTAAATGATGCTTTCACTTATCGAAGTAGTGTAGCTGAACTTGAAGCGTTTTTAAGCAGATCGTATTAATTCTATGAGCCTGACTATATGGTAAAGCTCCGCCTTCGGGCGGAGTTTTTTTTATACCTTGTCTTCAGGATATTTAACACGAGTGTGATAAATATTGTGCATCAACTTCTTTAGAATTAATTTAACTTTTGTGATTTCGGCATAAGTAATATCAGCTTCACTTAATTGCTGATCATCTTTTTTCTGCTTAATCAATTTGTCGACAAGTTGATCAATGCTGGCATTTGTCGGATTATTTAAAGATCTGGTGGCTGCTTCAACCATATCGGACATCATTAAAATGGCCATTTCTTTTGATGTTGGTTTGGGGCCCGGATACCTGAATAATGATTCATCAACATCTTGTGATTTATCATTGTTTAATTGAGAGCGGTAGAAAAATTCTACACGAGATGTTCCATGATGAGTTTCGATAAAGCCCTGAACTTCCTTTGGTAAACCATTTTTTCGTGCTAAGCGCACACCATCTTTAACATGTGCTATAATTATGTTCGCACTTTTTTCAAAACTAAGACTTTCATGAGGATTTTCGCCATCGCCTTGATTTTCAATAAAATACTTTGGGTTTTCAAGTTTCCCGATGTCATGATACAGACTACCAACCTTAGTGAGTAATTCATTGGCACCGATTTCTCGGGCAATCGATTCTGTAATATTGGCCAACATGATAGAATGCTGGAATGTTCCAGGAGCTTCAACAGAAAGACGTTTTAACAAAGGTTTACTCAAATCCTGCAGCTCAAAAAGTGTAATGTCCGAAACAACACCAAACAATCTTTCAAATACCGGAATGAGTGGATAAGCCAGAAGTGTCAGGAATACGTTTGCACCAAGCCAACCGAAATCAGCTGGTTTTATACCATGAAATGTGCCTGTTTGTACCAAATGAATGCTAAAATAACCGGCAATATAAGTGGCAAAAATCAGACCGAGAGCAGTAAAAAATTGCGACCAATAATGTGCTTTAATATTCGTGAATATAGCCACCAATCCTGCCATAATGGTGAGCACGGTAAACTCATTACCCAACGGAATAATAAAACTGGCAAGCATCACAGTTAGCAAATGAGCATACAAAGCCAGGCGTGTACCAAAAAAGTTTCTTAATATAATCGGAATGATACAAAATGGAATTGCATAATAACTGGGAATGCTGAATCGTACAGCCCAACTTGTTAAAAAAATCTGTCCAACAATAAGTAAAAGGATGAATAGCAATTGTCTCGGGCGCGAAAATACTTCAGGTGAATATATTTTCAGGAATTTCCCGAAGATTAAAAATAGAATGAGAGATAATATCAGGTAGCCCCCTAAAGTGTTCCAATTATGACCTTTTCTACCTGCAATCTTAACCAATTTATCATAAGATAGCAATTTTTGATAGGTACTTGTATCTATTATTTGACCCCGGCTCACAATTAATTCTCCCGCTTCAACGGCTCCATAACTTTCAGAAACAGCCCCTAATTTTTCCTTTAAATCAGCATTCGTGCTTATGCTGTCGTAAAAAACATTTGCATTTACATGGGCGATTAACAAAGAGTCAAAGCCTTTATAAGCAAGCGGAATTTCAGTTTTTACAGTATCTGATATCCAGTTTTTAGCATGGTCTTCACTCCAAATATCCGAGTAATTCAGCTCTTTTATGAATCGGTCATTTATCAGCTTTATCTTACCGGTGTTCTGAATATAATCAGTCATTTCTTTTGCTAAAAAAATGCCACGACTATAAACTTTAGTCAATAATACCTGACTAAAAGATTTAATTTTTGCTCGAATGCTAATAGCGGCATCAGAGAGTGTACTGACTGGATAATGGGTATCAAATTCAATGGACCAATTCTGAATTTCACGTTTGCTTTCAGCGCTGTTTAATTTGAAAAATGGAATTTCTTGGTTAAGAATTTTTTTCTTTTCCCTGTCGATAGATTCTGCTGGTTTAAGTATTGGGTAAGTTGCAGGGCTGTACAAATTATCGTACTTCCAGGCTTTTTCGATTTGGTAATTTTTATTAGAATTGCCAATTTCAGGCATAAGAGATGTTACAATTCCAATACTGAAAAGAAAGAGTAAAACCGCCAGAATTCTAGATAATAGATTGCGCATAATGTAAAAAAGAGTTCTTTTAAACCGAATCATTGCTTTTTCGGCTTGGTCTTAAAATTAACTAATTTAAATTTGCGCCTGAATACAATCTCTTTAATAAATTTTAAACCTTGATAAAAATGAAAGATGTTTTTATTGTTTCGGCCCTCCGAACGCCAATTGGTAGTTTTGGTGGAAGCCTGTCTTCTCTTAAAGCCACAAAACTTGGAAGTGTTGCAATTGAAGCAGCCATAAAAAGAGCAGGGATAAATCCGGCTGATGTAGAGGAAGTTTTTATGGGAAATGTTTTGTCGGCAAATTTAGGACAGGCACCTGCGCGTCAGGCAGCCCTCGGTGCAGGTGTTCCGGATTCAGTGCCGTGCACAACAGTTAATAAAGTATGTGCATCCGGTATGAAGGCTTTAATGCTCGCAACGCAAAGCATCATGCTAGGCGACAAGGATATTGTAGTGGCCGGTGGTATGGAATCGATGTCGAATGCACCTTATTATTTACCAAGCCATAGATGGGGCCATAAATTGGGAAATGATCGGGCTATTGATGGATTATTGATAGATGGATTATGGGACCCTTATAATAATTATCACATGGGAATGGCCGGTGAAAAAACAGCATCGGAAATGAATATTACCCGTGAAGAACAAGATGCTTTTGCCATCGAGTCTTACAAAAGGGCGGCTGACTCAGTAGAGAATGGGAAATTTGATGATGAAATTGTAGCCGTTGAAATTCCTCAGCGAAAGGGCAATCCAATAGTGATGAGCCGTGATGAAGAATACAAAAATGTCAAGTTCGATAAAATCCCAAACCTTCGACCTGCTTTTGATAAATCCGGAACTGTGACGGCAGCAAATGCTTCAACAATTAATGACGGGGCAGCTGCCCTGGTTCTGATGAGTAAAGAAAAGATGGAATCTCTGGGCTTGAAACCTCTTGCAAAAGTAAGCGGATATGCCGATGCAGCACAGGCACCCGAATGGTTTACAACAAGCCCTTCGAAAGCCATGCCTAAAGCAATTGAAAAAGCAGGGCTGAAGCTCGAGGATATAGATTATTTTGAAATCAATGAAGCTTTTGCAGTAGTCACCATTGCCAATATGCATGAACTGAACCTTAATCCTGCTAAAGTAAATGCATTTGGCGGGGCTGTGGCTTTGGGTCATCCTTTAGGGTGTTCAGGTGCCCGAATTATCGCTACCTTGATTTCGGTGTTGAAACAAAATGGCGGACGCTACGGATGTGCCGGTATTTGCAATGGGGGGGGCGGTGCTTCTGCTATGGTTATTGAGTTAGCATAATAAAAAAATATTGTGAAATATTGTTCGTTAGCTGTACTATGAAAACAATCATTAAAACTGTTTTTCTATTTGTTTTAATTTCGTTTTCTGCAAAGAAAATGCTTGCACAGCCTGATGCTGTTGGTAGTGCACGAATGGCAGCTTATGTTGATACCCTCAATGCACTGGGAGATTCTCTCATCCAAAGTAATGATGTAAATATTCGGATAGCTTGTGGCTACGCTATGATTAAACGTCTGGTGAATGCACTTAAAACGGAAGGCTCATTCCACTATCCTTTTGATTCACTTCGCCATATAAGCCTTGTTGAACCAAGCGATCATTCCTTCAGAATATTTACCTGGCATATTGAAATGAACGGATCAATTTACCGCCAGGTTGGTGCAATTCAGATTCCTGTAAAATCCGGTTTGAAATTAATCCCTCTGATTGATGGCTCTCAGTATATTGAAAATCCAATGGATACTACACTCAGCCCGGATTTGTGGTATGGATCAGTTTATTATAACGTCATCCGAAAAAAATACAAAGGAGTAAATCACTACTATCTTTTTGGTTTCGATGCAAACGATGCATTCTCGAACAAAAAAGTAATTGACGTATTGACATTTTCGAGAGGTACTAATGATCAGGTGATTTTTGGTGCTCCGGTTTTTATTACTGATAGCATCAATAACATACGTTCGGATAGGTTTATAATTGAGTATTCCAAAGATGCTTCAGCCGGTTTAAATTATTATGATGAGTATGGTAAAATTATTTTTGATCATCTGATTCCTCAAAATCCATTATCAGACAATGTAAAAAGTAGCTATATTCCCGATGGAACTTATGAAGGATTCAGGTATAGCAAAGGTTCCTGGTTCTGGATTGAAAAAGTTTTTCATCAGGCAATAAACGAAAACGATAATCCCCCGATGCCCAAACCAATAGATTTTGATAAAGAATATCCCGATAAGTAACGGTACTAAGTTTTCCTTTTTTTCTTTTTAGCAGCAGGGAAAAGGACATTATTAAGAATCAGGCGATATCCTGCTGAATTAGGATGCAAATCCAGTTCGGTAGGTGGATCTCCTACCATGTGGCGATAGTCTTCCGGATCATGCCCTCCATAGAAAGTCCACATTCCATGACCGAATTCGCCATGAATATAACGAGCTTCGTCCAAAGATTTTGATTCCCCCATCACCAATACATTCGGTTTCAGATATTGATTTCTGAAAGCGGTTGTTTGTCCGAAAAACCCTTTAATAATTCGTTCGTGGTCTTGTGTCAACATGGTCGGTATCGGGTCCCATTTAGCCGAAAATTCGAATAAGGTAAAATAATCCGTTGACGGATTGGCGTGACGCGTATTAGTGGCATCAATGGTAGAATATTCGTACTCATAGGGATTTTTGCTGATTTGGAAATTTTGAAAAGCAAAACAGTTATTGAAATTCAATTTTTCCTGTGCTTTGGAGTCCATCGGATCACCATCATATACAGCTGCACATATATCAACGCCATCGGCTGCGAGGGCAATATCATAGCTGTCTGTTGCCGAGCACATGGCAAATAAATATCCTCCTCCTGCTACAAAATCTCTGATATTTTTGGCCACAGCCAATTTTAATTGTGAAACTTTTGAAAAACCGTATTTCGCTGCAATTTCTTTCGCTTCGCTCACTTGGTCATGATACCAACGCGTATTATGAAATGAGTAGTAAAATTTCCCGAATTGACCGGTAAAATCCTCATGATGCAAATGCAGCCAATCGTATTCAGGTAGCTTACCTTCCATCACTTCATCATCATATACAATGTCATAAGGAATCTCAGCATAGGTGAGCACCAAAGTTACTGCATCATCCCAGGGTTGTTTAGTCTTCGGTGAATACACTGCAATCTTAGGTACTTTTTCAAGTTTGACCATATCCTCATTTACTTCAGGATTGGCAATCTCGCTCAGGATTTGATTATGTTGGGCATCGGCTAAAACCTCATAACTCACTCCCCTGATTAAGCATTCTTTTTCAATTAGATCGGCATAGGGCATAGCAAAACTGCCTCCTCGATAATTCAGAAACCATTCAGCTTTAACATCATGCTGAAGCACCCAATAAGTAATTCCGTAAGCTTTCAGATGATTATTTTGAGCATCATCCATGGGCAACAATATCCAGGCTGCATGGCTTGAAAAAAAAGTGGAAAGCAGTAAAAATAGAAGTAGTGATTTTCGCATCAATGCAAATAACGCAATTTTCAACCCATAATTTTGCGTTTATGCTTCAATTAACCTAATTAATTTTTTTGTTATCTTTAACTTAAAATTAATTTATAATGAAAAGATTATTTGTATTGTCGCTCTTGCTCGGCACCGGTCTTTTTTTGCAAGCTCAGCTTCCGGCTCAAACTTTAAGTGTAGATCAGGTTCATGCGCTTACCGACATCCATCAGGTGTTACCAGATTATATGCAGGAACTCGATATTATTTCCTTTGAGATAACATTAAAAGAATTTGGCTCTAACAGCTTGATAATCAAAACTAATATTGGTAGTTTAATAGGTCCTGATATCCTGAAGATGCTGGCCAATGCAACTGTGAATGATCAAATTTGGTTTGATGACATTCGCTGGACAGAGAAAGCACAGGTAAAACGAACGAGCTTGTCAATAAAGCTTGCTGAGAATGAGGATTAGAACTTGGTGTTCTCTGATCTCCTGTTGCCTCGGCTTATCCCATGTGTTTGATTAAAGCAGTGCCATACTCTGAGCATTTCAGTAATGTAGCCCCCTCCATCAAACGGTGAAAATCGTAAGTCACTTCCTTATCGCTGATGGTCGACTCTATCGCTTTCACAATTAAATCTGCCGCTTCCTGCCAACCCATATATTCGAGCATCATTACTCCTGAAAGAATCATTGAACTCGGGTTTACTTTGTCCATGCCTTTGTACTTTGGGGCTGTACCATGAGTAGCCTCGAAAATAGAAACTCCCGTTTCATAATTGATATTGGCACCCGGGGCAATACCGATTCCACCAACAGATGCTGCCAGAGCATCTGAGATATAATCTCCGTTCAAATTTAAAGTAGCAACAACATCATATTCTGCCGGGCGAAGTAATATCTGTTGTAAGAAGGCATCTGCGATGACATCTTTAATAAGGATTTTTCCACTATCCAGCGCCTCTTTTTGTGCTTTATTGGCTGCATCGGTACCCTCAGCTTCTTTGATTTTGTCATATTGCATCCAGGTGAATACCTGAGCGCCAAATTCACGTTCTGCTAAAGCATAACCCCAAAGTTTGAATTGACCCTCCGTAAATTTCATAATATTACCCTTGTGCACAAGGGTGACAGATTTCTTACCATTCATTAATGCATAATTTACGGCCGAACGCATCAATCTTTCAGTTCCTTCTTTCGATACCGGTTTGATTCCTATGGATGATGATTCAGGGAAGCGAATTTTTGTGACCCCCATATCCTGAATCAGGAATTTCTTAATTTTTTCATTTTCATCCGTTCCCTGTAACCATTCTATACCGGCATATATGTCTTCTGTATTTTCGCGGAAAATAATCATATCAACCAGTTCAGGATGTTTCACGGGTGAAGGAACTCCCTGAAAATAGCGCACAGGTCGTACACAGGCATACAGGTCGAGACCCTGACGAAGTGCCACATTCAGGGAACGGATACCACCACCGATGGGTGTAGTCAAAGGTCCTTTAATTGAAACCAAATACTCGTTTATAGCTTCCAGGGTTGCTTCAGGCAACCATTCTCCTGTTTTCTGAAAGGCTTTATCTCCTGAGTAAACCTCTTTCCAAAATATTTTTCTCCTTCCTTTATAAGCTTTTTCAATAGCAGATTCAAATACCCGAACAGAAGCAGCCCAAATATCAGGACCAATGCCGTCCCCTTCAATAAAAGGAATGATGGGATAATCCGGCACATTCAGTTTCCCGCTTTGAATAGTAATCCTTTGGCCTTCCATATTATATTTTTTACGTTTTTAAAAGATGGCGCAAAGTTAATCCATTTTGTTCGTTTTTAAGAGTATTCCGGGTTTTTCATGATAGTCTGATTCTTCCGATTGATGTTAATACAAATATTATTGGCAAACGAGACATTATGCTAACTTCGCAAACAATGGAAATAAATCCAAATCTTGATGCTGAAGGGCGAAACCTAAGTCCTAAAGACCGCGAATTTGAACAAGTGCTGAGACCCAAGGTATTTGATGAATTCAGAGGTCAGCCTAAGATGATTGAGAATTTGAAGGTTTTCATTCAGGCCGCAAAGCAAAGAGGTGAAGCACTGGATCATGTATTGCTGCACGGCCCTCCCGGGCTGGGTAAAACCACACTAGCTCACGTTATTGCCAATGAGTTAGATGTTAACATCAGAATGACGTCAGGACCGGTACTCGAAAAACCCGCTGATTTAGCCGGACTATTGACCAATCTGGAAGAAAAAGATGTGCTCTTTATCGATGAAATACATCGCCTAAGTACCGTAGTGGAGGAGTATTTATATGCGGCTATGGAAGATTTTCGTATCGATATTATGCTCGATACCGGACCAAGTGCCCGCTCTATTCAAATACAAATTAACCCATTTACCATGGTGGGAGCAACTACCCGTTCGGGTTTATTATCCTCTCCTTTACGCTCACGTTTTGGCATTACTTTTCGCTTCGATTATTATAATACGGATACTTTAACAGGAATTGTTAAACGATCATCCGGGATTCTGAACACAAAGATTACAGATACCGGAGCCTCTGAAATTGCCCGAAGAAGCCGGGGAACGCCTAGAATTGCCAATGCACTATTACGCAGAACCCGCGATTTTGCTCAGGTAAAAGGTAATGGTATCATTGACCGGGAAATTGCACGCTACGGCCTTGAAGCACTGCATGTTGATGAGCATGGTTTGGATGAGATGGATAACCGTATTTTATCTGTTATCATCGACAAATTTAATGGAGGCCCGGTTGGATTAGGCACGATTGCAACCGCTGCTGCCGAAGAGCCCGATACCATTGAAGAAGTTTACGAACCTTTCCTGATTATGGAAGGCTACCTGAAACGTACCCCACGAGGACGGGAAGCTACTGCAAAAGCATTTGAGCATTTAGGTAAAACTCCGCCCGGCAAACAACCCCGATTGTTTTGAGTAATAATAAAAACTTCCCGTTGAGCAGAAAAGGCTAAGATTTCAATAAATATCAAGGGACTTATCTGTAAATCCAGGTCGAATTCTTTATTGTATGCTTTTTTCCGGTATCGCTCTGCCAGGCAAATTATATTCTCAATAGCTGAATTAAAGCTTAATGGTATCCATCACTTCTTTTCTGAGTATCCCAAAATGCTAAACATATCTTCTGTCGATTGATCGTTGAGATATACAGTGTCTATAAAATTTCCCTTTTCATCCCGGTCAATAATGACGTGCTTGAGTGATGGTATCAGGCAGTGTTTGATGCCACCATAACCACTGATGGCATCCTGATAGGCTCCGGTATGGAAAAAGCCCAGATACAGGGGTTCTTTGTCATTTGGAGAATAAACCGGCAGCATTACTTCTTGATTCAAGTCTTCAACATTGTAATAATCTAAAGAATCACAGCTGATTCCTCCTATATTCACCCTTTGATACTCATTGTTCCATTTGTTTACCGGCAGCAGGATAAATTTTTCGTGTATCAAGTAGGCATCGGGTATGCTGTTCATCAGACTATTGTCGATGATGTACCATGTTTCGTTATCGTTTTGTTGTTTTTGTTCAAGCACTTTGAAGATAATGGCTCCACTTTCTCCAACGGTATATCTTCCGAATTCAGTATAGATATCTGGCTCATCTACGTTTTCCTTCAAACAGGCTTCTTTAATATTGGCTACAATTTCGTTGATCATATACTCGTATCTGTACTCGAATCCGAGATTGTTCCTGATGGGGAAACCTCCGCCCAGATTAAATGAATCGAGGCTAGGACATTCTTTCTTCAACACAATGAACAATTTGAGGGCTTTTTGAAATTCACCCCAATAATACAGGCTGTCTTTAATACCCGAGTCAACGAAAAAATGAAGCATTTTGAGTACAATATTTTTATTGTTTTTCAAGCGCTCCCGGTAAAATGTCAATAGTTTGTTTGGGTTAATGCCCATCCTCGAAGTATAATAGGCCGATTGAGACTCTTCGTTGATTGACATCCGCAGGCCGATGTTGACGATGCCCTTTGCGTCTTTCAGTATTCGGTCCAGTTCCAACTCGCTGTCGAGTATGTTGATGGTGTTGCTGAATCCGCTATCGCGAAGCTGGTGGATCTTCCGGATATAATCATCGGTTTTGTATCCGTTGTGAAGTATGATCCGCTTTTTTGTGATCTTCTTGTCGTCATACAAATGCTGTATCAGATCGATATCGAATGCGGACGAAGTTTCGATCTGGGCATCATGCTTCATGGTTTCGCTGATTACGTATGAGAAGTGATTGCATTTCGTGCAATAGCAATAATGATAAGCACCTTTGTAGGCATGTTTTATTATGGCACGGTTAAACATGTTTTGTGCTTTTTTTATCTGTTCCCCAATTTTGGGCAGATAAATGAACCGGAAGGGGGTTCCGTACTTATCAATCAGATATTTGAGCGATATACCCTGAAAAGTGAGATAATTATTGCGCAAATCAAAACCCGCTTGCGGGAAGTAAAAACTTTGCTTAATCAGGTCGTTGTATGTATTTTTCATGCGCCATGCAAGGATTAGAATCTTTAATGCAAAGCAAAAACTATTTTTTTGATTTTAGCAGAAAAATTTCTTTATCCGTTTTTTCGCTTTTAGGAGCAATTCTCAGCTATTCACCCTGCTACATGCCATGAGCATGTCATTATTCGTAATCTGATGAGGAGCCGTCACTATAAAACCATTGAAGAAGTATCATTTAGACTCACCACCACTTGGCATTTATTCCAGCATTAACTTAGCTGAAAACACCCGTTCCTTTGTTTGCAAGCGAAGGACATAGCAGCCGGAAAAAGCAAACAAAATTTGAAATTGTGAGGGCCGGGCTGCTTTCCCTTTCAATGCTTCTATTTCTTACCTTTGAAAAAAAATAAGGCATGTCAGATATTAAATTCGGAACAGATGGATGGCGGGCAATCATTGCCAGGGATTTTACCACGGCTAATGTGGCTCGTGTGGCCGAAGCCACGGCACTATGGCAACTCGCTGTACATAAAAGCCCAAGCGTTATTATAGGGTATGACTGCCGTTTTGGAGGCGAACTGTTCACCGATGTTGTAGCACGGGTTCTCTGCTCAAAAGGTATAAAGGTCTATGTGGCCGGAAGCTTTGTCAGCACCCCGATGATATCACTTGCTGCCCGCGATCTGCGCTGCGGTGCCGGTATCATCATCACCGCAAGCCATAACCCGGCTTCTTACAACGGCTATAAACTAAAATCAGGCTATGGCGGCCCCAGCACCCCCGATGAAATTCAAAAGGTGGAATCACTGATTCCCGAAACAACAGTCATTCCTGAAAAAACACTGGCTGATTTTAGCTCAGAAGGCCTGCTTGAATGGGTTGATCTCGAAAGCATGTATTTCGACAAGGTAGATCATTATTTTGATCTGAAAGGCATCCGGAATTCCGGCATTCGAATCGCCTACGATTCCATGTTCGGCTCAGGGCAAAACATGTTTTACCGAATATTTCCAGAGGCCATTCATTTACATCATGACCATAATCCCTCCTTCCATGGTCAGGCCCCCGAACCCCTCGAAAAGAATCTGCAGGAATTGGCTGATATAATTAAAAAAGACGGCCACATCGATTGTGGCATTGCCACCGATGGTGATGCCGACCGCCTGGGCATGTTCGATGAAAAAGGCCGTTTTGTGGATTCCCATCATCTCATCCTTCTGCTCATTCACTACCTGAAAAAATACAAACAGCAGGATGGAAAAGTAGTCGTTGCTTTTTCTGCCACAGATAAGGTTAAAAAACTCTGCCACCACTATGGTCTAGAATGTGTAGTCACCAAAATCGGTTTTAAATATATTGCCGAGCTGATGATTAAAGACGATGTGTTGCTTGGTGGTGAAGAATCAGGCGGCATAGCCGTGAAAGGCCATTTACCCGAGCGCGATGGCATCTGGAATGCGCTGGTCATCCTGGAGTTTATGACTCATACCGGTAAGAAACTCAGCGAACTCGTGGATGAAGTATATAAGATTGTCGGAGCCTTCAATTACAGCCGCAATGACCTCCACCTGGACGAAGCACAAAAAAAGGCAGTTATTGAGCGATGCGCATCCGGTGCTTATAGCCGTTTCGGAGCATTTGAAATACTTGAAACCGAAAGTATTGACGGATTTAAATTTCATCTGCCCGAAGAAAGCTGGGTGATGGTGAGACCTTCGGGTACTGAGCCAGTTTTACGCATTTATGCTCAGGGCAAGGATGAGACAAATGTCAAAGCCATTTTAAAACAGACGAAAGAAACCCTGTTGGGATAATTCATGCCAAAGCTTGCAAAACATCTTCTAGCATGGATGCTATTCGCTGTATTGCTTTCAGGTAATTTACCGGCACAAGATAGTCTTCAGTTTTGGGATATCCCTGCCGAAACACATCAGCCAAGGTTATACCTGGTAAGTGGCAGTATGGCAGGAGGCTTCACAGGAGCTATGGTTTTGCTGAACCAATACTGGTATGCCGGATTTGCAAAAAGTCCTTTTCATTTTTTTGATGATTCGAAAGAATGGCTGCAAATAGATAAAGCCGGGCACTTACTCAATAGTTATTACCTCAGCAATTGGTCGCAGGGCTTATTTCGCTGGACAGGCATAAAGCGGCAACAAGCGGCCTGGGCCGGATTCGGTACCAGCCTGTTGTTTATGAGTTCCATCGAAGTGTTTGATGCTTTCTCATCCAAATGGGGCGCTTCATGGACCGACCTCGGCACCAATCTGTTAGGTAGCGGCATGAGTCTCGGACAGGAGATGCTCTGGCAGGAACAACGCATCCGTGTGAAACTTTCAGTCACGCCACATCAGTATCCGGCTGATCTGCAAAGCCGTGTTTCTGAATTGTATGGCAACAGCATTCCCGAAATTGTGTTGAAAGATTATAACGCCACCAATGTATGGTTATCAGGAAATCCCGCTATGTTTCTCCCTGAAAGCAGTCGCTACCCTGCCTGGCTGTCTTGGGCTATTGGCTATGGAGCCGAAGGACTTTTCGGAGGTCGTGAAAACAAGTGGACCGATCCGCAAAGTGGCCTGATCATCGATCGGACTGATATTCTCCGCTACCGCCAGTTTTTTTTAGCTCCTGATATTGACCTCAGCCAAATTCCTGCTCATAAACGTTGGCTTCGAAGCCTGCTCAATGTATTGAATATTATCAAAGTCCCTGCTCCTACTCTTGAACTAAACGGACAGGATGGTTTACGCTGGCATTGGATGTATTTTTAAAAAAAGCTTTTCTATTTAAACTCATTCCAATCAAAGCTTGTTCAATAGTCGACATCTTACGAATTTTGCCATTAATCAGGGTTTCATTGAAATGAAAGATCTTGATTAAAGTACAGGAAAACAAGGGAATGAAAGAACAGGATAAAATTATCGGGGAGATTACTTCCAGCGATTATAAATACGGCTTTGTCACCAATATTGAACAGGACTTTGCCCCCAAAGGATTGAATGAGGACGTTGTTCGTTTCATATCGGAGAAAAAGAAAGAACCTTTATGGATGTTGGAATGGCGTCTCAAAGCTTTCAGGTTGTGGCAAACAATGGAAGAACCTAATTGGGCCAAAATACATTACGAGCCTATTGATTATCAGGATTTACATTATTATGCTGCTCCAAAGGAAAAACCGAAATATAAAGACCTGAATGAAGTGGACCCTGAATTGCTTGATACCTTTAAAAAATTAGGCATTTCACTGGAGGAGCAAAAAAGGCTGACCGGAGTGACTGTTGCCGTTGATGCGGTTATTGACAGTGTATCGGTGGCAACCACTTTTAAAGAAACACTGGCTGAAAAAGGAGTTATTTTCTGCTCTATGACCGAAGCCATTCAATCACATCCTGAATTAATTAAAAAATATTTGGGTTCGGTGGTGCCGCAAAGCGATAATTTCTTTGCTGCTTTAAACTCAGCCGTTTTTAGCGATGGATCTTTTTGCTTTATACCGAAAGGCGTTCGTTGCCCGATGGAACTATCCACTTATTTCCGTATGAATGCATCAGGAACCGGCCAATTTGAACGCACCCTGATTATAGCCGAAGATAACGCTTATGTTAGCTACCTGGAAGGCTGTACGGCTCCCATGCGCGATGAAAACCAATTGCATGCAGCCATCGTGGAGATTGTTGCGCTCGATCATGCCGAGGTAAAATACTCCACTGTGCAGAACTGGTTCCCGGGTGATAAGGAAGGCAAAGGCGGCATTTATAATTTTGTCACTAAGCGGGGTATTTGCAAAGGGGCAAATTCCAAAATCAGCTGGACTCAGGTAGAAACCGGTTCGGCCATAACCTGGAAATACCCTAGTGTTATTTTAAAAGGTGATAATAGCATTGGTGAATTTTACTCGGTGGCTGTTACCAACCATCATCAACAAGCCGACACGGGAACTAAAATGCTGCATATCGGCAAAAACACGAAAAGCCGGATTGTATCGAAAGGAATCTCAGGAGGCAAAAGCAATAACAGTTATCGCGGATTAGTTCGAATCGGCAAACATGCCGAGCATGCCCGAAATTTTTCTCAATGCGATTCTTTGCTTCTGGGCGACAGATGCG
Organism: uncultured Chitinophagales bacterium; assembly: GCA_964413685.1. Lineage (GTDB taxonomy): Bacteria > Bacteroidota > Bacteroidia > Chitinophagales > S012-47 > JAJRWN01. The sequence continues at coordinate 156,826 of CAYPSW010000004.1, forward strand.
GGGCACACACATTTCCTTATCTTGAAGTAAGCCGAAAAGATGCAACGGTAGAACATGAAGCCACTACTTCAAAAATCGGAGAGGACATACTATTTTACTGTAATCAGCGAGGAATCTCAACCGAAGAAGCCGTAGCTCTGATTGTAAACGGATTCAGCCAGGAAGTGCTGCAACACCTGCCCATGGAATTTGCTGTAGAAGCCAGAAAATTACTGGCTATCAGCCTCGAAGGTAGTGTCGGATAAAATTTATTAAAAACAAAAAAACAATCATGCTCGAAATAAAAAACTTACATGCATCGGTCAACGGAATTCCTATTTTAAAAGGAGTTGATCTGAAACTAAGCAAAGGCGAAACACACGCTATTATGGGACCGAATGGCTCCGGTAAAAGCACCCTTGCATCAGTCATCAGTGGCAAGGCAGACTATGAAGTAACTGAGGGCGAAATCCTATTCAATGGCAAAAACATTATAGATATGCTGCCTGAGGAAAGAGCTCGCGAAGGCATCTTCCTGGCTTTTCAATATCCAATGGAGATTCCCGGAGTGAGTACTGCCAATTTTTTAAAAACTGCAGTTAATGAAGTTCGCAAACATCGTGGGATGGATGCACTCGATGCCGTGCAGATGCTGAAGTTGCTGAATGAAAAGCGGGCTATGGTAGAACTGGATAAATCATTTCTAAATCGCTCCCTCAATGAAGGTTTCTCTGGTGGAGAAAAGAAAAGAAATGAGATTTTCCAAATGGCTGTTCTTGAACCCAAACTGGGTATTTTGGATGAAACAGATTCGGGGCTCGATATTGATGCCCTGCGAATTGTTGCTGAAGGAATACACAAATTGAAAAATGAGGAAAATGCCTTCCTTGTCATCACGCATTATCAACGCCTGCTCGACTTCATTGTACCCGACCATGTACACGTTTTGTTTGATGGTCGATTTGTGAAGTCAGGAGGCAAAGAACTCGCACTGGAACTCGAAGCACGGGGTTACGATTGGATTAAAGAAGAAGTAGCTGCAAGATAAATCATCAACATGCCAACAAGATTTCAAGAAATATTACAAAAGCATTTCCAACAAAGGGTGAACAAAGAGCATGGGAAGCTGGCTGAATGGCAACGCAAGCGTTTTGAAGTTTTCCTTGACAATGGCCTTCCTACACGCAAGGATGAAGAATGGAAATATACTTCCGCAGCTGCCATCGTAAAGAATGGATTCGAACCTTTGGTGGATGCCGGTCAAAATGATGAAACCATCATTCCGAAAGAATATTTATTGGGTCTCAGCGATGCATGGCGCATGGTTTTCCTCAATGGTTTTTATGCTAAAAAACAGAGTGATCTCAGGCAATTAAGTACCGGCTTGCAAATTGAAAGCCTGAGCGATCTCAGAAAGAATCAGCCTGAAAAGCTTGCCCATCGTTTGGGTATGGGTACTCCAGATGAAGCCTTTACCTTGCTGAATGATGCTTTTCTTCAAGACGGAGCGTTTATTCATATAGCTGAAAATTGCCGAATCAATAAACCCCTGCATTTGCTATCCCTCAATCAAAATCTGTCGGATGCAATATTGGTACAACCCCGGCATGTTGTCCAGATAGGTAAAAACAGTTTGATCACCATCGTGCTGAGTGCCGCCAATTTTAACACAGATAAAGGCGAGTTGAATAATCTGCTGACACAAATTACGGTCGAAGAAAATGCAGAACTGCACCTGTACCTTGTCCATGATCAGGAAAACAGCGACACTTATCTCGACCATACTTATATAGAAGCTGCCAAAAACAGCCGTGTATTTTGCTATAATCTCACCCTTGGAGGAAAACTGATCCGCAATGACTTGCGTGTAAATTTAATTGGTGAAGGCTCTGAAGCAAATTTATTTGGTTTATATGCGCTGCATGGAAAGCAACATGCAGACAACCGGACTTTGGTGATTCATGCCAAGCCTCATTGCCAAAGCAACGAATTGTATAAAGGAATTTTGGATGAGCAATCAACCGGCATTTTTAATGGCAAAATTCTGGTGGAACAAGATGCGCAAAAGACGCTGGCCTTTCAGCATAATCCGAATATATTGCTCTCGAACGAGACTACAATAAATTCAAAACCACAATTGGAGATTTTTGCCGATGATGTGAAATGCACTCACGGAGCAAGCTCCGGTGGCATTGATCCAAATGCCTTATATTATCTGCAAACCCGGGGTATCGGTCTGAATGAAGCCCGCAAATTGTTAGTCTATGCTTTCAGTAAAGAAGTCAGTGATGCCATCGCCTTACCGGCATTAAAAGACTGGTTCGAACAAAAACTTTCCGAGCGTTTTCTCGTCTCATAAGCCATGAATAAAAACCTGGGAAATAGGATTAGTTCAATGAGTTCTTCACAGCCCTTCAATCAGTCAGCGGTCAGGAGCAATTTTCCAATTCTTGCCACGCGACTGAATGACAAGCCCCTGATTTATTTCGACAATGCCGCTACCACACAGAAACCACAGCAAGTCATAGATTCAATTAGCGATTTTTATAGCCATAGCAACGCAAATATTCATCGCGGACTTCATGAGTTAAGTGATCGGGCTACCGCTGCCTATGAAGACGCCCGCGAAAAAGTGCGCTCCTTCATTCATGCCGGAGAAAAAGCTGAAATTAATTTCGTACGCGGTACTACAGAAGCCATCAATCTGGTGGCCTCAGCCTGGGGAAATAAATTTTTGAAAGCAGGCGATGAAATTATCATCTCTCAGCTCGAACATCATGCTAACATTGTACCTTGGTACCGGATCTGCCAGGAGAAAGGTTGTTCATTGAAGATCATCCCAATTCATGAATCAGGCAAGCTGGATATGGAAGCTTTCGGCAAGATGCTGAATCCCAAAACCCGGCTAATCTCAGTGGCCTATATCTCTAATGTTTTGGGCCTCATCAATCCGGTGAAAGAAATTATCAGTATGGCACACGATGCCGGAGTTTTAGTATTGCTCGATGCAGCGCAGGCGGCACCTCATACATTAATTAATGTCCAGACGCTTGATTGTGATTTTCTGGCTTTCTCAGGTCATAAACTCTATGCGCCTACCGGCATTGGTGTATTGTACGGCAAAAGAGCCTTGTTGGAGTCTATGGACCCTTATCAAGGTGGCGGTGAAATGATTGAAAAAGTGACTTTCGAAAAAATTACTTACAACGAGCTTCCTTATAAATTTGAAGCGGGAACTCCTAATATCAGTGGAGCTATTGCGCTTGGAGCCGCCTTAGATTATGTACAAAATATCGGTATCGTATCCATTGCTCAATACGAATCAGCGTTGCTGATGTACGCTACCAATAAATTGAAGGAAATTGAAGGACTGAAGATATATGGCGAAGCACCTCAAAAAGCGCCTGTCATTTCCTTTAACATCGAAGGACTTCATCATTTTGATATCGGGAGCCTGCTCAATCAGTTTGGTATTGCCATTCGAACTGGGCATCATTGTACACAGCCTTTGATGGATTTTTACGGTATCACCGGAACCTGCCGGGCTTCATTTGCTTTTTATAATAACGAGGATGAAATTGACGCCATGATCAATGCGCTTCAACAAATCAGAACTATACTGATGAAATGAACGAACAAACCATTGAACAAACAGAACAGGAGATAGTAGAGGATTTCGAACTTTTCGATAATCAGGTCGGGAAATATGAACTCCTGATTGATATAGGTCACCGGCTGCCTGAGATGCCCGAAACTTTGAAACAAGATTCAAACCTTATCGAAGGATGCACTTCAATGGTTTGGGTCTATGCCAAAGAAAAAAATGGGAGAATATATTTTCAAGCCGATAGTAATACAGTCATTACTAAAGGAATTATCGCCCTGCTTTTGAAGGTATTAAATGGTCGGAAAGCAGAAGATATTGTAAATGCTCAACTTGGTTTTTTAGAGAAAATCAACATGCGGTCTTTGCTTTCGGGACAAAGAAGCAATGGCCTTCAAAATATGATCAAACGCATTAAGCATGATGCAGCAAAATTTATAATTAATACCCGGAAGGGTTGAAATAAAAGCTATGGAAAAGGAAAAGTCGTTTATTGAAATTCAGGATGAAGTGGTTCAGGTATTGCGCACAATCTATGATCCTGAAATACCGGTGAATGTTTATGAACTTGGTTTGATTTATGAAGTGAAAGTGAGCAATGAAGGGGTAGTTTCAATTAAGATGACGCTAACTTCTCCTAATTGTCCGGCTGTCCAAACCATGCCGAACGAGATACAGCAAAAGCTTCGTGATATTCAGGGTGTGAAAGACGTTGATCTCAATTTAACGTTCGAACCGCCCTGGACTATGGATATGATGTCGGAAGCCGCTCGTCTTCAATTAGGTTTTATGTAGAAGCTTCCTCTAAATTATCGCTATTTCCCTGACGATAAAGGAATTTCTTTAATTAGCCCAAACTGGCAATGCACTTTAGCTCGATAGCAATGGGCGTAGGTAAAGCATTAATTTCTACTGTAGTCCGGCAAGGTTGATTAGCGCTGAAATAATCAGTATATATCTGGTTAAAGGTTTTGAAATCCCGCTTCATATTGGTAAGAAAAACCGTTACATCCACCAACTTGTCCCAAGATGAGCCGGAAGCCTCGAGTACGAATTTGATATTCTGAAAAACTGCATGTACCTGCGCTTCGAAATCATAATCAAGAATATGTCCCTGACCATCGAGTTTCAACCCGGGCACTTCATTGGTGTTAGGGTCTCTGGGTCCGATGCCTGAGAGAAAAAGTAATCCTCCTGCTTCGCGGGCATGTGGGTAAGCTCCGACCGGTTTAGGTGCCTTATCGGCATGAAAAAATTTATCCTTGCTCATGATTTTTTTAGGTTAATACAAACATTTTTTGCTTCGGTAAAAAAGCGTAACGCTTCGAAACCACCCTCACGACCTACGCCTGAGTTTTTCATACCACCAAATGGAGTACGAAGATCACGCAACATCCAGCAATTCACCCAGACAATGCCCGATTCAATTCTGGCAGCGCTTCGGTGGGCACGGGTTAGATTTTCAGTCCAGATTGTGCAGGCTAATCCATACTCGGTATCATTGGCCATTTGGATAACTTCATCCTCTGTTTCAAATGGTGTAATGGTAACTACCGGCCCAAATATTTCTTCCCTGTTTACGGTACAATCAAAGGCCAGCCCTTCAATTACCGTGGGTTCGATGAAAAAACCTTTCTCACATCTTTTATTCACAATCGGCACTTGTCCTCCACATAAAATTTTTCCACCCTCCTTTTTGGCTCGTTTGATATAGGATAGAATCTTATCCTGATGTTGTTTCGATACCACAGCTCCCATTTGGGTATGTTCTGAAGAAGGATCGCCAACTTTAATGAGACGTACTTTTTCTACAAATTCTTTTTTGAATCGTTCGTAAATTGGTTTTTCAATAAATATTCTGGAACCGCAAAGACATATCTGCCCTTGATTGCTAAATGAAGACCGGATGGTAGTAGCCATCATCTGTTCAAAATCGCAATCAGCAAAAATGATATTGGGGTTTTTCCCGCCCAATTCGAGAGAGATTTTTTTGAACATAGGGGCCGCAGTAGCTGCAATATGCCTCCCGGTAGCGGTTCCGCCAGTAAAGGAAATAGCTTTCACATCCGGGTGCTTAATGATTGCTTCTCCGGCTTTCGTACCCATTCCATGAACAATATTTAATACGCCCGGGGGCATACCTGCTTCTATGCAAACCTGAGAAAGCAGAAAGGCCGACATGGGGGTGATTTCTGATGGCTTTGCCACCACGCAATTGCCTGCAGCAAGAGCCGGTGTAATTTTCCAGGTGAAAAGATATAAAGGCAAGTTCCAGGGACTAATGCAACCCACAATACCGATGGGCTGGCGAATGGTATAGTTTACAGCTCTGTTTTCCGTGATATGAGCTTCGGAGGAAAATGTACGGATAGCCGAGGCAAAGAAGCGAAAATTTTCTATTGCCCTTGGAATATCAATCGACCGGGCCAAATCAATCGATTTTCCATTATCCATTGATTCGCTTTCTGCAAAATATTCCAGATGCTGATTAATCAAATCAGCCACGCGTTCCATAATTTTTCCCCGCACATCTGCCGGAGTATTTGCCCAGGCTGGAAAGGCATTCTTGGCACTCTTTACCGCAGCTGCCACATCTTTGTCATCCGAATCAGGAATGAATGAATAGACCAAACCGGTGGCAGGATTAATGTTATCAATGAATTGGTTGGATGTGGGGTCAACCAGAACACCATTGATCATGTTTTTAATATACTTTTCGCGTTTCATCGGGTTTCAGACCAAATTACAAAAAAAAATCAGAGGCTTGGTGTTCTTCCTCCGTCCACAGGCAGATTGATTCCATTAATATAAGCGGCTTCAGTCGATGCAAGAAAATTAACGGCAGCAGCAATTTCTTCAGGTTGGGCAAATCGCTTGGCCGGAACCCTTTCTTCCATCAAACGGGTTTCTTCTTCAACAGTTCTGCCTGATTTTTCCGCATATTTTTTTATCAAATCAAATAAACGGCCGGTTTCGGTAAATCCGGGCAAAACATTATTCACTGTAATTCCATATGCTGCGATTTCATTCGCCAAAGTTTTACCCCAGGACGCAACGGCCCCCCTGATAGTATTCGATACACCCAGATTAGTCAACGGTGTTTTAACCGAAGTAGAAATTATATTGATGATTCGACCGTAGCCGCTTGCTTTCATGCCAGGCAATAATTCCTGTACTAACTGCTGAAAATTGATGACATGCATTTCGAAGCCTCTGCGGAAGGCCTCCGGTCTTGCTTCTGTGAGCGGTCCGCTTGAGGGTCCACCTGTGTTATTAACCAGTATATGAATATTTCCGGGATTGTTTTTCCGGTAGGCTTTTAGGTTTTGCAGCACCTCTCCGGGTTTGCTGAAATCAGCCTGAATAGTGTCATGTCCATCACTATGAAGACTCGTCAGGGTAGATTCCAGTGCTTCTTTATCTCTTGCCATCAAAATAACCCGCATACCAGCCTTGGCCAAGGCTTTAGCACAAGCTCTTCCAATACCTTGCGTGCTGCCGCATACCAACGCTGTTAACTGTTCTTCTGTTTCTTTCATTTTTCAAAGCTATGATTTTCCTACGATTTTTAGGGAAACCCTACTCGGCAACTTTTCTCTTTAAGCTAATGTTCCTATTTTTAGGGTATTCCAAAACAAGCACTCATGTCTATACAAAAACCTTTTCATTTTCAAGCCTGGCTTGAAGCCAATAGAGACAAGCTGAAACCACCGGTCGGCAATAAAAATCTCTACCCGATAGGCAAAGATTTTATTGTGATGGTTGTAGCCGGCCCTAATGCCCGGAAAGACTATCATTTCAACGAAACGGAGGAATGGTTTTATCAATTGGAAGGAAATATAATCGTGCGAATTCAGGAGGAAGGCAAAGTAGTGGATATACCCATTCATGCGGGTGAAATGTTTTTATTGCCCGCACGTGTACCTCATTCACCCAATCGTTCGGAAGGTTCCGTTGGCTTAGTCATAGAACGAGTGCGAAAAGGTAGCGGTTTACAGGATGGTTTGATGTGGTTCTGCGATAACTGCAATCATAAATTGCATGAAACTTTTTTTCCGCTTGAGGATATCGAAAAAGATTTCCTGTCCCGGTTCCGGACTTTTTATACTTCGGAATCTTTAAGAACCTGCGATCAATGCGGGCATATCATGGAAAGTGATTCCCGTTTTACTGATTAAAACTTAATCTCTCATATCAACATGAACCCGACAATCGATATTCATACGCATATTTTACCCGAAAAAATCCCCCGTTTTGCCGAAAAATTCGGTTATGGAGAGTTCATTCATCTCGATCATCACAGAGCAGGTTGTGCCCGGATGATGAAAGGCGATCAATTTTTCAGAGAAATTCAATCAAATTGCTGGGATCCGAAAGAACGCATCAATGAATGCAATCATTTTGGGGTTGATGTACAGGTCTTATCGGCCATACCTGTTTTATTCAATTACTGGGCTAAGCCCCAGGATGCGTTGGAAGTGGCCAGGTTTCAGAATGACTTTATGGCTTCGGTAGTCGATGATTATCCTGATCGTTTTGTGGCTCTTGCTACCCTGCCGATGCAATCACCTGATCAGTCCGCCAGAGAACTTGAGCGTTGTATCAAAACCTTGAATATGCCGGGTGTTGAAATCGGTACACATATCAACGATTGGAATTTAGAAGACGATCATCTAACACCATTTTATGAAGCTGCTAATGAAATGAAAGTAGCCATATTTGTCCATCCGTGGGATATGATGGGCATGCAAAAGATGCCCAAATACTGGCTTCCCTGGCTAGTGAGTATGCCGGCTGAGACTTCTCTTGCCATTTGTTCGCTGATATTTGGCGGTATCCTGGAAAGATATCCTGATATCCGTTTTGCTTTTGCTCATGGCGGTGGAGAATTTCCGGCTACCATCGGAAGGATAGAACATGGATTTAATGTACGCCCTGATCTTTGTGCCGTTGATAATGATAAAAGCCCAAAATCATACCTTGGAAAATGCTGGTTTGATTCACTGGTACATGATGAAGCTATGCTCAATTATCTCGTAAATTTAGCCGGTGCCAACCGGGTAGCTCTGGGAACAGATTATCCTTTCCCTTTGGGCGAACTGGAACCGGGAGCACTGATAAAAAGTTTGCCCTTTGATGAAGAAACCAGATCATTATTGCTAGGCGGTGCAGCCCTGCAATGGCTCGACCTTAAGGGTACAAAATTTAGAAAATAAGAATCGATATGAATTTTGAATCTACAATTGATTATGCCCGAAAAATGGACGCAGCCGATCCGCTTTCTGATTTCAGACAACAGTTTTATATCCCTCAAAAAAATGGCTGTGATGCCATTTATCTCTGTGGAAATTCCTTAGGTCTGCAACCGAAATCGGTTGAAAATCATATAAAGCAAGAACTGGACGATTGGAAAAATCTGGGAGTGGAGGGACATGTACATGCCAAAAATCCCTGGATGTATTATCATCATCGTTTTGCCCGGCCTTTAGCTCATATTGTCGGTGCCCGCGAAAAAGAGGTTACGGCCATGAATGCGCTAAGCGTCAATTTGCATTTACTGTTTGCATCGTTTTACCGACCCAAAGGAAAAAGGGTAAAAATATTGGTTGAAGGACAGTTATTCCCTTCTGATTATTTTGTAGTTCTCAGTGAGGTTGAGCAATATCTCCGATTAAGCGGGAGGGAAGATTTTAAAGCTGAAGATGCCATCCTGCAAATCAATCCAAGAGAGCATGAGTATTTTGTCCGTGACGAAGATGTTTTGAATCTCATTGAAGCACATCAGGATGATTTGACGATGGTTCTTTTGGGAGCCGTAAATTATTATAATGGTCAGTGGTTTGATATGGAAGCCATTACAAAAGCAGGCCATGCTGCGGGAGCTATGGTTGGATTCGATCTGGCTCATGCCATCGGAAATGTGCCCATGAAATTGCACGACTGGCAAATTGATTTCTCAACCTGGTGTTCCTATAAATACCTTAATTCAGGACCGGGAGGACCGAGCGGTATTTTTGTGCATGAACGGCATCTGCTGAATGCAGACACACCCCAGCTAAAAGGTTGGTGGGGACATGAAGAAACAAGCCGCTTTGATATGGATTTACATTTTGTACCATCTCAGGGAGCCGATCGCTGGCAAATGAGTAATGTAGCGGTACTGAGTCTTGCTGCCCACAAGGCAGCTCTCAACATTACGGAGGAAGCCACTTTGCCAGCTCTGCGGGATAAAAGCCTGAAGTTAACTGCCTTCCTTGAATTTTTAATAAGGCAATGGATTACTGAGCAGATTGAGATTATTACACCATCAGATCCTGAAAAGCGAGGCTGTCAGCTAAGCCTGCTCACCGGAAAAAACGGCCGGCAGCTTTTTGATGCCATTTCTGCCAAAGGGGTGATAGCCGATTGGCGAAAGCCAAATGTAATCCGGATTGCTCCGGCACCGCTTTACAATACTTTTGAAGATGTTTTTCGCTTTGCAAATTATCTAAGAGAAGCGTGCAATGAATAAAAAAAACAAAAAGGTCATCATTATCGGGGCCGGTCTGGTGGGTTCCCTTTGGGCTCTTTATTTAAGCAGACGCGGATATCAGGTCAGCGTATATGAGAAAAGGCCTGATTTAAGGAATACAGATATATCATCCGGACGATCCATCAATCTTGCTTTAAGCGACCGGGGCTGGAAGGCTCTTGCCGGAGCGGGCATGGAAGAAAAAATCAGAAAAGTGTCTATCCCCATGTACGGCCGCAGAATACATCATGAAAATGATAGCATTGATTTTCAGGCTTATGGTATGGAAAATCAAGCGATCTGGTCAGTATCAAGAGGCGGTTTAAATGCTGCACTTATGGATGCAGCTGAGACAGCCGGAGCTTCAATTTTCTTTAATCATAAATGTGTAGGACTCGATGCTGATAAAAGAAGAGTATTTTTTGCCAATGGTTTTGAAAAATCAGCTGACCTGATATTTGGAGCGGATGGTGCTTTTTCAAATGTCAGGCACTGCATGATTGAGCAAGGTGCCCTGCAAGAGAATCTGGTATATCTTGATCATGGTTATAAAGAATTGTCGATTCCAGCGGATACCGGTAATCAATGGCGGCTTGATAAAAATGCCCTGCATATCTGGCCCCGCAGAAGTTTTATGTTGATAGCATTGGCCAATCTTGATGGCAGTTTTACAAGCACATTATTTGCTCCAAATGAGGGAGATAACTCCTTGGCTTCACTTGATGCAGGTATGGATGTGGAAGCATTTTTTAAAGAAAATTTTTTCGATGCTTTCAAACTCATGCCATCACTCATCGAAGATTTCAAACAAAATCCTTCCTCCAGACTGGCCACCGTATATTGCCAGCCCTGGACATGGAAACACCGGTTCTGCCTGATCGGAGATGCGGCTCACGGCATCGTACCCTTTTACGGACAAGGGATGAATGCCGGTTTTGAAGATTGCACTCTTTTGGCTGAAATGATGGATAAATATGAAGAAAACTGGCCTCTAATTTTCGAAAATTATGACAAAACCCGAAAGATAAATGCGGATGCTATCGCCCGTTTAGCTGTGCAGAATTTTGTGGAGATGCGTGATCGTGTGGCTGATCACAGTTTCCTGATGAGGAAAAAAATTGAAAATGGATTGCAGCGACTTTTCCCCGATGAATACATGCCTCTGTATTCACTGGTTACCTTTAGTCAGCGACCTTATGCAGAGGCATTGGCGATCGGCCGAAAAGAGGAACAGTTTTTTAAACAGCTCGTTGAAAATCAGAAACTACCCGATGATTTAAGCGATTTCGATTTGACAAATATTCTGCAACAATGGCGGCAATTTAAAAGCAAATCAGGAAATAATTAAGGAACTCAATTTATGAGACAATATATCCGGATATGGATCATTTCAATGCTGCTGGGAACTGTTTTTTTAAATGCATGCAAAAGAAATCCCTGCAAAGGTGTTAGCTGTGAAAATGCTGGTTTTTGCCATGATGGAACCTGTATTTGTCCGGCCGGTTTCGAAGGTATCGATTGCTCAATATATTCTTCCAAAAAATTTATCGGAACCTATCAGGCAACGGAATACTGTACATCCGATACCTTTTCTTACGTCTGCGATTTGACACAAGACCCGGACAGTACTACGTATATCCTATTCAGCAATTTTGCCAATTCGAGTCAAAGCCTGAGGGCAACAGCCAGAAAAAATCAATTGATAATAAGTAAGCAATCAATCAATAGCCTGAATATTGAAGGTAGCGGTACGATTGATACCGTGACCCATATCATTGACCTGACTTATACTGTATATTCTTCCACTCATCAATTGATAGATAGTTGCGGAGCTATCATGACGCATCAATAATTAATACGCTGATGAAGCGTTGATTTAGCATGTTAACTATGGCGAAATATTTGTAACCCTGCTTTTCTATGATGAAAAAACTAGTCCACTTTCTTTACTTCATCCCTATCATGTTACATGCACAACCTGACAGCCTGCATTATTATTACGACACCTCAGATTTATATACCAATCAGACAGTTGTATTACCTACAATTAGTGTTATAGGAATAGAATTCGAAAATCTTCAGGAATTGATTGAATTCAGAAAAATGCAGCATACCGTCAATAAAGTATATCCATATTATACCGATGCTATCCGTTTGATGGAAGAAACAGACCAGATTTTACAAGGGGAATCGAAGAACAGAAAAAAGAAAAGATATGTACGCCAGAGGAAATCGGAATTAAAAGGCGATTATAAAAAAAATCTCACTCAGTTGTCGGTCACACAGGGATATATTCTTGTGAAAATGATAGAGCGCAAGACAGGCATGACGCTCTACGATATCATACTGAAATATCAATCTTCTATTAGTGCGGCTTCGTGGAATATACTGGCTAAAATGAATGGATATAGTCTCAAAGAGGCTTATTCCCCGGATGAAATCAAATATCTTGAACTGATTTTGAAAAGTCTCGAAAACGAGTAATTACCTTGCTAACTAGGATCTGCATTAAAGCGGGCAATCATTAACTTTAACCCAAAATTTTCCAATATTAATGCATATTACCGTACCAAAACGTTGGGTTATTGCCGAATCAGATGCAAAAAAAGTTGAGTTTCTATCTTCCGTTCTGAAGGTTAAAAAAATTCTGAGCTCCTTATTGGTATTGAGAGGCTTAAACACTTTTGAAGAAGCAGAAAAATTTTTCAATCCTTCTCTCGAAGATTTGCACTACCCTTTTTTAATGAAAAACATGAGCCTTGCCGTTCAGCGCATTGAGCAAGCCATCCAGCACAAGGAAGGGATATTAATCTATGGCGATTATGATGTAGATGGAACCACTTCCGTGTCGTTGGTTCAGAATTTCCTAAAACCGATTCATCCACACATTGATTTCTACATCCCTGACCGATATACGGAGGGATACGGTATTTCGCTGAAAGGAATTGATTATGCGGTTGAACAAAACATCGGCCTTGTGATTGCTTTAGATTGCGGTATCAGGGCAGTTGATCAGATTGAATATGCCAAAGAAAAGGGCGTTGATTTTATCATCTGTGATCACCATACTCCTGGAAGCATTATTCCGGATGCTCTCGCAGTTCTCGATCCGAAGCAAACAGATTGTCCATACCCATACAAAGAGCTTTCCGGTTGCGGTATAGGATTTAAGCTTTGTCAGGCATTGGCCATAAAGTTGGGAATAGACCTTAAAAAAGTTTATGAGCAATTAGATATCCTTGTGGTAAGCATCGCTTCAGATATTGTACCCATTACCGGAGAAAACAGAACCCTTGCCTGGTTTGGTTTAAAGAAGCTGAATGATAATCCTCAGGCCGGATTAAAGACTTTGTTGGAACTTATCGGGCGCAAAAAACCTCTTCACATAACAGATATTGTTTTTGGCATTGGCCCCCATATCAACGCAGCAGGGCGACTCAAACACGGTCGGTATCCTGTCTTGTTGCTCACCAGTCAAAAAGCCGGAGAGATAATGCAGCTATCTCAACAACTACATCAATTGAATACAGACCGAAAACAATTGGATCAGGCTATCACAGCTGATGCACTGGAACAATTAAGAGCTACTCCTGACAATGAAAATCAAAAATCATCTGTGGTTTGGGGAAAAGACTGGCATAAAGGAGTTGTTGGCATTGTGGCAAGCCGGCTCATTGAATATTATTACCGGCCTACTATCGTATTAACAGAAGATGACGGATATTTGAGTGGATCTGCTCGCTCAGTAGCAGGTTTCAATATTCTGGAAGCCATTGAAAGCTGCTCCCAATGGCTACACAAATATGGAGGACATAAATACGCAGCCGGTTTATCAATGAAAAAGAAGCATTTTGAATCTTTCAATGCACAATTCAATCAATATGTGAGTGAGCATATTCCGGCTGATTCTTTATTTCCGAAAATCCGGATCGACACGGAAGTTAAGTTTTCTGACTTGACACTCGGATTTTATCATGCTATGAGCAGGATGGCTCCTTTTGGCCCCGGCAATATGAATCCTGTGTTTCTGGCCAAACGGCTTAGTTGTCGCTGGCAAGCCAGTATAGTTGGAGAAGGTCATTTGAAACTTTCACTGATACAGGATGGAGTCACCATGCCTGCCATTGCATTTAATCAGGGCAATAAACTCAGCCTGGTGAAAGCAGGACCCTTTGATATTTGCTTTAGCATCAACTTAAATGAATGGAATGGAAAATCAAATTTACAACTCAATATAAAAGATATAAGGCCATGCGAATAAAAAGTATTCTTACTTTCTTCAGCTTGTTTTTACTTTTTACCGATGCGGGGAAAGCTCAGACAAGTCAGGAATTTTTTATGGCTCAATATCATTTCAATCGTTATTTACAAAACCCTGGATTTGCCGGTATGAGTAATCGGCCAAGTGTGCATTTTTTCACCCGAAACGACCCCCCTACCGGCTTATTTCCACCTTTATATAATTACGCTATGATATCCTGGGATGCGGGTAATGATACTGCCCGCATAGGTTATGGTGCCAATGTTACATACCAACGTGAGCGCAATGAATATACTTCAGGACTTTCCGTTTCATTTTCCTATTCAGTTGCTCATACTGATTATTATGACCTTCGTATGGGATTTAGCCTGTCAGGTCGCTATAAAAGTTTAGCCTTCGACCCCAACACAAACCCAAATATGTTGGGAGGAAGACAAGGTAAAATTTATCCTCTGGTTCATGCCGGTCTAGCCTTTCAAGCAGGTCCGCTTGCTTTAGGTTTTTCGGCCTATAACCTCAATCGACCAACCCTCAATTATCTTGGTATCAATATCATAGAATACCGGGTTTTTCTGCTTTATGGTGCTTACGATTTATATAAAGATGAAAATTTCACCTTTACTCCTTCCCTGCTTGTACGAAAATTTGACAGCAACCCACGTCCAGTCTATGAATTTGATATCAACCTGAAAGCCTTACAAAAACTTATGCTGTCTGTAGGGTATCGCGGTGGAAGTATCCCGAAGCCTTACATTATCGGCCAGGCCGGGGCAAATTTTGGAAAATACTCGGTTGCTTTATCTTACGAAAAAGCTATTATTACCGGAGGAAGCTTGGCTTTGAGTTATATTGAGGGAAGCTTTGTTATAAAATTGTAACTTTAAAGTATGCTGCTTAGGACTGACAATATTGTAAAGAGATATCGGAAACGTACAGTTGTTGACCATGTTTCAATTGAAGTGAATCAAGGTGAAATTGTTGGATTATTAGGCCCGAACGGAGCCGGTAAAACAACCTCCTTTTATTCCATAATTGGTCTGATAAGAGCTGAAGAAGGCAAGGTGTTTATTGATGATATTGAAATTACGAATATGCCCATGTACAAAAGGGCTAAACTGGGATTAGGCTATTTGCCACAGGAACCTTCTGTATTTAGAAAATTAAGTGTTCAGGATAATATAAAGGCGATACTGGAATTTACCGGATTATCACGGGAATCCCAGCATAAACGTCTGGAAGAATTAATAGCTGAATTTGGCCTTGAAAATGTTCGGCATACTCGGGGTGATTTGGTATCAGGTGGTGAGAGAAGAAGAACTGAAATAGCGAGGGCTCTGGCTAATAACCCGAAATTCATATTACTTGATGAACCTTTTGCCGGTATCGACCCAATTGCTGTAGAGGACATTCAGTACGTAGTTTCAAGACTTAAACAGAAAAATATCGGCATTCTGATTACGGATCATAATGTGCGGGAAACTCTTTCAATTACTGACAGAGCCTATTTGCTTTTTGAAGGAAAAATTCTGAAATCAGGAACAGCCGAAGAATTGTCGAAAGACAAGGAAGTCAGGAAAGTTTATCTAGGCCAGCATTTCGAACTGCAAAGAAAAGATATCCTTGGAAGCGAAGAAAAGAAATAAAGTACCAAAGCAAGCTTTGGAGCAATTTCGGCTGCCTGCCTGGCAATTATGGCTGGTGTTTTTGCTTCCGCTTTTATTGTATGCCAATACTTTCAAGCATCAATATGCTCTTGATGATTCGATTGTCATCACTGATAATCAATTTGTACAAAAAGGAATCAGTGGTATCGGAGATATACTGAGTCATGATTCTTTCGTGGGTTATTTCGGAAAGCAAAAAAATCTGGTAGCAGGCGGTCGCTACCGCCCTTTGTCTTTGGTCACCTTTGCCATAGGGCATAGCTTTGGCGGAAACAATCCTGAGTTAAGTCATTTTATCAATGTACTGATTTATGCCTTCTCAGCTTTTATTCTCCTGCTTTTCCTTTTTCGCTTTTTGCAGCATCTGAAAGTTTCTGAAAGTTTGAAATGGCATCTTCCCTTGCTGGCTACTTTAATATTTATTGCTCATCCAGTGCATACAGAAGCGGTGGCCAATATCAAAGGCAGAGATGAACTGATGGCCTTGCTTTTTATTTTACTCGCTTTGTTGAAATTTGAACAATGGCTTCGTAATCCGAGTTCTAAAATATTGATTTTTAGCGGAGTTTACTTTTTTCTGGCTTTACTTTCAAAAGAATCAGCGTATCCCTTTATTTTGGTATTTCCAGCTTTAACTTTTTTTGTACGAGATAGCAACATCAAACAAATAGTCAGGTCAGGCATCCCATTTTTCGTTGCAGCCGGTCTTGCTTTACTAATACGATTCTGGGCCATTGGTACTACGTCAATCAGCGGCAATGCCGATTTGATGAATAACCCATTTGTTCTGGCAAGCGGAACTGAAAGAATGGGTACAATTGCGTTTACCTTATTGAAGTATTTGCAACTTTGGATATTCCCTACTCATTTGACTAATGACTACTATCCATTCCAAATTGCCTATCACAGCATTAGTAACCCAATGGCTTTGGGTGGTATTTTCATATACCTGGGGCTGCTGATAACGGGAATTATTGGTTTCTTCAGGCGAAAGCTTTTACCTGCATCTATGCTGATTTACGTTTTAGCCATGCTGCCGGTATCCAATATCTTCTTCCCGGTAGGCACATTTATGAACGAAAGGTTTTTGTACCTTCCCTCATTCGGCCTTGCCATGGCCAGCGCCTATCTGCTTATCAAAATGTCTGAATTGACCGTTAAAAAGATATCCGGAAATGACTGGTGGACTTATTGGAAGAGTATGCCATTGGCAGCCTTAGCAGTGTTTGCCATTCTCACTCTTTTCTCCTTAAAAACCGTATCGCGAAATCCTGTTTGGAAAAATAATCAAACACTTTTTTTGCACGATGTTGATGTTTCGACAAACTCTGCCAAGGCCAACAATGCAGCCGGTGGTATGTTGTACGATTTGGCTCAGCAAAACCCCGACAAACAAAATGCAAAATTACAGTATGAACAATCTAGGCAATATCTTGAAAAAGCCGTTGCTATTTATCCTGATTATGCAGCCGCGTGGACTACTTTAGGGAATGACTATTATTACATAAGTCACGATTATAGAAAAGCGATTAACGCTTATTTGAAAGCCGGAGGACCATCGGCTTTGCAAAATTTGGAAGGTATGGGAAATATGGCCTTACAAGATAAAGAATATCGGGGAGCTTTTATGGCATACAGAGCATTAATCCGGACAAATAAGGAGAATGATCATTACATGCAGAAATTAGGTATGGCCTATTTACAGGCGAACCGGCCAGATTCAGCTATTTACTATTTTGACAAAACAATTCAACTAAATCCGAAAAATGATATGGCCTGGGTGAAAAAAGGATTGGCCTATGCGAGAGATAAACAAATGACCGATAAAGGACTTGAATGTTTTTTGACAGCCTATAATATTAATGCAAATAATGCGGAAGCGTTGGAAAATGCGGCTATCGTTTATGCAGGTGATGAAAAATTTGAACAAGCCATTATCTATTTTAAAAAAGCTTTGCACTTGCATCCCAATGATAAAAATTTATTGCGAAATATTGGAAATCTGTATTTACAAACCGGACAAATTGATGAAGCAAATGATTATCTTCAACGTGCGGTATTGCCAAAATAAGTAAACGAATTGAAGCCTTTTAAATGAGTTTGATAAATTCTGTACTGACTTGGATTTTTAAAAAAAGATTGGATCAAATCCAGCACTTTATGGATCATCCTGTTGAGACACAAGCAAATGTTTTCAATAAACTCATCAAAACGGCTAAGCAAACAGAATGGGGCCTGAATTATGACTATGATTCAATTAAAAATCCTGAAGATTACCGAAACAAGATACCTCTTCAGAGCTATGAATCGCTGAAACCATTCATTGAACGAATTATTGCCGGAGAGCAAGGAATTTTATGGCCTTCCGAAATTAAATGGTTTGCAAAATCTTCTGGTACAACCAGCGAAAAATCAAAGTTCATTCCGGTTAGTAAAGAGACCTTAGATGCATGCCATTTTAACGGAGGCCGTGATGTACTGGCCTTATATGCGAAAAACAATCCTTCTACCCGAATATTTACCGGCAAAGGCCTTGTGATGGGTGGCAGCACTCAAATAAACAAAATGAATGACGGCAGTTATTTTGGTGATTTATCAGCTTTGATGATGAAGAACATGCCTTTGCTTGGACAATTAATCAGAACACCTGATTTATCTATTGCTCTGATGGATGAATGGGAGGACAAGCTAGAAAAAATGGCTAATGAGACAATTAAAAAAAATGTGACTAATATAGCCGGAGTACCCACCTGGACACTTGTTCTTATTGATAAAATTCTTCAAAAAACAGGCAAGGATAACCTGACAGATGTCTGGCCAAATCTTGAATTATACATTCATGGCGGAGTAAGTTTTAAACCCTATAAAAATCGATTTGAAGATTTAATCAGATCAGAAAATATGCACTACATGGAGACTTATAATGCCTCCGAAGGTTTCTTTGGCATCCAGTCCGATTTAAATAACTCCTCCATGTTATTGATGCTTGACTATGGAATTTTTTACGAGTTTATTCCCGCTGCTCAGGTAGGTGATCCACAGGTTGACGTTCGATTAATAGGTGATGTGGAACTTGAAAAAAACTACGCGGTAGTAATTTCAACAAATTCAGGTCTTTGGCGATACTTGATTGGAGATACCATTAAGTTCACGGGGCTCAATCCATATACTTTCAAAATTACCGGAAGGGTGAAGCATTATATAAATGCCTTTGGAGAAGAAGTAATGGTTGATAATACGGATGAGGCAATTGCACGAACTTGTTCCTTAGAGCCGGCCGCAGTACGTGATTATACGGTAGCACCCGTTTATTTCTCGGCTGGAAAAAACGGTGGGCACGAATGGATTATTGAATTTTCAAATCCACCGGCTAACTTGTCCAGATTTGAAAAAATTTTAGATGATAAATTGAAACAGCTGAATTCTGATTATGAGGCCAAACGCTATAAAGACATTGCTCTGCGAAAGCCCATTATCCATGTGGCTAAATCCGGATTTTTTGATACTTGGCTGAAAAGCAAAGGGAAATTAGGTGGACAACATAAAGTACCACGCTTGTCAAATGATCGTGATTATATAGAACAGATGTTGAAATTATTAGAAGACTGGAATTAATCTTCAACTAATTCTAAATGGAGACAAGCCTCATGAGCTGCAGCTTGTTCAGCCTTTTTCTTGTTTGGTGCACTGCCTGCGCCAATCTGCTCACCTTGGAGAAACAAAGCGACTTCAAAAATTTTCCTTGTCCCTTCAACATTTTCCCTCATTACACGAAATTCAATATCTTCCCGACTTTTTTGAGCATGGTTAATGATGATACTTTTAAAGTTAGTGATAGTTTGTTCAATTAAATCCAAATCGATTAATACTCGTATGATTTTTTGCTCAATGAACCTACACGCCATATTTAATCCCCGGTCCAGATAAATAGCTCCTACTAAAGCTTCCAGAGTATTGCCGGGTGTTGAACCACTATTAAGAACATTTGAGTTCAAATTGGCTTGCACCAAGGATGGCAATCCCAATTTTATACCAATTTTGTTTAGCATACTGCGAGAAACCAATTTGGCTCTAACTTCTGTAAGTTCACCTTCATTCTTATAAGGATATTTGTGATAGAGGAAATCGGTTACAATTATACTGAAGACAGAATCACCGAGTAATTCAAGCCGTTCATTATTAAAACCGACATCGTGATTGGTAGAACTATGAGTAGTAGCAATATGATATAAACCAACATTGTGTGGTGAAAACCCAAGCAGTATTTTTAAAGATTTGAAAAATCCCCTTTCTTCAGAAGATGCCGAGAACAGATATCGCCAATTCAAAATAATTAACTGAACCGTTTAAATAAAATACAAGCATTATGCCCGCCAAAACCAAAAGTATTACTTAAAGCAAAATCGATTTTTCTTTCCTGTGCTTTATTGAAGGTTAGGTTCAACTTCGAGTCAATGGCAGGATCATCGGTAAAATGGTTAATCGTAGGCGGCACCAGATTATGCACAATACTCAAAATAGCTACTATTCCTTCTATCGCTCCAGCAGCTCCAAGCAAGTGGCCGGTCATCGATTTAGTTGAGCTGATATTAAGCTGATAACTTGTTTCGCCAAAAACCGCTTGAATTGCTTTCAATTCTGCTACATCACCCAATGGGGTGGAAGTTCCGTGCACATTGATGTAGTCAATATCTGCAGGTTTAAGTCCAGCTTCTTCAAGTGTTAAATTCATCACATTCTGGGCACCCAAACCATCAGGATGAGGAGCTGTCAGATGATAAGCATCTGCGGTCATACCAGAACCCTTAACTTCAGCATAGATGCGTACACCTCTTGCTTTGGCATGCTCCAATTCTTCTAAAATAAGTGTTCCGCTACCTTCTCCCAATACAAAACCTTCCCGATCTAAATCAAAAGGCCGCGATGCTGTTTTAGGGTCATCATTTCTTGTCGATAATGCTTTCATCGCGTTGAATCCACCAATACCATCAATCGTTACGGCTGCTTCGGCTCCACCGCAAAGTATTGCGTCTGCTTTTCCTAATCTGATCAGATTAAAAGCATCGATCATTGCATGAGTTGAAGAAGCACATGCTGAGACAGTTGCATAATTTGGTCCTCTGAAGCCAAATTCTATGGATATCTGACCAGCAGCTATGTCAGAAATCATTTTGGGTATAAAAAATGGGTTATACCTTGGAGTACCATCACCCTCATTGAAATCAACTACAGCTGAGTGAAAAGTGCCAATACCACCGATCCCTGAAGCTATTATAACCCCAATCCGATCTTTATTTATTGATTCGTCCAGTAAATGAGCATCATTTACTGCTTCAGCGGCAGCCACCCTGGCATATTGAGTATAAGGATCCATCTTTCTGGCCTCTTTCCGGTCAAAATGATCTAGTGGATCGAAACGCTTTAGTTCACAAGCAAATTGGGTTTTAAATAATGATGGGTCAAAATGCGATATGCGATCAGCACCACTTACACCTTTCTTTAACGAATTCCAAAATTCGTTTTGATTGTTACCAATAGGCGTAAGAGCACCAATCCCTGTGACTACTACTCTTTTTAAAGACATATAAGCTTACCTTATTTGCCTGTGTTTTTTTCAAGATAGGCAATTGCTTCTCCTACTGTTGTAATACTTTCTGCTTGTTCATCAGGAATTGAAATATTGAATTCTTTCTCAAATTCCATAATCAATTCTACAGTATCTAATGAATCTGCGCCTAAGTCATTTGTGAAGCTTGCTTCCGGGGTAACTTCTGTTTCGTCAACGCCCAGTTTGTCAATGATAATCTTCTTCACTCTAGATGCAATGTCAGCCATAATTTTTTTTTTGTGATTTAAATTATGGTGCAAAGTAAATTATTTGCGTAATCTTAAACAACCATTTCAGCATAAATCTGAAATTCAAGCTTGATTGCGTTTTTGATTATCACTTTATTACCTTCACATTTGAAGAAAATGGCAAAAAAAATCCTACCTTTTGAAATCGATTATGACTTTAATTTAATGGCATTGATTGCCCCGGTAAAAGCATATCGTTTAGCCTGGATGATAAACAGGGCACTAAATATAACCTTAAGAAAAAGTGAAGATTTAATATTACATGCACCTAAGTCAAAGCAAATCTCCTATTTTAGCATTTATCACTTCGCACTCGAAATGTATAAGGTGAATTATTACCTGATTAGCAACAAATCTGATTCAAATGTCCTTTTGATTCCTGAACTCAGACAAGTTGATTTCTTTTTGAAGTTTAGTAATAATTTAACTTATCAGCAACCAAATCAATTAATTGAAAGATTGAAAAAAATCCAACAAATTCAAACCATATTTCAAGTTAATCCTAAAGAATTAAAATCAAAACAAAATCTCATAGTGGATGAATTCGAATTTTAACAGAACAAAAATTGTGGCAACAATTGGCCCCGCATCTGCCAATTACAAAACCTTATTGTCCTTAATTAAAGAAGGGGTAAATGTCTTAAGACTTAACTTCTCTCATGGCAGACATGCAGACCACGAGAAAGTTATTCAATTGATAAGGCAAATAAATGAAGAAACCGGATTAAATACAGCAATCCTGGCTGATTTACAAGGGCCAAAAATCAGATTGGGCATTGTGGATTCCGGTGTTGAGCTGAAAACAGGTGATAAGATCATTCTGACAACCAATGAATGTACGGGAAACCCCACCTGTATGCATTTGGTTTATCCGACTTTTCCAAGGGACGTTAGAAAAGGAGATAAGATTTTAATTGATGACGGCAAAATAGAATTGGAAGTATTGTCGAGCAATCTAAGGGATGAGGTAAAATTAAACGTTCTGCTCGGTGGCAAAGTCTCTTCTCATAAAGGAGTGAATCTCCCCAACACAAAGATATCCTTACCCAGCCTTACACCCAAAGACCTTGAAGATTTGCAATTTGCGCTCAATCATAATGTTGAATGGATTGCCCTATCCTTCGTTCGTAAAGCCACCGATATTATCTCGCTGAAAAACATCATTGCAAAACATCAGAATAATGCGCGAATTATTGCCAAAATAGAAAAGCCACAGGCGGTGGAAAGAATTGATGAAATCATTCGCGAATCAGACGGTATCATGGTGGCACGTGGCGATTTAGGTGTTGAAGTCCCGCTAGAAAAAGTACCCTTGATACAAAAAGACATTGTGCACCAATGCAATTGCGCATCAGTACCGGTCATCATTGCCACACAAATGATGGAAAGCATGATAGATAATGCCAGCCCGACACGAGCTGAAATTACCGATGTGGCCAATGCCATTCTGGATGGGGCTGATGCGGTTATGCTGAGTGGTGAAACTGCCATAGGTAAATATCCCGTGAGGGTCATTGAAATAATCAATAAAATTATTGCTAATATAGAACGCGAGCCGCTTATTTACAATAATGAACATTTACCCGATCAGGATTCTCAAACTTTTCTCTCAGATGCCATATGTTTTAATGCTTCCCGCTTATCTGGCGATGTTGAAGCACGGGCAATTATTGGTATGACGAGAAGCGGATATACGGCTTTAATGGTATCGAGCTATCGGCCAAAAGCCAGAATATACGTCTTTACTGATGACGAAAAAATACTCAGAACACTTTGTCTTGTTTGGGGTGTAAAAGGTTTCTACTATAATAAAATGATCTCCACTGACGATTCCATCAACGATGTACAGAATATCTTAGTGGAAAAAGGATATTTGAACACAGGAGATATTGTGGTCAATACAGCCGCAATGCCCTTAACCAAACATGGTAGAACCAATATGATTAAAATTTCCAGAATTGATTAGAAAATTTTGAATTAATGATGTCTTTGAATATCGAATTGTTAAAAAGATCCTGTGAAGTTGCCGGGGTACCGGGCTATGAACAACGAATAAGAGCTTTAATCATTGAAACCCTGCAAGGCCATGTTGATGATCTATACACAGATGCTATGGGCAATGTCATCAGTTTAATAAAAGGGAAAAAGCCAAAAAAAATGATGTTGGCCGCTCATATGGATGAAATTGGATTCATGGTTAAGCATATTGATGAGCATGGTTTCCTCTTTTTTCAAACCCTTGGAGGATTCGACCCAAAAACCCTGACTGCACAAAGAGTGATCGTTCATGGAAAAAAAGACCTGATTGGCGTGATGGGTTCCAAACCTATCCATCTGATGAATGCAGAAGAGCGGAAGAAACTACCTGAAATCAGCGATTACTTTATCGATATGGGAATGGACCGGAAAAGTGTCAGACAGTACATTAATATAGGAGATCCTATAAGCCGGGAACGAAATCTAATTGAAATGGGTGATATGGTAAATTGTAAATCCATCGACAACCGCGTATCAGTATATATGCTGATGGAAGCTATGATGAAATTGAAAGACCCGCCATACGATACTTACGGGGTCTTTACCGTGCAGGAAGAATTAGGTATTCGCGGAGCACTCGTTGCTGCCCATAGTATCAATCCGGATTTCGGTCTAGCACTGGATACAACCATTGCTTACGATGTTCCAAATGCCAAACCGGAAGAAATGATTACTCTCCTCGGTGATGGTCCCGCCATAAAAATTATGGATAGCTCTGCCATCTCTGATTACCGAATGGTGAAGTATTTAAAAAATACGGCAGATAAGCACAACATCAAATGGCAACCGGAGGTACTGCCTGCCGGTGGGACAGATACAGCTGCCATGCAGCGGATGTCAAGAACAGCATGTATCACCGGAGCAATTTCAATTCCCACACGCCATTTACATCAGGTTATTGAAACTGCTTCAAAACAGGATATTGTGCTTGCCATTGATTTGATTTTGCACTCAATACAGGAAATCGACACCTTTGATTGGTTACATCAATAAGCGATAAAATGAAAGGCAGGACATCGGAGAAAATCTTGCAGGCTACCAGGGATTTTTTACAATCGGGTGATTCGGGATCTGTGCATTTGATAGACTTACTTCGGGATGTACTTCGTTTTCACGAATGGCGTTATTATGTCAGGAGTGATCCACTTATTTCGGATTCCGAATACGACCGGCTTTTTCAATTGCTAAAAAATATCGAATCAAAGCATCCTGATTTAATTAGGCCCGATTCACCTACCCAAAGAGTAGCAGAGATATTGACCAAAGATTTTGAAGTGGTTGAGCACAGCATCCCGATGCTTTCACTCGATAACTCTTATAACGAGGCTGACTTGTATGACTGGAGCAAAAGAGTGCATGATTTATGTGAATCAGAAGATGTGGAATATGTTGTTGAACCAAAACTTGATGGTTCCAGCATCGCATTAATCTATCAACAAGATATTTTCTCAAGAGCAGCCACTCGCGGCAATGGAACTCAGGGTGAAGAGATTAGTAGCAATGCACGAGTCATTCGATCTGTTCCGTTGAAAACGAAGCTCTCAGATAGCGGTATAATACGGGCTGAAGTCCGTGGAGAAGTGGTGATAGCCCGCGATGCTTTCAAAGCCTTCAATACGGAACGAATAGAACAGGGACTGCCCCTTATGGCTAATCCACGGAATGCTGCTTCCGGAGCTTTAAGGATGATTAATCCTAAAGAAGTTGAAAAAAGAAATCTTACTGCTATTCTATATCAGCTCGGTATGGCGGAAGATCTGGCGGGTCGTTCTTTGCTTGGCAGGGAAATAAAATCGCATACACAGGCACTGAAAACCCTTGAGGAAGCAGGTTTTAAAACGACCTATCCACAGGCGAAAATTTGTCACAATATGAAAGAAGTCCTTTCCGTCATCCATGAATGGGATAGCGAAAGAGAAAACTTTCCCTTCGAAACGGATGGTATGGTCATCAAAGTCAATCATTTCGAACAACAAGAAAAATGCGGAAGAACAGCCCATCATCCGCGATGGGCTATTGCCTTTAAATTTAAAGCCAAACAGGCTACTACTAAATTGCTCGATGTTGAATATCAGGTGGGAAGAACTGGCACAATAAATCCGGTAGCTAAACTTGAGCCTGTAGTATTGGCCGGAGTAACTATCTCCTCTGTTTCTTTATTCAATGAAGAAGTAATCAAAGAAAAAAATCTGATGATTCGCGATACGGTTTTGGTTGAGAGAGCCGGTGAAGTCATTCCCTATATCGTAAAATCAGTTGCAGAGGCAAGAAACGGAAATGAAAAAGCTATCTTTTTTCCATCACATTGTCCTTCCTGCGACTCGAAATTGGTGAAACCCGAAGAAGAAGCAGCCTGGCGATGCATTAATGCGGAATGTCCTGCTCAAGCCATTGAAAAACTGAAACATTATGTTTCAAAAAATGCTATGGATATTGATGGCCTGGGTGACAAGATGGTGGCCCGACTCTATGAATTGAAATTATTAAAGCATATTCCCGACATCTATCAGCTCGATTATAATCAGATTCAACAACTTGAAGGGTATGGGGAGAAATCAATTGAAAAGCTGAAGGCCTCCATTGAAACAAGCAAACAGCAGCCTTTGCATCGCCTGATATTTGCCCTGGGTATCCGCTTTGTCGGCCAAAACACCTCTAAAACGATTGCAGCATCCATCGGAAATTTACTTGAGCTTACTAACTGGTCAGCCGAAGCCTTAATGGAGCTCGAAGATGTGGGCACCAAAGTGGCTTCGAGCATCACAAGTTTTATGGCGAATCCTTCAAATCAGGAACTCATTGAAACCCTTCAAAAATTGGGTATTAATACAAGCAATAATCAGATGCTGTCAGATCCTGATTCGGCATTAGCCGGCAAAACATTTTTATTCACCGGCAGTCTGAGCAGCTTATCCAGAAGCGAAGCCGCCCATTTGCTTGAACCGCTTGGCGGAAAGCTTATGAACACAGTCAGCAAAAAACTGGACTATCTGGTTGTTGGCAAATCACCCGGCTCGAAACTGACAAAAGCACAAGCTATATCTACTATCACTATTCTTGATGAACAGGAATTCTTAAAATTAATCAAAAAATAAGTTTTTTTGGCTGTTACGTGTAACTAATACACCTGGATATTCGTAAATTCTCCCTGTATAAAAACAATTATTCAAGCAATTAATCTACCCGAAATGAATGCTCTATTTTCAAGTATTACATTAACCTGCTCGCCCCTATGTGGACGACAAGTTTATATTACCCAAAAAACAGAATATTAACACACAAGAGTAAACAGCCCGGCCATACGCTCAGGCAAAATCTTGTATTTCGGTGTAGCAAACAGAATGGTAAACCCCCTTAAATTCTGGAGCTATGAAATGTAAAATACTCACAATTTTAGTAATGCAGGCTATAGGCCTGAGTTTCGCTTCCCAATTGTATGCAGCCCCTGTTAATGATAATTGCAGTGGAGCTACAACACTCACCGTAAACACATCTTGCACACCAACTAATGGAAGCACTGTAGGTGCTACGCAATCAATACCTGCCATCAATTGCAATGGTTGGACTGGCAATGCGGATGATGACGTTTGGTATAAGTTTGTAGCCGGAAACAGCAGCCAAACCATATCAGTTACTGGTAATGGCTCTTTTGATGCAGTTGTTGAACTATTATCCGGTTCCTGTGGCAGCCTAAGCTCCATCACCTGTTCTGACAATACCTACGGAGGTGGAACAGAAACCATTGCAGCAACCGGACTAACGATTGGCAATACGTATTATATAAGGGTTTATGACTGGTATAATGGAAACAACGGAACCTTCACAGTTTGTGTTTATGGTAATCCTGCCGGCAATCCCGGTGATGATTGTGCCAACGCAATCGCTATTTCATGTGGTGATACCCTAAGCTCACAGACAACCATTGGAAATTCAAATACTGGATCCTCCTGGAATTGTCATGTTGATAAAAACAATATTATCATTCCAACACCTGGGGAAGACCGTTTTTATCAGATAAATGTTACAGATCCGACAACCACCACCGTACGAGTATATTTATTTAATGTTGTAGATACCAACACCTGGGTTGAGGTGATTTTTACAGGGTCAACTTGTGCAACTTCCACCTGCACACAGAGTGCCCAATGGATTAATGCCAGCAGCCAGTTTCAGGGTGGTTTGCTCTATCATGATTTTAGTGTTCCTGGTGTCGGAAGCTACTACCTGATTCTCGATAGTCAGGGTGCCAATGTACAATCTTACGATATTAGTGTCTCCTGCATTGCCTCAGGCATAGAGTTCGATGCAGGAGGTTGTGGCGATGACATAGACTCAAATGGTTATACAGCCAAATGGAATGGAGGAGCCTTGTCAACCATTTTCCCCGGTGATACCGGTACTCTGTGCTATACCGTATATATTAAAAACCCGACCGGTTGGGAATGGCTGAAGTATGTGGACATGTATCTCGGTTCATGCTGGACGAACATTGGTAATATGACTCCCTCAAATCCTCCAGGAAGCAATGGATTTTATGATACAAATGGTGATTGGGCGGTAAATTATACCTCTGCTACCAACATCATAACCTGGGATTTCACTAATAGTGTCAATGCTCCCTGGGGCGATGACAATATCAATAATTACTATTGCCACGCCTATACCTTTTGTTTCGATACAAGAGTATTGACTTCTTGCACCGATTCGACAAATCTCCAAATTACAGTCAGAGTTACAGATGATGGTATTGGTGGTAGTGGAAATACCCTGGCATCTAACTACTCCATCGTCTCAACCTTTGTATTGCCTGTAGAACTATTGACTTTCAGCGGTGAAGCGGAGGCAGATGGAAACCATTTGCAATGGGCAACAGCAAGCGAAGAAAACAGTGATCATTTTGAAATAGAACGATCTATTGACGGAGCAAAATTCTACCCAATAGGTTTCGTGAATGCGGCAGGACAATCATTCGTTCGCAAAGATTACAGCTTTTTGGATGAATCGCCCATGCCGGGGAAAAATTATTATCGCTTGAAAGCAATTGATAAAAACGGCTCATACGGTTATTCAAATGTCATTGATATCGATACCAGAATAGGTCTGAATCTGTTGCTTACCGGCTTCTATCCTAACCCTGTGACAAAATATGGCTTTGTATCGGTATTAAGTTCAGAAACACAGCAAATGCAGGCGCTTGTAATGGATATGGCAGGTAGGCAGATTGACACTCAAACATTTAATGTGTCTGTGGGCGAGAATAATATTCCTATCGATTTTAGCAACTATGCTGATGGCATATACAATGTGCTGATTCTAAACGCAACCATGGAACATGTTGGCATGATTAAGGTTGTTAAATAGGATAACCATATCTTCTAAACCAAAATAGGGATTCGAAGAAAAACCCCGAATCGAAATAAGGAATATAAGGCTTCATGCTATGTATCATACAGGATGATCCTCAAATCCTAAAACATGTTATTAATTAAGCCGATATATCTCAAAGATTTTCACGAAAGGTCAGTTGCGCCATAATATTCATCGAATTTCTATCCATGATCCACCTCGCTTTTTATCTCCCGTTTCGTAATTTTGAGATTCTAAAGAGTTTAAATGATCATATCCTATAACTGGCTTAAAGATTACCTCGATACGCAATATTCCGCTGATGAACTTTCAACAGTACTTACGGCCATCGGGCTTGAAGTGGACGGTCAATCAGACTATGAAGAAATTCCAGGTAGCCTCGAGGGGCTCATAGCCGCCAAAGTTATCACATGTGAAAAACATCCAAATGCCGATAAGCTAAAACTTACGAAGGTGGATACCGGCACAGAGACTTTTCAGGTAATTTGTGGCGCACCCAATGTAGCCGCAGGTCAAATGGTAGCCTTCGCACCGCTTGGAAGCACTTTGCATACCATCACAGGCGAAAGCTTTAAAATAAAAAAAGCCAAAATCAGAGGGATCGAATCGATGGGAATGATATGTGCTGAAGATGAAATTGGCCTAGGCCATAATCATGACGGCATCATTATTTTAGCGGATGATGTGCAGCCCGGTACCCCATTAAATCAGGTTTTTGATATTTCAAAAGATACGCTCTTCGACATCGCCCTGACACCCAATCGTTCTGATGCCATGTCGCATATTGGTGTTGCCCACGATTTGCATGCCTACTTTTCGGTCAATCAACCGGGCAGCAGTACATTGCGTTTGCCTAAAAAACCGGAAATATCCTTTAAACCCAGTTTAAACAAGTTTTCAGTCTCCATTGAAGATACCCGGGGATGTCAGCGCTATTCAGGCTTGATGATATCAGGTATTACCATTGCTCCTTCCCCTGCCTGGTTACAGAAAAAATTAAAAGCAATTGGTTTGAAACCAATCAATAACGTGGTCGATATCACCAACTTTATCCTGGCAGAAACAGGTCAGCCTCTGCATGCATTTGATGCTGATAAAATAAATGGGGGTAAAGTAATTGTTAAGAAATTAGCCGAACAAACACCTTTTATTTCCCTCGATGGTCAGGAACGAAAATTAAGCTCTGAAGATCTGATGATTTGCGATGAACAGGGCCCGATATGCATGGCCGGAGTTTTTGGAGGGTTTTCATCAGGCATCAGCGAAACTTCTACGCGTCTCTTCCTCGAATCTGCTTGTTTTCATCCAGTTTCGATCAGAAGATCTGCCCTGCGCCATAACTTGCGTACCGATGCAGCCATGAAATTTGAAAAAGGAACCGATCCTAATCAAACGGTTTCTGTTTTGAAAAGAGCCGCTGCCATGATTTGTGAGATAGCCGGTGGAGAAATTGATTCAGATATAATTGATGTCTATCCTGAAATTCAGAAACCGGCCCGCATTTTATTTGATTTGAAATATTTGGAACGCATTGCGGGCAGCACCATTCCAAAAGATATCATCAAGCGAATCTTTACAGCATTAGAAATTAAGATAGTTAAAGATGAAGCCAATTTACTGGAAGTCTTAGTACCGACCTATCGCAATGATGTAAACAGGCCGGCCGATTTGGTTGAGGAAGTCCTTCGCATTTATGGCTTCGACAATATTCCCATGCCCGGCACTTTACGAACGGCCATTTCTATGATTCCTGAAACGGATACCTTTTCACTTCAAAAGCGCATAGGATTATTTCTCAATGCACTTGGATTCAGCGAAATGCTAAATCTCTCTATCACAGCTTCAGCATATCAAAAAGATGAGCAATCAGTTGTTCTGTTCAACAGCCTGTCATCAGAATTGGATGTGATGCGCAAAAGCATGTTGTGGACAAGCCTCGAATCTGTGAGAACCAATCTGAACAGGCGCAATTTAAATTTAAAATTGTATGAATTTGGCCGAACTTACGAAAAACAGGAAGACCGATACAATGAACCAGAGCATCTGATTCTGGCCCTCAGTGGTAAACGCGAAGCAGACAGCTGGGCTAACAATAAGGTTGCTGTTAACTACTTTGATTTAAAATCCATCGTCACCCGATTATTACAGCAAGCCGGCATCCATTATAAAACAGAAATAATGGATAGCGATGAATTTGCTTATGGGCAGAACCTGATGACAGGACAAAAATTACTGGGACGCATGGGCCTGCTGTCTGCTGAAGTGCTGAACAAGATGGATATTAAGTATCCTGTTTATTATGCCGATATCGACTGGCTACTTTTCAGTGAACAATTCACCGGAAAAATTAGGGTCAATGCCATTCCGAAATTTCCGGGCATCAAGCGTGATTTATCTATGATTATTTCTTCCAGTACTACTTATGAGCAAATAGAAGATATTGGAATTCAATTTGGGAAAAAACTCTTGCAGAATATAAATTTATTTGATGTTTATGAAGGTAAAAACATAGAGCAAGGCAAAAAATCTTATGCTGTAAGTTTTTTATTTCAGGATTATCAACGAACTTTAAACGATCAGGAAATTGACCGGATTATGCAAAATATAATCGAAGAACTGGAAAACCGTCTTCAGGCTAATATCAGAAAATCATGAGTATAATGAATGAAAAACTCGTTTCGTTAATGCAACATTGCAGGCAACTCATGGATTTGTATAGCAAAACACAAATTGAAATGCGTAAAATCGAAGAAGAAAATAACGCATTCAAGAGTATCATTGCTGAAAATGAGAAAATCATCGTAAATTTGAAGGAGCAATTGACGACTCAAAATATAGCAGTTTCAGTTGCTGATGATCAAGATAATGACAGTATGAAGCGAAAGCTTAATGAATATATCAAGGAAATCGATCAATGTTTAGCCTTGTTGAATAATTAAAGAATGATTACGGAAGATACCATTAGCATCAATATTGTCGTAGCAGACAGACCATACCGGCTAAAAATAAAACCACAAGAGGAAGAAGTGGTCCGGAAAGCGGCCAAAAAGATTAATGAGCAATTGAGAAATCTCCAGAATACTTATGACGCAAAAGACAAACAGGATTATCTCGCGATGAGTATTTTGATGAATACAACTGAGCTGCTGAATCTTAAAGCAAATCAATCTCATGAAGATGAAAATCTGATCTCAGAAATCAGTACGCTGGATAAACAATTATCCGACATATTACCTGCTGCAGAATAATAGTAATCACGCTATAATCGTCCAAATTCTATTCTTTCCTTTCACGAGGGTAAGTGCAATCGTTTTCCGAATAATAAAACTTTTGGAAAATCATTTACTCAATCATAAACATGAATCATGGACATTATAATAATAGGTATCACGGCAATCGTTTCTTTGGGCCTCGGTATATTAATAGGAAGGATACTGCTTGCAAGAATATTTCAAAAACAAAAATCCAATGCAATTCGCAAAGCAAAGAAAATTATTAAAGATGCTGAGCTGAATGCAGAAAATATTAAACGCAGCAAACTACTTGAATCGAAAGAAAAATTCCTGGAACGGAAAGTAAACTTCGATGCTATGGTGAGCAAGCACAATAAGAGAATGGATGAGCGAAACAAATCTATTCGTGATAAAGAAATTGCAATCAAGCAGGAAAAGGAAATCTTAAGCAAAGGCAAAGAAGAATTGGA
Organism: uncultured Chitinophagales bacterium; assembly: GCA_964413685.1. Classification (GTDB taxonomy): domain Bacteria; phylum Bacteroidota; class Bacteroidia; order Chitinophagales; family S012-47; genus JAJRWN01. The sequence goes on from CAYPSW010000004.1 coordinate 189,808, forward strand.
TCTTTTGAAGGGAAATCTGAACCAGCAACTTGATTTAGTGAAAATGAAAAAAGCTGAGCTCGATAAAAATCAGGAAGAACATCGTAAAAAACTTGAAACAATTGCGCACATTACAGCTGAGGAAGCCAAACAGCAATTAATTAAATCGATGGAAGCAGATGCACGATCAGCATCAGTAGCCCGAATTAAGGAAATTGTTGATGAAGCAAAGATGACAGCCAGCCGCGATGCTAAAAAGATTTTAGTGCAAACCATTCAGCGTACAGCCGCTGAACAAGCCATTGAAAACACAATTTCAGTTTTCAACCTTGAATCGGATGACCAGAAAGGCCAGATTATCGGGCGTGAGGGTAGAAATATAAGAGCGTTGGAAGCAGCAACTGGAGTAGAAATTGTTGTTGACGATACCCCCGAGGCCATCATCATATCTGGTTTTGATCCTGTGAGAAGAGAAATTGCCCGTTTGTCATTGCAGCGGCTTGTAGCTGATGGAAGAATTCATCCGGCACGAATTGAAGAGGTTGTAAATAAAACCCGGAAACAACTTGAAAATCAGATAGTAGAGATTGGCGAAAGAACGGTTATTGAACTGGGCGTAAATAATCTTCACCCTGAACTTATCAGGCATATCGGGCGTATGCGTTTTCGCTCATCTTACGGACAAAACCTATTGAAACACTCGAAAGAAACCGCTCAGATGTGTGCTATCATGGCGGCTGAAATGGGGCTGAAACCTAAGTTGGCGAAAAGGGCAGGTCTGCTGCATGATATCGGAAAAGTTTCGGAAGAGGATCCGGAAAAATCTCATGCTTTGCTTGGAATGGAACTGTGTAAAAAATATGGCGAGCATGAAGCCATTTGCAATGCAGTAGGTGCACACCACGATGAGATTGAAATGAAATATGCTATTTCAGCGGTAGTACAAGCCTGCGATGCTATTTCAGGTTCAAGACCCGGAGCTAGACGCGAATCATTGCAAAGTTATATTCAGCGTATCAAGGAACTCGAAACCATTGCGATTGGCTATGAAGGCGTTCAAAAAGCCTATGCTATGCAAGCCGGTCGCGAATTGCGGGTAATTGTAGAAAGCGAAAATGTGAGTGATCAGGCTTCCGAAGAACTCTCATTTAAAATCTCTGAACATATCCACAATGAGATGACCTATCCCGGCCAAATCAAAGTAACCGTTATCAGAGAGATGCGATCCATAGCCTATGCTAAATAATAAGCATCATGAAAACATTAACTCAATCAATTTTTCTGATTATATGCTTGACTTCTGTTGCTTCCTGTACAGGAGGGAATAAGACGATTGATGAAAAATCAAATTCAGACAATATTGCCAGGGTTATGTTTTATAACACTGAAAACCTTTTCGATACCATTGACGACCCTACAATTAATGACAATGAATTTTTACCAGAAAGTAAAAAGCATTGGACAAAATACAGATATTGGGAAAAACAACAGCATATCGCAAAAGTTATTTTGAATCTTGGCGAATGGCATACTCCTGCACTAATAGGCCTATCGGAAGTTGAAAACCAGCAAGTTGTGGAAGACTTGGTTCATCAGGAGGCACTCCGGAATTTTGACTATCAGATTATTCATCAAGAATCGCCTGACCACCGGGGTATAGATGTAGCACTTCTCTATCGCAAGGATATTTTCAAACCGATAGATGTACTCTTTATTCCGATTCACTTCCCTTTTAATAAAAGAAGTAAAACCAGGGATATTCTTTATGCATCAGGAAAAATAGGCAACGATACACTACACGTGTTTGTTAATCATTGGCCTTCACGTTATGGTGGAGCGAAAGCGAGTCAGCCGAAGAGAAATTATGTTGCATCCGTACTCAGAAAATATGTGGATTCACTGGATAGGATTTATCGCGCACCTAATATCCTCATCATGGGCGATTTTAACGATGACCCGAAAGATCATTCTATTTCTGAAACTTTGAAAGCGGCACATGATACTATTGGATTAGATCCGATGGCTCTGTTCAATCCGATGTTTGCCATACACAGCCGCGGTGATGGCACTTTAAAATATCATGGCAAATGGAATTTGTTTGATCAGATCATCGTGTCTGTTAACATGCTCATGGCTTCAAATAATATAAAAACGAAACCCGGGTCAGCGCATATTTTCGAGGCTTCGTGGTTGCTTGAAGAAGATACTAAATACCCCGGTAAATCTCCGATAAGAACTTATGCCGGTCCGCGATATCTCGGAGGATATAGCGATCATTTACCGGTATATCTTGATATTGAACTTAATTAAAGGGATGCCGGAGGATAGCTAACACTGTCACGTTCAGTCTCCCAAAGCCTGATAAACAGGTCATATTGTTCATTCAAATGCGATCTTAGTAATTGGTAAATTAAGCGAACCAGATTTTCGGCCGTTGGATTCTGGCTTTTAAAATAGTCGCTGTCGAGGTTGAGATTTTTATGATCAAACCGCTCAATGACTTCGGTATGGATTAGTTTTTTAAGGTCTTTAAAATCCATGACAAAACCGGTTTGGGAATCCACCGGCCCGGTAACGGTGACTTCAAGCAAATAGTTATGCCCATGATAATTCGGACTATAACATTTACCAAAAACGCTTTGATTTTTTTCGTCAGACCATGCCGGATTTGAGAGCCGGTGTGCTGCGTTAAAATGTTCCTGACGAGTGATACTTACTTTCATAAAGTATTAAAATTGGGAACCAAAAATACGATTATTAAGGCATCGAGATAAAAAACAATGGATTGATTATTAAATTTAGTAAAAGAAAAAATGCAGTTTAAGGATATACCCGGACATAATAAAATCAAGACTTTACTGGCCCGTTCAGCCAGTGAAGCTCGGGTACCTCACGCTCAGTTGTTTTGGGAAAAAGAAGGCTATGGCGGATTAGCTTTGGCTCTTGCTTTTGCTCAATATGTATTTTGTGAGCATCCCACAGCATCTGATAGCTGTGGTGAATGTCTGTCGTGCAAGCAAGTGGCCCAATTGAAGCATCCTGATTTACATTTCTCTTATCCTGTGATCCGTTCTAATGGATTAAAAGAAGCTCCGATCAGCACAGACTATATTAAGATCTGGCGGGAAGTAATACTTGCCAATCCTTACACCAGTATCCTTGATTGGCTGCAAACGCTTGACATAGGTAATAAGCAAGGAAATATTACGGTACGCGAATGCCAGGAGATTATCAGAAAATTAAAACTGAAGAGTTTTGAGGCCTCTTTCAGAATGCTCATTATGTGGAGGCCAGAATATCTGGGAGCAGCCGGTAATGTTTTACTGAAACTCATTGAAGAACCACCCCCTAATACACTGATAATCTTAGTAACGGATAATCCGGATCAGATACTCGGTACTATCATGAGCAGAACTCAGTTGATTAAAATCAATCCTGTAAGCGATGATGATATATCAGACTACCTGAAGCGACAATATCTGCTTGATGAGCAATCAGCAGTACAAATAGCCAGACTTGCAGATGGTGATGTTCATGCTGCCATAAAAATGGTGCATGAAGAATCGGGCGAGATGGAATCAATTTTCCGATCCTGGATGAATATCTGCTATCAATTTAAGGCAAAAGAAATGGTCCGTTGGGTTGATGAAGTAGCCGCTATGGGAAGAGAAAAGCAAAAGAATCTGCTGCTGTATTCTATCCACTATTTGCGAGAAAGCCTCGCGATTCCCTATATAGGAGCAGAGAAACTAAAATTGCAAGCGTCTGAAAGCAAAGGGGCTGTATTTTTATCTGAGAAATTAGCATTCGAACAATTTGAATTATTATCCGGGCTATTCGAAAAATCACACTATCATATCGAAAGAAATGCTAACCCCAAAATATTATTTTTAAACCTGAGCATGGACATTACCCATGTAATGCATAAAACGAGGAATAATTGATATGAGTTGTGCTGGATGCTTAACAAGTAGTGCTAAACCAGTTGGATGCAAAAGCAATGGAAATTGCCTGACAAGCTGCAATAAAAAAGGCACATTTGACTTTTTGTCTGATATTTCTTTACCTGTAAAAGCAGAACAGGAAATAGTTCAAGTCAGTTTCAATAAAGGTAGCAGGAAAGATTTCTTTGTAAATAATTCGAATATTCAATTAGCCAACGGAGATGATGTTATTGTAGAAGCAAAGTATGGTCATGATTTTGGAGAAGTTTCTCTCTTAGGCGAAATGGCACGTTTACAGATGAAGAAATATCAGGTAAAGCCTGATGCTGAATTTAATCGGATTCTCAGAAAACCAACATATACTGATCGCGAGCGCTATAAAAAGGCTAAATCGCACGAAAAAGAGACAATGCTTAAAACCCGTGTTACGGTTAGAAATCTGGGCATAAAAATGAAAGTTGGGCAAGTGGAATATCAAGGCGATGGGAAAAAAGCTACCTTCTTTTACATCGCTGAAGGCCGGGTTGATTTCAGAGAATTGATTAAAATTCTGGCCGCTGAATTTCATGTTAAAATCGAGATGAGGCAAATTGGTGCCCGGCAGGAAGCAGGAAAGGTTGGTGGCATAGGTTCTTGTGGCCGTGAATTATGTTGCAGCACCTGGCTGACGAATTTCAAATCGGTTGCAACTTCAGCTGCCCGTTACCAACAATTGTCTATCAACCAATCGAAACTTTCGGGACAATGTGGCCGCCTGAAATGCTGCCTGAATTATGAACTTGAAAGTTATATTGATGCATTGGATATATTTCCTGATAAGGCCGAAACGCTCATTACTAAAGAAGGCAAAGCGCACTTATTAAAGATTGATGTTTTTGGTGAATTGATGTATTATGTATTCCCTGAAAAGAATAAATATTATAAATTAAGGCCTGATAAAGTGAAAGAAGTTCTGGAGATGAATGCCAATAAAAAGATGCCTGATTCACTGGATACTCTTGAAGTAAAACCCGTAGAAAAGGAAAAAGAATATGAGGATGTAATCGGTCAGATTTCTTTGTCATCGCTGAACCGTTCTTCAGACAAGCGAAGAAACAAAGGAAGAAAGAAAAAAAATTATCGCAATAGAAAATCAAAGCGAAAATAAGATGAAACGCATCCATATTCTGCTATCAGTTATATTGTTGGGACTTGGCTCATCCTGTCTTAAAAATCAGGTTTTCGAACAAAACTATCCTATCAAAGATATGTCCTGGATAAGAAATGATACATTGGTCTTTGATATCCGGATCAATGACACGGTGGCCTCTTACAATTTGCTGATCAATGTCAGACATAAAACCGATTATGCCTTTAGCAATCTCTGGATTGATCTGACTACTATATTTCCATCTGATACCACCGGGCATTTGCTCGAACCACTCAAACTGGGAGATAATAAAGAAGGCCGTTGGCGGGGTGAGTGTATGAACGATATTTGTGATGCACAGATTTCAGTAGTTGAAGGATTGAAATTGCACGAAACAGGCAATTATCGTTTTTTAATTCACCACAATATGAGAACTAACCCGCTCAAGGGAATTATGAGCATCGGACTTAGACTGGAAAAACAGCATTAAATTATTTATCCTTCAGTCTTTCCTGAAGATCAACCCCATATTTTCTGGCCGTATCTTTTGCCACATCATAACCAGCATCAGCATGTCGAATTACTCCGGTAGCCGGATCATTAAAGAGGACTCTTTTTAATCGTTTTTCGGCCTCATCAGTTCCGTCTGCTACAATAACTTGTCCTGCATGCAAGGAATATCCTATTCCCACACCTCCTCCATGATGGAAAGAGACCCAGGATGCACCACTCGCTGTGTTGACCATTGCATTAAGAATTGGCCAGTCAGCAATGGCATCAGAGCCATCTTTCATGCCTTCCGTTTCCCGGTTGGGTGAAGCCACTGAACCGGTATCCAGATGATCGCGGCCAATAACAATCGGTGCTTTTACTTTGCCTGAACGTACCAATTCGTTAAAAGCTACTCCTGCCTGATCTCTTTCGCCCAGCCCCAGCCAGCAAATTCTGGCAGGAAGACCCTGAAAGGCAACTTTTTCTTCAGCCAGTTTAAGCCAACGCAATAAACCTTTGTTTTCAGGAAACAAATCAGCCAATACCCGGTCTGTTTCCAGAATATCCTGAGGATCGCCCGAAAGGGCAGCCCAACGAAAGGGGCCCTTTCCTTCACAAAAAAGTGGCCGGATATATGCGGGTACAAAACCGGGAAAATCAAAAGCATTATTTATACCTTCCTCTAAAGCAATTCCCCGGATATTATTACCATAATCGAAAGTAATGGCTCCTTCGCTTTGCAATTGTAGCATCAGTTGAACATGATGTGCAATGGTTTTGCGCGATAACTTTTCGTATTCATCAGGATGGCTGCTTTTCATTTCGTTCGCTTCTGCAACCGTCATTCCTTCTGCCCAATAACCATTCAACGGGTCATGAGCAGAGGTTTGGTCAGTAAGCACATCGGGTATTAGTTTTCTATCCAGTAATCTTTGCAAAAGGTCCACTGCATTACAAACTACCCCGATAGAGACAGCTTCTCCTTTTTGCTTTGCTTCCATGGCCCAATCAATTCCTTCATCAATATTATGTGTCATTTTGTCGAGGTAGCGGGTTTCCAATCTTCTCTCTACACGCCATGCTTCGGCTTCAGCAGCCAGACAAATGCCTTCGTTCATGGTGATAGCCAAAGGCTGTGCGCCACCCATGCCCCCTAATCCGGCAGTTACAGTGAGTTTACCGCTCAAACTGCCATTAAAATGTTTTGCAGCCAATGAAAGCAGTGTTTCATAAGTTCCTTGTAAAATACCCTGAGAGCCAATATATATCCATGAACCTGCAGTCATCTGCCCGTACATGATCAGACCCTTTTTCTCGAGCTCACGGAAATAATCCCAGTTTGCCCAATGGCCAACAAGATTGGAATTGGCAATCATAACTCTTGGTGCATTTTCATGTGTTCGAACAATTCCAACTGCTTTACCGGATTGAACCAACAAGGTTTCATCATTTTCGAGGTCTTTCAAAGCCTTTACAATATGGTCGAAAGCTTCCCAGTTACGGGCGGCTTTCCCTGTGCCGCCATACACCACTAAATCTTCCGGACGCTCAGCAACGTCTTTATCCAGATTATTGTAAAGCATCCGCAAAGCGGCTTCCTGAATCCATCCTTTACAATTCAATTTGTTCCCTGTTGGCGTTACCAGTTTTCTCGCTTTCATCTGTTTTTATTTATGCTATAAAATTAGAAAAGAGGATGGAAACTCAGGGTGTCCGTTAAAGGGATTTTATAAAACCTTTTTACTGCATCCGGGATTTCTGTCTGGGGTCATTCGGTTACCGGAAAAAATAAATTATCCACTAGCCGGTCAATATGATAAACAGCTAAGATTAATACGATTCATCCCAGATGATGACGATGCTGCTATCCGAACGGATATCGTCCGGAAGAGCATTTTGACCATGGCTTAAGGCAGCTTATTACAATAAAAACCAAAAGCAATGAAATTAAGTATTTACGCAAGGCAAGGAGCTTAGAGCTAAGCTTAAATATTGTAAACAACTTTTCAATACAAGCCAATTAAAGATAGATTGAAACCCGAGTGCAATTACAATCGAGGCTGATCATATACAAACGCAAAAAAAAGCTCCGGCAAGCAGCATAATGATAGCAGCTGTTTCCTGTTTGCGGGCTATAAAAAATAGATACTTACAAAGATTGGGAGACAAGAAATAAATAACCCAAAATAGATATTGGCAAATGAAAAATTTATCATACTATGCTAGAAGTATGGCAAAAATCTAAAAACTGTTATGTTGATTTATATTTTGTAAACCTGCCCCAGTACCGGAATTTCAATTTTACTAAACCCTTTTTCTTTCAAAGCTAAGGCAAATTCTTTTTGACGTTCGATATCACCATGAACCAAAAACATCTTTTTAAGTTTATTCCTGTCCTGATTGTCGAGGAAAGCAAGCATTTCATTATGATCGCCATGGGCACTAAAGGAATCCATGATTTCTACGCGGGCTTTTACCATTTTTTCTTCTCCAAACATGCGGATGGTTTTTTTACCGGCCCGCAATCTTCCTCCGATAGTTTGAGGAGCACAGTAGCCGACCATCAAAACGGTGTTTTTCGGATTTTCGATATTATTATACAAATGGTGTTTGATACGCCCTGCCTGTGCCATTCCTGATGCACTGATGATGATAGCCGGTTCTTTTGAATTATTGAGTCTTTTCGATTCTTCTACTTTCCGGATATATGTTAACCCGTTGAACCCAAATGGATTCGGATCGTGCAAAAGATAGCGATGTAAGTCGGCATCGAAACATTCGGGGTGTGCACGAAAAACTTCTGTAGCATTTACTGCAAGAGGGCTGTCCACATAAACCGGAATTTTTGGTAATCGCCCCGCTGATTCCAGTTTATCCAGGATATATACAATCTCCTGAGTTCGCCCGACACTGAAAGAAGGAATGATCAGTTTCCCTTTATTATCCAGACATGTTTTCTTAATAATTTCCAACAGGCGCTCTGATTCATGCAGTGCGTGATCATGGAAACGCCCTCCGTAAGTTGATTCTGAAATCAAATAGTCAGCCGGAATCATCGAGACAGGATCATTTAATATCGGACGCATAGGCCTGCCGATATCGCCTGTAAATCCAATATTGACTTTACCCCTGTGTGGTACATCTACAGTGAAATTAACGGTGGCACTTCCGAGAATATGTCCGGCATCAAGAAATCGTAACTCGATATCTTCGCGAATTTTGAACGGTTTATCATAATCAATAGCTATGAAATGACGCATCGCATTAGGAATATCTTCCACCTTATAGAGTGGCTCCACTTTAGGCTTCCCTTTCCTGTATGCTCTCCGGTTTTCATAATCAGCATCGCGTTCCTGAATATAGGCACTGTCGAGTAGCATAATGGCACAAAGGTCGCGGGTTGCATGAGTGCAAATAATCTGACCTTTAAAACCATCATTAACTAATTTGGGTAATCGTCCGGAATGATCAATATGTGCGTGCGAAAGGATCACCACATCAAGGGTTGCAGGATCAAATTCCCATTCCTTATTAAAATCATCATAGTCATCAGCATGACCCTGATAGAGACCGCAATCCATCAAAATCTTAAATCCATCATCAAGGGTTAATAAATGCGAGCTACCGGTCACGGTGCGGGCGGCACCACAGAATTTTATTTTCATGAGAACATTTATGTGTAAATAAACTATTTACCTTACACCTTCCATCATCTTAACCAACTTTTTGGATAGCAGAAACAGAATAATGGCTGCCGCTCCTGCCATAAAAACAAAGATGAGGAAAAAAGAGTGTAAATCATTGATTTCGAAACCCAGGATACGTGGAAAATGATCTGCATTCGGATCAGGATAAAAGGTACTTAGGACCCCGGCAAATTTATCGGCCGTTGCAATAGCCATAAACCAAACACCCATCAAAAGAGATGAAAATTTCAGCGGGCTTAATTTAACCACCATCGAAAGGCCAATGGGTGATAAGCTGAGTTCGCCCATTGTGTGCAACCAATAGAGTCCAATAAGCCAAAACATACTTACTTTTTCATCGGCAGCCACCCCATTCACCCCAAAGGAGATAAGCAAATAACCCAAGGCCAGCAAGAACAAGCCTATGGACTGTTTATATGGAGAAGCCGGTTCAAGATTTTTCTTACCTAATTTACTCCACATCATGGCGAAGAGCGGAGCAAACCCTACAATAAAGGCGGGAGCAAAAACCTGAAACCAGGAAGCCGGCATATTCCAGTTAAGAAAGTCGATATAGCGATCGGTTTGTTCATCGGCAAAAAACGTAAGTGATGCACCGGCTTGTTCGTAAGCTGCCCAGAAGAAAATGACAAACACCGCGATAATGTAGATTACAAAAATTCGTGAGCGTTCAATTTTAGTGAGGGATTTATCGGTAATGATCGTTGCCGGCACAACAATAGATACACCATACATAAAGGAGCCTACCAAATCGAAATCAGCAATAAAATAGAAAAGGCAAAATAAAGCGCCTGTTGCCAATAAGGCGATTAAAGTTTTCGAATAGTTATGCTGCTCATTTTTATCTGTAATCTTTACCTTATTTGGTTTTATTCCAATCGGTTTCCCATCGCTAGTAATAATGTATTTATCTTTTAAGGAGATGAAAATGACCAATCCGATCATCATGCCTATGGCTGCCGCCAGAAATCCCCATTTAAAATCGGCAGGACTGCCGGTGTCGCCAAGCCCTCCGGCAATGATCGGGGCTGCCAGGGCGCCAATGTTAATTCCCATGTAAAAGATGGTCATGGCTGAATCGAGCCGTTTATCACCCTCCGGGTATAAATGTCCAACCATTGTAGAGATATTGGGTTTAAAAAAACCGTTGCCGAAAATCATAAACCCAAGACCTCCGAAGAAACATATATGCCCAAAACTGATACCGTTGCCGGCTGCTATTTGCTGGTAATATATTGCACTGCAAAAAAGCAGCAATTGTCCGAAAGCCATAAAAAGACCACCAACAATTATGGACTTTCGGTTACCCCAATATCGGTCAGCAATATAGCCACCAATCAGTGGTGTCAGATAGACCAGGCCGATATAGTCGCCATAAATGGTTGAAGTAAGGACTTTATCGAAAACCAGTGCTTTCAGCATGTATAGCGAGAATATAGCCCGCATACCATAGTAGCTGAAACGTTCCCACATTTCTGTGAAGAACAAAACATATAAGCCTTTCGGGTGTTTAGACACCCTCGAATCACTCATAGAATGCATTCTTTATCCGTCCATCAATAAAAGGTATCCTGTTAACTTTAATGAATACCTTTCATCATTTTGTTCAGCACAGGGGAAAGCAATAAAAGCAGCACTGCTGATCCGAGTGTAAACGAAGCCAGGAATGGATATAAAGCAAGGTCATACTTGTTTAAAATACTTTCCAGCATTCCTGCCATATAATTACCGGCAGCAAAACTGGCCATCCAGACCCCCATCATAATGGATACGATTTTCGGAGGCGATAATTTCGTAATCATGGATAATCCAATAGGCGAAAGCATTAATTCTCCGCAAGTAGCCAAAGTATAAACAAGTGTTAGCCATAGAGGGCTTACTAAATGTCCACCTGATGCCTTATTTGCAGCAATTGACATAATGAAAAATGCAGCGGCACCAAATAAAAGCCCGAAAGCAAATTTTACAGATGTACGTGGATTCATTTTTGCTTTGGATAACCTAAACCACATGAACGAATATAAAGGGGCAAGCACTACAATTAAAATAGGATTGATATTTTGAAACCATGTGGCAGGTATTAAAAACCCTAAGACATGCCGGTTTGTATTTTCATCAGCAAATAAATTAAAGGTACCACCGGCTTGTTCGAAACCTGCCCAAAAAACCACATTGAAAAAGGCAAGAACAATAATAACTCCAACCCGACTCCATTCATTCGAACCATTTGTTCCCCTGATTATCGAATAGAGAATAAACATACCCAGCAAGACACCGATTGTAATAAACATGGTACTTGCAGCACCGGAAGATATGACATCCAATAATTTAAGCAGTCCGAAAACGACTACAATATTCCCCAGGAAATACAACAAAATGTCAAACCAATCTTTTCCGTTTAAGCCGGTTCTTTCAGTGTCAACATTTGGAGCCATTCCCTTGTTACCCAACAAGCGAGCCCGAGCTCCAAACCAGACTGTACTAAGCAGCATACCGGAACCGGCAGCTACAAAACCCCATTGCCATGCAACCTGTTCCCCTAAGGTACCGGCCACAAATGGAGCTAACAGGGCTCCGATATTGATACCCATATAGAAAATGGTAAAACCTCCATCTTTCCGTGGATCGTCTTTTTCATATAGTTCACCAACAATAGTCGAGATATTCGGCTTAAAGAAACCATTACCAAGAATGAGAATACCCAAACCGAGGTTAAACATAAACTGCCTTGAAACTTCATCACCTCCGGAGGCCATCCATGCACTTGCAGCCAATAAAAATTGCCCTAATGCCATGGTAAAAGCCCCAATAAAAATGGCTTTTCTTTGACCCAACACTTTATCGGCAAACCAACCACCAATAATAGGTGTGAGATATACCAAACCGGTGAAGATTGCATAGATGGATAGTGCAGACTCCCGATCCATTCCGAAACCACCATCAATTAATTTGGCTGTTAAATAGAGTGTGAGAAGAGCCCGCATTCCATAATAACTGAATCGTTCCCACATCTCGGTAAAGAACAATACATACAAGGCTCTTGGGTGACCTTTTTTGCCCGATGCCATCGCTTCGGCATGTTTCATTTCGTCCGTCATTTCTTCTGTTTTTTGGTTTATTTAAAATATCTTTTTAGCAATAAAAAACGCCCTAAGTTATGAAAATTTGAATTGAGCTGCCTTGATGATTTTTTTTCTACTGCAAATGGCAACTCATCATCACAAGTTCCCAATGATAAATTCCGTCATTTTATTGTATAAATGCATCCGGTATTTGCTGCCAGAAATGGAGTGCGTTTTGTCCGGGTAAATCATTAAATCAAAATCTTTCCCCTCTTCTTCCAGTGCTTTCATCCATTCGATAGAATTTTGAAAATGAACATTGTCATCCCCTGTACCGTGTACCAGCAAATATTTCCCTTTCAGTAAATCGGCATAATTTAATGGTGAACCGATTTCATAACCTGGTGAATTTTCTGAAGGAGTGCGCATAAATCGCTCGGTATAAATGCTATCATAATATTTCCAGTGAGTGACGGGGGCAACGGATATAGCAGTTTTGAAGACATCGGCACCGCGGGTGATGCAATTGGCTGCCATAAAACCGCCATAGCTCCATCCGAATATACCGATTCGGTTTGCATCTATATAGCTTTGCCTGCCAAAAAATTGAGCTGCCTGTATTTGATCCTCAACTTCTTTCTGACCCAATTGAAGATAGACCTGCTTAGTGAATTCAGCTCCTCTGCCTCCTGTACCCCGGTTGTCAACCGATACCACAACATATCCTTTTTGTGCCAGCATTTCGAACCAGATAAAATTGCTGCCTCCCCAACTATTTTGAACCGTTTGACTTCCCGGTCCGCCATATACATACATGAAAAGAGGATATTTCTTGCTCTTATCAAAATCAGGAGGTTTTATCAACCAGGCATTTAATGAAGTACCACTTTCAGTGCTAAAACTCAAAAAAGTTTTCTCAGTCAATCCGAACGCTTTGCACGTATTCTGAAGCCGTTGGTTATCAATCAATACCCGAATCTCTTTCAATTTACTATCGGCTATGCTCATAATCGGAGCTTGATTTGCATTTGAATAGGTCAATAGCCAATGCTTGAAGCCAACAGATGGATGGCCGCTCCAGGTACCATTCTCATCGAGAAGGGGTCTACATTTTTTACCATTTAACTTAATTGAACAAATTCCTCTGTTCAGCGGGCTGCTCAAGGCTGCCTGAAAATAGAGAACCTCTTTTTTTTCATCTATCCCATAAAATTTAGTGACCGGCCAGTGCCCCTTTGTTAGTTGTTTTACCGTCAAATCCTGTAAGTCATACAAATAAATATGTTTGAAACCACTTCGGTCGCTGGTCCAGATAAATTGCAAGCCATTTTCCAGAAAATACAAATCATCGTCCACATCAAGCCAGGTGTCGCTATGCTCATCCACCAATGTTCTTTGTTCTGCTGTTTCAATATTCACTTCAATCAATTCTAAATGATTTTGATGACGATTCAGCCGCTGATAGCAAAGCCAGTTTGAGGATCGGGTCCATTGAATTCGCGGAATATAATATTCTTCACCGGGGTCGGTAGCTAGTTCTTTATTTGATTTATTACTTAGATCGTAAACCCATAAAGACACTTTGGCATTCGCTTCTCCGGCTTTAGGATAAGCTATCGTTTCAATCTGTGGGTAAAGACTATCGCGGTAAGTGCTCATAAGAAACGATGGCTCATCGCTTACATCAAACCTTAAAAAGGCAATATTTTTTCCATCGGGAGACCATTCATAGGCACGGGTCATTACCAATTCTTCTTCATACACCCAATCTGATGCCCCATTAGAGAGCTGACCGGCTGAACCATTATCTGTAATTTGGATGAGCAGTCCGTTATTTAAATCCCGATAATAAAGATTGCTGTTGACAACGAAAGCTACTTTGCTGCCATCAGGTGAAAAACTTGGATAACGAACTTTATCACCCTCAAACAAGCGTTCTGCTTTCCTGCTTTTCCTGTCGTAGATATAATAATTTGCCTTCCTGGAATAGCGGTAAATGGCTTCCTGGTCTGAGGATAAAAGAATTTTGCTTTCGTCCCGGCTAAATGCATAATCGGAAATACTGAGTTTTTCCGATACCCATTTATCTGAAAACAACGTGTCGTTGGCTTCGCCATCTTCATAATTATAAGCAATAAGCGAAACACTATGCTGTGCATCGTCATAGCTCAGCTTGCTATAATGATCTCCATCTTTCATGCTTCGCATACCCCAAACATAATCCGGCATAAATATGCCTTTCTGCCAAATGTCTTTAATCGTGATTTCCTGTTGGGCAGATAATCCAATACTCAAAAAAAGCAATAGTCCTGTCAGTGATTTTTTCATGCTGTAATTATATTAATTTTCTGTTTGTCAGGATGGATGATATAAAAAAAGCGTACCTTAAACACAATTTTGATGGAGATAGTCCATACATTTAAATCCACCAATGGCTGTTCAATAAATTAAAGCATGAAATTAATACGATTTTTTAGCATCTTCATTTTTTTATGCTTTCCTGACATCAGTGCTAATGCTGGTGATATACCTGCACCTAATCCGGATGGAAACCTGCAATTCATCGAAAATAAAGGGCAGTGGAATGAATTAATACAGTTTAAAGCTGAACTTAATGGAGGGGCTGTTTTTGCTGAGCAGGGACGAATGACATTCCGTTTCTTCAATCCCGATAACTGGGCCTGGCACTTTGAACATGAACAGGGTGCTTCCAAATCCAAAACGCCTTCTTCTGTTCCTTCACACAGTTTTTACATGACCTTCGAAGGATCCAACCCAGCAGCAAAACCACAAGGAGAAAATGCGCTTAAAGCCTATAGTAATTATTTTATTGGCGATGATCCTACGCATTGGGCTTCCGGGGTACGATCTTTCAAAAAGATCAGCTATAGTGCTCTCTATCCCGGTATAAATTTAGATTGGTATCAATCAGGAGGTCATTTGAAATATGAGTATCATCTTGCTGCCGGAGCAGATCCTGCGCAGATTCACGAGCTGTTTGAATATGCCGGTGATATCATCCTTGAATCGGGCAGATTGCATATTAAGACTTCGGTGAATGATGTGTGGATAGACCAGCCGGTAGCCTGGCAATTATCCTCATCCGGTATTATTCCGGTAGCCTGCCGGTTTCGTTTATCCGGCAATAGCCTGAGCTATGAATTTCCGGAAGGGATCAATCCGGCTTTGCCATTAATCATTGATCCCACACTTAGCTTTTCCACTTATACCGGTTCAACAGCCGATAACTGGGGCTTTACTGCCACTTATGATCAATCCGGAAATTTATATGCAGGAGGAATTGCCTTTGGCACCGGCTATCCGATTACACCGGGCAGCCTGATGACTTCCTTTCAGGGTGGCTCGGGTATTTATCCCTGCGATGTGTCGATTACAAAATACAATAGTGCCGGAACGGCCCCTGTTTACTCCACCTACTTGGGTGGCTCCGGTAATGAAATACCTGAAAGTATGATTGTGAACGATAATAATGAATTGTTTGTGCTGGGGACAACAGCTTCTTCTAATTTCCCAACCAGTACGAATGCGTTTGACAAAACTTTCAATGGTGGCTCTTCGATAACTTTGACCGCCATTACCTTTACCGGAGGATCTGATATTTTCTTGGCTCATTTCAATACTACCGGCAGCCAATTGCTTTCATCCACCTATGTTGGCGGAGGAGCAAATGATGGATTGAATCAGGCAAATGCCCTGAATCATAATTATGCCGACCATGCCAGGGGAGAAATTATGCTTGATGCGGCAAGTAATGTTTATGTGGCCTCCTGCACCTGGTCATCCAATTTTCCCACAACTTCAGGAGCCTATAAAGTCAATATATCCGGCAGTCAGGATGCCTGTGTTTTTAAAATGCCACCTGACTTATCAAGTCTTTCCTGGAGTACTTTCATGGGTGGTTCAGCTGCTGATGCGGCCTATTCTGTAAAACTGGACCCTGCCGGTGTTGTATATGTGGCAGGTGGCACTGAAAGCAGCAACTTCCCGACAACTTCAGGTGCTTATCATACTATGTATAATGGCGGGACGGTTGATGGCTTTGCCTTGAAACTATCTGCCAATGGCAGCAGCTTGCTGGCATCTTCCTTCATAGGCACCAACCAATATGATCAGACTTATTTCCTGGAACTTGATGATTACAATGCCATTTATCTGTTTGGACAAACTGCCGGAGCTTATCCTGTAGTAGGAACCGTTTACAGCAACCCGAACAGCGGACAATTTATATCTAAGTTAAACAACGGACTTAGTACTATGATTTATTCAACCGTATTTGGTAAAGGCGATGGAGATCCTGATATTGCACCTACTGCTTTCCTGGTTGACAAATGCGAAAATATTTATACAGCAGGTTGGGGTGGAAATGTGAATGGTTCGATAGGAAACACTAATAACCTTCCGGTAACTTCCAATGCTTATCAATCAGGAACAGATGGCAGCGATTTTTACTTTTTTGTATTATCAAAAGATGCCAAAAGCCTTCAGTATGCTACTTTCTTTGGCGGACCTCAAAGTGCCGAACATGTTGATGGCGGAACCAGTCGTTTCGATAAAGAAGGTGTAATTTATGAAGCCGTTTGTGCCGGTTGCGGGGGATTCGATGATTTCCCGACAACACCCGGTGCCTGGTCATCGACCAATAACAGTTCTAATTGCAATGAGGGAGCCATTAAATTTGAATTTCAACTGGCCGTAGTAAAAGCCCAGGCAGTGGCTAATCCCGCTTCCATAGGTTGTGCTCCATATACTGTTGATTTCAGCAGCAATGGATCAATTGCTTTAGATTATTACTGGGATTTTGGCGATGGGCAATCTTCCATTCTTGCTAACCCGCAACATATCTATACCGATACCGGAATTTATCAGGTGATGCTGGTAGCTCTTGATACCATTATTTGCAATTCGTATGATACAACTTACCTGACCGTTAAAGTTCTTCAGCCACCCATCTTAACGGCTTCCGCATTGCCCATACCTCCCGATGGTTGTGCACCACTGAATGTCCAATTGCAAAATAACAGCAGCCCCGTCACCAATTATATCTGGGATTTTGGCGATGGAGGTGTTTCAAATCAACAAGATCCGGTTCATACTTTTACCAACCCCGGAACCTATTCAATTCAACTGATTGCTATTGATACTTCGATTTGCAAAAACCATGATACTACTTTTTTGCAAGTCACTACCTATGATCATGCGCTTGCAGATTTTCAACCCAAGCCTGCATATTTAAAAATTGGTGGAACGGTACAGATGCTTAATCTTAGCCAGCTTTCCTATGCCTGGGACTGGGACTTTGGTGACGGCAGCTATTCTCAACTGGAAAATCCAGATCATACCTATAATCAGGCCGGAATCTACACCATTTGCCTGAGAGCCAAAAATCAGCAGGGTTGTGATGATACGTTTTGTCTTGATCTGGAAGTCTATGATGAACCACTGGTTTATATCCCAACTGCTTTCAGCCCAAATGGCGACAATCATAATGACATTTACTATGTGATTGCCAGTGGTTTTAAGAAAACAGAACTACAGATTTATAACCGCTGGGGTGAAATGGTTTTCCAGTCTGATGATATTAACCTTGGCTGGGATGGTAACTATCATGGAAAGGCTCAGGAATTGGATGTGTACGTTTATATTTTCATCGGAACGCTGCCTGATGATAAACGACAAGTCTATAAAGGAAACCTGACACTCATCCGTTAAGCTTTCCGCTCGGCCAGCCGGCTAGCCACCCACCCTTCATAGTTCCCGTCAAAGCCATTTAATTGTTGAAGCATCCTGATTTTTTCATTGATCAATTGGCAACTTGCTTTATCAGGATGTGGAAGTGTAGTCAGGTATTCTTTTAACTCTTGCATATATTCCTCGACCCGGATATTTGCTAAATTGACTAGCTTTTCATAATCAGGTCCGGTCTGTGTCAGATTCTCAGAAAGCATTTTCCCGATAGCTCGCCCATGCCGCATTGAAGCCCGAATATTTCCTTGTCCGGTTACTGCGTTACCCACCACGAACACATTATCGTATCCTTCGAGATGACTCGATTCCTTGTCTTTGAGTTTATATAATTCTCCTTCCATGGTCATGCCCGGCAAAGGCTCAGGAATGCTGCCGATAGAACTAATCACCATCTCGGTGTTCACTACCACCTCCTGGCCGGTCATCACTACCTTGCCCTGTACTATTTCGGTATGCTCAAAGATAATTCCTTTCACATGCCCCGCTTCAACAATCATTGCTTTCGGAGCGTGTAAGGGATGCAGCTCAAAAAGGAATTTACGCTGAGCATTTTCGATAATTTTTTCCCTTACTTTTTCAATTTTTTCCCTTGTAACATCATCTGCATCCGGTGGCATAGCCGCTAAGGGCATATCCCGTAATCTCCTTCGGTAATATAATTTTGCAGGTTCCAAATTCAGGTCATGCCAACTCATATTGTGCTCTGCCAGAAAAGCGGGTATCCCTTTATGCTCCAGGTGAATCACATCGGTCTCAATCCCCAGTATTTTCAACTTTCTGACTGTATTTTCAAGCTGACATATTTTAGTTACATCCAGTGAAGCCAGTCCTCCGCCAATCACTACCGCTCCATCTTTAAGCGGGAATCTCGTTCCCTGATAATTGGCATCTTCATAATGATTGAACCAATAGATAAAATCATTCTGATAAGCAAAAGAAAGATCAGTAACCTCTTCGACACCGGGAATGTTGAGCGGGCGATCAACAGATGCTCCGGTTGCAAGCACAAGCAGTGAAAAACCCCACTGAACAATTTCATCCAATTGATAATCTTTACCAAGTTTCACACCGGGAATATATTTTACCTTCTGATGGGATAATTTTGAATCAATATTTTTGAATTCTTTTTGCTGTAATTTACTGTGCCATCTTGGCAAACCGTCATCAATCTTTCCGTACGGGAGCAAATGCCGGTCGAATACAGCTACTTCTACGTCCATGTTTGTAAGTTGCATGGCTACTTCAGCCCCTGAAGTAGCACCACCAATGACGGCTACAATATGATTTCCATCTTCCTTTTTCTGCATCATTTGAGTTTCATTATGATAGTGCTAAATTAATAGTTACTCCACAAAATAAATATTTGTCTCCTATACATAGTAATTCACAGCCGAAATTGATGAAATTTCTTATCTTTGATTAAGACGCCCCAATTTTTTTCTACAATGTCTTTTAATAAAATTATTCTTTTTTGCCTGTTTTTTAGCCTGAGCAGATATGTGGTTTCGGCCGGGGAGTATTACTATCAAGCTCCTGCTGAACAAAAGGGGAATCTATTATTTGTAAAAAATGAAGGGCAGTGGCCTGAAGCTTTTCAATTCAAGGCTGCTTTACGGGGAGGTGCCCTGTTTCTCGAAGATCATGCTATGACCTTCTCTTTTCTGCACCCTGATGACTGGGCTGCATTTCATGATCATCGTGACGATCCGGAACACACAGCACAATTTCCTTCCACTATACACGGAGCGGGATTAAAGCTTCGTTTTCTTCAATCTGATCAGCCGGCTATGACGGGTAAAATCAAAATGCCGGCTTATCATAATTACTTTTTAGGTAGCGAATCAACATGGCGTTCAGATGTGCCGCTTTACAAGGAAGTAATTTATCAAAATCTGTATCCTAAGACCAATCTTTACCTGTATCAATATGGCGAGCATTTGAAGTATGATTTTGTGCTGCAAGCCGGAGCTGATCCATCAGCCATTCAAATAAAAATTGAAGGAGCTGAACGGCAATGGCTTGATAATGGGCAGCTTATTATCCAGACTGCCGTCAATGAGCTTTATATGCATCAAGCGCTTGCATGGCAGATTATTAAAGGACAAAAAGTACCCCTTGGATGCAGCTATGAGTTGGATGGTGATATTATTCGTTTCAATCTTTCGGATGATTATAATCCAAAATATCCTCTGGTAATCGATCCGGTGTTAACCTTTTCAACCTATACCGGCTCAACGGCTGATAACTGGGGTTTTACAGCAACCTACGATCAGGATGGAAATTTCTATGCAGGTGGAATTGCTTTTGCTACCGGTTATCCGGTAGTGATAGGCAGTTTTCAAACCAATTTTGCCGGAGGTAGTGGTTTCTATCGTTGCGATGTTTCGATAACAAAATACAATGCAAGCGGTGATTCCTTACTATTCTCAACGTATCTCGGAGGTTCACATAATGAGATTCCACATAGCATGATCGTCAATTCGCAAAACGAATTGTTGGTTTACGGCACAACAGCCTCACTCGATTTCCCACATACCAGTAGTGCTTATGATACTACTTTCAATGGAGGCAGCACCGTTAATCTGACAGCTGTTGAATTTTTAGGCGGAAGCGATATTTTTATTTCTCATTTTAATGAACAGGGCACTACCATGCTGGGTAGTACGTACATCGGAGGCATGGGGAATGACGGATTAAATTATTCAAGCAATCTGAATCACAATTATGCCGATCATGCCAGGGGCGAAATTTTGGTCGATGACAATGACCGGGTAATTGTAGTTTCATGTACTAATTCACCTGATTTCCCATCTACAGCCGGAGCTTTCCAGCCGTTGAATGCCGGTCAATGGGATGCCTGTATTTTTCAATTCGATGCAAACCTTCAAAACCTGAATTGGTCCAGCTATCTCGGGGGCAGCTCGAATGATGCAGCATATTCAGCCAAGGTTGGGAAAAATGATATTATATATGTCTGTGGCGGAACGTCAAGTACCGATTTCCCTACCACAAATGGCAGCCTTAATCCAAGCTTTCAGGGTGGCGTTGCCGATGGATTTGTTTTGAAACTTTCTGCACAGGGGACTAATCTGATGCAATCAACTTATATCGGTACCTTTTTTTATGATCAGACTTATGGCCTTGACCTTGATGTAAATCAAAATGTTTACATCATCGGGCAGACAGCCGGCCCGTATCCGACTACAGCAGGAGTTTACAGCAATCCCGGTAGTGGCCAATTTGTATCAAAGCTGGACAATACCCTGAGTACTTTGCTGGTATCAACCGTTTTCGGTAAAAGTGATGGCGATCCTGAATTTGTTCCGACAGCCTTTATGGTCGATGTTTGTGGCCGGATTTACATGGCCGGATGGGGCGGTGCAGTGAATGGCTCTGTCGGTAATCTCATCGGATATACAACCACACCTGATGCCTATCAACTAACCACAGATGGCAGCGATTTCTATTTTCTGGTATTATCAGAGGATATGCAAAGCCGGATATATGCGACCTTTTTTGGTGGCCCGACCAGCCACGAACATGTAGATGGTGGTACCAGTCGCTTTGATAAAACCGGGATAATTTATGAAGCAGTTTGTGCCGGCTGTGGTGGCAACAGCGATTTTCCTTATACCCCCGGAGCCTGGTCGGCTAATAACAATAGCTCAAATTGCAATGAAGGTGCTGCCAAATTTGAGTTCCAGTTACCCATCGTACAAGCTCAGGCAGTGGCCGGACCCAAGACACAGGGTTGCAGTCCGCTACAGGTAAACTTCAACAATACCGGATCGCAGAATATGAATTATCAATGGGATTTTGGTGATGGACAAAGCAGCACTTCAGAAAATCCCAGTCATAGCTACACTACCCCCGGTACTTATCTGATTACCCTGATTGTAACCGATACGATGAATTGCCATACTTCTGATACTGCTTTAGTTTCTGTTCAGGTATTCGGAAATGCTACAGCCGATTTTACCTGGGATAGTTTATATCTCAATCCGGGTGATACTGTTGATTTTCAAAACCTGAGTACTGGTGCCAGTGCTTACGATTGGGATTTTGGCGATGGCTCAAGCTCAAATTTACAAGACCCCAGTCATGCTTTTCAGGATACCGGAAACTTTCAGGTTTGTCTGAAAGCCAAAAATGCAGGTGCCTGTGATGACTCCATCTGCTATACTATATTCATTAGCGATTATGCCATCGTGGATGTACCCACCGCTTTCTCACCCAATAGCGATGGCAAGAATGATATTTATTATGCCCGGGGGCAAGGTGTTGATCAACTCGAACTGAAGATTTACAACCGTTGGGGGCAATTATTATTCACAACCACGAATTTAAAAATTGGATGGGACGGAACTTACAAAGGCATGCCCCAGGCGATGGATGTCTATGTATTTGTATTGAATGCCACCCTTAATTCTGGCGATATGGTTTATAAAAAAGGAAACTTTACCCTGATCAGATGAAAAAATTTACAGCCATAATACTGCTTTCTTTCTGTTTATTTTCCTATCAGGCAGATAGTCAGGATATGCATTTCTCTCAGTTTTATGCTGCTCCCTTAATGATGAACCCTGCCCTGACAGGACAGTTTCCCGGAGATTACCGGGCCGGCATACAGTATCGCGATCAATACAGAAGCATTCCTGTCCCTTATCAAACATTTGAAGGCTTTTTTGATACCCGATTGCCTTTCGGTGCATTGAACCAACAATTTAGTGCCGGCTTATGGCTCCTTCACGATCAGGCCGGTGATGGTAAATTAACAGGCGATAAAGCGTTTGCAACTTTTTCTTATAGGCAAGACTTCGGCAGCGGATGGTCAGCAATTGTTGGCCTTGGAGCTGGATTTATTCAAAAGAAATTGGATTATGCTCCCCTAATTTTTGATGATCAATGGACTCAAACGGGTTTCGATCCGAACACAATAAGCAGTGAACCTCCCGGACAGCAACCGCTCAAATATCCTGACATGCAGGCAGGTTTACTCCTTAGCTATCAAGTGGATGAAGATCGTGTGTTGTATGCCGGAGCCAGTTTGAACCACTTGTTGAAACCTAAAGAATCTTTTATCAATAGTGCTAATCGCCTCAATTTTCGATGGGTGGCTCATGCCGGTGGTCATATCCTCCTCAGCGATTTCCTGGCTATCGATCCAGCGCTGATTTATATGAATCAGGACAAAGCCAGCGAGTGGATTCTCGGTGCTAATGCCTTATTTCTACCCGCTAATCTTCCTCTTGAAAGCCTTATTGCCGGTTTATGGGGCAGGGCTTCGGGTGATTTTATCAGTACAGTTGGTGCCGATTACCACAGGGTGCGCCTGCTCATCAGCTACGATACAAATCTCTCATCGCTAAAATCAGCCAGTCAGTTTCGCGGTGGTACCGAACTTTCTCTCCTCTATACCTGGAACCGCAAGCATCCGCCTCTGCAGGAAATTATTGTTCCTTGCATTCGTTATTAAGCAGCCAATTAAAAAATTTTAATTTTAGCCTGAACATGGAACAATTTGGATTACTGGGTGAGGCATTGAAAAAACAACTGATTGCCATCGTTGGTGAATCATATGCCATCAGCGCAGAAGGCCGCGAAGCGTACAGTCACGATGAAACAGAAGACTTACAATTCATGCCCGGACTAGTGCTAAAACCGGCCGATACGGCTGAAATCAGCCGGATTATGAAATGCTGTAACGATCATCTGATTCCGGTGACACCCCGTGCAGCCGGTACCGGTTTGAGCGGAGGGGCATTACCCGTTTATGGTGGCGTCCTTTTATCAATCGAAAGGCTGAATAAAATTCTTCAGATTGACGAAAGAAACTTGCAAGTTACTGTTGAGCCGGGAGTGATTACAGAAGTGCTTCAGGAAGCCGTAAAAGAAAAAGGATTGTTTTATCCCCCTGATCCGGCCAGTAAAGGCTCTTGCTTCATCGGGGGTAATATTGCCGAAAATTCTGGTGGACCTAAGGCTGTGAAATATGGGGTTGTGAAAGATTATGTGCTGAACCTCGAAGTGGTTTTGCCCACAGGTGATGTGATTCAAACCGGAGCCAATGTGCTGAAAAATGCCACGGGTTATAATCTCACACAACTGATGGTTGGCAGCGAAGGGACGCTCGGAATAGTCACCAAAATTGTTTTAAAACTCATTCCTTTCCTGCGCTTCGATAAAACCATGCTCGTACCTTTTGCATCAGCCACCAAGGCCTGTGAGGCCGTATCGGCTATTTTTCATGCCGGCATCACACCTTCCAGCCTTGAGTTCATGGAAAAGGATGCCCTGGAATGGACCGCCTCTTTTGTTGGTGAAACGAATTTGCCTATGGACGATGATATTGAAGCACATCTCTTGATTGAAGTAGATGGTAATGATGAGGAAGTCATCCTGCGTGAATGTGAGCAAATTGCTACTGTACTCGAAGCATTTCATCCTAAAGATATCCTGATAGCCGAATCACAGGCACAAAAAGATCAACTCTGGTCGTTGAGGCGAAAAGTGGGCGAAGCCATTAAGTCACGTACTGTTTATAAGGAAGAAGATACTGTGGTGCCACGGGCCGAATTACCCGATTTGCTGGCCGGGGTAAAAGAAATCGGGAAAGAATTTGGCTTTCAGTCCATTTGCTATGGTCATGCAGGAGATGGAAATCTGCATGTTAATATTCTCAAAGGAAATTTATCAGATCGTGACTGGAAAGAAACGCTTCCTGTGGCGATTCGCCAGATTTTTATCCTCGTAAAAAGACTGGGTGGAACCATTTCCGGAGAGCACGGAGTCGGGTGGGTACAGCGTAATTATATGCCAATTCAATTCAGTCCGGCAGAATTGCAATTAATGAGAAACATAAAGGATGTCTTTGATCCGAATCATGTGTTGAATCCCGGTAAAATTTTTCCAGACTAAAGCCTATTAAAACTCGTTAACTTTGCATCATGAAGCAAAAACTCATCCTCTCAATTATACTATCTGTTTGTAGTTTACAGGTACTGATTGCTCAATCTGATTATGATCCCTCCCTTAAAGGAACACCTCTCAAAGACCGGATTTATTTAGGCGGTAGTTTCGGAGCAGCCATCAGCAATGAATATACTTATGTCGATCTTTCACCAACTTTGGGATTTCAAGTTACATCCCGCTTTTCAGCCGGCCCGGGTTTCACATTCCAGTACTACAATTATAAAATCTATAACTACAGTTCCTTTATTTACGGACCCAAAGCCTTCGCACGATATCAATTGTTTAATTTTTTCTTTGCCCATGCCGAATTTAATGACTTGTTCCTGAAATACAGGCAAACTGATAATTTGGGGAATGTGACATTTGTGAACAAAAACGTTCCCGGTCTCTTACTCGGAGGAGGATTCACTCCATCCATCGGAAAAAGCCGCATGTATATCATGATTCTGTATGATGTACTCGAAAGTCCCTATACCCCTTATGCCAATCCGGTCATCCGCATTGGGTTCGATCTGGGGCTTTAAGGCAAGTCAATCACAAAATCAACCAACAGATTAAATAAATCCATGAATGCTGTAAGCGGCAGGGTTTCAGGTAAATCGTAAATATCATGATAAGCACTGATTCCCCCGCGGGTATAGATAAAAAAAGCAGGAACTCCAGCTTCGCTGAAAAAATAATGATCGCTGTTAGCCGCTTTTCCTCTGGACTTGATGTCTGGCAGATAATGCCTTTGATTATTGATGTCAACTAAATGCTGATAGGCTTTTTTATACACCCGGCCGTTCACCACGGTAATGCCTTCACTGCCGGTGCCTACCATATCCATATTGATGAGGAAACGAATCTTATCAAGGGGAAAAAGCGGATGTTCGGTAAAATATTTTGACCCCAATAAGCCCAATTCTTCACCACCGAAAGCGATGAATGCTACAGAATAGGGCAGCCGCATATCTTCCTGCGAAAGAAAATGAGCCAGATTCAGCAGCATGGCAACACCACTCGCATTGTCATTGGCTCCCGGTATATACACATCTGGACCCATGGCACCAAGATGGTCGTAGTGAGCACTGAAAACCACGAAGCTGTCAGGATATTTGGTTCCCGGAATAAAACCGACCACATTTTGGGTTTGAAGATCCTGTAAGAGGAGATGATCAATCCCGATGCTGACCGAATGAATTTTCTCAGGAACAGCATCCGCCCTGATATCAAATCCGGGAGTAGGACAAAGCTCCCGGTTCATTTCCCAGGTGAGTTTGGGCTGCATGACTAGAAATCCTCCGGTTGCCAGATTGCTTCCTCTTTCGAGCTCATTGACCACAGCACTATATTGCTTTGATTGCTCTTTATCCCAATTTTCAGGCATCAATGGCAGAACCCAATAAGTATCCGCATCTTTTTTCTTTTGTATTTTTTTACTTAAAACGGCCGGATGTAAGAGCCAGGCGGGTTTCAGATATTTCACCGGAAATATGCCCGATATTTGCCCGTCACAGGCGAAGGGCTGATAATCGCGGCCGGCTTGCAATGGCTGTCCGTTGATACTCAGATGCAAGGTATCAGGGAAAGTATTTACATCAAGCATAAATTTCTGGAAATAATCTTCTCCGAAACTTTTCAGGCCTGCTTCCTTCATTTCGTTGGCAATAAAATGAGCCGCTTTAAGATGACCCTTCTGGACATAGCCACGGCCGAGTTTGTCAGGTCCGGTCAATGAATCAATGACAAGCAATGTGTATTGTAAATCCTGAGCAATAAGCTGTCCGCTTGCGCAAAACAGGAAAAGTCCCAACAGGATCAGCCGGGAGAGTTGATTAGATCGCTTTAATTTCATACTCAAAATATTCAATTACCGGATTGGAAAGCAATTTTTTGCAGGCTGATTGAACCAATTCAGTGGCTTTTTCTTTATCAGTAGCTTCTACTTCGAGTTGGATATGCTTGCCAATACGAACCCCGCTAATCTCAGGTAAACCGATATTTTTCATGCCCGAGGCTACGGCTTTCCCCTGCGGGTCGAGTAATTCTTTCAACGGCATTACATTGATTTCAGCAAGAAATTTCATGAAGCATTTTTTAAAGTTAAGGAAGAGATGATAAAATATAACATGATGATGACAGGCCATAGGCCGAAAATAATTTGCCATTGCCACCAGCAAACAACACTTATCACGATGGCTGTCACCAGAAACATCAAAGCTGTTCTTCCACCCGGATAGGCTTTCACATTCCAGCTTAATTTTATCACAGGTAACCTTGAAATCATCAGAAAAGAAAACAGCAGTATGAATATATACAATACTATCGGATGAGTAAACCATTCGCTGAAATAGTTTTCCTGCCTGAACACTGACAAGACCAGCCCTGCCACAGAAATGGCTGCTGCGGGAACCGGTAAGCCACGATAGCGGTCACGCTGGGTTTCATCGATATTGAATTTGCCCAGACGAAATGCTGCTGCTATAGTGAATATAAAAGCAGGTAAAAACAAGACGATGCCCAGATTGAATGCCGCGACCGAATTGAACAAGGATACTCCGAGTAATTGATAGAGCATCACGCCCGGGACCAATCCAAAGGTGATCATATCGGCTATACTATCGAGCTGACGCCCCAGTTCAGACGTAGCATTGAGCAGGCGCGCTACCGCCCCATCAAAGAAATCAATCAGAGCTGCCAGCAGAATCATCCAGGCTGCGAGGTGCATTTTGCCGAGGTATAGTTTATCCCAAACCAGGTGACCATTGAAAAAATAGCTCTCGCCACTGACCTGTACCGTGATGTGATCGTAAAAAATATAGACCAGTGCCAGACATCCAAGAAAAAGGTTGCCCGAGGTAAGGACGTTGGGAATGTATTTATACCATCGCATCAGGCGTTCATCAATGCTTCAATTTCATCCGCTTCACGGGGCGTATTTTTCATAAAATCAATATGGCCGTCTTCGGTAACAAGGATATCATTTTCAATGCGGATACCCAGATTTTCCTCCGGGATATAAATGCCGGGTTCGCAGGTAAACACATATCCGGCTTTAATTGGTTCTGACCATAATCCCACATCATGCACATCAATGCCCATAAAGTGGCTGGTTCCGTGCATGTAGTATTTTTTGTATGCCGGCCAGGCAGGATCTTCATTTTTAATGTCGTTCATGCTGATAAGTCCGAGATCAAGCAGCTCTTTCTCCATCAACTTACCTACCTGTTTATGATAATCATCGAGCATCACACCGGGACGAAGCAATGGAATGGCTGCTTTTTGTACGTTCAGCACAGCATTATATACCTCCTTTTGTCTCTTTGAAAAATGACCGTTTACCGGAATTGAGCGGGTCAGATCGGAGGCATAGTTGGCATATTCGGCACCAAAATCCATTAGGATAACATCTCCATCCTTACAGGCTCTGTTATTTTCAACATAATGCAATACACAGGCACTATGTCCTGAGGCAATAATACTTCCGTAGGCCTCCCCTTTCGAGCGTCTGCGAATGAACTCATGTAAAATTTCGGCTTCAATTTCATACTCTATCACACCCGGTTTGACGAAGTTCAGTACCCTGCGAAAGGTTTTTTCAGTAATATCACAGGCATGTTGAATCAGAGCTACTTCTTCGGGTTCTTTCACAGATCGTAAGCGGTGCATTTGCGGTGCAATACTGCGATATTGTACCAAAGGAAATTTTTCTTTCATCCACTCGCGGAAACGATCATCACGAGTTTGTACCAAACTGCTATTACGCAAATGTTCATTGGTATTCAGATAAACACCATCAGCTTCGAAGATGATAGTTTTCAGGATGGTTTCAAATTCAGCAAACCAATGCACGGAGGTAATTCCACTGGTTTCAGTAGCTTCGGCTTTGGTGTATTTATGCCCTTCCCAGATGGCAATTTTTTCATTGGTTTCGCGCAGAAACAACATATTTTTCCATTCTTCTTTCCGGGCATCCGGATACATCACAAGGATTGACTCTTCCTGATCAATACCGCTGAGGTAGAAAATATCGGCATTTTGATGGAAGGGCATGGCACCATCGGCATTGGTGGGCATGATATCGTTCGAATTAAAAATGGCGATGTGATTGGCAGTCATCCGGTCTGCCAGTTTTTGGCGGTTTTTCAGGAAAAGACTTTGTGGAATGGGTTCGTATTTCATGAATATTAACTTTGGTTTTTAAATGAAAGATCAAAGTTAGGGAAAGGAGCGGAATAATGTTAGCTGTAAAGCCAGCTTGTTTTCTTCCGATCATGAAGAATTAAATCACTTAAATTGCTTCACAAAGGAAATTACGCAGGCATTGTTTTACCGGCTGTGGTTTATAATTAGGGACTGATCCGGAGTTCCATTATCTGAGATCTTCACGCTCAGCTTCGCTTGAAACCAGCTGTAAATTTATCGCAATCTACCTACTAATTGACTGCGATATGCGACTGTTCAATAAGATTTGCCGGATCGCTGTAATCAAAAAAGTAAATACCTTCTTTGGCGACCAATATCAGCCGGTTTTTATCCGGCTGAGGAATGACATCATAGGTATCGAGGTTCTTTATCCGGTCGAGCTGATGTTTATCGATTTTTTGCAAATCGCCTGCATCAAAAACCTTGAGCCCTTCATCTCCATCACAAATAAACAAGGTAGAGCCATCAATAGCCAATCCATGCGGGTTGTTTAACAAATAGGTCTTTATTAAAGCCGGATTGCTAAGATTGCTGACATCCAGTACATCCAACTGATTGCTGAATCCTTCACAAACAGTTCCTGAGCGTAAAGTTACATAGGCTGTATTTCCTGAAACCACGACCGGATCACAACTGTAATAGTGCGAAAACTGTCCGCTTTCTATAGGGCTGCCCGGGTTAGTGATGTCGTAGATATACATCCCATTTCTGGAACCGATGAATAAATTATTTCCATAAGGAAAAATAGTTTCAATATCCCAGCCGATGTTCACGATGGGCAGACTATCAGGCTGAGCCGGATTGCCCAGCGTGAAGGGATGCAGGTTGCTATTGGTAACGGCATACAACATAGCGGATGCAATCGTGAATCGCGCCATAGAACCACCAATGCCTGCTGTAGGCGCATTCCTGCCACTTCCATTATCTGCAACTGTTTGAACGTTACCAGAAAAAACTATCACTCCGCCACCGAAATCAACAAAAGGAGATGCTACCTTACAATTTTGTTCTATACTGATTAGTTCGGGTATCCAGTCAACCACTACACCACTGTCCGGATCGTATTGAAAACCATTTTCATAATGCCTGTCTGGGAAAACATCCTGCAGCCGGGTTAATTCTTCAATATTGGCTGAATTGGCCAAATCAAATACCACGAGATCATAATAAGAATCGGCATAGAGGAAGTTGCCATATACGGCCATATCCATATTACCCGGCAAGTGTAAGAAGCCCATATTGACTGGGTTTGAAGCATCGGATATATTGTAAAAATGTAAGCCTTTGTCCACTTCG
Organism: uncultured Chitinophagales bacterium; assembly: GCA_964413685.1. Taxonomy (GTDB): domain Bacteria; phylum Bacteroidota; class Bacteroidia; order Chitinophagales; family S012-47; genus JAJRWN01. Next base: position 220,343 of record CAYPSW010000004.1, read on the forward strand.
TTTATGATGAGAAGATTGTCGCGGACATATATTTTACCGGGGTTCACGAGTGCCTGTGCAGCATCAAAATGAACATCAGCTCTGACTTCAGCTACACTTTTGTACACCGGATGATAGAGCGTATAAGTATAGGTCTCTGTGCATTTATCCTGACAGCTCTGGAGAAAAATACCAAGCATCAGCATGAGAGACAAAACCGGAAATAATGATTGCTTTTTCATGGTTTGAGTATGTTTAGTAATACATGTCGCTTTACCTGTAAAGATGAAAATAAAATTACAATAGTTGCCTGAGTATGTTATATTTTTACGTCAATAATTTGTCAATAATTTATTGATTAACGTATGAAAAATCACTTGAAGTATCTGCTTATTCTGTTGTTTACAGCTTGTTCTTTCTCAGGCTCTGCCCAATCAAATATCGAGGATGTAGTATATTTAAAAAACGGGGATATTATCCGTGGTCAAATCATCCGGCTGCTTCCTGATTCATCCCTAACTATTGAGATTGTTGGTGGTAGTCAGCTGGTTTTGGCGATGAATGATGTTAATCATATTGAGAAAGAGTCTGCCTACCGGATTAAAAAATACCTCCCGGAGCATATCCTGCGCGACTCGGGTTTTTATAATACCTACGAACTGGGTTTTAATCCGGGTTATGGTATTGATAACTGGAATTGGTCTCCTTTCTATACCGGCTTTGCCATGGAGATCATTATGGGGCATTATTTCAATCCTTATTTCGGACTGGGTGCCGGTACAGGGATTGATGCTTTCAGCAGATATGATAATCCTATGATACCGCTTTTCATCCGGCTGGAGGGTAATATGCTGCATCGGGCCATTACACCCTATTATTTTGCCAATACCGGCTATGCCTTTTTATGGACTAATCAGGTAGTATCCGGACATGGTGGACTTTATGCGAATGCCGGCATAGGGCTGCGTTATTTTACAGGCCGAAAATCTTTCTGGCAATTTGGTGTAGGCTATCTGTTCACCCACGCTACCATCATTACGACCAATTGGAATGGTGGAATTACTACTCAACAACTTCAAATCAACCGAATGACTCTTCGTGTGGGTCTAACTTTCTGAGCATTTATTGAGCACTTATCCAAGAACTTCTTTCCCTGATGATGCTTTAGCTCTCTGCTTATTGTTTTTCCTCAATCTCAGCATCCATACCCTAATATTATATTGAAGTGCGTGTTTTTGAAATTGATATTGTACTAGCCTAAGTTGCTGATTATTAACCGACCTGATGTGATGATTTCAAGTAACTCGTTTTTGACTTTTGTCAATCAATTTTATAAAAACAAGCAGTCTTAAGCGGCTTTGAAAATTTTTTCGTTTTACAATCCTTCAACGAATTTGCAAAAAATATACTGGTAGCGATTTAAAAAAAACAAACCTAATTAAAAAATTACCGTACCTTTGCATTTTTAATCAATATTATAACATGAATAAAGGAACAGTAAAGTTCTTCAACGACTCCAAAGGATTTGGATTTATTATTGAAGACGATTCAAAGAAAGAGTACTTCGTACACGTATCCGGTTTGGTTGATGAAATCAAGGAAGGTGACCAAGTTGAATTTGAATTAACAGAAGGTAAAAAAGGCCTAAATGCAATAAATGTCAAAGTGATTTAATATTTATTGATTAACTTTTTTTATTACCGAGCCTGTCAGCAATGACAGGCTTTTTTTATTGGTATGAATGCAGCGGGGATTAATTTCTGAAGCAGTAATTCTTCAAAGCCGCACCAGGCAGTTCCCCTCTTGAGAGGGGTTAGGGGTGTGTTTCTTTGAGTTCACTGA